>NZ_JAEULZ010000034.1 GCF_016793485.1 Mesorhizobium sp. | reverse complement strand
TCTTCGGCTACCACTACCAAGGCCGCACCTTCGACTGCGGCTCGCCGGAGGGCTTTGTCGAGGCCAACGTCGCCTTCGCGCTCGCCCGACACGACCTCTCCGCAAAGATGGCCTGCGCCATCGGCGAACTGCTGGGGGAGATTGAGCCCGCACCGATGAAGAAGACCGGCTAAACGAATGTCCCTTTTCAGCTTCAGGACCCGAAGTGCGGAACGAGACGATGCTACCGACCAGCGTCGTTTCGATCGGCTTGAGCGGCTCCTGGACGAACTGGCGGATGAAATCGCGGTCGAGAAGTCGGGACTGGAACGCCGCTATGCTTCGGTCTCGGCCGACGCTGCGTTTCTCGATGAGGCGATCGAGAACGAGGACGTTTCCAGGCGATCGAAAGGCAGGGAGGCGGAGCTCACATCATCAATCCTTGCCTGCGAGCGCAGGCTCGGCGTCCTGTCGCGCCAGACCTCGGTCATCGTGGAACTGCGCCAAAACCTGATTGAACTCACGAAGAAGATTACCTGACGCGCTTCAGCCGCCGTAGACCTGCCTGTCCTGGCGGGCGCGCAGTTCGACCAGCTTCGATCCCGCCGGCGGCGCGGCGTTGTCGTAAGTCAGAAGCTCGCCCTTTCTGATCGGCGCGGTCACGGTGCCGCCCTGCAGCAGGCCGCAGGGCACCGCTTTCGCGGCGCGCGCTTCTGCGGCAGTCATCGTCCATGAGCGATAGCAATACTGGCCGATCGCATCGAGCGTGTCGCCGGGCTTGAGATCCTTCTTCGCCACCGCGCAGACCTCGGCCACGGGTTTTGGCAGCGGCACCATGTCCGGCCTGCCGTAGAGCACGACGCGCGCGCAGGTCAGAGGCACTTCCAGCGAGGTAAGATGATAGGGCCTGTGGAAGGTGATGTAGGGCCCGTGGCCGATCTTCAAATCCTCCATCCGCTCCATCACGCGCGGATGACGCATTTCGGCGACAACGAAGACGCCGGGCGAAACGCCCTTGCCGATCGAGTAGTCCACGACGCCCTTGCGTGATAGCACGCCGCCGTCTTCCCGGGGGATAAGCACCTTCGGCAGCTCGGCAAGCGACGCGGATGGTCCGTGCATGCCCGGCTTGTCCGGGATAAGGCCGGTGGCGTTGGCGATCGCCGCCATCTCGACCATGGTCTTGGAGCCGTCGACAAACTCGACCAGCATGCGCACGTTCATGTTGCGCCGAGCCGCTTCCTCTTCATAGGCAGGCGGCGTCGCGTCGACGTTGAGCGGGTTGTTCTTGCCCTTGCCGGCGGCGACGATCGGGTAACCCATGGCGGAGACGAACTCGATGAGCTCCATGCAGGAGGACGGCTCGTCGCCCGCGCCCAGCGAATAGGTCACACCCCGCCGGTCGGCCTCGCTCTTCAGGAAGGCGCCGATGGTGACGTCGGCCTCGACATTCATCATCACCAGATGCTTGCCGTTCTCGATGGTGCGCAGCCCGACATCCGCACCGACGGCCGGCACGCCGGTGGCATCGACCACCACATCGATCAACTCGTTGCCGATGACGAGCCCGGCATCCCCTGTGATCGCGATCTTGCCGGCCTCGATCGCTTGCGTGACGGCTGAGGCTGTTCCCGCTTCGGCGGAATGCCCCTTTTCTCCATAGGCCATTTCCACCGCATCGGCCGCGTTTTTAAGCTTGCTGCGAACGGCGACGGCGCCGACCTCGATGCCTTCCATATGCGCGATCTGGGTGACGACGTCGGTTCCCATTTCGCCAGCGCCGATCAGGCCGACGCGGATCGGCTTTCCGGACTTTCCACGCTCCCTGAGGTCGCGCGCGAGGCCGGTAGGTGAAATATTGATGCTCATATCCTGGTCCTTTCCCCTTGCGGGGCTCCGATGCTCTAGAGCATCGAAGTCCGAAAGAGAAGACAGGCTTGCCGCTGAGACGCCCGGAAATCCCGGGCCTGCGCTCAATGCGACAGAAGCACCGGGAGTTTCAGGTCGGAAAGCACGCCCTCGGTCGCGCCGCCGAGCACGAAGTCGCGCAGGCGCGAATGCCCGTATCCGCCCATGACCAGCAGGTCGGCCTTTTCGGCAGCGTAGCGCTGCAGCGTTGCCGCGATCGGGCCGCTTTCGGCGCGGATCGCATTGAATTCAGCCTTCAGGCCTGCGTCGCGCAAGCTCTCGGCCAGCCTTTCGCCAGAATCCTTATCCTTCAGCGGCTTTTCGTCGGTGACGGTGACGATGCTGACCGAAGACGCGCGCTCCAGGAGGAGCCGCGCGTCGGCGACCGCGCGGGCGGCGACCCGGCTGCCGTCCCAGGCGATTGCTATGTGGTCGAGCTTTTCCAGCTTGGCCGTGGTGGGCAGCAGCAGCGACGGCCTGCCCGAACCGAAGATAACTCCCTCGGCCACCATGCGCGTCCCAGCGTTGTCCGGCTCCAGACCGAGCAGCGCCAGATCGAAATGACGCGCGCGCTCCCCGGCAACCTCACCGAGCAGGGCCGGCGCGCTTTTGAGCGAATCCATCCGGACCGGGAGCCCTGCCGCGGCTGCCCCTGTCTTCACGTCGGCCAGCAGTTCATCGCTGCGCTGCGCACTGAGGTTGCGCGCATCCTTGATCATCTCTCCGACATCGAGCAGCGCGCGCGACAGTGGGTTAGAAACCTGTGGGATTTCCACTTCCAGCGCCAGCGCATTCAGTTCCGCGCCGAGCAGCTTGGAAGCCGCCACCGCATTCGCGATGGACGTTTCGGACGCCGGGTCGGGATAGGTCACGAGCGGAAGAAAGGTCTTCAGTTTCAAGCGACGTTCTCCTCTTGAAGAATGGACGTGACGAGAAGGCGCGATCAGCGCACCACGAGTACGGGCACGGTGCTGTGGGCGAGAACCTCGGAGGTCTGGCTGCCGAGCAGCAGGCGGCCCAGCCCTCGACGGCCGTGCGAAGCCATGACGATCAGGCTGCATCCTTCTGTCTTCGCGACATCGAGGATCGCTTCGGCCGGCCGCGCGTCGGCCACATGGACAGTCGCAACCTCGACGGCAGCCGCCTGCGCCGCTTCCTTGGCCTTGGCGAGCGTTGTGTCGGCAAATTCCTTCTGCCCTTCCTCGTAGGAAGAAATATCGGCGGGACCGGGAACCCAGCCAGCGCCCGCCGCCGTCGCGCTGAAGGGGAAGGGCTCCGTCACCGTCACGAGGGTGACCCTGGCGCCAAGGCTCTTGGCGAGGGAAAGGCCATGATCGACGCCCTTCTGGGCGACATCCGAACCGTCCGTTGAAATGAGGATGTGCTTGTACATGTCAGGCCTTCCTGTTCGTGCTTTTCGATCATCCTTCTAGCGACTTGTAGACCGATTGCCATCGGACTTGATCGTCATCCTGTCGAGGCTCACATTAGCACATCGCTATCCGGGCTTCTCCACCCTGCTCGCTTTCCTGCGTCACCGTCGCCGGCGGGCGAGGCGGCCACACGGGCGAGCAGGAGACAGGTGCGTCACGGACGAGATACGACCTTCCGGTGCCCCCGGCCTTGATCAAGATCAACGATGCCGAATGGAGCCTACATCACCACTTCTGGTGCACATAGGGCTTGATGTCGCTCTCGTAGACCGCGGCGATCTTCGCCATCGTCTCGGATGAGAGCGCGGGCAGAGCAGCGGCTTCGGCGTTCGATACGGCCTGCGCCGGATTGCGGGCGCCGGGAATGGCGACCGTCACCGCATCGAACATCAGGATCCAGCGCAGCGCGAATTTCGCCATGGTCGTGCCGCCGGGGACGAGCGGACGGATTTTCTCGACGGCTGCGAGCCCGATCTCGTAGGGCACGCCGGAAAACGTCTCGCCGACGTCGAAGGCTTCGCCCTTGCGATTGAACAGGCGGTGATCGGTCTTCTCGAACTTGGTGTCCGCTTTGAACTTGCCCGACAGCAGCCCGCTCGCCAGCGGCACGCGCGCGATGATGGCAACCTTTTTCTTTTTGGCCTGCTCGAAAAACAGGGATGCGGGCCGCAGCCGGAACGCGTTGAAGATGATCTGTACGGATTGTACGCCCGGATATTCGATCGCCTTCAGCGCTTCCTCGACCCGCTCGACGCTGACCCCGTAGTTGCGGATCTTGCCCTGCTCGACCAGCCTGTCCAGCCGCTCGAAAACCTCCGGATGGTAGTAGAGGTCTGTCGGCGGGCAGTGAAGCTGGACGAGGTCGAGCGTGTCGACCTCGAGGTTCTTCAGGCTGCGGTCGGTCCAGGCCGACAGGTTCTCGGCGCTGTAGCCTTCGACGGTCTGCTTGGGAAGCCTGCGTCCGGCCTTGGTCGCGATATAGGGCCGCTCGCCACCGCGCTCCTTCATCACCTGCGCGATCAGCCTTTCCGAATGGCCGTCGCCATAGACGTCGGCGGTGTCGAGGAAGGTGACGCCGGTGTCGAGCGCGGCGTGCAGCCCGGCGCGCCCCTCGTCGTCATTCACTTCCCCCCAGGCCGAGCCGATGGCCCATGCCCCGAAGCCGATTTCGCTGACCTTGCGGCCGGTGCGGCCGAACTCACGTGACTGCATGATTTATCTCCTGACGTGGACGCGCCTTTTCGCTCTTTTCGCCGCCAAAGGCCATCCAGCTTGACTTGGAGTCTCTCAGCACGGAATCCGCTGGACAGGCGTCGAACTTGTCGTGTTATCACACAACTGTGGCTTCGAGGATCAACTGCAGGGATCCCGGCTCGGGTGCTTTGTTGTCACGATCGGAAGCCGAACTTTCTAAATCCGGAGGAGACTGACGATGGCCGGAACTGCCACGAAATTTCGCTACATGCACACGATGATCCGGGTGCTCGACCTCGACAAGTCGATCGCCTTCTACTCTGAGCTTCTCGGTATGAAGCTCCTGCGCCGCGACGACTATCCGGGCGGCAAGTTCACCAACGCCTTCCTCGGCTACGGCCCCGAGGAGACCGACACGGTTCTGGAACTGACGCTCAACTGGGGCAGGGACGACCCGTATGAACTCGGTACCGCCTTCGGCCATCTGGCGCTCGGCGTGCGCGATATCTACGGCGTCTGCGCCGAACTGGAAAAACGCGGCGCGAAGATTCCTCGTCCGCCGGGACCGATGCTCCACGGCACCACCCACATCGCCTTCATCGAGGACCCTGACGGCTACAAGATCGAGCTGATCGATCTCGACACGATGGGGTGAGGAGCGGCGCCGCTGCCTCTCCCCTGGCGTAAGCTCGCCAGACCCATAGCTGCAACAACCCCTCAAGACCATAACCGACGCCGTCTCTTGACCGCAGGCGAAATCGGAGAAAATTCTTTGTGGGCGCAGACGAATGCCTGTGAGTCCGCTCATACGCCGGAGCGGCCAGGGAGGATGAATGCCGGACTACCTCATCGTTGGCGGCGGCGCGGCCGGCTGCGTCCTCGCCGCTCGGCTTTCCGAAAAGCCGGACGTCTCCGTGCTTTTGCTTGAAGCCGGTCCGCAGGACACCGACCGCTACATCCACTGGCCGGTCGGCTTCTTCAAGATGACATCAGGCCCTCTGATATGGGGCTACGACACGGTTCCCGGGCGCGAAATCGGCGGGCGGACTATCGTTTATCCACAGGCGCGCGTGCTCGGCGGCGGCTCATCGATCAACGCGCAGGTCTTCACGCGCGGCTGCCCGCAGGACTATGACGACTGGGCCAATGACGAAGGCTGCGCAGGCTGGTCCTATGCCGACGTGTTGCCCTTTTTCCGGCGCTCCGAAGGCAACGACACCTTCGCCGGGCCGCATCACGGCATCGACGGGCCCCAAGGCATTTCCAGCGGCTCGCCGCATCCGCTGACGCGCGCCTTCGTGCGCGCCGCCCAGCAGGCCGGCCTGCCGTTCCGCGCCGACTTCAACGCCGGAGAGCAGGAAGGCGTCGGCTTCTACCAGACCTTTACGCGCAACGGGAAACGTTGCTCCACGGTCGTCGGCTATCTGCGGCCCGCGCTTTCTCGCCCGAACCTTACTTTGCGCACCGATGTCACGGTTCTGCGCATAGTAGTCGAAAACGGTCGCGCCGTCGGCGTCGAGGTCGCGTCGGGCGCCGGCACCGAAATCATCCGGGCCGATCGTGAGGTGATCGTAACGGCGGGCGCGATCGGTTCGCCCAAGCTGCTCATGCTGTCGGGCATCGGCCCCGCTGATCACCTCACGCAAGTCGGCGTAAAGCCCGTGCACGACCTGCCCGGTGTCGGCCAGAACCTTCACGACCACATCAATTTCGACGTCATAGCCGAGTTGTCCGGGCCCTATGGCATCGACCGCTACAAGAAGAAGCACTGGCAGGCGATGGCCGGCCTTGAATACGTTCTCTTCGGCAAGGGGCCTGTGGCGTCCAACATCGTGGAGGCCGGCGGTTTCTGGTGGGGGGACAGGTCGGAGAAGACGCCGGACATCCAGTTCCATTTCCTGCCGGGCGCGGGCGTGGAAGAAGGTATTGGCAGCGTCCCCTCGGGGAATGGCTGCACGCTCAATTCCTACCATGTGCGGCCAAGGTCGCGCGGCTCCGTCACGCTGCGCTCGTCCAACTTCGCGGACGCGCCGCTGATCGATCCGAACGCCTTGGCCGAGCGCTACGATGTCGAGCGCATCATCGACGGCATCGAGATCAGCCGTGAAATCCTGGCACAGCCAGCGCTCTCGCGCATCATCGCGCGCGAGCATCTGCCGGGTCGCGGTGTCGTCGGCCGGCGCGAACTGGAGAAGCTTGCACGCGAATACGCCCGCTCAGCCTATCACCCCGTCGGTACCTGCCGCATGGGCGTCGGCGAGAAGGCGGTGGTCGGACCCGATCTGCGGCTGCATGGCATCGATGGTCTGCGCGTGTGCGACTCGTCGGTCATGCCGCGAGTGGTTTCGTCAAACACCAACGCCGCCACGATCATGATCGCCGAAAAGGCCTCCGACCTCATCCTGTCATAGCGCTGAAAATCCTTCGCGGCCCATCTGGTCCGACCAGATTTTCCCGGCTAGATTGCGCCCGAGATCGGCCGGAAAAGTGCCGGCCGGGGGAGGACTTCATGAAAATCGGCTTCTGCATGTTCCTGTGGACAACCAACGTCACGGCAAAACACAAACGCCTGCTCCAGGACATCAAGGCGACCGGCTACGACGGCGTCGAGATTCCGATCTTCGAGGGCACGCCGGACGATTACGCCCGCCTCGGCGACATGCTGGACAAGATAGGTCTGGAGCGCACGGCCGTCACGGCCATGGGCGATCCGTCGATGAACCTGATCTCCCCGGATGCCGCGACGCGCAGGAAGGGCATTGCCTACATGAGGTGGGCGATCGACTGCGCAGCCGCACTCGGCGCGTGCCGCCTTTCGGGACCAATGCATTCGACGCTCGGTGGGTTCACGGGCGAGGGCCCGACACCCGCCGAGAAGAAGCGCTCGATCGCCTCGCAGCGCGCCATCGGCGATCATGCCGGCAAGCGTAACGTCATCATTGGACTGGAGGCGCTGAACCGCTTCGAATGCTATCTCGTGAACACGATGGCTGACCTGTCGGAGCATATCGACGCCATCGACCGTCCCCACATCAAGGCGATGTACGATACCTTCCATGCCAACATCGAGGAGCAGGATCCGATCGCCGCCTACACGGATCACGTCCGCAACATCTGCCACATCCACATCTCCGAAAACGATCGCGGCGTTCCGGGTCGGGGCAATATCCCCTGGAAGAAGACGTTCGCGGCCATCAAGAAGAGCGGTTACGACGACTGGCTGACCATCGAGGCGTTCGGGCGCGGCCTGAAGGACCTCGCAGCCGCGACGAAAGTCTGGCGCGACTTCGCCGAGAGCCCGGAGGCGGTCTACCGCGAGGGCTTCACTCACATCCGCGACCACTGGAAAAAAGCACCGCGAAAATAGGTCGTCGTCGTTCACGCGGCCGCGACGATCCGTCTCCTGCTTTGGATCGTTTCTTGCCAACTGCTTTGTTGCAGTGCGGCATCGCTGTTCTATGTGTATGAATTCATACATGATAGGAGCGTTTCGCCGTGTCCCTTCGTCTCAACGTCATCATCTGCAGCACGAGGCCTGGTCGTCTGGGACCAAAGATAGCCAACTGGTTTCATGGCGAGGCCGTCAAACACGCCGGCTTCGATGCCGTGCTGGTGGACCTCGCCGATTTCGAACTGCCCGTCTTCGACGAGCCGAAGCATCCGCGCCTGCATGAGTACGAGCACGCGCATACGAAACGCTGGTCGGCAAGCGTCGCGTCGGCGGACGCGTTCGTCTTCGTCACGCCGGAATACAATTATTTTGCGCCGCCCGCCTTCGTGAACGCGCTGACTTATCTCGCGCGCGAATGGGCCTACAAGCCGGCCGGCCTCGTAAGCTATGGTGGCGTGTCGGGCGGCCTGCGCGCCCAGCAGACGGAGAAGTTGCTCCTGACGACGCTCAAGATCATGCCGATCCCGGAAAGCGTGCCGCTACCGGCCTTTGCTCAGCACATCAAGCCAGATGGAAGCTTCCACCCGGGCGAACAGGCCGGGGCGGGTGCGAAGATCATGCTTGATGAACTTCTGCGCTGGGCTGTGGCCCTGAAGCCGATGCGTCCGGCTTAACAGCAACGCGGCGAGCGGTTCCTGGAACTCGTCAGCCGCTCACATCCTCTTCGGCTTCGTGAGCCTGCTCCGGCGTGACCGGCTGCGCCGGCCGCCTGATCTGCGCAGCGGCCTCGATAACGATGGGCTTGAAGCCTTCTCCGCCGGCGTCGAACACTTCGAAGAAGTGGCGACGCATGCGCGGCTCCCAGAACTTGTTGATGTGCTCGGCGATGCCGTGCACCCCCTCGGCGCGGTCCTGCTTCGATTCGAAGAATGTGCCGATCTGGTTGGCCATGCGGACGATCTTGGCGATGCCCTGATCGACATGCGTTTCATCATGCGACATCGCGCGTTGCTCCGTCTGTCACGCGTTCAGGGTGGGTGAACACGTCGAAATCCTCGCCGCGCAACAGCGCGACCAATGTCATGCCGGCCTCGTCCGCCGTGCGGATCGCCAGCGCGGTGGGCGCGGACACCGCGATGATGAACGATGCGCCGATGGCAGCCGTCTTCTGCACCATCTCGACCGACACGCGACTGGTCACCACGACCGCGCCATCGGAGCCGTTGATGCCCTTGCGGGATAGTGCGCCGGCAAGCTTGTCGAGCGCGTTGTGCCGCCCGACGTCCTCGCGCGCCTGCACGATGCCCTTGCCCGGCACATAGAAGCCGGCCGCGTGCACCGCGCCGGTCTCGGCATGCATCGGCTGCACCCTGGAAAGCAGCTTGACCGATTGCACGATGTCGGCGGCCGACAGCGTGATCGCGTCGCGCGAAACGCTGTCCACCGAGCGCATCGCCTCCTCGATCGATTCGATGCCGCAGAGCCCGCACCCGACCGGACCGGCGAGCCTGCGACGGCGCGCCTGGAAACGATCGTTCGCCTGGTCCTTCAGGCGGATCTGGATATCAACTCCTGCACCGTGATCCTCGACCTCGATCGCCTCGATTTCTTCGGGCGCATCTATGATGCCTTCCGTCAGCGAGAAGCCGAGCGCGAAATCCTCGAAATCGGCGGGCGAAGCCATCATCACGGCATGCGTCGTCCCGGCGAAGGAAAACGCCACCGGCGTTTCCTCGGGAACGGTGCGGTTGCTTGACGCCGTACCCGCCGCACGCCGCGTCAGGCGCATCGTCTGCGTAAGGGGAGGGCGCAGCCTCATACGCCGACCTCACCCTCCCCCTCGCGGGGAGGGTGGCTCGCGTAGCGAGACGGGTGGGGTAACCTCGGCAGTGCACCGGCCTTATCCCTGACGTCTCGCGCAATATGCCAAGCATGTGTGAGCGCATCACCTGCATCGTAGCGAAGCACCATGAAGCCGGAAGCCCTCATATACTCATCACGATTAGAATCGTGCCGTTTTCCGCTTTCAGTCTCGTGTTGATCGCCATCGATTTCAACGACGACCTTCGGATCGAAACATACGAAGTCGGCCACGTAAGGACCAATGGGCGATTGACGACGAAACTTCAGTCCCTCTGCCTTCAGGTCTCTCAATTCATACCAAACCAAGGTCTCGCCCCTCGTCGCGAAGCGCCGCTGGCCTTTGGCCTTTATTCGCATCTCTGCTGTCACGAGGGTGCGAGGCATGGTCCAACTCTTACGATCCTAGAGGGGCGCAGTGCGTCCGAGGCTACCCCACCCGTCCTTCCGCCTTCGGCGGCCGTCCACCCTCCCCGCAAGGGGGAGGGGAAGGGCGGAGCGCCGATCACTCCGCCGCCTCGAGATGGCCTTCGATCCGCCGGCTGCGCTTGGCGAGTTCATCATACTCGCGCTGCCACTCGCTCGGGCCGTTGGACGGCGACACCTGCACGGCGGTGACCTTGTATTCCGGGCAGTTGGTCGCCCAGTCGGAGTAGTCGGTCGTGATGACGTTGGCCTGCGTGTCCGGGTGATGGAAGGTCGTATAGATGACGCCCGGCGCCACCTTTTCGGTGATCAGCGCGCGCAGTGTCGTCTCGCCGGCTCGGCTTGCGAGCCTCACCCAGTCGCCGTCGCGGATGCCGCGCTGCTCGGCGTCGTGCGGATGAATCTCCAGCCGGTCCTCGTCGTGCCACATGACGTTTGCCGTGCGCCGCGTCTGCGCGCCGACATTGTACTGGCTGAGAATGCGGCCGGTGGTCAGCAGCAGCGGGAAGCGCGGGCCGGTCTTCTCGTCGGTCGCGACATATTCGGTGCGGATGAACTTGCCCTTGCCGCGCACGAAACCTTCGACATGCATGATCGGCGTACCTTCCGGCGCCTTTTCGTTGCATGGCCACTGCACCGAGCCCATCTTCTCCAGATAGTCGTAGGAGACGAGGGCGAAGCTCGGCGTCGTCTTGGCGATCTCGTCCATGATCTGCGAGGGATGCTTGTAGTTCCAGTTCAGCCCCATCGCCTGGGCGAGCAACTGCGTCACCTCCCAGTCGGCATAGCCGTTCTTCGGGCTCATCACCTTGCGGACGCGGTTGATACGGCGCTCGGCATTGGTGAAGGTGCCGTCCTTCTCCAGGAAGGTCGATCCCGGCAGGAAGACATGCGCGTAGTTGGCCGTCTCGTTCAGGAACAGGTCCTGCACGACCACGCATTCCATTGCCGCAAGACCGGCCGAGACATGCTTCGTGTCTGGGTCCGACTGCAGGATGTCCTCTCCCTGGATGTAGATGCCCTTGAACGTGCCCTCGACGGCCGCGTCCAGCATGTTGGGGATGCGCAGGCCGGGCTCGTTGTCGAGCTTCACGCCCCACAGGCTCTCGTAGATATCGCGCACGGCGTCGCCCGAGATGTGGCGATAGCCCGGCAGTTCGTGCGGGAAGGAGCCCATGTCGCACGAGCCCTGCACGTTGTTCTGGCCGCGCAGCGGGTTCACGCCGACGCCGCGCCGGCCGATATTGCCGGTAAGCATGGCGAGGTTGGCGATCGCCATGACGGTGGTCGAACCCTGGCTGTGCTCGGTGACGCCGAGGCCGTAATAGATCGCGCCGTTGCCGCCGGTTGCATAGAGCCGCGCCGCGCCGCGCACCAGTTCGGCCGGGACGCCGGTCAGCTTCTCGATCGCTTCCGGGCTGCGGCTCTCGTGGGAGACGAACTCCGCGTAGTCCTGGAACTCGTCCCACTCGCAGCGCTCGCGGATGAACTGCTCGTTGAACAGGCCTTCGGTGACGATGACATGCGCCAGCGCGGTGACGACGGCGACGTTGGTGCCGGGCTTCAGCGGCAGGTGCCAGTCGGCCTTGGCATGCACCGAATCCACCGTCTCGGTGACGCGCGGGTCCAGCACGATCAGCTTCGCACCCTTGCGGATGCGCTTCTTCATGCGCGAGGCGAAGACCGGATGCGCGGCCGACGGGTTCGCGCCGATCACCATGATCACGTCGCTGTCCTCGACCGAGTCGAAGTCCTGTGTGCCGGCCGAAGTACCGAAGGCCTGTCCCAAGCCGTAGCCGGTCGGTGAGTGGCAGACGCGGGCGCAGGTGTCGACATTGTTGTTGCCGAAGCCGGCGCGGATCAGCTTCTGGACGAGATAGGTTTCCTCGTTCGTGCAGCGCGACGAAGTGATGCCGCCGATGGAAGCCTTGCCATACTGATATTGGATGCGACGGAATTCGCTGGCGACATGCTTGTAGGCTTCGTCCCACGAAACCTCGCGCCACGGATCCGAAATGTTCTCGCGGATCATCGGGTTGAGGATGCGCTCCTTGTGCGTCGCGTAGCCATAGGCGAAACGGCCCTTGACGCAGGAGTGGCCGCGATTGGCCTTGCCGTCCTTCCACGGAACCATGCGCACCAACTCTTCGCCGCGCATCTCGGCCTTGAACGAGCAGCCGACGCCGCAATAGGCGCAGGTCGTCACCTTGGAGTGCTCCGGCTGGCCGATCTCGATGACGCTCTTCTCGGTCAGCGTCGCGGTCGGGCAGGCCTGCACGCAAGCGCCGCAGGACACGCATTCCGATTCCAGGAACGGCTGGTGCATTCCGGGCGATACGCGCGAGCCGAAACCACGTCCCTCGATGGTCAGCGCGAACGTGCCCTGCACTTCCTCGCAGGCGCGCACGCAGCGCGAACAGACGATGCACTTCGACGGATCGTAGGTGAAGTACGGGTTGGATTCGTCCTTCGGCATCCACCGCGCATTGGCGGTGCTTTCCGACAGCGCGTTGCGGCTTTTTGCAAACACATGGTTGTCGCCGTCATAGCCGTAGCGCACGTCGCGCAGGCCGACCGCGCCGGCCTGCGTCTGCAGTTCGCAGTCGCCATTCGCCGCGCAGGTCAGGCAGTCGAGCGGATGGTCGGAGATGTAGAGCTCCATCACGCCTTTGCGCAGCTGCTTCAGCCGGCCGGTCTGCGTGTGCACCACCATGCCCGGCGCCACCGGCGTCGTGCAGGAAGAAGGCGTTCCGTTCCGCCCCTCGATCTCGACCAGACAGAGCCGGCAGGAGCCGAACGCGTCCACCATGTCGGTCGCGCAGAGCTTGGGGATCTCGATGCCGGCGTCCATCGACGCCCGCATGATCGACGTGCCCTCGGGCACCGAAACCTCGAAGCCGTCGACGGTGAGCGTCACCATCTTCTCGGACTTGGAAGCCGGCGTGCCGTAATCGATTTCGTGGATGAGGCCCATCAGAGTCTCCTATTCGGCTGCTGCATCGACAACGGGCGTCAGGCTAACTCTCGCCGACTGCCCGTAATGTTCAATTAGTTCGAACGGCAGATTGTCCTTGAAGGCGGTGAACGTCATTGCACCACCGTCCTCCAAATATCGGATTTCGAGTACCGGCACCTTTTTGCCTTCAATGACTTCGGTCACTTCAAGGTACATGCTGTCCGGCTCGTTATCGCTGCATAGGTACGTTTCAAAAAGGCGATGCTGGAACGTAAGCACCATTTTCACTCCGCCGCCTCAAGCTGCCGTTGGGGACGGAAATCGTCGGGGAAGTGATTGATCGAGCTCATCACCGGGTAGGGCGTAAAACCGCCCAGCGCGCAGAGCGAGCCAAACTTCATCGTGTTGCAGAGGTCGGTGACGAGCGCGAGGTTCTTCTCAGGCTCGATGCCGGCCGCGATCTTGTCGATGGTCTCGACGCCGCGTGTCGAGCCGATACGGCAGGGCGTGCACTTGCCGCAGCTTTCGATGGCGCAGAACTCCATCGCGAAGCGCGCCTGCTTCAGCATGTCGGCGGTGTCGTCGAACACCACGATGCCGGCGTGTCCCACCAGCCCGTCCTTGGCCGCGAAAGCCTCGTAGTCGAACGGCGTGTCGAACAGCTTGCGCGGGAAATACGCGCCGAGCGGCCCGCCGACCTGGACCGCCTTGACCGGACGGCCCGTCGCCGTGCCGCCGCCGATGTCGTCGACGATCTCGCCGAGCGTCAGGCCGAACGCCGCCTCGAACAGGCCGCCATGCTTCACGTTGCCGGCGATCTGGATCGGGATCGTGCCGCGCGAACGACCCATGCCGAAGTCTTTGTAGAACTCAGCGCCCCGGTCCATGATGATCGGCACCGAGGCCAGCGAGATGACGTTGTTGATTACGGTCGGCTTGCCGAACAGCCCCTGGATTGCCGGCAGCGGCGGCTTGGCCCGCACGATGCCGCGCTTGCCCTCGACCGAGTTCATCAGCGAAGTTTCCTCGCCGCAGACATAGGCGCCCGCGCCGGAGCGGATTTCGATGTCGAAGGCGTTGGGCGAGCCCAGTACGTTGACGCCGAGCACGCCGCGCTTGCGGGCGATCTCGACTGCGCGCGTCATGGTCGCGATGGCGTGCGGATATTCGGAGCGAATGTAGACGAAGCCCTTCGTCGCGCCGGTGGCTATGCCCGCGATCGTCATGCCCTCGACAAGCACGAAGGGATCGCCTTCCATGATCATGCGGTCGGCAAAGGTGCCGCTGTCGCCCTCGTCGGCGTTGCAAAGAATGTATTTGCGGTCGGCGACGGCATCCATCACCGTCTTCCACTTGATGCCGGTCGGGAAGCCCGCGCCGCCGCGTCCGCGCAGGCCTGAATCGGTGACGGTCTTGACGATCTCGGCCGGCGCGGTGGCGACAGCCTTCTCCAGCCCCTTCAGGCCGCCATGCGCCTTGTAGTCGTCCAGCGACAGCGGGTCGGTGATGCCGACGCGCGCGAAGGTCAGGCGGGTCTGCTTGGCAAGGAACGGGATGTCGTCGGTCCTGCCGAGAGAGAGCTTGTGCGACCCGCTCGAAGTCAGCCCGGCGTCGAACAGCGAGGACACGTCCTTGGCCGTCACCGGCCCGTAGGCGACACGGCCTTCCGGGGTCTCGACCTCGACCATCGGCTCCAGCCAGTACATCCCGCGCGAGCCGTTGCGCACGATCTTCGCGTCGATCCCGCGCGCGGCGATTTCCTTTTCGATCGCCTTCGCGACCTTCTCCGCGCCAAGCGCCAGCGCGCCGGAATCGCAGGGGATGTAGAGGGTGACGCTCACAGCCGCACCTCCGCGGCAATCTCTTCAAGCTTTTCGGCATCGAGCCGGCCGATCACCTCGCCGTCCAGCATCGCTGCCGGTGCGCAGGCGCAGAGGCCAAGGCAATAGATCGGCTCCAGCGTCACCGAACCGTCCCGGGTCGTCTCGTGGAAACCGATGCCGAGCAACTGCTTGATCTTGGCGGCAACGGCGTCGCTGCCCATCGACTGGCATGCCTCAGCCTGGCAGATTTTCAGCACATGCCGGCCGGCGGGGTGGCGGCGGTAGTCGTGATAGAAGGTGACGACGCCGTGCACTTCAGCGTTGGAGATGTTCAGCGCCTTGGCGATGACGGGCAGGGACTCGTCGGGTACGAAGCCGAATTCTTCCTGCAAACCATGCAGGATGGGCAGCAAAGGGCCTTCCAGGCCAGCGAATTCGTTGATGACCGCCGTTGTGCGCGATGCGATTTCGGTACCTGCGGGCTGCATGGTCGCAGCACCCTCCCTATCGAGCGGTTGATCGCTATTTCGTTATGAAAGCAGACGAATAGCGAAAATTCAATAAAGTGGTTTCGTTGATTGATAGATTTTTTCTATCAATCGGGTCGTATGATCAATGTAAATTCAGACGCCGCGTCTGAACTCTTCCGCCAGCGTCGTCGCCTCGTCCAGCAGCGCCGCGACCAGTGGCGTGTGCGGCTCGCGCGGAGAGGCAACTAGCCCGACCGTATGGCTGGCGTCTGGTTCGACGATAGGGATAGCCCGGATGGGTTCTGCGAACCCGAACGTCTCCGCAAGGTTGAGCGGCATGATGGATGACCATTTCCCGGTCCGTATGTGGGAAAAAAGCACGATCATCGAGTTTGATTCCAGCGTAGGGCGCGCATCCACGCCCGCCTCGGCCAGATGCTGGTCGATGATGCGCCGGTTCTGCATGTTGGGCGTCAGCAGGCAGAGCGGCAGCCGGCTAACCTCCGCCCAGGTCACGGTTTTCTGCTCGGAATGCGGGTTTCCGGCTGCGGTTATGAGCTGGTAGCGCTCCGAATAGAGCGGCACGCTGGTCACTCGCCCGAGTGGTTCGTTGTCCAGATAGGTGATCCCGGCATCGACATCGAAATTACCGAGCATCGACAGCACCTCGATCGAGGTCCGCGACAGGATCGAGAAGGTCACGCCGGGATGCTTGTCGCGAAAGGGGGTCGTCAGACGCTGGATCATGGCGAGCGCGGTCGGGATCGCGGCGATGCGGATATGGCCGGAAAGGCCGTGCCGTGCCGCGCGCATCTCCTCCTTCATGGTCCGCGCGTCGCCGGTGATGCGGCGTGCCCACACCAGCACCTGCTCGCCCTCAGGCGTCAGTCCCTGGAAGCGGGAGCCGCGCTTGACGAGCATAACGCCGAGCTGCTCCTCGAGCTGCTTGATCGCCGCAGAAAGCGTCGGTTGCGTGATGCCGAGCTGTTCGGCGGCGCGGCCGAAATGCTCCTCGCGGGCGAGCGTGATGAAGAATTCGAGCTTGTCGATCATGGCCGGAAGCTAAACGTCCACCGCTTTCTTCGCCATACCCCTCGGAATCCGGCGGATTTCCCGTTCGGGCAGTTTCCCAAACGGCTCTGGCACGCTATTTGCCGGGAAATATCGTCGGCGAAGGATTATCCCAATGCTGGGATGGTTTCGCGCCCTGCTCCCCCGCGAGGACAAGTTTTTCGACCTGTTCGAAAAGCAATCCCGCATTCTGGTTGCCGGCGCGCCGCGCGCCGTATCTCGACTGTTCGCTGGGGCATCGCCGACCCCATCGTCATCGCCATGGGTCATCACCATGCCGGCCACGGCTGTGATCGCGGCCGTCGTTTATGCGCTCACCTCGTTGGTGGGCTGACCATAAACGAAATCATAACGCTTTGAGGCCAATGAAGGTCGGCGGTTGGTCCATTCAGTGTGGAAGCGCTTATGCAAACTGCGCCCCAAGGCACCCGACAAGCGGAAACTCCTGTCGATCAGGTAGAGGAAGCCCGACTGGAGGCGCTCGACCGGCTTGACGTTCTTGACACGCCACCGGAACCCGAATTCGACCGCATCGCCCGCCTGATCAAGAATATCTTCGGCGTCAATATTGCGATTGTGTCGATGATCGACGCGCATCGACAGTGGTACAAGGCTTGCGTAGGCATGCCCGTCAGCGAGGTGCCGCGCAAGGACACGTTCTGCACGCTCACCGTCCGGGAGGCCGTGCCGATCATCTCGACGGATACAACCGTCGATCCGCGTTTCTCCGCAAATCCGCATGTCGTTGGAGAGCCTTATGTGCGGTTTTATGCCGGCATGCCGCTCAAGACGTCCGACGGTTATGTCGTGGGTACTCTTTGTGCAATCGACGACAAGCCTCGCGATTTCGGACCAAGCGACATCGAGATCATGTCGGATCTCGCCGACATCGTTATGGCCGAGATCGAGCTTCGCCGGATGGCGGGCACGGACATCCTGACCGGAACTCTGTCTCGCAGGGCCTTCAAGGATGACGGAGCCACCGCCGTTGCACTGTCGCTTCGCCATCAGAACAACCTGAGTTGCATTGCGGTCGACCTCGATCATTTCAAGCAGATCAACGACACATACGGGCATGCAGCAGGCGACAAGGTGCTGGTGGCCGCTGCCGGTGCGATCAAGGAGAGCCTTCGCCAGTCCGATCGTATCGCACGCATCGGCGGCGAGGAGTTCGCCGTGCTGCTTCCGCACACGAGCCGCGCGGCGGCACTGGAGGTCGCCGAAAAGCTGCGAGCGAATGTCGAGGCGGCAGTTATCGACATCGGTACGCGCAAGGTTGGCGTCACGGCGAGTTTCGGCGTCGCTTCGCTCGATATTGCCACAAAGGACATGGACACGCTGCTGGCCCATGCGGACGCTGCCCTCTACGAGGCAAAAAGCTCGGGCCGCAACAGATGCGTCGGCTGGCGCAGCCAGCAGCCGGAAATGTCGGTACGCAGGCGAGTGCTGAAGGCCGGCCGTGTCGAGTTCAACGGACGGCAGTCAACCATCGACTGCACGGTGCGTTCGCTCTCGGAAGTCGGCGCAGGCATCGCTGTCTCCAGCACCGTCGGCATACCGAAAGACTTCATTCTCGGCATACCGGCTGACGGATTTGAAAAGAAGTGCCATGTGACGTCTCGAACCGAACGTCAGCTTGAGGTGGAGTTCCGCTAGCCGGTCGATGGTCGCTCTTGGTCTTGTGCCCAAAAGCGACTATCTGAGGCCCAGCCAATCGGGAAGCCGCCAGTTATGTCCGTTACCAAGGAAGCCGTCCTCGACCGTCTCAAGACCGTCAACGGGCCGGATTTCACAGGCAATATCGTCGAACTCGGCCTCGTGTCGGACATCTTCATCGCCGACAGCAAGGTGTTCTTCTCGATCACGGTGCCTGCCGCCCGTGCGCAGGAGATGGAGCCGCTGCGGGCCGCCGCCGAGCGCGTCGTCAAGGCAATCCCGGGAGTCGCGGGAGCGATGGTTGCGCTGACCGCGGAAAAGAAAGGCGGTGGCATGGAGGCGCCGGTCAAGCAGCGCCCGCAGGCTACTTCCCATCAGCCAGTGTCGCCCGCTCCCCGCCAAGCTCCGGCCCGTCCGGCGCCTGCCGCTTCCTCGCAGACCTCGGGCAAGCGTGGCGTGCCTGGAATCGCATCCATCATCGCCGTCGCCTCCGGCAAGGGCGGCGTCGGCAAATCCACCACGGCGGTCAATCTGGCCCTCGGCCTTTTGGCTAACGGACTGCGTGTCGGCCTCCTCGACGCCGACATCTACGGACCCTCCATACCTCGGCTGCTCGGCATCCGCGGCAAGCCGCAGGCCGTCGATGGCAAGATCCTCAAGCCCATGGAGAATTACGGGCTGAAGGTCATGTCCATGGGTTTCCTGGTTGATGAGGAGACGCCGATGATCTGGCGCGGGCCGATGGTCGTCTCCGCGCTGGCCCAGATGCTGCGCGAGGTCGAATGGGGCGAACTTGACGTGCTGGTCGTCGACATGCCGCCCGGCACCGGCGACGCCCAACTCACCATGGCCCAGCAGGTGCCGCTGGCCGGCGCAGTCATCGTCTCCACTCCCCAGGACCTGGCGCTCATCGACGCGCGCAAGGGGCTCAACATGTTTAAAAAGGTCGATGTGCCGCTTCTCGGCATCGTAGAGAACATGAGCTATTTTGTCGCGCCTGACACCGGCAAGCGCTATGACATTTTCGGCCACGGCGGCGCGCGCAGGGAAGCGGAGCGGCTTGGCGTGCCCTTCCTCGGCGAAGTGCCGCTCGAGATGCAGATCCGCGAAACCTCCGACTCCGGGCAACCTGTCACTGTTTCCGATCCCGACGGCCCGCAGGCCGCGGTCTACCGCGATATCGCCGGAAAAGTCGCCGAGCGGCTTTCCGAGGAGCGCCCTCGGTCGGATGCAGCCGTACCGACGATCGTCTTCGAATAGCGCCCCCGCCGGGCAGGGTATACGCCACCGTCGGTTGATGGAAATGCAGCAAATCCAGGGCAACCGGCCGCGTCCGGAGGGTCGCATTTTGCATTGCAGCATCGATTAATTTAATTTGTCAGACAAAAGCTACTTGCCGGTTTTCCGGCGTTGGCATATCGATGCTCGACCCATACCCGGAGAGTTCCATGGCAGGCCCAACAACCAAGAAGAAGTACCGTTCGCAGGAATGGTTCAACAATCCAGACAATCCGGGCATGACCGCGCTGTACCTCGAGCGCTACCTGAATTACGGTCTTACCCGTGAGGAACTCCAGTCCGGCAAGCCGCTGATCGGCATCGCGCAGACCGGCAACGACCTCTCCCCCTGCAACCGCCACCATCTGGAACTCGCCAAGCGTGTACGCGAAGGCATCCGCGAGGCCGGCGGCATTGCCTTCGAATTCCCGACGCATCCCATCCAGGAGACTGGCAAGCGCCCGACCGCATCGCTCGACCGCAACCTTGCGTACCTGTCGCTCGTCGAGATCCTGTACGGCTACCCGCTCGACGGCGTCGTACTGACGATCGGCTGCGACAAGACCACGCCGGCGCTGCTGATGGCGGCCGCGACCGTGAACATCCCCGCCATCGCGCTT
Source organism: Mesorhizobium sp. (assembly GCF_016793485.1). Classification (GTDB taxonomy): domain Bacteria; phylum Pseudomonadota; class Alphaproteobacteria; order Rhizobiales; family Rhizobiaceae; genus Mesorhizobium_K. The sequence goes on along the minus strand of NZ_JAEULZ010000034.1, from coordinate 20,515 downwards.
TCGGTCGGACCGATGCTCAACGGCTGGCATGAAGGCAAGCGCACCGGGTCCGGCGCGATCGTTTGGGAATCGCGTCAGCGCCTGTCTGCCGGCGAGATCAACTACGACCAGTTCATCGACATCGTCGCATCGTCGGCGCCGTCGGTCGGCTACTGCAACACGATGGGCACCGCCACCACGATGAATTCGCTGGCGGAAGCCCTGGGCATGCAGCTTCCGGGCTCTGCCGCAATCCCGGCTCCGTACCGTGAGCGCGGGCAGATTTCCTACCTGACCGGCAAGCGCATCGTCGACATGGTGCACGAGGATCTGAAACCCTCCGACATCATGACCCGCGAGGCGTTCGAAAATGCCATCGTCGTCAATTCGGCGATCGGCGGCTCGACCAACGCACCGATCCACCTAAACGCCATCGCGCGCCATCTTGGCGTGAAGCTGGACAATGACGACTGGCAGTCGCTCGGTCACCATGTCCCCATGCTCGTCAATCTGCAGCCGGTCGGCGAATATCTCGGCGAGGACTACCACCATGCCGGCGGTGTGCCGGCCGTCGTCTCCGAACTGATGAAAGCCAATCTGCTGCCGCACCCGGATGCGCGGACCGTGAACGGCAAGACGATGGGCGAGAATTGTGCAAACGCTCCGAACCATGACCCGAAAGTCATCCTGAGCGCCACCAAGCCGCTCAAGAAGGATGCCGGGTTCATCAATCTGAAGGGCAATCTGTTCGACAGCGCCATCATGAAGACGAGCGGCATATCCGCCGAGTTCCGTGATCGCTACCTCTCCAATCCAAACGATCCGGAAGCCTTCGAAGGCAAGGCTGCTGTTTTCGATGGGCCGGAGGATTACCACGCGCGCATCGACGACCCGTCGGAAGGGATCGACGAACACACGATCCTGATCATGCGCGGCGCTGGCCCGATCGGCTATCCGGGCGGCGCCGAAGTGGTCAACATGCAGCCGCCGGATTACCTGATCAGGCGCGGCATCCATGCGCTGCCTTGCGTAGGCGACGGCCGCCAGTCCGGAACGTCCGGCTCGCCTTCCATTCTCAACGCCTCGCCGGAGGCTGCCGTCGGTGGCGGACTGGCTCTGGTCAAGACCGGCGACCGCGTCCGCATCGATCTCAGGAAGGCGACCGCGAACATCCTCATCTCCGACGAGGAGTTGGCCAAGCGCCGCGCTTCGCTGAACGGGAATGGCGGTTACCACTATCCTCAGCACCAGACGCCGTGGCAGGAAATCCAGCGTGGCATGGTCGATCAGTTCGACCAGGGCATGGTTCTGAAGCCCGCCATCAAATACCAGCACGTCGCCCAGACGAGCGGCGTTCCGCGCGACAACCACTGAGTTAAACGGCCTGCCGGTAAATGGCGCCGGCAGGCCGTTGCTCATCGTTGCTTCCACAAGCTCTGGTTGATCTGCCGATCACAATCGGTTCAACACGCCATAATCTTTCGCTTCCAAGCAAAACCGTCCCTCGGGTTCAGAATTTCATAACTCTCAATGCCTTAGTTTTCGCGGCTTGACGATTTGATCGACGTGCGCGGGGGATTTGGATGAGCGCATTGCACAAGTCGGTGCAGGACCGGACGCATCCGGGCTCCACCGAGGATTTGACGCTGAAGCTGTCTATGGCGCGGGGCGTCGACGAGATACTGGCCACTGTGCGGGAATATGCGCGCCCGCTCGTTGGTGCCGATGGCATCACTTTCGTGCTGCGGGATGGCGATCGTTGTCATTATGCCGAGGAAGACGCGATCTCTCCGCTTTGGAAGGGACAGCGCTTCCCGCTGGAAACCTGCATCTCCGGCTGGTCGATGCTCAACCGGCAGGCGGTCGTCATCGAGGATATCTACGCCGATCCGCGCATCCCGCATGCAGCCTACAGGCCGACATTCGTGAAAAGCCTCGCCATGGTGCCGGTGCGCGCGGAGGACCCGGTCGCCGCGATCGGCGCCTATTGGGCGACGCGCCGTCTGCCGAGCGATGCGGAACTGTCAATGCTCCAGCGTATCGCCAACATCGCGGCCGTTGCCATGACGAATGTTGCGCTGGTCAGTTCGCTGGTTGAAGCGCGCGACGAGGCGGTGCGGGCGCGCGAGGCGATCATCCTGGCCATGGCGTCGCTTGCCGAGACGCGCGACAACGAGACCGGCAATCACGTGCGGCGCACGCAGCACTATGTCCGCGCCCTTGCCGAGGAGCTTTTCCGCCGCGCCATGTTCCGGCCTGAGCTCGATGAGGAACTGATCGACCTTCTCTACAAGTCCGCGCCGCTGCACGACATCGGCAAGGTCGGCATTCCCGACAGGATCATGCTGAAGCCCGGCAAGCTCGACGCCGACGAGTTCGCCGTTATGAAGACCCACGCGGAACTCGGCTGGGCGGCGATCTCGAAAGCCGAGCGCAACCTCGGCACATGCGGTTCCTTCTTCCGAGTGGCGAAGGAGATCGCCTGGACTCATCACGAGAGATGGGACGGCTCGGGCTATCCGCGCGGGCTGCGCGGCAGGCAAATCCCTCTGCCGGGCAGGCTGATGGCAATCGCCGATGTCTATGACGCGCTGGTCTCGAAACGGGTCTACAAACCCGCGATCCCGCATGCGGACGCTGTCGGCATCATCATCGGCGAACGCGGCCGCCACTTCGACCCCGACCTTGTCGATGTCTTCGTCGATGTGGCGCCAACCTTCGACATCATCTTCCAGGGCATGTCGGACCAGCCGGATTCGAACCTGAACTGACGGCGTCGTATTGCCTGCTCAGTTCGGTACCTTGCCGCCCAGCTCATCTTCGACATGTGCGCGGATGATATCGTCGAAGGATTTCTCGGCCTTGAAGCCGAATTCGGTAGCGCGGCTTGCGTCGAAATTCTGCGGCCATCCCGCGACCATCTTGACGATCGCCTCGTCCGGTTCGCGGCGGATCAGCTTGACCGCCTTCTCGCCGGCAAAACGGCGTAGCGACTCGATCTCCTCGCCCACGGTCGCCGACAGGCCGGGCATGGTGAGCGACCGTCTTGCACCGAGCGGCGTCGTGTCCATTTCCGCCGCATGAAGCAGGAAGCCGACAGCCGCGCGTGGGCTGGCGAACCAGTGACGCACGTCCTCGCTGACCGGCAGCACCGCCTCGATGCCGGAAAGCGGCTCGCGCAGGATGTTGGAGAAGAAGCCTGAGGCGGCCTTGTTGGGCTTGCCGGGACGAACCACGATCGTCGGCAGGCGGATGCCCACGCCGTCGAGGAAGCCGCGCCGCGAATAGTCCGCCAGCAGCAGTTCGCCGATCGCCTTCTGCGTGCCGTAGCTGGTCAGCGGCGTGTTGTGGAACGTGTCACCGATCTTTTCGGGGAATGGCTGGCCGAAGACGGCGATGGACGACGTGAAGACGAGCTTCGGTTTATAGGGTGCCTTCTTTCCCTCCTGTCGGATCGCCTCGAGCAGTTCCCGGGTGCCATCGAGATTGATACGATAACCCTTCTCGAAATCGGCTTCTGCCTCTCCCGACACGATGGCCGCCAGATGGAAGATCAGGTCCGGCCGTTCTGCGATCAGCCCCGCCGCGACGCCTTTGTCGGAAAGATCAGCAGCGACCAGCCGCACCTTACCGTTGAAACCGGCCGGCTGCGTCGGCTGCACGACATCGACGAGCGTCAGCCCCTCCACGGGCTTGCCGCTCACCCCACCCCGGGCGACGAGCGCCTCGACAAGCTTGCGCCCGACCATGCCGGCCGCGCCGACGACAAGAATATTCATGTGAATCCCTGATCTCAGTCCGATCTCGTCGTGTCGGCTATGTCCGTCTCTGGACGGTCGTCGCCCTGCGACACCTCGCCGTGCCACTTGCCGGCGCTATCTTCGTACTCGATTCCCTCTGTCCTGCCAGCTACCTGCTGCTCGCCGGCAGCAATTTTGGCTGCCGCGAGCGCATCGGCATGCGAAGGGAAGGTCTCCGAGAAGGTCGCGCCTACCTTGTAGGCCCAGCCGCCGTCATGCTCGACAATTTCATACGTGACCTTTGTCATGCAATTCTCCGTAGGATTTTGCCCCCGGTTACATATGGAGCGGCTGCCGTGACAGACAATCACACCTTGTGGTCGGACCCTTCATGCCAGGCAGATGCCAGGACCCTCATCCAGTTCCCGCGGCAAATCTTCGCCAAGTCGTCCTCACCATATCCGGCGCCACTCAAGCCTTCAACGAGCTTCTGGAGACCGGCTGCGTCGCCGATCTCGACCGGGATCGTCGCGCCGTCGAAATCGGAGCCGAGGGCAACCCCGTCAATGCCGAGTTTGCCGACAAGATGGTCGACATGCCGGATCATCTCCGGAATGGAGGTCGCGGCGTTCTCCTGTCCGTCCGCCCGCAGCATCCCGACCGCGAAATTGAGCCCGACCAGCCCATTGCTCTCTCGCACTGCATCAAGCTGGCGGTCAGTCAGATTGCGCGCGACCGGCGTGATCGCATGCGCGTTCGAATGGCTGACCACCAGAGGCTGGTCGGAAAGCTGAGCCACGTCCCAGAACCCTTTCTCGGTGATGTGCGCGAGGTCGATCAGGATGCCGAGCCGATTGCATTCCTTCACGAGCCTTTTGCCCGCGTCGGTCAGGCCGGGGCCGGTGTCGGGGCTCATCGGATAGGCGAAGGGAACGCCATGCCCGAAGATGTTGTTGCGACTCCAGACGGGTCCCAGCGACCGCAGACCGGCGGCATAAAATGTTTCCAGCGCCGAAAGTTCGTCGTCGATGGCCTCGCATCCCTCCATGTGTAGGACTGCTGCAAAGATGCCGTCATTCACCGATGCCGCGATGTCTTCCCGGCTACGGCAGAGACGCCAGCCGCCGGCGCGCTCGATGCGAAGAGCGATCGCAGCGAAGCCCAGGGCGATATCGAGCGACGGCTGACGTTCCAGCGGGGCGGCGAGCGGCGTGATGTAGTGACCGCGCGCGTCAGGCTTTGCGAAATCGAGGTGGCCGGACGGGACATAGATGGCGCACAGGCCTCCGATCAGGCCGCCGGCTTTCGCGCGCAGCATGTCGATATGGCCTCGTCCCGACCCTTCGTAGCCCTGGCTCTCGGACCCCTCGACAAATTCGGCCACCGGGTCGGTGCCGCGCTTCATGTGGTTCCACAGGCGGAACAGCACGTCGTTGTGGCCGTCGAACACCTGCTGCATCTGTCGTCCTTGTTGCCTTGTCGATCTGGCGGGAGGTTTCAGGGCATCAGCTGGTATTCGTGCAGCTTCTTGTAGATGCCGCCCGACTTCGCCAGCAATTCGGCGTGGCTGCCCTGTTCCACGGCGTGTCCTGCGTCCATCACGATGATCTTGTGGGCGCGGTGGACCGTCGACAGGCGGTGGGCGATCGCGATCGTGGTGCGGCCTTCCTGCAGGTTCTCCAGCGCATCGCGGAAGAGCGCTTCCGACTCCGCGTCGAGCGCGCTCGTCGCCTCGTCGAGGAGCAGGATAGGGGCGTTGCGGAGGATCGCGCGGGCGATCGAGATGCGCTGTTTCTGGCCGCCGGAGAGCAGCACGCCGTTCTCGCCCACACCCGTCTTGTAGCCCTTGGGCAGGGCCTTGATGAAGGCATGCGCGTTGGCGGCCTTCGCGGCGGCCACCACCTCTTCGTCGGTTGCGTCCTGCCGCCCCATGCGGATGTTCTGCATGACCGAGTTGTCGAACAGGAACGTGTCCTGGCTCACATAGGCGATCTTGTCGCGCAGAGACTGCAGCGTTGCCTGCTTGATGTCCTGGCCGTCGAAGAGCACGCGCCCGCTCTCAGGATCGTAGAGCCGCATGATCAGGTTGAGAACCGTCGACTTGCCGCCGCCCGACACGCCGACCAGCGCCGTCATCTTTCCCGCCGGGAATACGATGTTGAGATCCTTTATCACCGTCTCGTTCTCGCGATACGAGAAGGACACGTCGTCGAAACGGATCTCGCCGGGGCCGTCGGCAAGCGGTTTGGCGTCGGGCGCCTCTTCCATGGTCAACGGTCGGTCAGTGACCTCGTACATCATGCGCACGCCGACCATGCCGGCCTCGAGCGATACGCGGGCCCGCGCCAGCCGTTTGGCCGGCTCATAGCAGAGAAGGAGCGCGGTGATGAAGGCCATGACCGAACCCGGCGTGTGGCCGCCCTGAACGACGAGATAGCCGCTTATCAGGACGACGGAAGCGATCGCCAGCCCTGCGAGCGTCTCCATGATTGGGTTGGTCACCGCTTCCAGCGCCGCGATGCTGTTCGCCCGTTTCTGGACATCCGCAACCGCCTCGTACATGCGGTTACGCATCGTGCTTTCCAGGTTGAACGACTTCACGATCCGCGCGCCGAACACGGTTTCTTGCATCACACGCATGATCCTGGAAACCGAAGCGAGTTCCTTCTGCATGATCTTGCGGGTACGCTTCAGGAGCTTGTTGACCGAGAAGATCGCGATCGGCCCGACGACGAAGGCGACGAGGGACAGCATGGGCTGTTGGAACGCCATGACGGCCACCAGGCCGATGACCGAGAAGAGGTCGCGGATGAACGACGTCACCAGCGTATCGACGACGCCGCGCGCGGCCTGCGCACTCTGGGTCATGCGCATGATGAGGTCGGCCGATGAATAAGAGTGATAGAACTCTATGCCGTGCGCCAGCATGCGGTCGTAGATCTTGCGCTGGCGGTCGGCGATAATCGCGTTGCCTGCGCGCGAAAGAAAGAGCGTCTGGAAGAAGGTCGCGAATCCCTTGACGATGAAGATCACAGCGACGAAGGCGGCGATCTCATAGATGACGATGAGGTCCTTGGCGCCGGTGAATTCGTTGGTGATGTCGCGCATGATCCAGGCGCTTGCCGCCGTCGTCGCAGCGACGACGATCATGGCGACGATCGCGATGCCGTAGCCAAACGCATGCTCCCGAAATGATTCCCGCAGCAGGCGGGCGACAAGGCGCTGGTTGGCGGTCGAACGGAAAAACTTGAGCAAAAGACGGTTCCCTGTCCGAATATCTCGGGCAGCCGGCCCTATATAGGATCGACCTGTGCAAGTCACGGTGGAAACCACGACCGGAAAGGGTGGCAGGGTCGCGGCCCTGGCATTGCCAGCACGACCCGCTGGAAAGTTTCCCGGCGACCAATATTTGTGCAACTCTGGCACGTCCAATTGCCGGGCATGCCGATTTCGCCTAGTCGTTTCCGTAAGGGCAGGAAGGAGGGAGGAGGTGTGATGCACAAAGACGGCGCACCGACGAATTTTCGGAAATTGCCGGAATGAAGCCGAACGCGGCGGTAAAGACGTTGCAGGATTTGGCAGTGTCCGAGGCCCCCGGCACCCGGGTGAACCGCCACGTCGAATCCCGTAATCGCGCATTGGCCACGATCCTCAGGTCGGCGGCGGCTGTGTTTGCGCGTCGCGGTTTCGACGGTGCCACGACGGGTCAGGTCGCAAGCGAGGCCGGCGTCGCCAAGGCGACGGTGCACTACTACTTCGACACCAAGGAAAACCTGTATATGGCCGTCCTCGACCAGGTTTTCGTCGATTGGGCAGGCGCGATCGCTCGTATCGAAAGGGATAGCGGTCCGCTGGCGGCGCTGTCGCGATATATCGACTGGAAGGTGGAGTATTCCAGGGAGTCGCCGGATCTCACCCGCGTATGGGCCATGGAGGTTCTCGCCGGCGCACCGCGCATGCAGGCCTTCCTGAACGAGAAAGTGCGCAAGGCTGTCGAGGACAAGGGCGACGTCATTCGGGCCTGGATCGCGGAGGGCAAGATGGCCCCTATCGATCCGGCGCACCTGTTTTTCATGTTGTGGGCAACAACCCAGACCTATGCGGAATGCGAAGCCCAGATCAAGGCCGTCCTCGACAAGGAGCAGCTTGACGAAGAGGTATTCCAGGCGGCGCGCGAAACCGTCTCACGCGTGCTCCTGACCGGACTTGGCATCAAGGCCTGAGTCGACGCGCAGCAAAGCGCTTCAGGCGATATTTCAGTGCGGCCCGCAAACCTGGAATGCAATTTCGCGAGGGTCATATATCCACGTCCGAACCTCGCTTGACAGTATATGACTGCATGGTCAGTAATTGCTGTTCAATTAGACAGTAATTTATGGGGGCAAAGCGCGATGTTCGATCTCCTTGTGAAACGTGCAAATCTGCAGGATGGACGCAGCGGCATCGACATCGCCTGCCGTGACGGCAAGATCGTCGACATAGGCCCGTCCATCGAGGGTGAAGCGCGCGAAGTGGTCGATGCGACCGGCCGGCTCGTGACGCCCCCTTTCGTCGATGCGCATTGGCATCTCGACGCCACGCTTCTGCATGGCGATGGCTTCACCTGCGAAAGCGGGCTCCTCTATGAAGGCATAACCGCCTGGGCCGAACTCAAGCAGACCGCGACGGTCGAATCCTACAAGCAACGCGCGCGCCGCGCACTCGGCTGGGCGATCGCCAACGGCCTGCTCCACGTCCGTTGCCAGACCGACATCTGCGACCCGCAATTGAGGCAGGTGCAGGCGCTGATCGAACTGCGCGAAGAACTCAAGCCGTTCATCGACTTGCAACTCGTTGCCTTCCCGCAGGACGGCTATTTCCGCGACCCGATCGCGGTGGACGCGATGGAACGCGCGCTGGACATGGGCATGGATGTCGTGGGGGGCATCCCGGACTACGAGCTGACCGCCCCTGCCGGCTACGAGGCGGTGAAGACGCTTTGCGAAATCGCCAAGAAGCGCGGTTTGCTGGTGGACATGCACACCGATCAGACGCCTGATCCGCAGTCCCGCCAGATCGAGGCGCTGACCCAGGAAGCGATCAGGTTGGACATGGGAGCGCAGGTAAGCGCCTCGCATTGTCCGTCGATGGCGAATTTCAACGATTATTATGCCGACAAACTGATCGGCCAGATCGCCCAGTCCGGAATGAACATTTGCGTACAGCCACTGACTGCTGCGACCTGCTGGGGCGTCATGACGCGTGTTAGCCAGCTTTATGATGCAGGGGTCAACGTTGCTTTCGGTCAGGATTGCGTCATGGATCCCTGGTTCCCGTTCGGCAAAGGCGACATGCTGGACGTTGCCCACATGGCGATTGTGTTCGGGCGGTTGCTCTCTGAAAAAAAGAAAGCGATGGTATTCGACAGTATCACCTATGGGGGAGCCCGGGCCTTGCAGATCGAGGGCTACGGTATCGAAAAAGGCAGGAATGCGGATCTGGTCGTCCTGCAGGCGGCGGACCCCATGGAGGCGGTGCGCCTTCGCCCCAACCGGCTAGCCGTCATCAGGCGCGGCAAGGTGGCTGCGCGGCAGGAGGCGCAGAAGGCATCGGTGTATCTTCCGGGTCAGGTTCTCGAGCTGGATTTTACCCGTGAGAATGTAATGCGTTCGGAGGGGGTCGTGGCGCATTGCAGGCATTGTGGAGGAAGTCATGATCATCGACACTAAGGGCGCGGACTGACGCTGGGGGCGTTGGAGACCTCTTCGTCAAAGCTCGGACGTGGCGTGTTGTTGCAATTTGGGAATGAACGGCAAAACTCGAAGAGGGAAAAATGTCGAAATCGTATTCTGGTAACGTGTTCAATCCGACCCGCCGCGCAGTGGTTGGCGCCGCCGGCGCAGCCGCGGCCCTTGCCGCGCTTGGAGCGCCCGGGCGCGTCTTCGCACAGGAGAAGCTGAAGGTCGCTGCGGTCTATACCGTCCCGGTCGAGCAGCAGTGGGTCAGCCGTATCCACAAGGCCGCCAACGCCGCCAAGGACCGTGGCGAAATCGAATATGTCTACTCCGAAAATGTTTCGAGCGCGGACAATGAGCGCGTGTTGCGCGAATATGCCGAAACCGGCAACAAGCTGATCATCGGCGAGGTGTTCGGCATCGAGGAAGCCTCGCGCGTGATTGCCAAGGACTATCCCGAAGTCGCCTTCCTGATGGGCTCTTCGTTCAAGCCCGACGAGGCCGTCCCGAATTTCTCCGTCTTCGACAACTACATCCAGGACGCGTCCTATCTCACCGGCATCGTCGCCGGCGCGATGTCGAAGACCAAGAACATCGGCATGGTCGGCGGCTATCCGATCCCCGAGGTCAACCGCCTCATGCACGCCTTCATGGCCGGCGTGAAGGAGACGGCGCCGGACGCCAAGTTCCAGGTCGCGTTCATCGGCTCGTGGTTCGACCCGCCGAAGGCCAAGGAAACCGCCTTCGCACAGATCGAGGCTGGCGCCGACCTGATGTATGCCGAGCGCTTTGGCGTCTCCGACGCGGCCAAGGAGAAGGGCGTGTTGGCCATCGGCAACGTCATCGACACGCAGCCGGACTATCCGGAGACAGTCGTCGCGTCCGCGTTGTGGCACTTCGAACCGACGCTCGACAAGGCAATCGCCGAGGTGAAGGCCGGCACCTTCAAGGCCGCTGACTACGGCGTCTATTCCTTCATGAAGGAAGGTGGAAGCTCGCTGGCTCCATTCGGCACCTTCGAAGACAAGATTCCCGCCGACATCAAGGCGCTGGTCGCCGAGAAGGAAAAGGCGATCAAGGACGGCTCGCTGGTGACCGTCATCAACGACGAAGAGCCGAAGTCGAGCTGAAGCTTTTCTTCTCCCCGTTTACGGGGAGAAGATGCCGGCAGGCAGATGAGGGGCAGCGCTGACTTCGCGGATTTGGCGTCGCCCCTCACCCTTACCCTCTCCCCGTGAACGGGGAGAGGAGGTCGTAAACGGTGTCGCCTCATGTCCTCTCCCGTCCTCCGCCTTTCCGGCATCACGAAGCGTTTTGGCCCGCTTGTGGCCAACGACGCGATCTCGTTCGACCTTGCGCGCGGCGAGGTCGTTGCGCTTCTCGGCGAGAATGGCGCCGGCAAGACCACGCTGATGAACATCCTGTTCGGCCACTATGTCGCCGACGAAGGCGTGGTGGAGGCCTTCGGCAAGGCGCTGCCGCCAGGCGATCCGCATGCCGCGCTGGAGGCCGGCATCGGCATGGTGCACCAGCACTTCACGCTGGCCGACAACATGACCGTGCTGGAGAATATCGCGCTCGGAACGCAGAAGCTGAACGCATGGAGGCTCGATCGGACAGGCGCTCGCGAGCGCATCGAGAAGATGTCGTTCGATTTTGGCCTTGCCGTCGATCCGATGGCGACGGTCGGCTCGCTGTCCGTGGGCGAGCGCCAGCGCGTGGAGATTCTGAAAGCGCTCTACCGCAACGCCAAGATACTTATCCTCGACGAGCCGACCGCTGTGCTGACGCCTGTGGAGACAGACGCGCTGTTCGCTACGCTCAAGCTGCTGGTCGCGCAGGGCCTCTCGATCATCTTCATCTCCCACAAGCTCAACGAGGTCATGGCCGTCAGCGACCGCGTGCTCGTGCTGCGGTCCGGCAAACTTTCCGGCGAACGCGTCACGGCCGAGACGAACCGCAGCGAACTCGCCGCCCTGATGGTCGGTCAGGAGGTTGAGCCACCGCCGGTTCCGCCCGTCGCTCCGGGGGAGCTGCAATTCGTCCTCAACTCGGTCTCGACCGCCCGCCGCGCCTCCGGCACTGCGCTGGACCGCACGACGCTGTCCCTGCGCGGTGGCGAGATCACCGGTCTGGCTGGCGTCTCCGGCAACGGCCAGGCGACACTCGCCGCGCTCATCGCTGGAACGGAAGTCCCCACGGCGGGTGAAATCATCATACGCGGAACAGCGGCGCGCGATTGGTCGCCGCGCGCAGCACTTGGTGCCGGCATCGGGCGCATCCCGGAGGATCGCCACGCCGTCGGCACGATCGGCGACATGAGCGTGACCGAGAACGTCATCGCAGAGCGCTATCGTTCGCCGCGCTTCAGCCGTCGCGGCTTCCTCGACTGGCGCGCCGCGCGCAAGTTCGCCGAACAGGTCATTGCTGACTACGACGTGAAATGCCCGTCACCCGAAGCCAGGATCCGGCTTCTGTCAGGCGGCAACATGCAGAAGCTCATTCTCGGACGCGCCTTCGACGAGGAGCCGTCGGTCATCCTTGCCAACCAGCCGACGCGCGGTCTCGATGTGGGCGCGGTCAGCTACGTCCACCGGAAGCTTCTTGAGGCAAGGGGGCGGGGTGCGGCCATCCTTCTGATTTCCGAAGACCTGGAAGAAATAATGGCGCTGTCGGATCGCATCATCGTCATGTCGAAGGGTCATCTTTCGGCGGCATCAGCGCGAGGCGAACGAACGATCGCGCAACTCGGCGAACTGATGGCCGGCCACGGCGTGGAGGCTGCGTAAATGCGCCTTGAACCAAAGACCGCGCCGTCGCTGATCGTCACGCTGCTCTATCCAGTCGCGGCCATACTGGTGACGTTCGCGATCACGGCGCTTCTGGTTCTTGCTGCCGGTGCGTCGCCGTTCTCGGTCTTCTTCCTTGTCTGGAAAGGCGCGGCCGGCTCGCAGTTCGCCCTGTTGGAGACGCTGACGCGCGCGACGCCGCTGATCTTTACCGGCCTCGCCGTCGCGGTTGCCTTCCGTGCCAAGCTCTGGAACATCGGCGCGGAAGCGCAGCTCTATATCGGTGCTGTCGTCACCGTCGTCCTCGGGACCGGCGCACTGCCGCTGCCTTCCTTCATTCTCATCCCGGTCATCATGGTCGCCGCCATGGCCGCCGGCGCCCTCCTGCTGCTCGGGCCGGCGATCCTGAAGACACGCTTCGGCGTCGATGAGGTCGTGACCACCCTGCTGCTCAATTTCATCGTCCTGCTGTTCGTGTCCATGCTGCTCGAAGGCGTTCTGAAAGACCCGATGGGAATGGGTTGGCCGCAGTCCTCGCGCGTCATCGCAGAAGCGCAACTGCCCCGCATCGTCCAGGGCAGGCGGCTTCATTACGGCTTTGTCATTGCGATAGTGTCGGCCGTGATCATCTGGATCATCATGAAGAAGACGGCGCTCGGCTACGAGATGCGCGCCGTCGGCCACAACCCGCAGGCGGCATCCTTCGCCGGCATCCCGGTCAACAGGGTGCTCATGAAGACCGCGCTTCTGTCGGGCGGAATCGCGGCGCTCGCCGGCTTCTCCGAAGTCTCCGGCCTCAAGGGCAACCTCACGCTCGATCTCTCGCCGGGTTATGGCTACACCGGCATCGTGGTCGCCATGCTTGCCATGCTGAACCCGATCGGTGTCGTCGTCTCCGCGATCTTCGTCGCCGGCATCTTCGTCGGCGCGGACGCCATGAGCCGCACGGCCGGCGTGCCGAGCTACATCGCTGACGTCATGGTTGCGACGTCGCTGCTGACCATGGTCGTCGCCCTCTTGTTCACGCGCTACCGGCTGAGGTGGAAATAGCCGATGATTGCATGCGGTCACGTTGGCGATTTGCGAAGGTCGGTGCGCAGGCTGATCTCCACCCTTGTGGGGGAGATGGCCGGCAGGCCAGAGGGGGGCGCCATAGAGCGAGAAACCTCTGGCAGAGGAGAGGCGAACTGATGGACGCGTTTGAAATCCTCCTCTCTGCCTCGTTCTGGGTCGCCGCGATCCGCATTGCCTCGCCGCTTATCTTCGCCACCATGGGGGAACTGATCTGCGAGCGCGCCGGCGTCCTAAACCTTGGCATCGAGGGCATCATGACGGCCGGCGCTTTCGCCGGCTGGTTCACCGTCTATTCCGGCGGCGACCTGTGGACCGGCGTTCTTGTGGCCGCACTAGCCGGAGCCATGTTCGGCCTGCTGCATGCCACGCTCACCGTCCCGCTGGGTCTGTCGCAGCATGTGGTCGGCATCGGTATCACGCTCCTCGCCACCAGCCTGACCTATTTCACCTATCGCCTGCTGCTGCCGGAAGTGACATCCCCGCCCAAGATCGAGCCGTTCCAGCCGGTCGCCATACCCGGCCTGTCCGACATTCCGGTCATAGGCCAGGCGCTGTTCAACCAGACGCCGCTGACCTATCTGGCGTTCGCGACCGTCGCGCTCACCGCCTGGGTGCTCTACCGCACGCCGCTCGGTCTCGCGGTGCGCGCCGTCGGCGAAAATCCATCCGCCGTCGAGGCGCAGGGCATCTCCGTTACGGCCATCCGCATCGGTGCGGTCATGGTCGGCAGTGCGCTGATGGCAATCGGCGGCGCATTCCTCACCATGTCGGCCTTCAACTCGTTCTTTTTCGAGATGATCAACGGTCGTGGCTGGATTGCCATCGCGCTTGTCGTCTTCGGTTCGTGGCGCCCCGGCAAGGCGCTGATCGGCGCGATCCTCTTCGCAGCCTTCGACGCCTACCAGGTGCGCCTGCAGCAGCTCACCGGCGGCGTCGTGCCCTACCAGATATTCCTGATGATGCCCACTCGATTATCGGCCAAGCAGTTAAGATATTGAAAAATATGCAGAAAAAATATTTGTGTTCTCACAATGCCGACCGTGAAACCGTCAAAAAGCGGCGCTCTTGAAATCATTGGTTTTTTTGGGCTGACCCCGAAATTATTGCTTTCGGGGACTATCGTCAATCGCTTGAAGCGGGAAGCCATGTAGCTTCGACCGTGCATCAGCCGACTCCACGTTATAGCCCTATCATCCCAGCTTAGAATTGTCATCTGGTCTGCTTGAAAGACGAGCCGCGCAATGGGCTTGAGATGCCTTCATCGGAAGTGCGGCGCCGAGCAGTCTAGGCAGGCCTTCCAATCCCCTCCCTTGATCCCAAGCCGGTCTGTCGCTTTTCACAGCCTCCTTGAAAGAATCGTGACGTCCGGCTATATTACTGGAAATATTCAGGAGGCAGCCATGGGCAGCTCGCAAAAACGCGCCATTCAAAATTATCGATCTCGTTTGAGCGAGCGCGGCTTGGCGCGCTTTGAAGTGCTGGCCCGAGATGCGGATCGCGATCTTATCCGGTCCCTAGCCCGTCGCCTTGCGGAAGACGGCCCAGAGGCGTCGCGCCTCCGCGCGGCAGTGAGCCAAACCATCGGCGGCGAGCCGCCGAAGAAGGGTGGAATTCTGGCTGCGCTACGACGCTCCCCCTTGGTAGGCGCTGACCTCGATCTCGTCCGTGTCCGTGAAGAAGGGCGGGACATCGAAATCTGATGCGCTACCTGCTCGACACCAATATCATAAGCGACATTGCGAAACCTACTCCCTCAGAGTCCTTGCTCTCTTGGATGAGTGAGCAAAACGACGACGACCTCTTCATTGCCTCGCTGACCGTCGCAGAAATCCGCCGGGGGGTTCTGGAGAAACCGGCTGGCAAGCGCCGCGATCAGCTTGAGGCATGGTTCTCTGGGCCGGAGGGTCCGCAGGCGCTGTTCGCTGGCCGCATACTCCCCTTCGACGAAAACGCTGGCCTGATGTGGGCGCGCCTCATGGCGGCTGGAAAGATGAAGGGCCGCCCGCGCAGTGGCCTCGACACCATCATCGCAGCCACCGCCGAAGCGAACGGCTGCCTTGTCGTCACCGATAACGAAAAGGATTTCGAAGGAATCGAGATTATCAACCCGATCAGGTTGGCAAAATGAGCGGAGAGCCGAACGATAGCGTGCCTCTGTTGCGGCGGAATGGCGCCGAGGGCGCTTACCTCCATATGACCGGAGCTGACCTTGCTCTGCACGTCGATGCAGTAGCTGGATCAGGCTCTCTCGCGACAAAAGTATTGACCTGGATTTTCTATGAACTCTGATAATATAGTTAGAAAGATATGGAGCCTTTGTCACATTCTTCGAGGTGATGGGGTAAGTTATCACGAGTACGTTTCAGAACTCACCTATCTTCTTTTTCTAAAAATTGCAGAAGAAAATGAGACGGAGAGCCTACTTCCACCCGGTAGACGATGGAAAGATCTTGTCGATTACCAAGGTGATGATCTCCTTAGCCACTACCGTGAAATGCTGACATATTTGGGAGGACATGCGCCGAGCGAACAGGTTCGGAAAATATATGCCTTCCCAACAACTGTTTTCTCGCATTCTGAAAATCTAAAGGCCGTCATCGATGGAATCGCCAAGCTGGATTGGCATTCAATAACGATGGACGGAATGGGGGACATTTACGAAGGTCTCCTTGCAAAGAATTCTCAGGATGCCCGTTCCGGTGCTGGGCAATACTTTACGCCCCGCCCGCTCGTGGACTGCATCGTGAGACTGACTCAACCAAAACTGGGAGAGTTGATCCAGGATCCAGCAACGGGAAGCGGAGGCTTTCTCATATCAGCTGATCACTACGTCCGAGCCCACGTATCCGCGAGAGCATACAAGGCCGATCCGCCAAGATACGAAGGCGTCGAGATTGAAAAGGGGACGTACCGCATCTGCCTGATGAACGCGTTTTTGCATCAGTTGGACTCACATCTGATCCTAGGGGACGCTCTGACCAAGGATGCAGAGGGTTTATCCCCGGCAGATGTCATTCTCGCGAACCCACCTTTTGGAGCAAAAGCCGGAAGTGCTCGAAAGCAGCGGGACGATATCGTCTATACAACAGCCAACAAGCAGTTTTCTTTTTTGCAGCATATTTACTTGGGCCTAAAGCCGGGAGGACGGGCAGCGGTTGTCTTGCCCGATAACGTTCTATTCGAAGACGGCGCAGGGCAAAAGATACGCCAAGATCTTATGGATCGGTGCAATCTTCATACGATCCTGAGACTGCCATCTGGGATTTTCTACAGTCCCGGGGTCAAGACCAATGTTCTTTTCTTCACGCGAGGTCAGCGAGATACGGGCAACACCAAGGCTGTTTGGGTCTATGATATGCGTCATGACGCCCCCAAATATGGGAAGAAGAGACCTTTACGGACTGACGACTTTTCGCAGTTTGAAGTTGTATACGGGAGCGACCCGGGCGGGATAGCGAAACGGAAGAACGGTGCTGGAGATCGTTGGCGATCCTTTAGCCGAAAGGCCATCGCAGATAGATCCGACAATCTCGATCTTTCTTGGCTTGCAGACACCGAGACCGATCCGGAGGACACTCTTACAGAGCCAGAGGAAATCGCAGCAGCCATACTTATGCATTTGCGCGCGGCTCTCAACGAAGTCGAAGAAATCACCGACGAACTGGCCGAGACTTCAGAGATTGAAGAATGATAAATTCTGGCTCGAAAGTCGCCGCCTTTACGGCAAGGGAGGACAATACGCAAAGACATGGCTTCTGGCGGAAGGCTCTCATTAACAACAGGGGAGCTAGCGAATGAGCAATCGCCCTGACTCTTGGCTTGAAATTCCCATTGGAGAAGTCACTGACGTAAACCCTCGTAAAGAGGTCGATTTGAGTCATGAAGACCTCGTATCCTTCGTGCCTATGGCTGCCGTTGACGAGGTTTCGGGCACGATCGCCGCACCTATTGATCGGCCTTACAGCGAGGTCTCTAAGGGATTCACGCATTTCCGCGATGGCGATGTGGTCTTCGCCAAAATCACGCCTTCCATGGAAAATGGTAAATCAGCAGTTGCTCGAGCCCTTACCAATGCCACTGGTATGGGGTCCACCGAGTTCCACGTCCTTCGAAGTCAAGGGGCTATCGATCCCGATTATCTTTGGCGCTTTGTTCGTCAGGAGTCTTTCCGGAAAGCGGCCCAAGGTGTGATGTCGGGTGCTGTCGGTCAGCAGCGCGTGCCTGCGGACTATCTGAGGACTCACCTCATTCCGTTAGCGCCGCTCGCCGAGCAGCGGCGGATTGTTGCTAAGGTAGATAGCTTGACCGCGCGAATAGCTCGCGGCAGCAGGGAACTGGCCCGTATTCCTGCTCTCATCGCCCGCTACAAGCAGCGCCTGCTTGCCTTGGCTGCGTCAGGTGAGTTAACCAGACGTTGGCGCTTGTCAAAAAAAGCCTCCGATTGGAGCATTGTCTCCGTCGAAGATATTGCTCAAACGACATTTGATGGCCCGTTCGGATCGAACTTGAAGTCGTCGGACTATGTTGAGTCTGGCGTAAGAGTGGTTCGATTAGAGAATATCGGCGCGTTACATTTTATTCAGCAAAAGAAAACATACATCTCCGAGGAAAAATATCAGGGACTGAGACGACATACGCTTGAACCGGATGATGTCCTTTTCTCGTCTTTCATTGCAGAGGAAATCCGTGTCTGTCAGTTTCCTGCCGACCTCCCAACCGCTGCAATCAATAAGGCCGACTGCTTTTGCGTGCGCCCAGATTCCACCAAATGCCTACCGGCGTTTCTCGCCTTCCGGCTCGCAAGCCCAACAAGCTATGAAGAGCTGAAGCTGGCCGTTCACGGCGCCACTCGCCCGCGGATCTCACTCTCACATCTCAGAGCATACCAGTTCAAGCTACCCTCGCTTGAGGAGCAGACCGAAATTGTCCGCCGCATCGAGGTGGCCTTCACGTGGCTTGACCAAGTTGCCGCCGATCATACGACCGCCGTCCGGTTACTATCCAAACTCAACTCTTCGATCCTCACCAAGGCTTTCAATGGCGCACTTGTCCCTCAGGATCCAGACGACGAACCCGCAAGCGCATTGCTGAAGCGGATCGAAACCCAAAAGGCCTTACAGCCACGACAAAATCGAGGTCGAAAGCCCCACGCCAGAGCAATCAAGGAGGAGCCGATGACATTGGCAAAAAGTCTCGAACAGGTTCTGAGCGAGGCAGATGAATGGCTTTCCGCGCAAACAGCCTTTCAGCGTTGCGGCATCGCTGACGGTGCCTCGACGGCGGACGTCGAGCAGATCTACGCGCAGATGCGCGACTTGGACAAGGCGGGGAGATTACAAGCGGAAACCGTGACCGATAGCGGAGGACGGAAGCTTTATGATCGCCTTCGACTGAAGGTAGCGTGATCAATGCGCCTAGATAAGCTAAAAATCGGCAGTCCAAAGGACAGCCCTAGCCATCATTTCAAGAATCTAAAAAATGTCTCAATCGACTTTGATCAGGAGCATTGGATCACTGTCATCATCGGTTGGAATGGGACCGGAAAGTCCAACGTCATTGAGGCGCTTGCTACGATTTTCCGCGATCTGATCCAGGGAGAGCGCAAGCCTGCTTTTGCCTTCAATCTCGAATATAGAATCAGCCACGACTCTGACACGTTACACATCAACATTGATGCAGATCCGGACAGGGAGCGAGAAACACTCATTGTCTATGTCGCTACTGATGCAGAAGCAAGGCTAGAAGGTTCGCTTGCTCCATTAGCCGATGGTGAGCCTGAGACATCAGCGTTGAGAGGAAAAAAACTTTCTTTAAAAGCCTTCCTCGACCCAGGAGCACGATTTCTGCCGCGCTATGTTTTCGCTTACTACTCTGGGGAAAGCGATAGACTATATCAGGTTTTCCGGCCCTACCTTGAAGATTTCGACAAGAAATTGCGTCGCGGCGATGACCCCGGACTAAAACGCCTGTTCTATGCCATGCCGGTACATAGCCAGTTCGTTTTATTGGCGTTTCTGATCCAGCAATCCAATGATGTCCGGGAATTCCTATCTGACCACTTGGGAATCGACCCGGACGAAGGCATCGAGTCCGTACTGTTCGTCCTACGCGAGCCGCCGTGGAAATCGAAGGAAGGCGACTCTCGTTTTTGGAAGGCGAAAGGGGTAGTCGCCTCCTTCCTGGACCGCCTCTACGATGTCGCCCTGGCGCCGATAGAGGTCAGCCGGCGCGTGCCGGTTTCTCTTTGGAATGAGAAGGCGCTTCAATTTAAGTATCTTTACGTCAAAGATATCATTTCGCTTAGGAAACTCGTCGGCGATCAACGGCCAGCGGAGTTTTTTCGGGACTTGGAAAGTACCCATGTTTCGCAACTCATAGAGGAAGTGCGTATCCGTGTACGCCTCAAGAAGAGTGACGGAACTGTCACGTTCCGGGAGCTAAGTGAAGGTGAACAGCAACTGCTTACTGTACTAGGCCTGCTACGCTTTACGGCTGAGAGCGAAAGCCTATTCCTGCTTGATGAGCCTGACACCCACTTGAACCCGCGTTGGGCAGTAGATTACCTCAACTATCTTCGCACCTTCGCCGGTGAGAATGACGGCGACCGTGAAAACAGTCACATCCTACTAACCACCCACAATCCGCTGGCGATCGCAGAGCTGGTGAAGGAACAGGTACAAATCCTTCAATTGTCTCGAGACGCTATGACATCTCGAATTGTTGCTGTGCATCCAGATCTTGATCCCCGAGGTCAGGGTTATGGGGCGATTGTGACGAGTGAGATGTTTGGAATTGCATCGACACTTGATCAGCCGACCCACCTTCTTCTTGAACGACAAAGAGCCTACGCGGGCAAGGAGCATCTCTCACGCGAGGAGCTTGAAGCCCTGTCCGATATCAATGCCAAGCTGGAGCGGCTCGGCTTTCGGTTCTTCCATCCAGATGAAGAGTATTCTCGCTATTTACGCCTCAGAAGCGAAGCCATGCGAACTAGGTTCGGATCAGATGACCCCGAAGAACTGGCTCGACGTTCTATAGCTATGGAGCCTGATGAGCGAGATGAATTGGGCAAGCGACTTGAGCTACTCCCCGAAAATCGGACAGTGACGAAAGCTACGAACTGACGTCTGCTGATCTCCAAGGACGAGGAGATCACAACATGCGCAAACGCAGGAATCATGACGCGGGCTTCAAGGCTCGCGTAGCGCTGGAGGCCGTG
>NZ_JAEULZ010000018.1 GCF_016793485.1 Mesorhizobium sp. | reverse complement strand
CTGCCTTCGGAGGGCAGCACTCTATCCAGCTGAGCTACGGGTGCTTACCGAAACGCTTCGGCGGGGCCGGAAGTTTGCGTGTCATAGCCGATGTCGGCGGCTGCATCAACGGGCGTGCGCGATTTCACCGAATGACGGCGTCGTACAAGCCTCAGCGCGTCCGCCGCCACGAATATCCGCCAGAGGCGGAAGGGCTTGCCGCGGCGGGCTGGTAGTAGAGGCCGAGGCCGCTCGTTTCGCCGGCTTCGAGCCGGCGGATCAGCACGGGATTCGTAAGCTCGAACTCGTCGAAGCCGACGCGCAGCATGTGTGGAAACTGGTCGACAAGAACCTGTCCGGTGGCGCGAACCGCACCCTTGAAGCCATGGCGGGCGCGCAGCAATTCGGCCTTGGAGAAGGAACGGCCGTCGTTGAAAGCGGGAAACGCCAGCGCAACCAGCGACAGGTCGTCGAGCAGGCCAACGATCTGCTCCAGCTTGTCGCCAGGCTGCAGCAGGACGCCCAGCCTCTCCTTCGCCGATGTCCGCTGCACGGGATCCAGCGCCAGGAAGGTCTGCAGCGACAGGATGAAGCGGCCGTTGCCCAGCAGGGCCTCTGCTTCTTCCGCATGGGTCCATTCGTCGTCACGGAACCCCGCGGGCGTCCACAGGCGGATGGTTTTTGCGTTGGTCTCGGTCATGGGCGCGAGCATATGTCCTATTATGGCGTTCGTTTCCAGAGCCGGATGGTGGATGACGTTGTCAGGCGCGGTCATCGCGCGACCGCGCCGAGCGTGGCGTCGAGGCCCGAGAGATGGATGCCGCACTCGGTCTTGGCCTGTCCGGCCCAGCGCCCGCTGCGGGCGTCCTCTCCGGGTTTCACAGGCTGGGTGCAGGGATAGCACCCGATCGAGAGGTAGCCATAGGCGACCAGCGGGTTCTCGCGAAGGTCGTGTCTGCGCATGTAATCGGCCTGGTCGGCTGTGGTCCAGCGCGCCAATGGATTGACGCGAATGCGCGGACCTACGGCTTCGAAGACGGGCAGCACAGAACGTGTCGCCGCCTGGTGGCGCTTGCGTCCGGTGAACCACGCCTGGAACGGCGCAACGCCGCGCGCCAGCGGCTCAACCTTGCGGACATCGCAGCAGGCGTTGGTGTCGGTTTCGTGCAACCGCCCACTCGGATCGATGCGCTCCAGCGCCGCCTCGTCGGGCGTCAGCACGCGCAGGTCGGTAAGGCCGAAATCGGCGACCAGCGCGTCGCGATAGGCGAGCGTCTCGCCGAAATGTTTCCCGGTTTCGAGAAAAAGCACGGGTAGATTGCGATCGACCCGCGCGACGAGATCAAGCAAGACTGCCGAATCCGCACCAAAGGAGGAGACGACTGCGATGCCGCCCGCAAACTCCTCGCGAACCGCCAGCTCCACGATCCTCTCGGCTGGAACACCTCCATAGGTGGAGTCGAGGGCTGCGGCGCGGGCTAGCGCGTCCGCTTCGCCGTCACGCAGCCTTGGCTTCGCCGCCATAGAGCGCCTCCTTGAACGGCGCGGGGCCAACCCTGCGATAGGCGTCGATGAACTTCTCGCCGGCATCGAGGCGGATGCGCAGATAGGTGTCGACGACCGTCTCGATCGCATCGGTGATCTCATCGGGACCGAAGCCGCGTCCGATGATCTCGCCGACCGACGTGTTCTCGTCGGCCGAGCCGCCGAGCGTCACCTGGTAAAGTTCCGCACCCTTCTTCTCGACGCCCAGAATGCCAATGTGGCCGACGTGGTGATGGCCGCAGGCGTTGATACAGCCGGATATCTTCAGCTTCAGTTCGCCGATGTCGCGCTGGCGCTCCAGCGAGGCGAAGCGCTTCGAGATGTTCTGCGCCACGATGATCGAGCGGGCGTTTGCCAGCGCGCAATAGTCGAGGCCGGGGCAGGCGATGATGTCGCTGATCAGGTTCGAGTTCGCGGTGGCGAAGCCGATCTCCACCAGGCGGTCGTAGACGGCCTTCAGGTCGGCGCGCGCGACATGCGGCAGGATGAGGTTCTGCTCGTGGCTGACGCGGATTTCGTCGAAGGCAAGCTCCTGCGCGAGATCGGCGACAGCCTCGAGCTGTTCGGCGCTCGCGTCGCCCGGAACCTCGCCGATGCCCTTCAGCGAGATCGTCACGGCCGCATAGTCGGGATGGCTGTGCGTGATGACGTTCTGGTCGAGCCATTCGCCAAAACTCTTCGAGTCGAGCCGCGCCACGCGAACGGCCTCGTCGCCTTCCGGCCGCGCCGGCAGGACAGGCGGTGCGAAATAGGCATCGATGGCGCGGATGTCGGCGTCGGGCAGCGTCAGGTTGCCATCCTTCAGTTCCGCCCATTCGGCCTCGACCTGTCGCGCGAATTCCTCGGTGCCGGTTTCGTGCACGAGGATCTTGATGCGCGCCTTGTACTTGTTGTCGCGGCGTCCGTTGAGATTGTAGACGCGCAGGATCGCTGTCGCGTAGGACAGCAGGTGCTCCTCGGGCAGGAAATCCTTGATCTTCTTGGCCACCATCGGCGTGCGGCCCTGCCCGCCGCCGACATAAACGGCAAAGCCGAGTTCGCCCTTGTCGTTCTTCTTCAGGTGCAGGCCGATGTCGTGCGTCTGGATGGCGGCGCGGTCGCGCTCGGCGCCGGTTACGGCGATCTTGAACTTTCGCGGCAGGTAGGAGAATTCGGGGTGGACCGACGACCACTGGCGCAGGATTTCGGCATAGGGACGGGGATCGGCGGCTTCGTCGGCGGCCGCGCCGGCAAAATGGTCCGCCGTCACGTTGCGAATGCAGTTGCCGCTGGTCTGCATGGCGTGCATCTCGACGCTGGCGAGATCGGCGAGAATCGCGGGGATGTCCGACAGCGCCGGCCAGTTGAACTGGATGTTCTGGCGCGTGGTGAAATGGCCGTAGCCCTTGTCGTATGCGCGCGCGATATGTCCGAGCATGCGCAACTGCTTCGAGCTCAGCGTGCCGTAGGGGATGGCGATGCGCAGCATGTAGGCGTGAAGCTGCAGGTAGACGCCGTTCATCAGCCGAAGCGGCTTGAACTGGTCTTCCGTCAGTTCGCCTGAGAGCCGGCGCTCCACCTGGTCGGTGAACTCGGCGACCCGGGCCTTCACGAAATCATGGTCGAACTCGTCGTAGCGATACATCTTCGTCTTTCAGGGCGCGTCCGCCCGTTTCTGTTCTACGCGGCTGCTTCAGTCCGCGCCTGCTTGCCAAGGTCGAGCCGGTTGGTCGGGCCGGCGGCGCGAATCTTCTCGCGCAGGCGCTGCGGCACGATCACGCCGTCGACCACATCGACGTCGATCAGGTTGACGTCGACAACCTCGTTGTTGTCGGAAGCCGCCTTGCCGATTGCTTCCAGCCTCGCCTCGCCGTCCTTGTCGCCGACGATGTCGGAAGCCTCGATTGTCTCGACCCAGACGCCGTCCTTGCCGAACCAGACAGCCTCGCCGTCCGTCAGCCTGTTTGCGGTCAGTATCTTCACGCGTCCGCTCCTATCCGCTCGATGCGGGCAATGGTCCGGCGCGCGGAAATTGGCTCGGACTTTTCGAAGTTGGCGCCGGCGACGGCATCGCCGATCACAGTCATCACCGGTCCGGTGAGGTCGGCGCGGTCCTCCAGCGTCGGCAGGTCGGCCAGCGTGCCATGGAAGCGCCGGCGTGTCGGCAGGCTGGCGTTCTCGACCACCGCGACGGCCGTATCGGGCGAAAGCCCGGCGTCGATCAGGCGCGAGGCAACGTCCGCCGCGACCGAGCGGCCCATGTAGACGGCGACCGTCGCGCCGGAGATCGCGAGCTTCGCCCAATCCGGAAGCGAACCACCCTTCAGATCGTGTCCCGTGGTGAAAACCATCGAGGAGGTGACGCCGCGCAGCGTCAGCGGCAGTTCGAAATCGGCGGCAGCCGCGAAGGCTGCGGTGACCCCGGGCACGACCTCGTAGGAGATGCCGGCTTCGCGCAGTACTGCCATCTCTTCGCCGGCGCGGCCAAAAACCAGCGGGTCGCCCGACTTCAGGCGCACCACGCGGCGGCCTTCGCGGCCGAGAGCGACCAGCAGCGCGTTGATCTCGGCCTGGCTCTTTGAGTGGCAGCCCTTGCGCTTGCCGACCGGGATGCGCTCGGCGTCACGGCGGCCCATGGCGACGACTGCTTCCGGCACCAGCGCGTCATAGACGATGGCATCGGCTTCCATGAGCAGGCGCTGCGCGCGCAGTGTCAGCAGGTCTTCCGCACCGGGACCGGCGCCGACAAGGGCGATGTGGCCTCGGGCATTTGCCGAGGAGGACAGGAGTTCTGTAGCGGCGCGATGCGCGGAAACAGGATCGCCGGCATCCATCGCTTTCGCGGGCGCTCCCCGGAAGAACTCGCTCCAGAACCGGCGGCGTGCATCGCCGTTGGGGACCAGGCGCTCGGCAGCCCCCCGAAACGAACTGGCCAGGGCGGCAAGCTGCCCGAGCGATGGCGACAGCAACTGGTCGATACGGGCGCGCACCATCTGCGCCAAGACAGGCCCTGCGCCTTCCGTTCCAATCGCGATGGCGAGCGGCGCGCGGTTCACGATCGCGGGCGTGAAGAAGTCGCAAAGCTCAGGCCGGTCGACGGCGTTGACAGGAATGCCGGCCGCGCGTGCATCGTCCACGATCCGGCGATCCAGAGCCTCGTCGCCGGTCGCCGCGAAGACGAGCGTCGCTGCGTCCAGATCGGCTGGCGAGTAATCGTGCGCGCGATGTTCGGCACTGTTCGCCGACATCCATTCACGCAGGGCAGGTTCGGGATTGGCCGAAACGATGCGCAACGTGGCGCTCGAAAGATCGAGCAGCCGCGCCTTGGCAAGCGCCTCGTCGCCATCGCCGATGACGGCCACGACTTCGCCTTCGACCCGCATGAAAATGGGGAAGGCGTTCAGCCTGGGCGCGTCCTTGGTCATCACTGGTTCCGATATCTGAAAGGTCGTTGTAGCGCCAAGCCCCTGAATCCTAAAGAAACGCGGTCGCTTGGCCCGGTCAGGGGAGCAATCGATTTTTCGCAACTATCGCGCTTGAAGCAAAAATTTTCCATGAACATAGCGGTCTAAGGCTGCTTTCGCATCTCCGCAGGAACATACGGCACCCTGCCGGCGTTCTCGACCTGCAAACCGCAAGGAGACATGAGATGGAACAGATTACCCTCAAACACGGACTTTGGGTTCTGGTAGCGGACGGCGAAACGGCGCTGTTCATACGCAACGAGGGTGACGCTAAGTTTCCCAATCTCCAGGTCATGCGGGAACTCAGCCAGGAAAATCCGCCTACACGGGAGCAGGCGTCTGACAAGCCCGGCCGTTTCAACGACGGCCCGTCTCCACATCGCAGCGCCGTCCAGGAAACGGACTGGCACAGGGTCGGCAAGCTGCGCTTCGCCGACGAGATCGCCGAAAAGCTCTACAAGGCGGCTCATCGCGGCGACTTCGACCATATTGTCATTGTCGCCCCTCCGCTGGTGCTGGGCGAACTACGCAAGAAGTTGCACGGCCAGGTGGCCGACAAGGTCGTGGCGGAGATACCGAAGACTCTGACGAATCTTCCCGTGTACGACATCGAGCAGATGCTGGCGGCCTGATACATCGATAGGCTCTTTGTGACCATAATGGGCGATTGCTCCGGGACGCGGGGCGTCGCCGGTTTCCTCGACACACTTTCCGGGAAAAAGTTGCCGCAAAGCTGCCCGATGTCAGAAATTCGACCGGATCGGGTTGCGCCGTGGCTTTCGCATCACCATTAGTGATTCGACGGGCTTCAAACTCGTTCCAGACATTGCAGCGCAGCCGAAAAGGTCGTTTCCCGAACGATGCCTAGCACCACGCCGTTGATGGCCACCATCGTCGCAGGTCTCGGCCTGGCTTTCATATTCGGGGCGCTGGCGAATCGCTTTCGCATTCCGCCGCTTGTTGGCTATCTGGTCGCCGGCGTACTTGTGGGGCCGAATACGCCTGGCTTCGTTGCGGACCAGTCGCTCGCGCTCGAACTCGCCGAAATCGGCGTCATCCTCCTCATGTTTGGCGTCGGCCTTCATTTTTCGCTTAAGGACCTTCTATCCGTCCGCGCCATCGCGGTTCCCGGCGCTATCGTCCAGATCGCCTTCGCCACGGTGCTGGGCGCCGGACTGGCCTGGGCGCTCGGATGGACGGTTGGGGCCGGACTCGTCTTCGGTCTGGCGCTATCGGTAGCATCGACCGTCGTGTTGTTGCGCGCGCTGCAGGAACGCCGCCTGATCGAGACGGAGCGCGGGCGCATCGCGGTCGGTTGGCTTATCGTGGAAGATCTGGCGATGGTTCTGGCGCTGGTGCTGCTGCCCGCGCTTGCGGGCGTTCTGGGCGGCGTCAATGGCGAAGAGCCTGCGCCAACCGTCCAGATTTTCGCGTTGCCGGCCGATTTTGGCATCTGGGGCGTGGTCGTCATCACGCTGGCCAAAGTGGCCGTCTTCGTCGCGCTGATGCTCGTCGTTGGCCGCCGCGTCATCCCTTGGGTGCTCCACTATGTCGCCCACACCGGCTCGCGCGAACTGTTCCGCCTTTCAGTGCTTGCAATCGCGCTGGGCGTCGCCTTCGGCGCCGCCCATCTCTTCGGTGTTTCGCTTGCGCTCGGTGCGTTCTTCGCGGGCATGATCATGAGCGAATCCGAGCTCAGCCACCGCGCGGCCGAGGAATCGTTGCCGCTGCGCGATGCCTTCTCCGTGCTGTTCTTCGTTTCGGTCGGCATGCTGTTCGATCCGATGAGCCTGATCGATCATCCCATGCCGGTGCTGGCGACGCTGTTCATCATCGTCATCGGCAAGTCGGTCGCCGCATTCCTGATCGTCAGGGCCTTCGGTCACCCGGTCAGCACCGCTCTGATGATTTCGGCCAGCCTGGCGCAGATTGGCGAGTTCTCCTTCATCCTTGCCGAGCTCGGAGTTGATCTCCGGCTATTGCCCGAGGAGGGACGAGACCTGATCCTCGCCGGCGCCATCCTGTCGATCGTGCTTAACCCGCTGGTTTTCGCAGGCGTGGTGCGTCTGCGCCCATGGCTGGAAAAGAGGCTCGGCGAACCGGCGACGCAAGCCGTGGCGGAAGCAAAGCCGATCGGGCCTGCGACTGAAGTCGGCGCGGTGGCGACGCAGGCTCCGGTCGCGACACCGGAATCGTTGCCCGAGGAGGACGGTCCGCCGCCGCCAACGGATCTCAAGGACCATACGATCCTGATCGGCTACGGGCGCGTCGGCAACCTCGTCGGCCAGCAGCTCCGCGAACGCGGCCTGCCGTTCCTCGTCATCGAGGATTCCGACAAGACGCTCGCCCGCCTCAAGTCCGACGGGATCGAGACCATCGCCGGCAACGCCGCCAACGCCGATGTCTTCGCGGCGGCGAACCCCGCTGGCGCCAAACGCCTGATCCTCGCGATTCCGAACGCCTTCGAGGCGGGCCGCATTGTGCAAAGCGGCCGCGCCGCCAATCCGGGAATGGAGATCATCGCGCGCGCCCATTCGGACGCCGAGGTCGATCACCTGACCGGGCTCGGAGCGGATACGGTGATCATGGGTGAACGCGAGATCGCGCGCGGCATCGTCGACGAAGTGTTGGGCGTGCGGCCCAGGGTCAGGTCGCCGGATGCGGAGGCGCGGGAAGCCAGCCCTGCCGGGGTGGCAGCCGCCGAACGATCAGCCGCCGGTCAAGATGTCTAGGATAGAGGTCGAGCGGCGCGTTGCCGGTTGGCCGACATCGCCCGGGGGCCGCGGGATCGATGCGGTGGAGTCCTCGTAATCTGCGGCCGCACCGTCGACGCGTTGCGCCTGCCGTTCCGCCGGCGGAGCCTCGGGGAACGAGTCGAGATCCTGAGCCAGGGGTGTTTCGGTTGGCCTCGCATTGTCCGGGCCGTAGGTGACGCCCTGCGTTCCCGGCAAGGCCGCCACAGGGACGCCCTCATGCGCAGCGACCATGAACTCATGCCAGGCCTGCGCGGGAAGGGCGCCGCCGGTTACCTTTTTCATCGGCGCGCCATCGTCGTTGCCGAACCAGACGCCGGTGGTGAGGTTGGCGGTATAGCCGACGAACCATGCGTCGCGCGAATTCTGGCTGGTGCCGGTCTTGCCGGCCGCGGGCCATGCAAAGGCGGCCTTGCGCGCCGTGCCCGTCTCGACCGTTTCGGTCATCATCGTGTTCATCATGCCGGCGATTTCCGCCCGCACGACGCGGGGATTGGCGCCGCCGGTGAACTCGTAGAGCACTTCGCCTTCCGTCGTCGTGATGCGCTGCACGAAATGCACGTCCGGCCGGTAGCCGCCATTCGCGAAAGGCACGTAGGCGGCCGTCAGTTCCAGGGGCGTGACCTCGGAGGTCCCCAGCGCCAGCGTGGTGTTTGCCTGAAGGGTGCTTTCGATACCCATGCGTTGCGCCGCTTCGACAACCGCTTCCGGCCCGACCTCCATGGCGAGTTGAGCGGCGACTGAATTCAGCGACTTTGCCAGCGCGGTCGCCAGGGTGACCTCGCCATAATATTTGCCGTTGTAGTTTTCCGGGGTCCATTTGCCGATCTTGATGGGCGCGTCGTTGCGAACGCTGTCGGGCGTACGGCCCTGTTCGAGCGCGGCCATGAAGACGAAGGGCTTGAAGGCCGAACCGGGTTGCCGGCGCGCTTCCGAGGCGCGGTCGAACTGGCTGGTAGCGTAGTCGTAGCCGCCGACCATGGCGCGAACCGCGCCTGAATTGTCGATCGAGACGAGGGCGCCCTGACTGACGTTCAGCGTCTCGCGGTTTTCATCGACCAGCCGCCGGATCGACGTCTCCGCAAGTTCCTGCAGGTCGAGATCGACAGTCGTGTCGACGATGATGTCCGAGCGCACCTCGCCGATCAGGCCGGGAAGCTCCTCCATGACGCGGTCGGCGACATAGTTTTCCGAGCCTGTCCAATAGGCGGCAGCGCGCGTCGCCGGCGCCGTCATCGCCATGGTCAATTCCTTGTCGCCGATCATCTTCTCCTCGCGCATGGCGGCGAGCACGAGCTGGGCGCGTTCTTCCGCAGCCTTGGGGTCGCGGGCCGGTGAAAGACGCGAGGGAGCCTTCAGCAGCCCTGCCATGAGCGCAGCCTCGGCAAGTGTCACGTCGCGCGACGACTTTCCGAAATACCGCCGCGAAGCGGCTTCCACGCCGTAGGAGCCCGAGCCGAAATAGACCCGGTTGAGATACATTTCGAGTATCTGGTTCTTGGTATACTTCTGCTCGAGCCAAAGCGCCAGCAGCACCTCCTGCACCTTGCGCTCCAGAGTGCGATCCGGTTTCAGGAACAGGTTCTTGGCAAGTTGCTGCGTCAGCGTCGATCCGCCCTGGCTGAAACGACCCTGCGTGAGGTTTGTCATCATGGCGCGGGCCAGACCGATCGGGTCGATGCCGAGATGCGAATAGAAGCGCCGGTCTTCGATCGCCATGACGGCCAGAGGGATATAGGACGACATCTCCTGCAGGCCGATGGATTCTCCGCCCGTCATGCCGCGGTTGGCAAGCAGCCTGCCGTCGACTGAAACGATCTTGATATTGGGCGACCGGTCGGGAATGGACCATGTCGTAGCCGCCGGCATCTGCGCGCCGTAGTAGAGCACGACGCCCGCGCCGGCGATGCCGACCCAGATGGACAGCACGAAGGCCCAGTATGCGAGGCGCCCGAGCACGCGCACAATGCCCGGCCGGCGGCGCCGGGAACGTCCGCGTGGGGCGGCGGCCTGCTTCTTCGGTGCTGGCTTCTTTCGCCGCGACGGGATCACGCGGTCGTCCTCGCTGACCGAGAGGTCACGCGACGAGCGCCCTTTCGCGGGGCCGTCGAAGGTCGGCTCGATGCGCCGGTCGCCTCTTTTCGCCATGAAATATGCTGGTCCAGTCCGGAGATATCTCCGCCTGAACGCTAAATGCGGCGATTTAAGGTGGGGTTAAAACGCTTTCCAGCGAAGCGCTGGAATTTCAAATGCTTATGGCCGGCACGTTACCGCACGTTACCGCCGCCGTTACCGCTCTGTTCGCGGCGGCGCAGGCGCGCGTCGGCAAAGCGCTCTGCGGCCTCCAGCACGGCGCGGTCATATTTCTCGGTCGTGCCACGGTTGCTGTGCCCGGCCACCTTGCCGGCGTCATCGGTCGACGCGTTAGCGGCTCGGCCTTCGGTGATTCCGGACGCCCGCAGATCGCGCGCCCAAAGCGACGACGGCAGCTTGGCCGTCTTGCGATCGACCGTCCACCGCTGCGCAAAGATGCGGGGTTTCCACGGCAGGCCCGTCTCTTCCGACACGACAATCGGGCCCTGCCTCTTCTCGACTGGCCAATGCTGAAGTTCCTCCAGCACCATCGGTGCCTTTGAAAGGATGTAGGACATGCTGCGTCCGGTGCTGTCTTCCGTCTTGGTCGGCGTGTAGGTCAGCACGTTGTCGGCGTCGATGTTCTCCCATCGAAGGCCGAACCATTTCTCGCCCTGGACCGGGTCGATGACATCGGAGATTCCGCCCATGTCGAGCGGCCACCACTGGCCGATCACGTCCCACAGCCGCAACGTGGTCTCGAATGCGATGGCATAGGCGAGGGCGCACGATGGCCTGCCGTTCTCGTGTGCTGCGCGGCGAGCGGCCGCAACCTGCTCTGCGGTGGCAGCCTCGGTTCGCCCGCGTGGGTTGGGCAGCTTCTTCTTGGTCTCGCGGAATATCGCCGCAAGCTCGGGGCAGCCATCGACCCTCAGCATGATCCCGAAGCTGATCGCCGCCTCAAGGACGGCCCGTGCCATCGCCGCGGCGGCAAGGTGCTTCCCGTTCCCCGACCAGACCTTATGCCACTTTATGATGTCGACGCCGCTGATGTCGTTCAGCCGGATCGCACCGACGTGGCCTCGCAGGTTCTTCAAATAGTGGTTGTATGGTCGAAGCGAGCCCGGCTTCAGCTTGCGGTACGGGCTGCTCTCGTGCAGTTCGTAAATATCCAGCAGCGACCGAATGGTGCCGTCGAACTTCAGCAGGTCCCGACGATAGCCTGATCGCCAAAGCAGCATGTCCGCCTGGAGCGCGTTGCACTTGGCGACAAGGATCTCGGGTTCTGTGGCGAGGTGCTTGAGATTGACGGTTTTCGGCAGATAGCCGTTCTTCACGTCAGCCTCGTCGGCGACCCAGATTGGAGACAGCCCAGCGGCGAGCTTCCGCCACTTCAGCCCCGGAGCCTTGATGGTTTCCATGCACTGACATCCTCTACACCACGCGGCGCTGAACCCTTTGCAGCGCCGGCCCCAAGGTACTCGTCATAGAAGCGTTTCACCAAGGCCACTGGCCGGCCTCCGTGAAAGTCATCGACTTTAGGGAAGCCGGCCTTGCTGGCAAGGGTCGGCAGCCGCTCTCGCATCCATTTTTCAGCATCATGCTTACCGACGATGGCCTCGGCAATCTGCCGATCGGAAGCGAACATCGGCAACTGGTCGAGGGTGAGCGGCAATTCCGGCCGCTTCACCTGCGCACGCCGGCCGACCGCAACGCGGCTTCGGCCTCCTGTGCCTGGTGTTTCCAGATGTCGCGCTCGGCAGCGATTGATCGTTCGCGGCGCTCCGCCATGTCGGCGCGGATACTCTCTGCGTCCGCGCGCCGTTTAAGGGTGGCGATCTCCTGCCTGAACCCGGCGATGCGAGCGGCTGTGTTCTGCTTCTCGCGCTGGTATCGAGTTCCAGAGATCATAGTGACCTCCAGACAATCCATACCCATGGCGCCGCGATCAGCAGCGCCATGGAGAGGCCGGCAAGCATCTTCAGGATGACGAAGGCTTTGGCCTGCCACGCCGTCGGGCGCTGGTAGGAGTATGAGCGCCAGAGCCAAGCTTCTCCGCGCTGCAAATGGAAATTCGCAACGCGGAAATGCCAGACGGAAAGTTGGGCGGCGATGAGGGCGCTCATCAAAGCCTTTCCCGATCCACGAGATCATTGTGGATGGCCAGCCAAGACGCATCGAGCTCTTTGGCGGCGTTCTCTACTTCTCGAGCCGCAATGCCCACCATCCGCGCCTGGACGCCGAAGTTGCTTTTTGGATACTTCTCCATGTCCTCTTGATGGATGGACGCCAGATAGCCAGCCAATTCGGAAAGGCGGAACAGTCGGTCGATCTGGTTTTCGAGGCCAAAGAATGCGTCGGCGTATTCCTTTGCCGTGGGAGCGGTCTTCATGACGCGCCTCCCGACTTCTTGGCCTTCGCGGCATTGATCTCCTTGAGCGCCTTCTTGTGCACGGCGTCGCTGTTGTCTGCGATGGTTTCCACCATGTCGCGGGCGATCCACAGAAGGTCACAGACCTCGTTGATCTCGTGCTTGGTCCGTTCGCACTGCGTCTTGTCCGGGTCGACAATGTCGATCGCAAGACCGGTGATGATCCTGACCAGCGTCTTCAAATGATGCAGGTCCGAAGTCAGGTCGTTGTGGCTGTCCGACGGGCGGGCAGAAACGAGGGTGCTCATAGTGTTGCCCCCCTCTGATCAATGTAAGCGACGGATGCCACCACATGCTCGATGGAAGACAGAAGCGCATCAACTTCGCTTTCCTCCAGCCGGCCGTTGCGGGCCATGAGGTCAGATACAAACCCGTGCTTGATCCTCGCCTCGAAGGTAGAGGTTGGAACGAAAGCACATATCGCGCAGGCTGCTTCGTCGAGCTTGGCGCCTACGGCGAACTGCTTCTCGAAAGCCTTTTCCTTCTGCTTGCCGTCGGGCTGGCTGTCGGTGAAGTCCATCGCGCGGCAGAGGGCATCGTACCGATCCCAATAGGTCGCGATCAGTTTGTAGAGGGAAGGAGCGCTCATTGCGTGCCTCCCGCCGCTGCGCGGGCGAACTTGGCAAGCCGTATAAGCTGCTTTTCAGCCACATCGGCGCCCTGCCGCCTGGCGAACCCGGGGAGCAAGAAGTCCGTCTCGAAATCAAACTGGTCGAAGGTGACTGCGGTCACAAACACAGCCAAGCCAGCAAGCGTGGTCGGCTTCTCCCGATAGATTTTCTTCATCAGGACAAGCAATTCATTGTGGGCGCGGTTGGCTTTGTCGGTCGCATCGCGCCACCCGGTAATTTTGGCTAGGCGTCGTCCTTCCTTCGATACGAACGCCGAAGCCGAGTCGGGGAGACCGGCGTCAGCCAAAGCCCTTTCGTAAATTTGGTGGAGACGCTGCTGCTCTTCCTGTAGCGGCAGGGTTATCGCCAACTGGCGGTCGAAACTCTTGCCGAGTTCGATCAGCTTTTCGTCGGGGCGGCTCATGCGTCACCGCCTTTCGTCGGCCCGTTTCTGTAGAGATTATCCAAGGACGCGAAGTGTTCACGCAGCCGAGCGCCTACATCGAGAAGATCAGAGGCCGGCCACGACAGCGCGTTCTTCATCGCCTGCGATATGGGGGTTCTCTGGATCAGCTTGTCGTGGATGAGAAGCGCGTGATCAGAGACCTGAAACATATCGCCCTCTATGTCGGCGATGATCTCCCAGAGGGCTTCGCGAAATTCCTCTACGGTCAAATTGACCGGAGCCCCTTTCGCCGGGGCGGCTCTTGCATTATCTTTCGCCATTGAAGGCTGCTCCTTGTGAGTTTGCTTTCAGCCAGCAGCGGCGGGGGACAGGACGCCAATCTCGGTCCCCGTCGCTGCGTTCATTTTCAAACCATCCGCAATCAGAAGGCGCGCTGCCGTGGCAAGCGTGCTGATCTTCTGCGCGTGACGGAACTCATTGATTGCCTGGTACTCTGACGCGGTAAGCATCACGACGAAACGGAGGTTCCTGCCGTCAACCGGCCGTTTACCGTCTTCGGAGTTTGTCATGTTTACCATGTTTGTCATATTGCGCGTGGCTCCCCTTTCGTGTCAAGCGTGTTTGCAAAGTTGTGCAAGTTGTCCACCGGAGCCGAAAATGGCTGACGAACTCAAAGACCAGCGTGTGGTGACGATGATGTCGCCGCGTGAACTAGACGCGATCGACGAGTGGATGTTCGCCAACCGGATCAGATCTCGCGGTGAAGCAATTCGCAGGCTCTGCCAAATCGGCATGGTGCAGAAGGCCCGAGACGAGCTCTTGCTGAGGTGCTTGGCAGAAATGCAGGAAAAGATGCCGGAGTTGATTGTGGCGGCCCGAGTTGGAGGCGCAAACAAAGACACTTTTGCACCAGTCCTGTCCGGGACGTTGAAGGCTCGATACGTCCTCGGCAACAAGGCTGGGACGCAAAGCGATCTGACTTCTGCCGACATTGACGATATGCGCGCGCGCATTGAGTTCTGGGACGCAGACCTGAATGAGCTTCGGAAACTTTTTGATTTGTCGTCAGAAGATCTGATTGTTGCGCTGGGGAAATTGGAAAACCTCCACGAGGGCGAGCCGGCCACCGAGCTAACGCTGAAGATTTGGGACAAGTTTCGGAAGCCAAGCAAGGGCGAGTAGCGGGATCGCTCTAGGGGGTAGGTCACGATCGCACCAGCTTGAAGCGCTTCGACACGAACGGGTGCGTGTAGAAGCTGGCGGACACCGGGACCGCTTCATCTGCAAACCGCCTGAACGTCGCGGTGACATCCTTCTTCCAGAAGACCGCATAAGTGGAGCCATCGGCCTCGGCGTGGTCGTTGCGCACCATGCCGGCCGGCTTCGGCGCGTAGGGCGACTGGCGCATAACCTCATCGATCGTCTCGGCGGATAGGCCGAACATCTTGCCGATGCGCTTCCGCAAATGTGTGATGGATTCGGCAGCGCCTGGACGAGCGCTGAGAACGGTCTGTGCCGTCTCGATCTTCTCGACCTTGCTGTCGATTTCGGACACGCGCGCATCTTGCTCGATCTGGCGCCGCTCCAGCGCGACCATCGCCTGCGCGTTCTGCAGAAACAGTTCGGCCGGCGTAAGGGCGCGCTGTTGGCCTTCAAGCTCTTGCCAGCGGTCGACGAGGCGGGCGGTGAACTCGGGCGATAGCTGCGCAACGATGACATAGCTGTCGCGCTTGCCAATCTGGTACTCTGTGGCCTTTCGACCGAGTTTGTCGAGATATTCCCCCAACGGGGGAAGACCGATCACCCCGCGCTCAGCAAGCCTTTCGATTGACTGCTTCACCTTGTCGTGGCGGCTATCGACCAGTTCCGCAATCTCGCGGGATGACATTGTGATTGGCACGTTGATCAGGCTGTTCATCGTCGCCACCTCACCAAGCCACATCGTCATAGGTCAGACGATCGCCGACGGTTTTTCTCCCGTCAGCGAACGCCGGCCGGTCGAGGGACATCGTGCAGATCAAACGTTTCTGGTCGTAGAAAATCTGCTGGATGCGCCGTACGTGTTCGGCGAGCTGAGGAAGAGGTATCTTGCCCTCAAGCAGCGCGACGACAACCATTGAAACGAGCTCTTCACGCTCTTCTGTGTCGCCCCTGACGGTTCGGCGCAGCTTTGCCAGCAATGCGCTTTTAGGCTTGGCGAGGTCTTCGTATATTTCTGGAAGATAGGCCTTGCCTTCGGTTTGGTCCGCGTCGCACTCGATCCTCTTGCGGTCCAGGTTGCGCGCGATGTTGTCCTTCATCCTGAAGATGTTGGCGCAATACCAGCGGTGCGAGGCTTCGCGGCGCTTCCGCATGGCTTCGGGGTTCCGCTTCTCCTTCTCGTAATCCCGCCGCTTCCCCGCCTTGACGGCCTCGGGGTTCTTTGCTTTCCAGCGACGATTATATTCCCGCTTCCGCGCACGCTTCTCTTCGTCGGTGAGAGGCTGCCCCGCGCGCTTTGCCTTCGTGGTTTCCGGGGCTGGAAGATCGGTAACGACAAGGAACATGGTCGGCTCCACTTGTTGAGTGAAGCCAGCATATTCAAAGTTAAATTGTTGTCAACAACAAAACTTTGGCAAACTAAACGCCTACGAGTTCCGCGAGGGGGATAACGCGGAAAATTGCCTTGATCTGATCCTGGTCGAACTCGATGTCCTTCGGCGGGTTGAATTGCTCGACGACAATCTTTGTCGGCGTCCGCTTCTTCAGGCGCTTGATATAGCCTGGGCCGTTGCGGCTCGCCTCGTCGGCCGGGTGGAGTTCGACGACGACATAATCGCCGATCGCTGGCGGACGGGAAGCGCTCACATAGATCGGCTCTCCTTCCTCGAACTTCGGCCACATGCTGCTGCCGGTGGTGTAGAGGCCGAAGACATCGCGCATACGCGATATGCCGTTGGGTCGGCGAATATAGTCAATGGTTTCGCCGTTGAACTCGAAATCCGCGTCGTCGCCGCCAACGACCTGGCCAAGCACGGGCACGTCCTGCGGCATGTAATTTGCAGTTGGTACAGGCGCCAGTCGCGCGGGCCGCAGGCCGAAAGGACCAGGATCATCCGTTTTTGATTCCAGATAGGCAGGTGTGGTCTCCAAAGCGTCGGCGATCTCGACGATGTGCCGCGACTTCGCGGATATGCCGGTTTCAAGATTATTTATCGCCTGCTGCGTCACCCCGACACGCTGCGCCAACTCGGCCTGGCTCAGCCCCAAGGCTGTCCGCCGTTCTTTGACCCGATCCCCGATCGCCATGCCTCAACCCCTTGTCACAATTGATCTTTTGCCTTGTACACAGAAAAGTGGTCGCCGTCGCCCCTCGTTTTGTTGTCGATTGCACTTGTGGTTAATCAAAGTTTTGTGGTAATGACCGACCCTCACCATTCAGCAAGGAGGCGTCGTTGCAGACCGAGACTGTCGAAAAGGGCGGCCAGCGAACAGGATTGCCGTCCACCGGGCAAGATTGGCTCGCATGGGCGTGCGTTCGTGCCGGCGGCCAAACCGCGCTGGCCCGCAGCATCGGCGCAAATCAGCAGACTTTGAAGACTTGGATGACGCACACGAAGAAGGGCGTGCCTGCAGAGTATTGCCAAGCGATCGAGGACGCCACGGGCGTACCGAAGTGCAAGCTGCGTCCCGACATTTATCCCGAATACACATCGATCACCACGGAAGACGGCACGGTCATCGTCCGCGATTCCGTGACGGGCAGGACGGCGAGCGGGCGGACCCTTGAAGAAGCGCTCGCCGACCTGCGCCGGATGGATACGAGAGAGGCCGCGTGATCGTGGTCGAGAAGAAGCCGGTCAAGTCCTCGGGGCCGATGAACAAAGCCGAGGCAACCGCGATCACGCAACGCATCCGCAAGGCGGTCGATGATCTTTACGTCTGGGTCGACGAGGCCCACAAGCGGAAGGCGTGGAAACCGCTCGGATACGCTACATGGGAGGCGTATGTCCGCGCAGAATTCGATATGTCGGCGCGACACTCATACCGCCTTATCGACTATGCCGAGGTCGTCCGGGAACTCGACGCTGCTGCCGGTCAAAATGTGACCCGTGGGTCACAAATCTCAGAGCGCGAAGCCAGAGAAATCAAGGAAAATCTGCCAGCAGTCGCGGCTGAGGTGAAAGACCGTGTCGCGGCTGGCCAAGAACCCTCCAAGGCCGTCGCGGAGACGGTAAAGGCGAAGCGCTCCGAGAAGAAGTCGAAGGTGTCAAAATCTGACACCTTGCCAAAGACCGAGCCGGATCACTCCGCATTCCACGAAGCCGCCGCTGCCGCGCTTCCTCCCGAGATTCGAGAACACCAGCTGGCCGCCGCCGATCGTCGTTCGAAGAGTAAGACGAAGCAATCTCCCGACGAACGGATTGCGGAACTGGAACAGGAAGTCGCGGCGGGAAATGCCGAGATCGAAGCGCTGAAGGACGAGAACGCAAAGTTCTCGGACATGCGTGTCCAGTTTGAGCAGGGCGGCTTCGACAAGGTGGTCGCTGGCAAGGACGAGGAAATCCGCGTCTTGAAGGCTCGGCTCATGCAGGAGAGCGAAGACAAGGCCGGCTGGGTCGGCAAGTGCAAGACGTGGCAGAAGCGCGCCCTTGATCTGGGCTGGTCGAACGACGCCGTAATCGAGATTGATCGGACGGACGAGAATACCGAGGTGATCCACCTTGGCTAACATCGCCGACCTCGTCGACCGGGTCCGGTCATTCGGCGCGAACATCGTGCTCGATGGCAATACGCTCCGCATTGTCAACAAGCAGAAGCTCCCGACCGGGGCATCGGCATTCATAGCGAAGAACGGCAAGGCCATCGCCGAATATCTCCGCTCCGATCAGAACATCGACTTCGAGGAACGCGCCGCCATCGTCGAGTTCGACGGCAAGGCACCTCGCGAGTGGGCGGAACAATTCAGCCGGTTCCTGACGATGACGAAGCCGGCATCGGCATCCGAAATCGACTGGTCATGGTTCCTGACGACCTGCGGGCATATGATCGACGAAGCTCCGAGGGCTGCTGCCTGATGTTGGCTCCGCCACACCAAACGATCAGCTTGCGCCCGCACCAAGTGTCGGCGGAAGAACAGTTGCGGGCGCGCATCCAGGAAGGCGCCCGGCGCATCATCCTTGTGGCGCCGACGGCATTCGGGAAGACGGAAACCTCCATCGACCTGATCCTGAAGAACCAGATGAAGCAGTCGCGTGCCTGGTTCATCGTCGACCGCATCACGTTAATTGACCAGACAAGCGAGCGGTTCGCGAAATACGGGATCGACCACGGGATTATCCAGGCCGACCATTGGCTGACCGACCCGAAGAAGCCGGTGCAGGTAGCTTCTGCTCAGACGGTCGGCCGCCGCACTTATGAAGACGACGCGCTGCCGAAGCTGATTATCGTTGACGAAGCTCACTGCGAATACAAGACGACGCTCGAACTGATCGAGCGTGCCGAGAATGCCATCGTCATCGGCTTGACGGCGACGCCCTTCACCGACGGCATGGCCGACCACTGGGACGCGCTGGTCAACGGTGCGACGACAAATCAGCTTCTAGCTGCCGGCTGGCTGGCCCCGTTGAAAATCAAGGCCTGCGTCACGCCTGACATGAAGGGCGCGAAGAAGAGCTTCACCGGGGAATACGAAGATACCGACGCTGGGCAGCGAGGCATCACCATCATCGGCGATGTCATCCACACATGGATTCAGCAGACCCGCGCGCACTTCGGCGGGCCGGTCAAAACGATCGTGTTCTCGCCATCGGTCGCTCACGGCGATGAACTCTGCAGACAGTTCGCGGCGGCTGGGTTCAATTTTCAGCAAATCAGCTATCTCGACGCGTCCGACGCTGAACGTCGTGCGAAGATCGAAGAATTCCGCAAGTCCGACAGCGCGATCGACGGACTGGTGTCGTGCGCGGTGCTGACCAAAGGCTTCGA
This sequence comes from Mesorhizobium sp., assembly GCF_016793485.1. Classification (GTDB taxonomy): domain Bacteria; phylum Pseudomonadota; class Alphaproteobacteria; order Rhizobiales; family Rhizobiaceae; genus Mesorhizobium_K. The sequence continues at coordinate 184,917 of NZ_JAEULZ010000018.1, read as the reverse complement.
CGTACCAGACGTGAAGTGCGGCATATCCTGCCGACCCTACCGGAAGTCGTTCTCGTCTCACGTCCAGGAACTCGGCCGCGTCATGCGTATCTCCGACGACAAGCAGTTCGGCTTGTGGCTTGATCACTCCGGCAACTGCATCACGTTCGCGGAAGAGACGGCATGGCTGTTCGAGCATGGCGTCGACAGTCTGTCGACGGCCCAGAAGAAAGACAGCGAGGCGCGCGAACCGAAGGACAAGGTCAAGCAGAACTATTTCTGCGGCGAGTGCGGCATGCAGATGGAGCCGCACCATAGCGCCTGCAATAGCTGCGGCTGGCAGCGCCACCGACTCGGCGAAATCCAAGTCGTCGATGGCGAACTGATCGACGTGGAATTCAGCGTCAGCAATGCCTTCCAGCCCCGGAAGGGACTGCGAGCCGCATGCGTAAAGGATCCCCGCGCGATCTGGCACGCTGCGCTCGCCTACTGCACGACGAACACGCGCAAGGGCGAAGAGGTCGCTCGAAAGTGGGCCTATGGCGTCTGGCGCGGCATCTATCCCGGCAGCAAGCTCCCGTATGGCCTATTCGAAGGCCCTTGCGATCAAAGTCGCGTGAAACTCGACGCATGGCAACTGGTCGAGCGCGAAGTCAATCGGTTCCGGCGCGGGACCAAAAAGGCTTCGTCATGAACGTCAGCCAAGCGATCAGCACTGCCTGCGATCAGGTCGGAATCGTTGTGCCGAAGCATACCGGTCGCCTCGGATCGTGGATGAAAACCGACGCCCTTCAAGGCGGCAAGCGTGGCAAGGGCGACGGCCGCGTCATCGTCAACGAACATCATGTTACCGCTTGGAACTGGAAGACCGGCGAGAAGCACACGGTGCCGTTGAAGGATGGCGAATACACGCCGGCCGAACGCAAAGAGATCGCTCAGCGGATCGCGGAAGACGAAAAGAAGAGGAAGCGGAAAGCGCACGAGGCGGCGGCGACGGCCGATGCGCTCTTGAAGGCGGCGAAGCCCGCGCAACACGCCTACCTCATCAACAAGGGTTTCCCGCACGAGCGGGCATTCGTCATCGACGCCAACACGGTTCGCGGCGTCGTCGGCAAGTACAGTGACTATCTGGTCCCGGAAGGCGGGGAGAAAGCAATCCTGATCCCGGCGAAGCAGCCTGGCAACCATGTGTCGAGCGTCCAACTGATCTGGGAAGACGGGACGAAAAAGTTCCTCGCCAACGGCGAAATGGAGAATGCCGCGTTCCGTCTCGCGACCGGCGAATTCATCTGGTTCTGCGAAGGGTACGCCACCGGTCTGTCACTGCGCGCCGCTCTCAAGGGGCTTCATCGCAACGACTGCGTGCTGTGCTGCTTCTCGGCCTACAATGTGAAGGTGGTCGCCAAGTCGCTGCAACGCAAGCGCCGGGCGATCGTCACCGACAATGACAAGCCGCAGCCGCAGTTCGAAGGGCTCGGTACGGGCGAATGGTATGCGCGGCAAACCGGCCTGCCATACCTGATGCCGCCGTTGCTGGGTGACGATCTCAACGACCTGCACAGACGTGAGGGCATCTTCGCGGTGCAACGCCTTCTGTCCAACTTTGTCCGGGAGGCTGTCTTGTAGAAGCAACCTGGCCCGATGGTGCAAAGGGTCTTGTGGGCAGTGGCGTCGTCGCCTGAGCCTCTTCCGGAAGCGGTCTGGTAAAGCCGTTCGTCGCGCCGGCAACAGCGACAACATAGCTGCAACAAGTCCCGGCCGCGCCGGGCGGAGACAATCCGGGATACGAGACCGGCTCCGATCGCAGAAGCACCAATACCCACACAGGACGCACCCTGAAAATGAGGTGCAGCCTCTCTCTGATCGTCTGGATTGGTCTTTGAGAGGTGCCGCTGCCAGCGAGGCGCGTGTAGGGCCGACAGTGCAACCCCGGCTCGGGCTTCTTCGGAGGCAGTCACGTAATCCAGATGTGCGCGTAGACCGTCCCCGCAAGGCACGGAATCGCGTCACGCTTCGTCCTGATGGGCGAAGTGTGCCTGGAGAAAGGATCAACCGTGATGGGGGAGCCCGGAAAGGGCGAGCCTATCCAACAGAGGATTGGAGCAGATGATGAACAAGATGCACGCCAACTGTAACGCGAAGCAGGGCGCGGATAACGAGAACTTCGACCCTGCCGGTTACGGCTTGAGTGTCGTGAGGGAGGGCGAGGAATACGGCCTCTATCTCGTCCGTTTGACTGACGGTGAATTGCGGCGGCTCGGCTCGATGCAGGGCAAGAGCGAAAGCACGATCTTTCTGAATCAAGTGACCGGGCGGATGGAGGATGTTGAGCGGCTTTGGGACGAACTGCCCGAAAGCGTCCGCATCAACTCCGGCATCAAGAATTGAGGAACGCGCGATGACCGACCTTTCAAACTCTCTCGCTGACCTGGCCGAACGCGTCAGGGAGGCAAACGAAGCCGGCGCGGCTGCGGAACGTACGGCAGCGGAAAAGATGCTCAATGCCGGCCGGCTGCTCTGTCAGGCCAAGGACGCGTGCCAGCATGGCGAGTGGATGCCGTTCCTCGTACGGGCTGGTGTTCACGATCGGCAGGCCCGCCGCCTGATGCAGATAGCTCGCTCGGGCCTGACATCGGACACAGTGACCGAACTCGGCGGGTTCAAGGCGACTTTGCAATGGCTCGCGGCATGGAAAATGCCGGCGGCTGACGAGGTGGTCTTCATCGTTCGCGGAGAGGATCGCGAACATCAAGACAGCATCGCATGCGTTCTACCTTCGGAGGTGGATGGGCACTACGATGTGACCCTGATAGGGCGGGATGGCTGTTACTTCACGACGCAGAAGCCACTGGCATCTGACCCCGTGTTCATCGACGGCCGTTTCTTGAACGCAGTCTTGGAAACGATCGCGAAGGGCTTCGACGTTCCACTTGCCGAGTGGAGCATATCGTCCGCGCCGATCTACTTGCTTCTCGACGACTGCGAATTCCTGAACGGTCTAATCTCGGCTCCCGCCGATGGCAAAGCGCCGCTGCCGCATAGCTACCAGCACATGGTGGAAACGCTTGAAGCCTGTGACAGAGACTTCTCGCGCGAAAACTACTTACGCGCGCGGCGCGCTCAAGTTCTGTGCCTCTCTCAAATGGATAGGTGGCCCCACGATCCTCGGATGATGCAGACGCTGGCCCGTATCTCGAACGACGGAAACCGCGTCGGCAAACTGGCCGCGAAAATTGACTTGATGGCGGATCAGAATTTGAGGGCAGAATATGTCGGATGAAGCTTATCCCGATCCCGGCGAAGTCCCGGTGCTCGATCTGCGGCCTATAGAGCCTATCAACATCGAAGGTCTGGACACGGCGGCGCCTGAAAACGGTGAGCCGATCTGCGAGCGTGTCGATCCCAAGACGCTGTTCGTCGACCCGGCCTACCAGCGAGGAATCGGCGAACGCGGCCTTCGTCAGATCCGGAAGATCATCGAGGCTTTTGACTGGACGAAATACAAGCCGCCGATCTGCGCCTACGCGGATTACAACGGTAAGTCTGTCCTGAAGGTTATCGACGGGCAACACACGGCCATCGCATGCGCCAGCCATCCGGACATTGACATGATCCCGGTGATGATCGTCGAGGCTGCTGACACCGCCGTCCAAGCGGCAGCGTTCGTCGGGCAGAACACGGAGCGCTTGGGCGTGACTGCGCTTCAAATCCATCGCGCAGCAGTCGTGGCCGGCGACGAGGATGCATTGACCATCGAGCAGGTGTGTGGCCGCGCCGGCATCACGATCTTGCGGATGCCTCCGAGCCGCGCGGATTTCAAGCCTTGCGAGACGGTCGCCATAAGCCAGTTGCGCGCATTGGTCGACAAGCGCGGTGCGATGAAGGCCCGCGTGATCCTGGACGTCCTAGCCAACGCAGCTCTGTCGCCGATCGAGGCCAACCACATCAAGGCCGCTGAACTTCTGATGACCGATCCGGAATACTGCAACGAGTTCGAGGCGATCGACCTGTCGCAGGCCATCGTCATCCTGGGCAAGTCCGTGGAGCAGGAGGCGAAGGTCTTCAGTGCTACGCACAAGGTGCCGATCTGGCGGTCAATTGCGGTGCAATGGTTCCGGAAGACGCGGAAGAAACGGAGGGCCGCTTGATGGAACGGTATAAGAACAGGAGCATCAGAACGTGACACCTGAACAGAAACACCAGTCGATCCGCGCTCTGTCGCGCAAGATGGAAATCAGCATGCTCGGCAAGGACATCGAGGTCTGCGGCGCTGCACTGTCAACCGCGATCGGCGTGTTCCTGATTAAGCTCGGCGGCGACGAAAAGACGATGCTCGCCGGGCTGGACGCGATCAAGGGCGATGCCGCCTCTTTCATCAAAATGGCTCACGCGCACAAAGGGACCAAGCAGTGAAAATCTCAGTGCCTTCCTGCATGAACATGACGGTCGACGATCGACGCTGGTTCATCCTGCGCGTTCGGGCCGGCATGGAAGACTCCATCTTTGAAGAACTCGCCGGCAAAGGGTACGACACATACCTGCCGCGTCGTCGTTACGATAATCAGAACCGTCGGATGCGCGTCTGGGTCGAGCGCAACGTGCCGCTGCTGCCTGGCTACGTGTTCATCGTCCATCCTCGGAAGGATGGCAGCGAGCAACTGGCGCGGGATGACTGGCGGGAGGTCGTGCAGAGCAAGGACGGGAAGACTGGCATCAACGGCGTGCTCGGGCCGCTCAAGGGTCATGACGGGCCGCTGCGTGTTCCTGCTCGGGTCATCGAGATCATCATGCAGGAAGAGTTCAATTCCGTGTACGATACGACGGCGGCCGGCAAGCGGGCTCGGGGCGAGACGAACCGGAGCAAGATGGAAAGCCGCTTTGCGAAGGGTCGCATCTTCCGGGTCGAAGACGGGCCGTTCGAAACGTTCCTCGCCGAAATCGATCATCTCAGCCATGACGATCGCGTGGTGGCCCTCGTCGATATCTTCGGGCGGATGACGCCTGTCGAGTTTGAAGCCGACCAGCTCAAGGAAACGGAGAAGCGCAGCAAGCCAAAAGCGGCGTAATCTGGCGTTTGTTCTGCTCTCGTTTCGTGAATTGTTGCACGTGAAACCCGATCCTTGCGGAAATCGTGCAAATAATCTACATAAGCGCTGCGGATGAACCGTTCGACTGTTTGGGGGCCTTCGGGCGCTGCCAGCGGGACGGTCCCGGCTCAGGAACGAAGGCGCAATGCGCTGATCCTGGGCGCGTTGCGAAGCATTTCCGAAAATTCAGAGACGCGAGAGGACGGAACGGACTTCCGTCGCGCCACCGCTCTTGATGGAAGGTGGCCAGTAGCGCCGATGGCGCGAAGAGATGCAGGAGTTCGTCGCCCTGCCTCGCAACAGGTCGGCTCCGGGCTTTCTCGGGGCCAGCGTGCCGGGCGCGGGTAGCTCCCTTTCCCGGAAGTCGTCGGTTCGAAACGGCGCGTTCCCCTGACTGCACATGTCGCGGTGGGGAACGTTTCGCAGGGTAGCGCAGCCCGGTCGCGCGCTCGGCTCATAACCGAGAGGACATCGGTTCAAATCCGATCCCTGCAACCATTCGCCGTCCCCGAGAATCCGCCGCTTATGCCGGCTATGCGGAGAAAGCTGTTCGCTCGTTTCTGAAGAGGAACCTGGTGGGGGACGGGCGCTCGCGAGGGCGCGCATAACACACCGGGAAAGCGTCGGCGCCGGAAAATCCCCCCGCAACCCCTGAAAGGAAAACACATGGAACGCTGGGCGACGATCGTCACCAACGACGAAGGTCAGGAAGTCATCAGTGCAATCGCACAGATGGAAGGCGGCGCACCCGACGTGCGCAAAGGCAATGCCAAGGTCGAGCGCATCGACAAGGGCGTGAAGATTGGCATGGTGCGCGGCGGCGGTATCGAGAAGGCCGGCGAGTGGGGCTTCCCCGGTGATGATCCGGTGGCGAAGGTCCGCGAGAAGTCGGCAGCCAAGGCTGAAGCGGCAAAGACCGGCAAGACTGGTCGCGGCAAGAAGGGCAAGGATACGCCTGTCGAGCCTGAGACCGACAAGACGGAAGGCGAAGATGGCGGAAGCCAGCAGTAAGGCGGGGCGGCCAAGCGAGTTCTCGGAAGAGGTAGCGTCATACATCTGTGACGAGATCGCTTCCGGGCGCTCGCTGAGGTCTATCTGCGAACAGGAAGATATGCCGGGCAAGTCCACGGTGTTTGCGTGGCTCGCTGATCCGGCTCGCGAATCATTCCGGACCAAGTACGCGTATGCGCGCGAAGCGCAGGCCGATGTGCTGGTCGATGAGATGACGGATATCGCCGACGACGGCTCCAACGACTGGATGGAGCGGAAGAACTCGGACGGCGAGGTGATCGGCTACGCAGAGAACGGCGAAGCGCTGCGGCGGTCTGCTCTGCGGGTCAGCACGCGGCAATGGATCGCTGAGAAGCTGAAGCCGAAGAAATACGGCCGCACGCTGGACCTGAACGTTGCCGGCTCGCTCCAGACCACGTCTGACGAGGCCATTGATGCTCGAATCGCTGAACTCCTCGGAAAGGCGGGAACTGCTCCTGCTGCTGGAGGAACAGGAAAGGCGGAAGAGCCGTAACAGGCTGGCGAACTATCAGCCTTACGCCAAGCAGCGCACATTCCACATTGCCGGCGCCGAACATCGCGAACGCCTGTTCATGGCCGGCAACCAGCTTGGGAAGACGCTGGCCGGCGGCGCTGAATGGGCGATGCACCTCAGCGGTCGCTATCCGAACTGGTGGGACGGCAAGGTATTCCGCAAGCCGGTCGCCATGTGGGCGGCGGGCCTGACTGGGGGCTCAACCCGCGACACCGTGCAAAAGATGCTGGTCGGTGATCCGGCCAAGAAGTCGGAATGGGGAACCGGGATGATCCCCGGCGACGCGATCGTCGACACGTTCCCCAGTCGCGGCATTCCGAACGCCTTGGATAGCATCGTGGTTCGCCATGGCGGCGGCGGCGATATTCAGGCGGGGCAAAGCGTCCTCGGCTTCAAGTCCTACGAGATGGGACGTGAGAAGTGGCAGGGTCCGACGCTCGATGGCGTCTGGTTCGACGAAGAGCCGCCGCAGGACATCTATAGCGAGGGGCTGACGCGCACCAACGCGACGGGCGGTATCACGATGATCACGTTCACGCCTCTGCTCGGCATGTCGGAAGTCGTGCTGATGTTCCTGACGCCTGAGCAGGTCGAGGCGATGGTGAAGGCCAAGCGATGACGCGACACGTCACCTTCATGACGATCGACGACGCTGAGCACTACACGCCAGAGCAGCGGGCAGCGATCATTGAGGCATATCCGGCTCATGAGCGTGAAGCTCGGGCTCGCGGTGTGCCGGTTCTCGGCTCGGGGCGTATCTTCCCGGTGCCTGAAACGGACATCACCATTGCACCGATCAGGATTCCGAAGTTCTGGCCGCGCATCGGCGGTCTCGACTTCGGTTGGGACCATCCCTCGGCCGGCGTCGAGCTTGCGTGGGATACCGAAGCGGACATCGTCTACGTGACGAAGGCGCATCGGGCATCGCAACAGACGCCAGCGATGCAGGCGGTCGCACTTCGGCCATGGGGTCATTGGCTGCCGTGGTCATGGCCACGAGACGGCCGGCGCGAAACACTGGAAGGCGCGGGCATCGCCTTGGCCAAGCAGTACACGGAAGCCGGGCTGAACATGCTGCCGACGCATGCGCAATTCCCGGACGGCTCTGTCTCGGTCGAGGCCGGCATCATGGAGATGCTGGACCGCATGCAGACGGGCCGGTTCAAGGTCTTCGAGCACCTGAACGAATGGTTCGAAGAATTCCGGCTCTATCACCGTAAGGATGGGGCCATCGTGAAGCTGCGGGACGATCTGATGTCAGCGACGCGTTACGCCATGATGATGTTGCGTGAGGCAGTGGTTGATCCTGCATCGTTCAAGGCGGTGAAAGCCGCCACGGTGCAGTCTGATCCGCTGGCGGGTTTCCGGTGACCGCGTTCGTCCAGAGCTATGACGAGGATCTGGAAGCGTACGTGAAAATCCACGTCGCATCCGGGGAGATCGTCGGGCAGTCGAAGAAGCCCTTTGCCGATCTGGATGAGATCGAGCCGATGGATACGGGGAAGCCTGCGCCGGTCACGGTGTCCGATCCGCTGGGGGAATTCCGGTGAGTGCACGCGTCGTCAGATTCGAACCCACGCTGGTCGGCTCAAACTATCGCTTCGACCCTGACCAGATACTGGAGGAAGCCAAAGGCAACCAGTTCTCGCGATTGGCGATAATTGGCGAACTGCCTGATGGCACGATGTATGTGGCGGGCAACAGCAATGCTGGCGAGACGCTGATCCTGATGGAAAAGGCGAAGCGCGACATTGTCTTCGGAGACGAAAACTAGGTGACGCCGGTAGATCAGCAATATCTCGCCGGCAATGCTGAAGGGATACCGGGCGATTGCGTTCGCGCCTGTGTGGCGTCGATCCTCGATCTGGCTCTTGCCGATGTCCCGCACTTCGTTGCCGCGAATGACGCCTATTGGGCGGGCGCTCTCGACGATTGGTGCGACAATCGTGGCATCGAACTCATCCATCTCGAAGGGCATTTCGCCTTCAACTTTCCGGTAATGCTTTCGGGTGCGAGCCCAAGAAGCGGCCGGCATGCTGTTGTCGGTCAAGGTGGTGGTGTGCTGCATGATCCGCATCCTTCGCGAGATGGCCTGGTAGGTTTGGCCGATCGCACTTGGCTCTTCTACCCAGCCCGTATGAACTGGCGGGAATACGCGGGATGATCTGCCGCATTCGTGGGGGCAACTTCCGCGACCTGTCCTACATCGCAGCGAACCTTCGGAAGGAAGACTTCGCTGAGATCGACTGTCAGGTCGACGGCTGGACACCTGAAGCACTCGCACTCTCTGCCATGCAGGGCTTTTCCTACGTGGCGGAACTGGACGGCAACCCGGAAGTGGCGTTCGGCGCCTGCGAGCAACGGCGTGGACTGTGGACGGCATGGAGTTGGGGAACGCCGCGCCTGAAGCGCTGCATCCCTCGCGTGACGCAATTCTTCTTCGCGGTCCTCGGGCCGGCCGTCGCTGAACGTGGAGCATGGCGCGTCGAGGCGCGGCCGATCGCTGACAATCCCGTGGCATTGGCATGGCTGCGCAAGCTGGGTGCGACCGAACGCTGTCTGCTGCCGGGCTACGGCAAGAACGGCGAAGACTTCATCCTGTTCGACTGGACAAGGGAAAGCTGGGGCAATGTTCGCATCGCTGATGAGGGGAATGGCGACGCTGGTGATAGCGGCCAGCCGGCAGGTTCAAGTTGATGAGGAAGGGTGCGGGGCTGTGATCGCCGCTGCCGTCTTCCCTTCGGACGATCTGATTCCAACTGCGAGCTTTCTGCTCACGCTCGGCAAGGAGCCCGACAATGACTGAACTCGGCATCTACATCCTCGGCGCGATGGCGCTGGCCATCCTCGCCGCTGCCGGCGTCGCGGTCGGCAATTCCACGGTTCTGGTGAGCGCGGTCGTCGCCTCGGCCGCGTCATACCTCGCCCAGATTGCATACTTCCACGGCACCCGCTCGCGGCTCGCGGCCATTGCCAACACGCTGTTCATCCTGATCGCCTTCGGAGCCTGGCTCTATGGCGTCTGGCACCTCGTATAGGAGACGGACCATGTGCCTTTCGAGCCTCTTCCCGAAGCCTCCAGAGATCAAGCCGCTTCCACCTGTCCCGTCTGCGAGTGACGAAGAGGTCAAGCGCCGTGAGCAGCAGGAAGCGATGCGTCTGCGTCAGTCTGGCGGAACGGCCGCGACCGTGAAGACGGACCTCGCGCCCGAATCCATCCGTGGCGAGCGCCGCGTGCTGCTCGGGGTCTGATCGACCATGCCGGCAATGAAGCGTGCCTTCCGAAACCATGGCGGTCTGCCGTGGTGGCATTGGCGCGCGCATGCTGACCGGCTGAAGCGCAAGGCACGCATCGTCTCGAATGCGCCATTTGTCATCGCTGGAGACAGCACTGCGGTCGTGACGATCAACGACTTTGGATCGGCAAAGGGTATCAACTTCGCCTCGCTGTCGATCGCCAGTGCCGGCACGGGAGAGAAGCAGGCGATCATCCATGTGCCTGCTTGGGCTGGGCAACCTGCCGCACAAGGGGACACCGTGGAATGCCGCGTTCGCGTGCAGGTCGTGTCCGGCGTGATCGCGTGGGGCGGTCTCGATATCTACGAACAGGGCGCATCCGACAACATGCTCTCGAATGACTTTGAGAACTTCATCTTCTCCGGCGATCTGTCGGTCGAGCATGTGCACTCGCGCACATTCTCCAACCCGGCCTGTGCCAAGACCAGCTATGCCTTGGCGATTGCGATCAACGCGCCGGCCGCTGTCCGCGTCAACGTTCATTTCGGGCCCTTGGTAGAGGTGAACTGATGTCGGATTCACGCGCTCGTGAGGCCTTGGACAAGCAGACTGAGATGGAGGCGGTTCGCCGCCCCTATGAGGCGGCATGGGAAGCCGTTGCCGAATTCTGCGACCCCGATGCGCCAAGCTCGTTCTCAGGTCGGTTTAGCGGCGATCAGTCGACGCAGACCAGCCGCGCGCAACAGCGTGGAAGCCGGGTGTACGACAACACGGCCATTTCTGCGGGCAACCGGCTGACTGCCGGCGTCGAGAGCCTGATCATTCCCCAGTCGGAAAAGTGGCATGGTCTTTCGACGGCCGCCATCAACGACGAAGAAACCGACGAAGAAAAGGAATGGGCGGAAGACCTCCGCGACTTCCTGTTCTCGCTGCGCTACTCGGCGAACTCTAACTTCGTTCCGGGCACACAATCCTGCCTTCGGAACGTCGTGTTCTACGGCCCGGCCTATCTCTACGCGGAGGAAGGTTTCGCCGGAACGCTGATCCGTTATGCATCCGTCCCGGTACACGAAGCCTACATTGCCCGCAATCGCTGGGGCATCGCCGACACGTTCCATCGGAAGTATCGCAGGACCGCGCGCCAGGCTGCCCAGCTCTTCGGTTATGAAAAGCTCCCGCCGAAGATCAAGATGCTGGTCGACGATCCCGACAAGTGCGAGACGAAGATCACGCTGCTTCAGAGCGTGAGGCCTCGCAACGAACGCCGGATGTACCGGATTGGCAATCAGCCGTCCGGCTACCTCGATACGGAGTTCGTCTCGCACCACGTGATCTGCGACGAAGAGGCGATCGGCAAGGAAAGCGGGTTCCGTTCGTTCCCGGTCTCCTGCTTCAACTGGCGGCGGTACGAAGACGACACTTACGGCACGTCGCCGATGATCGATGCGCTGACCACCATTCGCGAGATCAATGCGGTTCGCCGGACAGGCCTGCGACTGCTTCAGCAAATGGCAGACCCGTCGACCGCGTCCAAGGCCAAGCTGGATGTGGTTCCGGTGTTGAACCCCGGACAGAACTATCCTGGGCTGGTGAGTGACAGCGGCCAACCGCTCATCGTGCCGATCAACACGGGCGCCAACGCCGCGCCGGCCTTCGAGTATGCAGCATCACGAGCGGAAGAAATTCGCGACATGCTGTTCGTGAACCTGTTCCAGACGCTCATTCAGAACCCGCAGATGACGGCGACTGAGGCGCTGATCCGGCAGGAAGAAAAAGGCCAGCTACTCGGCCCGTCGGGCTCGATCATTCAGGCGGGCTTCGCCGCCAATCTCGATCGTGAGCTTGCCATCCTTGAGGCGAAAGGCCTGTACGCGGAAGACAGCCGCTACCTTCCGCCTGAAAGTTTGGCGGGCAAGACGGTTCGTCCGACCTTCACAAGCCCGCTGGACATCCTGCGCAAGGCTGCGGAGTCGCGTGACGCAGACATGGTGGTCAACTCGGCAGTGCAGGTCGCCACGGCTTCGCAGGACCCGAGCATCATGGATAACATCGACAGCGACGAGTACATCCGCATCAAGAAGGATGCGAGCCGCGCGCCGCAAAGGCTGCTCCGGTCGCGAGACGAGGTCGCGGCGCTGCGTGACGGTCGAGCGAAAGAGAAGCAGGCTCAACAGGGTCTCGCCACGCTGACGCAGGCAGGCCAGCTTGCCAAGGATGCCATACCGGCCGCCGTGCAAGCGCGGGATGCCGGCCTGATCCCGGCTGGGAACGCTTGATGCGTAACTGGTTCGCATTCTCCCGCCAGGCGAAGGGTCTGGCGGCGGCTGAGGCCGATCTTGCATTGGCGGTGCGTCGACTGTTTCAGGGCAATGGCAGCAAGGCAGATGCCGACATGCTGCTCGTGCACCTCACGGATAAGGCGGGGTTCTTCAGGCGACCGAACTATGCCGAATGGATCGCCAGCACCCGTAGCCCTGCTGGTTACGAACTGCACTGCGCGCTCTGCACCGCTCGCGCTGAGGTCGTGCAAACCATCCTCGATTTTCTGGCGCTCGATGACGAGAAGATGATCGAACTCCAGAAGGCTGCCCAACTCGAAGGGCAGGCATAACCCCTCGGCGGGGACAGCCGACAATCCCTCCCAAGAATGAAGGAATACGATCATGGCTCGTGGACTTCCGCGAACGCTCCAGCGCGCCGCTATGCGGCAGCTCGGCAAACCTGTCCCCAAAGCCGGTCTCGCCTGCAAGGTGAGCGGACAGGGCGGCGCATACCGTCTCGATTTCACCTTCACCAACATGAAGGTCACCGTCACCGACGCGCTGGCTTATGCGAGCCAAAAGCTTTTCGATTTTGTCGAGGGCAAAATCCGCATCAAGGGTGGTACGGGCACGTTCACCTTCGGCGTCGACACGGCGCGCGCTTCGACGATCAACGACTCGGCGTCGCTGACCTGGGGCATCGGCTCGGCCGCTGCATCCTCGGCGACACTGGCGACCACGATGCAGAACATCATCAATACGGTCACCCGCACGCTGACTGGAGCTGTGGCGGCTCCATCGCCTGCCTCTCCTGCTGACGTGGTCGGCACTGCGATCACGCTGGACGGCACGTCCACGGCGGTCGACCTGTTCATGAACTTCGCCTTCGCCACCGGCACTGACATCGACGGCGACGGCATTCTCTCGGTCAACGGCAAGCTGACGCTGTTCGTCGAGAACTGGGGCGACAACGCCTGACCAATAGGCCGGATCGATGCCGGCTTGATCCCTGCGGCTGGGTGAGCCGCATATCCTGAAAAGGAAAATCCTTATGACAGAAGCGGCTCCTGCCGGGTCCGTGGAGGCTGAAACGCCTCCGGCGGGCACCCCTGCAACGCCAACGCCTCCCGCGCCAAACGGGTCTCCTGCGGGCGGTGACAATCCATTCTCCGGTCTTTCCGAAGGCACCCGGAAGTGGGTCGAGACCAAGGGCTACAAGGACATCGAAGCGCTGGCCACGGCCGGCATGCACGGCGAGCAGAAGCTTGGCGCGTCGGTCACCGTACCGGCAGCCGATGCATCGCAGGAAGAGTGGAAGAAATTCTACGACCGCCTTCCTGAGAACCTGCGGCCGGTCGAGTCCCCTGACAAGCTGGACTTCAAGCGCCCGGAAGGGCTCCCCGAAAACGTGCCTTACTCGGCAGAACTGGCGACGGCGTCCAAGTCATGGATGGCGGAAGCCGGGCTCAACTCCGGGCAGGCTCAGAAGGTGCACGACAAGTTCGTCGGGTACATGGCCGAACAGACGCAGGCTCGCCTTCAGGCGGTCGCCAAGTCGGTCGAGGATACCGCAGACGCGCTGGTCAAGGACTGGGGACCGACAGAGAGTGAAGGCTACAAGACGAAGCTGGAACTCGCGAATCGGGCAATGAAGAACCTCGGCCTTGTGGATTCCTACAAGGCCTCAGGCATCCTGCTCCCCGATGGGGCACTGACCGATCCGCAGATCGCGAAAGCATTCTCGGCGATCGGCGAGGCGATGTTCAAGGAAGACAATCTTCCGGGCGGCGGCATCAACACTGGCGAGAACCCCTTCAAGAAGGACGCCAGCGGGAACCGCAGCATCACGAAGATTTCCGCCCTGGTGCAAAGCGACCCTCAACGCGCACGGCAGTTGGCAGTCGAGGCCGGAGAAAATCCGGACAAGTGGATGCCCAACAATCCCCGCTGATCGGGGCGGCCGCGCATTTCCATGAAGGAAGAAGACCATGGCTGACGCCTGGACCAGGATCACGGACTCCATCGTTCCGTCCGTGTACGCAAACTACGCTTTCGAAGCTCACGTGCAGAGCCTCGAAATCTTTCAGGCCGGGGTGCTCTACTCCGACCCTGAGATCACGGCCAAGCTGAGCATGGGCGGTCGCACCGTCGACATGCCCGGCTGGAAAGACCTCGGCAACGATTCCTCGGAACCCGTCAACGACGATCCGTCGGACTCGATCGAGCTCAAGAAGATGGGCACTCGCAGGGAGGTTGCTGCTCGCAACATCCGTGCCCAGTCCTGGGGCTTTGCCGATCTGACGGCCATCCTTGCCGGCGACGATCCCGTGAAGCGTGCGGTTGATGCTCAGACCGAGTATTGGCAGCGCGCCAACAAGAAGATGATCATCGCCACGCTTCAGGGCGTGATCGCGGACAACATCGCCAACGACTCCGGCGACATGGTCCTCGATACCGGCATTTCCATCACCGACGAAGACGCCATCGATGCCGCCTACCTCCAGGGCGACCGCGCGGGCGACTTCAAGGTCTGGTGGATGCACTCGAAGCAGATGAAGATGCTGAAGAAGGCCGACCTGATCGACTTCATCCCTTCGTCTGAACAGGGCGGCGTGCTGATCCCGACCTACATGGGCTTCCGCTGCGTTGCGGACGACGATCTGCCGATTGCGACCAGCAAGTACACGTCGTTCCTCATGAAGCAGCGGGCGGTGCAGTGGAACGAACTTCCGGTTACCGGCGACGGTGGACCGCTGGAGTTCGACCGCAAGCCCCGTCAGGGCCATGGCGGCGGCGTTACCGAAATGGTCGGCCGTCGTCACGTCGTGCCTCACGTTCCCGGCACGCGCTTCCTCGATGCATCGACGGCGGGTGAGTTCGCCACCGATGCAGAGCTTGCGCTGGCAGCGAACTGGGACCGCACGGCGTCCAGCGTCAAGTCCATGACCTTCGTCGCAGTGCGCACGACTGAGGCTTGATCCGCTCAAGCAACAAAAGGCGGGGTGCCCCACGGTTCCCCGCCTCTTTCCATTTCCGGAGATCCCTGAAGATGACCGTCCGCCTGACCAAGCCTCGGCGCCTGAAGCACGAGGATGACACTTCCGGCAAATCCCGGCGCGCGAAGCAGTATCGCCGCATTGCCGAAATGCTGAACCCCAGTCCTTTCGTACAGGTGCTTGATAGCCGTGGCCGTCCGCGCCGCGCACCGCGCCATACCGACATGAAGGTCTGACATGCCCGTCACGCAGGAAGACATCGCCAACATGGCCATCGGCATTCTCGAGGAGGCTGAAATTGACAGCCTCGACGATGACTGCAAGGCGGCGCGCTTGTGCAAGCGGCACTTCGAACTCACGCGCGAAGTCGAACTGCAGAAGCATGCGTGGGTGTTCGCGATCTTCCGCGAAACGGTCACCGGGACCGATCTGGACACTGGCGGCGGAACGCTGAATTGGTCCTATCCCGTCCCTGAAGACGCGCTGCGTGTCCTGCCGCTGACGCACAATGGCGAGCCCGATGGCGTATTGCTGAACTGGCGACGCGAGGGCGATGCGATCTTCAGCGACCAGTCCGGGCCCCGGATCATCCGGTACATCGCCAATCTGGTCGACCCGAACGATTGGAGCGCGCTGTTCACCGACGTTTACGTCGGCGCGCTGGCAAAGAAAGTCGCCCATCCGCTCACGCACAAGGCGAGCATGTATGAGCGCGCGCTGGCCTTCTACAATGAGGCGGTCGACGCGGCGACGACGGCGAACGCTTTTGAGCGCGGCGGCACGATGAATACGACCGGCTGGGATCATGCTCGCGGCGATTGGCGCGCGCGTGGCGACACACGGCGGACAATCTGACGTGGCGGTCTTCCCTGCACAGGACACTTTCGTTCGTGGCGAGCTATCGCCGCGCCTGCACGCGCGCGCATCGCTCGATCTCTACCGAGCCGGCCTCGCGATCTGTGAGAACTTCATTACGCTTCCCCACGGCGGCATTCGCAAGCGCGGTGGCACGTATTTCTGCGCTGAGGTGAAGAACTCCGCGAAGAAGACGATCCTCATACCGTTTATCTACTCGTCGGAGCAAGCCTACTGCCTGGAGGTTGGCGACCTCTACATCCGCATCTATGCCTATGGTTCCCGCGTCGGCAGCTCGCTTGAAGTCGCCACGCCGTATCTCGAAGCGGATATCGAGCGGCTGCGTTTCTACCAGTCTGCCGACCAGATGTGGATCGTGCACCCGTCTTACGCGCCGCGAGTGCTGACGCGAACCGGCCACACGACCTGGTCGTTTACCCAGTTCGTCATCGACGATGGTCCCTATGATGAAGAAGACACACAGGGCACAACGATCACTCCAGCGGCTCACGGTTCGATCACGCCGACGATGACTAGCAATACCGCGCCAAGCGGTACCGTGGCGGCTGGGAACTCGTCGTCGACCGCATGGCGCGTCTTCGATCGCAGCGTGGATACCGGCGATATTCTTACGGGAGGCGCGGCTGGATATGTCCAGTATCGGCAGGCAGGCGGCGCGAAGGTCATCGCCGACGCCTATTATGTCGTGTCGACCAACAATAACACGTTGGACGACGACATGCCGAGCATCTGGCAGTTCAAAGGCTCGAACGATGGCACCAACTGGGTGACGCTCGATAGCCGCAAAGGTGAAACTGCGTGGCAAAACAGTGAGACGCGGTTCTTTGAATTCGAGAACAGTGTCGCTTATGAGTACTACCGCTTCGACTTCCAGGGAGGCGGGGGGCCCGACGCCAACAATGCGGACCTTGCGGAGATCGGAATTCACCGTAAGGCCACGGACCAGACGCCGTTCAACCTGACGGCCTCGGCCGTGACCGGCATCAATGGCGGCGCGGGATTCCAGACGACAGACGTTGGTCGCGCCATTCGCCTGATGGCGTCCGACGGCCGCTGGCGGTGGGCACGTATCATTGCTCGGACAAGCACGACGGTCGTTACCGTCCAGCTTTATGGCCATGCGCTCCCCGACCTTACGCCGATCTCTCGCTGGCAACTCGGCACGTTCATCGACGGGATGTATCCCGCTTCGGTGCAGGTCTTCGAAGAGCGATTGGCAATGAGTCGCCGCTTCTCAGCGTATCTGTCCGCGTCGTTCAAATTCGAAGACTTCGGCGTAGGCGAGGAAGATGACGACGCGATGGTGTTCCGCAATGCCGGCGGCGGGCAGGCGAACGATATTGTCTGGCTCCGAGATGCCGATGGCTTCCTGCTGCTGGCAACGACGGGCGGCATCCGCGCGCTGTCAGGCTCGGGCATTGATGAGGCTCTGAAGCCGTCATCGTTCAAGAACAGGCGGTCGCGCACCACGGGCTGCGCTGCCATCGATCCCGTCGATGCCGGACCATCCTTCCTCTACGTGTCGGCCAGCCGGAAAGCGATCATGGAACTGGTCGCCAACCAGACCGGCCGATTCCAGTCTGACGATGTCGCACAGATCAGCGAGCACATTCCGAAAAAGGGTGTCGTCTCGATCGACTTCCAATCGAACCCTGATCCCATCGTCTGGTTCCCGCTCGATAGCGGCGAACTCGGCAGCTACACGCATCAACCCGCGCAAGAGGTTCGAGGCCTGCATCGGCAGGTAATCGGCGGCGCCTTCTCTGAAGGTCGTGCGGTCGTCGAGCGGGCGGTCGTTACGCCTGGTGACAATGGCGTGGACGATGTGTGGCTGATCGTGAAGCGGACGATCAACGGAAGCACCAAGCGCTATATCGAGGTCATGACCGGGCCGTTTGAGTACGGTTCCCTCGAAGACGCATTCCAGGTCGATTGTGGGCTGACCTACACCGGTTCTGCCGTGGGCACGTTCTCCGGGCTCTCGCACCTCGAAGGCCAAAAGGTCGATGTTCTCGCAAATAGCAAAATCTTCAAGGAACTGACGGTCGCGTCTGGATCGGTGACGCTGCCCGGTTCCGCAACGGCCACCAAGGCGCATATCGGCCTGAGGCGGCCTGCGACGGCAGAGACCTTGGAACTCGATGTCGGTGGTCGTGACGGTTCTCTCGGCGGGCGCCGGAAGAAGGTGGGCAAGGTCATCCTTTCGCTGCTGGAAACCGACACGACAAGCCTGCGCATCCGGTCGAAGCAGCGGGGCAAATGGGAGTCGGTGAAAATCCCGACTGTCGTCCCGCCCGACGGTAAGGCGAACCTCTACACCGGCAACATCGAAGTGCCGATCGACGATAGCTGGGAAGGCCAAGGCAAGATTGAGATCGTCCACGATGGTCCAACGCCTTGCACAATTCGCTCCATGACACCTGTCTTTGACGCAGAGCCGTAGCCATGTGCCTTGATCCCCTCACCCTGCTCACTGTCGTTGGAACCGGCATCTCGACAGCCGGCGCTCTCGCGCAAGGTCAGCAGCAAGCGCAGATGGCCGAATATCAGGCGCGTGCGCAAGAGCAGCAGGCGCAAGCTGACGCGCAGGCAACAGCATTCGAGACGGCGCGTGAGAAGCGACGGCAAGACCTCCTACGGGCGAATGCAGTTGCACAGGCCGGAGCGTCCGGCGTGGCGCTGGAAGGTTCGCCGACAGCGGTGCTGCTAACGAACGCTCGCGAGAACGAGCTTGACCTTCAGGCCATTCGCTACGGTGCGCAGCTTCGGCAAAACAATATGCGGACCCAAGCGTCAATCACGCGCTACTCGGGTAAGCAGGCGCGCACGGCGAGCATATTCAGCGCTGGGTCAAATCTCGTGTCCGGCCTGTCCAATCTCTATGACCCCAATCGAGCTGCCTACTTCGGGCGGTCTCCGTTCGCACAGGCATAGTTCGTGGCAAACATTCCGCTCCAAATCGCAACGCGCCAGCTCGATGTTGGTGGCGTCGTCCAGTATCCCTCAGGCTCGCCTGTCGGCCAAGCAATGCAGGAGTTCGGCGCGACTGTAGCCAATGTCGCTGATCGATTCCGCGCGAAGCAGCAGCAGAGAGAGCAGTTCGACGCGCAGATCATCGAAAGCGAATTCACGAGCGATCTGGCGAAATCGGAAAACGATGCCGTGATAAATGCGCCAGCCGATGGCTCGGGCATCCACGACAGCGTGTATGGGCAGATCGACCCCGTATCGCAGACGGCGGTCAAGCCCGGAAGTTTCGACCGGTTGTTCGACGGCTATGCCAAACGCATGCCGGCGAGCCAGCGCAATGAGTTCCTGGCCAAGCGCGAGGCGTATCGCAAGAAAGGCTCTCTGCGGCTCGCCCAGGATCAATACAAGGGCGAGCAAGCCTATTACGGCGTCGAACTGCAGAAGCTTCAGACGAACATCACCAATTCGATGGCGGCGCTGGACCCGAACGATGTCGACACGTTCGATGAGTTCAAGCAGCAGGGCGTCAAAGCGATCCGGTCGAGCGGCCTTCCTGCGCTGGAGCGGGATGTTGCCGAAGCAAACTGGCTCGCCAACGCTGACGAGACGCTGTTCAAGCTGAAGCTGGAAAAGGACCCTTCGTTCGCCGGCAAGGCGCGAGCCGCGCTCGGGCTGGCATCTGAGGGTGCCGCAGTTGATGTCGCGAACATCGGCTCGGGCCGTGAGGGCGCCAAGGCGCTCCTGCGCAAGAAGGAAGGTTTCAGGCCGACGCCCTATTGGGATGTGAACGCCCACCGCATTGGCTACGGCTCCGACACCATCACGCGTGAAGACGGGTCTGTCGCTCGCGTCCAGCCCGGAATGACCGTTTCACGCGCCGATGCAGAGCGCGATCTTGACCGGCGCGTTGCCGAGTTCGAGGACACGGCTGTCAGGCAGGTGGGCAGGCGCGAATGGGGGGCG
This sequence comes from Mesorhizobium sp., assembly GCF_016793485.1. GTDB lineage: Bacteria > Pseudomonadota > Alphaproteobacteria > Rhizobiales > Rhizobiaceae > Mesorhizobium_K. The sequence goes on along the minus strand of NZ_JAEULZ010000018.1, from coordinate 165,002 downwards.
CTTCCTCCTGCAGCACAAGCCGCGCTGACCTCGGTAACCTACAACTATGGTGATCTGCCCAACAGTGTCGTCAATGCGGTGAAGACTGGCAACATCGAAACCATCGCGGCTTCTGTTGAAGGTCTTCAGGGGCACAACAACGGCGTCAACGCTTCTCGCCGCAAGGCTGAGGCTGCCATGATCCGAGGACAGGGCGGCATGGAAGGTGTCGGCGCTGTGTCGGGCCCCGACCCGCAATACGCCAACATCTCACTCGATCGCCGCCTTGTACTCGCCAATCAGGCAGATGTGCAGCTCGGCCAGGTCCAGCGCGCGGGGGAGGCGCAAGCGAACGCCGACTATGCCGCTTACAAGGACTCAGTCGAGCTTCAGGTCGTTCGAGGCGAGATCGCCGACGAAGGACTGATCCTGAACGATCCTCGTCTGAAAGACGGCGACAAGGCTTCCCTTACGCGCTCGTGGCGGACGCAGAGCGAAAGCACCATCCAGCTTAGTTCTGATCTCGCGGCGCTCGGCAACAATACCCTCGTGCTCGATCCCTACTCGTCGAAGGACAAGACGCGCGCGGACAATCTCTATACCGAGACGATGAAGCGTGTCGGCCCGGATCAGGCGACGGCGGTTTCAGGGGCGATCTTCGAACAGACCGGCGTTGTCCCTCAGCCGGTCATCAACACGATCCGTCGCGGGCTCGCCAGTCAGAACCCGCAGGACGTGGTCGCCGCAGCGCAGACAGCGCAGCGCGTATCGCAGATGGACCCTGCTGCCCTTGGTCGACGCGACGGCGGCTCTGAGGTGCAGAAGGCTGCCGACGATTTCGGGTTTTATGTCAACCGGCTCAATCTTCCTCCGGAAGAGGCGGCGCAGCGGTTGATCGATAGTGCTAACCCGGACAAGCGCTTTGACCGGAAGACGCTGGAGCCTGCCTCGAAGGAGTTCTTGAAGGCGATCGATCAAGAAGACCTGGCGTCAAATTTCGACGATTGGGGGTGGAGTGACCCGCAGTTCGCGTCGGATCAGGAACTCGCGATCAAGGGAGAATACCTTGCCATCGCGGAAGATGAGTTCTTCGCGGCCAACGGCAATGCCGAACTGGCGAAGGACCGCGCCATTAAGAAGATGAAGAACCTCTACGGCGTCAGCGATCTGGCCGGCAGCCGAGTGATCATGAAACATCCTCCCGAGAAGTATTGGCCGCAGTCGAAAGCTTCAGGCGAGGGCGGGCCTATGGGCGTCGGTGCAGATCCTTTCCGCTATGCGCGGACGCAACTGGCGGCCGATGTCGCAACGGTTGATCCCAACTACATGCCGGGTTCCATCCGCCTACTGACGACGCCGGAGACTGACCGCGAGATCAAGGCGGGCAAGATGCCGGGTTACGCCATCATGTGGACAGACAAGGAAGGGCGGCTCCAAACCATGCCTGGGCAGCATTGGCGGCCGGACCCGACGAAAATGCTTGAGCTTGAAAAGGTCTCGGAAGACGAGCGCAATCGCCGTGCGATCGATGCGGCTTACAAGGCCGACGCGCTTTATCCGGATGACGATGAGCGCAATCGTGCGATGGATGAGTTCCTTGCTGGCCCCGCGACGCCGAACAATCCGAATCCTACGTGGACGCCTCCTGAGCCTGAGAAGCCTGGTCGCGACTGGGAAGATGGTGAGCGCGATATCGGCAACCCCATGGGGGATCAGTACTGATGCCGTTCTACGAAACGCGACCCACAGTGTCGAACTTGGTCGACCTGCCCATGCCGGAGCAGGAGGATGACCCGACGCTTTCCGAAACGCTCGGCGCGGCGTGGCGCACGCAAAGCGTCATCGGCTCTGCAATGTCGATGCTCGGCACCGACGATGCCTACAAGGTCGAGGAAGGTTTCAACCCGATCGACTGGGCAAAGGAGCAGCCCGACCTTGTTCCGCACATCGAAGAGTTCGCGGGCATTTCCAACCGGCGTGCTGCCGAGGTGAAGCGCACGCAGGTGCTTCGGGAGAACAGGGATCGGATGACGCTCGATTCCTCTGGCGTCATGGGTGCGGTCGCATCAATGGCCGTGGGAATTCCCGATCTTCCAACCCTGCTCCCGCTGGGCGTCGTCGGCCGTGGCGCGCGTGGATTTCAATTGCTTCGGCAGGCGGCGGTCGGCGCCGGCCTCGATGCGGCTGTGTCCGAAGCTGGTCTCCAGGCAACTCAGGCAACTCGAACCGGAGAAGAGACCACACTGAATATCGGTGGGTCGATTGTGCTCGGCGGCGCGCTTGGCACGCTCGCCGGTCGGTACCTGAATGGAGCAAGCAGTCATGCCATTGCTCGAAAAATCGAGAGGCAGGAACGCGACTTCGAAGACATCGATCGCGCATTCTCTCAAGCCCAGTCGGCTGGCGCTGCGGCGGCTGATCGCGGCCCCACCGTATTGAAGGACGAGGCCATCATTTCCAAGCTGCCGATCGTCAACCGGCAGGACCCGCTTATCCGCCTCCAGCTAGGGCGTCTCGATGCCGGCCGACAGGTCGTAAGGCAGCTTGCCGAAACACCTCTGGAGTATGCCGACAATGCGATCGGCGTGGCCACGGAACGCGGCGGTTCGGTCGAAACCCGGATCAAGATGTGGAATGCGCCGCTGGCGCGCGACCTGCGCAGCATGGACACGATCTATGCGAGCTATTTCCACAAGACGCCCGAGCCCACAGCCTGGCAGCGTCGGCTCTCTCCGGCGCTTTCCGAATGGGATCGGATGCGCGGTGGCCAGCGCCTCACCTTCAAGCAGTTCAAGGAAGAGGTTGGCCGCGCCGCTTACATGGGTGGCGAACACGAAATCCCCGAGGTGCGCCAAGCGGCTGCTGTTTATCGCGATTTTGACGACCTTCTGAAGCGCGCGGCAATTCAGGCTGGCATCTTCTCTGAAGACGTGAAGGTGGCTGGCGACATCTCGCACCGCTTCCGCATGTACAACAAGGAACGCATCATCGCTGAGCGCGGTGTCTTCCGTGGCCGGCTGGTCGACTTCTTCATGAGCGGACAGGCCTCGGCGGGAATTCGCGCGGAAGAGATCGCCCTGGGCAACACGATTGTCCGCGCCGATCGAACGCTTGAACGATTCGAACAAGCGACGCGGCGGCTGACCGGCATCGAAGATCGTCTTTCCGGCAGGGCACTTTCCCGGACGCGCCGTGGCACAGCGCTGGACGCGCTCCGTCGCGATCGTGATGACGTTCTCAAGACGCGTGCTCCCAAGCCCCTCGTCGACATGCTGCGCGGCTCAGACGAAAACGCCGTCATGATTGACGCGGTCAAGCAGTCCCGCGCTGCTGCCCGATCGGCGAACGCGAAGAAGCCCTTTGCTGAACGTCAGCCCGTCCTCAACCTGATCAAGAGCAAAGGTGGCGTCCGTATCGGTTCGCAACTGGATTCCGCTCTGCGCGCGATGGACGTGACGCCGAAGACGCATCCGGGCCTGTTCCGGAACAAGGGCGGCATCGGCGACGTGGACAATTTCGTGTCGAGCGAAGATGACTTCCTCGCAGGCCTGCCGCTTGATGAAACGGGCATGTATGTAGATTCCCGTGCGATCCATGAAGCCATCCGATCGGAACTGGGCGGCTCGCCGCTGAAATCCGCCGATGACCTGGCTGCGGAAGCATATCTCGACAACATAGACCGCGTGGCGTCGGAATGGCTCGAAGCGGTCGGCCTGCCGGCAAACGCGACGGTCTCTGATGTGCGCGCCTTCATCAATCGCGTTGCGGCGGCGGAGCGTAACACGGAAGGTCTGGACACGCGCATCTCTCGCTTTGAACGCGAGTTGACCGACTTCGACGCCGCAACCGCGAAACTGGTCGACGAACAGAAAATCAACGATGCTGAAGTCCGAACGATCCGGGACGGACTGAACGAGCTCGAAGCCGAGATTGAGAAGGTGCGCGACTTGGCGAACGCATCGCCGCGTGTTGGCCTGATCGTGGATTACGCGACGACGAAGCGCGACCTGTTTAAAGCGAAGCTCGATGAGCGCAACCTTTCGAAGCGCATCGACGCGATCAACCGGCTTGATGACGAAGGCGGTGCGACCCCCGAAATCCTGTCCGAACTGGCCGCAAAGAAAGTCGATGTCGGCCGCGTACGCCAACGTATCGCGAAGATGAAGGAAAAGGCCGACAAGCTGGAGCCTATGGTTCCGTCTCGGGCGGATGGCGAGAAGGCGGACGAGTTCGCGAACCTTTCGAAGCAGGAGCTTGAAAGCCTCGCGGACGAGGTCATCAATAATATCCTGGGCTACGCCGACGGACGCATTCCTTACGACATCGTCTCAGGACCGCGCGGCGCGCTGAAAGAACGCCTGCTGAAAATCGAGACGGCGAAGATTCACGAGTTCGTCGAAAACGATATCGAGACAGTCATGCGCGCACAGGTGCGCACGATGGCGCCGGACATCGAACTGCAGAAGAAGTTCGGCTCGATCGACATGGCGGAAGAGATTCGCAAGATCAACGACGAGGCCGACATGAAAGCGGCAAAGGCAGAGAACAAGTCACAGGCACGCGCGATCGACAAAGCGCGCAAGGCTGCCATCCGCGATGTCGAAGGTATCAGGGACCGGCTGCGGGGCGAGTATGGTCTGCCGGCTGATCCGTCTTCGATGGTCCTGCGCGCTGGCCGTGTGGTCCGCAACATCAACTATCTGCGGCTTCTCGGCGGGATGACAATTTCAGCCGTCCCCGATTTGGCGAAGGTGGTCTTCACTCACGGCCTGATCCGGACCTTCCGCGATGGCTTCATCCCGATGCTCACGAATTGGCGCGCCTTCCGCATGGCGGCCGAAGAGGTGAAGGACGCCGGCACCGCGCTGGATATGGTGCTCGATAGCCGCACGATGGCGATGGCCGATATGGTTGACGAATTCGGGCGCAATTCGCGGTTTGAGCGTGGTCTGTCGGCCTTGTCGACCAAGTTCGGGCTGGTGTCTGCCATGGCTCCGTGGAACGCGGCGCTGAAGCAGTTCTCTGGTCTCGTGACGATGACCAATATTCTTCGGGCTGCTGAGCGCATCGCCACTGGAAAGGGCACGGCAGAGGACATCCGAAAGCTCGCCGCGTCGGGTATTGATGACGATCTCGCGAAAAGGATCGCCAGCCAGTTTACGGCTTATGGTGATGCGCAAGGCGGCGTGCTTCTCGCCAAGGCCGCCGACTGGGACGATGACCTCGCTCGCGAAGCATTCCGCACCGCAGTGGTGCGAGATGTCGACCGCATCATCGTCACTCCAGGGCAGGACAAGCCGCTGTGGATGTCGACCGAACTCGGCAAGACGGTTGGTCAGTTCAAGAGCTTTGCCGTTTCCACCATGCAGCGGACGGTTCTCGCTGGGCTGCAACAGCGTGACGCTGCGACCTTGAACGGCCTGATGCTGATGATGGGCCTCGGCGCGCTGTCTTACTACCTGAAGCAAACCACCGCCGGCCGGGACCTTTCGGACAAGCCATCGGTCTGGGCCGTGGAAGCCTTCGACAAGTCCGGAATCGCCGGATGGTTGATGGAGGCGAACAACATCTCTGAAAAGGCGACACGCGGTCGGGTAGGCCTCTCAGCTTTCACCGGGGAGCAGGTTTCCCGCTATGCGTCCCGCAACGTCGCCGGCGCATTCTTCGGCCCTTCGGTGGACGCGGTGTCCGATATCTTTCAGGTGTCGGGATCGGTGTTTGCCGGCGACCCGTCGCAAGCCGATCTGCGCAAGCTCCGTCAGTTGCTGCCTATGCAGAACCTGTTTTACGTCCGTCGGCTACTCGATCAGGTTGAAAAAGCTTCAGGCAATGCGCTCGGCCTGCCTGAGACGCGGCGGAATCAATTCGCGTTCGCCATGGCCTTCGCAAATGCACAGGCATTCGGCGTCGGCTGCCTTCCAAGCACGCTCTCGCGCACCATGACGCCGACCATCTGAAGGATGGCGCTGCCGTAAGGGGTTTTCGGGTTCGCGTTCACCACCAGATCAACGGCCGTGTCAGCATTGCGAACTTCAGCGGCGACGCCTTGGCAAGGACCGACGAAATACCAACCTGCTGCAACCTGCTTGGCAGAGATCGCCGGCTGTTCGGAGATTTCCGTCCGCTCCGCGATTTCCTCGAAGGCGCGGCTCAAGCTGGAAAACGTATCGGTTTGGCTAACTTCATAGAAGCCAGCGTGCCCAGTAGAGGCGGCGGCGATCAACATGGCGATGGCGAGTGAAAATCTCATAGCCGCGCACTGAACTCCGAATTCTTCGACTTTTCAAGCTCACCTCCGGAGGCATGGTTTACATGGGCCGTCCTGCAACCGCCGCTATCCGCCTGACCACGGGCGAGCGCGAACCCGTCCGATACGCTACCACGACTGCGCTCGCGGCGACGCTCGTCGACGGCCGCGAGCGGATATTCGGACTGCAAACGGTCGACGGCGCGACGCCGCTGGTCGGTGAACGCATCCTCGTCAAGAACAATGGCGTGTTGAACGGCATCTACGACGCGAGCGAGGGCGAATGGCATCGGTCCACGGATGCGCGCTCGTCTCGCAATCTACAGAAAGGCACGACGGTTCACATCCAGGCCGGCGCGACGAACGCAGGCAACGTTTACGCATTCCAAACAGACAAGCCGGTCATCGGGGCCGATATCATCACCCTGGCGCTCTACATGACGGATTCCGCTGCGCAGGATGTCATGGACGCCAGAGATGTCGCTGTGGCAGCAAAGGATACGGCGGTCGGCGCGGCAGGTACGGCAACGGCGGCTGCGGGCGCGGCCTCTGCCTCTGCCGGTGCTGCGGCGACCTCGGCGAGCACTGCTGAGGGTCACAAGGACACGGCGGTTGCCGCTGCCGGGACTGCAACGGCTGCGGCTGGTACCGCCACGGGCGCCGCAGGAACGGCGTCAACATCAGCCGGGCAGGCAATGACTTTCCGCAACCAAGCCGAAGGCTTTAAGAACGCGGCTGAAGCGGCAGCGGCGTCGGTGACCTTCACCAAAGACACCGACGGCACGATGGCCGCAAACAGCGACGCTGTCGTTCCTTCGCAGGCGGCGGTCGTCACCTATGTCGCTGCAGCCATCGCGGCAATTCGCAACGGGGTCTCGTCGGCTTTCGACACGCTGTCGGAAATCGCCACCGAACTGGCGCTAAAAGCTCCCTTGAACTCGCCGGCACTAACAGGTAACCCAACCGCGCCGACACAGACGGCAGGCAACAATACGACGCGCCTCGCGACCACGGCGTTCGTCACTGCAGCAATCAATGCGGTGCTCAACGGCGTCTCCAGTGCGTTCGACACTCTCGCGGAAATTGCGACAGAGTTGGGGTTGAAGGCACCGTTGAACAGCCCTGCGCTGACCGGCACGCCGACAGCCCCGACGGCGGCCAATGGCACCAACAACACTCAGATTGCGACGACGGCTTTCGTGCTGGCAAACGGGGGAAGCGGGATCACCCTGCTGACGCCCCAGGGAACCACGTCTGGAACCACGAAAGATTTCACTGTCCCGACGAACGCCAAGAAGATCATGGTCAACGTGGCGGGGCTGTCGAAGAGCGGGTCGAGCCACGTCATCGTCCAGCTTGGCGATGCTGGCGGGATTGAGACAACCGGTTATCTTAGTGGAGCCTATACGGGCGGCACCGGCTCCAATACCACGACCGGCTTTGGCATTGGCATTAGCAGCGGCGCGGACGTCATTCACGGTAAGTGGGAGCTGGACCTGCTTGACGCGACCAACAATACATGGGTTTGCGCCGCCAATATGGGCGGCTCGAATGCTGCCTATGGCGCTGTCGAGGGCGGGTCCAAATCGCTTTCCCAAGCCATCACCACGGTTCGCATTACGATGGTGAACGGGACCGACACATTTGACGCCGGTACTGCCAACGTCTCTTACATGATATGAGGTTGCAAGATGTTCGTAGCCATCATGGCCGTCGAAGCCAACCGCGCGGCCAAGTTTGCCGTATTCGAGACGCATGCGGAAGCGCAGGCACATATCTCGGCTTATCTCGAGCGCTGGCCTGAAGCCTTTGCTGCCGAAGCGCCCTCGCTCAACAATGCGGATTGGTGGATCGTAGGTCAGGCCGTGAGCGTCGTGCCGCCCGTGCCTCATCTTGCGGACTACCAGGCGGCGATTACCGCCCATCTCGACGCGGCCGCGCAGTCGCGTCGCTACGACGGCTCTATCAGCATCGCCAGCTATCTCGGCTCAACCAATCCACAATGGGCCGAAGAGGCTGCTGCCTTCGTCGCATGGCGCGATGCTGTCTGGGTCTACGCCTATGCCGAACTCGACAAGGCGATGAACGGCCAAAGAGAAGCACCACCCATCGCCGGCTTCGTCAGCGAATTGCCGGTGATCATCTGGCCGGAGTTTTAAGCGATCATGGCTGCCGAGGGTATGGCCTGCGAGTGGTTGATCGTAGCCACCTCTGCTTAAGCCTTGCGTACCAGCGGGGGCAATTTTGGCCGACCAAGACCATGTAGGTTACAGTCGTCTGCATTTGCCGATGCCTAAGCGCGCGGCGCCACTTGGTGATAAACGCTGCCTTGGAATCGGCGAATGGCTTTCCCGTAAGTGCCTTGCCGTAGTGTACGAGGTGGAATGGGATCACATAAGCAGACCAACCCAGGACGTCTGCGATCATGCAGATATCCGGGCCATACATGTGGAACCCGGCCAGGTCACGAGAGAAGGAAAGACGCGCCTCTGGCTTAACCACAATGAAGTTCTCGTCGAGGCTGTATACGCGTGCCGGCATCCCTGTATGGAGCCTGGCTCCAAAGTTGTCTGAAATGTAAAGATGATAGTGCTTAAAGCGCGATGCTCCAGCATTCCCGGCTAGCGCCCACGTCGGATCAATCGCGTCCAGATGAGCAAGGCATGCATCTAGTTGCTCCCTTCCATCATCGACCAGTTCCACGTCTTGATGGCATAGGATGACATAGCGGCCGGAGGCCCGGTTCAGAATGTCATTCAACCCGGCGTATCCATCGCCTTGATTGGCAACTGAATTATCGATGGTGATGAACTCGCAGTCGTCGCCGAAGCCGCGCTTTCGCATAGATCGCAACATCTGATCGTATAGTCCCCAGTCATTGACTAGGGTGCCAATGGTATATGCGACCTTGCTCATATCCAGTTGAGGTCAATATTGCTGATTTTTTCGCGCTCTATTCGATCACGGACACGATCGATCCGAGCGGCAATGTCAGTTGAAAACCGCTCGTGCGTCTCGACCAATATATGACCGATTGAGGTATGGAGCCCGGCATCAAGGATAGCCTCCAGGCATTCAGCTTCCCCACCCTCGATGTCCATCTTCACGACCGCTGGAGGCTCAGGAAGCCCGCGCAAGAATTCCACAATGTCTACGACCTCCACCTCGACCTCGTGGTCATGCACATCAAGCTTCATCAGTGATGAAATCTGAGAGAAGTCGCCCGCGTCAGCATCTGGGCGTCGGAAGAATTTGGCGGTTCGGGATGAATTCCCCACAGCCTTGGGGATTATAGTGGCGTTCGGGTTGTTCCCTATGCGCTTCCGCAATCGGGAAAGGGCATGCGGGTCAGGCTCAAACGCGTAAACCTTGTGGCCAAAGTCCAGCGCTTTCCCGGATACGGTCCCGAAGTTCGCCCCGAGGTCGACGAAGATTCCCGGCGGCGTAACGTCCATTAGCTTGTAGAATTTGTATTCGGCAAGCTTTGTGCTTCTACGCTTCCAGCGGCGGTAACCGTGCCAGCGAATCATGAATTCGAGGCGGCCTTCCTTAAACATCTTTCTGCATATCCTTATCGGATCCCTGAAGCTGCTTCTCTTCGATGTCGGTCCTGGCAAGGCCCATCAAGTAAGACGCGAAGAGATATCCTTCCTTCTCGGCAATTCTCTCCAATTCGAAAAGCATGTGGACAACATAATCAATCCGCTCTCCGTATATCGACGGTCCATCTTTCCTCGGCTTTTTCATGAGGAAACACACATTGCTTCTTTTGATGTAGTGCTAAATAGAGTTGCCCCAAAAAAACCTATCGATGGTTGTACGCGGTTGTCCAGAGCAAATGCACTGACCATCAGTTGAGTATTATCTGACCGAACGGTCAGGATTGAGGGTAAGTACCACTATCCGAAGTTTGAAATCCTAAACGGAACTTTCGCGCTCATGCAGGACGAAGACCCTTACCCCCGCCGAACACGGATCGCCTTTGCGGCGGGGGCTATAGGGACTGCGCTCTTTTTCGTCCTGCTGTTATGGCTGACCGGCTAAGCCGTACAGTCTAAGGCATTCGGGGGGAGGCCAGATGACAAACCGCGCCAGGGGCTGGGTTATCGCCATATTCTTCAGCGCCGCATGTTGGGTGCTGCTCTACGAGCTGCTGTTCTAGCGCTGATCTGAAACCCTGAAAGACTACCCATGCGTCTCGCGATCTGCGTGGCGGCGCTGGCCGCTACGCTGACGACAGCCCACGCCGGGACGCTGGCCTGAATCTCAACAAAGAAGGAACTGCCCCATGTTTGATGCAGCGACCGTGCGCGCGGTCGAGACCATTGCCGCGCGCTATGGGTACGAGCCGGCGGCTTTGCTGGCAGTAGGCGAAGTTGAAAGCGGTGGAACCGTCTTCGCCATCGTCAATGGCAAGCAAGAGCCTCTGATCCGGTTCGAGGGCCATTACTTCGATCGCCGGCTGGACGAGAAGGATCAGAAGAAGGCGCGCGCCGCAGGGCTGGCGAACCCAACCGCTGGAGCCGTAGCGAACCCGGCATCACAGGCCGCGCGCTGGCGCATGCTCGAGCGTGCAATCGAGATCAATGCGGACGCCGCACTGGAATCCGTGTCCTGGGGCCTCGGGCAGGTCATGGGCGCGCATTGGAAATGGCTCGGCTTCGGATCGGTCACCGAACTGGTCAACCTCTGCCGCAGCGGCGCGGCGGGGCAGGTCGAGTTGATGGCGAAGTTCATCGACAAGGCCGGGCTGGGCGGCGTGCTGAAGTCAAAGGACTGGGCGGCGTTCGCTCGTGGCTACAATGGGCCAGCGTTCCGCAAGAATGCCTACGACACAAAGATGGCAGCCGCCTACAAGAGGTGGAAGGCAGGCACGGCTACGGTGAAGCCTTCGCCGGATAGCTCGGTCACGATGCTTCAGACGCGGCTTGTCGCCCACGGCTTCAAGGTGGCGGTTGACGGCATACGGGGTGCAAAGACCGACGCCGCGCTGAAAGCATTCCAGAAGGCCAAGGGGCTGGTCGTGGACGGCATTGCCGGTTCTGCGACCTGGACGGCGCTCAGCACCATGTCGCCTGCCGAGATCAAGGCCAATCAGCCAGCTAAGCCGGCGCCGTCCCCTGTCGCTCCGAAACCCGTCGCGCCGGCCGCACCCGAACCGATCGGCTTCTGGGCCTGGCTCTTCTCCTTCATCCTCCCCGCGAAAGGCAAATGACCATGACAAACGCACAGAAACAGCAGTTCCTCGGCGGCCTGATTGCCGGCGCGCTCGTAAAGAAGGGCGTCGATCTCGCCATCGACAAGGCGGTCGAGAAGGTGGCGAAGAAGCCGAACAACAGCCTGGACAAGTCCGACGCTCCGGTCATCGCCGCTGAGATACAGGCTGAGGTCCAGAAGGAAGTTCAGGCCCGCGTCGAGCACGCGACCGACACTGAACCTCACCTGTCGAGCCGCAACCTCTGGGGCTCGCTCGTCGGCATCATCACGGCGGCAGAAACCATACGCGTGTTCTGGACGGATGACACCGTGCAGTCCTTCGCGGAGTGGATGATACCTGTAGGCGTAATCGTTACAGCGCTCACCCCGCTGTACTCGCGCTTCATCGCGAAGAAGCCGTTGTTCCGATGATCTGGGCGCACCTCTCCCAATCGCTCCGCGGACGTTCCCGACCCGGGCGTCGGAATGGGCTCTCGGGGCGATGCTGTTCCTCTGGGCCATCGTGCTGCAGGTCAACCCGGACCTGTTCAAGAATGCGCCGTCATTCGGCCCGCTTGCGCAGATGGTCCAGCAATCGACCTGGGCGATGCTCTGCCTCGTCGTCGGCGGCGGGCGGCTGGTCATGCTGGCGATCAACGGGGCATGGCGACGATCCCCACACCTGAGGGCGCTGGCCGCCTTCATCTCCTGCTTCTTCTGGTTCCAGATCAGCCTCGGCTTCCTGCAGGCCGGGACGTTCGGAACCGGGCTTGCGATCTACCCGGTGCTGTTCGCGCTGGATGTCTATAACGCGTTTCGTGCCGCAGGCGATGCCGGCTCTTCAGATCGCATTCACAGCCGGAGCCCGCGCAATGGAACTGACACCTGACGTCATCGTGACCGGCGTCGTCGGGCTGCTTATCGTCCTCGGCGCGATCGGCAAATACCTGAAGTCGCTGAACGCGTCGCCGCCCAATCCGGTGCTGACCGGCGTCGGCATCGAACTCGGCAACCGCCAGCAGATGGATCAACTGATCGCGGGTGTGAACCGGATCGGCGACATCCTCGAAAACAAGAAGCAGTCGGCCATGGAGGGGAAACTGGAAGACATTCTTGAGCGGTTGGAAAGAACGAGAGAACAAGTTTGATTCGAGGCTTGGTAGCGTCAAAAAAACACGGCCCCAAACCGGGCCCGCAGGGAATGTGGGCTTGCGATTCGAGGCCGCCACCGACTGGAAGTCGACACTGCTATATATCCAACGCCGGGATAATCTGTCATCAGACAGGCTGAATCCGGCGTGCTTGGTAAACAGTTTCTATCTGTACCCCCTCGATTTGTGACATAATTGCCACGCGCCGAGGGCAACTGCCTGTCACAAGGCTCTCTCCCTGTCGTTTGCTGTTGTCGTCAGTGAATGAGGTGGGCAATAACTCCAACAGAGAGAGGGGCGACATTCGCAGCTTTTTCTAATAGGGCCGGGGCAGGGACACCAAATCCGGTTCAAATTTTAGCAATGACTGGAGGTCAGAAAAATGAACATCAAGAGCCTGCTTCTCGGCTCCGCTGCGGCTCTCGTCGCAGTCTCCGGTGCTCGCGCTGCCGATGCGGTGGTGATCGCCGAGCCGGAACCCATGGAATACGTTCGCATCTGCGACACCTACGGCGCCGGCTTCTACTACATCCCGGGCACCGAAACCTGCCTGAAGTTCTCCGGCTACATGCGCTATGACATCGGTGTCGGCGCACGTGGCCTGGAAGACGTGATCGACAAGAGCGATTTCAACGATTACGTCAACGCTGTAGCTGCCTATGAAGCTGGCGGTGAGGAAGGTGAAGAACCCGATCTTGACGACTATCTGAACACCAACGACACGTACTACAAGCAGGCTCGCTTCGAGATGCGCGTCGACGCCCGCCAGGAGACCGAACTCGGCACCCTGCGCGGTTACGGCGAAATCCGTTTCAACAGTTCAAGCTACACCGATGGCATCTCCATCGCTGGAATAAGTGGCGTGAACATTGATCCGAGCGCTTTCTTCGACGGTCTTTACGGCGTCACGACCATGGCCGATACGGTTGAGGTCAATCAGGCCTACATCGAACTCGGCGGCTTCCGTGCTGGCCGGACAGATTCGTACTTCACAACGTTCACCGGTTATGCCGGCAACGTGATAAATGACGATCTGATCGGCTATGGTCCGTTCGGAACCAACCAGCTGTCGTACACCTTTACGGGCGGTAATGGCTTCTCGGCAGGTGTCGCGCTTGAAACGGGCACGGGTTACTCGACCTTCCTGCCTGCGCCGTTTGGTGGCATAGCTACTCTTGTGGCGGCTGACGTCTATGCAATCGATTCCTACGTTCCGCATGTTGTCGGCGGTATAGGCTACACGGCCGGTTGGGGTGGCATCAGCGGTGTTGTCGGCTACGACTCGGTCTGGGAGACCTGGGCTGGTAAAGTTCGCGCTGACTTCAATGTCAATGAATCTCTCGCGCTGTTCATCATGGGCGGCCTGAAAGACGATGAAGATGTGTTTAACTACTACGGCAACTGGGGTGGTTCCTGGGCTCTGTGGGGCGGCGGCTCCTGGCGGTTCAACGAAAAGACTGGCCTGAACGTTCAGCTCTCGTATGACGAGATCGAAAACTTCGCAGCTGTTGCCAACGTTGAATACGAATTGGTCAACAACTTCCGGATAACGCCAGAAGTTTCCTACACCGATAACTTCGACTCAGATGACGCTGATGCATGGGGCGGCAAGCTTCGCCTGCAGTACAACTGGGGTTCTTGATCCTAGTCGTTCGACTGTCTGATCTAAGGTGGCCCGTGTCTTTCGACACGGGCCACTTACTTTTTGGCCCTTATGACGCCATCGAGATTGTCATTTCGCAGATCCTCGATCGGTCTTCTGCCTCGGAGCGTGTTGTTCGGTTCCATCAGCCAGAGCCACGCCGCTCGATGCGTGGGGAACCATTTGATTACACGGTCTAGTCCGGCCACTGGTCGGCCGTCGACAAACTGCTCCAATGGGAATACGTGCCGCTTCCCTCCCACCCGCAGAGCGATTACCTCTCCCAGCTTTTGCCAGCGGTGTAGAGTAGACCGCGCGATACCATAATTGGTTTCCAGGAAGGTAGGGCCGCCTACCGGGCCTGCCCATTCCGAGACCGGAGCCAAGGTTCTTCCCGAATCGTCGGCCGCTACTTCAGGAGGCTCGGAAACCAATGGGGCGTCCCCCACAAGCTGGACAAGCATGTGACTGACGACGGATTCCAGACGCCGTGGGTCAATTGCCCAGAATTGATCGTAGTTTCGGCGAGGGAGCTCCAGTATCGCGGCGGCCACGTAGCCGGCCACCTTGCTTGCGCCCGATGCTGACCTGGATCGAATGGCGGGATGTGTACGAACCAGAATGTCGTAGATTTCGTTCGCCAACAGCGCAGCGTTCTTACTACGAGTTTTGGTCACAGGTTTACCCCCCGAATCTTCGGTGTCACTTTACACCTCAGTTCTCTGCAGTAAGGCTCATTTCAGTTGATCCGTTTGGTAGGCTCAAGGAACTGGAAATGTAGGAACGTGGCGTCTCTTGCATCTCTTCGATCGAGAGCGCCAGTTTGTCGCCGGCCTTCGGCAAAGCGCTTCTGGCTGGTATCACGGCAAGCTGTCGTCGCGATGCTGGCTGCTGGATAAATTTCCCACGTGCATTCTGGGAAGCGAGCGTTCAATGCGCTCAACACCTGCTTGTGCAGATCGAGGTCATCGAACTGCGCCCCGGGTAGTGTCCAGAATCTTTCGCACATTTTTCAAGCGACGGCTTCGGTTTGAATCGTTTCCGGCTGATAGAGCGGCCGCATGTTCATGTAGCATTTTGCTGACCAGCTCGTTCCGGCGATGTGCCGTAGCCGGGCTGCCGCAAGATTGAGGCATGACTGCCCATCGGGGAAAGCACCGACGACGCGGGTTCGTCGGCGAATTTCCTTCATGATCCGCTCCAGTGGATTGTTGGTACGGATCTTCTGCCAGTGAATGTCGGGGAAGCCGTAGTAGGTCAGCGTCTCGTGGACATTGAGCTCGATCAGATCTGCAGCCTTGTGCATCCGGGCAGCTCTCAGATTCTCAACGATTACCCGCGCCTTGTCATCAGCCGCATCCCGGCTCTCCTGGGCATGAATGGCCTTGAGCATATGGCTGACCTCGCGCACTTTCGTCGCCGGAACATGGCTGAATACGTTACGGTAAAAATGCACCATGCAGCGCTGCCAGCGGGCTTGCGGCAGATACTCCGACACACTCTCGGTCAGGCCGCGGCAAGCGTCGGAAATGATCAACTGCACGCCCGTGAGACCCCGATCGACAAGGTGGCGCAGGAAGGCGGACCAGCCGGACTTGTCTTCCTTTGCACCCTCGCAGATGCCGAGGATCTCGCGGAACCCCTCGGAATTGACGGCGCTCGCCACCAGTAGTGAAACATTGCGGACTTCACCGGCCCAGCTGCGCTTCATGACGATGCCATCAAGGTAGAGATAAGGGTGCTCACCTTCGATGCGCCGGTTCCGCCACGCATCGATCTTGGCGTAGATCTTCTTGTTCAGGTTCGACACCGTGCTCGGGCTGACCCGCGTGCCCCACAGTGCTTCGGTGATATCTTCCACGCGCCTGACCGAAATGCCGGCCAGGTACATCTCAATCAGCGCTTCCTCTACAGAGCTCTCCCGCCGGCGGTAACGCTCGATGATCGCCGTCTCGAATGTCTGACGACGCAACTTGGGGACCTTGAGGGTGACGTCGCCGGCTTGAGTTTGCAGCGTTCGCTCATAACTGCCAGCTCGCGTATCCTGGCGACCTTCCTTGCGTTCATAGCGGGCCGCGCCACACAGCCGGTCCGCCTCCGCATCCAGCATCGCATTCAGTGTCTCCTCGACCGTCCCCCGGACCATCTCCCCAAGATGATCCCTTATGCGGGCTTCGTCGATCCGGATCACCTGACCCATCTCTGTACCTTCGCTCATTTCATTGCTCCTTCATTCTAGAAGAAGCCGACAACCCTGAAAGTGCGAAAGATTCTGTACGTTATCGCGCCCCGGCTGGTGGCACTACCAAAAAGTCCTTGCAGACCCTCATCGTTCTAGCGTCTGCCAGAGCCGAAGGTATGTCAATGACAGGGCTGTTAGCCAAGGCCCTCGGCGAACATGACGCACTTGCCAAAGCCAAGGCTGATGTTGTTCCCTTGGCGACTGGGCTGGGGAATACGATGGGCAACCGGGATGATCTGAGCAAGCCACCTTCGGATGAGCGACTTTTGAGGGAAATCATCCTCAACGCGCTGGAAGGATATACACCCGGAAGTTCAGTCACTCTGTCGGAACTTCTGACCCTCGTGAGGCCGCAACTACCCGATGAGGTTTCTCACGACGTGATCGTTGCCCAAATCATGCAAGCCGTAATCATTCGCGGCCTTTTCCTTGAAATGGACTGAGCATTACAGGCATGCGGTTGAAAAGGATGGAACTGGCGGCTGCGGTCGTGGTCATCATCAGCTCTGCCGTTTCGGCTTACATTCTCGCCGGGTTGCTGGGTTGGGTCTGAACGCCGGTAACACGCGCTAATGATTTCAAGCACTTACTTTTAAGGTGGGGTTAAGTGCCTGACCGGGCAAAGGGACCGCGCGGAGGCCGCGCGATCCCGGAAACTCAGTTCTGCTCGATCGAAACGCCCGATTCGTCGATTCTCAGCTCGACTCCGTCCGGCTTCGATTCCTCGCGCCAGACATAGACGCCGAGCGCGATAACAGCGACTAGAAGCGCGCCGATGACGAGATAGAGTTGGTTCTGCCGCATCGGCGCACTCCTGAGATGGGTTTAGGCTCGGTTCAGGCCCGTTTGACGAGCCGAATGATGAGCAGGAGGATCACCGCACCGATCACGGCGTTGATGATGTCGGCGATGATGCCGCCTCCGATGATGAGGCCGATACGCGGCAACAGCCAGCCCGCGATGATCGCGCCGACGATACCGACGACGATGTTACCCAGCAGGCCGAAGCCGAAGCCCTTGACGATCAGCCCAGCCAGCCAGCCGGCGATCGCGCCGACGATGAGGAATACAATCAGACTTTCAATGCCCATGGCGATTTCCCTCCGTTGTGAGGCACGAGTTCGGGCCATGGGGCGGCACGAATCGACCGTGCATCGAATCAATCATACCGGATAATGCAGTGGACGAGAAACGCCGCCCGGCCAGCGGCGGTTCACTCGTCATCGTCTTCGGCGCCGGGGGGCTTCCAACCGTGCGGCTGGATGCGCTTCAGCGTGTCGCCATCGACATAGGCCCACCAGCCCTCGTCGCTCGCGTCCCATTCGCCGCCCGACGTCTTCAGGCGGTCAAGTGAACGGTACTGAGCGATCGATTCGTTTTCCTGGCCGTCGCGGTCGGTCCAGAGGACCGTGACCTTGCGCCCGTCCTTGGGCGCGGTGGCGATAGGCTGCGGATTTGTCATGATGAACCCCCCTCAGGTTCCGTATGCGGACATCTACAATGCACCAGGCGGCATTTGGTTTCACGCCGAGGTTGGTTTTCAGGCGTGGACGGAACGAAGCTGCCTCCGGCGAATTCTTGGCGCGAAGACAATGAAAGGAAAAGCCATGAAACGCATCATCCTCGCGCTTGCCGGCTATGCGCTCTATCGCTGGTGGACAACTCCAGTTGCGCAGACGCAGCCGGCCAGAAGCCCGGCCCGTCCGGTGCGCGGTCCCATAAAGAAGGTTCCGGGATAAGTAGCCGTCTAGCTATGCGCGAAGATGTCTTCCTCGGGCCAGCCCAGCAGGTCGAGTTTTGCGCGTGTCGGCAGGAAGCGGAAGCACGCGTCGGCCACCTCGGTCCGGTTCTCGCGCGCCAGACGACCCGCCAGCACTTCGCGCAGCCGGTGCAGGTAGAGCACGTCTGACGCGGCATATTCCAATTGCTCATGCGTCAGCGTCGTCGCTGCCCAGTCCGACGATTGCTGTTGCTTGGAGATGGCTACGCCGAGCAGTTCGGCGCAGATATCCTTCAGCCCGTGGCGGTCGGTATAGGTTCGCGTCAGGCGCGATGCGATCTTGGTGCAGAAGACGGGCTCGGCCATAGCGCCGAACGCATTGTAGAGCACCGCGATGTCGAACCGGCCGTAGTGGAAAATCTTGGTGATCGCCGGATCGCGCAACAGTTTGGACAGGTTGGGAGCCTCGCGCTGTCCTTGCGCGATTTGCACCACATCGGCGCTTCCATCACCCGGCGAAAGCTGGACGACGCAGAGCCGGTCGCGATGCGGGTTCAGCCCCAGCGTCTCCGTATCGATCGCCACCGCCGGCACGTCGTAGTTTGCCAGGTCCGGCAGGTCGTTCTTGTGGAAGCGGATATTGGTCATCTGGTCTCCCCGCAAATCGGTCAGCGCGACAGGGCATCGAGGATTCGCGCCCACGAGCGCTGACCCCGGTGGAAGGAATTGAGTTCGTACTTTTCGTTCGGCGAGTGGATGCGGTCGTCCGAAAGAGCAAAGCCGACGAGCAGCGATTCCATCCCGAGATAGGTGCGGAAATCGCCGACGATCGGTATCGACCCGCCACCGCCTATGGTAACCGCGGGCTTCGGCCATTCCTCCGAAAGCGCCTGCTTCGCGCTGGTCAGGAACGGCGCGTCGTAGGAAAGCTGGATCGCCGGTGAGCCGCCATGCGGGTGGAATTCGACTGCGCAGTCCGCCGGCAGCCTGTCGCGCACGAACTTCTGGAACGCTTCGGCGATCTTCGCGGGGTCCTGCTTGTGGACGAGGCGGAACGAAATCTTCGCCGACACCTCGGCCGCGATGACCGTCTTGAAGCCCTTGCCGGTGTAGCCGCCGGTGATGCCGTTGAACTCGGCGGTCGGCCGCGCCCAGACCATTTCGAGAACCGAGCGGCCTTTTTCGCCGGCGGGCACCGACAGGCCGATAGGACCGAGGAAGCTTTCCGGGGTCACGCCGAGCGTCTGCCACGACTGCAGCACCTGCGACGGGGTTTCCTCGACGCCGTCGTAGAAGCCGGGGATCGTCACCTGGCCGTTCTCGTCGTGGATGTCCGCGAGGATGCCGGCAAGGATGCGGATAGGATTGGCCGCCGGCCCGCCATACATGCCGGAATGAAGATCGCGGCTGGCCGCCTTGACGGTGACCTCGACGCCGACGAGCCCGCGCAGCGATGCGCAGATGGACGGCGTCTGCGCGTCGAACATGTCGGTGTCGCAGACCAGCGCGAAGTCGGCCTTCAGCTCTTCGCGGTTGGCTTCGAGAAAGGGCTTCAGCGAAGGCGAGCCCGATTCTTCCTCGCCCTCGAACAGGATCGTCACGCGGCACGGAAGCTGCCCGTGCTCGGCCTTGAAGGCGCGGCAGGCTTCCACGAACAGCATGAGCTGTCCCTTGTCGTCGGACGATCCGCGCCCGGTGATCACCTTCCGGCCCGGCTCGATCTCCCTGACGGCCGGATCGAAGGGCGGGTTGTCCCACAGTTCGATCGGATCGACGGGCTGGACGTCATAGTGACCGTAGAACAGGACATGCGGGCTGTCCGCCGACGGCCCGGCGTGATGCGCTACCACCATGGGATGGCCTGATGTGTCGCGTACGCTGGCGTCGAAGCCGATCGTCTTCAACTCGGCGACCAGCCATTCGGCAGCCTTCCGGCACTCCGCCGCATAATCGGGATCGGTGGAGATCGACTGGATGCGCAGCAGCGCGAACAGCCGTTCGAGGCTGTCATCCAGATGCGTGTCGATGTGATCGAGGACAGGGGAAAGCGCGGGCATTTCTTTTCTGTATTCCTTCAGGCGTGCTGCCAAACGGGCTGGCATGCCGTCCTACAACAAGCCCGCCGTGAAGAAAACCGCTGACCCCTGAGCCAGGGTCACGATATCGGCTGAGGCCGGACCGGCTTTAGCGGCAGAAGGGACAGCGCAGCCAGAAGGCCGATCACCCCGCCGAGGACGGTTTCCCATGCGCGCGAGAAGAGCAGGGGCACAGAATGTTCGCCCGAGGCCGCGAGGGTAACGACCAGCGCAAAGGCGAACGCGCCACAGGCGATGTCGTAGCGCTCGGGCAGGGCCATCGCGTAGATCACCATCGCCAAGGCTGCCGCAAGCCAGAGAAGCAGCGGGGCCTCCTGGGCAAGCGGCAGGCAGATCAGGCCAAGCGGCACGCCGATGGCGGTGCCGACGATCCTGCGTCGCACGCGGTCGAGCGTGCCGGCCGCCGAACCGGCGATCACATAGGTACAGGCCGTGATTGCCCAGGCCGGCTGCTGCAAGCCGAGCAGCGACGTCAGCCCGATGATCGCGAGCGCTCCGGTCGCCGCCTGCAGGCCCATCGCAAGCTGGGGGCGC
Organism: Mesorhizobium sp.; assembly: GCF_016793485.1. Classification (GTDB taxonomy): domain Bacteria; phylum Pseudomonadota; class Alphaproteobacteria; order Rhizobiales; family Rhizobiaceae; genus Mesorhizobium_K. Next base: position 144,195 of record NZ_JAEULZ010000018.1, on the reverse strand, counting down.
ATTCCGGGCAGTCCCGTAACGCGAACCTCGGGGACAGGAAGAGCGAGCGCAGGCTTCTCGGAAGGACCGCTCAACACGCGCGGCACGATTGCTGCGACGGAGGCGATCACGCCGGCGAGCGCGATCGTCCAGAGGTCGCCTGGCCCCAGGCCAGACGTGTAGGCAAGAAGCTGCCCGATGTAGATCTGGGAACCGAGGCCGGTCCCGAGAATGCCGAAGCGCCGGAGATAGCCGGTGCAGAATGCGCCGGTGACGAGGACCAGTTCCGGGCCAAACGTGCTGACCGACGACAGCAGCGGCTCGAGGAGCACATAGACCATCGCGCCTGCCGCCGCGGCGATACACAGGCACAACAAGTCGCGGCCGGAATCGAACCGGCTTTCGCGCGCCTCCGAAACGCTTGCCCAAAGCGCAAAGCCACCGGCAAGGACGCTCAGCGACGGGCCGGCATCGAGCGCATTAACGACCTCGGGCATGCGGCCCGCCATGGCTGCGATGCCGAAGGCGGTGACGAGCCGGAGCCCCTTGATGCGGCGGTGGACGCCGGGATCAAGCCTGTCCAGCCAGTCGAGCAGTCCGGAACCCGTGTTCGCCATGACGCACCCTCTGTGCGTTCATAGCGCGGATTCGAGACCTGCGGCAGGGCCGTCGAAGCGCGTCAGCGCCAGCCGAGGCCGGGCGCGACGTGTTTCAGGATCGCCTCGATGACGTGGGCGTTGTAGTCGACGCCAAGCTGGTTCGGGACGGTAAGCAGCAGCGTGTCCGCGGCCTTGATCGCCTCGTCCTCGCTCAACTGCTTGATCAGCTTGTCGGGTTCGGCGGCATAGGACCGGCCGAAGACGGCCTGCTTGCCGGGCTCGATGTAGCCGAAATGATCCTGGTTGCCGCCCTCGCCGCCGAAATAGGCGCGGTCCATGTCGTTGACGATAGCGAAGATCGAGCGGCTGACGGAGACGCGCGGCTCGCGTGTGTGGCCGGCTTCCTTCCAAGCTGCGCGGAAGGCGGCGATCTGTTCGGCCTGCTGGATATGGAACGGCTTGTCGGATTCGGCCATGACCAGCGTGGAACTCTGCAGGTTCATGCCCATCTTGCCCGTCCACTGCGCGGTCGGCGTGGTCGCCGCACCCCACCAGATGCGGTCGCGCAGGCCTTCCGAATGGGGTTCGAGCCGGAGCAGGCCGGGCGGATTGGGAAACATCGGCCGTGGGTTGGGCTGTGCGAAGCCTTGCCCACGGATGACGTCGAGGAAGACCTCGGCATGGCGGCGCGCCATGTCGGCGTCGGTCTGGCCCTCCTCTGGCGCGTAGCCGAAATAGCGCCACCCGTCGATCACCTGCTCGGGCGAGCCGCGGCTGATGCCGAGTTGCAGGCGGCCGCCGGCGATGATGTCGGCCGCGCCGGCGTCCTCGGCCATGTAGAGCGGGTTCTCGTAGCGCATGTCGATGACGGCGGTGCCAAGCTCGATGCGGCTTGTCTCGCGCCGGCTGCCGCGAGCAGCGGAAAGGGAGAGCCGAGCTGGCGGGCGAAATGATGGACGCGGAAATAGGCGCCGTCGGCGCCGATTTCCTCCGCCGCGACCGCGAGGTCGATCGACTGCAGCAACGCGTCGGAGGCCGAGCGCGTGCCCGACTGGGGCGACGGTGAACAGTGGCCAAAGGAGAGGAAGCCGATTTTCTTCATGATGTGCCTGCTTTGCCGCATTCCAGAGATGCCGCAGTTAGGCACTTCCGGCGATCACGACAAGCACCGTGCGGGCGACGGTCTGTCCTGATTTCAGAACGTGGTGCGAAGCAGCCGGCGATAGATATAGCGCTGCGGCAGCAGCATCCAGCGGCCTTCGCCCTTGGCGGCGAGCACCATGTAGGCGGGGATGAGTCGTGCTTCCAGTCCTCCCCAGCGAAGGGGACCGAGCCGCCGGAGCAGGTCGGCGCTGATCTCGCAGCCATAGATTTCGGTCGCCAGCCGCAGCATCGTGACGAGCGGCAGCGTCGCGCCTGATCGTTTCGCGCGCACGAGCAGTTCGTCCGGGTCGGGGTCGAGGCGCGCGACCATCAGCCCGTCGACCACATATTGCAACCGGCCGAAAAGATGCGACGTGGAGCCATGCAGCGCGGCCAGCACCAGCCTTGCAGCCGGCGTGACGCCGCCAAGCGCCGGATCGGCGTAAAGGTCGTAGGTGAGGGACTGGGCGGCGCGCAATTCCGGAGCGTGCACGACATCGGTATGCACCTCGACGAGCGTGGTGCCGTGGTGGTCCGCGCGCGTCCAGGCACGCTCGGTGTAGTCCACGCGCTTGCCGGAAGGGACGTGCTCGGTGAAACCGAGGTCCCTCAAGATCGCGCCAAGAGCATCCGCGGCATCGGGCCGGACCAGCAGGTCGACGTCGGAGAATGTGCGCAGGTGGAGCCCGCCATAGGCGACCTCGGCGAAGTCCACGCCCTTGACGATCACGGCGGGCAGGGCCGCAGCCGCGATCTTCTCCCTGACCGTACCGGCCACTTCAGCCAACAGGCTGGCGCGCGCAAAATCCCCGACACGCAGATCGTTTGCGTGGTCCGACAGCCATGACGAGGTTGCGGCGGCTGCCTGTGCATCCCCCGTCAGGAAATCCTGCGGCGCTTCCTTGAGCTGTCGCAGCAGGTTGCGTGAGAAGGCTGGGCGCACATTGTGGCGGGCAGCGAGGGCAACGAGGCGCTCCATCTGGCCGCGTTCCGCCACATCGAACGGCCTCGGCCGGAATCTGTCGTTCGCTCCCCTCGGGTCGGACAATCGCGCCAGCCACGCTTCTGTCCTGCCGGTCTTCACGGCTCGAATCCGCTTTTGCCTCCGAGAGCGCCGGAGACGATACCTGGCAAACTCGCGAGATTCTCGCCTGCATGCAGCGTGAATGCCGGTGTGCGCTGGATCATGTCGGCGAACGTCATGAACCTGTCCAGCGCCTTGGTGGTTATACCCGCCGCCCGGCCCGCGACGTTGTCATGCGCAAGCACGGCGAGAACTTCGGGTCGCGATGCAGGCTTGAGAACATGGCCGGCTGGCGAGCGCGATCCCAATACGATGATCGCGGCCAGTGGCCTTGCCTCGGGCGTCATGACCCCGATCCGGTCAGCGATCTTTTCGAGAGCAATGCCCTGCTCGCCATTCTCGTCCCAGCGGTCGTCCGGCAGCGGGCCGATCCAGGAGAGAAGCTCGGCTGTCCTCCTGTGAACCTTCAATGCCCGGGGTACGCCCCATGCCTGCACCCCTTCGGGCTTAGGAACGACCACAGCAACGTCGTCGGTCATCAATGAGAAGCCGTCATGGGCGAGCGTCATCGCGGTGGTCGTCTTGCCGTATCCGGATGGTGCGCACACCAGGACGCTCCGCCCTGAGGCATCCTCGACGAGGCAAGCCGCGTGCAGCAGATACTGGCCGCCGTGAAAGAGCGTGGACTCGATGACCGGAATGAGGATCGACGAGAGGAAAGCCTTCCTGCTTTCCGGCAGCGCGAAGACCGTGGCGACCCCGCTCGCGTGGGTCTCTACCTTGACCACCTTTTCGTCGGCGACGAAGAACTGCTCGGTCTCCGACTCGAAGATACGGCAGGGCACGCCCGAATTGTTCAGGCCTTCCCATGTCAGCGGCATGTGCGGATCGGGCGGAAGCGCGTCGGTATCGACAATGCTCAACCTGAATGCACCCGGCGATGGTTGGCCTTCGTCGACGAAGGATGCATAGGCGGCCGCTATGGCATCGACCCAGGCGCGGTCGCTGGCCGATATCACCAGGCCTGCGCCCCGGAAGTTCAGATGGAGGGTTTGCTCGGACACGGGATCAGCCAAATTCGATTGGGTTGAAGCGACAGGCGATCCGGTCGTTGCCACAAGCGTCAGGCGACCCGCACCAGGTTCTGGCTGAGTAGCTCGCGCGCCAACTCGACGAGATCGCTTTCGAGTTCGGCGGCGGTGACCTCGAAGACATTGGCCATGCTCGCGGCGATGTCCTTCACCTGTTTCGTCCCGTCCAACGCGTTCAGGAAAAAGATCGTCGTATCGTTGGCGGTGAACATTTCGCCGGAATCGCGCCGGAGCAGAACGCCGCCTTCGTCCTCGCCCATCGCCTTGACGATGACCTCGGGAGCCAGTTCGAGCTTGGTCGACGAGGATATATCCCCGCCGGATTGTTCAGTCGTCACGCCCATATCCTCCAGACCGGAGGCGGTTTTGATGCAACCTGGCGGCCCGGTCAAGCCCGCGACCCGCAACCGGACACCACCTTTGAAAGGAAAGCCGCCTTTTTTGACGGGTATTGCCCTTCTATCCTGTCGAAGGTGCGGAAATTTCGAATCTTGCTGCTTCGCAACGATTTCGTTAGAATCCGGCGTGTTTGCAGGAAGGGGATGCCGAGATGAAGTCCGAAGCCAGCAGATCCGAAGACCGGCCCTTGCCCAATCAGCGCAGACGCTATGTGCGGCCTTCGTTGTCCAAGTCCCCATTTGTGTTGCAGGCCGTAACGGCGGACCCCAACGAACAGATTTCCGGTGGGTTCGAGTGATTGGGTAGCAGTCAGCCCGTCTGTGCGACGCGCGCGGGAAAACGCACGCGACACGGCGAGGTCACATATGTTTACGATTCATGCTGCTCTCGCTGACCCACAGACACACAAGGCTGATCGATGCGCGCACCGGGACCGAACTGGGGCTCGGTCGTTTCGTAGCTGACGTCGAGCAACGGGCCATCGCTTTTCGCGAGGCAGGAATCGGACAAGGATGTTGCGCCGTCGTGGCGCGTCCTGCACCGCTTGATTATCTCCGCGACGTCTTTGCGCTGTGGGAGGCCGGCGCCATGGCCGTCGCCGTCAACCCGGGTATCACGCAGGAAGAACGCTCCAATGTAATGCGGGCGACGGGAGCGTCAGCCCTGCTCGATGATGACGCGGTTGCGCTGGCCGCCGACACTGTTTCGACCGGATCCATTCCGCTCGGTCCCGACGATCCCGCCCTGACCCTGATGACATCAGGCACCACCGGCCGCCCCAAGGGAATTGTGCACACCCAGCGCAGTCTCGCGGCTCGCGTCGCCCTCAACGTGGCGGCAATAGGCCAAGCCGATCTCGAAACATCGCTTTGCGTGCTTCCCTTGCATTTCGGCCATGGGCTGATCGGCAACATCTTCACGGCCATGGCGGCCGGCGGCATGCTCGTCCTGTGGCCGCAACCTTCGATCGAGGAGATGCGCGGCTTCGGCGGGTTGGTGGATGCGCGCCGCATCACCTTCATGAGTTCCACCCCCTCGTTCTGGACGGTGGCCATGCGTCTGTCCACGCGTCCCGTTCATGTCATGCGGCGCGTGCATGTCGGCTCCGCCCCGCTTTCGATTGAACACTGGCGCGCGATTGCCGGCTGGACGGGGACGCGCAACGTCTTCAACATGTACGGCATGACCGAGACGGCCAACTGGATTGGCGGCGCCAGCCTTGACGAACCGGGGGCAGCGGATGGCCTCGTCGGCAAGCCATGGGGTGGCAGCGCCGCGGTTCTGGACGAGTCCGGGCAAATCCTGCGGGAGGGATCGGGCGAAGTGCTCGTGGCCACCCCTTCGATCATGTCTGGTTACCTCGGCATGGAGGTCGAGACCCGCGCCGCATTCCATGGTTCCTGGTTGCGCACCGGCGACACCGGCAGGATCGATGGCGGTGGCCGCCTGACGCTCGTCGGCCGGATCAAGAACGAGATCAACCGTGGCGGCGTCAAGGTACCGGCGGAAGAGATAGACATGTTGCTGGAGCGCCATCCTGCCGTGCGCGAGGCATGCGCGTTCGGCCTGCCCGACCCGATCGCGGGCGAGGCGGTGGCGGCCGCGATCGTTCTGGCCGAGGACGCGGAGATACCCGCGATCCGCGCGTGGTGCCGGGAGCGGTGCCGAGCCGAGGCTGTGCCGTCAAAAATCTTCGTGCTCGACGCGATCCCGCGCAACGATCGCGGCAAGATCGTGCGCGACCGCGTGCGCGAAGCAGCGCTCGCATCGGGGCCGGGAGCCTGAGCGGCGTGGGTCGCCACGCCTTGCGGGCGCGGATCGAAAGCGAGCGCTTCGATCTCGTGCCGCTCAATGTCTGGCAGACATTTCGCCTGACCTATCCGTGGACGCGGGATGCCGAATTCATCGCCAGTTTTTCCGGGTCCGGTGCGCCGCGCTCGCCCCGCAAATGGTATCGGGAGATGATCCGCCCCAACAACAAGACGCGCTTCGTCCACGGGATCGTGCCGCGTGGTGAGTCGGCGCCGATCGGCGTGCACTCCATGTCGATATATGGCTACAGGTCCTGTCGCCTCGGTATCGGCATCCAGGACCGTAGCTGGTGGGGCAAGGGCGTCGTTCAGGAGGTGCGCACGCGCCTGATCGATCATGTTTTCGAGCATTCTGACGTTGAAAGGCTGCATGCCCAGGTGGTGGGCCGCAATCTCCCGTCGGTCTTCAACTACCAGAAGCTCGGTTTCGCGCATGTAGGCACGATGCACCGGTCAAAGTTCGATCCTGTGACTGGTCAGGTTCACGACATGCTGATCTTCGAGATATTCCGCGACGAATGGATGAAGCGAAAGGCGGAACGTCGTGGATGAGGCGCGCATCGAAACCGAACGTTTCGATCTGGTGCCCCTCAATGTCTGGCAGGCATTCCGCCTCACCTATCCGTGGACGCGGGATACTGAGTTCATCACCAGCTTTTCAGGTTCGGGAGCGCCGAGGTCGCGCTGGAGGTGGTTTCGGGAGATGGTCCGCCCCAAGAAGCGGAAGCGGTTCGTCCATGCCATCGTGCCGCGTGGCCAGACTGTCGCGATCGGGATCCATATCATGTCCTTGAGCGGCTACAGATCATGCCGTTTCGGTATTGGAATCCATGATCGGAGTTGGCGAAGGAAAGGTGTAGCGCGGGAGGTCCGCACGCGGATGATCGACCATCTGTTCGAGAATTCCGGCGTGGAACGCTTGTATGCCGAGGTGGCGGCCAGCAATCTTCCCTCGGTGTTCAATTGCCAGAAGCTCGGTTTCGCAAATGTCGGCACACTGCATCGCGCGCAATGCGATCCAGCAACCGGTCAGGTTCACGACATGCTGATCTTCGAGATGTTCCGCGAGGAATGGGTGCGGCGGAAGGCGGAACGCAATGGATGAAACGCGCCAGACGGTGGTTGCAGGCATCATCGCCGGCGTCTTGGGATGCCGTCCGCAGGACGTGCCCGCGGACGCACCGGTGGGGTCGCTGCCGCAGTGGGACAGCATCGCGCATCTGTCGATCATCCTGGCATTCGAGGAGAAGCTCGGCCGCCAACTCACGCCCGACGAGATCGCCGCGCTGAAGACTGTCTCCAGCCTGGCGGATCTGTTGCCGTCGGAAGCCTGAACTCCGGTTTAGCCGTTACGGGCTGGCGGCGGTGGCACATCCCTCGGCGCGACACGCAGCACCGCATAGCCGAGTATACCCGCCGCGATCGACCCGCACAGGATGCCAACCTTCACCTCTTCCTGGAGGGCCGGATAGTCAGCGAACGCCAGCAGGCCGATGAAAAGGCTCATGGTGAAGCCGATGCCGCAGAGAAGCGACACGCCGGCGAGTTGGAAGGTTCCGACGCCCATCGGCATGTCGGCGAGGCCGGACCGAATGACCAGCCATGCGCTGCCGAACACGCCTACCAGCTTGCCAACGAGCAGCCCAAGCGCCACGCCGAGCGTCAGGTTGTCGCCAAGCACGCCGAGCGACAGGCCGGCGAACGAAACGCCGGCATTGGCGAAGCCGAAGATCGGGATGACGAGGAAGGTCACCCATTTCTGCAGTCGGTGCTCGAGCCGGTGCAGCGGCGAGCCCATGTCGTCGGGGCGCGAAGGAGCCGGGCGCAGCGGAATGGTGATCGCCAGAAGCACGCCGGCGATGGTGGCGTGAACGCCCGACCTGAAGACGAGATACCAGAGGACAAGCCCAAGCAACAGGTAGGGGGCCAGCCGCATCACGCCGAGGCGGTTCATCGCAAGCAGCGCTACGACCACGCCGGCCGCAAGCGCTAGATATGGCACGGAAAGGTTACCGGTATAGAAGATGGCGATGACGATGACCGCGCCAAGGTCGTCTATGATCGCCAGAGCCGTCAGGAACAGCTTCAGCGAGGTCGGTACCCGGTTGCCCAGCAGCGACAGCACGCCGAGCGAAAAGGCGATGTCGGTCGCCGAGGGGATTGCCCATCCGCGCGCTGCGACAGGGTCGTTCCAGTTGAAAGCAAGGAAGATGGCAGCGGGGACCGCCATGCCGCCCAGCGCCGCGACGCCCGGAAGAATGCGCCGGCTCCACGATCCGAGCTGACCGTCGAGCACTTCGCGCTTGATTTCGAGGCCGACCATCAGGAAGAACAGCGCCATGAGCGCGTCGTTGATCCAGTGCGAAACGCTGAGCGGTCCGACATAGGCCTTCAGGGTGGCGAAATAGGTGGGGGCGAGCGGCGAGTTGGCGACCAGGATCGCCAGCGCCGCGGCACCCATCAGGACGAGGCCGCCTGACGACGCGTTGTCCAGGAATTCTCTCAAGACGGAAAACGGACGCCGGAGAACCCGACGATCATGGATTTCGTGCGGCATGGGCTACGACTCCTCGAAAAATGCCAGAACATTCTCCGTATCGGGACCGTGCCCGGCGCACGCAGCACACGCCTGACGTGAAATTATCGCGGGCGTGCTGATTTGCAACTCGAAACGAGGCAGGTTTCCGCCGCCGGTGGTCACGCACATCCGGCAGGCGGTCACGGCGGAGCGCTCCGTCAGACGACGGGTGGAATTGGGCGCGGGCTCCTGCGTTCGGCGAGCGCCTTCTTGAAAATGACCAGCGGCAGCAAGATTGAGGCGAGCACGCCGCACAGCCAGACGATCAGAGTCGACAGCACCCAGGTGGTGAAGCCTGTGATCACAAGATGGGTGGTCAGCCATGTAGTCACAACAAGGCCGACGAAGGTGATGGCGAGCGCGACGCCGCCGTTGAGCGCGCGCACATATTTGAACGAAAGCTTGAAGATCAGTGGCCCGAGAATGAACTTGGCGACGGTGAACAGCGCTACGACGATGATGAAACCGATCACGCCAATCGAGAAGCCCGGCAACAGCCAGGCGGCGATCAGCAGCCCGATGGCATTCGCAGCCAGTTCGATAACCGTGGTTGCAATCAATCGAATCATCAGGTGCTCCAGTAGTGGCTGATCGGCCTGCAATACAGTTCAGCTTATAGCCGATTTGCCGTTGCGGAAAGGTGCGGCGACGCTTGCGAGGGCCGTGCTCACTTGGCACCTAATTCAAAGGTGGCAGCCCGGCTTTCGCTTCGACGCCAGATATTCGTCGATGAGCTGTCGGTAGCGCGTCGGACCGAAGCTCGGGAAGTGGCCGCCGTGAACGATCGTGACGGGCAGGCTGCGCATCTTTTCCAGAGTCGCCAGATAGTCAGCGATGTCGGAGTGATAGGCGTCGTCGATCAGTGGGCCGTCATAGACGATGTCGCCCGACAGCAGGATGCCGGTCTTCTTCTCATAAAGCGCGATGCCGCCCGGCGAATGGCCGGGCGTGTGGATCACCTCGAAGGCGCGGTCGCCGAGATCGATCACGTCCCCGGCTTCGAGGATGCGATCGGCCGTGGCGCGCTGAATGCGGTAGCGGCTGGCATCCCAGCCCTCGGGCGGGACGATGAACATCTCGTCGGTCGCGTAGCGGTCGGCGACCGTCAATTCGTTGCGCGGGTCGGCGAGGATCTCCGCCTCGGCGCGATGCACGCAGCGATGCGGGAATTCATGGTGGCAGCCGATATGGTCGAAATGCGTATGGCTGGCGACGCAGACGAGCTTCTTCTCCGTCACCAGCGGCACATGCTGGCGCAGGCTGAAATGGCCGAGCCCGCTGTCGAACAACAGGTCGCGGTCGCGTCCGCGCACATGCCAGATGTTACAGCGGTAGAACGGCGTGATCCAAGGCTCGTGGATCAGCGTCACGCTGTCGCCGAGTTTGACGGTCTCGTACCAATCCGTGGCCTTGATGGGCTGTGTCATCGTGACAGCAGCACCATGTCGGCCGGCGTGGCGTAGAGCTCGACCTTGTCGCCGATGGCCACGCCATAGCTCGAACGCAGCTTGGCGATAAAGGTGACGTCAGGGTCGCGCGTTGAGACTGCCAGAACCCGCTTGAAGCTGCCCTGGAAGACGACGTCGGTGACGACAGCCTCGCCGAGCGAGACCGAGCCGCTCTCGGGCACCAGCGTGATGTGCTCCGGCCGGATCGCGAGCGACACGTCGAAGCCGGGCTCGCCGGCGCCGGCGAGCGACAGCGGCCCGACCTGCGTATCGACGCGAATCTCGTCCATGCCGAGGTCGAGGATCTTGCCCGAGATCAGCGTCGATTCGCCCATGAAGGTGGCGCTGAAGCGAGAGGCCGGCCGCGAATAGACACGCTCCGCCGGTCCCTGGTCCTCGATGCGGCCGTCGCTCATGACGACGCAGTGGTCGGCCAGCGCCATCGCCTCCTCCTGATCGTGGGTGACGTGAATGAAGGCAGTGCCGACGCGTTTCTGCAGCGCTTTCAGCTCATCCTGCATCTGGCGGCGAAGCTTCAGGTCGAGCGCGCCGAGCGGCTCGTCGAGCAGCAGCACTGCGGGCTCCACGACGAGCGCGCGCGCCAATGCTACGCGTTGCCGCTGCCCGCCCGAGAGCTGGTGCGGCCGCTTGTGGATGGCGTCGGCTAGGCCGACCATCGCCAGCGCATCGCGCACCTTGGAAGCGCGTGCCGCGCGGGGCACGCCACGCATGCGCAGGCCGAAGCCGACATTGTTGCCGACCGTCAGGTGGGGGAACAGCGCGTAGTCCTGGAATACGGTCGCAGTCGGCCGGCGTGCCGGCGGGGCACGCGTAAAATCGTTGCCGCGGATGAAGACGCTGCCCTCGTTGGGATGAACGAAGCCGCCGATGATGGAGAGCAAGGTTGTCTTGCCGGAGCCCGAAGGTCCGAGCAGCACGGTGTAGCTGCCGGGCTCGACGGTCAGCGACACCTCGTTCAGCGCCTTGTGTCCGCCGAAGCTGTGCGAGAGCTTGCGGATTTCGACCAGAGGCCCGGAGAGGGACTGCCCGGGGAGGGTTCCAGTCATCGGCGGGTCCTCCGCAGGAAAACGAGTTCGAGGAGCAGCGCCATGACGATAGAGACGCCGAACACCAGCGAGCCGATGGCGTTGGTGCGTGGGTTCAGCCCCGAGCGCAGCAGGTTCCAGATTTCCACCGGCAGCGTCGTGTCGAAGCGCGTGAGCAGGAATGCGATGACGAACTCGTCCCACGAGAAGGTCATCGACAGGAAGAAACTGGCGAAGATGGCGGGCCAGAGCACCGGCACGCTGACGAGGAACAGCACCTTCCATTCGCTGGCGCCGAGGTCACGCGCGGCGCGTTCGAAATTCACCTGGTTGTCGCCCATCTGGCTGTAGATGATGGCGAAGCAGAGCGGCAGGTTGATGACCACATGGCCGATGCCGGCGGCGAGCAGCGATTTAGGCACGCCCGCCCAGTTGAAGACGATCAGCAGGCCCATGCCGATGATCAGGTAGCTGACGGTGAGCGGCAGCGTGATCAGCGCGCGCATCAGGCTAGAGCGCGGCAGATGATAGCGCGCAAAACCCCAGGCGGCGAGGAAGCCGAGCGTCACGGCCACGGCCGAAGAGAGGCCGGCCAGCACGACGGAATTGAACAGCGCCGACATCAGTCGCCGGTCGGAGAGCACCGCCTCGTACCAGCGCAGCGACGGCCCGGTGAAGGGCGGAATCGGGAAGGAACTCGCCTGCAGCGAGAACAGCACGAGCACGATGACCGGCAGGAAGATGAAGCCGTAGATGGCGAGCGCGTAGGCGGAGACGAGTATCTTGCCGGCTGTCTTCATCACGTCCGCTCGATCTTCAGCCAGCGGGAACAGACGATGTAGGCGATGGTCACCACCACCATCAGGATGATGGCGAGCGCCGAGGCGAGCGGGAAGTCGCCGCGCCGGCCGATCTGCATCATGATGAGCTGCGGCATCAGCAGTTCGTTGTTGCCGCCGAGGATTTGCGGCGTGATGTAGTCGCCGATGGCCAGCACGAAGGTCAGGAACGCGCCGACCATGATGCCCGGCAGCGTCAGCGGAAGAATGACATGCAGGAAGGTGCGCACCGGCCCGGCGCCGAGGTCTGCCGCCGCGCGCCGGTAGCTCGGCGACAACTGCTTGAGATTGGCAAAGATGGTCAGCGTCAGCAGCATGACGAAAAAATGCACGAAGCCGATGACGGTCGCTGCGCGGGTGTTGGCGATCTGCAAAGGCGTGTCGAACAGCCCTGAGCCGGTCAGCGCCTGGTTGACGACGCCGTTCTGCGCCAGCACCAGCAGCCAGCTGTAGGAGCGTACGACATAGGACGTCCAGAAGGGCAGGATCGCCAGCACCAGCGCCAGCCGCTGCAGGCGCGGCGGCACGATCTCGGCGAGGATCCACGCGAAGGGATAGGCCAGCAGCACCGAGATGACCGTCACGATCGACGTCACCTGCAGCGAGTTGACCATCGCCCGCCAGTAGCTCGGGTTATCGAAGAACTGGCGGTAATTCTCGAAGGTCGCCCGGCCGTCGTCGTGATGGGTCAGGCTCAGCACGACCATGGCGAGGAAGGGCAGGACGAAGAAAACAAGCGTCCACAGGAGCGCTGGCGTCACCAGCGCCCAGGGCAGGAGCCGTCCGGGCTGCGATTCGCTCACAGCTTCGGATTATTGCGCCTGGAGCATTTCTGTCCAGATGTCCTGCATCTTCTTGTCGAGATCGGCGTCGGGCGACGGGTAGGGTTGCGCGCGGGCGAGGAAGCCGGGCTGCTCGTCGAAGCGCAGCGTCTTCTTCTCATCGGCGCTCAGCGCTGCCTTGGTGCTGGCAGGCATGCCCCAGTAGCACGACGAGGTGGCGAGACGCGCCTGTCCCTCGGGGCTCATGATGTACTGGATGAATTTCAGCGCCAGGTCCTTGTTCTTGGAATTCTCGAACATGGCGAGCGCCTGCGACCACAGCACCGCGCCTTCCTTCGGGATCGAGAAGTCGAGCGCCGGGTTTTCCTTGGCGAGGCCAGCCGTGACCCATTCGCCGCCGCCCACCAGGATGTCGACCTCGCCGGTCGCCAGCGCCGTCTGGCTGGCGGTGACCTCGCCGACCAGCTTGGCGTTGGCCTTCATCTTCATCAGTTCGTCGCGGATAGCCGGAAGGTCGGCTTCCGTCAGCTTGGCCGTCTCCTTGCCAAGCGCCAGCGCCGCCATACCGATGACAGGCAGGTAGTAGTCATAGATGGCGATGCGGCCCTTGTATTTCTCGTCGCTCAGCGACGCCAGCGATTGCATGTCGGCCGGATCGACCTTGGTGTTGTTGAAGCCGATCGTGTTGTAGCCGAACTTTTCGGTGATGCCGTAGCGCTTGCCATTGATGACGGTGGAAGCGTCCATTTTCACTTCCGGGAAGATGTCGGCAATCGGCAACTGGTCCTCCGGCAGCTCCGCGAACAGGCCCTTCTCGACGCCGCGCGGAATGTCGATCGTGTCGATCACCATGACGTCCCAGTCGCCCGGCTGTGACTGCTCGACGATTGCAAGGCCGGCACCTGTGCCCTCGAACTCCTTGACGTTGACCTTGACGCCATTGGCCTCCTCGAAGGGCTGCAGAAGCGCCGGGTCGGCGTGATCGCACCAGATCAGCGCGTTGAGTTCCTGCGAAAAGACGGGCGAGGCGGCGAACAAGGCGACTGTCGCTGCGGCGAGCGCGGACGCGCGGGCATGCTTCCTGAGGACGGATTTCATTGTGAGGGCTCCCATTGCCATTCTGGCTGTTTGGGAAAAACTGAACCAGTTACAAACTTGAGTCAATTCCAAAATCAGTGCAGTGTCGACTCATGAGCGGCTTGCGCGAGAGACAAAGGGCTGATCGGCATCGCCGCATCCTGGAGGCGGGCGCCTCGCTGTTTCGCCAGGCCGGCTACGAGGGTGCGAAGATAGAGGCGATCGCGGCCGACGCAGGCGTGTCGGTCGGTACGATCTACAATTATTACCGAAACAAGGGAGACATCCTCGTCGCCATCGTGTCGATGGAAGTGAACGAGGTGCTGAACGCCGGGCGCGGCGTCGTGGCGATGCCGCCTGCAAACGTCGCGGATGCCATCGACACGCTGATCGGCATCTACATCGACCACGCGCTGATCTACCTGTCGAAGGAGATGTGGCGGCAGGCGATGGCGACCTCGACGCAACAGCCAGACAGCCCTTTCGGCAAGACCTATACGGGACTAGACCGGGGCCTTGCCGACCAGACCTGCGAACTGGTGGAGCGACTGCAGGCGCTCGGGCTCGTGCGCCCCGGCATGGATATCCGGTCAGCAGGCGAGATCATCTTCAACAACATGAACATGATGTTCATCGAGTTCGTGAAGGACGACGCGATGACGCTTCGCGATCTTCGCACCGCGATCCGCCGCCAGAACAAGGTGCTGGTCGACGCGATCGCGGTGCGGGAAGTTTAGGGCGCGTCAGAGCGCCTCTTCGGCGAGCGCCCGCTCGGTTTCGTTTCTGGGCTCGCCGATATTGGGCTGCCCCTTGCCGGTCAGGATGAGGTCGCGCAGACTGCCGTTGACGTAGGTAGTCCAACCGGCGGTGCAGACGTCAAAGCATTCATAGTCAGGCACTAGCCCGACATGCGTGACTTTCAGTTCGGTCCCGTCTTTTGCAGGAACGATATCGAAGACGACCTGCGTTCCCTTCCACTCGCTCTTGTCCTCGGTGAAGTTGAAATAATTGTCCAAGATGCTCCAGACGACCTTCTTGCCGGGAACAGACGTTTTGATCTTCACCGTGCAGCGATGGATGTCCCGGAAGCGATAATTGAAGATGTCGCCGACTTTCTCGGTGCGTCCGCGAATGTCTTCCGACCACCACCCACGCACATTGTTTATGGCAGCGAATACCTCCTGCGGCGTGCGGTCCACAGTGAAGCCGGTCGTGAAGTTTGCGTCTGTCATCGTGCTCTCCTCTGTTGCGATGTTGTCTCGGGGCGCGTTCAGGTCACGCGGACAGGCGCGTTTGATATTCCTGCTTGAGCTTGCTCCAGTGATCCCAGAACGTTTCCGGTTCCGTGCCACTCATGCGCGCGGCAAGCACGTCGAGATGAGCGTGCCAGCCGGCACAGACGTTCAATCGTACTGAAGGGTCGGCGACGCGCCGGTGAATTACTGTCAAAAGCGCCTTGTTGTCGCCCAGCGGTTCCAGTTGGAAGGTGACGCCGCCGGTGTTTCCCCAGGTGAAGGACAGCCTGCGGGGAGGGTCGACTTCGGTGATCTCGGATCGCATGCTGTGTACCTCCCCGAAATCCTCGGGACGCCGACCGGGGGGATTGGTCAACTCGTCGTTGCGCCAGGTCAATTCAAACGGGGCTCCAACAGCTAGTTCCATATCGCCCGCCGCCATCCATTTGCGGCGCAGGTCGCTCTCCGTCAGATAGGCCCAGACGCGTTCGACCGGGCCGGGCAGGACGCGCTTGATGGTCAGCATGGCCGGTTCTGTCAGCACGCCGAATGCATCCGGATTGCTCATGTCGTTCATGCTTTTTCTCCTTTGTCGGTTTTTGTGTTGCGGGCGTCTTCCTCGCGCAACAGGCGGTCGAGGACGTCGAGGCGATCGGTCCAGAAACGCTCGTAGAAGCCGAGCCACTCATGCGCGCTGGCAAGCGGTCCCGGCTCGAGCCGGCAGACATGAGTGCGTCCTCGCACCTCGCGGCGGATCAGGCCCGCCGCTTCCAGGGTCTTGATGTGCTTGGAAGCCGCCGCCAGCGAAATGGCGAAAGGTTCGGCAAGCTGGCCGACGGTCTGTTCGCCGTCTGCCAGCCGGCGCAGCATGCGCCGTCGCGTGGCATCGCCGAGCGCATGAAAGACAGGATCGAGTGCGGGAGCAAGATATTCAACCATGTGGTTAAATATACTCGCCCAGTCCAAATAGTCAACCGTTCGGTTGAATGTTTTTTGACGAGGCGGTGGCGCTACCGTTCGAGCAGGATCGTCGGCGCCCCCTGATAGGTCGTCTTCGCCTTTTCGCGATAGCCGCACTTGCGCGCGACGGCCAGCGATGCACCGTTCTCGGGATCGATGATGCAGGCGGTCTTCTCGAATCCGGGACGACCCTGCGCCCAACCAAGCATGGCCGTGACGACCTCGGTTGCAAATCCCCGACCTTGCGCCGCCGGCGCAAATATCCAGCCGGCCTCCGGCGTCCCTTCGAAGGAGGGCACCATGTCGCGCTTCATCTCATGGAAGCCCGCGACGCCGATGACCTTGCCTGACATGCGGTCCAACACGGTCCAAAGACCGTAGCCGAGCACCTCCCACATGCCGACGATCACCAGGAAGCGGATCCAGCTTTCCTCGCGGGTGCGCGCCTTGCCACCGATGAAACGCATGACGGCAGGGTCGGCCCACAGCGTCGCGTAGCTGTCGAAATCGTCAAGTACGGGAGGCCTGAGGATCGTGCGGTCGGTTTCGATGCCTGATGCTTTGGCCATTGCAGTCGTCCTGTGATCTTCGGCGGTTGTCGAAGTTCCCGGCCTGAAACGATAGGGCCAGGCGAGACTTGCCCGCTGTCTGGCAAGAGGTGGCAGCTATCGGCGTGCCGTCCACCGTGGCAGGTTCTATCTACCGCAGACGACCTCAAGCAAACGAGAGCCAGAGGACAACATGGACATCGTCGATCTTCTTCTCGCTATCCTGCACCATTTCCTCGTCTTCACGCTTGCCGGTCTGCTGGCGGCGGAACTTGCGCTGGTGCGCCCCGGCCTCTCCGGCCCGAACCTTGCCTTGCTCGGCCGCATCGACGGCGCCTACGGCGGCGTGGCGGCTGCGGTGATCGTGGTCGGCATCTGCCGCGTGATCTTCGGCCTCAAGGGCTGGGAATACTACGTGTCCAACCACGCCTTCTGGGGCAAGATGGTCGCCTTCGTGATTGTCGGCCTGCTTTCCATCCGGCCGACCATGCGCATCCTCGCATGGCGCAGGAGCGGAGAGGTTCCGGCCGTTGAAATCACGGCGGTTCGGTCATGGATCAAGGGCGAAGTGTTCTTCCTGGCGCTCGTGCTGATGTTCGCCGCCGCCATGGCACGCGGTATAGGCGTCTGACTTTCGCTTTCAGGGCACCGCGCCCGGTGCCAGCTCCACCAGCGGCGCGGGAATGTCCGTCGTCTTCTCCGCCGCCTTGCAGATGTCGGCGATGACGCAGCGCTCGCATTCAGGCCGGCGCGCCTTGCAGACGTAGCGCCCGTGCAGGATGAGCCAGTGATGGGCGTGGCGCATGTATTCCGGCGGGATGATGCGGATCAGCCCTTCCTCGACCTGTTCGGGCGTCTTGCCGGGAGCCAGGCCCAGCCGGTTGCCGATCCGGAAAATATGCGTGTCGACAGCCATGGTTGGCTGGCCGAAAGCCATGTTGAGCACGACGTTGGCGGTCTTGCGACCGACGCCCGGCAGCTTGGTCAGTTCGTCCCGGTCGCCGGGAACTTCGCCGCCATGGTCGCGGATCAGCGCCTCCGACAGGGCGATCACGTTCTTTGCCTTGTTGCGCCATAGCCCGATCGTGCGGATATGGTCGCCGACCTTCGTCTCGCCGAGAGCAAGCATCTTCTGCGGCGTATCGGCTATCTTGAACAGTGCACGCGTAGCCTTGTTGACGCCTGCATCGGTCGCCTGCGCAGACAGCACCACGGCAACCAGCAAGGTGAATGCGTTGACGTGCTCCAGTTCGCCCTTCGGCTCCGGCCGCTGCACGGAGAACCGGCGGAAGATCTCGTGCACCTCCGCCGGCGTATAGAGCGAATAGGGCCGCACCGGGCGCGGCCGCCGCTTGGCATTGGAACCATCCCGTAGCGCGGGTGCGGCGGTTTTTCGCTTGGGCTTTTCCATCGTCCCTCTATAATTATTCGCCATGAGCGACACAAACGCTGCCCCGGCTGACGAACCGTTCTTTCAGGCGCTTCTGACCCCGCACCGCTCGCTGGGGCGGACAGGATTTACGGTCCTGATGGGCGCGCTTCTCTTCGGCTGGCTCGTCACCGGTCTGATCTTCCTGTCGCACGGCGCCTGGCCGATCTTTGGCTTTCTCGGCCTGGACGTCCTGCTCGTCTATGTCTGTTTCAAACTCAACTACCGGGCTGCCCGCGCCCGCGAGGAGGTTTCCGTCTCGCGCACCAGCCTCGACATCCGCAAGATCGCCCCGTCGGGCCGCTCGGAGGACCATCACTTCAATCCGTTCTGGGCGAAGTTCGCGGTGGCGCGGCACGACGAGATCGGCATAACCCGTATGGCGGTCGAGGGGCAGGGGCGCTCCGTGCCGATCGGCGGCTTCCTCAATCCCGACGACCGCGAAAGCTTCGCCACCGCCTTCTCCCGCGCGCTTGCGACGGCGAAGTCGCGCTAGGCCGGGCGGCAGGAATCGGGTGGCGAAGGCTCCGACGAAATCAGATATTGGCGGACAAGGAGATTCCGCCATGAACGCTCATTCGTCCATCAAGCCCACAGCGGTGCTCAGCCGCGACATCACGCCGGAAGGTGGTGACTACGAGATCGTGCGTCGCGTGATCGAGAAGATCAGCCTCGATTATCGCGACCAACCTTCGCTGGAGACGCTCGCAGAAGACGTCGGTCTGACGCCCACCGCGCTGCAAAAACTGTTCACGCGCTGGGCCGGCCTGTCGCCGAAGGCGTTCCTGCAGGCCGTGACCCTCGATCACGCGCGCCGCATGCTGGACAGCGGCCTGCCGCTGCTCGAAACGTCTTTCGAGCTCGGCATGTCCGGCCCGGGCCGCCTGCATGATCTCTTCGTGACGCACGAGGCAATGTCGCCGGGCGACTACAAGACTCGCGGCGCAGGCCTCGTCATCCGCTACGGCTATCACATCTCGCCGTTCGGGCTATCGCTGGTCATGGCGACCGATCGCGGCCTTGCCGGCCTCGCATTCTGCGATCCGGGCGAAGAACGCGCTGCGTTTGCGGACATGTCCGCTCGTTGGCCCAATGCGTCCTTTGTCGAGGACATGGGCATAACTGGCCCCTATGCCGCGCGCATTTTCGATCCGTCGCATTGGCGCTCCGACCGGCCGCTTCATGTCGTGATGATAGGCACCGATTTTCAGGTCCGCGTCTGGCAGGCTCTCCTGCGCATCCCGATGGGCAAGGTGCGCAGCTACGGCGCGATCGCGGGCGAGATCGGCTCGCCATCGGCCAGCCGCGCCGTGGGCGCTGCCAACGGCGCAAATCCGATCTCTTTCGTGGTGCCTTGCCACCGCGCCATAGGCAAATCAGGCGATCTCACCGGCTACCACTGGGGCCTCACCCGCAAGCGCGCAATCCTCGGCTGGGAAGCGGGCCAGCTTTCGGTCTGAAATCGCGGCTGGAAATGGCCGGCCACAAAAGCTAGCTTCCCGGCCAGACTCGGGAGGCTCTTCTTGATCACTGTCGTCGGCTCCATCAATCTCGACCTCATCGCCAATGTCGACCGTTTGCCCGCACCGGGAGAAACCCTGCGCAGCGGCGGCTTCGCGACGGCTCCTGGCGGCAAGGGCGCGAACCAGGCGCTTGCCGCCGCGCGCGCCGGCGGGCAAGTGCGCATGATCGGCGCGGTTGGCAGGGATGGTTTCGCCGCCGAGGCGCTTGGCTGTCTGAAGGAAGGCGGCGTCCAACTCTCGAGCGTGCGTGAGGCGGCGGCGGCGACCGGCATCGCATTGATCTTCGTCGATGGAAAAGGCGAAAACGTCATCGTCATTGCGCCTGGCGCAAACGATACGGTGCTCCCCGGTGATCTAGCCAGGACAGACTTCCGAAAGAGCGAGGTCGTGCTGATGCAGCTCGAAATTCCCCTCGCTACGGTCGAGGCTGCACTGCAAGCTGTCACGGAGGCCGGCGGTATAAGCGTGCTTAACACAGCGCCTTTTCGTGCCGAAGCGGCGAAGTTGCTGCCAATGTCCGATTTCGTCGTCGCCAACGAGACCGAATTCGATCTCTATGCGGATGCTCTCAAACTGGATGGCGGTGACCGCAAGACCCGCATGAGCCATTTTGCAAAACGCACCGGCCGAACCGTGATCGTGACGCTCGGCGCGGACGGGGTGATTGCCGCCTCGCCGGAAGGGGAGCTGGAGGTTCCCGCGCTCGCCATCACGCCTGTCGATACGGTCGGCGCCGGCGACACGTTCTGCGGCTATCTCGGAGCCGGACTTGCCGCTGGCCTCTCCCTCGAACATGCGCTGCGCCGGGCCGCCGCCGCCGGGTCGCTCGCCTGCCTGAAGCCAGGCGCGCAGCCTGCCGTGCCGTCCGCGAAGGAAGTCGACGAGGCTCTGGCCGACGCATGAAAGGCTTCTTCGTTGGCAGATGCCCCGGCGGCGTGAAGTTGCTGCTCGCCATTGCCCTCTCCACCATGGGCGTCTTTGGCGCGCACGCTCAGTGGAAGCCGGTCGAGCAGGTGGAATCCTATTCGATATCCGGAAAGAGCGGACGGGAGCTCTATGCCTCGATCGGCGAGAACGGGCCAAAAGTTGGCGTCGGACGCGTTGTCGCTTTCACCACGTTCAAGCTGACCTGGCGACGCGACTATCGTCCCCAGCCCGATGGATCCTGCACCCTGGCTTCGGCACGCCCGAAGCTCATCCTCATCTATGCACTGCCGAAGCCGGCCAACACGCTTGCTGAGCCAGTCGCGAGCAACTGGAAGACTTTCTATGACGGCGTCCGTGCCCACGAACGTGTGCATGGCGACATGATCGTGGAGATGGTGGACGAGATCGTCGCCTACAGCATCGGCCTCAACGTTCCAAACGACCCGAACTGCAAGAAGATCAGGACGACGCTCACCGATCGCCTTTCGCAGATTTCACAGGCGCAACGCCAGAGAAGCCGGGATTTCGATCGCGTCGAGATGACGGACGGCGGCGCCGTCCATCAGCTCATCCTCAACCTCGTGAACGGCGGCCGACCTTAAATCTAGTCGCGGCCTTCCTCGAAACGCCGCAACTCGTCCAGCACGGGCATCGAGACGATGTGATAGCCGGAATCGACGTAGTGGATCTCGCCGGTCACGCCTGAGGACATGTCCGACAGCAGGTACAGCGCCGAACCGCCGACCTCGTCGATGCTGACGTTGCGCCGGAGCGGCGAATTGCGTTGTTGGTAGGAATACATCTGCCGGGAATCCGCGATGCCCGCGCCGGCGAGCGTGCGGATCGGCCCGGCCGAAATGGCGTTGACGCGGATGTTGCGCGGACCGTAGTCGTTGGCAAGGTAGCGTACGCTTGCCTCGAGCCCGGCCTTGGCGACGCCCATGACGTTGTAGTTCGGCATGATCCGCACCGAGCCGGCATAGGTGAGCGTGATCATCGCGCCGCCGTCGTTCATCAGCGCTGCCGCGTGGCGTGCGCATTCCGTGAACGAATAGCAGGAGATGACCATGGTGCGGATGAAGTTCTCGCGCGTGGTGTCGGCGTAGAGGCCCTTCAGCTCGTTCTTGTCGGAAAATCCGATGGCGTGGACCAGGAAGTCGATCCCGCCCCATTCCTGCCTCAGCGCCTCGAAGGTCGCGCTGATCGACGCGCTGTCCTCGACGTCGCAGGGCAACAGCAGCTTCGAGCCGAGCTTGTCGGCGAGCGGCTTCACGCGCTTGCCGAACGCCTCGCCCTGGTAGGTGAAGGCAAGGTCCGCGCCTGCAGCGGAAAGTTTCTGCGCGATGCCCCAGGCAATCGAGTGGTCGTTGGCGACGCCCATGACGAGGCCGCGCTTGCCCTGCATAAGCTGACCCATCGCCGGGCCCCCTATGCGGTGTAGCGCTGGAAGACCAGCGTCGCGTTGGTGCCGCCGAAACCGAACGAGTTGGACAGCACGGTGTCGATCTTCGCGTTATCGATGCGCTTGCGCACGATTGGCATGCCCTCGAACTCGGGATCGAGGTTTTCGATGTGCGCGCTTTCGCCGATGAAGCGCCCCTGCATCATCAGGATCGAGTAGATCGATTCCTGTACGCCGGCCGCACCGAGCGAATGCCCGGTCAGCGACTTGGTCGAGGTGATGTTGGGAATGTTCGCGCCGAACACCTCGCGGATCGCGCCCATCTCCTTGCTGTCGCCGACCGGCGTCGAAGTGCCGTGCGTGTTGATGTAGTCGACCGGCGCCTTCACCGTGGACAGCGCCTGCCGCATGCAGCGGATAGCGCCTTCGCCTGACGGAGCCACCATGTCGTAGCCGTCGGAAGTCGCGCCGTAGCCGGTCAGCTCGCAGTAGATCTTCGCGCCGCGCGCCCTTGCGTGCTCCAGCTCCTCCAGCACAAGGACGCCGGCGCCGCCGGCGATGACGAAGCCGTCGCGATTGACGTCATAGGCGCGGCTGGCAACGGGCGCCCGGTCGTTGAACTTGGAGGACATCGCGCCCATGGCGTCGAAGAGGTTCGACATCGTCCAGTCGAGGTCTTCGTGGCCGCCGGCGAACATCACGTCCTGCTTGCCCCACTGGATCATCTCGGCGGCATTGCCGATGCAGTGCGCCGAGGTCGAACAGGCCGACGAGATCGAATAATTCACGCCGTGGATCTTGAACCATGTCGCCAGAGTCGCGGACGCTGTCGAGGACATCGCCTTAGGCACGGCAAACGGGCCGATGCGCTTCGGGCTGTTGTTCTTCAGGGTGATCTCGGAGGCTTCCACGATGGTGCGGGTGGACGGCCCGCCCGAGCCCATGATGATGCCGGTGCGCTCGTTGCCCGACACATCGCTCTCTTCAAGACCGCTGTCGGCAATCGCCTGTTTCATGGCGACGTGGTTCCACATGCCGCCTTGCGAAAGGAAGCGGGCCGCGCGGCGGTCCACCTGGTCGGTCGGGTCGAGCGTTGGCGCACCCCAGACCTGGCAGCGGAAACCGTGTTCCGCAAACGAGTCGGAAAAGCTGATGCCGGATTTAGCATCGCGCAGCGAGGAGGCGACCTCCACGGCATCGTTGCCGATCGAGGACACGACTCCAAGGCCGGTGACGACCACACGTCTCATATCGAAGCTCCTTGTCGTCGAGCGCGGCCGTCAGGCAGCCGCCGCCTCCTTGAACAGGCCGACTCTCAGATCGGTGGCCTTGTATATGGTTTCGCCGTCGGCCTTAAGCCAGCCGTCCGCTATGCCGAGCACGAGCCGGCCGCGCATCACGCGCTTGAAGTCGACGCCGTATTCCACCTTTTTCGTGGCCGGGGTCACCATGCCGGTGAACTTGACCTCGCCCGTGGAGAGCGCGCGGCCCTTGCCTGGCTCGCCAAGCCAGCCGAGATAAAAACCGGTGAGCTGCCACAGCGCGTCGAGGCCAAGACAGCCGGGCATGACGGGGTCGCCGATAAAATGGCAGGGGAAGAACCAGAGGTCGCGGTGGATGTCCAGTTCGGCTCGGATGAAACCCTTGTCGGATTCGCCGCCCGTCTCGCTGATCTCTGTGATGCGGTTGAACATCAGCATCGGCGGATAGGGCAACTGCGCGTTGCCGGGGCCGAAGAGTTCGCCGCGGGCACAGGCCAGCAATTCCTCGTAGTCGTAGCTGGACTTCCCTACCGCCATCAATCCGCCTTCCCGTTCCTCCGGGCGAACCGCCGCCCCTCAATCGTTGCGTAGCTATCACAGCCGTCTTTGGGCGGAAAGCGAAGTCAGCGATTATCGCGGCGTCTGTCCCCGGTCAATCCGGGCGCTGCCGGTCGTGAAGTGTCGCTATTGATCGGATTTGGCCGACAGAATATATCTGCGCTGGTTGGATTTGCTGGATTTGCGCTCAACCTCGGGTGCAAAAAGGGCTTTTAACGGATTTCGAGGCTTGATGGATCACCGGGTCCGGAAAGATTGGCTGGCTATAGACGAGCGGGTGCGCGAGGCCGGCCTGCGGCCCACGCGTCAGCGTGTCGCGCTGGCTGAATTGCTGTTTGCCAAGGGCGACAGGCACCTTTCAGCCGAGGAATTGCACGAGGAGGCCATTGCTGCCGGCGTCCCCGTCTCGCTCGCAACGGTCTACAATTCGCTGCATCAGTTCACGGATGCGGGGCTGTTGCGCATCCTGGCCGTCGAAGGCGCAAAGACCTATTTCGACACCAACACCTCGGACCACCATCACTTCTTCGTGGAAGGCGAGAACAGGGTGTTCGACATCGAGACCGGCCCGGTTTCGGTCGTCAACCTTCCGGAGCCTCCGGAAGGCATGGAGATCGTCAATGTCGACATCGTGGTGAGGCTGCGCCCCAAGCGCTGACCCTTTCGGTGCGCCTGCGCCGCGCTAGCGCGTCTCATTCCTTAACGAGTTCACCGGGATAGGCGCCCCAGACCTGCGACTGGCTGACCCAGCCCGACTGCCCGCCAAAAGCCATCTCGCACCAATCGCCATCGCAACTGCGGATGCTGCCGATCGCACCAGGCTCGACGACGGCAATGATGCGCGCATCGCTGTTGGGGCGTGCGAGCAGGTTTATCCTGGCGTCCTTGCCCTTCTGCCATGGCGCGGCGATCGCCGTGCGTCGTCCGGACAGCAACGACTGGTTGACCCAGCCCTCCGCGCCGTCGGGGTCGCGCACGCGCCGCCAGTTGTCGTATTCCTGGATGATCTCCATTGGCAGGCCCGGCTTCAGGTAGAGCCAGTCGACGGAGTAGTTTGCGCCGGGACCAATGCGCGAGTTGACGCGACCCGACTTCAGGCTGACGAATCGCGGCAGCGGCAGGCCGCTCGGACCGCGCTGCACGTCGGCGTTGGCGGCGGGTTGCTGCTCGGTCGTGGCGGCGGCGGCCTCCGCGACGAACGATGGCATGGCGTTGATGCCCGCGACAAGCACGGCGATCAGGCGGAGAGACGAAAAACGGTACACCTTCGTTCCTCTACAGATTAGGAGCAGGCGCTCCCTTTTTCTTTGTCATCGGCAGGGCGGCTTGTTACACAGTCAGCCGGCCGGGGCCTGTTTCCAGTTTCGCCTCTCTTGGTTAAAGAGGTCTGAAGCGGGACCGCAGTTGAGGGAATAATGGCCGGCAGGAAAAAACCTCTCGTCGTCATCACGCGCAAGCTGCCGGATCAGGTCGAGACCCGCATGCGTGAGCTGTTCGATGCGCGGCTGAACATCGACGATCGCCCGATGAGCCGCGAGGAGCTCGCCGTGGCCGTTCGGGAGGCCGAGGTTCTGGTTCCGACGATCACCGATCGTATCGATGGCACGCTGATCGCGAGCGCGGGCGAGAACCTCAAGCTGATCGCCAATTTCGGCAACGGGGTCGACCACATCGATGTCGCGGCAGCCGCCAAGAAGGGCATCACCGTCACCAACACGCCCAACGTGCTGACCGAGGACACGGCAGACATGACCATGGGCCTGATCCTCACCGTGCCGCGCCGGATCGTCGAGGGAGCGAGCACCCTTGCCGGCGACGGCAAATGGGCTGGCTGGTCGCCGACCTGGATGCTCGGCCGCCGCATCTGGGGCAAGCGCCTGGGCATCGTCGGCATGGGCCGCATCGGCACCGCCGTGGCGCGTCGCGCCAAGGCGTTCGGTCTCTCCATCCACTACCACAACCGCAAGCGCGTGATGGAAGCGCTCGAGGACGAGCTGGAGGCGACCTACTGGGAAAGCCTCGACCAGATGCTGGCGCGCATGGACATCATCTCGGTCAACTGTCCATCGACGCCGGCCACCTTCCATCTGCTGTCGGCCCGACGGCTGGCGCTGCTGCAGCCGACGGCCTATCTCGTCAACACGGCGCGCGGCGACATCATCGACGAGGACGCGCTGATCAAGCTCATCCACGAGGGCAGGATCGCAGGCGCCGGCCTCGATGTCTTCGAGCACGAGCCGGCGATCAATCCGAAACTGCTCAAGCTCGCTGCGCAGAGCAAGGTCGTGTTGCTGCCGCATATGGGTTCGGCCACGATCGAGGGCCGTATCGACATGGGCGACAAGGTCATCATCAACATCCGCGCCCATCAGGACGGCCACAGGCCGCCGGACCGGGTTCTGCCCGTGCGGACCTGAGTGTAACGCGGCGGCCTGACATCGGGCTGCAACAGTCGGTCGCTACGGACGTTTTGCGCGAGTTTCATCGCGGTACATCGCGCAACAGGGAGGCCGTCATGAAATTGTTCGCCAACGTTCTCGGCGCCGTACTGGGTCTGTCGTTGGCTGGTGCGTCACAGGCTGGCGATGGCTTTGACGTCGTCGTGTTGGGCGCGCGCGGCGGCATCGAGGATGGCAATCTGAGCGCCTTCATGATTTCGCCCGCGGGCGACAACCGCGCCGTCACCTGCGACGCGGGTTCGCTGGTAAACGGCCTGCGTGTCGCGGATGGAAAGGGAGTGTTCGACGCCGTCGAGGTGCCGGCTGACTCTCCCTACACGCGCATCGGCTATGTGCTGACGGAGACCATAAAGGGATATCTTGTCAGCCACGCCCACATGGACCATCTGGCCGGCATCGTCATCGCCTCGCCCGACGATTCCAAGAAGCCGATCTACGGGCTTCCTTCGGTGACCGCCGCTATCCAGGACACCTACTTCAATTGGCAGGCCTGGCCGAACTTCGCGTTCGGAGGCAAGGCGCCGCAGCTGAAGAAATATGCGCTGACCGACCTCGTGCCAGGTCAAAAGCGGCCGCTCGATGGCACCGCGATGGAGGTCACTGCCTTTCCGCTGTCGCACGGAGGCACGGAGTCGACCGCCTTCCTGATCGAGCGCGGCGACGACGCGCTCCTCTGCTTCGGCGACACCGGGCCGGACGAAGTCGAGAAGTCGCCGCGCATGCGCGACATCTGGGCCGCGGTAGCCGACCGCGTGAAGGCCGGGCAGCTCAAGGCCATCATCATTGAGGTGTCTTACACCAACTCGCAGCCGGACGAGTATTTGTTCGGCCACCTGACACCGGCATGGCTGCAGAAGTCTCTGGCCGAACTGGAAGCGCTGGCCGGGGCAGGGTCGCTGAAGAATCTTCCCGTCATCGTCAGCCACGTCAAATATTCGCTGAAGAAGGGCACCCAACCCACCGAGGCCATCCTCGGCGAGCTGGAGGCAGGCAACGCGCTCGGCCTTCGCTACATCATGCCGGAACAAGGCATGAGCTTCCGCTTCTGAGCGGGACAGTCACGACAGGCGGCCATCCGCCTCTACCGTGACCTGGCGTCCGGCGAACGCGCCGAACCGGTTCCGGTCGAGACGCAGCGCCAGCGGCGTATCCCAGCCCATCTCGCGCGCGACGATCAGGCCGAGCAGCAGGATCGCGTCCGGCTCATGCAGGACAAGTGCCGCCGGCGCCCGTCCATTGTGCACGAGTTCCATCAGCACGGCCGAAGC
The DNA here is from genome assembly GCF_016793485.1 of Mesorhizobium sp. Taxonomy (GTDB): domain Bacteria; phylum Pseudomonadota; class Alphaproteobacteria; order Rhizobiales; family Rhizobiaceae; genus Mesorhizobium_K. The sequence continues at coordinate 116,808 of NZ_JAEULZ010000018.1, read as the reverse complement.
CGAGGATGAGCCGATCGTGCCCGGCAGGAACAACACGCAGCCCGCAATGCTCAGGCCGTGCTCTGGATGACGGACATCGGCGATGCAGCCTGTCTTGGGATCGACGCCGCCCCAGAAGCTGATCGGCGCGGAGAGCGCCAGCCCGGGGCCGCTGCCGGGCTTCCCGGAAACCAGGATTTCAGCTTGCGTTGTGCTCATGCGAAATCCGTAAGAATCGGCTTACCGATTGCCGCGCTCTCGACGCAGTCGGCCAGCGAACCGTAGATCACCGCATATCCGGTATTGCCCGGAGCATAATGCGCGAACTTGCCCGAATTGGTCATCAGCACGCCATCGGGCTTGTCTGGCAGGATGGGCGTCACCACCACGCAGGTATCGACGACGACGACCACGCCCGCCGTTTCCAGCGCCGTTCGTCTTTGCTGCCGGTCGAGCTCCCAAACCACATGTCGGCCCGTGCAGGCATAGATAGGCACGCGCAGGCGGCGGCCATTAATCAGCGCTTCGAGCCGGTCGAATTCGGCCAGCGACAGATGCGGACTGCCGATGGCGACGGCGTCGATCCTGTCATCCGACGCAGCCGTGGAAAGCGACCTGCGAGCATCGGCTACCATCTGCGGCGTGACACGGATCGTGGCCTGCGGCTCCAGCCCGCCAAGCGCGACAGCGAGCGTCGGCGCTTCCGGCGTGACATCTGCAATGTGGAACAGCCCGACCGCGCCCGAGGACGCCGCCGCTGCCCCGAACGCCTTCAGCGCATCCTCGCCGGGATGGCCCGGCACGCCTGCCATGACGCCGACCGCATTGCCGACCTCGCGGCCATAGAGATTACCCAGGATCGGCCATGCGATTTCGGACTTGAGAAACTTTGCCGGCAAATTGGAGACGTCGAAGACAAGCGTCGCGCGGCGGTTCTCGGGGCGATGCAGTCCGTAATCGGGCGCACGGCCCGCGATCGCGCAGGCAATGTCGAGGAAGTCGCCATAGCGGTTCGTGCGCGCGCCGAGCACGGAATTGCAGAAGGCAACTGCGTTGGACTCTCCCCAGGCGACATCGGTGCCGGCCGCCGGCCGATGGCCTGCTTGATACGGCGCGCAGGTCCAGTTCTGCTCGCAGCCAAGCTTGCGGTAGGCCTCCATCATGCGCCGCGCCATGCCGCGCGCCGGCTCTTCCAGCCGCACGCGCGAGCAGCCCATGAGGTCGAGCGCCCCGACGTTCAGCGTTGCCCGCACCGCGACGCGCGCACCGCCCTCGACAAGTCGTTCGGCGAAGAGCGTTCCGGAATCGCCATGATAGAGCGCGCCGTCAATATGCGCCGACGCAATCGGGATGAGGCGCGGCGCGCCGAGCAGTTTTGCGCTCTCGGCGACGATGCGCATCGCCATGGCCGCCCCTTCGCCGGCCTCGCCCGTCGCGATGGCGCGCTCCTCAGGAGTCAGCGCAAGGCTCACCTGTCGGCCCCTTCCGTGCGCGCCGAGTAGCGGATCGTATCGAAGCGTGCGGCCAACGCGTCGTAGAGCAGCAGCCTGCCGACCAGCGGCTCGCCGATGCCGGTGATCAGCTTGATAACCTCCATCGCCTGTAGCGTCCCGACGACGCCTGTCAGCGCGCCGAGTACCCCGGCTTCAGCACAGGACGGAACCAGCCCGTCCGGCGGCGGCTCCGGGAACAGGTCGCGATAGGATGGATTGGGCTTGCCGTCGCCGCCGGTTTCATAGGGCTTCAGCACCGTGATCTGGCCATCGAAACGCCCGACGGACGCATGCACCAACGCACGCCTCGCAATCGCGCAGGCATCGGCAACGGCATAGCGCGTCGCGAAATTGTCGGAGCCGTCGACGACGACGTCATATTGCGCAACGACACCTGCAGCATTTGTCGCGTCGAGCCGTAGATTATGTAAGTTGACACTTACGTTACGATTGATCTTCTCGATGCTGTCACAGGCGCTTTCAAGCTTCTGCCTTCCTATCGAGGCACTGTCATGGATCACCTGCCGCTGGAGGTTCGACAGCGACACGACATCGTTATCGACGATACCGAGCGTGCCGACGCCGGTTGCGGCCAGATATTGCAGCACCGGCGACCCCAGTCCTCCTGCACCGATGACCAGCACACGCGCGCGCTTCAGCTTCTGCTGCCCTGCGCCGCCGATCTCCGGCAGCACGATGTGGCGAGCGTAGCGTTCGAGTTCTTCCGGCGAAAGGGGAGCGGCACTCATCCTGCCAATCTAATGCCGCGCGAAGCGAATGTCAGGTCTCTGCCGTCGGCCTGACGCTGCCGTGATCGACGGTCAGGAACTGCGCCTGGCCCCTGATGCTGGAGAAAAGCTCCGCCTCGGTGCCGGTCATGAAAGTTTGGCTGCCGAGGTCGTCGAGGATAGCAAAGAGCGCGGCGCGGCGACCGGCGTCGAGGTGCGCCGCGATCTCATCCAGCAGCAGGATCGGCGCGCCGCCTGCCATCTCGCCGCAAAGTCGTGCGTGGGAGAGCATGATGCCGACCAGAAGCGCCTTCTGCTCGCCGGTGGAGCAGAGTTCGGCTGGCATCGATTTCGGCCGGTGCCGGACAATGAGGTCCGAGCGATGCGGCCCGTCGAGCGCACGCCCGGCGGCGCGGTCGCGCTCGCGGCCGGAGGCCAGTGCCTGCCGAAAGCGTTCCTCGATCTCGATGGCCGGGGCCGACCCGACCATGGCCTCCAGAAATCCGTCGAGCGCGAGGTCAGCCTGCGGGAAGGGGCCGTCCGGCAACCGATCGATCATGGCCGAAAGCAGCCGCACCATCTCCACGCGGGCGGCGGCGATTGCCGTGCCGGTTTCCGCCATCTGCACCTCGATCGCCTCGAAGAAGGCGCGGTCGCGCGAGCCCTCCGAAAGCAGGCGGTTGCGGTTGCGCATGGCCTTCTCGTAGTCCTGTGCGCGGCGGCCATGTCCGGGATCGATGGCCAGCACCAGCCTGTCGAGATAGCGACGGCGGTCTCCGGCCGGTCCGGTGAAAAGCGAGTCCATCGACGGCGTCAGCCAGAGCACACGCAACCATTCCAGCAGGTCGTCCGCCGCTGCCGGGGCGGCGTTGATGCGGACGCGTCGCCCCCCATCTCCCGGATCAAGGCCGGCGGTGCCCGTTCCGACATCGAAGGCGCCGGTCGGCCCGTCCATCGCGGCGTGGACAGCGAACCCGTTGCCGCCTCCCTCCCGCGCCAAATCTGCATAGGGCGCGCGGCGCAGCCCTCGGCCCGGCGACAGCAGCGATATGGCCTCCAGGAGGTTCGTCTTGCCGGCTCCGTTTTCCCCGCTGAACACGACGAGGCCGGGGCGAAGTTCTAACGATAGCGTGGAATAGTTCCGAAAATCCGTAAGCGAAAGATTACGGATATAGGGCCCGCCGACGGTCAAGGCCGATGCGGGCTCAGACGCGCATCGGCATCAGAACGTAGAGCGTGTCGTCGTCGCCGGTGTCCTGGATCAGCGTCGGCGAGCCTGAATCGGCGAGCATGAAGCGGGCGTCGCCGCTCGACAACTGGCCCGACACGTCGAGCAGGTAGCGGGCGTTGAAGCCGATCTCGATCGGGTCGGAAGAATAGTCCGCGGCCAGTTCCTCGGTCGCGCTGCCGGAATCCGGATTGTTGACGGTCAGCGTGACCTGCCCATCGGCGATCGATAGCTTCACCGCGCGGCCGCGTTCCGACGAAATGGTGGAGACGCGATCGACCGCCGAGGCGAAGGTCGCGCGGTCGATGATCAGCGCCTTGTCGTTGCCGGTCGGGATAACGCGCTGGTAGTCGGGGAACGTGCCGTCGATCAGCTTCGATGTCAAAACCACGCTGCCGATGGTGAAGCGGATCTTGGTGTCCGAGAGCTCGGTCGCCACTGCGACATCCGGGACGTCGACCAGCTTCTGCAATTCGGCCACGGTTTTGCGCGGGATGATGACGCCTGGCATGCCTTCTGAACCCGCCGGAGCATCCATTTCCGCCCGCGCCAGACGGTGGCCGTCCGTCGCCACGGCGCGCAGCTTCAGCTTGCCGCCCGTCTCGATGGCGTGGAGATAGATGCCGTTGAGGTAGTAGCGCGTTTCTTCGGTCGAGATGGCGAACTGGGTCTTGTCGATCAGACCCTTGAGGGCCGCAGCGTCGAGCCTGAAGATATGCGAGAAAGAACCGGCGGTGAGTTCCGGGAAATCGGACTGCGGCAGGCACTGCAGGCGGAAGCTGGAGCGCCCCGAGATGACGGACATGGCATTGCCGTCCTCGTCGGTCCGCAGCATCACCTCGGCGCCATCAGGCAGCTTGCGCACGATGTCGTAGAGCAGGTGCGCGGGCACCGTGGTCGCGCCGGCCTGCTCGACGCTGGCGGGCGTCGCCTCGGTCACTTCGAGGTCCAGGTCGGTCGCCTTCATCTCGAGCACCGCACCAGAGGCGTTGAGCAGCACGTTCGACAGGATCGGGATCGTGTTGCGGCGTTCCACGACACGGTGGACGTGGTTTAGCGACTTGAGGAGGTTCGACCGTTCGAGGATGACACGCATGACCGTACGAGCTCACTTGTAAGATAGAATCGGACTTCCGGACCCGGAATCCGCCACAGGCCTGAAACACCTGAGAATAGGCGCAAAATGACAGGAAAACAGGCCGGAAGGCAAGTCCGGCCGGGCCTGCGGAGGCCATTCAGGAGGCTTTCCGGGGGATAAGCCGCCAGAGCGCCGGCCGGTTGCGTGAAACCGGCCGGATGCGGGATTTCAGGCCTGGTCGTTGATCAGGCGGCGCAGCAGTTCAAGCTCCTGCGCCAGCGTGTTGTCGTTGCCGGAAAGATCCTCGATCTTGCGCACGGCGTGCAGCACGGTCGTATGGTCGCGACCGCCGAAACGCCGGCCGATCTCTGGCAGCGAGCGCGGCGTCATCACCTTGGCGAGATACATGGCGATCTGCCGCGGCTTGACGATGGTCCGCGTCCGCCGGTTGGACAGGAGTTCAGTCTTCGACACGTTGTAGTGACGCGCGACGATGCGCTGGATATCCTCGATCCGCACGCGCTTCGGCTCGCCGGAGCGATAGATGTGGCCGAGGATCTCGTCGATGCGCTCCAGCGTAATCTGCGGTTCGAAGCTCTGGCGGAACAGCAACTGGTTGAACGCACCCTCCAGTTCGCGTCCGCTGCCGGTCACGGTCCGCGCGATATACGCGAGGATGTCATCCGAAATATCGATGTTGGCGTCCTCGGTGCGCGCTGCCTCGTGGCGCAGCTTCAGCATGCCGAGGCGCATCGTATAGTCGGGAGCCGACATCTCAAGCGCGACGCCGCCGTTCAGGCGCGAGCGTACGCGCGGCTCGAGCGATTCCAGCTCGGACGGCGGCCTGTCTGCCGCGACCACGACCTGCTTGGCGCTGTCGAGCAGCATGTTGATGAGATGGCAGAATTCGTGCTGGATCGACTTGCCCTGCAGGAACTGCATGTCATCGATGATCAGCAGGTCGATGTCGCGCAACTGTTCCTTCAGCGTCAGGGCGTTGTTGTCGCGGATCGCGGTGGCGAAGCGCCACATGAAATATTCGGCTGTCAGGTAGACGACGCGCGATTTCGGGTTCTGCCTGAGCGACTCCGCCGCGATCGCCTGCAGCAAGTGGGTCTTGCCGAGCCCGACCGTTGCGTGGAGGAACAGCGGGTTGAAGCGCGACGCGGATTCCGCGACGGCGCGGGAAGCCGCAAGCGCCACGCGATTGGACGGTCCCTCGACGAAGGACTGGAATGTGTAGCGCGCATCGAGCGGCGACCCGAGCACGCCCTGGCGGAACTCCGGCGCCGGCGCCACGGACCCCGTACGCGGCAAGGATGAGCTTTCGCTCCTGGCATTGGGGATCGTTCCCGACCCGAGCGCGGTCTGGACGGAGCGGACCGGCTTGCGAGGCTGTTCCACCTCACTGTCGATCGAAGGGCGCGTCTGGCGCGTGGCGCTGCGCACAACGATCTCGACGCGCAACAGACCCGGCTCATCCTGTCGCCACAACTCCGTGATGAGGTCGAGATAGTGGCCGTTGATCCACGACTTCAGGAAGGCCGTCGGAACGGAGAGGCGCACGACGCCCTTGGAGGCTTCGTCGAGCTTCATGCGGCCGAACCAGCTTGAATAGACTTCCGCGCCCAGGCGCGCCTTCAACTGTGCCTTCGAACGTTCGAAAATCGTCTCCGCATCGTTCGAAGCCGCCGCCATGTCATTGCCCCCGGTCATATTGATGGGAAAGAGAACCCCGCCCTGGGTGTCCCTCTCGATGCCGCTTTGCATTTTCAACTTTCCGTTCCTCGCATTCCCACTGCCAGACCGCACAACCCGGCAGTTCATTCCTTCCAGAATGGGTCAACAGTTCCCCGCGCCGTTGCCGCGTCGACTGACGCAAGGCAAAAGACACCAACCCGGCACAACTGCCAGGACATGACTGTTACGCGCTGCTGTTAACCCCACTTGGCGTCGAAACGGACAAAACTCCCCCGCACACGGAATCATCCATGTTGCAAACTTTGCCTTGTCGGGCTGGTTTGTCGGGGGCTGCCGCCCGTCCGTCTTGACGAACTGACCTTACAAAAATCGCGGACCGCAGGGCAAGGGCGGCACTAACCGATTTTTAATGAATCGGGTCTCCGAATGACCCGATTCAGGCGGTCGCGCAGATGGTCGGATCGACAAAGCCTTTGTGATTCAAAACCTTTTCGCAAGGCCGTCAAAATTGCCTGCCGCGGGCGAAATTTTTTCAAATTATTCGCTTGACACCGACTTGTCCCCGAAGCCGGGGGCGTCGCTTGCGCAACCTGTGGATGACCATCTGTAAAATATTGATAAATATGCGTTATTTTTGACAGGCATAAAGTTGCCTCGGGCCGGCAGGATGGCCTTCTAATTCAGAAATCACGCATATGTCGGCAAATGAAAACGGGCTGTCGCGAATGGGTCCGAGGCAGGCTCGCGAAAGGCTATTCCGGCGTCCTCGCAGACCTCACGGCGCCTAGTCGCCAAGCCATTGTCCGGCAAATAAAAAACCCGGCGTCGGACGCCGGGTTTCAAAGCTGAATTGGACGCTTGATGACGCCTCAGGCGGAGAGCGATTTTACCCGCTGCGCCAGACGCGAAACCTTCCGGGAAGCCGTGTTGGAGTGCAGCACACCCTTGGTCGCCGCACGCATCAATTCAGGCTGTGCTGCCTTGAAGGCGGCCTCTGCTGCGGCCTTGTCGCCCGTTGCAAGCGCCTCTTCGACCTTGCGCACATAGGTACGGACCCGCGAACGGCGGTTCTTGTTGACGGCAGCCTTGCGCTCCATCTTGCGCGCCGCCTTCTTGGCCGACGATGTATTGGCCATAATGCCTCTCTTCGTATCTGTTCGATAAGCGCCGTAGGATAGGGACAGCGCAAAAATAAACGGGCAGCCGTCAGGCCGCCTCGGTTGGTGCGGGCTTATAGTTCAGCTTTTCCGATGCGTCAACGAGGTTGGCGCAGATTCTGCGGCTCACCGGTTGCGGAATTTTGCCGGGCGCTTTTCGACAAAGGCGGCCATGCCTTCCTTCTGGTCTTCAAGCGCGAACAGGGAGTGGAAGAGACGCCGCTCGAAGCGCAGCCCCTCGGCAAGCGTGGTCTCGAAGGCGCGGTTGACCGCCTCCTTGGCCATCATCACCGCAGGCTGCGAGAATTCCGCGATCTTGGCGGCGGCCTTGAGGGCTTCCTCCACGAGATCCGCAGCCGGCACCACCCGCGAGACAAGCCCGCATCGCTCGGCTTCAACAGCATCCATCATGCGGCCGGTCAACACCATGTCCATCGCCTTCGACTTGCCGATATAGCGCGTCAGCCGCTGCGAGCCGCCCATGCCCGGGATCACGCCGAGCGTAATCTCCGGCTGGCCGAACTTCGCTGTGTCGGCGGCAATGATGAAGTCGCACATCATGGCGAGTTCGCAACCGCCGCCCAGCGCGTAGCCGCCGACGGCCGCGATAACAGGCTTGCGCCCCCGCGCGAACTCCTCCCAGCCGGAAAAGCGGTCGGTGAGATAGGCCTCGACATAATCCATCTCGGCCATTTCCTTTATGTCCGCGCCGGCGGCGAAGGCCTTTTCCGAACCGGTCAGCACCGAGGCCGAGATTTCTGGATCGGCGTCGATCTCGCCGCAGGCAGCGAGCAGGTCGGCGAGCACCTGGCCGTTCAGCGCGTTCAGCGCCTTCGGCCGGTTCAGCGTCACCAGCGCCACCTTGCCGCGCTTCTCGACGATGATGGTTTCATAGCTCATGGTTCGGTTCCCGGTGTCTGGTCGGACTTTGCATCAGCGCTGGCAGGCAGGGCAATAGAACGTCGACCTCCCGCTCTGGACGATGCGCTGGATCGTGCCGCCGCAGCCGGGTCGCCTGCACGGTTCGCCTTCGCGGTCGTACACGGAGAAGGAATGCTGGAAGTAGCCGAGCGATCCGTCGGCATGCACATAGTCGCGCAGCGACGATCCACCTGCCTCGATGGCGTCGGCGATGACCGAGCGAATGGCGTCGGCAAGCTTTTCGGCCCGCACTCCCGGCCCACCTTTGGCTGGTACGATGGAACCGGCGGCGCGGCGAGGCGAAAGGCCGGCGCGCCACAATGCCTCCGAGACATAAATGTTGCCGAGGCCGGCGATCAGCGTCTGGTCAAGCAATGCTGCCTTGAGCGGCGCCTTCTTGCCACTCAGCAGGTCAGCCAGCAGTACGCCGTCGAGCGCGTTGCCTGTTGGCTCGACGCCGAGGCCGGAAAGCATCGGATGCTCGTTGCCTTCGTTAGCGAACAGCATGAAGCCGAACCGGCGAGGGTCGTTGAAGGTGACTTTGGCTTTGCCGCCATCGGGAGAGGCAAGATGAAAGACGACGTGATCGTGCGCGGATAAATTCGAGCGCTCATGGTGGAAGACGCCGGGCGTCAAACCGCCATCCTCATCCTCGATCCGGAACGAACCGGACATGCCGAGATGGCAGATCAGCAGCGGCCCGCCCTCGATGTCGGCGGTAAGGTATTTTGCGCGGCGTCCGAGCGAGATGATCCTCCTGCCTGACAGGCGCTCCACGAAATCCGGCGGAAAGGGAAAGCGCAGGTCGGGCCGCCTTTGCTCGACGGACAGGATGCGAGCGCCTTCCATGACGGGCTGAAGTCCCCGACGGACCGTTTCGACTTCCGGTAGCTCAGGCATGTCGGTTCGGGACCTTGGCGATCGTCCGGTAGAACGATGCGCCGTGCTGTCCGGCTGGCAGCCCAAGATGTTCCGCGATGGTCCCCCCGATATCCGCATAGGTCGTGCGCAACCCAACATCGCCGCCGCGCAGGCCTGCGGCACAGCCGAAGATCGGCACGCGCTCGCGCGTATGGTCGGTGCCTGTCCAGGTGGGATCGCACCCATGATCAGCCGTCAGCAGAAGCAGATCGCCCGGCATCAGCAAGGCCAGCGCTTCCGGCAGCCGCCGATCGAAGGCCTCCAGCGCGGCGGCATATCCGGCGACGTCACGCCTGTGGCCGTAAAGCGTGTCGAAATCGACGAAGTTGGCGAACACCAGGTCGCCGTTGCCAGCATCTCGCACGGCGGAGAGTGCAACGTCGAACAGCGCCATGTTGCCCGCGGCCTTGCGTACCTCGGTGATTCCGCGATGGGCGAAGATGTCGCCGATCTTGCCCACCCCGATCACCTTCGACCCGCGCGCGGTCAGCCGGTCGAGCAGTGTCGGCTCCGGCGGCGGCACTGCGAAGTCGCGACGGTTGGCGGTCCGATCGAACGTCGCTGCACTCTCCCCGACGAAGGGTCGCGCGATAACCCGCCCGATGTTGAGCGGGTCGACCAGCCTGCGCGTCTTCAGGCACAGTTCGTAGAGCCGCTCCAGTCCAAAATGCTTTTCGTGTGCGGCGATCTGGATGACGGAGTCCGCGGAGGTATACAGGATAGGCTTGCCGCTGCGGATGTGCTCTTCGCCGAATGTCTCGATGATCACAGTACCGGATGCGTGGCAGTCGCCGAGTATTCCGGGCAGGCCCGCCTCGCGGATAATGGCTTCGGTCAGGTCGGCGGGGAAGGTCGGGGTCGTCTGCGGAAAGTAGCCCCAATCGAAGGGAACCGGCAGCGCCGCGATCTCCCAGTGGCCGGATGGCGTGTCTTTCCCGGAGGAGACTTCCTCGGCCGCGCCGTAGACCGCCGAGGGCCTCAGCGCGACAGTGTCGACGGCCGCCTTGTGCCCAGCCGCTATCGAAGCCTGTCCAAGCCCCAGCGACATCATGTTCGGTATATGGAGCGGGCCAGACCGCAGGCCTGCGACATCCGCGCGACCGGCGGCGCATTCCCGGGCTATGTGGCCGAACGTGTTCGATCCCGCATCGCCAAAGCGCGCGGCATCGCCGGCGCCGCCGATGCCGAAAGAGTCGAGGACGAACAGGAACGCACGCGACATTGGAAAAATACTGGCCCCTGTTGCCGGATCGATGAAGGCAGACATAGGGTCTGGCGGGTACATTGGCAATTCGGAAGAGAAGCGATGCGTCGCGCTGCGATATGGAAGATGTTGGCGATCTTGACGGCGGCCGCCCTGGCCTCGCCGGCAATGGCCGGCTGGCGGGAGGACATCGGCACGTTCAGGGTCGGAATCGTGGCCGAGCCGGGCGCCGGAAACGCGATCCCGGGACTGGCAGAGCTCAACGAGGCTTTCGGCAAGGTGCTCGACATGAATGTCGAGTTCTTCGTTGCGCGCAACTATCCAGCGCTGATCGATGCGCAGGTGTCCGGGCGGATCGACTACGCTGTGTATACAGCGTCAGCATTCGCGGCCGCCTATCTGCGTTGCGAATGCATCGAACCGCTTGTCGCCCCGACCGGCGAGGACGGTTCGACAGGCATTCGCTCCGTGTTGGTTGCTCTCGATGGGAAGATTGGTTCCACGGACGACTTGGCCGGGCGCAAGATAGCCCTGTTGCCGCCCGACAGCGTGGCAGGCCATCAGGTGCCGCTGGCGACGTTTCGTCCGGACGGCAGGCCGCTCAGCGGATCCGAAGGGTTTTTTGTGCAGGCGGCGTCAGCCGAGGCCGCCGAAGCAATGCTTGCGACCGGCGAGGCGGACGCTATCTTCGGCTGGATTCCTGCGACGCAGCCGAATACGGCAGAAGAAGCGCCGGGCGGCGGAACCATCGACCGGCTCGTCGTCGCTGGCATCGACAAGGCGAGGTTGACAGTCGTGTGGCAGTCGGACGTTCTCCGCTATGGCCCCCATGCCGTCTCGATAGCGCTCGATGCCGAGCCGAAGAGCAGGCTTACGGATTTCCTGACGAAGCTGAGGCTCGCGGATCCCGAGATGTACGAACGGCTGGAGACACGCCGGATCGGCGGGTTCACGCCTGCGATGTCTTCCGATTACGCGGTTGTGCTCAAGGTGGCGAAGTCGCTGGCGGCAGCGCCTTCCGACGCTCAGTAGCAATCCGTGCAGGGGATGGTCATGCTCATGCGGGGCCGGAGGTAGTATGTCTCCGTCATGGCGATGTTGTCGAAAGCCGACATGAGTCCCAGCGTTTGCTTGGACGATGCCGCCCAGGTTATGACAGGCCGATAGTCCAGCTTGCCCTCCACGCGGATGAGGAAGCTCCCCTTGATCTTGAGCGCCGCCGGGATGGTTTCCGGCGTTCCTTTCGGCGAACCAGCCAGGAAGGAGCCGTTGACGAGCTTGCGGGCCCATACGACTTGGACCTTGGGCGTTGTTTCGTCCGTCACCTCAATGGCGGTGATCTCGATATCGGGCGCACTTCGGTTGTAGGGCTGGAGCGTCGATTCGCCGAGGCGCATGATTCCCTCGAGCTCGTTCTTCGACATCTGCTGCTGCTGCGTCACGAGGTCCGCGACCATGCTGCCGACACGACCGACCTTCTTGTTGGCCTCGATGGCTTGCGCCACCTCCATGGTCACGAAATAGAGCATCAGCAGCAGGGGCACGACAAGCGCGAACTCCAGCGCCGCGACCCCCCTGCCGTCGCTGACGAACAGTTTAAGCCGTGCAACAAAGGATGCTCTGCTCGATGCGAACATTTTACGTCTTTCGGGTCTTTTCATCGTCAGTCGTCGAACGGTTCGTTCTGCCACGTCACCGTAGCGAACAGCAGCGTCTTGCCGCCTTTGAGATTGGAGATCATCTTTGACATGAAGTCTGTAATGACCGGCCATTTGTAGAAGACACGGATCATGTTCTTCGACATGGAGAGTCCGGGCTTGACGTCGAATTCGCTGGTATCGAGATCCCGGTCTGGCGTGAGTTTTATCCGCACTGCCGACGCCGCGGCGAAGGTCGGAAATTCGCGCAAGTCCACTTCCAGCCCGGGGCAGTCCTTCGCGACGAGAATTTCCAGCTTGTCGCAGATTTTCTCCTTGAGCGATTCCTTGCTGATCGCGCCGGGCTTCAACTGTCCAGTGCGAATCTCACGGGCGACGTCGTCCGTAATGTTGGACAGGAGCTGTTGTCCGGCGAAAGAAATGCAACTCTCCAGGATTGCAAAGACGAGCATCGCGAACGGAATCGAAAGCAGTGTGAATTCAACGGCGGTGCTGCCGCTCCGGTTACGGGCGAAGCGCGTGAAATAACCCCGACGAGTTGGTTTTGCGTTGCCGCGTGGCGTGTTCATGTAAGCCCCAGCCCGATCCTATTCGGTACTGTCCGACCATACGCCATCCCGGTTGAAGGCGGGTTTTGTTGTCGCCGTTAATCTTAACGACCGCCTTAAGCCGTCGTTAACCATCCCGCCGGAGCGAACGCCGCTCTTGAGCTGCTAGTTGTCGCTCATCTCGCTTTCCGAGGTGCGCTCGGCTTCGGACTTGAAGGAGCCTTCGCAGAACGGCGTGCACGATAGCGTCTGGATTGACGCGCGGCGGAAGATGCGAACGGTCGAGGCGGTTGAACGGCTGACTGTGATCTGCTCGTCGATGATCGGGCCACCCTCGGAATCGAGGACGACAAGGTTCGTCACTCCAAAGCCCTTGCCGGTGAGGACAATCGTTGAGGCGTCCTGGACGGAGGCGTCGGCAATCTCGGGATTGCCGACAATGATGGTGTCGGCTTCGCGGGACAACTTGATCACCTTTGCCTGGTTCATGGTGACGTCGATGCCTGTTTCAGCGGATGCGGGAACCGCCGACGCAACAAGAAGCGCGAGCCCCACTGACAGACCAAGCTTCGCCATGACCACCATCCCACGCAATTTAGGTTCAATGGATCATGAAGGAGATTGGTGAACCAACGGTTAAACGGTCGGGGCCAAAATCGGTCCTGCCCGGAAATCTAATGATCGCAGCTGCTGGTTTCCTGCATTACTATATGGGGAGCTTCGGCGAAGTCCGGCCAGCCTCCGAAGTTTCGCTGTTGTTAACCAAGGTTACGATCGAAGCCGGAAACGATTCGGTAAGGCTGTTTCTTAAGCCGTTTGAAAGAGCTCCTCCGTACAGTGTGCTCATCCGATCAACCGGTCACAGAAGTTGACGGAAGTGCTGTAACACGGAGTAGGAGCTCTACCATGTCGAAGCTTTTTGCACGTTTTGTGAAGGACGAGTCCGGCGCAACCGCGATTGAATACGGCCTGATCGCCGCCCTCATCGCTCTGGCCATCATGGCTGGCGCTGGCGCCGTCGGTAACTCGATCGGCAACCAGTTCAACAACATCTCGAACGCTATCGAGTAGTCATAAACCGGCTAGCCGGTTGGAAAAAGGCCGCCGGTTCCGGCGGCCTTTTTTGCATTCGCGGCAGTCCTGGAGCGTTGCCTTCACGAGCGATTAAGGGCGCTTGCGGTAAGGTGCCGTCCCTCGCTGTCGCCATGATAGCAATCATGCTGGGAGCCCATCATGCTTGAAGCGCTCATCTTCGTCGTCTTTCCGTTCTGCATGGTCTTTGCCGCGCTGTCCGATATGCTGTCGATGACGATCGCGAACCGCGTGTCGCTTCTATTGGTCGGAGTCTTCGCGGTCGTAGCGCCGCTGACCGGAATGGATTGGGTCGCATATGGGTGGCATTTCGCCGCCGGAGCCCTGGTCCTCAGCGTTACATTCAGCCTTTTCGCGCTAGGCGGAATGGGAGGCGGCGACGCCAAGCTGATGTCGGCCACAGCCGTATGGATCGGTTTCAACTTCCAGCTTCTGGAATATCTGGTGTTTTCTTCCTTCATCGGCGGCGTCCTGACGCTCGCTCTTCTCAGCTACCGCAATTCGACGTTGGCGCTCTACACTGGACAGAACATGTTCCTGCGTCATCTGGCCAACAGCAAGGGCGGCGTGCCTTACGGAATAGCGCTCGGGATCGGCGGGCTCATCGTCTACCCAAGCACGCCGTTGATGATCTGGTCACTGGGCCGCCTCGCGGGCCAGTAGCAAGGCCGCGGACCGAGCGTGTAAACTCTAAATTAATCACGATCGTAAGCATTCCATTAACTCTAATTTGACGATTTCGCCTGCATTGTCCGGCTTGGCTTGAGGGTTTGCCAAGGTAACGAGGTTGGACAAATGGCAGCATCCCGTCTGATTATTCTTGGGGTGGCGGTCGCGGCGGCGGGTGGTGCCGGCTACGTCGCCAAGAACATGATGGTTCCTCCCCCTCCGGAGGTCATCGTGGAAGACAAGGGACCGGCGATCGATCTCACTGACGTCCTGGTGCTGAGCGCCGACGTGCCCATGGGCGCTGCCCTCGAATCCGCGCTCGAATGGCAGGCTTGGCCCGCCGACGGATTGAACGAGAACTTCATTACGAGAAACGGCGAACCGGAAGCGCTCGACAAATTCAAGGGATCGATCGCCCGCGTGGCGATGTATTCCGGCGAGCCTCTGCGCAAGTCGAAGCTGGTCGGCGAAGGCCAGAGCTTCATGTCATCCATCCTGCCGACAGGCCGCCGCGCCGTAGCGACCCAGATCGCGGCCGACACCTCGGCGGGCGGCTTCATCCTTCCGAACGACTATGTCGACGTCATCATGACGCGACGCTCGGATACGGCAACCGCCACGGGCGGCTTTGTTACGGAAACCATCCTTGAGAACATCCGGGTGCTCGCCATCGACCAGGCTATCCAGGAAGACGAGGAGGGGCGACGCGTCAAGGTCGGACAGACGGCGACGCTTGAGCTTACACCGCAGCAGGCGGAAATCATTACCGTCGCCCAGCAGATGGCGGATCGGCTGACCCTGGCGCTGCGCGCCGTCGTCGATGCGCAGGAAGAGGTGACCAAGGAGGCCGACTATCTGGTTTCCGGCAACGGCCGCCGCGGCACGATCAGGATGATAAGAGCCGGCGCGGTTACCGAAGAGGGAGCAAGGAAATGAGTGAGACTGAAGCCTTGCGGAAGCCAACCGGCGTACGTGCTGCCTTCGGAATCGTGGCGGCCTTGGCAATGCTGGCAGGCGGTGGCTTGCCGGCGGGTGATGCCCTTGCAGGTGGACAGCTCAATGGCAGCGGCGCGAGCCAGGCTGGTGTCGGATCGACGGTCGCCACCCAGAGCGTGAAGCTCGGGCTCAACAAGTCCGTCGTGATCGACCTTCCCGCCGATGCCTATGACATTCTGGTCGCCAACCCCGCTGTCGCCGACGCGGTGACGCGTACCGCGCGCCGCATCTATCTCTTCGGCAAGGCCGTAGGCCAGACCAATATCTTCGTATTCGGCGCAGGTGGCGAGCAGATCGTCAATCTCGACCTGCAGATCGAGCGCGACACCGCTGGCGTCGAGGAAAGCATCAGGCGCTTCATCCCGACCTCCGACGTAAGGGTCGAACTCATCAACGACAACGTCGTGCTGACCGGTACTGTGGAAACGCCGCTTGACTCGGCGCGCGCCGCCCAAATCGCTTACATGTTGGTGCGCGGCGGTGAAGCGACGACCGGCCAGTATTCGCAGACGGCTGCCGCCAGCAGCGACGGCGGCGGCGTCGACATCAACAACCCTGACTCAAGCCGCCAGCTCAGCGGCATCGTCAACCTCATCGAGATCATCGGCGAGGACCAGGTCACGCTGAAGGTCACCGTTGCCGAGGTCAGCCGCAATGTCATGAAGCAGCTCGGCGTCAACATGGTCGCCGCGGGAGCCAGCAACGGCATTTCGTGGGGCGCCATCACCGAGAACGCCTTCGGTCTCGGAAAGCCGCTGTCCCAGTTTTCTGGCGGCGGCATCAGGACCTCGAACCTTGATGCTTACTTCAAGGCCATGGAGCAATCCGGCGTGATGAAGACACTTGCCGAGCCCACGCTCACCGCGGTCTCCGGCGAGCAGGCGACGTTCCGGGTCGGCGGCGAGTTCAACCTCGTCAGCGGTCGCAGCAGCGCTGTATCGGACGACAACCAGACGGGCCAGATCACCTACGAGGTCGAGAAGCTCGAGTACGGGATCGGGCTGGAATTCAAGCCGGTCGTTCTCTCCGCCGGCCGGATCAGCCTGAAGATACGCACTTCCGTATCCGAACCCACGAACGAAGGATCGGTCACGCTCGAAGGCTCCGGCTCCCTGCCCGGCATGACGGCGCTCTCCATCCGCAAGCGCCTCGCCGACACCACCGTCGAGCTTCCGTCGGGCGGCTCGATGATGATCGCCGGTCTCGTCCGGGACGACATCAGGCAGGCGATCAGCGGCATGCCTGGTCTGTCGAAACTGCCGGTTCTCGGCACGCTCTTCCGTAGCCGGGACTTCGTTCGCAACGAGACCGAACTCGTCATTATCGTGACGCCTTACATAGCCCG
Organism: Mesorhizobium sp.; assembly: GCF_016793485.1. Taxonomy (GTDB): domain Bacteria; phylum Pseudomonadota; class Alphaproteobacteria; order Rhizobiales; family Rhizobiaceae; genus Mesorhizobium_K. Next base: position 100,090 of record NZ_JAEULZ010000018.1, on the reverse strand, counting down.
GCCGACGGCGCGCAATCAGCTCGCCAAGCCGGATGACAATTTCAACGCCGCAAGCGACGGCGCCGGCATGTTTCTCGGCCGCGTCAATCGCGTCTACGGCACAATGAAGACCGATCTTCCCAACGGCCGCTACCACGGCGTCGTCGGCTACATCTACAAGTGAGGGTTGCGGGCATGTCTGACACAGTGTTCAGGACCAAGCCGACCGGGACGCCGGCCATGATGCGTCTCGTGCTTGCCGCCGCCGCGGTCTCGCTCATATCGGGATGCGCTCTGCAAAAGCGCGATTCGGTTGTCGTCGGGGCGATCCCGGACGACTATCGGACCAATCATCCGATCATTATTGGGGAGAAGGAAGAAAAGCTCGATCTTCCTGTCGCCGCAAGCTCCAGAGGAGCAACGGCCTCGCAGCGCGCAACGCTCGAAGGCTTCCTGGCGAGTTACGACCGCTCGGCCGCCCCGCCGCTGAACATCATCAAGCCCTCGGGATCAGGCAACGCGGTCGCCGCCGGCGACGCCGCGCAGGATTTCGCCCGCATAGCCAAAAACAGTGGCGTCCCGGCAAATCGCATCATGTTCTCCTCCTACCAGGCCAGCCCCGAAGAGGTGTCTGCGCCGGTGCGTGTCTCCTATGTCGGCATTAAGGCGCAGACGGGCAAATGCGGCCGCTGGCCTGAGGACATCCTCAACACCAGCGAGAACAAGCACTATGCGAACTTCGGTTGCTCCTACCAGAACAACCTGGCGGCGCAGATTGCCAATCCGAACGACCTGCTCGGTCCGCGCAAGCAGACCCCGATCGATGCGGAGAACCGTGGCCGTGTGATCGGCGACTACCAGACCGGCGATTCAGGCTTCAACGAGAATATCGGCTACTGAGCCAAAACGAACTTGGGGTAAGGGCACATGACCAATCTGGCTTACGATAGCCCCACCGGCAGCGAGAAGGAGCCGGAAGTGGCCGCCATGCAGGCTCTGCGGCCTGTTCCGCGCATTTCCATACAGGCATTCTGCGAGACGGAAGGCGTAGCCCAGCCGATCGAGCGGGCCGGCGAAGATCGCCGCATGGCCAAGGCCCATCTGAAGATACACATGGGCGGCGCGGCAACCGCGGTGGAGCTTTACAAGTCCGCGCCGACGCCAAACCTGATCATCCTGGAATCCCGCAAGGAGCCGCGCGAGATGCTCCAGTCGTTGAACGAACTGGCTGAGTATTGCGACCCGACCACCAAGGTTGTCGTCGTCGGCCATTACAACGATGTCGGGCTCTACCGCGAGCTGATCCGTTCCGGCGTTTCCGAATATGTCGTTGCGCCGATCTCGATGGCGGACGTCGTCAGCGTCATCTCGACCATCTTCGTGGACCCCGAAGCCGAACCGATCGGCCGTTCCGTTGCCTTCATCGGCGCCAAGGGCGGCGTTGGTTCCTCGACCATCGCGCACAACATCGCATGGACGATGTCGGATCTTTTCAAGTCCGACGTCGTTGTCGCCGACCTCGACCTTGCATTCGGCACCGCCAACATAAATTTCGACCAGGATCCCGCACAGGGTATAGCCGAGGCCGTCTTCTCGCCGGAGCGCATCGACGAGGTCTATCTTGACCGCCTGCTGGCGCAGTGCTCCGATCACCTGTCGTTGCTGGCCGCGCCCTCCACGCTGGAGCGCGTCTACGACTTCGACCAGGACGCGTTTTCCCAGATCATCGACACGGCGCAGCGCAGCGCGCCGATGCTTGTCCTCGACGTGCCGCACATCTGGACCGCCTGGTCCAAGACGACGCTTGCAAAGGCGGACGACGTGGTCATCACCGCGACGCCCGAACTGGCCAACCTCCGCAACACCAAGAATATCGTCGACATGCTGAAGCGGTTGCGGCCCAACGATCCGCCGCCGAAGCTCATCATCAATCAGGCCGGCGTGCCGAAGCGCCCCGAGATCAAGGCGGAAGATTTCACCGAGCCGCTCGACATCACGCCTATGGCCGTCATCCCCTTCGAGCCGCTGCTGTTCGGCAACGCGTCAAACAACGGCCGCATGCTGGGCGAGATGGATGCCGCGCATCCGGTGGTCGCGGTCTTCAACGAAATCGCGCATGTCCTGACTGGACGAAGTGAGATCAAGACGAAGAAGAAAAAGGCGGGACTGGCCGGGCTGGGCGGCCTGCTCGGCAAGATCAAGCCGAAGAAGAAGTCATAGTCCGACGGAGTGGTAGGGGCACATGTTCGGTAAACGAGGTAACGACGATGGTTCGCGGGCAACGCCCGAGTTCCGCGCGCCAGCGCAGACCGTGGCGCCTGAACGCGTAGCGCCGGAGCCGACGCGCAGCCCAACGCCTGCTTCCGCCCAGCCTGCTCCGGCAGCCGCCGCCCCTGCGGCGCGGCGAGCCGTGGAGGCCCCGCCGCTCGCGGCCGAGCCGCGCCGGATGCAACGGGAACGCAGCGAGACATACTACGACACCAAGAGCCAGGTCTTTTCCGCGCTTATCGATACGATCGACCTGTCGCAGCTCGCCAAGCTTGATCCCGACAGCGCCCGCGAGGAAATCCGCGACATCGTTAACGACATCATCGCGATCAAGAACTTCGCGATGTCGATCGCCGAGCAGGAGGAACTGCTCGAGGACATCTGCAACGACGTGCTTGGCTATGGCCCGCTTGAGCCGTTGCTGGCCCGCGACGACATCGCCGATATCATGGTGAACGGCTCGCGCAACGTCTACATCGAGGTGAACGGCAAGGTCGAGCAGACGGGTGTGCGGTTCCGCGACAACCAGCAGCTTCTCAACATCTGTCAGCGCATCGTCAGCCAGGTCGGTCGCCGCGTCGACGAATCGAGCCCGATCTGCGACGCGCGTCTGCCGGACGGCTCGCGCGTCAACGTGATTGCGCCGCCGCTGGCCATCGACGGCACTGCGCTCACCATCCGCAAATTCAAGAAGGACAAGCTGACGCTCGACCAGCTGGTCAAGTTCGGCGCCATCTCGCCGGCAGGCGCGGAGGTGCTGAAGATCATCGGGCGCGTCCGCTGCAATATCATCATTTCGGGCGGTACAGGCTCGGGAAAGACGACGCTTCTCAACTGCCTGACCAACTATGTCGATCGCGAGGAGCGCGTCATCACCTGCGAGGACTCGGCGGAGCTTCAACTGCAGCAGCCGCATGTGGTGCGACTGGAAACCCGTCCGCCGAATCTCGAGGGCGAGGGCGAGGTCACCATGCGCGATCTCGTCAAGAACTGCCTTCGCATGCGTCCGGAACGGATCATCGTCGGCGAAGTGCGCGGACCGGAGGTGTTCGACCTCCTCCAGGCGATGAACACGGGTCACGATGGCTCGATGGGCACCATCCACTCCAATAGCCCGCGCGAGTGTCTGAACCGTATGGAATCCATGATTGCCATGGGCGGCTACACCTTGCCGCAGAAGACGGTGCGCGAGATCATCGTCGGCTCAGTCGACGTCATCATTCAGGCCGCTCGTCTGCGCGACGGCTCGCGCCGCATCACCCACATCACCGAGGTGATCGGCATGGAAGGCGACGTGATCATCACGCAGGATCTTGTCCTCTACAACATCAAGGGCGAGGACGCCGGCGGAAAGTTGCTCGGCGAGCACGTGTCGACCGGCATCGGTCGCCCGCACTTCTGGGATCGCGCGCGCTACTTCGGCGAGGAACAGCGTCTCGCTGCCGCGCTGGAATCCATGGAGAAGCGGGCGAGCTGATGCCCAGGCCAAAAGGACGCTGACCTCGGATGTTCGGAATCGACACCACGGTACTGGCTTTTATCGTGCTTGCGGGGTTCAGCGCGGGCGCGGTGGCCTATGCGTTTCTCTTTAACAATATCGCCGAGGAGAAGACGACCGAACGCAGGCTCGATACGATCAAGAAGGCCGAGACGGACAGGTCTATCGTAAAAGCCAACCGCGACCGCGTCGCCGAAGCGGCCAAGCGCAAGAAGACCGTCCAGGATTCGCTCAAGGAGCTGGACGCCAAGCAGCTCGCTTCCGACAAGAACATCAAGAAGCCGCCGCTGAGAATCCAGCTCAGGCAGGCTGGCCTGAAGATATCCGTCGAACGGTTCTACCTGTATTCGATCGTCTGCGGCGTCGCCATAACGGCGGTCGCTTTCTTCTTTGGTGCGCCGCTGCTGATACTGCCGGGCGCCTTCGCCGCCGGCGCTTTCGGCCTCCCGCGCTGGGCGGTAGGCTTTCTGCGCACGCGCCGAGTCAAGGCATTCCTCAAGGAATTTCCCAATGCGCTCGACATCATCGTGCGTGCGGTCAAGTCCGGTCTGCCGCTGAACGATGGCATCAGGCTGATCGCATCCGAAGCGCCGGAGCCGGTTAAGGGCGAGTTCCGCCGTATCGTCGAATCCCAGCAACTGGGCATGTCGATCCCGGAAGCCACGCTGCGCATGCCAGAAACCATGCCATGCCCCGAAGCCGGATTCTTCGGTATCGTCATCCAGATCCAGAGCCAGGCGGGTGGCAACCTTTCGGAAGCGCTGGGCAACCTCTCGCGCGTGCTTCGCGACCGCAAGAAGATGAAGGCCAAGGTGCAGGCGCTGTCGATGGAAGCCAAGGCGTCGGCAGCCATCATCGGGGCGCTGCCGTTCATCGTCGGCTTCCTGGTCTACCTGTCCAGTCCAAACTACATCATGCCGCTTTTCACGACGAGCACCGGTCACATGATCCTGGGTGTCTCGGGCATCTGGATGTCGATCGGCATCTTCGTAATGCGCAAGATGATGAATTTTGAAGTTTAGGATTTCGATCGCATGACCGCTCAAGTCGTCAAGGCCCTGACAGACCCTGCGTTCCTCATCGCGATGCTGGTGGGGATAGCGGTCTTCGCGACCTTCTTCACGATGATGCCGTCTCTGTCGGGCAATGTGCTGAAGTCGCGCATGAAGTCTGTAGCGCTCGAGCGTGAAGAACTGCGCATGAAGCAACGCGCGCGGCTCGCCGCCGAAGCCGATCGCCGCAGGAAGGGCTTGCGCGAAGAGCAGTCGCACGGCATGCGCGCGATCGTCGACCGGCTTGACCTGAGACGCCTGCTCGCCGACGAGAATACAGTCGCCAAACTCAAGGTTGCGGGTTTCCGCGGCCAGAACCCGCTGACCCGCTTCCTTTTCTTCCGCCTCGTCCTGCCCTTCGTGTTCTTCGCGGCCACGGCCGTCTATGTCTTCGTTCTGGGCGGGCTGCCGGAACAGCCGCCGATGATCAAGGGTTTCGTCTGCATCGTCGGCGCATATGCGGGCTTCTATGCCCCCGTCCTCTACGTCAACAACAAGGCGAGCAAGCGCAAGCAGTCGATACAGCTCGCATGGCCGGATGCGCTCGACCTGATGCTGATCTGCGTCGAATCCGGCATGTCGATCGAGGCGGCGATCCGGAAGGTGGCCGACGAGATCGGCGGCCAGTCGATTGGCCTCGCCGAGGAACTGATCCTCACCAATGCGGAACTGTCCTATTTGCCGGAACGCAAGCAGGCCTATGAAAATCTTGCTGCGCGCACCGGGCTGGAATCGGTAAAGTCGGTCGGGCAGGCGCTCATTCAGGCCGAACGCTACGGCACGCCGATCGCACATGCCTTGCGCGTGCTCGCCAACGAAAGCCGCGACATGCGCATGAACGAGGCCGAGAAGAAGGCGGCCGCCCTGCCGCCGAAGCTCACAGTGCCGATGATCCTGTTCTTCCTGCCGGTGCTCTTCGCCATCATCCTCGGCCCGGCCATCATCCAGGTCAACCAGCGCGGCGGCCTCTTCGGCAACGGCGAGAAAACCATGCAGGAATAGGCCGGAGACCTCCGGCCTTGAATGCTTGGCGGGTGGGCAGGATCGTCTTCCCATGGGATACGTGCTGGCTCGCCGAAGGCTTGCGGCGGCGGCCTCATCGGACCGGTGGAGATGCTTACCTGACCTTAAAAGGTTTTCCGTTAGAACCCTTTCCATGAAACAGCCTGTCTTTGGCCGGAAACAGTCATCGCAGCAGGATCCGCCCCGGCCGTCGAATGAGGCTGCAAGTGGCGGGACCCATCCAGGGCATGCCGCCGTACTCCGCAATCTGCGTGAGTCGGAAGGCGAAAAGCCGTTCCAGCGCTCGCAACTCGTCGGCAATTTGCTGTTCGACATGACCTGCAAGCTGATCGCGAGCGATCGTGGCGTTCGCGTCGAGGATTTGCTTGCAATCCTTGCTTCGAATGGTGGCTACTCGTGTGTACTGGCTGCATTGGACGAAATGTCTGACCGGGCCCGGCCAGCCGGTAACGATCTCTTGATTGTTGCCGGAAAGGATGGCCACCGCTATTTCTTTGGAGACTTGCCCAATCGCTATCTCGTCGAAAGCCCGCATGCATTGCTCAGTCTGGCCTTGGGAGCTGTGCAGGCCTGCGGCGGCGACGTTTCGGCGGCGATGGTTGAACAGACCATGGCGCACGTTGCGAGAACGGTAGGCGGCGACAGTTTTGGAGAACCACAGCTTCCCGCGGCGCATCGCCCGAGCGATAGCCCGTTCAACTACATCCGCCATTTGTGGCCGAGGTTTCTCGATGGGCTGAAGCTCTATGAAGTACCGCCGACGCGGTGGCCGATGACGCTCGGCTTTGCGCTCCAGCGAGCCATCGAGGCGGGCAAGGCTGCCATCGACCCGGCGCTGGCCGGCCGCATTGTGATCGAATGCGCGGTTCCGATGGCAAAGATCGATCCGAAGCGGATCGGATGACGTCTAACTGAAAACTCAGTTCTTCTTTTTCTTGTCTTCGTCCTTGAGCTGGCTCCAGGCGTTCTGCTGCGCCAGCATGCTTCTGAGATAGGCGACGTTCGCCTTGGCCTGATCGGGCGACAGCTCCTGGCTGGCGATCTGCTCGGCTTCCTCGAACCGTCCCTGCAAGCCGACGACGAGCGCCAGGTTCTGGCGCACGCGGCTGTCTGCCGAGCGCTGCTGTGCTGCGGAGCGCATGTAGGTCTCTGCCGTCTTCAGATCGCCCTCCAGCACATAGGACATGCCGAGGTTGGACAGGATCGTCGGGTCGTTGGGCTTGAGGTCGAGCGCCTTGCGGTAGAGCGCGCGCGCCTCGTTTGACTTGCCGAGTTGGTCGAGGATCGCGGCCTCGGCCGAAAACAGCTTCCAGTCAGGATACTCAGGGGTCTGCGCGCGACGCACCGCGTCGAGCGCCGGCTCCAGGTCGCCGGCGCTGGCGAGCGCCTTGCCGTAGGCTGCCAGCACCTGTCGGTCGTTAGGGTTCTCGATGGCGAGCTTGCGCATCACGGCGAGCGCCTGGTCCGTGCTGCCGTTCATCTGCAAAACCTGCGCGTATTTAAGCGCGGTCGCCTTGTCGGTCGGCTTGGCGGCGTAGGCCTTGCCGAGCGAGCCGCTGGCGTTGGCGAGCTCGCCCGCCGACATCTCCTCGACAGCCTTGCCCGATGATTTTGAAATGGACCCGGTGGTCATCTTGCTGGTGCCGCATCCGGCCAGGCTCATCGCAATTGCGATGGCGGCGGTCGCCCGGAGCAGGTTCTTTCCCGTTGCGTTCATCGAGCGGCTGGTCAACATCTGTCCCGGATCTCCCAATCTGTTCGCTCGGGCCCGCTGGGCCAAGCGCCGGACCTGAAAAGCAATATTCCGTTAACCCTAACGGATGGTTAATTACGGAAGCCGATGACGCGGTGAACAAGGATTCGAAGCATGCCTGTTGAACTGATCGACAAGAAATCGCGGTCCTCCCGGCCGATCCATCTGGTGGCCAAAAACGGGTTGTCGGACGTGGGATTGGACGCGACGGCGCTTGCCTGGGCCGAAGCGTCGGGCTTCAACGGCGAGGCGGGCAAGACGCTTCTTCTCCCCGACCCGCGCGGTGCGGTCGTCGGCGCGCTCTTCGGCGTCGGGGCTGCCAAGGACCATGCCGCGCTCGGCGCCGGTGCGCTGGCAAAAGCGCTTCCGGCGGGAGACTGGCATTTCGCCGCGACACCTGAAAAGCCCGCGCTTGCGGCGCTTGGCATCCTGCTCGGCGGCTATGTCTTCACGCGTTACGGCAAGAAGCCAGGCCGCGACCTCAGGCTTGCCGCTCCCGCCGGGACCGACGTCGACCGGCTGCGGTGGACGGCCGACGCCATCTCGCTGACGCGCGATCTCGTCAACACGCCGACGTCCGACATGGGGCCGGAGCAACTCGAACAGGCAACAAGGTCTCTTGCGGCCAGGTTCAAGGCGAAGATTTCGGTCGTGAAGGGCGACGATCTTCTGGCGAAAAACTTTCCGATGATCCACGCCGTCGGCCGCGCCTCGCCAGATGCGCCCCGGCTCATCGACATCACCTGGGGCCCGAAGTCCGCGCCGAAGGTGACGCTGGTCGGCAAGGGCGTCTGCTTCGATACCGGCGGCCTCGACATCAAGCCTGCCGCCAGCATGCTGACGATGAAGAAGGATATGGGCGGCGCGGCCAACGTGCTCGGCCTTGCCTCGATGATCATGACGTCCGGCCTGAAGGTCAGGCTGCGCGTGCTCATCCCGGCCGTGGAGAACGCTATCGCCGGCAATGCCTTCCGGCCGGGCGACGTGCTCACCAGCCGCAAGGGGCTGACCGTCGAGATCGGCAACACCGACGCCGAGGGCCGGCTGGTGCTGGCCGATGCGCTGGCGCTTGCCGACGAGGAAGCGCCCGACCTTCTCATCGACATGGCGACGCTGACGGGAGCGGCCCGTGTCGCGCTCGGCCCCGACCTGCCGCCCTTCTACACGGACGACGATGCGCTGGCCTCGGCCCTTTCCGCCGCTGCCGTGGAAGAAGAGGACCCGCTCTGGCGCATGCCGCTCTGGCGCCCCTACGACGCAAAGCTGTCGTCCAAGGTGGCCGACATGAACAACGTGACGACGGATGGTTTCGCCGGCTCGGTGACGGCCGCGCTGTTCCTGTATCGCTTTGTCGAGAAGGCGAAAAGCTGGGCGCATTTCGACATCTTCGCCTGGAACCCGTCCGACAGGCCTTATGGGCCGGCCGGCGGCGAAGCACAGGGCATCCGCGCGCTGGAACGGATCATTTCGGACCGGTATCGTTCGTCAGGAAAATGAAACGGATACGAAACGATTGTCGGTTAGCCTTGCGCCATGATCGTTTTGCGCCCCCTGCAGGCTCTGCGTCTGTGGCAGCAGGTTTCGCTGTCCGAGGTCCGCGATGACGCACCGGACCTGACCGTTCGCCAGATGGCGATCCTGCTCACCATCTATCTCGACCAGCCGCCGCATACGGTGCGCGGGCTGGCCGCGAGGCTCAACGTGACCAAGCCTGTCATCACCCGTGCACTCGACACGATGGGCGCGATTAAGCTCGTCTCGCGCCACCGCGACGAGAAGGACAAGCGCAACGTGCTGATCCGGCGCACCGTCGACGGCGCGCTCTATGTCGAGCGGTTTGGCGATGCTATCATCGCCAAGGCACAGGAGCTTCCGCTTTGACGGCATGTGACAGGAGATTGCACGCTTTCCGGCCCGATCTCGCCGATGTCAGGCTGGAAGGCGCGGTGGAGGCCGGACGGTTCGTCGCCGGCCGGCCGGCGCGGGTCGTCGTTCACGTCGCCGACGTGCTGCGTGAACCCCGCATCGGTGCCGGCCTCGACACCCAGCTTCTTTATGGCGACGACGTGGAAGTCTTCGACGAGGCGGGCGGCTGGGCATGGATCCAGTCGGTGCGCGACGGCTACGTCGGCTATGTCCCGTCGCCGTCGCTCGGCGCGCGAATGGATGCGACCACGCATCTGGTCAACGTGCCGCGCACATTTCTTTATCCGGCTCCCGATCTGAAGCTGCCGAGGCATGGCGAACTCTCGCTCGGTTCGGCCGTTGCAGTCACCGGCTTCGCCGAGACGCGCGGCACGCGCTATGCGATGCTGTCGACGGGCGAGGCTGCCATCGCCGCCCACCTTCGTCCGCTCGGTGACCATGCATCCGACTATGTCACGGTCGCCGAGACCCTCCTGATGACGCCCTATCTCTGGGGCGGCGCGACCGCCTTCGGCATCGATTGCTCGGGGCTGGTGCAACTGGCCATGCGCATGGCAGGTCGCGAGGTGCTGCGCGATTCCGATATGCAGGCTGCGGGCCTTGGAGAGCCGGTCGAGCCGGGCGCAAACCATTCCGGCCTGCGTCGTGGCGACCTCGTCTTCTGGAAGGGGCATGTCGCCATCATGACCGACGCGCGCACCATGATCCACGCCAACGGCCACACCATGATGGTCTCGCGCGAGGGACTTGCCGAAGCGATCGACCGCATCGGCTATCTCTACGGCGGCCCGACCGGCTTCAGGCGGCCTTAAAACATGATCCCGAAAAGTGGGAACATGCTCCAGACCTAGCGCAGCGCTTTTACAATTGCCGCATCGGGAAAGCAGGTCGGCGCCATGCCGCTCTTTGTCTGCCAGTCGCCGATCGAGCGGCGCGTCTTGAAGCCGGGCAGGCCGTCGGCGCCGCCGACGTCATAGCCGGCCTTCTCCAGCCCGCGCTGCATCGCCGCGACATCGGAGCGGTAGAGCCCGCCAACCTTTCCCCATTTGCCGGCAAACTGTTTGTCGCCGCCGGCGATGCGATCAGCGCCATGGCCGATGAAAAGGGCGTAAAGATCGCTCTCGTTGTATTCCTTCAGCACGTAGAAATTCGGCGTCACGATGAAGGCAGGCCCGGCGCGACCGGCCGGCATAAGAAGGTATCCCTCGGCCTTCTGCTCGTTCTGCGGAAACGGCTTGCCGCTCACGCGCTTGACGCCGAGCGAGGCCCATTCGGAAATCCTCTTGCCCTGGTCCGGACCTTCGAGCGAGCAGGAGATGCCGTCCGGGACAGCAACTTCGAACCCCCAGTCGCGCCCCTTTACCCAGCCGTAATTGACAAGATAGTTGGCTATCGAGGCCAGCGTGTCGGGCGTCGAGTTCCATATATCTGCGACGCCATCGCCGTCGAAATCGACCGCATGATCGAGGAAGGATGTCGGCAGGAATTGCGGCTGCCCAAGCGCGCCGGCCCAGGACGACTTCATCGAGCCGCGCGACACCTTGCCCTGCTCGACCATCACGAGCGCGGCGATGACCTCCTTGCGGAACATGTCCTTGCGCGTGGCGAGGAACGCTTTCGTTCCCAGCACCTCGAACGCATCGTAAGGAATCTTCGCCGCGCCGAAGCCGGATTCGCGCCCCCAGATCGCCAGCACCACGCCCGCCGGAACGCCATACTGCTTCTCGATCGCGGCAAGCGTTTTCGCATGGCGCCCGGCCCGCGAACGGCCGCCCGATACCACCGCGCCGATTGTCTTCTCTGCGAAATAATTGCCCGGTGAGCCGAACTCCGCCTGATTCTGTTTCTTCGGCGTCTCGGCCTTCTGGCCGGGCAGCACGAGGTCGGGCAGCTTGAGATTGGGCGATACACCTGCAAAGGCGGCGTCGAACGTCTTCTTCGAAACCCCCTTGGCCTTTGCTTCTGGCCAAAGGTCATTCGCCAGCCATGAGCGGAATTGCGCATCGATGTTTTGGGCACTAGCCGGGCCCGCGACGAGAATGCCTGAGATCAGGGCGACAAATGCAGAAAGCAGGCAGAATCGTTTCATCGAACCCCCATGCCCGCCAACCGTGTCAAAAAGCTGTCCGCGACTTCAGCGCTGCGGACAGCGTCCCCTCGTCGAGATAGTCGAGTTCGCCGCCGACCGGCACGCCATGCGCCAGCCGCGTCACCTTCACGCCGAAGCCAGCAAGCTGGTCTGTGAGATAGTGCGCCGTCGTCTGGCCCTCGACCGTGGCGTTGACCGCAAGGATGATCTCCTTAACCGCGCCGCCCGACACCCTGTCGATCAAGGTCCGGATGTTCAGCTGGTCGGGACCGATGCCGTCGAGCGGCGACAGCGTGCCGCCCAGCACATGGAAAAGCGCGCTCATCGACCCGGCCCGTTCCAGCGCCCACAGGTCGGAGACATCTTCAACAACGATGATGGTCCCGGCATCGCGCCGCGCATCCGTGCAGATCATGCAGGGGTCGCTGGTGTCGACATTGCCGCAGACCGAACAGATTCGGACCTTGTCGAGTGCATCGCCCATCGCCGAGGTCAGCGGCGCGAGCAGCTGGTCTTTCTTCTTGATGAGATGCAGCGCCGCCCGCCGGGCCGAGCGCGGCCCGAGCCCCGGTACCTTGGCCAGAAGCTGGATCAGACGCTCGATTTCGGGGCCGGCGATTCGTTTGGAAGACATAGGCTAGATATAGGGAGTAGCGAGTAGAGAATAGTGAGTAGGGACGGACTGGCTGGATATGAGACGCCGGCGTCCCTTTCACTACTCCCTAGTCGCTACTCACTACTCCCTCAAAACGGCAGCTTCATGCCCGGCGGGATCGGCAGGCCGGCGGTCAGTTCGCGCGTCTTCTCCTGCACGGTGGCCTCGACCTTGGCCTTGGCGTCGTTGTGCGCGGCAAGCAGGAGATCCTCGAGAATCTCGACTTCCTCTTCCTTGAAGAGCGACGGATCGATCTTCAACGACTTCATCTCGCCCTTGCCGGTCAGCGTCACGCTGACCATCCCGCCACCCGCAACGCCGGAGGCCTCAAGCGTGGCGATGTCTTCCTGCATGGCCTGGAACTTGGCCTGCATCTCCTTCGCCTTGCCCATCAGGCCGAGAAGATCCTTCATACTTGCCTCCGTCAGATATCTGTTTCGTCGTCGTCCACGCCCGGATCGGGCAGCGGGTCGGTCTCAGTCTGTTGTTCGTCGGCCGGCGCGTCCGGAATGCTTATGTTGACAATCCTCGCGCCGGGAAACCGCGACAGGATCGCGGCGACGGCGGGATCGTTCTTGGCGTCGAGGATGGCATCGTTCTTCTTCGCGGCTTCGGCCTCGGCCAGCGTCGGCCCACCATCCTCGCGCGACACGGAAACCAGCCAGCGCCGCCCGGTCCATTTTTCCAGTCGGTTGCTGAGGTCGTTGGCCAGGGTCCTTGGCGCATCGGCGGTTAGGCTGACCGAGAGCTTGCCCGGCTCGATGCCGACAAGCCGGACACAGGCCTTGAACTGCGTCTTGAACAGCATGTCGCGATTTGCGTCGGCAAGCGCCGCGATATCCTCAAGCGACCTTACCGGCACGGCCGGTGCAGCTTCAGCCACCGGCTGCGGCGGCGCCACATAGTCCACCGGCGCACTCTCGACCAGACGCATCGTCTGGCCGCCGCCCGTCGTCACCGGCGCGCGGGCGGCGGAGACGGCATTCGTGACGCCATTGCCCGGCGAGGGTGAAGAACCGGAGGGCCGGCCTGGCAACCCACCACCCTGCGGCGCATCACCAAGCGACTTCAGCGCCTCGTCGAGCGTCGGCAACTCGGCCGCGTGCGCGATGCGGATCAGCACCATTTCGGCAGCACTTGCCGGACGGTTGGAGGACTGCACCTCCGGGATGCCCTTGAGCAGCATCTGCCAGGTGCGCGACAGCACGCGCACCGAAAGGCTGGTGGAGAACGCCGCGCCGCGCCGCCGCTCCTCCTCCGACAGGGACACGTCGCTTGCCGCCGACGGCACGAAACGCAGCCGCGTCACCAGATGATTGAACTCCGCAAGGTCGGTCAGCACGGCGGCCGGGTCCGCGCCGACATCGTACTGGGCGCGGAACTCCGTCAGCGCGGCAGCTGTATCGCCCTTCATCAAATGCTCGAACAGATCGACGACGCGCCCGCGATCGGCGAGCCCCAGCATGGAGCGGACCTGTTCGGCAGTAACGGTACCGGCGCCATGCGCGATCGCCTGGTCGAAGATGGAGAGCGCGTCGCGAACGGACCCTTCCGCGGCGCGGGCGACCATGGCGACAGCCTCGTCGTCCACGGCAATGCCTTCCAGCCCGGCGATGCGGTTCAGATGCCCGGTCAGCATGCCCGCATCGACGCGCCGGAGGTCGAAGCGCTGGCAGCGCGACAGCACGGTGATCGGCACCTTGCGGATCTCGGTGGTGGCGAAGATGAACTTCACATGCGGCGGCGGTTCCTCGAGCGTCTTCAGCAGGCCGTTGAAGGCCTGCGTCGAGAGCATATGAACCTCGTCGATGATGTAGACCTTGTAGCGGGCCGAGACCGGCGCATAGCGCACCTGCTCTATGATCTCGCGGATATCGTCGATGCCGGTATGCGACGCGGCGTCCATCTCGACCACGTCGACATGGCGACCTTCCATGATCGCCTTGCAGTGTTCGCCCGGCACCGTCAGGTCGACCGAAGGCTGGTCGATGTCAGTCGTCTTGTAGTTGAGCGCGCGCGCCAGGATGCGCGCCGTGGTCGTCTTGCCGACACCGCGCACGCCGGTCAGCATCCACGCCTGCGCGATCCGCCCGGTCGAAAACGCATTGGTCAGCGTGCGAACCATCGGCTCCTGGCCGATGAGGGAGGAAAAATCCGCAGGGCGGTATTTGCGCGCGAGAACCCGGTAGCCGCCGGCGGCCTTGCCTTCCAGTTCCTTGCCGGCGTCGCTCATCGGCGCGTTCGAAACTCCCTTGCCCGCCTCAGCGGGCGATTCCACTTCCCCGACTTTCGCCCGCGCGGCTTTGCTGCGTCAATGACGCGGCACTGCGGCGGGCGGTCGAGGGAAGGCGGGAGGCTGGAACAATGACCCGTTCCGTGCTCGTTAGGGCTGCTTCCTTCCGGACCTGACCCGGTTGGCGAGTGGCGCGTCCACCACCAACCTCCCGCGACCCATATCGGCAATTTGGCCGCCGATTGCAAGAGCGCGAACGGCCGGCTCGCACGATTCACTTGCAGGCTTCCCGGCGCCGCTCTAGCTTCATTCAAAACGAGGGAAACGCCATGCTGCCGGGCCTGAAGGCCGGATTTTCGCTGGATGCGCGGCTGGATGCCGACACCGACCCGCTGATGTGGCTCGGGCTGTGCGAACTGCGCATCATGAACGACAGGCGCTGGCCATGGCTGGTCCTCGTGCCACAGCGGCCCGACGCGGTGGAGATCCACGACCTGACGCCGCTCGACCAGGCCATGCTGACCTTCGAGACGAATATGGTGGCGCAGGCGCTCAAGCGCGTCACCGGGTGCGCCAAGATAAACACGGGTGCACTTGGCAACATCGTGCGCCAGCTTCATGTCCATGTCATTGCCCGCAACGAGGGCGACGCCGCTTGGCCGGGCCCGGTCTGGGGCCATGGCGTGCGCGAGCCCTATGAGCGTGCCGAATTGCACCAGTTTGCCGAAAGCGTAAGGGCGGCGTTATAAGCGTCAGACCCTCCAGCAGCCCGCCAGAGCACTTTCCATGACCTTTCGCCTCTTCGACGCGCCGCAAGCCGAGCCAAGCCAGTTCGTCGGGTTTGCCGGCAATGTCATCGACAGGCAGGCGGAGAAGCGGTCGGACGAGTCCGCGAACACCGCCCTTAGCGATCCTTCGGCGCGGCTTTTGCTCATGGGCGGCGGACGAATCCTCCTGAAGTTCAACGGCGATGCAGTCGCGTCCAGCTATTTCCCCTTGGCGGAGGCGAAGGCGCTTGGCGCTGATGTTCGCGACGCCGTGCTGCTGGGCGTTGACGACAATGGGCCCGTCCTCGCGGTGTCGGTCGTCGTGGAAGACGAAGGCCTTCCGGAATCCATCAAGGCCGTCGATTATCGCTCGGTCTACATGCAGAATCTGGTGGATGCGGGAGCGCTCGGTGCGCTGGCGCAGGGCGCCAGCCTGCTTGCGTGGCACGCCAGCCATCGCTTCTGCGGAAAATGTGGTCAGCCGAGCGAAATGCGGATCGGCGGCTACAAGCGGGTCTGCACTGCCTGCGCCACGGAGCACTTTCCCCGCACCGACCCCGTCGCCATCATGCTTACCGTGACGCGGGACCGCTGCATCCTCGGTCGCGGGCGACATTTCCCGCCGAACATGTATTCGGCGCTGGCAGGCTTCATCGAGCCCGGCGAGACGATCGAAAACGCCGTGCGTCGCGAAACCTTCGAGGAATCGGGCATCCGGCTCGGACGCGTCGTTTATCACGCCAGCCAGCCATGGCCGTTTCCCTATTCGCTCATGATCGGCTGTTTCGGCGAGGCTCTGGACGAAAACATCACGCCCGATACGGCCGAACTCGAGGACTGCCGCTGGTTCGATCGCGCCGAGGTGCTTTCCATGCTCGACAAGACGCACCCGACGCTCTTCACGCCGCCACCCGGCGCGATCGCCCACCATCTCATCCGCGCCTGGGCCGAGAGCGCCTGATCGCGACCGTTTCAACACACCGCAAAGGGGGGAATGCCGTCCATGATCCGCCACACCGTCGCCTTTCGCCTGAAACATCCGCGCGGTTCGGCAGAGGAGAGAGCCTTTCTCGAGGCAGGAACGGCGCTGGGAAGCATCCCGGGCGTCGAAAAGTTCGAGCGGCTGAACCAGGTCAGCCCGAAGAACGATTTCCATTTCGGCTACTCGATGGAGTTCGCCGACCAGAAGGCGTACGACGGCTACAACGACCATCCGGTCCATGTCGCCTATGTGCGCGACCGCTGGATCCCCGAGGTGGAAGCGTTTCTGGAGATCGACTACACGCCGCTCGCCTGACCGGA
The DNA here is from genome assembly GCF_016793485.1 of Mesorhizobium sp. Lineage (GTDB taxonomy): Bacteria > Pseudomonadota > Alphaproteobacteria > Rhizobiales > Rhizobiaceae > Mesorhizobium_K. The sequence goes on along the minus strand of NZ_JAEULZ010000018.1, from coordinate 83,545 downwards.
GGCGTCAACCCGGCATAGAAGCAGTCCTTAGTCTGAAACCTTCCATTCCTCGCGCGAGGCGCTGCGGGGATAGACGCCGACGATGCGCACTTCCTTGGAAAAGAAGCGAAGCTCGTCGAGCGCCAGCTTCACGTTCGCGTCGTCCGGGTGGCCTTCTATATCCACGTAGAACAGCGTCGCCGTGAAGGCGCCAAGCTGGTAGCTCTCCAGCTTGGTCATGTTGACGCCGTTGGTGGCGAAGCCGCCCATCGCCTTGTAGAGTGCGGCGGGAACGTTGCGCACGCGGAAGATGAACGTCGTCATCATCTTCGCGTCCGGCGTCGGGCGTTCGGCCCATTGCTTGGATTTCGTCAGCACGACAAAGCGCGTGACGTTGGTGTCGGTGTCCTCGACATTCTCTTCCAGGATATCGAGCCCGTAGAGGCTGGCGGCCAGCTTGGGCGCAAGTGCCGCCATCGTCCGATCCTGCATCTCTGCCACCAGTTTGGCTGCGCCGGCCGTGTCGCCGGCGACGACCGGCTTCCAGCTGTTCTTGCGGATATATTTCCGGCATTGCCCGAGCGCATGGATATGGCTGTGGACCGTCTTGATTTCCTTGCGGGAGACACCCGGCAGCACCATCAGGTGGAAGTGGATGGGCAGGAAATATTCGCCGACGATGTGCAGCTTCGATTCAGGCAGCAGGTGGTGAATGTCCGCGACCCTGCCGGCGATCGTGTTCTCGATCGGAATCATGGCGAGATCGGCCTTGCCGCTCTCGACCGCGTTGAACGCGTCCTCGAAGGTCGGGCAGGGCAGCGGTTCCATCGACGGGAAGACGTTGCGGCAGGCGGTGTCGGAGTTGGCGCCGGGCTCGCCTTGGAACGATATGCGGTTTGTCCTGTCTGGCGACATCTTCTATCCCATCATTTCGCAAGCATGGCGCGGGCGCGCTCGAGGTCATCAGGCGTATCCACGCCGAGCGGAACAGACCGGACGATCTCGGCATCGATTCGCATGCCGGCCTCCAGGGCGCGAAGCTGCTCCAGCTTCTCGCGTTGCTCGAGCGGGGAGGGCGCAAGCGCCACGAAACGCTCAAGCGCTGTGCGGCGATAGGCGTAGAGCCCGATGTGATGATAGAGCGGACCCTCTCCCCATGGCGCGGTCGCGCGGGTAAAATAAAGCGCCTTCAGCCGCGTTGGAGAGAGCGTCGAGCCGACGAGCTTGACCACGTTGTGGTTGGTCTTTTCATCCTCGCGCACGATCTCGACGCACAGCGTTGCGATATCGACGGCGTCATTTTGCAGTGGCCGAATGGCAGATCGAACAATCTCCGCCTCGATCGTCGGAAGATCGCCTTGAACATTGACCACGATATCCACAACCCTCTCCGGGTCGATCGCACTCAGCGCCTCGTGGATGCGGTCCGATCCGGACTGATGGTCGGAGCGGGTCATCGCCGCGTCGAACCCGGCGGCCCGCACGGCATCAGCCACCTCGACGCTGTCGGTCGCCACCACGACCCTGCCCAGCCCGCTTTCCCGCGCGCGCTCGGCCACATGGACAATCATCGGCCGGCCGGCGATATCGGCCAGCGGCTTGCCCGGAAGCCGTGTGGAGGCCATGCGGGCGGGGATCAGGACAAGGGTCGACATCTCGATCGGGCGGGGTTGAAACAGGACGCGTCAAAAAGTGGCAAAAGGTCTCATGGGAGCCGCCCTTATAGGTGTTGCAACGACCAAGCAAAAGCCCTAGTTTCCGCCCAAATCGGCCGGCCCGGTCGATCAAAGCAGGATGCCGTCCAGCCGCGCAAGGCAGCAGGCTCGGAGGACAAGGGAGCCAGGGGCGAATGGATTCATTCGAATACAACAAGTTAATCGGCGCATTTCTAGGGACCGTATTTGTTGTCTTTTCCCTGAGCATCATTTCGGGCGCGATCTTCGCGGCTCCGCATCCTGAAAAAGAAGGTTTCATCATCGAGGCGACCGAGGTCGCAGCGGCTGGCGCCGCCGAGGCTCCGGCCGAGGAGCCTATAGCGGTCCTGCTGGCCTCCGCCGACGCGACGGCCGGCCAGGCCGTCGAGAAGAAGTGTTCCGCCTGCCATACCATCGACAAGGGCGGCGCCAACAAGGTCGGCCCGAATCTCTGGGGTATCGTCAACCGCCCCATCGGCTCGCATGAGGGTTTCGCCTATTCCGGCGCGATGAAGGAGTTCTCGCAGGGCGGCTCCGTCGTCTGGGACTACGAACACCTGAATAATTTCCTGCTGTCGCCGAAGGGCTTGGTCAAGGGCACCGCCATGGGCTTTGCGGGTCTGAAGAACCCGACCGAGCGCGCCAACCTGATCGCCTTTTTGCGCACGCTGGCTGACAGCCCGGCCCCGCTTCCCGAGGTCACGGCCCCGGCGGCCGAGCCTGCATCCGCTCCAGCCGGCGAAGCGCCTGCCGCCGAACCCGCGGCCCCCGCCGCCGAACCCGCGGCCCCCGCCGCCGAGCCGGCGCCGCCTGCCGAGGCCGTTCCGTCTGAACCTGCCGCGCCTGCGGAGCCGGCCCCCGCCGAATGACGAAAATGTAATGCGATCCATCACGAAAAAGCCGGGTTCAGCCCGGCTTTTTTGTTACAAGGGATTGACCCTTCCGCCGGCACGGCCGGTTTTCGTTATCTCAGCGCGAGGCCCGAATGCGATCAACCGCCGCCCTGCTTCTCGGAACTTTTGCCGCTGTGGCGCTGTCCCTGAGTTCGGCGGGAGCGCAGGAATGGCATACGACAAGCTCGCTGATGGGCAAGTCCAAGTATGGCGAGAACTTCGAGCGCTACGACTACGTCAACCCCGACGCACCGAAGGGCGGCACCCTCAATTCGGTCGTCCAGGGGTCCTTCGACAGTCTCAATCCGTATATCGTGCGAGGCACTCCGGCTGCGGGTCTCGCGCCGTTCGGCGGAGGGCTGCTCTATGACACCCTCATGGAGCAATCCATCGACGAACCCAGCGTCAGCCACCCACTGGTCGCGGAGGCCTTCAAATATCCGGACGACTACTCGTCCGCGACCTATCGTCTGGACCCCCGCGCCAGATGGCATGACGGGCAGCCGATCACCGTCGATGACGTGATCTGGTCCTTTAACACCCTGAAGGAACTCAGCCCCTGGTATCGCCGCTATTATGAAAACGTGACCGAGGCCGTGGCGGTGGGCGACCGCGAGGTCGAATTCCGCTTTGACCAGAAAGGCAATCGCGAATTGCCGAAGATTCTCGGCGATCTGGCCGTCCTGCCGAAGCACTGGTGGGAAGGGACGGACGCAAAGGGGAGGAAGCGCGATATCACGCAGCCGACGCTGGAACCGCCGCTAGGCTCTGCCGCCTACAAGATAGAGAGCGTCAGGCCCGGCCAGGACATCGTCTGGGCGCGCGTACCCGACTACTGGGGTGCGAAGCTGCCCGTGAAGATCGGCCGAGAGAACTTCGACAAGCGCAAATACATATACATCCTCGACACAGAGGCAGCTTGGCAGGCTTTCACCAAGGGCGGATTCGAGGACATCAACCGCGAACCGAGCGCGCGTAACTGGAAGACCAAGTACGATTTCCCGGCGCTGAAGGCGGGTGACGTCATCCAGAAAGAATTTCAGTCGATCAGCGGCGCGAAGTTCCAGGGCTTTGCCATGAATGCGCGGCGGCCGCTTTTCGCCGACCGCAAGGTGCGCCAGGCGTTGACGCTGGCCTATGACTTCGAGACGCCGAACCGCATGCTGTCCTTCGGGCTCAACACCCGCGTGAACAGCTATTTCATGGGCAGCGACCTTGCCTCTTCTGGCTTACCGGAGGGCAAGGAACTCGAAATCCTCGAGCCGTTCAGGAGCGAACTGCCGCCGGAGTTGTTCACGCAGGAATTCAAGCTGCCGGTCTATGCAACGCCGCAGGACGAGCGCACGCATCTGCGCGAGGCGCTCAAGCTCCTGTCCGAGGCCGGCTGGACTTTGAAGAACGGCAAGCTGGTCGATGCCGGCGGCAAACCCTTCGAGTTCGAGGTGTTGAGCGCCAGTGACGCGCTGGAGGCGCCGTTCAATTTTTATGCGGAGACGTTGCGAAAGATCGGCATCACAGCGCGCATGCGGGTCGTCGATACGTCCCAATACACCAACCGCCTCAACGACTACGACTTCGACATGATCTTGGCGCCGCTCGCGCAGTCCGAGTCGCCCGGCAATGAGCAGCGTGAATTCTGGTCCGCGAAAGCAGCCGACACGCCAGGTTCGCGCAACTATTCCGGCATCAAGAACCCTGTGGTCGACAAGCTGGTGGAGCGCGTCATCTTCGCAACCGACCGCGACGACCTACTGGCGGCGACGCATGCACTCGATCGCGTGCTGCTGTGGAACTACTATTATGTGCCGCAGCTGACCCGAGACGTGGACTTCTACGCTTACTGGAACAAGTTCGGCATCCCGGAAAAGCAGCCCACCTATATCGGTCCCGACACCGAGTCCTGGTGGATCGATGTCGATAAGGAAAAGGCGCTGGCCGCGAAGTACGGACGGTCGAACTGATGAGCAGTCGGGGGCAGGGACTTGGGCGCCGTGAGTTTCTGGCGCTCGCGGCCGGCGCGGCGCTGGCGCCGGCGTTGCCGTTCCGCGCCTTCGCCCAAAGCAAGACCGACACGCCCCTGCATGGCGTTTCGGCCTTCGGCGACCTCAAATACGCGCCCGATTTCACGCATTTCGGCTACCTGAACCCCGACGCCCCAAAGGGCGGCACGTTGAACTTCTCGCCGCCGAACTGGCAGTTCAACCAGAACGTCACGACCTTCAACACCCTGAACACCTTCGTCCTGACCGGCGATGCGCCGCCGCGCATGGAGATGTGCTACGACGCGCTGATGACGCGCGCGCTGGACGAACCGGACGCGCTCTACGGCCTCCTGGCCGAGACGGTCGAGATTTCAGCCGACCGCAACAGCTTCATCTTCCGGCTGCGCCCGGAGGCGCGCTGGCACGACGGAACGCCGGTGACGGCCGAAGACGTCGCCTTCACCTATGCGACCTTCAAGGAGAAGGGCCACCCGGTGCTCATGCTGCCGCTCGCCGAGATGACGGCGGCCGAGGCGATCGATCCACGGACCGTGCGGCTGACCTTCTCGGGCAAGCAGGCGCCGACCACCCTCCTGTCGATCGCGATCTTTCCGATCGTCTCGAAGGCCTGGTTCTCGCAGAATCCCTTCGACAGCTCCCAACTCGTCGCGCCGTTGGGTTCGGGTCCCTACAAGGTCGGCCGGGTCTCGGCGGGCCAGAGCATCGTCTACGAACGGGTGGCCGACTATTGGGGGCGCGACCTCGCGGTGAACAAGGGTCGCGCCAATTTCGATACGATCCGCATCGACGTCTACCGCGAGCGGCAGGCGGGTTTCGAGGCCTTCAAGAAGGGCGACGTGACCTACCGCCAGGAATTCACCTCGCGCGTCTGGGCGACCGGCTACGATTTTCCGGCCATCAACGATGGCAGGGTCGTGAAGCGCGAGTTCCCCGGCGAGAAGAACCCGAGCATGCAAGGCTGGGCGCTCAACCAGCGCCGGCCGCAGTTCAGCGATGCGCGCGTTCGCCGCGCGGTCGCGCTGTGCTTCGATTTCGAGTGGACGAACCGCAACCTCTTCTCCGGCCTCTACGACCGTTCGCAGTCCTGCTTCCAGACGTCGGAATTCGTCGCCGAAGGCCTGCCGTCGCCGGAAGAACTGGCGCTGCTTGAGCCGTTTCGGGCCGAAATCCCCGAAGAGGCGTTCGGCGAGGCCGTCATGCAGCCGGTCTCCAATGCCTCGGGGCGCGACCGCAAGCTGCTCGGCGAAGCGTCCCGCCTTCTCGCCGATGCCGGCTGGAAACGGAACGGCGCCTTCGTCGTGAACGAGAAGGGCGAGCGGCTGACGCTCGAAATATTGGTCAACGACGAGGTCTTCATCCGTGTCGATTCCCCCTTTGTCGAGAACATGAGGGCGGTGGGCATCGACGCATCGATCCGCCAGGTCGATCCCGCGCAGTATGCCGTGCGCCAGAACGACTTCGATTTCGACATGATCAGCCTCGCGCTGTCCCTTTCCGCGACGCCGACCTTCGATACGCTGCAGAACATCTTCCATTCCAACGCCGCCACCACCCGCGGATCGCGCAACCTGCCGGCGACCGCCAGTCCGGCAGTTGACGGCCTGATCGCGAAAGCCGGCGAGGCGAAAAGCCGGGACGAACTCACTGTGGCCTTGCGCGCTCTCGACCGGGTCTTGCGCGCGCGCATGGACTGGATTCCAAATTGGTTTTCGGCGAATCACCGGGCCGCCTATTGGGACATGTTCGGTTTCGTCGAGCCGAAGCCCGATTACGGCTTCCCGATTGAGGCGATGTGGTGGTTCGACAAGGACAAGGCGGCGGCGATTGGCAAGGCCTGAACTGATTTCGGCGCGGCGGGGGCAGCCATGCCGCATCATGCCTCGATGAAGGTTTCCATCTGATGGGCGCCTATATCCTTCGGCGTGTCCTGCTGATGATCCCGACCTTGCTCGGGATCATGGCGATTTCCTTTGTCGTGATCCAGTTCGCCCCCGGTGGGCCGGTGGAGCAGGTGATCGCGAAACTGACCGGCCAGGCGGGCGGCGATCCGTTGAGCGGTGGCGGCGCAAGCGATGCGGTCGGCTCGCAGGACAATCTCGGCTCCGGCGAGGGATCGTCGCGCTATCGCGGCGCGCAAGGCCTCGATCCCGAATTCATCGCCAAGCTCGAAAAGCAGTTCGGCTTCGACAAGCCGCCGCTGGAGCGCTTCGGCATGATGATCTGGAACTATGCCCGGTTCGATTTCGGCGAGAGCTATTTCCGCGATATCTCGGTGATCGATCTCATCCTGGAGAAGATGCCAGTGTCGATCTCCATCGGCCTCTGGATCACGCTGATCTCCTATCTCATCTCGATCCCGCTCGGCATCCGCAAGGCGGTCAAGGACGGCTCGACCTTCGACGTCTGGACGAGCGCCATCGTCATCGTCGGATACGCCATACCGGGCTTCCTGTTCGCGATCATGCTGATGGTGTTCTTCGCCGGCGGGTCTTTCTTCGACTGGTTCCCGCTGCGCGGCCTGACGTCGGACAATTTCGACCAGCTCACCTGGTGGCAGAAGATCCTCGATTATTTCTGGCATCTGGCGCTGCCGCTGACGGCCATGGTGCTGTCGGCCTTCGCCACCACGACGCTGCTGACGAAAAACTCCTTCCTCGACGAGATACGCAAGCAGTATGTGGTGACCGCCCGCGCCAAGGGCCTGTCCGAGCGGCAGGTCCTCTACGGCCACGTCTTCCGTAATGCGATGCTTATCATCATCGCCGGCTTCCCCGGCGCGTTCATCGCCGCCTTCTTCACCGGCTCGCTGCTGATCGAGAACATCTTCTCGCTAGACGGGCTTGGGCTCCTCGGCTTCCGCTCTGTGATCGACCGCGACTACCCCGTCGTCTTCGCCAACCTCTACATCTTTTCGCTGATCGGCCTCTTCGTCAGCCTGATCTCCGACCTGATGTACACCTGGATCGATCCGCGCATCGATTTCGAGCGGAGGGATGTATGACGGGGGCGGTCGAGGCCACGCCCGTCGTGGAGAAGTCGCCGGGGGAAAAGCCCTCCCGGCTGTCGCCGCTCAACCAGCGGCGCTGGGCGAATTTCAAGGCCAATCGACGCGGCTACTGGTCGCTCTGGATATTCCTCGTCCTGTTCGTGTTGACGCTGTTTTCGGAGCTGATCGCCAACGACCGGCCGATCCTCGCCATGTATAAGGGCGAGCTGCTTTTCCCTGTTTTTGTTGACTACCCCGAGGAGAAGTTCGGCGGCTTCTACGCCGTCACCGACTATCGCGACCCGGTGATCCAGGAAGAGATCCAGGCCAATGGCTGGATGGTCTGGCCGCCGATCCGCTATTCCTATCGCACCGTCAACAACCAGATACCGGAAGCCGCTCCGGCAAAGCCGTCCTGGCTCTACGACAAGGCGACGCGCTGCCAGGCCTTTCCGCAGGGGGTCGACGACCCCAACTGCGTCATCGGCAACTGGAACTGGCTCGGCACCGACGATCAGGCGCGCGACGTGCTCGCCCGCGTCATCTACGGCTTCCGCGTCTCGGTTCTGTTCGGCCTGATCCTGACGCTGGGTTCGGCGGTCATCGGCGTGTCGGCGGGCGCCGTGCAGGGCTATTTCGGCGGCCTGACCGACCTGCTCTTCCAGCGCTTCATCGAGATATGGACGGCGATCCCCGTCCTCTATCTCCTGCTCATCGTCGCCGCCGTGCTGCCGCCCGGCTTCTTCATCCTGCTCGGCCTGATGCTGTTGTTCTCGTGGACCGCCTTCGTCGGCGTGGTCCGCGCCGAGTTCCTGCGCGCACGCAACTTCGAATATGTGAACGCGGCGCGCGCGCTCGGCGTCTCCAACGGCACCATCATGCGTCGCCACCTGCTGCCCAACGCGATGGTGGCGACGCTGACCTTCCTGCCCTTTATCCTGAACGGCTCGATCACGACGCTGACCTCGCTCGACTTCCTCGGCTTCGGCCTTCCGCCCGGTTCAGCCTCGCTCGGCGAACTTCTGCGCCAGGGCCAGCGCAATCTCAACGCACCCTGGCTCGGCATCTCCGGCTTCGTCGTCATCTCGCTGATGCTGTCGCTGCTGATCTTCGTCGGCGAAGCCACCCGCGACGCCTTCGACCCCAGGAAGACCTTCCGATGACGGAGGCTCCCCTGCTTTCCGTGCACGATCTGTCCGTCGCCTTTTCGCAGGGCGGCAAGGTGACGACCGCCGTCGACCACGTCTCCTTCGATATCGCCAAGGGCGAGACGCTGGCGCTCGTCGGCGAATCCGGTTCCGGCAAGTCCGTCACCGCGCTGTCCGTGCTGAAGCTGCTGCCCTATCCGCCCGCAAGCCATCCATCCGGAAAGATCCTTTTCGACGGCAAGGACTTGCTCGCGCTCAGCGAAAACGATCTTCGCAAGGTGCGCGGCAACAAGATCGCCATGATCTTCCAGGAGCCGATGACCTCGCTCAACCCGCTGCACACGATCGAGCGGCAGGTCGGCGAAATCCTCTCGATCCACCAGGGTATGCGCGAGAAGCAGGCGCGCGAGCGGACGCTGGAACTGCTGCACGAGGTCGGTATCCGCGAACCCGAGAAGCGCCTGGGCGCCTATCCGCACCAGCTTTCCGGCGGCCAGCGCCAGCGCGTGATGATCGCCATGGCGCTCGCCAACGAGCCCGACCTGCTGATCGCCGACGAGCCGACGACGGCGCTCGACGTCACCGTGCAGGCGCAGATCCTCGAACTGCTGGCGAAGCTCAAGGCGAAGAAGGGCATGTCGATGCTCTTCATCACCCATGACCTGGGCATCGTGCGCAAGATCGCCGACCGCGTCTGCGTCATGACCAGGGGCCATATCGTCGAGAGCGGGCCGACGAAGGAAATCTTCGCGCACCCGCAGCACGAATATACGCGCCATCTGCTCGCGGCCGAACCGAAGGGCCGCCCGCCGGCCGCCGACCTGTCCGCCAAAACGGTCATGTCTGGCAGCGACATCAAGGTCTGGTTCCCGATCAAGCAGGGCTTCTTCCGCAAGGTGGTGGACCATGTGAAGGCGGTCGACGGCATTGATGTCACGGTGCGTGCCGGGCAGACGCTGGGCGTAGTCGGCGAATCCGGCTCGGGCAAGACGACGCTCGGCCTCGCGCTCGCCCGCATGATCTCGTCTCAGGGCCGCATTCAGTTCAATGGCCGCGATATCGACAAGCTTTCCTTCAGCGCCATGCGGCCGCTGCGCCGCGAACTGCAGATCGTCTTCCAGGACCCGTTCGGCTCGCTCAGCCCCCGCATGTCGGTGTCGGAGATCATCGAGGAAGGGCTGGCCATCCACGAGCCGACGTTGTCGGCGGCTGAGCGCGACGAGCGCATCGTCGCGGTGCTGAGCGAGGTCGGCCTCGACCCGCAGACCCGCTTCCGTTACCCGCACGAGTTCTCCGGCGGCCAGCGCCAGCGCATCGCGATTGCGCGGGCCATGGTGCTGAAGCCGAAATTCGTGATGCTGGACGAGCCGACATCGGCGCTCGACATGAGCGTGCAGGCGCAGGTCGTCGATCTGCTGCGCGACCTGCAGAAGAAGCACGATCTCGCCTATCTCTTCATCAGCCACGACCTCAAGGTGGTGCGTGCGCTCGCCAATGACGTCATCGTCATGCGCAATGGCAGGATCGTCGAATACGGATCGTCCGAGCAGATTTTCGACCACCCTCAGACCGACTATACGAAGGCGCTGATCTCTGCCGCCTTCAGGATCGAAACCGCGACCGAGGGCGCGGTCAGCGAATAGTTCCAGAGAAGAACAGTCCGGAGGAAAAATGGCTGGGAAGGACAAGGGCCGAATTCTGCTCGCGATGACGGGATACAGCCCGCGGCCCTGGTACGATCTGCTGTCGAAGGAACGCACGGTCGTCACGCAGCCTGATGGCTCCGCCGATCCGACGATTCACTATGCCGTGGCGTGGAAGCAGAAGCCGAACCTGCTGTCGAAGCTGCCCAATTTGCGCGCCATTTTTTCCGTTGGCGCAGGCGTCGATCATATCTTGTCCGATCCGACGCTGCCTGATGTTCCCATCGTGCGCGTCGTGGCCGACAACCTGACGAAGCAGATGACCGACTACGTCCTGTGGCGCGTGCTCGACCACTACCGCCGCGGCCTCACCTATCGCGCCCAGCAGAAGCGCAAGGTCTGGCGCGAGGCTCCGCCGGCCGGCGATATCAGCGTTGGCATCATGGGGTTCGGCGAACTCGGTCGCGCAGCCGCGAAAGTGCTGACGGCCTGCGGTTTCACGGTCAGGGGCTGGAGTCGCACGAAGCAGTCGTTCGACGGCGTTGAGACCTTCGCCGGAGAGGCTGGCCTGAAGCCGTTCCTCAACGGCACCGACATTCTCGTCGTTCTCCTGCCGCTGACGCCGCAGACGACCGGGATCGTCAACTATCGCTTGCTCCGGCAACTGCGCCGAAAGAACGGGCTCGGCGGCGCAGTCATGATCAATGCCGGGCGCGGCCGGCTGCAGAAGGACGCCGACATACTCCGCGCGCTGGATGACGAGACGCTGATCGAAACGAGCCTCGACGTGTTCGAGGTGGAACCTCTGCCGAGGACAAGCCCGCTCTGGAACCATCCGCGCGTCTTCGTCACGCCGCACGCCGCCGCCATGTCCGACCCGGCCCATCTCGTTCCGCTTATGCTGGCGCAGATGGACGCCTTCGAGCGCGGTGAGCCGCTCAAAAATCTCGTCGATCGCAAGGCCGGATATTGAAGGGCTCTACGCAGCCTTCGACAGCGACTGGTTGACCTCGGCGAGTATCTCGAAGGATTTGACGCGCGCCGCATGGTCGAAGACCTGCGCCGTCACCATCAGCTCATCCGCGCCGGTGCGCTGTACGAATGCGTCGAGGCCGCTTTTCACCGTCGCGGGCGATCCGACGATGGCGCAGGAGAGCGCGTTGGCCAGCATGCCCTTCGCCATCGGGTCGAGCGTCGCTGCGTAGTTCTCGATCGGCGCCGGAAGCTTGCCGGGCCGGCCGGAGCGCAGGTTGACGAAGGCCTGTTGCAATGAACTGAAATGCAGCTCCGCTTCGGCATCGGTATCAGCCGCGACGACGTTGAGGCCGAGCATAAGCCTGGGTTTTGAAAGCCGTTCCGAGGGCTGGAAGCGCGAACGATAAATATCGATTGCGTGCTGCAGCTCGGCCGGCGCGAAATGCGATGCGAAGGCATAGGGCAGGCCCAGCATGGCGGCCAGCTGCGCCCCATAAGTGGATGACCCGAGTACCCAGACCTCGACCTGCTCGCCTTCGCCGGGCACGGCGCGCACGCGCTGGGTCGGCTCGGCCGGGGCGAAGTAGTTGATCAACTCGATGACATCCTGCGGGAAGGTGTCGACGCCAGCCTCCATGTTGCGGCGCAACGCCCGCGCCGTCAGCATGTCGGTGCCCGGCGCGCGGCCAAGGCCAAGGTCGATACGACCCGGATGCAGTGCGGCCAGCGTACCAAACTGTTCGGCGATGATCAGCGGCGCGTGGTTGGGCAGCATGATGCCGCCCGCGCCGACCCGAATGGTCGAGGTGCCGGCTGCGACATGGCCGATGACAACGGAGGTCGCCGCGCTTGCGATGCCCGGCATGTTGTGATGCTCGGCCAGCCAGTAGCGATGATATCCCAGCCGCTCGGCGTTGCGCGCGAGATCGAGCGTGTTTTTCAGCGATTGGCCGGTGGTGCTGCCTTCGGGAACCGGAGAGAGATCAAGAACTGAAAGAACGGCCATACGATCCCCGCCGGCTGTGAAGTTAAGCCGTGCATATAGGAACGCGATCGCATGCTCGCAATGAAACCTGTTATCCGGCGGTCCTGGCGTCAGCGGGTTCGCTCGTCGCTTCGCTGTCTGCCGAACTCTGGTTTTCCGCCGACAGGAAATTGCCGACGTGTTTCCAGCTTTCGAAATGGTCGCAAAAGACCTTGAACATGACCAGCAGCGGCACCGCGATCAGCGCGCCGACGAAGCCCCAGAGCCAGGACCAGAAAGCTACTGCGATGAAGATGGCGACTGCATTGATCTCCAGCCGTCTTCCGACCACCAGCGGGGTTATGAATTGCCCCTCGATAACGTTGCAAATGATCACGAAGGCAGGCGCCAGCAGGGCGTAGGACAGCGTATCGAAGGTGATGAGCGAGATGCAGGCGACAAGCACGATGGTCGCCAGTGCGCCCACATAAGGCAGGAAGTTCAGCGCCGCTGCCGCCACGCCCCAGACAGCCGGGTTGGGCATCCCCAGCGCCCACAGGCCAAGCCCGATCGCGGTTCCGAGCCCGGCGTTGATGATGGCGACCGTCAGCAGGTAGCGCGAAATTTCGCGCTCCACGTCGTACACGATCCGCAGCGCCCGCTTCTTTTCGCTGAGCCGGGCGAAGGACTGCACGATCTTCTCGTAGAACATGGTGCCGGAGGCCAGCAGGAAGAGCGACAGGACGAAGGTGATGGCGGCGGTGGTCGCGCCCGAAAGGACGTTGCCCGCCGCCTGCGAGACGATGCCCGGCTGCGCCACCACGACCCGCTGCACGCCCGGTTCCTGCGTTGTTTCGGTGACCTTTTCGACCTGCTGCGAAACTTCCATGACCCGCTGGAACGGGTAGCGGAATTCGGCGAGCCTTTCGCTGATGCGCTGGCCGATCTCCGGCGCGCGATTGACGAGATCGGTAGCCGGGCCGGACAGGAAATAGCCGGCGCTGACGATGGCGAATACCGACGCCAGCACGAGAAGCGTCGCCGAAATCCCTTCCGGTACGCCGCGCTTCCTGAAAAAGCGTACGATCGGCGTCAGCATCAGGGCGAGCAGGAACGCAAGCACCACCGGCATGACGAAGTCGCGTCCGAAGTAGAGCGCGTAGATCGTCGCCAGGATAAACATGCAGATCAGCAATTTGCGCATCAGCCGCGTATCCGCATGTATCCGACCGAGTTCATTGTCAGGCGCCTCAGCCTGGGCGGCCGTCTTGGCGATTTGCACTTCGGCCATACTTTCCCCCGTCACTGCCCTGGCTGGGCATCGCGTTAATGCGTAAGCTGGGGCTAAAGTTCCGGAAGGGAGGTGGAAAGCGGCTGGATCAGCCAATTTTCATGGGAGTCATGCGGCAAACCGACTTGAACTCTTGGTCCCGATGAGTATTTAAGCGACGCTTGGAATACTTCAGGGACTGACATTGGCTATATATCGTGAAAAGGACGTCTTCGAGCGCCGTAGTGCGGCGAACGAAGCGAAGAAGGCTTTGCTTGCTCGCTACAATTCGCGGCCGTCGGAAGACGACCCGGCTGTGATCGCTCGCAAGGCCGAGCGGCAGCGCATCCTCGAGGAGCGCGAGAAGCGCTCTATCGAGAAGGAAAAGCTGAAGCAGGAGCGGCTTGCCCGCGAAGCCGAGGAGCGCGCCGTCCGCGAAGCAGCGGAATTGGCTGCCAGGCTCGAGGCTGAGGCCCGTGCGGCCGAAGAGGCCAAGGCGCGTGAAGCCGAGGAAAACGAGCGTATCTCGCGGCTCTTGGCCGACGAGGCCGAGCGCAAGGCAAAGCGCGACGCGCGTTACGCCGCCCGCAAGGCTCGCGCCGGCCGGCACTGAGCCAACCGCAGGCGCGTAGCCGCCAGCGAGGCTATCGGATTATTGTTCGGGATGAGTGGCCGTCGGCAGACGGTCACTTGTCCTTTTGGCGTGTCGCTGCCACAGGCGCTGCCTTCAGGGCGGGAGCGGCCACCGCCGGCTTCTTCGCATCCTTCTTGGGTTTGCGCGTTTCCTTCTTGGCTTTCATCTGACCTTTGGCCATGATTCGCTCCTAGGGTTGAGGACGCGGGAGTGAAACAAGACTTCTGCCCCAACGGCAAGGGTCTGCTGCCTCTTCACGAACGCGCACGTTCCATTTTTCCTGTGTCAAAAGGGAGAAGGCGCATGAAGATCGACGGTGGATGCCATTGCGGCGCAATCGCCTACGAGGCTGAAGTCGACCCGGAGATGGTCAGCATCTGCCATTGTACGGATTGCCAGACCCTGTCGGGAACGGCGTTCCGCGTCGTCGTGTTCACGCCGGCGGACAAGTTCCGGCTGAACCGAGGCGAACCGAAGATCTACGTGAAGGTTGCCGAAAGCGGCAACAGGCGTGCGCAGGCGTTCTGCCCCGATTGCGGCTCGCCGCTCTATGCCACCGCAGCCGACGAGAAGCCGACAGCCTACGGCCTGCGCGTCGGTACCATCCGCCAGCGCGATCAATTGCCGCCCAAGCGCCAGATATGGCACCGCTCCGCCGTGTCGTGGCTGCCGGAAATGGAAGGACTGGCGACGAAGGAAAAGACGTAGGCCGCGACCCGGTAGGTCGCGTCAGGCGCCCTCGTCCACGACCCGCAGGCGCAACTGGCCGCTCTTTGTCCCCACCGAGGCGCTTTCGTTCGCAGCCGGAAGCTGACGCGATGGGGCGTCGCCGGCGGTTTCCGCGCCGAGTTCCAGCGCCTCGATCTTCTGTCCGCGCTTCACCACTTTCGAGGACGACACCAGGATATCGTCGATGTCCTTCGAAGCCTGACCGAAATGGCCCTGCAGCTTGCGCACACGGTCATCGAGGCGGTTAACGTCCTCCATCAGGCGCACGACCTCGCCCTGGATCAGGTGCGCCTGCTCGCGCATGCGTGCATCCTTCAGGATCGCCTGCACGACCTGAATCGACAGCATCAGCAGCGACGGCGAGACGATGACAACGCGCGCACGGTGCGCCCGCTGGATCACCGCTTCGAAATTCTCGTGGATCTCGGCGAAGATCGATTCCGAGGGCACGAACATGAAGGCCGTGTCCTGCGTCTCGCCATTGATCAGGTACTTCTCGGAGATCGCCCGGATATGGACTTCCATGTCGCGCCGGAAAAACTGGGATGCGCGAACCTTGTCGGCCTCGGTCCCGGCATCGCGAATGGCGTTCCATGATTCCAGCGGGAATTTCGCGTCGATGACGAGGGCCGGTGCCCCGTTCGGCATGCGGATCAGGCAGTCCGGCCTGTTGCTGTTGGAAAGCGTCGCCTGAAACTCGTAGCCGCCGTGCGGCAGGCCGTCGGCGACGATCGCCTCCATGCGCGACTGGCCGAACGCGCCGCGCGTCTGTTTGTTGGAGAGGATCGCCTGCAACTGCACGACCTGTCCGGCGAGCGACTGGATGTTGTTCTGTGCGCTGTCGATAACCGCCAGCCGTTCCTGCAGTTTGGCCAGCGAGTCGTGCGTGGATTTCGTCTGCTCGCTCATCGTTTGGCCTATGCGCCCGGTCATGGCGTCGAGGCGTTGGCTCAATGACTGCGTCAACTCGGCCTGCCGCGCGCCGAAAACCTCCGCCACCGCGCCAATCCGCCCCTGCATCTCCGCCTGCGCCTGCACGATGGCGGCCATGCGGGCTTCCGCCTCGCGCGACCGCTCGGCGGCTTCAAGCGCGGCGAGAGCCCGCGCCCGCGACGAACGCCACAGCGCAATTCCCAGCACCAGAAGCAGGAGAACCGCGACGGCAACCGAGGTGGCGAGCGCCTGCCCGAGCGTGATCGTTGTCGCGCCGAGGCGGGCGACCGGTTCGGAGAGAATCGCTGCAAGCTGTTCCATGCGCCGAACATAGCTGATTCAGTCCATGGATCAAAACGGGAACATGGCATATTCCAGAGTGTTGACGGCTCGGAAGCGAGGTCTTAGGTGAAGCGCATGTCGATCAAGCCCCTTGTCATCCTTCCCGATCCCGTCCTGCGCCTGGTGTCGAAGCCGGTCGAGCGCATCGATGCGCCGCTGCTCAAGCTGGCCGATGACATGCTGGAAACCATGTACGACGCGCCCGGCATCGGGCTGGCGGCGATCCAGATCGGGGAGCCGCTGCGGCTGCTCGTCATCGATCTCGCCAAGGAGGGCGAGCCGCCCGAGCCGCAGGTCTTCATCAACCCGGAAGTGCGTGATGCCAGCGACGAGCGTTCCGTCTACGAGGAAGGCTGCCTGTCGATCCCGGACTATTATGCGGAGGTCGAGCGGCCGGCAAAGGTGCGCGTGCGCCACCTCGACCGGTCCGGCAAGGAACAGGAGATGGAGGCCGACGGCCTGCTCGCCACCTGCCTGCAGCACGAGATGGACCATCTGAACGGCGTGCTGTTCATCGACCATATCTCCAAGCTGAAGCGCGATATGGTGGTGAAGAAATTCAGGAAGCTCGCCAGGGACCGCCAGCCGAAGAAGATGGTTGGCTGAGGCGTTGCCGTTACGGCAACCCCTCACGGTCTCCACTGACAATACGCGGCCCTAGTTCTGGACAAAGCAACCGATCATGCCGCTCCGCATCATATTCATGGGAACGCCGGATTTTTCGGTGTCGACGCTGCGTGCCATCATCGAGGCTGGACACAGGGTCGTCGCCGTCTACACGCAGCCGCCGCGCCCGGCTGGCCGGCGTGGGCTGGAGCTGACGCCCTCGCCGGTGCAGCGGGAGGCCGAGCGGCTGGGCATCGAGGTGCGCACCCCGCTTTCCCTGAAAGGCGAGGCCGAGCAGGAGGCGTTCGCGGCACTGGGCGCCGATGCCGCCGTCGTGGTGGCCTATGGCCTGTTGCTGCCCAGGCCAGTCCTCGACGGAACGAGGCTTGGAGCCTGGAACGGCCACGCCTCGCTGCTGCCGCGCTGGCGCGGTGCGGCGCCGATCCAGCGGGCGATCATGGCTGGCGACCATGAAACCGGCGTGATGGTCATGAAAATGGACATCGGACTTGATACCGGACCGGTTGCGCTGACGGAGAAAGTGGTGATCGGACCCGACGAAACATCAGGCGAACTGCACGACCGGCTGATGCAGACAGGCGCGGCCTTGATGGTGAAAGCTCTGGATAAACTCGAAGCAGGCACGATCGACCTGGAGCCGCAGCCAGAGGATGGCGTTATCTATGCCAGCAAGATTGACAAGGCCGAGACGCGCGTCGACTGGCGCCTGCCGGCCTCTACGGTGCATAACCACATTCGCGGTCTTTCGCCTTTCCCCGGCGCATGGTGCGAGATGACGGTCGGCGGGAAGGCCGAAAGGCTGAAGATCCTGCGCTCGACGGTAGCGGAAGGAAGCGGACGGCCCGGCGAGATCGTCGATGCGCATCTTGCAGTCGGTTGCGGCGAGGGCGCGGTTCGCCTGCTGGAATTGCAAAGGGCCGGTGGTCGGCCGGTGAATTCGAACGAATTCCTGCGCGGCATAAAGACAGAACAAAGGATGACACTCTCATGAGCATGATGTCGATCAGGACAGCGACGCCCAAGGATCGCGAAGCGATCCGCCTCGTCGAGGAACATGCGTTCGGCCAACAGACCGAGGCCGGACTGGTCGATGCGCTCGTCGAAAGCGGCGACACGGTGCTGGAACTGGTTGCCGAGGAAGACGGCCATGTCGTCGGCCACATCCTGTTCTCCCGGCTCTATGTCGAGAATGGCGTGCGCCATCCCGCCGTTGCGCTCGCGCCGCTGGCGGTCGAGCCGTCATTTCATGGCACCGGCATCGGCGGCGCGCTGGTGCGCGAGGCGCATCTGCGCCTGAAGCGGTCCGGCGAGACGCTCGCCATCGTGCTGGGCGAGCCCGCCTATTACGGGCGCTTCGGCTATGCCCATGGGCGAGCCGCCGGCTTCGACAGCGACTACCAGTGCGATGCGTTGCAGGCGCTGGCGTGGGGCGATGCGCCGGAAAGCGGCAAGCTGGTCTATGCACCTGCTTTCAGTGCGGACCTCGCGGCCTAGGCCTTGCCGCGTTATCGCCTCGACATCGAGTATGACGGCACGCCCTATGCCGGCTGGCAGCGGCAGGCCGGACCGCATTCCGTCCAGGCGGCGCTCGAGCAGGCGATCCTGAAATTCAGCGGCGAGACCGTCACGCTGCGGGCGGCCGGGCGCACCGATTCCGGCGTCCACGCGACCGGGCAGGTGGCGCATATCGATCTCGAGAAAGCCTGGTCCAACGACAAGGTCCGCGACGCCGTCAATGCGCATCTGCGGCTTGCCGCCGAAGCCGTGTCGGTGACGGCGGCACGTCGGGTCTCCGACGAGTTCGACGCGCGCTTTTCGGCGACAGCCCGGCACTATCTCTACCGCATCCTCAACCGTCGCGCGCAGCCGGCGCTGGAGAAGGACCGCGCCTGGTGGGTGCCGACCCCGCTGGACGCGGCGGCGATGCATGAGGCGGCGAGACACCTGCTCGGCCGGCACGACTTCACGACTTTCCGCTCATCCCAATGCCAGGCGAACAGCCCGCTGAGGACCCTCGACCGGCTGGACGTCACCCGCACCGGCGACCTGATCGAGGTCCGCACCTCTGCGCGCTCCTTCCTGCACAACCAGGTCCGATCGATGGTTGGCACGCTGAAGCGTGTCGGCGAAGGCGGCTGGAGCGCGGCGGATGTGAAGGCCGCGCTTGAGGCAAAGGACCGCGCCGCCTGCGCCGGCATCGCTTCACCCGAGGGGCTTTACTTGACGGCGGTGGACTACGGAGAGGTGGACTACAGTCCCGACGTTTGATCGATCGGGACCAACCCCAGCGCGCTCTGCAGGATGAAGAGCGTCAACAGCGAAACGACGAACATGCCGGCGAAGACCGCCGATGCGACGCCCGCCCCCTTGCCAAGCGCCGCATTGGTCATCCGCCACGTCAGCACCATTGCGGCGACAAAGAACACCAGCGAAAGCATGTCCTCCAGTGGCCTCACAGCAGGCATCACGAGGCCGATCAGCGCCGGCGGCAGCATGATCCATGCGATCACCGCGGACGCCCAGTTGCTGGCGACGACGAGATGGACGAACCGGTCGGCGATGCCGGCGGATCGCGCGACGGCAGCGAGCACCAGCAGCGGCGCCACCCATGCGGCGAGGTCGATCGTCGCCAGCCGCAGCACGATGGACAACCGCCCGTCGAAACCGTCACCCAGCGCGCTGAGGTCGTTGGCGAAGCCGACCCAGCCGACCACCAGTGCCGGCAGGGCGATGAGCATGGCGTAGAAGGAGTTCCAGAAGCCGTCGGCGCTGAGGTCGAGCAATTTGAGGCCGTCGGCCTTGCCCAGCATCATCCGCCAGGCGCCGGTCAGGTATTGCTGGATTTGTTCGCCGGATGGCATGCGCTACCCGAACCAGTCCTCGAGGAAACGGCTGTAGATGTCAGTCAATGTCTCGAGGTCGGCAAGGGGCACGCGCTCGTCGACCATGTGCATGGTCTTGCCGACGAGGCCGAACTCGACCACCGGGCAATAGTCCTTGATGAAGCGCGCGTCCGACGTCCCGCCTGTGGTGGACAGCGCCGGCGTCTGGCCGGTTACGGCGCCGACCGAAGCGGACAGCGCCGAGATCATTTTTTCGTCGTTGGTCAGGAAGACGTGGCTCGGCCGGTCGCGCCAGACGAGGTCGAAGGCGATAGGCTCCTTGCGGCCGGGACGATATTTGCTCCGGCCGCTGGCGCGGTCGAGGCGGTTGTGGATTTCCGCCTGTAGCGTCTCGGCGGTCCAGGTGTCGTTGAAGCGGATGTTGAAGGCGAGCGTCGCCTTCGCCGGGATGACGTTGGTTGATGGGTTGCCGACGTCGATGGAGGTGATTTCCAGGTTCGTCGGCTGGAAGTCCTTGGTGCCGTCGTCGAGCGCGGGGTTCAGGAGCGCGTCCGCCAGCGTCAGCAGCCCGCGCACGGGATTGTCGGCGAGATGCGGATAGGCTGCATGTCCCTGCACGCCATTGACGGTGAGAAGCCCGGAGATCGAGCCGCGCCGGCCGATCTTGATCATGTCGCCAAGCCGTTCGGGATTGGTAGGCTCGCCGACGACAGCCGCGTCCCAGCGTTCGCCCTTGGCTGTCGCCCATTCTAGCAGCTTCGACGTTCCGTTGATCGAGGGACCTTCCTCGTCCCCGGTGATCAGCAGAGACACCGAGCCCTTGAGGCTGCCCTTCTTTGCGACATGGCGCGCAACCGCGGCGACGAAGCAGGCGATGCCGCCCTTCATGTCGACGGCGCCACGGCCGTACATCTCGCCATTGTGGATCGCGGCCGAAAAGGGAGGATGCGTCCAGGACGCCTCGTCGCCGGGCGACACCACGTCGGTATGGCCTGCGAACATCAGATGCGGCCCGTTGCCGGAGAGCCGCGCGTAGAGGTTCTCGATGTCAGGCGTGCCATCTTCGGAGAAGACCGGCCGCTCCACCGAAAAGCCGAGCGGCTTCAGCATGGATTCCAGCGCGGACAAAGCACCGCCCTCTGCCGGCGTCACCGAAGGGCAGCGGACGAGGGTGGCGAGGTTCTCTGCCGGATCGGTCGATAGGCTCATGCTCGCGGGATAATCCAAAGCGCGGAAAATGTCACTTGGCCGAAATGCGCCATGTCGCGCGTATCAGGTCCCGGCCGGTGCATTCGGGCGTTGCCCGTACTGGTTCGGGCCGGGGTTGCCTGGAATGAGGCAGAGCGCGATGAAGGCGACAATCGAGACGACGGGAATGAACAGCGCGGCGGCGATTATGCCCGGCTTTCCGATGTCGTGCAGCCGTTTCACGGACAACGCGATGTTTGACCAGATCGCAACGACCATCACAATCCAGAACGCCGCGGCCCACCCCTGGCCGGCCGAGCTTTCTTCAGGCACGAGCGTGAAGCGATAGAGCAGGAACGCCTGGATCACCGCCAGCAGGAGGCCTGCAAGGAAATAGGCCGCGCGGCTGACGCGGCCCGAAAAGCGGAAGAAAAGCCAGGTAAGCTTGTCTTTTTCAGGCAAGGATCAATCTCTCAGCAACTCGTTGATCGAGGTCTTGGAGCGCGTCTGCGCATCGACCTTCTTGACGATGACGGCGCAGTAGAGGCTTGGGCCGGGTTCGCCATTGCCCATCGGCTTGCCGGGAAGTGCGCCGGCGACCACGACGGAAAACGGCGGCACTTCGCCATAGGTAACGGAACCGGTGGCGCGATCGACGATCTTCGTCGACTTGCCGATGAAGACGCCCATGCCGAGCACCGCGCCCTCGCGCACGATGCAGCCTTCCACCACTTCCGAGCGCGCGCCGATGAAGCAGTCGTCCTCGATGATGGTTGGGCCGGCCTGCATGGGTTCCAGCACGCCGCCGATGCCGACGCCGCCCGACAGGTGCACATTCTTGCCGATCTGCGCGCAGGAGCCCACCGTCGCCCAGGTGTCCACCATGGTGTTCTCGCCGACATGAGCGCCCAGGTTCACGAAGGACGGCATCAGGATGGCGCCCGGCGCGATGTAGGCCGAGCGGCGCACGACGGCCGATGGAACCGAACGGAAGCCGGCCTTCTCATGGTCTGCTGCAGTCCAGCCATCGAACTTGGACGGCACCTTGTCCCACCATGTGGCATTGCCGGGCCCGCCCTTGACGATGTCCATCGGGTTCAGGCGGAAGGACAGCAGCACGGCCTTCTTGAGCCACTGGTTGACGGTCCAGGCGCCATCCGCCTGCCGCTCGGCAACCCGCACCTCGCCTTTGTCGAGGAGATTGAGCGCTGCCTCGACGGCGTCGCGAACCTCGCCTTTCGTAGCGGTCGAAATCGTGTCCCTGGCGTCGAACGCCTTTTCGATCGTGCTTTCGAGCCCGGACAGATTGGCCTTCGCCATGAAATTCCCCTATTACAACGTGCCGTTAAGCCTGTGGCCGATAAGCTCGGCCGAAATCGCGCGGAACCTATGTCAACCCTCCGGGAGGGTCAATCGCGCATGCGTCATGGCACGGCGTGGAATGGCCGGACATCCGGTGTAGAGCAGGGGGTTTGGGAAATTGAGCATGAATCCGACCCAGAAGGCGGGATGGACCCCGCTGCCGCATGCGGATGAGGATCTGGAACGCGCCAAGAGTGTGCCGGAGACGCCGCAGACGGTAGCCCCGACCTACCGTCTGGCCTGGAACGACGAGGACTTCATGACGCGTCGCGAGTTGCGGCCGGTCCGGCTGCAGCTCGAACTGATGAAGCCCGAGCTTGTCCTGTCCGAACGCGGCATCCGCTCGACGGTCATCCTGTTCGGCGGCGCACGCATTCCCGAGCCCGGCGGAGCCGCCTGGGCGGCCAAGAACGAGACGCAGAAGAAAAATCTCGAGGCCAACAGCCGTTATTACGAGGAGGCGCGGGCCTTCGCGCGCATATGCTCGCAGCATTCCGCCGCGTCATATTATCGCGAATTCGTCGTCGTGACCGGCGGCGGCCCCGGCGTCATGGAGGCAGGCAATCGCGGCGCTGCCGATGTCGGGGCGCCGTCGATCGGGCTGAACATCGTGCTGCCGCACGAACAGGCGCCCAACCCCTACGTCTCGCCAGAGCTCTGCTTCAACTTCCACTACTTCGCCATCCGCAAGATGCATTTCATCATGCGCGCCAAGGCCATCGCCGTCTTCCCGGGCGGCTTCGGCACGATGGACGAACTGTTCGAAACCCTGACGCTGATCCAGACCGGCCGCATGGAGCGGGTGCCGATCATCCTCTTCGGCGAGGAGTTCTGGCGGCGTTCGATCGACCTCGACTATCTCGCGGAACAGGGTACCATCTCGCCCGGCGACCAGGACATCATCGACTTTGCCGACACGGCCGACGACGCCTGGAAGGTGATCCAGAAGTTCTACGGTCTCTGATCCCCAAATCTCTAATCCCGGTCGGCCGCATCCAGCGGCTGCGGCTTGTGAACCAGTGTGACCAGCACGAACGATATGATCATCAGCAGGTACCACGCGCCGAGCTTGTGAATCGACACCGGCGTCCATTCGTCGCCCTGCCCGGGATAGAGCCATGCGCGCGACCACGTTCCGATGTTCTCGGCAAACCAGATGAACAGCGCCACCAGCAGGAACCCCACCAGCAGCGGCATGCGGTGGCGGAAGCGGAAGACGCGGTAATGCACGGTCGTGCGCAGGAACAGCACGAAGGTCGCCGCGAACAGCCCATAGCGGACGTCCACCACGAAATGATGGGCGAAGAAGTTGATGTAGATCGCCGCCGCCAGCAGGATGGTCGTCCAGAGCGGCGGGTAGCGCGTGTAGCGCATGTCGAAGATGCGCGTGATGCGCGCGATGTAGGAGCCAACGGCGGCATACATGAAGCCGGAGAAGAGCGGCACGCCGCCGATCCGGAAGAAGGCGTCTTCCGGATAGATCCACGAGCCGGCCGACGTCTTGAAGATTTCCATGACCGTGCCGACGACATGGAAGATCAGGATGACCTTGGCTTCCGAAAGCGTCTCCAGCCGGAAGGCAAGCATCGCAAGCTGGATGGCCAGCGCGGCGAGAAACAGGAAGTCGTAGCGCGCAAGTCCGAATGGCTCGGGCGACACATATTTGGTGGCGATGATGAGGAACAGCATCGCGCCGCCGAACAGGCAGGCCCAGGCCTGCTTCAGCCCGAAGACGAGGAATTCGACCAGCGCGCCCGAGAGGCCATGCGCCGGGAGCCGGTCCAGCACCTGACGCGCGGCATGGTCGATGCGCGCTTCGAGGGAGGTGAAGCGCTTCAAGCTTTTTCGACGATCGCGGCGAGGAAGGAGCCGAGGTCGTCGGTAACGAAGTCGACGTCGTCCTCGTAGTTCTCGTCCTTCTCCCAGATTTCCGAGAAGGTCGGCTCGAAATTGCGCGGCACCACCAGCACGGTTGTCATGCCGAGCGCCTTCGGCACCGTAAGGTTTCGCGCGAGGTCCTCGAACATGACGGCCTTCGGACCGGTCACGGCATGAAGTGCCGCAAAGCGTTCGTAGGTCTGCCGCGCCGGCTTTGGCGTCAGTTCCGCCGCGACGATGTCGAAGATGTCGTCGAAATGGTCGAGGATGCCGAGCTGGCGCGCCGCGCGTTCCGCATGGCTGCGGTTGCCGTTGGTGAAGATGAACTTGCGGCCCGGAAGCTGGTGGATCGCCGCGCCGAGCGTCGGATCGGGCACCAGCCAGGTATAGTCGATGTCGTGCACCTTCTGCAGGAAGTCGTCGGAATCGATGCCATGCCGCTGGATCAGACCGGCGAGCGTCGTGCCGTATTCCCGGTAAAGCTCCTTCTGCAGCTTGCGCGCCTCGTCGCGCGGCAGCGA
Organism: Mesorhizobium sp.; assembly: GCF_016793485.1. Classification (GTDB taxonomy): domain Bacteria; phylum Pseudomonadota; class Alphaproteobacteria; order Rhizobiales; family Rhizobiaceae; genus Mesorhizobium_K. Next base: position 58,933 of record NZ_JAEULZ010000018.1, on the reverse strand, counting down.
CAGCAATTCCGAGACATAGGCCGTCATCCGCACGTCGATCTGCGAGAACAGGTTCGAGTGGTGCGGATAGAGCGTGTTGTCGAGGTCGAACACCCAGTCGGTGACATGGGAAAAGCGGGCATTGTCGGGCAGTTGGGTCATGCTGGCTCTATGTCACAAATCCGGCTCCGCAACCACAGGCTGATAGCGGCGGATTTATGTGCGCAAATCACGGGAAAGGGGCCATCGGATAAAATTTTAGACGAACAGGAAAGCACGCGTTCACGGCCGCCTGTCATGACCCGTCCTGGGACGAGGGAGCAGTGCATGAATCGAATTTTTCTGAAGTCCATGGCCGTTGCCTTCTCGTCGCTGGCGGCCTCTGTCCTTCTTGCCTTGATCATCGTTCCGGCCATCGGCGGCTCCATCGACGGCAACGCCTGGCTGATGTTGACCATCTGCCCGCTCGCCATCGCCTGGCCGGCCAGCGCCTACACCTTCTGGCAGGACGAAAAGCTGAAGCGCGCGCATGGCGATCTCGCCCGCGCCCACGCCGAGCTCGCGGCGGCCCACGCCAAGCTGGAGGAGAAGTCGCGGCGCGACCCCATGACAGGCATGCTGAACCGCGAGACCTTCTTCGCTAAACTCGACCGCTCGCGCCGCAAGGCTGATCGCGGCGCGCTGCTCATCATCGATGCCGACCACTTCAAGAAGATCAACGACAATTTCGGCCACCTCACCGGCGACAAGGCGCTGCTTGAAATCGCGGCCGCCATCAGCCGCGCCGTCCGTTCCGGCGACATCCTGGGCCGCATCGGCGGCGAGGAGTTCGCGGCCTTCCTGAGGGGGGCGAGCGATCAGGAGGCGATTCGCGTTGCCGAGCGCGTCCGCCATGAGGTCGAACTCATCCGGTTCCAGCCCATGGACGAACGGGTCGTGCCACTCACCGTGTCCATCGGCGGCACGATCTGCAAGAGCGACGCCAACGTCTCGGAACTCATGCGCGACGCCGACAAGCATCTCTACGAGGCGAAAAATCGCGGCCGCAACCTCGCCATCTTCGACGTGCCGGCAGCGGCGTGACGCACGTCTCCCGAAAGTGGTCATCGGTTTCGGGATAAGGACATGCGCAGAAACCGTCAGTACGCGTAGACCGGCTGCAGCCCGTCAAACCCCTTGAATGCGACCTCCGCGACCAGTCTGGGCGGCAGGCAGAGATGTTCGAGAGCAGCCGCCGAGGCAACGCGTGGCTGGTCGAGGTCTGAAGCGGCTGATAGCAGGCGAGCCGCGTAGTTCACCGGCTGGCCGATCGCCGTGAAATCCAACCGGTTGGCTCCGCCGATATTGCCGTAGAGAAAACGGCCGGCATGGATGGCGGAGCGGAAGCCGACCATCTTCCCGACCTCGGACTCGGCAAGCGCCTTTTCGCCTTCCATCACCGTCTCGCTCGCCGCCTTCACGGCTCCGGCAAGCGTCACGCCCTTTCCATAGGGAAAGATCGCGAAGAACCCGTCGCCGAGGAACTTCAGGATTTCGCCGCCATGCACCTCTACGGGCGGAACCATCACGTCATAGGCGGCGTTGAGCAGCGTCACCAGTTCACCGCCCGACCGCGTGCTGGAAAGCGTCGCAAAGCCGATCAGGTCGGTGAACAGGATCGCCGCGTCGATCTCCTCGCCGTCGCCGCGATGGATGCGGCCCTGTAGGATCTGCTCGCCGCTGTTTCTCCCGACATAGGCCGAGATGATCGAGGCGGCATCGAGCCGAAGAACATAGGCCTCCACCAGCCGCGCCAGGGGTCGGCGGACGCGCTCGAGCACGGCGATAGCCTCGTCGCTCCAGCCATCCTTATGCTTTGTCGACCACGTGACGGCGTGCGTCTCCCCCGTCGTGAAGATCAGCGGCTGGGCGACATAGTCGGTGAACCCCTCGGCCACCAGTTCCCCGAGGATCAGGTAGTCCGACAACATGTTCGGATTGGTCAGCCGGCGGCGGATGGTCACCTGCTTGGACGTGACGACCGGCAGCGGGTTCTTGACGTATTCGTCGCGGGAATAGAGGTCTATCCCGCCTGCTGCCATTTTTACCCCGGTCTCTGGCGCCCACAGGAAGCGCCGGCCGGCGACGTTGGGATGCAGGGTCGAGATGAACAGCGCGAAGCGCCCGATCGGCAGGCCCGCGCCCGTCAGGCGGCGGCCGATACCGTCGAGCGTCCGGTCGAGGCCTCCGGGACGCGCGCCGTCGATCATCCAGTCGATGAGGTCGTCTATCGCCGAAGCATCGATCATGGGCCTGTCCGAACCGCTCTTTCGGCCAAACCCTAGCATGCCCCGGCGTTCCCGAAACCCGTCCTTACGCGGCCTTGTCGCGGACCTGATAGTCCTTGATCGCCGCGAAGCGGATATCCTTCCAGCGGTCGGCCTCGTAGTTCAGGCCAAACTCGTGCGGGGCGAGGAAAACCGGGTCGCCGTCGAGGTCGCGCGCGATGTCGCCGCGATGGCTCTCGATGAAGCGCTCCACGTCGAGCTTGTTGTCGCCGGAAATCCAGCGGCAGACGGAGAAACGCGCCACCTCGAAATCGACCGGCAGGCCGTATTCGACGTTCAGCCTTTCCTTCAGCACGTCGAGCTGCAGCGCGCCGACGACGCCGACGATGGCCGGCGAGCCGTCCTCCGGCTGGAAGAGCTGCACGACGCCTTCCTCGGCCATCTGCTGCAGAGCTTCCTTCAGCTTCTTGGCTTTCATCGCGTCGCCGAGGCGAACGCGGCGCAGGATTTCAGGCGCGAAGTTGGGCACGCCGCGGAAGAGGATATCCTCGCCCTCGGTCAGCGTGTCGCCGATGCGCAGCGTGCCGTGGTTGGGAATGCCCACCACGTCGCCGGCATAGGCCTCGTCGGCGGTGATGCGGCTACGCGCGAAGAAGAACTGCGGCGCGCTCAGTGACATCGGCTTGCCGGTGCGCACCAGCTTGGCCTTCATGCCGCGCTCCAGCGTACCCGAGCACACACGCACGAAAGCGATGCGGTCGCGATGGTTCGGGTCCATGTTGGCCTGGATCTTGAACACGAAGCTGGTCATCTTCGGTTCGGTGGCGTGCACGACGCGCGTATCCGCCTCCTGGTCGCGTGGCGGCGGCGCGTAGTCGCCGAGCCCTTCGATCAGGTCGCGCACACCGAAATTGCGCAGCGCCGAGCCGAAATAGACCGGTGTCAGATGGCCCTCGCGAAACGCCTTCATGTCGAAGGGACGGCAGGCCTCGCGCGCGAGTTCGAGTTCCTCGATCAGCGTCGCCCGCTCGTTTTCCGGCAGCAGGCCGGCAACATTCTCGGAGTCGGCGCCGTTGACCTTGGTGCGCTCGGCTTCGGCGTCGCCGCGCCTCACCGCATTCTGCGCAAGATGATAGGTGCCCGAGAACGTCTTGCCCTGTCCGATCGGCCAGGTGATCGGCGCGGTGTCCAGCGCCAGCTTCTGCTCGATTTCGTCCAGGATCTCGAATGTGTTGCGCGCCTCGCGGTCCATCTTGTTGACGAAGGTGACGATCGGGATGTCGCGCAGGCGGCACACCTCGAACAGCTTCAGCGTGCGCGGCTCGATGCCCTTGGCGGCGTCGATGACCATGACGGCCGAGTCGACCGCCGACAGCGTGCGATAGGTGTCGTCGGCGAAATCCTCGTGGCCGGGCGTGTCGAGCAGGTTGAAGACGTTGTCGCCATATTCGAACGTCATCACCGAGGTGACGACCGAGATGCCGCGCTCGCGCTCGATCTTCATCCAGTCGGAGCGCGTGTTCATGCGGTCCTTCTTGGCCTTCACCTCGCCCGCGAGCTGGATCGCGCCGCCGAACAACAGCAGCTTCTCGGTCAGCGTCGTCTTGCCGGCGTCGGGGTGGGCGATGATCGCAAAGGTGCGGCGGCGGGCCACCGCCCGGCTGATGTCTTCGGCCATATCGGGATTCCGTTGGATGGCCGGCTATATAGCGACGCGCGGCGGCCGTGTCGAGAAAGGCATGGACCTTCGTCCGGTCAGGCGATGCCCTCTGCCGTCAGCGTCGCCCGCACGGTCGGTCGGGCCTCGACCCGGTCGGCAAATGCCAGCAGCCTGTCGTCCAGCTCGAACCCGCCGTCCCGCGCCCAGCGCACCATGACGTAGAACAACGCGTCGGCTCCGCTGAAGGTGTCGCCGAACAGGTAATCGCCCTCGATCCGCCCGGCGAGATGCGTCAGGCGAGCGTCTATCGCCGCGCGAGCCGCTTCTTTCTCCGCGTCTGCGGGAGAGAACATGAAGCGCATGAAGGGGCGATGCACCTCCGTCGTGAGAAACGCCAGCATCTCGATGTTGCGCGTCCTTCCAAGAGCCCCGGGCGGCGTGAGTTTTGGCGCCTGGCCTGCGACCCAGTCAATGATCGCTACGTTTTCAGTCAGCACTTCGCCGTCATCGAGGACCAGCGCGGGCACGTATCCCTTGGGGTTTACCGTCGTGAAGTCTTCGCCATGCTCCGTTCTGTGGGTTGGCAGGTCGACCTTGATCAGGTCTACGGGGATTCCCGCCTCGGTCAGAGCTATGTGGTCGGCGAGGCTGCATGCGCCCGGGGTGATGTAGAGCTTCATGAGAACGCCTCCTCCTTGCGTGCCAGATAGGCTTCGAGGTTTTCGAAGGTTTCGTTCCAGCCGTCGGCGTGGCCATCGCGTGACGCTTCCGAGGGGAAGAATGCCTGGTGGAAGGTCAGTTGCGTGCGGCCGTTTCCGAGGTCCTTCAGGGTTATGGTCACAAGCGTCTCGTGCTTGGGTTGGCCCGTCTCGTCCTCCCAGGCATGCGTGAAGACGAGGCGATCGTGCGGCGTCACTTCCTTGTAGGTGCCGGTTACCCAATGATCGGTGCCGTCGGGCGCGCGAAGGCAGGACCGGTAGGAGCCGCCGGTGCGCACATCGGCCTGCGACAAGGGCACCGTGAAGTCCTTCGGAAAGAACCACTTCGACATATGCTGCTTCTGTGTCCAGCAGTCGAACACGAGCTTCATGGGTGCGTCGAAGACGCGCCGGATCGTCAGTTCGGGTCCAGGTTTCGCACTTGCCTCAGCGCTCATCGCCATCCTCCTTCTGGATTTCCTTGAGATAGGCATCGAGGTCGTCGAGCTTTGCATCCCAGAACCGGCGGTATTCCTCCATCCAACCGGCAAGCTCGCGAAACGGTTCCGGCCTCAACCGGCGCGGTCGGAACTGTGCCTCCTGGCTTTGCTCGATAAGCCCGGAGCGTTCCAGCACCCGAAGGTGCTTGGATACTGCCGGCATGCTCATGTCGAACGGCGCGGCAAGTTCGGACACGGTCGCTTCGCCAAGCGCGAGCCGGGCCACGATGGCGCGGCGTGTGGGGTCGGCGAGTGCCGAGAAGGCGAGGCTGAGTCTGTCGGTTGACATAGAATTTAACCACAAGGTTAATTAACTGGTTGGTTAAATAGAGGTCGTGCCTGCCGCTGTCAAGGGACGTCTTGAACTGCAAAGGGCTTCGCAATGTCGTGCTGCTGGCGTAACGCGCAAAGCTGTCCGGTACAGCAGCACTATCTCGGACAATCCAGCGCGGCGCTGGAGGCTCAGCGCTCCGGCCGGCGGGATTCTCAGCCCGGCCTACCGCCGCGCCGCGTCCGCCGCCTGCCTGATCGACGCGATCTGGGCGCGGTAGCTGTCCTCCTTACCGCCCTTGAAGATCGCGCTGCCGGCGACCAGCACGTCGGCGCCCGCCGCCACGACCAGCGGCGCGGTGTCCGGCGCAACGCCGCCGTCGATCTCGATGCGGATCGGCCGATCCCCGATCAGCGCCTTCACCCGCCGGACCTTGTCGACCATGGCGTTGATGAAGCTCTGGCCGCCGAAGCCGGGGTTGACCGTCATCACCAGGATCAGGCTCAGCCGGTCGAGCACATATTCGATCGCGCTTTCGGGCGTTGCGGGATTGATCGCCACGCCCGCCGTCTTGCCGAGCTCGCGGATGGCGTGCAGCGAGCGGTCGAGATGCGGACCGGCCTCCGCGTGCACCGTGATGTTGTCGCAGCCCGCGTCGGCAAAGGCGGCCAGATAGGCATCCGTCGGCGCAATCATCAGATGCGCATCGAACGGTTTCTTCGTCCGCCCCCGGATCGCCTTGATGACGGGTGGGCCGAAGGTGATGTTGGGCACGAAATGCCCGTCCATCACGTCGAGATGGATCCAGTCGGCGCCGGCGCGGTCGATTGCCTCGACCTCATCGCCCAGCCGCGAGAAATCCGCCGAAAGCACCGACGGCGCGATGATCGTTTTGCTCATGCCCTCCCATGTCGCCGTCCTGCCGCCGCGTCAAGGCCTGCGCGCAGGCTTTCCCGCCCGCGCTTGTGGAACAAAAGCCCGCCTGCTAAAGCGCCGCGCATGTCCACGCCCATCAAGAACATCCGCAACTTCTCCATCGTTGCCCATATCGACCACGGCAAGTCGACGCTCGCCGACCGGCTCATCCAGCTCACCGGCGGGCTGGACGAGCGCGAGATGGCGGGTAAGGAGCAGGTTCTCGACAACATGGAGATCGAGAAGGAGCGCGGCATCACCATCAAGGCGCAGACCGTGCGCCTGACCTACAAGGCACATGACGGCGAGACCTACATCCTCAACCTCATCGACACCCCCGGCCATGTCGACTTCGCCTACGAGGTGTCGCGCTCTCTAGCGGCCTGCGAGGGCTCGCTGCTCGTCGTCGACGCGTCGCAGGGCGTGGAAGCCCAGACGCTCGCCAACGTCTACCAGGCCATCGACAACAACCACGAGATCGTCGTCGTCCTCAACAAGGTCGACCTCCCCGCCGCCGAGCCCGAGCGCATCCGCGAGCAGGTCGAGGAAGTCATCGGCATCGACGCGTCCCAGGCCGTCATGATCTCGGCCAAGACCGGCCTCGGCGTGCCCGACGTGCTGGAGGCCATCGTCAAGCAGCTGCCCGCGCCGAAGAGCGAGGGCGGCGAGAAGGCCCCGCTCAAGGCGATGCTGGTCGACAGCTGGTACGACGCCTATCTCGGCGTCATCGTGCTCGTGCGCGTCATCGAGGGCGTGCTCAGGAAGGGCCAGACCATCCGCATGATGGGCACCGGCGCGAAATATCCCGTCGAGCGCACCGGCTTCTTCACGCCCAAGATGGTGCAGGCCGACGAGATCGGCCCCGGCGAGTTCGGCTTCATCACGGCGTCCATCAAGGAAGTGGCCGACACCCGCGTCGGCGACACCATCACCGAGGACCGCCGCCCGACGGCCGCAGCACTCCCCGGCTTCAAGCCCGCGCAGCCGGTCGTCTTCTGCGGCCTCTTCCCGGTCGACGCGGCAGACTTCGAGGATCTGCGCTCGGCGATGGGCAAGCTGCGCCTCAACGACGCCAGCTTCTCCTTCGAGATGGAGACATCGGCCGCGCTCGGCTTCGGCTTCCGCTGCGGCTTCCTCGGCCTCTTGCATCTGGAGATCATCCAGGAGCGGCTGGAGCGCGAGTTCGACCTCGACCTCATCGCCACCGCGCCGTCGGTCGTCTACCGCATGAACCTCAACGACGGCACGCAGAAGGAACTGCACAACCCGGCCGACATGCCGGACCTCGTCAAGATCGCGACCATCGAGGAGCCGTGGATCCGCGCCACCATCCTCACGCCCGACGACTATCTCGGCGGCATCCTGAAGCTCTGCCAGGACCGGCGCGGCATCCAGGCCGATCTCTCCTATGTCGGCAAGCGCGCCATGCTGGTCTACGACCTGCCGCTCAACGAGGTCGTGTTCGACTTCTACGACCGGCTGAAGTCGATCTCCAAGGGCTACGCCAGCTTCGACTACCACCTCACCGACTACCGCGAGGGCGACCTGGTCAAGATGTCGATCCTCGTCAACGACGAGCCGGTCGACGCGCTCTCCATGCTGGTCCACCGCACGGCGGCGGAAAAGCGCGGCCGCGTCATGTGCGAGAAGCTCAAGGAGCTGATCCCGCAGCACATGTTCAAGATTCCGATCCAGGCGGCCATCGGCGGCCGCATCATCGCCCGCGAGACGATCTCGGCGCTGAGGAAGGACGTGACGGCGAAATGCTACGGCGGCGACGTCACCCGCAAGCGCAAGCTTCTGGAAAAGCAGAAGGAAGGCAAGAAGCGCATGCGCCAGTTCGGCAAGGTCGACATCCCGCAGGAAGCGTTTATTCAGGCGCTCAAGATGGGCGATTGAGAACGAGAGTTCATGCCCCTTTCAGCGGCTTGACGGCCAGTCGCTCAAATATTGCTTGTGATGACCAGTTAGTAGCATCGCCGATCTCGCCGGCCTTTGCGAATCGCTCGACAACTGTGACCTTTGCCATTTGAAGTGCTATGTGAAAAAATTCCTCCCATAGCGAAGATAAGCCGCCTCTGTTCATAAAAAACATCTCAGCCGACGGATTGCTACTACCTGTCACTCCGTCGCTCTCGGTATATACAAGTATACCTGGCACATTGTACCCCTCATAGTTATTCTTAGTCCATTCAAGGTGCTGAAATATTTCTCCAACCTCTTCGCTATTGATGGGAGTACCTGCTTTGTCAGTTTTTAACTCAATCGGAATCGCAACCTTTTTATGGTGGTCCAACCATAGATTGTCTGGTCCATCATGGAGATCATTGCAAGGTCGGATTGACTCATAACCAAGGTTGGCCCCCATCTGCCGTACAGCCTCCTCGGCGATCCTATACGGTACATCTTGAAACGCTGGCGCTACCTCGTCCCGACTCTTGTGAGCACGCTTCATAACTTCTGGCAGACTTCCAACGCAAAAGCGTCGCAGCCCCTCTTCTAACACTGTGCGCTCCGGATGTACGGTCCCAGCCTCTTCTGCGAAGCGTCGGGGAAGAGGTAGCTTGCCTCCTAAACGGTTGCGCGCCTCATCGAACCAATCGAACATCGCGCTTTGGTTGCCCATAGCGTTGTACACAACTCCAAGCCAAACGGCGTACCAACCCGCCAGCTTAGGATTCGCTCCTCGGATTTGGCTGAAATCTGCTTCCAATTCTTGAACCGCACCATTTAGGTCGCCCTGCCAGAACTTCACAATGAAATTTGCTTCCCGCTTTGCAAAATGGTCGTCAATCTTGGTATATTCATTTCGCTGTTCAATTTTCTTGTCATCTATAGGTCGAAGGCCAATTTGAGCGTTGTAGTACTCAATCCATTTTTGATCTCTACTAATAATTTGATCTATAATAGAATTAACAACATCGATGGTGGCTCCATCTTTTATCTGATCACAAAACTCTTCAGACAGGCGAATTTGCTCCTGCAATATATTAGGAAAAAACACTTGATTAGAGAGATTTCTAACCCAATTCTCAAAGTCCTTTGACACAATTATATAGACGCCATAGTCGTTTTTTCCTCTGTTTATACGCCCAAATAACTGTGTAATTCTGTTTGCTATTCGCGCGAAGAAAGCCGAGTCCAGGTGAAGGCGATCGAACGAGTAGCGTTCAAGTTGAGAGGTACCTACGGGCAGACCATCTACAGCCATAATACGGCAATCATCGTCGGGGAGATCGATGCCGTCATAGCGTCCAACGAGCAGGAATTTTCCTGCCGCCGCCGCCCGAAATCGATCAAGTTCTGACGTAAACGTCTTGGTGTCGGTTGGCGGAACTGCAATCGGAGCCCATCGCTGCGCCGCCTTCTCACTTGGCACCGAAATGAGGACTTTGTGCCGCTTATTCAAAGCCTCAAAGTTCTCCAACTTGGACGAAAAGGCTGAAACCGCTGATCCAAATAGAAGAACTCTTTCGCCCCGTCCCGCGTCGACCTCAGGCTCAATAACCACTGGTGATTTGCCAAAGGCACGGACAATGTCCCCACGCGACTGAACAGTGGCCGACAGGAAGACCTTTGGGATCGAGTTGTCTTCAAGTGCAGCTATGTGCATTGATGGGAGGAACGGCGGCGTTAATTCGATCAGGTTTTTACTCACGGTGACCGCACAACAAGCGATATGTCCTTTCAAGTAGTCAAAAGGAAGTTCGATCTTAAAGCTCTGCGGCGCATATCGCTCTAGAATTGATTGGATACGTTCGCTCCTGGCATAAATTCCAGTGGGGGGGCACAAGGCGATCGACCCCGCAGAGGTATCTGCCATAACGACGTCAAAGCTATGATGTTGGTATATTTCTCTAAAAGATTCTTCGAATTCTGGCAGGAGCGCCTGAAACAAGTCCCTATTTTCTAATTTAGAGATTCTAATAGTGAATGCGTCTCTAACCAACCTCTCTCCGACATGTGCGTCATCGAATATTATCGCGCCCGGCCGACGCTGCCCTCGGAACTTCGTACGGGTGGTTAGGAGTGCCTGATATGTAGTGATGCAAAAGGTCTTACCCTGATCAAAGTCGTCATTCGAAAAACTCTGTTCATAGTAGTTAGTGGTGCGCAGCCCTATAGCAGCAGCCTCTTTTTCCGTCTGTCGAATAAGATCTATGGTCGGGCAAGCATACACAACATTGCGCTTCCCTTGATTCAATAGGCTCTGTGCAATGAGGCATCCGACCAATGTCTTGCCAGCGCCCGTGTACATGGAAATTAGCGTGTTGCGATCTGGATGCTTGAACCATTCATCCAATGCGGCGGCCTGACCCTGCCACAACTCCTTGATTTTCGACTTACCCGAAGGTCGAGCGCGAAATATATCGCGAGGATTCGTGGGTTTTGCGCCAGCTTTTGGCTTCTCCAAGTCACCGAAATCGAACATTGTTTAATCCCTCCCAGCAACGGCGAGTCAGCTTAGGCGACCCGCACACTCCCTCGCAAGTTTACTTATCGATAGACACAGATCAGCATGTGCAAATCTTCCAGGAACTCTCTGCGAGTGGCCCGCCGGCTAGCCGATGCGCCGTCTCCGAGCAGTGAAACCTTGCCCGATTAGCTGGTTTCGCTATTCATTCCCCATGAAAACCATCGCCGCCACCGACGCCAGGAACCGATTCGGCAGACTGATCGACATGGCGCAGTCCGAGCCCGTGCGCGTGCAGCGGCGGGGCCGCGACGTGGCGGTCGTGCTGTCATCAGAGGAATTCCGCCGCCTGTCCGAAGCGGCTTCCGGCCGCATTAGTCCCGCCGTCGAGAGGCTCCACGCGGCGAGCGCCAAGCGCTGGGCAAAAGTCTACAAGGCGCTGGCGAAATAGGTCCACAAGCGGTGCAGGAGGAATACCTGCGTGCGCATGTCATCGCGGAGCCTCACCCCTAGTCCGTTCGCCCCCCGCGAACCCACCATCCCTCCCGCCAATCTCTCCTGCTAGGATAGCGGCCCAGCCGACACCCCGGCTGCCAACGATGGAGGAAGATGTGACGCAATCCGCAAATGCATCGCCGTTTCCGTGGGTTTTCGGCCCCGGCACCACGTGGAGCAAGGACGCCGGCGCGCGCCAGTCGGCGCTCGATTTCGGCAGGCTGCACATCGAGGGCATGAGGGCGCTCGAAAAGCTCGGCGCGCGGCATGGCGGCGGGCTCGCCGGCATCCTCGTCGGCGTCATCGAGGCCTATCTGGCCGAGGGGCTGATCACGGCGGCCGACCGCACCCGCCTCATCGACCTCTTCGAGGCGTTCCGCGATCCCGACGCGGCGAAGGCGACCAGCCGCATCAACGCGATCCATCGGGCGGCCGTCGCCGATCCCGACGCCAGCCCGGCCGCGCTCGCCGTGTCGAGCGTGGCGGCCAGCGCGCGCGAGCCCGTGACGTTCAACTCCTGGAGCAACGGCTTCATCACCGGCTATGCCGACGCGGCGGGCTCGCTGATCGGCACGGCCGGCGGCCCCCTCGGCGTCGCCTCCACCGGCGTCGGCGCCTCGATGCTGGCCGACCAGATCCTGAGCGGCTGACGGGCCTTATCTCCCCCTTGGTGGGGGAGAAAGCAAATTCCCGGGCTTGGCGCAGCCAAGTCCTTGGAATTTGCAAGAGAGGGGGCTCCTGCGACGCCCAACCCCTCATCCGTCTCGTCACTGATGCGCCAATCCACCTTCTCCCTCAAGCGGAGAAGGGCCACCCCTCCCATCCGCCGCAACCCGGTGCTACCCTCCGCCCAACCGGAGGCCGATCTTGCGCAATTTCGATTTCACCTCATGGCAGGCGGTCCTGACCTCGGTCCTCGGGCTGCTGCTGTTCACGCTGGTCGGCATGGGGATCAGGCTCCTCATGATGATGACGATCCAGGCGCGGCGCGAGCGCCAGAACCGCCAGATCAACGAGCGGCTGAAGGTGCTGATCGCGGCCTACAAGACGCTGGGCGGCTCCTTCACCGGCACGCTGTCGGTCAATCCCGCCCATATGCGCGACCTGTGCGCCGCGCCGCCCGAGGCAGCGGAAGACGCAACCGGCGAGCCCTCCGGTTCGGGCGCCACCCCCTCCGAGCGGGCGCGGCGCATCCGCGACGCGGTGGAGGCCGCGCTCTCCGACATCGTCCTGTTCGGCACCGAGGAGCAGGTGGCGCTTGCCGCCGCCGCCATGCGCGACATGGCCGCCGGGCGGCCGGTCCTCGTGCACGACCTCGTCATCTCGCTGCGCAACCACATCCGCGCGGTGCTCGACCTCCAGCCCATCCCCGCCGGCGTCATGATCCCCAACCAGGGCCCGGCCCGGCCGTCAGGCGCGGGCGGCGGTCGCGAGCGCGGCGGCGATCAGGCCGGCCGCTCCGGGGGCGGCGGTGCGGGCATGGGTGGCATGGGCGGAGGGATGGCAGGCGGCATGGCCGGTGGTGGTCTCGCGGGAGGCGTCGCGCTAGGCCTCGATACCGACGACAGGCCGGACAAAGGCTGAGCCGGCGACACTTAGCCTCCGCTCACGCTCCGGCTAAGTTGTTGAAATCGCTATCTCTCCCGCAAGAGGAGAGATAAAGCGCACCACCTCCTAAAAAAAATTGCACCATCTTTATCCACGCTCTCGCCGGTTGAAGCATAATCCTCCCGCAACTTGCGTGTGGGAACGGGTGTGTACAGCCAGCGTCCCGGGCAAGTGTGGCGACGGGTGCTTCCGCTGGACTGGGCGGGACGTCCGACCGTCTGCCGCCTCGTGTGCTCGCGGCTTCCAGGAGATCGGAAGCCGATGGGCCGGGCGCCGGCAGGGGGATAAACGCCGGCGGCGCATGGCAGCGCGTCAATAAAAACTAAAAAGAGACGTCGCTGCCATGCGCCGCTTCCCACATCCACTTCAAACAGCCAGATCGGAAACGAGGCGTGGCGCCGGGAAGGCACGCCTTGGCGATTAGCGTATCCTCGCCCCTGCGAAGCGGGGGAGAGGTGGCTCGGCCCGCAGGGTCGAGACGGAGAGGGGGTCTTCCTTGCTCCGTGCAGCGTCGGAGAGTTGGCACGCCCGCCGCAATCCTCTATGGCGTCCGGACAATTCTTCCGGACGCCATGACCAAGACCTCGCCAGCATTCAACGGCCCTCTCTTCCTCGGAATCGACACCGGCGGCACCTACACCGACGCGGTGCTGTGGGCCGAGGGTGGTGCCGGTCAGCCCGGCCGCGTCGTGGCCAAGGCAAAGTCGCTCACCACCCGCCACGACCTGGCGGTCGGCATCTCCGGCGCGGTGGACCGCGTGCTGGAGGAAGCCGCGATCGATCCGGGTGCGATAAAGCTCGCCTCCATGTCGACCACGCTCGCCACCAACGCGCTGGTCGAAGGGCAGGGCGGCCGCGCGGCGCTGATCATGATCGGCTTCTCGGAAGCCGACCTCGACCGCGACGGCCTCCGCACCGCGCTCGGCTCCGACCCCGTCATCTTCTGCCCCGGCGGCCACGACGTCCACGGCCGCGCCGCCGGGCTCGACCTGTCGGCGTTGGAGGCGGCACTGCCCGACCTCGGCCGCAGCGTCTCCGGCTTCGCCGTCTGCGCCTACTTCGCCACCCGCAACCCCGCCCACGAGATCGCCGCCCGCGACACGATCCGGGCCGCCACCGGCCTGCCGGTCACCGCCAGCCACGAGCTGTCGTCAAAGCTCGGCGGCCCCCGCCGCGCGCTCACCACGCTGCTCAACGCGCGCCTCATCTCCATGATCGACCGCCTCGTCGCCGCCACCGAGGGCTTCCTCGCGGCGCGCAACATCGCCTGTCCGCTGATGGTGGTGCGCGGCGACGGCGCGCTGGTCTCCGCCGCCTTCGCCCGCCAGCGCCCCATCGAGACAATCCTCTCCGGCCCCGCCGCAAGTCTCGTCGGCGCCCGACACATGACCGGTCTCGACAACGCCATGGTCTCCGACATCGGCGGCACCACCACCGACGTCGCCGTGCTCGATCGGGGCCGCCCGCGACTTGATCCGGAAGGCGCGACCGTCGGCGGTTTCCGAACCATGGTCGAGGCGGTCGCCATGCGCACCTTCGGCCTCGGCGGCGATTCCGAAGTGCAGCTCGAAGCCGGTGCGCTTGATCCAAAAATCCTGCTCGGCCCGCGCCGCCTGCTGCCGCTGTCGCTCGCGGCGCTCGCTCATGGCGACGGCATCGCCGCCGAGCTGGAACGCCAGTTGCGCGCGCCAAACCCCGGCCGGCTCGACGGTCGCTTTGCCGTGCGCACCGGCGTGCCGGAACAGCTCGCCGCCGGCCTCACCGCGCCGGAAGCGAAGCTCTACGAGGCCATAGGGCCCGTACCCCTGGCGCTCGACGGCCTGCTCTCCACCACCGCGCAGCTTGCGACGCTCAACCGTCTGGTCGCGCGCGGCCTCGTCCATGTCGCGGGCTTCACCCCGTCTGACGCCGCCCATGTCCTAGGCCGCCAGTCGAACTGGGATGCCGCTGCCGCGAAACTCGGCGCGGACCTGATAGCGCGCCGCCGCGACGGTCGCGGCCAGCCGGTCGCGGCGTCAGGCGAAATCTTCTCCGAACGAGTGCTCGCGGCGCTGACGCGCCAGTCTGCCGAAGTCATCCTCGAAACCGCTTTCACAGAGGACGGGCTCGACGGCGCGGCGACCGTCGCGCATGCACTGGTTCAGCGTGCCGTCGATGCTAATCACGGTATTGCGCGGCTGACCGTCGCGCTCGACCGCCCGGTCATCGGCCTCGGCGCGTCGGCCGGCTTGCACTATGCCGGGCTTCCGCCGCTGGTGGGTAACGCCTGCGAGGTGCCTTCCGATGCCGACGTGGCAAACGCGCTCGGAGCGGTCGTCGGTCAGGTTCGCGTCTCGGCCGACGCCACCGTCAGCCAGCCGTCGGAGGGTGTCTTCCGCCTTTCGGTCGGTGACGACGCACCACGCGACTTCGGCTTCGAGGAGCAGGCGATTTCCGAGGCTGAGGCGCGCATCCGTGGCATCGCAGCTGAACGCGCACTGGCTGCCGGCACCGACACCGCCGAGATCGACATGGAGCGCGATATTCAGGCCACGACAGTGGAGGGCAGGCGCATGTTTATCGAGGCGCGGCTTGTCGCCACCGCCTCTGGCCGCCCACGGATTGCGGATTAAAGCAGGCCCGCCGCCTGCGCTTCCTGCCTGAGGCTTTGGCGCGGGCGCGGTCCGATCTGCTGGATCACCAGCGCCGCCGCAAGCGAGCCAAGGTCGCCGCAGTGTTTCAGGTCGAGGCCTGCCGTATAGCCATAGAGGAAACCTGCGGCATAGAGGTCGCCGGCCCCGGTCGTGTCGACCAGCTCGCGGATCGGCACCGCGTCGATCCACACCGTCTCGTCGCCACGTACAATCACCGAACCTTTTTCGGAACGTGTCACCGCAGCGATCCTACAATCCTTGCGGATCGCCTCAAGCCCCGCGTCGAAGGACGACGTCTGGTAGAGCGATTTCAATTCGTGGTCGTTGGCAAAGACGATATCCACGGTGCCCGAACGCATCAGCTCGAGAAACTCGTCGCGATAGCGATCGACGCAGAAACTGTCCGACAGCGTCATCGAAACCTCGCGGCCGGCCTTGTGGGCGTAGTCGGCAGTCAGGCGGATCGCTTCCTTGGCGCGCGGCGGATCCCAGAGGTAGCCCTCAAAATAAGTTACTTTCGACCCGGCAGCTTTGTCAGCCTCAACATCCTCCGGCCCCAGTTCCACGCAGGCGCCGAGATAGGTGTTCATCGAGCGCTCGCCGTCCGGCGTGACGAAGATCATGGAGCGCGCCGTCGGCGGTTCGCCGGTCAGCGGCTTCGTGTCGAAGGCGACGCCCTGCGCGCGGATGTCGTGCGTGTAGATTCGGCCGAGCTGGTCGCTGGCGATCTTGCCGAAATAGGCCGCGCGCCCGCCGAAGCTGGCGACGCCGGCCGCCGTGTTTCCTGCGCTGCCGCCGGAGGCCTCGGTTGCCGGTCCCATGCGGCTGTAGAGCAAGCCAGCACGATCCATGTCGATCAGGTTCATGGCGCCCTTGATGATGCCGTTCTCGGTGAGAAACGCATCGTCGCACTGCGCGATGATATCGACGATGGCGTTGCCGATGCACAGGACGTCGTAGTCGCTCATGAAAGTCCCCGGAATTAATCCACCGTGTTGTGGCATGCCCGCCGGAAACGGGTCTAGCCGCTGCGAACCATTTTGCCTACCCGCCGCAGCGTCGTTCTTGTCGCATGCGGCTTTGCCGCCTATCTCCCTGCGGAACCGGAACGCCCTGATGATTCTCGACTCTGCCCGCGCCGCCGCCAGCCAGCTCTTCCTGCCGGAATTCCGCTCGGTGTTCTGGAAGACGCTTGGCCTGACCCTGCTTGCACTTGCCGCCTTGTGGATGGGCTTGAAGGAACTGTTCGACTGGCTTGCGCTGCCCTGGATCGATGCGCTGCTACCCGGTTTCCCGGGTTGGGCGGGTTGGATCGGATTCATTGCCGCGATCGTCGCCGGCATCGGGCTGGCGCTCGGCCTTGCCCTTTTGATCGCGCCGGCAACCGCGATCGTGGCCGGCCTGTTCCTGGACGATATCGCCGAGACTGTCGAGCGGACAGACTATCCCGCTGACCCGCCCGGCACGCCCGTGCCGCTTATCCGGTCGATCGTGCTGGCGCTGAAATTCTTCGCCATCGTCATACTTGGCAATTTGATCGCGCTGATCCTGCTCCTGGTGCCGGGCGTCAACATCATCGCCTTCTTCGTCGTCAACGGCTACCTGCTCGGCCGTGAATTCTTCGAGTTCGCCGCGATGCGCTTTCGTCCGGAGGCCGAGGCCAAGGCGCTGCGGTCGAAACATGCGTTCACGATTTTCCTGGCGGGGCTCGTGATCGCCGGCGTGCTCGCAATCCCGCTCGTCAACCTTCTGACGCCGCTCTTCGCCGCAGCGATGATGGTGCATCTGCACAAGGCGATCAGTGCGGCGGAACGCAGAGGTCGTGCGCCATAACCCGGGTTTGGAATGAAGCCTAGCCGTCGTCGCTTTTGAGGAACAGCGCTTGCGCACGCGCGAAAGGCATGGCCGAGCGCGAGAAACCGAAAGTGCCCTCGCCAAGCATTTCGCGCGAGGCATTCTCGATCATGCCGTAAGTGAACGTCGTCAGCTTCGAGCCGAGCGAAATGCGTTTGGCCCCGGCTTCCGCCAGAGCCTGGACGGAAAGAGACGGCTGCGCCAGGACGTTGACAGGTTTTGACAGCGACGAGCAGATCGTCCCGACGATTTCGACATCGGCAATGCCCGGGGCATAGAGCACGTCCGCGCCGGCAGCCTCGAAGGCCTGCAGTCGGCGGACCGTGTCGTCGATGTCCGGACGGTTCCAGAGGAAATTTTCCGCCCGCGCTGTCAAAACAAAGTCTCTCTTCAGCGAGCGGGCTGCTTCAACCGCCGCGGCGATCCGCTCGACGGCCTGATTGAAATCGTAAATCGGGCTCTTCGGGTCACCGGTATGGTCTTCGATCGAGCAACCGGCGAGTCCGGCCGCCTCCGCCGCGAAGATCGTCTCGGCCGCACTTTCGGGACTGTCACCCTTGCCCCGCTCAAGATCGGCCGACACCGGCAGGTCGGTTGCCGCAACGATCTCGCGGCAGTGCTGGATCATGACGTCGAAGGTGACCGCCCCGTCCGGCAAGCCGCGCGAGAAGGCATAGCCCGCGCTTGTCGTGGCAAGTGCCTTGAATCCACAGGACGCTAGAAGCTTGGCCGTACCAATATCCCAGGGATTGGCAATGATGAACGGAACATCGCCATAGTGGAGATCGCGGAAGATCTTGCCCTTGTCCATGCCGTAACTCACCGAAATCGGATACCGGCAGTGCTGCCAGTTTGCCGAAATCCTATGATTTGTGTCTTCGGCTGTAAATCACCGACTGGCAGGATGGTTCCTCAGCCCGTTCCGGTCGAGCCGAAGCCGCCCGCTCCGCGTTCGGTGGAACCTGCAAGGCTGCGTTCCTCGACGGTCGCCCGCTCGACGGCCGCGAAAAGAATCTGGGCGATGCGCATGCCGCGGGTGATTTCGAAGTCGTCGTTGCCGAGATTGACGAGCAGCACTTTCACCTCGCCGCGATAGTCGCTGTCGATGGTGCCGGGCGTGTTGAGGCAGGTGATGCCGTGCTTGAAGGCAAGGCCGGAGCGCGGGCGGACCTGCCCCTCGAAGCCGTCGGGAATTTCCATCACGAGGCCGGTCGGCACCAGTGCGCGCCTTCCCGGTACGATGACCAGCGGACGATCCTCGGGCACGGCCGCACGCAAATCCATTCCGGCGGCGCCTGAAGTCTCGTAGGAAGGCAACGGCAGGCCTTCGCCATGCGGGAGGCGCACCATGCCGACGACGGGGCCAGAAACAGGAGATTTGCGGAGGGCGGTATTCATTAAAGCCGACCTATCGAAGAAACCGCCAGGCGGGTCAACATCGACGTCATGCCAATCAACTGCTTTCTTCCCACAAACTGCCTGCGATACAGTTCGTAACGCATGCATATGACATGCTGACAGGATCTGTCAGGACCGCTGTGCCATAGGGAAGAAAAGGAGAGACCATGGCCGGCGAATCGATCGAAAGCGCCCCTGCGCTCAAGGAAATCTTAAATCGGGAGCGTCTCACCCATATCGCCCGCGAAACGGCTGGTGTCTGGCCGGCCTTCGATCGCAAGCGGTTCATGCGGCTGGCCACAGAAGGGCTGGACGATCTCGGCATCATGCACCGCATGCGGCTGGTGGCGACAAGCCTGTACGAGACGTTGCCTGAGGATTTCGCAAAGGCGGTGCCGATCCTGGAAGGGCTCGCTCCGCGCCTCGGACATGCCTTCACGGCGATATCGCTCTCCGAATATGTCGCGCTTTACGGGCAGCGGCATTTCGACCGGTCGCTCGATGCATTGAAGATGCTGACGCGCTTTGGGTCGTCGGAATTCGCCATCCGCCATTTCCTCGTTGCTGATTTCGACAGGACCATCGCCGTCATGCGCGGATGGGCTGACAACGAGAACGAACATGTCAGGCGTCTGGCCAGTGAGGGATCGCGACCAAGGCTGCCATGGTCATTCCAGTTGAAGAACCTGATCGTCGACCCGTCGCCCACCGGCCCGATCCTAGACGCGTTGAAGGCGGACCCTAGCCTCTACGTGCGCAAATCCGTCGCCAACCATCTCAACGACATCGGCAAGGACCACCCGGACCGGCTGGTCGATCGTGTTTCCAGTTGGGGCAAGTCCGACAGAAACACGGCATGGATCGTGCGTCACGCTCTGCGCACCCTGATCAAGAAGGGCGACCCGCTCGCGCTGGCGCTGATCGGCACGACGGGCAAGGCCGAAGTCAAGGTTCTGGACTTTTGTGTCGATCCCACGAAGATCAACCTCGGCGACCGCATCACGACGCGCGTCAAGTTGGCGTCAACTTTGAAAACGGTGCAACGGCTGGTCGTCGACTACGCCGTTCACTACCCGAAGAAGAACGGTCTTTCCCGCAAGGTTTTCAAGCTCAGGGAATTGGACCTTGCCCCGAATGCGACCGTCGATCTCGCCATCAGCCAGACCGTCAAGGATTTCACGACCCGGAAACATAGTGCTGGCTTCCACCGAGTAGAGCTTATGGTCAACGGTGAAGCCCTGGCCGAAAGCGGCTTCGAACTCCGGATCCAGCGCTAGCCGGCCAGCTAAAAAATACCGGCAGCCATGCGCCGGACGCTCTTTACAAGAGCGCGGAGTCGGCGTTCCGTTGGGGTTCAGCCAGGTTTGAGGGAGCCGAGCGATGGTCTTGGGAATGACGCTTACCGCCTACACGATCCTGCATGTCGTTCTCAGCATCATCGGAATCGCCACCGGCCTCGTCGCCGTCGGCGGCCTGCTCGCCGGCCACCGGCTGAGCATCACGACGGCGATCTTCCTGATCACCACGCTGGCGACGACGCTCGGTGGATTCCTGTTTCCGTACAACGGTTTCACGCCGGCAATCGGTGTCGGCATTGTGTCGACCGTCATCCTGCTGATTGCGATCGCGGCGCGCTACGTATTTCGCCTGCGTGGATCGTGGCGGTGGGTGTATGTTGGCACGGCCGTGCTCGCGCTCTACCTCAACGCCTTCGTGCTGGTGGTGCAGTCCTTCCTGAAAGTGCCCGCGCTGAACGTCTATGCACCCACGGGATCGGAGACGCCCTTCGCGGTCACGCAGGGCGTCGTGCTCGCCGTGTTCATCGTGCTCGGCATTTTGTCGATCTGGCGGTTCAGGCCGGCAACCGCCTGACGGTTCCCGACCTGGGTGACGAAGGGCAGTCTAGCTGCCCAGCCCCTCGAACAGGATGGTGGACAGGTAGCGTTCGGCGAAGGACGGGATGACGACGACCATGTCCTTGCCGGCGTTTTCCGGCCGCGAGCCGACGACGATCGCCGCCTGCAGCGCCGCTCCCGACGAGATACCGACCGGAACGCCCTCGAGGCGGGCGACGAGACGCGCGTTGGCGACCGCGTCGTCATTGGAGACCTTGACGATCTCGTCATAGACAGAAGTGTCCAGGATTTTCGGCGCAAAACCGGCGCCGATGCCCTGAATCTTGTGCGGACCAGGCTGACCGCCCGACAAAACCGGCGAGGCTTCCGGCTCGACAGCCACGACCTGAACCGATGGCTTGCGCTGCTTCAACACCTGGCCGACGCCGGTGATGGTGCCGCCGGTACCGATGCCGGCGATGAAGATGTCGACCTTGCCGGCGGTGTCGTTCCAGATCTCCTCTGCGGTCGTCCGGCGGTGAATCTCGGGATTGGCAGGGCTCTCGAACTGCTGCGGGATGACGGCGCCCGGTATGGACTGGGCAAGCTCGTTGGCCTTGGCGATGGCGCCCTTCATGCCCATGGGGCCTTCGGTGAGGACAAGTTCGGCGCCGAGCAGCATCAGCATCTTGCGGCGCTCGAGCGACATCGTCTCGGGCATGGTGAGGATGAGCTTGTAGCCCTTGGCGGCAGCGGCGAAGGCGAGCGCGATGCCGGTGTTGCCCGAGGTCGGCTCGATCAGCGTGTTCTTTCCGGGCGCGATCCTGCCGTCGGCTTCCAGCGCCTCGATCATGGCGACGCCGATGCGGTCCTTGACGCTGGCGATGGGGTTGAAGAACTCCAGCTTGGCCATAAGGTTGGCGACGATGCCCTTTTCGGCCGCGAACTTGTCGAGCCTGACCAGCGGCGTGTCGCCGATCGTCTCGGTGATGGAATTATAGACGCGACCGCGGCCGGGAACGTGAGTGGTGACGGGCTTGTTCATCGAAAGCTCTCCTCTTCGCGGGCGAAGATAGAACTTCGGATCGGGAAATCCGAGCGAAAATCTTGCTTTTTTGCGTGATCTATTGCCGCGTCGCGATCGCCGCGGCTGCGCCGGCCATGAAGGCTGCCGCGGTTCGGCTCAAAGCCTTCAGCGCGCGCGGCGTCTTCAGGAACCAGCGCGCCCGCGCCGCCAGCACGAGATAGGGCAAAAGCACGACGAGCAAAACGGCGATGGTCAGCAGCACCAGAATTCCGTAGTCCGCCACCGTTATGGTGCGCAGATCGACGATGGTCGGCGTGATGGCGAGGTAGAAGATCATTGTCTTCGGATTGCCGAGCGTCAGCGTCAGCCCGGCAAGGAAGTTGCTCAGGAAGCCGCCCTTCGCCTTGCGTGCCTCGATGCTCTCGGGCGTGATGCCTTTCGTCCAGAAGGTCCAGGCGAGATAGCCGAGCCAGGCGACGCCCAGCCATTTCACCACGAGAAAGACAGTCCCAAAGGTCTGCGCCACAAGGGCAAGCCCGAGGACAACGGCTGTCAGGTAGACGAGGTCGCCGAGGATGAGGCCGAGCGACATGTAGAGCGAGGAGCGAAAGCCCGAGCCAAGCGCACGGGCAACAAGCGCCGTGATGCCGGGGCCGGGAATGGCGGCGGCAACGGCGAGAGCGCCGCAATAGGCGATGAAACCGGCAAGGGTCATGAAGGCCGTCCGTGAAATTCGGCTCCGCCGATACCAGATGCGGCAAGTGCATTCACGCGAATTGACTTGATGGATCCATCAAGGCTCCTGATAGGCTGTCGACAAACGTGCCCGGCCCGTGTATCGGGCACGTCCCTTCCATTCCGCCACATATGAGGAAACCGCCATGCGCCCGTTTTTCGGCGGCATCGATTTCGGCACGTCGAATTCCACGGTCGGCGTCATCGAAGGCGGCCGGCCGCGGCTGACGCCGCTCGAACAGGGCCACGTCACGCTGCCCAGCGCGATCTTCTTCAACTTCGAGAACAACGGCGTTCTCTTCGGCCGCAACGCAATCACGCACTACGCCGACGATGTGGAGGGACGCCTGATGCGTGCGCTGAAAAGCGTGCTCGGCAGTTCGCTCGTGCATGAGAAGACGCGGCTGAAGGCGCGCTCGGTCACCTTTATCGATATCGTCGGCATGTTCATCGGCCATCTCAAGGGCAGGCTGGACAGCCATGCCGGCGCGGATGTCGATACGGTCGTGCTGGGACGCCCCGTGCAGTTCGTGGACGACGACGCCGAAGCCGACAGGGCGGCACAGGATGAGCTGGAGAAGGCGGCGCGCGCCCAGGGGTTCAGGAATATCGCCTTCCAGTTCGAACCGATCGCCGCCGCGCTCGATTACGAGCAGGGCGTGACGGCTGAGGAACTGGCGCTGATCGTGGACATGGGCGGCGGTACGTCCGACTTTTCGGTCGTGCGCGTCTCGCCGGAGAGGGCGAAGGCTGCCGACCGCAAGGCCGATATCCTCGCCAATCGCGGCATCCATATCGGCGGCACCGATTTCGACCGCTTGCTCAGCCTGCAGCATGTCATGCCGGAACTCGGCTATCTGTCGCCGACGAAGGACGGCAAGCGCAACCTGCCTGCCGGCTATTTCGTCGACCTCGCGACGTGGCAGCGCATCAACCTTCTCTACACGGCCAAGGCGATGTCGGACCTACGCCAGATCCGCTACGAGGCGTCGCGGCAGGATCTGGTGGATCGGCTGATCGCGGTGGTCGAGCATCGGTACGGCCATGCGCTGGCAACGCTGGTGGAGCGGGCGAAGATCGAGCTGACCGACCGGAGCGAGGCGACGGTGGCGGTTCGCTTGCCGGGAGCCTCGTTCGAGGCGGTCATCAGCCGTTCCGGGCTGGAGGAGACGATCCATGCCGACATCGACAGCGTCACGGCGACAGTGGCGCGGACGATCGCCGACGCGGGCCTGCGGACGGACGATATAACCGCCGTGTTCCTGACTGGCGGCTCGACGGCGGTGCCGCTGGCGCGCCGGAGCATCCTGTCGCTGGTGCCGCAGGCGAAAGTGGTGGAAGGCGACGTGTTCGGCTCGGTCGGGCTGGGCCTGGCGCTCGACGCACAGAAGAAGTTCGGGTGATTACGGCGTCGCTGCCGCACGCTCGGTAATGAACTGTTTTATCCGCTCAGCCATGAACGGGTGAAACGGGTTCCAGCGCTGCCGCGTCATCATGGTCGGCGGGATGGACAGCGTGTTGTTCTCGCCGTGCAGCGCCAGCCGCCCGAGCCTGATGCCGGGGTTCTCGGAGTTGGGGTCTTCGCCATAGAGCGGGTCTTCCTCCGAGAAGGGCAGCGCGATGTGCGACAGCGAATAGATGTCATCCGGCCATGACAGGCCGAGTTCGGTCGTAGTGGCGGCCTCTGTGCCGGCTGCGCGGCTGCGCAGGACCGCATCGAAACTGGTCGCATTGCGGTTGGTGACGATACCGACGGAATAGGCTCGCGGCGGGCCGGCCACGAGACGCTCGGTATCGATGGACCGGCGAAGCAGGCCTTCGGCCTCATAGAATCGGTTGACGTCAAAGACGACCAGATCATGCTGTCCCGACGGCAGCCGGTCGAACAGGTTGGTGACGACGGCATTGGCGATGACCGTGGCGTCGGCCGCCGACTGGAAGGCGAGGATGGGCGCGACCTCGCCCAGCCGCCCGGCTTTCGTCAGCCTGTCGAGCCCCAGTTGGACCTTCTGCGTCATCTGCCACGCCTGCTCGCCCGCATTCACGGCGAAGGAATTGTATTTGTACGGGTCGAACTCGGGCAGCACAGACGACCATGCGAGCTTGTCGAGGCCGAGCAGGTCGCCGACACGCGCCTGCCAGTTCGAATAAGCGGCGGCGCGCGTGATGCCGATCTCCGGCGACATCAGGACAAGGCCGGCGGGAACAGGCAGCGTTGGGTCCTCGATCGCCTCGATGTCGTAGTTGAGCGCCAGAGCCGCGCCGTTGGAATAGCCGATGATGAAGATGGGCTTGTCGCCGAGGACCTCCCTCATGTGTCGCATGGCGAGGCGGACAGCGGCGGTCATGTCGTCGGCGACCGTGTATTTGAGTGCCGAGGGCGCGGTGCCGTGGCCGGGTATGCGCAGGCCGACGACATAGGCGCCGGCGTCGCGCATCGTGGCGCCGAAGCCGCGCAGGCTGTAGGGGCTGTCTGAATAGCCGTGCAGCATGAGCACGCCGAAGGGCGCGGTGCTGTCGCCATACTCGAAGGTGCGGTTCCAGTTGGGCGTCCAGATTCCAGGATCGGAGCGGCTGCCGGTGGTGTAGCGGTTGAAGAAGGAGCGCTCGGCCTCCGGAACCTTGTCGTAGACCTCGGTCTTGACCTCGGCGAACAGCGCATCCTCAAGTTCCAGATATTCGCGGAAGGTTGTGATCTTGGATTTCGCCGTGAATTCGCCGTCGAGGTCGGCCTTGTGCCAGACCGACAGATCGGGCTGCGCGTTCATGTAAAGGATACCAGCGACGGCAATCGCGATGACCGCGCCGGAAACGAACAGCACGATCGCGTAGGAAGTCAGCAGGAGATAGCGCCAGATGCGGCGCCTCACGCGCGGCGGGAGTTCGTCGATCACGTTGCTCATCGGGCGGTCAGGCTTGCATGCGGGCGGGGGCGGGGAGATGCGCGATCACGTCGCGCTTCCCGGAAACCGGTCCTCGAGCTGTTTCTCCAGTTCGATCAGGTCTTCGGGCAGCGGCATGCCCATGGCGCGCAACTCGTTGAGTTTTTCGCGCACCTGCTCGAGCAGTTCATGCTCATCCTCTGGCTGGTTGACCATCTCCTGCAGCAGCAGGCTGATCTCGGCTTTGATGTCTTCGAATGCCATTCTGTCGCCCCTCCGACGAGAGAGGCAGCCTACATCAGGCTTGCGCCTGCCGCTAGCGCAGCATGCGAGAGATGAGCTGGGCGGTGTAGTCGACCATCGGCACGATGCGTGCGTAGTTCAGGCGTGTCGGGCCGATGACGCCGAGCGCGCCGATGACGCGCGCGTCCTTGTCGCGGTAGGGCGCGACGACGAGGGATGAGCCGGAAAGCGAGAAGAGCTTGTTCTCGGAGCCGATGAAGATGCGCACGCCCGAGCCTTCCTCGGCGAGGCCGAGGAGCTGGACGAGGCCTTCCTGAGTCTCGAGGTCCTCGAAGAGGCGGCGCAGCAGCTCGATGTCGGCCTGCGCGGTGATGTTTTCGAGAAGGTTGGCGCGGCCGCGTACTATCAGACGCGAGGGCAGGCCGCCCTCCGTGCCGGCCCAGACGGCGAGGCCCTTCTCGACCAGATCCTGCGAAAGCGTGTCGAGCGCGGCGCGGGTTTCCTGCTGGATGCGGGCGATCTCGGCCTTGGCCTCGGCGAGCGTGCGGCCGCGGATATGGGCGTTGAGGAAGTTCGATGCCTCGTGCAATTGCGAGACAGTGATGCCGGCCGGCAGGTCGATGACGCGGTTTTCCACGTCGCCGTTCTGGGAAACGAGGACGACAAGCGCTCGCGCCGGCTCGAGCTGGATGAACTCGATATGCTTGAGCGCCACCTCGTTGTTGGCAGTGAGCACGAGGCCGGCCCCACGCGACATGCCCGAAAGCAGCGAACTGGCCTCGGTCAGCATCTGTTCGAGGCTGGCGCTGTTGCCGGAAGCCTTGACCTGCGCCTCGATGACCCGGCGCTCTTCCTCCGACAGGTCGCCGATCTCCATGAAGGAATCGACGAAGAAGCGCAGGCCCTGCTGGGTCGGCAGTCGGCCGGCCGAAATGTGCGGCGCGTAGACGAGGCCGAGCTGCTCGAGGTCGCTCATCACGTTGCGTACGGTGGCCGGCGACAGCGAGGACGGCATCATGCGCGACAGGTTGCGCGAGCCGACCGGCTCGCCGTCACGCAGGTAGGATTCGACGATGCGCCGGAAGATGTCGCGCGAGCGCATGTCCAGCATCTGCAGATTCTGATCGAGGACTGCTTTTGTCATCGCGTCCGAAACCTCCAAGGTCCAAGATATAGACAGCCTGCGCCGGAACGCAAAGTGTTGGCTAAGCATGCCGTGTGGGTAAGGTGGACAGGCCGGCTTTTCCTTTGCGCTGCCGGAAGTGGAGGGCTAAAAGCCGCCAAACAGAGATTCCAGCCGGGAAAGTACCCTTCATGCGTCCATCCAAGCGCCAATTCGACGAAATGCGCGCCGTTTCCTTCGAACGTAACGTCTCCAAGCATGCGGAAGGCTCGTGTCTCGTAAAGTTCGGCGACACGCATGTGCTGTGCACTGCCAGCCTCGAGGAGAAGGTGCCGGGCTGGATGCGCAATTCCGGCAAGGGCTGGGTGACTGCGGAATACGGCATGCTGCCGCGCTCGACCGGCGACCGCATGCGCCGCGAGGCATCATCCGGCAAGCAGGGTGGCCGCACGCTGGAAATCCAGCGTCTGATCGGCCGATCCCTGCGCGCCGTCGTGGACCTGCAGGCGCTGGGCGAGCAGCAGATCACCATCGACTGCGACGTGATACAGGCGGATGGGGGCACCCGTACGGCATCGATCACCGGCGGCTGGGTCGCGCTCTATGATTGCCTGCGCTGGATGGAGGCGCGCCAGATGGTGAGCGTGCAGAAGGTGCTGCGCGACCATGTGGCGGCGATCTCCTGTGGCATCCATGACGGGCAGCCAGTCCTCGATCTCGACTATGTCGAGGATTCATCGGCCGGCACCGACGCCAATTTCGTCATGACCGGCAAGGGCGGCATCGTCGAGGTGCAGGGCACGGCCGAGGGCGTGCCGTTCAGCGAGGCGGAGTTCCTGTCGCTGATGGAACTCGCCAAGAAGGGCATTTCGCGGCTGGTGAGCCTGCAGCAGATGGCGGTAGCCTGAGGGACATGAAACCGTCCGCCATCCTCGAATCGGCGCTTTATGTGACCGACCTCGACGCGGCGGAAGCGTTCTATCGCGATGTGATCGGGCTGGAGCGGATCGCGAAGGTGGACGGACGACATGTCTTTTTCCGTTGCGGTGAGGGCATCCTGCTGTTGTTTAATGCTGAGGCGACACGGCACGCGCCGCCGCCAGATGCGAAGCTGCCGGTGCCGCCACATGGGGCCGTTGGGCAGGGACATCTCTGCTTCGCGACGACCGCGGCGGAGATCGAAGACTGGAAGGCGACACTGGAGGCGCATGACGTCGCCATCGAGGCCGATTTCGAATGGCCGTCGGGTGGTCGCTCGATCTATTTTCGCGATCCGTCCGGCAATTCGATCGAGTTCGCCGAACCGAGAATATGGAACCCCTGATGCGTAAGCTCGAAGGCAAGAAAATAGTGGTGGCGAGCCACAACAAGGGCAAGCTGGCCGAGATCGCCGATCTGATCGGTCCGTTCGGGTTGGAGGCAAAATCGGCTGCCGAATACGGGCTCGCTGAGCCGCCTGAAGACGGTACGACCTTTGAGCAGAACGCCTATACCAAGGCCTTCACGGCGGCGAAGGCGACAGGTCTGCCGGCGCTCTCCGACGACAGCGGGCTGGTGGTGGATGCGCTGGGCGGCGCGCCGGGCGTCTATACGGCCGACTGGGCGACAAAGGAGGACGGCACCCGCGACTTCCCGATGGCGATGCAGAAGGTCGAGAACCTGCTCAGGCAGGAAGGTGCAACGACGCCCGACCGGCGTACCGGCCGTTTCGTGGCGGTGCTGTGCCTCGCATGGCCGGACGGCCACGCTGAATATTTTCGCGGCGAAGTGGAAGGGACGCTTGTCTGGCCGCCGCGCGGCGAACGCGGTTTTGGCTACGACCCGGTGTTCAAGCCCGACGGCTACGAGGAAACCTTCGGCGAGATGCCGGCTTCGCAGAAGCATTCATGGGAGGCCGGACGCGGTGACCTCGGACTGTCGCACCGGGCGCGCGCCTTCGCGCTGTTCGCCAAGGCGATGCTGGGGGCAAGCTAGGCGGTGGGCGGAACGTTCCATATGGATGCGAAAGATCCCGGCTTCGGGGTCTACGTCCATTGGCCGTTCTGCGCGGCGAAGTGCCCCTATTGCGACTTCAACAGTCATGTCCGGCACCAGCCGGTCGATCAGGAACGCTTTGTTGCCGCGTTCGAGACCGAACTGGCGACGATGCGCGAGCGCACCGGAGCGCGCACGGTCACGAGCATCTTCCTCGGCGGCGGCACACCCTCGTTGATGAAGCCCGAGACCGTCGGCGCGGTGCTTAATGCGGTGGCACGAAACTGGATGGTGCCGGATGATATAGAGGTGACGCTCGAGGCGAACCCGTCATCGGTCGAGGCCGAGCGCTTTCGCGGCTATCGCGCCGCTGGCGTCAATCGCGTTTCGCTTGGTGTGCAGGCGCTGAACGACAGAGACCTGCGTTTCCTCGGACGGCTGCACAATGTCGAGGAGGCGTTGGTCGCCATCGATCTCGCGCGCAAGACCTTCCCGCGTCTGTCCTTCGATCTGATCTACGCGCGGCCGGGCCAGACGCCGGAACAGTGGGAGGCGGAACTCGAGGAGGCGATCGGCTACGCTGTCGACCACCTGTCGCTTTACCAACTCACCATAGAGGAAGGCACGCGCTTCCACGCGCTGCACGCTGCGGGAAAATTCGAGATTCCGGATGGCGATCTAGCGGCCGAGCTTTATGCGGCGACGCAGGAGGTGACGACGGCGCGCGGCCTGCCGGCCTACGAGATTTCGAACCATGCGAAACCAGGCGCGGAAAGCCGCCACAACCTGACCTACTGGCGCTATGGCGAATATGTCGGCGTCGGGCCGGGCGCACACGGACGCTTCGTGGAGAATGGCCGGCGTGTCGTGACGGTTGCAGAGAAGATGCCGGAGACGTGGGCGAATCTCGTCGAGGCGCGAGGCCATGGCGTCGTTGACGGTGAGGTGCTGACGCGTTCGGAAGAGGCCGACGAATTCCTGCTGATGGGCCTGCGGCTTGCCGAGGGCATAGACCTGACGCGCTACGAGGCGCTGTCAGGGCGAGGTTTCGCGCCGGGCCGGCTGTCGGTGCTGCAGGACGAGGGGCTGGTAGCCCCGATCGGCAATTCGCGGTTGCGCGCCACGCCTTCCGGCATGATCGTGCTGGACGCTGTCGTGGCTGATCTGGCGCGGTAGCGAGGGGAGGAAAAAGTGGGCTCTGCATTTTCGTCCTGGCAGTTCTGGGCAGTGCTGTCGGCCGTGTTCGCGGCGCTGACGGCGATCTTCGCGAAGGTGGGCTTGGAAGGCGTCAACTCGGATTTCGCAACGCTTATCCGCACCGTGGTCATTCTGCTGGCGTTGGCCGGGATCGTAGCCGCGACGGGCCAAATGCAGCCGCTCGGCGAAATATCGGGCAAGACTTATGCGTTCCTGATCCTGTCAGGATTGGCCACGGGTGCATCGTGGATCTGCTATTTCCGGGCCCTGAAGCTCGGCAATGCCGCACAGGTCGCTCCGCTGGACAAGCTAAGCGTGGTGCTTGTTGCCGTGTTTGGCGCGATGTTTCTTGGCGAGCGCTTGGGCGCCGTGAACTGGCTTGGCGTCGCGTTGATCGCCCTCGGAGCTGTGCTGGTTGCGCAACGCTTCTGACTGAGGCGGCGATACAGAGGTGCCTATCGCCAAACGGGCAAGGCAGATATCAAAACGATTGGGCAAGCGGGATGGGCCTGGTCAGTGAGCGATTGCGCGCCGGTCGCGACGTCTTATGATAGCGACTGGCGTTGTAAGCGGGGACGGCAGGACGATTTCTCCGTCGCGCGCCTTGGGCTGCTGTTTGACGGCTGGACGCTTGTTCGTTTCCCGAGAGGCTTCCTCGCGGCCCGCATAATAAGGGTCGAACGTATCCTGGATGATGAGGTTGGTCATCGCGTCCTCCCCGGACGTTGTTCTGTCGTTGAATGAACCCGCCAACCGAACTTTCGTTCCCGATCATGGCCAAGCGATGGCGATCGGCGAAAATGAAAAGCCACGGGCTTGCCGGGCATGGCACACGGCTGGTTAATGCGGGGATGGACATTCAGCAGAAAATCTATGTCGTCGGGCAATCCGAGATTCCGGCGCGGCCGCTGGAGCCGGCGCTTTATCTGGTGGCGACGCCGATCGGTAACCTTGGCGACATCACGCTGCGCGCGCTGGAGACGCTTGCGGCTTGCGACGTGCTTGCCTGCGAGGACACGCGCGTGACACGCGTGCTGCTCGACCGCTACGGGATAAGGCAGCGGCCTGTTGCCTATCACGAGCACAACGCGGGCGAGGCCGGGCCGAAACTGATCGCGGCTCTCGAGGCAGGAAAAAGCGTTGCGCTTGTGTCGGACGCCGGTACACCGCTGGTTTCCGATCCCGGATTTCGCCTCGTGGAGCAGGCACAGGCTGCGGGGATGCGGGTCGTGCCTATACCCGGACCTTCGTCCGTGCTGGCGGCGCTGACTGCATCGGGGCTGCCGTCGGATGCGTTCCTGTTTGCCGGCTTCCTGCCGGTGAAGGATGGGCAGCGTAAGTCAAGGCTGACGGAATTGGTTGCCGTGCCGGCGACGCTGATCTTTTTCGAGTCGCCCCGGCGGCTGGCCGATACGCTTGTTGCGATGGCCGAGGTCTATGGTGACCGGCGTGCCGCGATCGGGCGCGAACTGACCAAGACCTTCGAGGAGGTGCGCACGGGAACGCTGGGCGAACTCGCCGCCCACTACGCGGATGCCGCGACGCCGAAAGGCGAGGTCGTCGTCTGCGTCGGCCCGCCGGAGGAAAAGGCGGATGTGCCTGAGGATATCGACCGCCTGCTGGTTTCGTTGGCCGCGGAGATGCCGGCCTCGAAGGCGGCGGCCGAAGCGGCGAGGATGACCGGCCAGCCCAAGCAGGCGCTCTACCGACGGCTGATGGACCTCAGGGATGGCTGAACGGGTCGGCGATGACCTGCTGCGCAAGCGGCGCAAGGCTTATCGGCGCGGTCACTCCAGCGAATGGCTGGCTGCCGCCGCCCTGATGCTGAAAGGGTACCGTATCGTGGCGCGGCGCTATCGCACCAAGCTCGGCGAGATCGACCTGATCGCAAGGCGTGGCAATCTCGTGCTGATCGTCGAGGTCAAGGCAAGGAAGACGCTGATCGAGGCGATGGACGCGATCGCCCGCGAGTCCGAACGGCGCATCGAGGGGGCCGCCGACCTGTGGCTGGCGAAGCAGCGGGACTACGCGAAACTGTCGCTGCGTTTCGACATGGTGGCGGTTCTGCCCTGGCGTTGGCCCGTGCATGTACAAAACGTTTTCTACGGGCGGAACTGAGGAAATCCGCGGACTGCGTCATATCTGACGGCTTGAATCCTTGGCCGCCGACGGGTAAGCGGCGTCCGCCGCACCTCTTGCGGCCAAGGAGACCGAGATGACGACGCTTCCCGACCGGCTGAGCAACGATCCGCGCAGCCCCTTCTATAATGAAGAGCTGCTGATGAACGGCATCGGCATCCGGTTCAACGGCAAGGAACGGACGGACGTCAGCGAATACTGCGTCAGTGAAGGCTGGATTCGTGCGCAGGCGGGCAATTCCAAGGACCGTTTCGGCCAGCCGATGACCATCAAGCTGAAGGGCACGGTCGAGCCGTTCCTGGAGCAGGAATAGCCGCGCTATTTCCTGGAGCTCACCCGCATCGGCAGGCCGCCCTGCGGCTGGGTAGTCAGCTTCTGCACCGGCCACGGCTTCGTTTCGGAAGTCGTGTCGAAGCGGAAGCGGTTCATCAGGACGGCGAGCGCGATGATCGCTTCCTGCATGGCGAAGGATGCACCGATGCAGACGCGGGGGCCTGCGCCGAAAGGCAGATACTGGTAGCGGTCGATCTTCTGGCGGTTTTCGGGATGGAAGCGCGACGGCATGAAGGCGTCGGGCTTTTCCCAGAGCTTGCGGTGGCGGTGTACCGTCCATGGCATGACCAGCACCGCCGCCTTTGCCGGAATATCGAGGTCGCGCCACCTTTCCGGAACGATCGGTTCGCGATTGATTGAAGGTGCGGGCGGATAGAGGCGCAAGGCTTCCTCGAAGGCCGCACGCGTCAGCGGCATGGCGTCGAGCCATTTCGTCGGGTCCGGCTCGCGGGCAAGCACTTTGTCTATCTCGGCCTCGATCGCGTCGCGCTCCCAAGGAGCCTCTGCGAGGCAGAAGAGCGTCCACCCGAGCGCCCGTGCGGTCGTTTCGTGGCCCGCGCCGATGAAGGTGATGATGTTGTCCTCGATCTCGCCGCGCGTCAGGCCGTCGGGTCCTTCGGCGCGCAGAAGCAGCGTCAGGAAATCCTCCGGAATGTCGGCTTCCTTCGCCATGCGGGCGCGACGCATCTCCATCGTGTCGGCAACGATCTTGCGGAAATAGGCCATGGTCCTGCGCCCACGGATGCGCGTGAAACGCGGCAGCCATTCGGGCGCGCGCAGCAGGTCGAGCGGATCGACACGACCCATGGTCTCGAACAGGCGGTCGATCTGGTGGGCGAAGCTGCCCGGCTCGCCGGCTATTTCGCCCGAGAAAAGCGTCTCGGCGAGGATGTCATAGGTGAGGTTGGTCATGTCGACGGCAATGTCGTGGACGCTGCCGTCCTCGTAGCGCTCGACGAAAGCCTCGGTGCGCCTCAGCATAGGTCCGGCGAAACCGAAAATGTGGCGCGGCGTGAAGACGGGCGCCATCGCCTTGCGCGAGCGCTTCCAAACGTCACCCTCGGCGGTCAGCAAGCCGTCGCGCAGGATGGGGCGCAAGATGAGCTGCCTTACCGTTGCCATGCGGTAGTTCTTCGCGTTGTCGACAAGCACATGTTTGATGAGTGCAGGGTCGTTTGCGATGACCAGCGGCCCGCCAACGCCCGTGACCGATATGTAGGGCTCGTTGTAGGACGGCTCCCCCCACAGTTCGAGCGGGTTGCGATAGACGATCCGCATCATCTCCAGCATGGAGGGCGGCTTTGTGCGCGGTTGAGGCGCTGGCGGCACGAAGGGCGCTGGCTTTATGTCCATGAGAAGCTCCGACCCCGAACATGTAGTACGCCGGGGCGGCCGTGCCCATACGCGGCGCCATAGGTGCAGATTATCGCACATCGGACAGCCATACGATGCCGACCGAATGTGTGCCTCTTTCAGGTCTGGGAGCTATTGGCATAAAGCTCTGAAAAGAAGGCCAAATCAATGTGCCGATACGGGACGCCGTTTTCCCAAGGCTAAATGGCCGGAAACCTTGGAAAAACCACCTTTCCGACCTATATCTCGACCATGTTGAAGCGCTCGATTCGGGGCAGGAAACCGGCGCTTTTTTCGCGGCAGTCAGACGAAAGTATTTCATGAGCGACCAGACCGAGAACAATCCCGGCTCAGGTGCCGAGTATGGCGCCGATTCCATCAAGGTTTTGAAGGGGTTGGATGCCGTCCGTAAGCGGCCTGGCATGTATATCGGCGACACCGACGACGGCTCGGGCCTGCATCACATGGTCTATGAGGTGGTCGACAATGCGATCGACGAGGCGCTGGCAGGTCACGCCGACCTCGTGACGGTGACGCTCAACCCCGACGGCTCCTGCACCGTAATCGACAACGGGCGTGGGATTCCGACCGATATCCACCCCTCGGAAGGCGTTTCCGCTGCGGAAGTCATCATGACGCAGCTTCATGCGGGCGGTAAGTTCGACCAGAACTCCTACAAGGTTTCCGGCGGCCTCCACGGCGTCGGCGTTTCCGTGGTCAATGCGCTGTCGTCGTTCCTCAAGCTGAAGATCAGGCGCGATGGCAAGATTCACGAGATGAGCTTCACGCATGGCAATGCGGACGCACCGCTTGCAGCGACAGGAACTTACGCTCCGGACAAGCAGCCGGGCACCTATGAAGGACGCTCGGGCAGTGCGATCACCTTCCTGCCTTCCACCGAAACCTTCACCAAGGTCGAGTTCGATTTTCAGACGCTGGAGCACCGCCTGCGCGAACTCGCCTTCCTGAACTCGGGCGTGCGCATCGTGCTGACCGACGCGCGCCATGCCGACGTCAAGTCGACCGAATTGCTGTATGACGGCGGCCTGGTCGAGTTCGTGAAGTATCTCGACCGCGCGAAGAAGCCGCTGATCGGCGCGCCTGTCGCCATCAAGGCCGAACGCGACGGCATCACCGTCGAGGTCGCGATGTGGTGGAACGACAGCTACCACGAGAACGTGCTCGCCTTCACCAACAACATCCCGCAGCGCGATGGCGGCACGCACCTCGCCGGCTTCCGTGGCGCACTGACGCGGCAGGTGACGGGTTACGGCGAGTCGTCCGGCCTCACCAAGAAGGAAAAGGTTGCGCTGACCGGCGACGACTGTCGCGAGGGCCTGACGGCGGTTCTTTCGGTGAAGGTACCCGATCCGAAATTCTCGTCGCAGACCAAGGACAAGCTGGTCTCGTCGGAAGTGCGGCCGGTGGTGGAAAGCCTCGTCAACGAGGCGCTCGGCACATGGCTTGAGGAACATCCGGCCGAAGGCAAGATCGTCGTCGAGAAGGTGATCCAGGCGGCGGCAGCCCGCGAGGCTGCGCGCAAGGCGCGCGACATCACCCGCAAGACGACGCTCGGCGTCACCTCGCTTCCGGGTAAGCTCGCCGACTGCCAGGAGCGCGATCCGGCGAAATCCGAACTGTTCATCGTCGAGGGTGACTCCGCAGGCGGCTCCGCCAAGGGCGGGCGCTCGCGCCAGAACCAGGCGATCCTGCCGCTGCGCGGCAAGATCCTGAACGTCGAGCGCGTGCGCTTCGACCGCATGCTGTCGTCGGAGATGATCGGCACGATGATCACGGCGCTGGGCACCAGCATCGGCAGCGACGAGTTCAACCCGGACAAGCTGCGCTACCACAAGATCATCATCATGACCGACGCCGACGTGGACGGCGCGCACATCAGGACGCTGCTGCTGACCTTCTTCTTCCGTCAGATGCCGGCGCTGATCGAGCGCGGCCACCTCTATATCGCGCAGCCGCCGCTCTACAAGGTGAGCCGGGGCAAGAGCTCGCAGTACCTGAAGGACGAGCAGGCGTTCGAGGAATATCTGATTGAAACGGGCACCGACGAGGCGTCGCTGACGCTGTCCTCCGGCGAGGTGCGTGTCGGGCAGGACCTCCGCAGCGTGATCGACGACGCGCTCGCCGTGCGTTCGCTGATAAACGGACTGCACACGCGCTACAGCCGTTCCGTGGTGGAACAGGCGGCGATCGCGGGTGCGCTGAATTCGGCCCTCCTGGCGGACCTTGGCGCGGCCGGCGAGATGGCACAGACGGTTGCCAAACGCCTCGACGCGATCGCAGAGGACACGGAGCGCGGCTGGACCGGCAGGCTTTCGACCTCGAACGAGGGGCCGGGCGGCTACGTGTTCGAGCGCACTGTGCGCGGCGTAAAGGAATCGGCGAGCATCGATGTCGCGCTGGTCAATTCGGCGGATGCGCGCGCCATAGACCGCTATGCCGGCAAACTCGGGGAGATCTATGCGCAGTCGCCTGTTCTGCGGCGCAAGGAGACGTCCGACCCGATCTCCGGCCCGATGGCGTTGCTCGACGCGGTCTTCGCCGCCGGCCGCAAGGGCCTGACCATGCAGCGCTACAAAGGGCTAGGCGAGATGAACGCCGAGCAGCTCTGGGAAACCACGCTCGACCCGAACGTGCGCTCGCTGCTGCAGGTCAAGGTGACGGACGGCACGGACGCGGACTCACTGTTCTCGCGGCTGATGGGCGACGAGGTCGAGCCTCGCCGCGAATTCATCCAGGAGAATGCGCTGAGCGTGGCCAATCTGGACGTCTGACGGCTTCCCTGCCTGCGAATTATCGCGAAAAACCGGTTCCAGGCCTCTTGAAGCTCTAGCCGCTAGAGGAATTATCTTCCCTGCATCGAAAACCATCAGGTGCAGAGATGGACAAGGCATTTCAGAAAACCCGCTTTCGCATCGAAGGCATGGATTGTGCTGCGTGCGCGGCAAAGATCGATAAGGTTGCGCGCGGCGCACCCGGCGTTCGCGAGGTCAGCGTTTCGGCCACGGCGGGCACGATGCTGCTCGAGCATGACGACAAGGCAGACCTCGAAAAGATCGCGGTCGGCGTGCGCAAGCTTGGCTATGGCGTTGCCGGTTTTGCGCCGGCGTCAAAGGGCGATGCGCCAGCCGTCGGCCGTGTTTCGGGCGCACAGGACCATGCGGATCACGATCATACTGGCCATGACCACAAAGGCCACGATCACAAAGGCCATGATCACGCAGGCCACGATCACAAAGGCCACGATCACACAGGCCACGATAACGAAGGCCACGATCACGATCATTCCGGTCACGATCATTCTGATCATGACCACACAGGCCACGACCATGGGGCCGGCGCAGGCGTCAAACCAAAGGCCTCCGATGGTACAGCCCTTGCGGGGCTCCACGGCCACGACCACGGGCCGTCGGATGGACCGTGGTGGGCGACCGCCAAGGCACGGCTGACGATCATCTGCGGCCTCGCGCTTGGCGTAGCCTTCGTACTCGGTCACTTCATTCCAGAGACCAAGCCCTGGGTCTTCATCATCGCTATGGCGATCGGACTGATTCCGATCGCAAGGCGCGCTATCGCAGCCGCGCAAATCGGCATGCCCTTCACCATCGAGACATTGATGACGATCGCTGCAGTTGGCGCGGTCATCATCGACGCCAGCGAAGAAGCGGCGGCGGTGGTCTTCCTGTTCCTTGTTGGCGAGTTGCTCGAGGGCGTCGCAGCCGGCAGGGCGCGGGCCTCGATCCGCGCTCTAGCCACCCTGGTGCCTAAAACGGCACTGCTGGAGGTCGATGGCAAGACGACGGAAGTCCCGGCCGAACAACTCGCTGTCGGCGCGACGATCCTCGTGCGGCCCGGCGACCGGATACCAGCCGATGGAAAGA
The DNA here is from genome assembly GCF_016793485.1 of Mesorhizobium sp. Lineage (GTDB taxonomy): Bacteria > Pseudomonadota > Alphaproteobacteria > Rhizobiales > Rhizobiaceae > Mesorhizobium_K. The sequence continues at coordinate 21,501 of NZ_JAEULZ010000018.1, read as the reverse complement.
TACTCTCCGGAGACACGTCCATCGACGAAGCGCCCGTGACAGGCGAGTCCGTGCCAAAGAAGAAGGGAGCGGGCGAACAGGTGTTTGCAGGCACGATCAACCAGGATGCGGCAATCCGCGTCGAGGTGACGGCCGCCGCGCAGGACAATACGATCGCCCGCATCATCCGGCTGGTGGAGGAGGCGCAGGAATCGAAGGCGCCGACCGAACGCTTCATCGATTCCTTCTCGAAATATTACACGCCCGGCGTGATCGTCGCTGCGGCGCTGATCGCAATCCTGCCGCCGCTCCTGGTGGGCGCGCCGTGGGACGAATGGGTCTACAAGGGCCTGGCGGTGCTGCTGATAGGGTGCCCCTGCGCTCTCGTGATCTCCACACCTGCCGCGATTGCTGCCAGCCTTTCGGCGGGCGCTCGGCGCGGTATGCTGATGAAGGGCGGCTCTGTGCTGGAATCGCTCGGCAAGATCACGAAAGTCGCCTTCGACAAGACCGGCACGCTGACCGCCGGCAAGCCGGTCGTCACCGACGTCGTCGGCGTGGCGCGCAGCGAGCTGGAGACGCTGAAGCTCGCCGCCGACCTGGAACAGGGCTCCTCGCATCCGCTGGCGCTAGCCATCCTCGGCGAGGCCAAGAAGCGGGAGATTTCGGTCACCGCGGCGAGGGATTCGCGCGCCATCGGCGGCGAGGGCGTCATCGGCTTTGTCGATGACGTGGAAATCTTCCTCGGCTCGCCGCAAGCTTCCGTGAAGCGGGCGGCGCTGCCTGACGGCCTCGACGCCCGGATCGCTGCGCTGAACGATAATGGAAAGACGGTCTCGGTGCTGGTCGCCAACGGCGTCGTGGCGGGGTTGATCGCCATGCGCGACGAACCCCGCGCGGATGCGCGAGACGGTATCCGGGCGCTGGCCGATCTTGGCATTTCCTCCGTGATGCTGACAGGCGACAACAAGCGCACGGCAGCAGCGATCGCCGCCGGCTTGGGCATGGAGCCACGCGCCGAACTGCTGCCGCAGGACAAGCAGCGCATCGTGACAGAGCTGAAGGCGGCAGGCGAGAAGGTCGCCAAGGTCGGCGACGGCATCAATGACGCGCCGGCGCTCGCCGCCGCCGACGTCGGCATCGCCATGGGCGGCGGCACCGACGTGGCGCTGGAGACGGCCGACGCAGCCGTGCTGAACGGTCGCGTCACCGATGTTGCCGGCATGGTGATGCTGTCGCGGGCGACGATGACCAACATCTGGCAAAACATCACCATCGCGCTCGGCCTCAAGGCGGTGTTCCTGGTGACGACCGTGCTCGGCATAACTGGCCTGTGGCCGGCGATCCTTGCCGACACCGGGGCGACCGTGCTGGTGACGGCGAATGCGATGAGATTGCTGGCCTGGAAGCCGGCGCGGTAGCAAATACTGATGTGAGCGACTATATCTCCAGCGACTATATAGATATGGAGATACGGTCATGCTGACGATTGGTGATCTGTCGCGCCGGACTGGCGTCAAGGTGCCGACGATTCGCTACTACGAGCAGATGGGCTTGATCGAACCGGCCGAGCGTTCGGAAGGAAATCAGCGCCGCTACAGCCGACAGGAGCGGGAGCGGCTGTCCTTCATCAAGCATGCGCGCGACCTCGGCCTGACGATCGATTCCATCCGCGAACTTCTGGACCTCAGCGTGCATCCCGAGCAGCCTTGCGCGCAGGCCGACCGCATTGCCGCCGAGCAGTTGAAGGCTGTGCGCGCAAAGATTGAAAAGCTGAAGCGTCTCGAAAGTGAACTCGACCGCATTGTCGCGCATTGCCATGGCGACCAGGTCAAGGATTGCTATGTCATCCGTGCACTGGCCAACCACGACCTCTGCGATAACGAGCATTGAAGGGCGGCCCAAGGTGCAAGGCAGGGCGTTCGACCGAGATTGACGACGGTCAAGGCTGACCTAAATGGCAAAGCTGTGAGGAAACAACGGAACACATCTTTGCAGAAGCGATCGATCTTTCTCGCATGCGGGGCGTTGCTATCGCTCGGCTTCATATCTCCGCCGGCCGCAGCCCAGTGGGCTCCCGCCACGACCTGCGATCAAAATTCCGGATACGAGTTAGAGAATTGCCTCAAGACAGCGCTCTCCGAAGCAGACACCGCGCTGAACACCGCCTACAAGATCGCGCAAGCCGCCGTCGAGGCGGATGCGGAATCGACGCCGTCCACCAAGCAGGCGTGGCAAGCCGATCTCGTGGAGGCGCAGAGGGCCTGGATCGCGTTCCGCGACGCCAACTGCAAGTTCGAACTCATTGCCGCCGAATGGCAAAATCGAAGCGGCGCGACGTCGGCGCAGCAAGCCTGCGTGATTGCGCTCACCCTTCAGCGGACGGAAGAACTGACCAAGCGCTACACTTTGAATTGAGCCGGTCCGGTCAGCCTAGACGAATCGCGGGATAGGCCCGTCCTGAGGCGTCTTGCGGTCGCTGAGGTCGAGGAAGATTTCGTCGATATAACACCAGCCCCAGCCTTCGGGTGGATCATAGCCTTCGATGACCGGGTGGCGCGTAGCATGGAAATGGGCAGTCGCGTGCTTGCTGGGCGAGTCGTCGCAGCAGCCGACATGGCCGCAGGTGCGGCAGAGCCTCAGATGCACCCACCAGCCATTGTTTGCCAGGCACTCCTCGCAGCCCTTCGCGCTAGGCTTCACGTCGCGAACTTGTTCGGCATGCTTGCATTCATAGGCCATGGGTAGCTCCCCGGATATCAGGCCGTCGACTGGCGTGTGCCCGACAGATAGGTGTGCAGGGCGGCGACAACCTGCGCACCCTCGCCGATCGCATTGCCGACTCTCTTGACCGAGCCGGAGCGCACATCGCCAACGGCGAACACGCCCGGCACGCTGGTCTCCAGATGGCTGTGCGGCGACGCGCCAGTGGCGACGAAGCCCGGCCGGTCCATCGTGACGCCGCAATCGGACAGCCAGCCGGTCGCGGGATCGGCCCCCACGAACAGGAAGACGTTGCGGACGCCGTGCTCGGTTTCCGTGCCGTTCTCATGGCAGAGCAGGCGAACGCGCTCCAGCCTGCCCGGCGAACCGGCGAGCGCGGCGATTTCCGTTCGGGTACGCAACTCGATGTTGGCGGCGGCTCCGATGCGGTCGATGAGATAGCGCGACATGGTCTCGGCAAGGCCGGGGCCGCGGACAAGCATGTGAACTTTCGAGGCGACGCCGGAAAGATAGACGGCAGCCTGGCCGGCGGAATTGCCGCCGCCGACCACCATGACCTCCTGCCCGGAAGACAGGTTCGCCTCGATCGGGGAAGCCCAGTACCAGACGCCCTTGCCTTCGAAATCAGGCAATTCGGGGATCGCGGGGCGGCGATAGCGCGCACCGCTGGCGATGACCACCGACCGCGCGCGCACCCGCTCCGCGCCTTCCAGCTCGATGGCGAAGAACCCGTCTTCCTTGCGGCAGTCGAGGCTTTTCACCTCGACAGGGATCATGATGTCCGCACCGAATTTTTGAGCCTGCACGAAAGCGCGGCCCGCGAGCGCGTTGCCGGAGATGCCGGTCGGGAAGCCGAGATAATTCTCGATCCGTGCGCTGGCACCCGCCTGTCCGCCATAAGCCCGCGCATCGAGCACTGCTACCGACAGGCCTTCCGACGCTGCGTACACGGCGGTCGCGAGGCCGGCAGGACCTGCGCCGACAATGGCGACATCGTAGATTGCCGAACTCGAAACGGAGCCGGCAACGCCCATCGCGCGGGCCAGTTCGGCTTCGGTAGGATTGTGCAGGACGGCTCCGTCGGCAAGCACGACCCAGGGCAGGTTGCGCATGCAGGACGGCGACGCTTCGATGAGGCGCGCGGCCTCCGGATCGTTTTGTGGATCGACATGGTGATGCGGCAACCCGTTGCGGGCGAGGAAACCCTTCAGGCGCGTTACGTCGGGCAGGTCCGGCGCGCCTAGGATGAGGGGTCCACCAACGCCGCTCTGGATAAGGCCGACGCGACGCAGGATGAGCGAGCGCGTGACGCGCTCGCCGAGATCGGCTTCCGCCACGAGCAGGGCGCGCAGGCGGTCGGGCTGGATGACGATGGCCTCGACCGCTTCTTCCGCATGCGCATCGACCAAGGAAGCCCGGCCTGAGAGCTGGCCGACTTCGCCGACGAACTGGCCGGGTCCGAGATCGACGACCGGGGTGATGTGGCCGAGTCCATCGCGCTGCGTAATGGCTACATGGCCGGACAGGATGAGGATCATACCCGGCGCAAGCCGCCCGGTTTCTATAATGCGCTCGCCTTGCTGGAAGCTCCTGGCCTCGCCGAACTCCGCCATGCGTCGAAGTTCAGAATCCGTAAAGACCGGAAACATCTGGTCGTAGCGCGAATGGAGCGGCGAGACAGGCGACGTGGCGTATCGACCGTCCTGCGCCATCAGACCACCGTTGTCCGCAACTTGTCCGCGATCAGGTCGGCGAGCTTCGCGGCGACCTCGTCCTTGCCCATTTCGGGCCACTCTTCGACGCCTGATTTAGAGACGATCTTAACCCGGTTGCGGTCGCCGCCCATCACGCCGCCCTTGGACGTGCCCGACGGGCCGACATCGTTGGCGACAATGAAGTCGGCGCCTTTCTTCTTCAGCTTGGACTCTGCGTTCTTCAGCACGTCCTGCGTCTCGGCCGCGAAGCCGACGACGAGGTAAGGGCGCCTTTTGTGATGGCCAACTGTGGCGAGGATGTCGGGGTTCTCGATCATCTTTAGGGACGGCGGACCTTTGCCGGCGACCTTCTTGATTTTCTGGTCGGCAGCATCCGCCGTGCGCCAGTCGGCGACCGCCGCGACAAAGATTGCGGCTTCGGCCGGGAGGAGCTGCTCGACCGCATCGCGCATTTCCTCGGCGCGCTCTACGTGGATGGTTTTCACGTCAGCGGGATCGGGGATGGTCACCGGGCCTGAGACGAGGCGTACGTCCGCGCCAAGGGCCGCGAGCGCAGCCGCGATGGCGTGCCCCTGCTTGCCGGATGAGCGGTTGGCGATGTAGCGCACCGGGTCGATCGGCTCGTGCGTCGGGCCCGAGGTGACGATGATCTTCTTGCCGGCGAGCGGCCTCGGGCGGCTGTCGAGAAGCGACTCGACCATAGCGACGATCTCGAGCGGCTCGGCCATGCGACCGGCTCCGGCCTCGCCACGTTCCGCCATCTCGCCACTGTTCGGCCCGACGAAGACGATGCCGTCGTTTTCGAGTTGCGCGTGGTTGCGGCGGGTGGCGGGATGCGACCACATCCTCGGGTTCATCGCCGGAGCCATCAGCACTTTCTTGTCGGTGGCGAGCAGCACTGTCGAGGCGAGGTCGTTGGCGAGGCCGCTGGCGAGCTTCGCCATCAGGTCGGCGGTCGTCGGCGCGACGACGATGATGTCGGCCTCGCGCGACAGGCGGATATGCCCGACATCATGCTCGTCCTGGCGGTCGAAAAGCTCGGTGAAGACATGGTCGGCCGTGAGCGCGCCGGCCGACAGTGGCGTCACGAACTCGGCCGCGGCCGCAGTCATGACGCAGCGCACGGAAGCGCCGCGCTCGCGCAGCCGACGGATCAAGTCGAGCGACTTGTACGCGGCGATGCCGCCGCCGATGATGAGCAGGATACGCTTGCCCCCGAGGGTCATGCCGTCACCGTCTTGCCGGCTTCAGCGCCGGTTCGATATCGGTATGGACGAAATCGCCCCCCTTGAACAGCAGCGGAAGGTTTCGTGTCTTCGCCAATGCGTATGAGAAGCAGTCACCGAAGTTGAGATTCGCCGGATGCCTGCTACCGCGCCCGTATCGCCGGAAAGCTTCGGCTCCAACGGCTGCGTCCTTTTCCGAGAAGGTGACGATTTCCAGTTCCGCATCCTGTACAAGTTCGGCCAAACGGTTGCCTTCGCTTCCCCTTCCTGCAGTCACGATGGATGCTTCAAGCAAACTCGCCGCGCTGAACAAGCTTTGCTCTGCCGTCCCAAGAATACCGAGCATGTGCGAAGCTTCTGGCTCCGAGCGAAGGATAGCCATGAGAGCCGACGTATCAACGACCAGTCTCATTCCTTGTCGAGATAATCATAGAGTGCGTCAGACTCGGCCTTATGGTCGACGGGCTTTTCAAGCTTGCGGCCGAGTGCCAGCAATTCCTCCATACTTGCTTTCAGGCGCCAGCGAGGTTTGCCGTCTTCCTTCGCAGCCTCGGCCTCATTCTTGCGGACCAAAGGCTGGCGCAGGCGGTCGCGCGCCTCCTGCTCCATCGACACGCCCCGGCGCGCCGCGCTTATCCTGAGATCGCGGATCACTTCGTCGTCGAGTTTGCGGACGGTCACGTTGCCCATGTCGCTGCCTCAAAAACCTGGAGCACAACTGAAATATAGGAGGAATATGGCGCGACTGCAATGCATGCATTGCTAGCACTGCAGTCAAATTAATGGAGCTGGAAGGCTATCCAGAGGAGCGTCAGCGCGATGACCCAGAGCGCGATGCGGCCCCAGCGAGTAGCGCGGGCTTCTGCCTTCCCGATGCGGCGCGCTGTGTCGTCGTCGAAGCGTAGGCCGTTTTCGGCCATGGCGTCGATCTCGCGCGAGAGACGTTCGGTGCGGTGAGCCAGTTCAGGCGCTTGCCGGGCCAGCGAGACGAGGGCGCCGACACCCTCGCGCGCGTCGTCCAGCATGCCGCGCGGGCCGAGATTCTGCCTGATCCAGTCACCGACGACGGGTTCGGACGTCTTCCACATGTTGAAGTGCGGATCGAGCGTGCGCGACACGCCCTCGACCACCACCATCGTCTTCTGCAGCAGCACGAGTTCCGTGCGCGTCTGCATGTCGAAAAGCTCGGTGACCTCGAAGAGCAGCGTCAGCAAGCGGGCCATGGAGATGGTTTCCGCCGGCTGGCCGTGGATCGGCTCGCCGATGGCGCGGATCGCCTGCGCGAAGGCGTCGACATTGTGGATGCGCGGCACGTATCCGGCCTCGAAATGCACCTCGGCAACACGGCGATAGTCGCGCGTGATGAAGCCGTAGAGGATTTCCGCCAGGAAGCGACGCTCCTTCTTGCCCAGCCGGCCGGTGATGCCGAAATCGACGCCAACGATGGTGCCGTCGGCCTCGACGAAAAGATTGCCGGGATGCATGTCGGCGTGGAAGAAGCCGTCGCGCAGCGTGTGGCGCAGGAAGGACTGGACGAGCGTCGCGGCCAGCACCTCGAGGTCATGGCCTGCAGCGCGCAGGGCTTCGACGTCCGAGAGCTTGACGCCGTCGATCCACTCCATCGTCAGCACGTCGCGGCCGGTGCGTGCCCAATCGACGGCAGGAACGCGGAAGCCGGGATCCGCCTTGGTGTTCTCGCCGATCTCTGAAAGGGCGGCCGCCTCCAGCCTGAGATCCATCTCGATCTTGGTGGTCTGGGCGAGCGTCTTCGTCACCTCGATGGGACGCAGGCGGCGCGACGAAGGAATGAATCGCTCCTGCAGCCGCGCGGCGAGGAAATAGGACTCGAGGTCATTCTGGAACGCACGGCGCACGCCCGGCCGTATGACCTTGACGGCGACCTTGACCGGCTGGCCGTCGCGCTCGACGTCGGCCTCGTGGACCTGGGCGATGGAGGCGGCGGCGACGGGGTCGCCGAGCTTGAGGAAAAGCGCACCGACGGGCTGACCGAGCGAGCCCTCGATCGCCGCTACCGCCTCGGCGCGTGGGAAGGTCTTCATGCGATCCTGCAACAGCGCAAGGTCGAGCGCCATGTCGTTTCCGACGACGTCCGGCCGCGTGGCGAGGAACTGGCCGAGCTTGACATAGGAGGGGCCAAGCCGCGCGATGGCTGCGGCGAGACGGTCGCCACGGCCGGCACGGCGGGCGCGACGCTTTGTGAAAAGCCGAGCGACGCGCCAGCCCAGCAGCGGCAGGCCGGAGAGCTGGTCGCCGGGCAGCGCCGCCACGACCCCCTCGCGCGTCATGATCCAGCCGGCCCTGAAGAGCCGGAGCGCCGCGCTGAAATCGCTCATGACGCGTATTCCGTCAAAGCTTCCAGCCCGAATGCAGGGCGGCGATGCCACCCGTGAAATTGCGATAGGTGACACGCTCGAATCCGGCACGCCGGATCATGGCCGCGAAATTCTCCTGGTTGGGAAATTTGCGGATCGATTCCACCAGATAGGAATAGGGCTCGCTTTCACCGGCGACCATCTTGCCGATGCGCGGGATCGCGTTGAACGACCATGCCTCGTAGACACGGTCCAGCAGCGGCATGTCGACCTCGGAGAATTCGAGGCAGAGGATGCGGCCGCCGGGCTTCAGCACCCGGTAGGCTTCGGCCAGCGCGGTTTCGATGCGCGGCACGTTGCGGATGCCGAAGGCGATCGTGTAGGCGTCGAATGTCTCGTCGGCGAAGGGCAGTTGTTCGGCGTTCGCCTCGACGAAATCGACCTTGTCGCCGTAGCCTTTCTTATCGGCGCGCTCGCGACCGACGCCGAGCATCGAACCGTTGATGTCGAGAACGGTTGCGTGCGCGTGGCCATGCGAGGCGTCGACGATGCGGAAAGCGATGTCGCCCGTGCCGCCGGCGACGTCAAGGACGCGCCAGCCGTCGCGCTTGGGCGGGTTCAGGGCCGCCACCAGCGCATCTTTCCAGAGCCGGTGCAGGCCACCGGACATCAGGTCGTTCATCAGGTCGTAGCGGTTGGCGACCTTGTGGAAGACCTCATTGACCAGCGGCTGCTTCTCGTTCGCGCCGACGTTTCTGAAGCCGTAGGCGGTCTCCATGTCGGAGCCGGCCGTGGATCGTTGTTCTGACATTTTCGTTACCAATCAAAGGCGGCGGACCATAGCCCATCATAAACCGTGGCGCTATGGTTGGCGAAGCGGCCTCACGTCGCGCCGGGCGGGACAACCGGGAATGCCAGCATGCCAGTGAAAGCAGAACTCCACTGCCACATCGAAGGGGCGGCGTCGCCTGAACTCGTCGTCCGGCAAGCCAAGAAATACGGACGGGACACCTCGCCGTTCATACGGGACGGAGCCTTTGTCTGGCACGACTTTACCTCCTTCCTCGCTGCCTACGATTTTTCCGCCGATCTGTTCCGGACCGAGGATGACTACGCGCTGCTCTCCGAGCACTACCTGAGCAGCCTGGCGCGCGACGGGGCGATCTATTCGGAGTTCTTCATCTCGCCGGATCACGCCACCAAGGCAGGACTTTCCCCGAAGGCATACACTGACGCGCTCGGCGAGGGCATCAGGCGTGCAAACGCCAAGACCGGTATCGAGGCCCGCATGATCGTGACCGGCGTCCGCCATGTCGGGATCGAGGCTGTCGAACAAGCCGCGCGTTTCGCGGTGAAAAGCGGGAATCCGCTCGTGACGGGTTTCGGATTGGCCGGAGACGAGCGGATCGGCGATTTCGAGGATTTCGTGCGCGCCTTCGAGATCGCGAGGGAGGCCGGGCTGGGAATCACGGTGCATGCCGGGGAACTGATGGGATGGGAGACGGTGGAAGCGGCGCTCGACCACATACGGCCCGCACGGATCGGGCACGGCGTCAGGGCGATCGAGAATGCCGACCTCGTCAAGCGAATTGCGGACGAGGGCGTCGTGCTGGAATGCTGCCCCGGTTCCAACGTGGCGCTCGCGGTTTTCCCTAGTTTTGCGGAGCATCCTTTCCCCGCGCTCCGGAAAGCGGGGTGCCGGGTAACGCTGAACGCCGACGACCCGCCCTACTTCGCCACGTCCCTGAAGGATGAATACGATATCGCGAGCGAACACTTTGCGATGAGTGAGGCCGAACTGATGGCCGTCACGCGAACTGCCATCGAAGCAGCCTTCATAGATCGCAAAACCAGAGCCAGCCTTCTGACGAAATTAGATGCCAGGCTGGCCCATCGCAGAATTTAGGCCACCAACTCGGCGGAATCGAACCTCCGCCCGGGTGAGGGATGCCCGCTAACGGTAATAGCGGTCGTCACAAGGCGCTTCGAAGACACGTCCGGTGTTGTAGTCGCGATAGCGACAGTACTGCTGTCCGCGTGGCGCTGTCGCCGTGCCCACGACAGCGCCTAGAAGTGCGCCGCCAGCCGCGCCGACGACCGTGCTTCGGGTGTCACGGCCAATGGCCTGGCCTACAAGCGCGCCGCCCGCTGCCCCGACCAGAGCGCCGGTCCCGGCGGCTCTATCCTGTGGCGACGTGGTTTCCGAACAACCGGCAAGGGCGGCGGTCAGGATGATGGCGGCGATCGCAACGAATCTGGTGTTCATGATTTTCTCCTATGCCCCAGCCTCGGCTTGAATCTGCAGGTCGCAGATGAACGCAGCCTGAGTGGTTGTGTTCCCTTGATACGAGGCCGGGTTGGCCGAAGCGCCCAAAAACTGTGGTCTTGGGACAGCAAGCCTTTCCCTTCCAGCTTCAATGTCGCTAGGGTGTGGTTCAGCCAGCGTTCCCGGAGAAGATCATGAAAGGCGTGACCGTCGTCGACCATCCGCTCGTACAGCACAAGCTGACGATCATGCGCGACAAGGAGACGTCGACCGCCGGGTTCCGCCGGCTGTTGCGTGAAATCTCACTTCTGCTGGGCTATGAGGTTACGCGTGATCTGGAGCTGACGACCCGGACGATCGAGACGCCGATCCAGCAGATGGAAGCGCCGACGCTGGAAGGCAAGAAGCTGGTGTTTGCCTCGGTCCTGCGCGCCGGCAACGGCCTGCTGGAAGGCCTGCTCGACCTGGTTCCGGCCGCGCGTGTCGCACATATCGGTCTTTACCGTGATCACGAGACGCTGGAGGCGGTGGAATATTTCTTCAAGGCGCCGAGCGACATCGGCGACAGACTGGTGATCGTGGTCGATCCGATGCTGGCGACGGCCAATTCGGCGATTGCGGCGGTCGACAAGTTGAAGGGACGCGGCGCGACCAACCTGCGCTACCTCTGCCTGCTGGCTGCACCGGAGGGGATAGAGCGCTTCACCAAGGCGCACCCGGACGTGCCGGTCTACACGGCTTCCATCGACGAGCGACTCAACGAGAAGGGTTACATCGTGCCTGGCCTCGGCGACGCCGGCGACCGCATGTACGGTACGAAGTAGCTTTTACCTCTCGTTAACGTCACAAGCGGAAACGCAGGCCGACGGTCTCCCGGCATCGTCTTGCTTAAACATGCGCTGACTTTCGCCGGCTAGGGTTCGGCCTTCGTCAACCGGACCTTGCCATGCTGCGCAAGCTCATCATACTGCTGGTATTTGCCGTTGCATCGGCCTCCGTGCCGCTTGTCTATCAGCGGAACCCGGAGTTGTTCGATGGCCTGATCCTCTGGTCCTTGGGGCAGGAGGAGCAGGAACTGCCGACGGAGATCGCCACGGCGGACATAAGGACGACACGCTCCATCGAACCCGGCGCCGAAATCCTGCTAGGCCGCAAGGTGCGAATAGCCGCTAACGATGCGGGCCACTTCAACGCCGACTTCAAGCTCAACGGCCGCAGCATTAACGGGCTTGTTGACACCGGGGCCACCCTCGTCGCGCTTAACGTCTCGACGGCGCGGCGCATCGGAATCAAGATACTCCCGGAGGACTTGCAGTATTCGGTCAAGACCGCCAATGGCGTGGCGAAGGCGGCGACCACAGTGATCGACAGCCTGCAGATAGGCCGCATTGTGGTCGAGAAGGTAGACGCGGTAGTGCTGGAGGACCGTGCGTTGAAGGACACGCTGATCGGCGTGAGCTTCCTGAGGCGGCTTACGAAGTACCAGGTGGAGAACGGCGCTCTGATGCTCGTGCAGTAGCTGCGCGCCTCAGGCCGTGGGCGCGATCCTGCGCACGACGGCTTTCTGCGTTGCAGGCCGGCCCGGGCCAATCGTATAGGCTGTCCTTATGACCGCAGCGGCCTTGTCGGCGTCTGCTTTCGAGCGGGCGTGGACGATGGCGAGCGGCTCGCCGCGTACCGCTTCGGCCCCGATGGGCAGCAGGCCGGTTATGCCGACCGCATGGTCGATCAGGTCTTCCGGCGCGCTGCGCCCGCCGCCGAGCGCGACCACGGCGACGCCGATGTCGCGGGTGGCGATGCCGGTGACGAAGCCTTTCCTCTCGGACGAGACGACAAGTTCGACCGGGGCTTTCGGCAAATAAGTCAGGGGCCGTTCCATGAAATCAGTAGGCCCGCCAAGTATGGCGACCATTCGGCCGAAGGCTTCCGCAGCGCGGCCGCTGTCGAGAGCCTGGGTGGCACGCGAAAGCGCTTCCCTGTTGGAGCCTGCTATACCAGTCGCAATCAGCATTTCGGCAGCGAGCGCCAGCGTCACTTCGGTGAGCCGTCGGTCACGCCTGCGTCCGGACAGGAAATCGACCGCGTTGATGACCTCGACCGCGTTGCCGGCGGCCGACGCCAACGGCTCGTTCATGCCGGTGATCAGGGCCGATGTGCGTGTGCCGGCTCCGTTGGCGACCTCGACCAGGCTGGTGGCGAGTTCGGTCGCGTCGCGGCTCTTCTGCATGAAGGCGCCGTTACCGACCTTCACGTCCAGCACCAGCGATTCAAGGCCGGCGGCGAGTTTCTTGGAAAGGATGGACGCGGTGATGAGCGGCACGGATTCGACCGTCGCCGTGACGTCACGGATGGCGTAGAAGCGCTTGTCGGCGGGCGCGAGCGCGGCCGTTTGGCCGATGATTGCGCAGCCGGCGGTGCGTACAGTCTTGCGGAAGAGCGCGTTGTCGGGCTGGCTGACATAGCCCGGGATGGCATCCATCTTGTCGAGCGTGCCGCCGGTGTGGCCGAGCCCCCGCCCGGAGATCATCGGTACGTAGGCCCCGCAGGCAGCGACGATGGGCGCGAGCATAAGCGAGACATTGTCGCCGACGCCGCCCGTCGAATGCTTGTCGGTGACCGGGCCGGGCAAGTCCGACCAGTCGAGCGTCTCGCCGGAATCGCGCATGGCTGTCGTCAGCGCCACCGCCTCGTCACGGCTCATGCCATTGAAGAAAACCGCCATGGCCAGCGCCGCGACCTGGCCCTCAGTGACCTTGCCTGAGGTCATACCGGCGACGAATGCTGATATCTCGTCAGCGGCGAGCGGCTTGCCGTCGCGCTTCCTGCGGATGATCTCCTGCGGCAGCATGGTCACGCCAGCAGCCCGTTGCCGAGCGCGTGTTTCAGGATGGCGGCGAGCCGCCCGCCGCCGACTGGCGCCATGTCCTTGGTCTCCTGGTGCGAAAGCTCGCCGCCGGTCATGCCGGCCGCCAGGTTGGTGACGACCGAACAGGCGGCGACGCGCTGGCCGAGGAACCGCGCGAGGATGACTTCGGGCACGGTCGACATGCCAACGGCATCCGCGCCCATGACGCGCGCCATGCGGATTTCGGCAGGTGTCTCGAAGGACGGGCCGGAAAACCACATGTAGACCCCCTTCGCGAGCGGGGTCCCGGTCGCTTCGGCCGCGGTTTCAATGGCCGAGCGAAGTTTCGCGTCATATGCCTCCGTCAACCCGACGAAGCGGCGCTCGCTCGGTTCCCCGAACAGGGGATTGGAGCCGGAGAAATTGATGTGGTCGGTGATCAGCATGACCGAGCCCGGCGGAATGTCTTCCCGTAGCGAGCCGGCGGCGTTGGTGAGTATCAGCTTGTCGATCCCGATGGCGACGAGCGTCTCGAGTACCGGGCGCATGACGGCGGCGTCGCCATGCTCGTAGTAGTGCGCTCGGCCGGCAAGCAGCAGGACTGGCCGTCCGCCAAATTCCCCAGCGACAATCTCACCTGCATGGCCACTGACGCCGCTCGGCGGGAAGCCCGGCAGATCGGCGTAGGGAATGCGGACAGGGTTTGTGACTTCACCGGCGAGCGGGCCAAGGCCCGAACCAAGCACGATGGCGATTTCGGGCTTCAGTCCGCCGAGTCGTTGGGCGAGAATGTCGGCGGCGCTCATTTCAGGATGTCTCCGGCAAAGCCGTAAGGCAGGATTTCGCCCATGGTGACGGTCTGCGCAACGCCGTTCTGGTCACAGAGATGCAGCTTGGTGTCAGGCGTGGTGAATTCGGCGAGGCGCTGGCGGCAACCGCCGCAAGGCGTAACCTTCGCCATGCGCTCGGCAATGACGGCGATCTCGGTGATCTTGCCGCCGCCGCCCATGATGTAATGGCCGATCGCGGTCGTCTCGGCACACCAGCCTTCCGGGTAGGACGCGACCTCTATGTTGGCTCCGGAAAAAACACGTCCGTCGTCGCAACGCAGCGCGGCACCCACAGGGAACTTCGAATAGGGCGCATAGGCTTTCGCCATGGCGGTCTTCGCCGCGAGGAAGAGGTCGTGGGACATGGCTGCTTTCTTTTGCTTTGTCCGATCCGGTCGAACTATCGTTCTTTCACATAGGGCACACCGCCGGCGCGGGGCGGGATCGCCTTGCCGATGAAGCCGGCAAGCAGGATGACGGTGAGTACATAGGGCAACGCTTGCATGAACTGTACCGGAATCTTGCCGATCATTGGTAATGCGATGCCCTGGTAGCGTATGGCCATGGCGTCGAGGAAACCGAAGAGCAGGCAGGCAAACATCGCGGGCACCGGTCGCCACTTGGCGAAGATGAGGGCTGCGAGCGCGATGAAGCCGCGCCCGGCCGACATGTCCTTGACGAAGCCGGCATTCTGCGAGAGCGACATGTAGGAACCGGCCAGACCGGTCAGGATGCCGGTGCAGATGACGGCGCGGTAGCGCAGCCATGTCACCGAAATGCCGGCCGTATCCACGGCTGCCGGATTCTCGCCGACGGCGCGCAGCCGCAGGCCGAAGCGGGTCCGGAAGAGCACCCACCATGTGAATGGCACGGCAAGGAAGGCAGCATAGGCGAGGAGTGAATGGCCGGAGAGCAGGCCTGAATAAATCTGCCCGATCACGGGTACGCCACGCAATTCCTCGGCAAAAGGAAGGGTGTTGGAACCGAAGCGCCCTTCCGGGGGAAGCGAAGGCGTACGGCCACCCTGGTTGAACCAGGCCTGCCCGAGAATGATTGTGGAGCCGGCGGCGATGAAGTTGATGGCGACGCCCGATACGATCTGGTTGCCGCGATGCGTGATCGAGGCGAAGCCGTGTACCAGCGCCAGCGCTACCGATACGAGCACGGCCATGCCGAGCCCGATCCACGCGGAACCATAAACGGCCGCGGCTGCGGCGCCCGCAAAGGCTCCCGCCAGCATCTTGCCTTCCAGTCCGATGTCGAAGATGCCGGCGCGCTCGGAATAAAGGCCGGCGAGACAGGCGAGTAGCAACGGCACCGAGACGCGGATGGTGGAATTCAGGATGTTGATAAGGGTGTCGACGAACTCCATCTCAGGCGCGCTCCCCCTTCGGCTGGTTCATGCCGACCGAGCGCGGACTGAAGCTTGCGAAGACGGCCTGCACCCATGGCCGGAACATGTGCTCCAGTGCGCCGGCAAAAAGAATGACGAGGCCCTGGATGATGACGATCATATCCCTGCTGATATTGGGCATCTCGAAGGCCAGTTCAGCGCCGCCCTGATAGAGCATGCCGAACAGGATGGCGGCGGGAACGATGCCGACGGGATGGGACCTGCCCATCAGCGCGACCGCGATGCCGACGAAGCCGGCTCCGGCAACGAAATCGAGGGAGAGCCGGTACTGATCTCCCATGATCGGGTTGAGCGCCATCATGCCCGCGAGCGCGCCGGAGATCATCATGGTGATGATGATGATACGCGCCTCTGAAATGCCGGCGTAGCGCGCGGCCTTGGGGCTGAAGCCCATGGTGCGGATTTCGTAGCCGAGCTTCGTGCGCCAGATCAGCACCCACACGAGGAAAGCCATCAGCAAGGCGAGCAGGAAGGTCAGGTTGAGCGGCGCGGATGGCCGAACGGTCAGCCCGAACTCGGACAGGATCCAACCAAGCTTCGGCAGCTGGGCGCCTTCGAGCAACTGCCGGGTCTGCGGCGCCATCGATCCGCGCGGCTTCAGCACGTCGACCAGCATGTAGACCATGATCGAGGCTGCGATGAAGTTGAACATGATGGTGGTGATGACGATGTGCGAACCGCGTTTCGCTTGCAGGTAGGCGGGGATCAAGGCCCAGAGCGCGCCGAATGCGGCAGCGCCCAGGACCGCAAGCGGAAAGGTCAGCCACCAAGGCAGAACGGAATCGAAGGTGAGGGCGACCAGAGCGACGCCGAGCCCGGCGATGTAGGCTTGCCCCTCGCCGCCGATGTTGAACAAACCGCAATGAAAGGCGACCGCGACCGCAAGCCCGGTGAAGATGAAATTGGTCGCGTAATAGAGCGTGTATGCGATGCCCTGGCCGCTTCCGAACGCGCCATCGACGAGGATGACGGCAGCGTGGAAGGGGTTTTCGCCGACGAGCAGGACGACCAGTCCCGCGACGAAGAAGGCGACCAGCAGGTTGATGAGCGGGATCAGTCCGTAGTCAGCCCATGCGGGGAGCTTTGCGTAGGGGTTGCTCACTCGGCAGCCTCCAGCTTTTCTACACCCGCCATCAGAAGACCAAGTTCGCCTTCGGTCGCATCCGGGCTCCGCTCACCAACGACACGCCCGTCGAACATCACCAGGATGCGATCGGACAGGGAGCGAATTTCGTCGAGCTCGACGGAGACCAGCAGCACGGCCTTGCCGCTGTCGCGCATCGCGATGAGCTGCTTGTGGATGAACTCGATGGCCCCAACATCGACGCCACGCGTGGGCTGGCCAACGATCAGGACGCCCGGATCCTGCTCCATCTCGCGCGCCAGAACGATCTTTTGCTGGTTGCCACCCGAGAAGTTCGCGGTCCGCAGCCGGTCGTTGGGCGGCCTGATGTCAAACTTCGCGATCTTCGCCTTGGCATCTGTGCGGATGGACTCGATGTCGAGAAAAGGACCCTTCAGATATTGCGGTTTGTCGTGATAGCCGAGAATGGAATTCTCGCTTTCTTCGAAGGCCAGAACGAGGCCCACGTGATGGCGATCTTCAGGTACGTGCGCGAGCCCACGGTCGCGCAGCTCACCGGGATCGGCGTGACCGGTCACATCGATTGGACTGCCGTCGAGCAGGACAGAGCCGGAGACCGCGCGACGGATGCCCGAGATGGCTTCGATAAGCTCGGACTGGCCATTGCCGGCGACGCCTGCGATACCGACGATCTCACCGCCGCGTACGTCGAAGGATACATCCTTGACCATGGTGACGCCGCGCGAGTCCTTCACTGTGAGGTTGCTCACCGACAGCTTGACGGCAGCGGGATTGGCCTCGCCCTTTTCGACGCGCAGCAGCACGCGCCGCCCGACCATGAGTTCGGCGAGTTCCTCGACTGTCGTCTCCGACGTCTTGCGGGTCGCCACGACCGTACCCTGCCGCATGACGGAAACGGTATCGGTGATCGCCATGATCTCGCGCAGCTTGTGCGTGATCAGCACGATGGTCTTGCCCTGCTCCTTGAGCTGGCGGAGGATGCGGAAGAGATGATCGGCCTCGGCCGGCGTCAGCACGCCGGTCGGCTCGTCGAGGATGAGGATCTCCGCGCCGCGATAGAGCGCCTTCAGGATTTCCACGCGCTGTTGGAGGCCTACGGGCAACTCCTCTATGATCGCGTCGGGATCGACTTCGAGTCCGTATTCGTGCTCGAGTCGGTCCAACTCGGAGCGGGCGTTGGCGATTGAGCGCTTCAGCAGCGCCTCATGCTCGGCGCCGAGGATGATGTTCTCGATGACGGAGAAATTCTGCACGAGCATGAAATGCTGGTGCACCATGCCGATGCCGAGCGCGATGGCATCATTGGGGGTTTTTATCGAAACCGGCTTGCCGCCGACTTTGATTTCGCCGCTGTCGGCCTGGTAGAAGCCATAGAGGATCGACATCAGCGTCGACTTGCCGGCCCCGTTCTCGCCGACGATGCCGAGGATGGACCCGCGCTCGATGACCAGATTGATGTCGCGATTGGCGTGGACCGTGCCGAAGCTCTTGTTGATGCCGACAAGCTCGATTGCAGCTTCAGCCATTGCGGCCGGATTCCCCAGTTTCTTCTTGTCTCAAACAGCTAGCATGCCGCATACCGGCTGCCAATCGCGGCTCAACGCGGGCTATCTCGACAAATACCGCCGTGCTTGTCAATTTCGGGGAAGAAGCGGCCGGGGATGTGTATGGACGAAATGGGGATCGTGCGATGACGACGCCGGACGAGCGGGCCGCTGACCGCCTGACGACGCTGGAAATCCGCGCCGCCGAGCAGGAAAAGACGATCGAGGAGTTGTCGGGCCAACTGGCCGAGCAGTGGCGGACGATCGAAGGGTTGCGCAAGAAGCTCGACGTCCTGACGGAACGGTTCCTGACGCTGGAAGAGCAGGTCGCGCCTGACGTTCCGGTGACGAAACCGCCGCACTGGTAGGGAAAAGACGATGGGGGACGCAGGCGACCGGATGGACAGGGCAGGGCGCTATGTGCTCGGCCTGATGGACGAGGATGAACGCGAGCGCGCCGAGCGCGACCTCGAAGTTGATCCCGCGTTTCGCGAGGCGATGGTGCTGATCGCCGAGCGCATGCACGTCTTCGATAAAGCTAAGCCTACGGCAAGCGAGGCCTCGACGGACAACCACGATCCTTGGCGGCTGATTAAGGATCGCATCGACGCCATGCCGCAGATGCGACCGTCGGAAGCGTCATCGACTCAGGCGGCCGTCCTGCCCGACTCCAAGCCTTTGCCCAATGCCGAGGCCAGGCGGGATCCGGAAAAGTCGGTGGCGTTCGGCCGCCGCAAGACGGATGTCTTCAAGGTGCCTGTGACGATGCCGGAGCCGGAGGTGACGCGTGTCGGGCTTCATTCGGTGCCGGGACGCATGGCCTTGAAGCTGGCTATCGCGCTGGTCGTCGCTTTTGCACTCGGTTATGTGGCTGGACGGATGTAACGCAAATGGCGTGACATGAGGGCCATAGGCTCTCCGTCCTGCATGAATGCCTGCATCTCGGTCCAGCCTCGAGCAGCGTAGAACCGGCGGGCATGCCAGCTGTAGAGATAGAGGGTTTCGACACCGGAAGCTTCCGCGTGGCGCTCGACAGCACTCACCAGTGCCGACCCGATTCCCTTGCCGCGATGCGTTTCGGCAACAACCAGACCTGCCAGCCAGGGCGTCAGGTCGTGGATGGCATCCAGCTCTTCGGGCACGAAGAGAACCGTACCGGCTACATTCCCGTCTACATGCGCCACAAGCGCCTGGCCTGTGCTGTCGTCCAACAGCAACCGGTGTAGCCCGGTGTAATCCTCCTGATACGTTCTATCCGTGCCGGCGAAGAATGCTTCCATGCGCAGCGCGGCGACGGTCGCAATGTCATTTTCACGCATCGGAGAGATGGTCAGCGACATGGGCCGTCATCCAAAAGAAAAAGCCGCCGTATGAACCGGCGGCTCTTTGTGTTCGCCCAACAGATCAGTAAGGGCAGCTGTCGTCCGACATGTAGTCGTGGACGGTGATGGTGCCGGCAATGATGTCGGCCTTCGCCTTTTCGACGGCGGCCAGCATCTCAGGCGTCACCAGATCCTTGTTGTTGTCGTCCATGGCGTAGTCGACACCGCCCTCCTTGAGGCCGAGATCGTGGATACCGCCGGAGAAAGTGCCGTTCTTGCCGTCCATGAAGGCGTTGTAGACGGCGACATCGACGCGCTTGAGCATCGAGGTCAGGACCTTGCCCGGCTGCAGGCCGTTCTGGTTGGAATCGACGCCGATGCCGAGCTTGCCGGCGTCAGCCGCTGCCTGCAGAACGCCCACGCCCGTGCCGCCAGCTGCCGCGTAGACGACGTCCGCGCCCTGGTCGATCTGCGTCTTGGTGATCTCGCCACCCTTGGTCGGATCGTTCCAGGCGGCAGGCGTGTCGCCCGTCATGTTCTGGAACACTTCGGTCGCGCCCGCAGCCTTCGCGCCGCCGACATAACCGCAGCCGAAGCGACGGATCAGCGGGATGTCCATGCCGCCGACGAAGCCGACCTTTTTTGTCTGGGAGGCTAGGCCAGCCATGACGCCGACCAGATAGGAACCTTCGTGCTCCTTGAAGACGACGGAGCTGATGTTAGGCTTGTCCACGACCATGTCGATGATGGTGAACTTCACGTCCGGATAGTCGGGCGCGACCTTCTCGAGGTAGGAAGCCCAGGTGAAGCCCGCCATGACGATCGGGTTGCGGCCATCATCGGCAAAGCGGCGCAGCGCCTGCTCGCGCTGGGCATCGTTGGAAATCTCGAATTCGACATACTCAATGCCGGTTTCGGTCTTGAATTTCTCCGCGCCGTTGAAGGACGCCTCGTTGAACGACTTGTCGAACTTGCCGCCCAGATCGAAGAGAAGAGCCGGCTTGGCCTCCTGCGCATGGGCCGAGAAGGACAACGCGGTTGCGGCCAGGAGGCCGAACAAAATACGTTTCATGTGATCCACACCCTGTCGGTTGTTTTTACTGGATACCTGACCGAATCCGGCTTGCCCGGCTCGTTCCGGCGCATGGCAAGGGAAGCTCCCCTCCGCTCATGAAGGCAATCTGGCATGGCCCGGAACAAATTTCACGCGGAATTTTGACCTTCCGGAAAAACCGAGCTGTCGTTGCGGATGCAGTGTAAAAAGTACCCGGCGCCGGGTGATACGAGCGAAAACGCGTGGTTTTTTTCAGCGCTCGGCGACGAAGCGGCCGATACGCCGTTCCGGCTTGTGGCCGATCGCATAAAGCAGGAAGGCGAGCACGCCGAAAACCGCGAAGCCCGGCTGGCCGAGGATGAAGGTCATGACCGGGTTCCATACCAGCGGATGCATCTTCTCCACGATGAAGGATTGTGTCTCCTGCAGCGTCGACGGCGAGACGCTGGCCCAGCTTTCGCCGAGCGGAGTCAGGACCAGCCGCGAAACCGCGATGGTGCGGGTCGCGTCGAGCACTGCCATGACGACGGCGACCGCAAGTGAGACTGTGGCCATCAGCCTGAACAGAAAGCGGAACATCGCGGTCCTTCTTCAGCCAGAAAACCGACCCATGGGGCCGAGGCGGTGCGGACGACTTCGGCCTTGCGAGCGTACCCTCGTTCGTCAACCGGGCAGTAGATAGAATGTCGGGCCGCTTTCCGCAATCGCGAAGGGCGATGTCAGCAGAGGTCGGCGGGAGGCTATGCCGGCGCCTGGTCGGCCAGACGGTCATGATCGCCTCGGCAATGGCCGCGATGCGAACACTCGCAAGGCTGAGAAGGCAAAGAACCTGCACGCCCTCTGAGATATTACATGCTGGTGGGATGAGATTGCCGATGGTTTCCGGAGTGGTGTGGCAGAAAAGGACCGGAACGCCGTTCATCAGGCCGCGCAGCGTGAGCAGCGCAACCATGCTGAGTAAGTATGAACATGGGCTTGGCATTCTGCGCCGGATCGACTAGATGACCCCCGCGCCAGCAAAAGTTCCAGACCGAGTTTCGGAGCTTGCGCATGCGGAGAGGTGGCCGAGTGGTCGAAGGCGCACGCCTGGAAAGTGTGTAGGCGGGAAACCGTCTCGCGGGTTCGAATCCCGCTCTCTCCGCCA
>NZ_JAEULZ010000030.1 GCF_016793485.1 Mesorhizobium sp. | reverse complement strand
CGTCAATCTGGTCATACGCCTTGAACTCGCCAAAATACTTCGTGATCGCCGCCGTCAGCGACGTCTTGCCATGGTCAACGTGACCAATCGTGCCAACATTCACATGAGGCTTGGTGCGCTCAAATTTACCTTTTGCCATTTCTTCTTTCCTACAGGCAGCAAGACAGGGACTGGTTCGAATGCGGGGCGATTAGCGACAAAGGCCGGAAAACACAAGTGTGTTCTGCCCCTGGCCCGCCCAGCCTTGCGACCGGTCCCGTTCCCGCGGATGGGGTGTAACTGCCATATAGGTGGCGAAGGCGGCGGCTCCAAGGGAAGCCGCGCCCCGCGACTGTTTCCGCCGCCAGCGCTTCAGTCAGACAGGTGGAACGATGGCGTTGACGTTGAAGGCGAGGATACGGGGCTCGGAAACGTATCCCTTGTAGGTACCTGCCGTGAGGTCGAGCACGTCGCCGCCCTCATAGAGTTCGACCACACCCTGCAATGCAAACCAGATCGGCTGCGACCAGCCGGCCAGCCGATAATTCACCCGGTCAACGTACTGCAGCGTGCCGCGGACCTTGATGGAGCAAGACATCGCCTGGTCATCGCTGTCGGAATTGCCGATGCCCAGCCGAGCGTGGACGACGTAGCGCCCGGCCGGCAGCGGCAGGGAAAGGAGAATATTGTCGTTAAAGCCGCTGAAGCCGAACATAGTGCCCGGTCCGGTTTCCGCGTGATAGGCAATCAGCTCTTCCATTGGCATCTGTCCTCGTCTGTTGCCGCCCCTGGCGGATCCCACGCAATCTAGGACAACCTGACGCAGCGTCACATAACGCGGTCACGCCGTCGGCTAAACCATCTTGGCCCGGCGCGCCATCCAGCTATTGTGGAGGCCGTGCTGATCGCGAGCTTCAACATCAACAACATCAACGGCCGCCTCTCCAATCTGCTCGAGTGGCTTGCCGAGCGGAAGCCTGACGTGGTCTGCCTTCAGGAACTGAAGGCGGACCAGCGGAGCTTCCCGAAAAATGAGCTATCCAGAGCCGGGTATGGTGCGGTCTGGCAAGGCCAGCGCACCTGGAACGGAGTCGCCATACTGGCGCGCGGAGCCGAGCCTGTCCTGACGCGCACTGCCCTGCCCGGCGACGTGTCCGACAGCCAGGCACGCTATATCGAAGCTGCAGTGGGCGGCGTTCTCATCGCCTCTATCTACGCGCCGAACGGCAATCCGCAGCCCGGTCCCAAATTTGACTACAAGCTCGCCTGGCTGGACCGGCTGAGGCGTCACGCAGGCGACCTGCGCAAGAGCGGCGCGCCGGTGGTGCTTGCGGGCGACTATAACGTCGTGCCGACAGACCTCGACATCTATCCATCCAAATCCTACGCCGACAACGCACTGGTTCAGCCCGAAGCGCGAGCCGTCTTCAAGCGCATCGTCGGCAGAAGCTGGACCGACGCACTGCGCGCCATCCATCCCGGCGAACGGCTCTACACTTTCTGGGACTACAAGAGGCAGCGCTGGGAACGCGACGCGGGCCTGCGCCTCGACCATTTCCTGCTTTCGCCCTCAGTCGCCGGAAGGCTCGTCGATGCGGGCGTGGACAAGAATGTACGCGGTCGTACAGGCGCTTCGGATCACGCGCCGGTCTGGATCAAGCTGGGCTGATGTTGAAATCAGAGATTTGGAGCGGGTGAAGGGAATCGAACCCTCGTATTCAGCTTGGAAGGCTGCTGCTCTACCATTGAGCTACACCCGCACCGTGCCGTCCGGCGACCTGTCCCTTGTGGCACAGTCGCCGCCGAAAATCGAGCTTCTAAAGCAAGCGCGGTTTCGGGGCTTTGCGTGGCTTCCGGCCCGGCAGTGGTGGAGAGGGTTGGATTCGAACCAACGTAGGCTGAGCCAACGGATTTACAGTCCGTCCCCTTTAACCACTCGGGCACCTCTCCGTACTGCCGCCGGAGCCATGCAACGAGGCATTCCGCTGATCTCCGGGAAGGCCTTGCGGCCAGCCCTCGGATCGGCGAAGCGCCTTATGGCCGCGCGCTTCGGCAGTGTCAACCGCGACAAGCGGGCGCGCCGCGATAATTTCCCGGCAAGCATTTTGCGGCGCCGAGCCTTCCACCTCCATAGGCAACGGCTGGTCTTGCGGATATACAACCCGCCATGACCGACGATAAAAAATCAGGCACGCCCAAGGACCAGCACTATGCACGGCTGCGCCGCGCCCATCGCGACCAGAAGGCCGGCGCGCCGGGCCAGCCGTCCGGCTTCCGCCCCCGCCCGCAGACACCGCCCGGCGAGGCTCCGTCCGACGGGCTGGTTCGCCTCTACGGGCTGCATACGGTGCGCGCCGCGCTCGACAATCCGCGCCGCAAGATTGCGCGCATGCTGGTCACTCGCAATGCGGCGGAGCGGCTCGGACTGTCCGACTTGTCCGGTTTTCCCTTTTCAACCGACCTGGTCGAGCCGAAGGAAATCGATCGCATCACCGGCAGCGACGCGGTGCATCAGGGCGTCCTTTTGGAGGCGCGGCCGCTGACGCCTAAGCCGCTGGAGGCACTCGGCGACACGCGGCTTGTCGTGGTGCTCGATCAGGTCACGGATCCCCACAATGTCGGCGCCATCATCCGCTCGGCAGTCGCCTTCGACGCCGGTGCGCTGGTAACAACGTCGCGGCACAGCCCGACGGAATCGGGCGTGCTCGCCAAGTCGGCGTCCGGCGCTCTCGAGCATATCGACATGATCGAGGTTCGAAACCTCTCCGACGCGCTTGGCAAGCTGCACGACGCCGGCTTCCAGACCATAGGCCTCGATTCCGAAGGCCCGGCTGAAATGGAGACTGCGTTTTCGGGCGAGCGCATCGCGCTGGTGCTTGGGGCCGAGGGCAAGGGACTGCGGCAGAAAACGCGCGAAACCGTCTCGGCGCTGGTGCGGCTCGACATGCCGGGCGCCATCCATTCGCTCAATGTTTCCAATGCGGCGGCCGTGGCGATGTACGCGGCGCGGAAGTACCTCAAATAGCAAATTGCAGGGAGGGACGAAGCCCCTCCCGGTGAAAGCGCTGAAAGCGTCTCGATCACCTCCTTGTCCAGTTGGCCGGACGGAGAGTTAAAGGCGGCAGCGGCGCTCGTAGCCGTCATACCCGACGTAGGTATCGGTGTAGGGGTTGTAGCTGCGGTAGCGGGCGAAGCAGCGCTGGACGTGGGCATCCCACGAATTTGAGTAACCGTAGTAATCCGGGCCGCGATTGGCGTTTGCGATGCCGAGGCCGAGCAGGACGCCTCCGACGCCGGCGATCGCGGCGACCTCGCCCTTGCTGAGTTTCTTGGCTTCCGACGGGGCAACCGTGCCGCCGATCGCGCCGGCAAGAACGGTTACCGAGAGAAGGGTAGAGGCAATTTTGGTCTTGAACGACATGATGATCTCCTGGTCATGTTGGGAGGCGTCGATGCGCCTCATGACCATCAGTCGCGCCGGTATCTAAAAAG
Source organism: Mesorhizobium sp. (assembly GCF_016793485.1). Taxonomy (GTDB): domain Bacteria; phylum Pseudomonadota; class Alphaproteobacteria; order Rhizobiales; family Rhizobiaceae; genus Mesorhizobium_K. The sequence continues at coordinate 201,070 of NZ_JAEULZ010000030.1, read as the reverse complement.
GTTCGATCCCGGTTCAAATTTTTCTGCCTTCAGAAACCGCGTATGCCGGTGACGTGGCTGAGATAGAAAGCCAGCGCGATAAAGCCGGCGATGAAGGCCCAGCCTTTCCAGTCGACATTGGCCGTCCTGATTTCGCGCGTCAGCTTCAGGATCACGATCCACGCCACGATCACGATAAGCGCAATCACGACAATTCTGATCATCCCGCCATCTTCTCCCTGCGGCCCCGAGCGGCCGTACTTCGCATATAGGAATTCATCGCGCCGATTTCACGGCTCCGGCACGTCGCGGCCTTGGCCTGGTTGGGATGGCCCAGTTTTTGACTTTACTGGCGCGCCAGATGTGCTAACCGGGCGCCCGTGCCGGTTTAGCTCAGCGGTAGAGCAGCGGTTTTGTAAACCGAAGGTCGGGGGTTCAATCCCCTCAACCGGCACCAGGAAAACTCATTTTCCCTTTAGCCACATCCGTATTTTACCGCTTCGAGCGGGTGTATCCGGCATATCCGCGTTGAATATCGTTCCGCGCTGGCCCGCGCTCGCAAGACGCTGTCGCTTCCGTTGCCAGTCGCGCTTCTTCGTTTTCGACAGGAACGGGCAATGTTCGATCAGAAGGTCGCCGTCGATACGCGGCATGAACCTGGAAGCATCATGCCCGCCAAGCATAAGAAACCCCTGATCGTCGATCTTGACCGGATCGACGTCGGGGTAGCCTATGGACGAAAAATAGTCGAAAAACTTGAAGTCATCGCCGAGAGGAAGATCACTCGCCTTCATCCACAGGGCGTTAACGCCGTAGGAATGGGCACATATCAATCCATGCAGGGAGCTCGAAACAACGACACGGCACGACAGTATCTGGTCGACGAACGTATTTATATCTCCAAGAACGTCGATGTATAGTACCGACTTTTCGTTCTTTATCTTCGCCGGCGGGATGGCGTCATTTTCCCTGAAATGGTGGATGATGCCATATTCGTATCGAACATCGACTTTCGGGGTGTAGGTCAACGGGTAGAGTATGGCCGGATCGCCGTAGACTTCCGGGCATGAGACGTTGTTTTCCAGCAACCTTTGTCTGGATTTGGGGCCTCTCACGGCGGTCACCGACAGTGGAACCTGGGACGGAATGGCTGTCGAACTGATGAACCCCATCCCCCATATGATATCATTCTCGCGCACTCCACCGAGCCCACTGCCGACGACCTTGAAGACAGGACGATCTTCCCAACCGAGAACGGCTTTCTCATGAACAACAGGCTTTCCGCTCAGCCGGTTTATGAGAACCGGATTAAGCTTATCGCCCCAATTCTTTCTGACGGGCACACTCTGCGCCCAGGAGGCGACGATAATCGCACTGTCAATGAACATATCTACCTTCAATAAATCGATTCTGAACCGCTGGGACTGCTAGACACAAGGTGGTGTCAGTTGCGCTTACAGGGCGGCTGAGTAGCCGGAACGCCTCACCATCGTGCTGAAAAGACAGAGATGCAATCTGCAGGTCAAAATTTAAGTGATATCCAACCGCCGCCCGGCTTCGTAGACCGAAGGTCGGGAGCAATCCCCTCGACGGCACCAGAACTTAAACATTTTGCCGCAAAATCTCCACGATGTTCCTGACACGGACTATGGCGGAAAACTGGATTCTCCGATGATGGAACTGCGCAGGATCGGCGTGACGATGGTGGCGGGCGGCGCGCTGTTGTCGCTGGCTGCCTGTTCGCGCACGTCAGACGGGACCATCGTCGCCGATAATATGCCTATGCAAATGCCGGGCCTGAACCTCGCGCCGAAGACGCCGGAGTTCGTGCCGGACTGGATGCGAAAACAGCCCGATCCGGAGAGTTACGACGCCAATTTCCCGCCTGCTCCCGAAGCGCAAAGCCAGCGCTCGCGCACACAAGTGCGCCCGCCCGTGGTGAAATCTGGCTCCGGCAACATCGCCTGCGAGAACAAGGCGGTCGAAGGTCGCGTGCGGATGGTCTGTAAATAGCCAGCCCGAGCCCTTGCGCTCTGTACCTGGGACGGCACATTCTTCGTGGTCATCGGGGGATATGCGGATGCTTGCTCTCTTTCTTCGCTGCGTAACGCTGATTGCCTTGTCCATGCTGTTCGGGCTGCCGGCCGCGGCACAGGAGGGGCCCGATGGGATCGCTTTCGCCTACGCCCCCGAACAGGGCAGCGGCATGTGCTCGGGACAGGATCCGGCCGGGACCATCGACTGCGCGCGAAAGAAGTGTGCTGAAGAAGCCGGCAGCATTGAGGACTGCGCCCCCGTAGCCTGGTGCTTTCCTTCGGGATGGTCGGTCGCCGTCGGCGTCATGCACAAGGAAGGCATCCATTGGAGCGAATACAGCTGTGGCTGGCCTTCGCGAGAGGCGGCGCTGGCCGCGGGCGCGGTCCGGTGCGACACGAAATACCGTGACTATATCCAGGACTGCGTTGTCGGCCAGCTCTGGGACGACAACGGTCAGCCGGTATCGCTCGAAGGCGGGCAGTAAGCGCCCGCCTATTCGATCCCGAGCTTCGACTTCACGAGATCGTTGACTGCCTGCGGGTTGGCCTTGCCGCCGGTCGCCTTCATCACCTGGCCGACGAACCAGCCGGCCAGCGTCGGCTTGGCCCTCGCCTGCTCGACTTTGTCCGGGTTGGCGGCGATGATGTCGTCCACGGCCTTCTCGATTGCGCCAGTGTCGGTGACCTGCTTCATGCCACGGCTCTCGACGAGCTGGCGCGGGTCGCCGCCTTCGTTCCAGACGATCTCGAACAGGTCCTTGGCGATCTTGCCCGAAATCGTGCCTTCCTTGATCAGGTCGATGATCGCGCCGATCTGGTCGGGCGCAACGGGGGCGGTCTCGATATCCTTGCCGGCCTTGTTGAGCGCGCCGAGAAGATCGTTGATGACCCAGTTGGCGGCCGTCTTGCCGTCGCGGCTATCAGCGACCTTTTCGAAATAGTCGGCAATCGGCTTTTCGGAGACGAGGATCGAGGCATCGTAGGCCGACAGGCCGAGGCTCTTCACGAGCCGGTCCTTCTTCACGTCCGGAAGCTCGGGCAGGTCCTTCGACAGCGCATCGACATAGGCCTGGTCGAATTCCAGCGGCAGCAGGTCGGGATCGGGGAAATAGCGGTAGTCGTGCGCTTCTTCCTTCGAACGCATCGAACGCGTTTCGCCCTTGGCAACGTCGTACAACCGGGTTTCCTGGTCGATCGAACCGCCGTCCTCCAGAATGGCGATCTGGCGGCGCGCCTCGTATTCGATGGCCTGGCCGATGAAGCGGATCGAGTTCATGTTCTTGATCTCGCAGCGCGTGCCGAACGGTTCGCCCGGGCGCCGCACCGAGACGTTCACGTCCGCGCGCAGCGAGCCTTCGTCCATGTTGCCGTCGCAGGTGCCGAGATAGCGCAGGATCGAACGAAGCTTGGTGACGTAGGCTTTCGCCTCGTCAGACGAGCGAATATCGGGCTTGGAGACGATCTCCATCAGCGCCACACCGGAGCGGTTCAGGTCGACGTAGGACATGGTCGGATGCTGGTCGTGCATCGACTTGCCGGCGTCCTGCTCCAGATGCAGCCGCTCGATGCCCACCTCGACATCCTCGAACTGTCCTTGCCTGTCGGGGCCGACCGAGATGGTGACGGTGCCCTCGCCGACGATGGGCTGCTTGTACTGCGAGATCTGGTAGCCCTGCGGCAGGTCCGGGTAGAAATAGTTCTTCCGGTCGAAGACGGATTTCAGGTTGATCTGCGCGTTGAGGCCGACGCCTGTGCGGATCGCCTGGCGCACGCATTCTTCGTTGATGACAGGCAGCATGCCGGGCATGGCCGCGTCGACGAGGCTGACATTGGCGTTGGGCGCCGCGCCGAAGGCGGTCGACGCGCCGGAGAACAGCTTCGCCTCGGAGGTCACCTGCGCATGGACTTCCATGCCGATGATGACCTCCCAATCGCCTGTCGCGCCGGGAATGAGGCGCTTTGGGTCGGGCGTGCGGGTATCGATGAGGGACATATCTGCCTGCGTCTCGGAAATCGTTCGGTTTTCGCTAGTGCAAAGCGCGTCCGAGGGCAAGATATGCGTATCCGTAGTCGTCCACCGTCTCGTCAGTTGGCTGAAGCCACGCGCGAATTCGACTTGGTCGTCTTCGCAACCCAGTTCCACCACTGCTTTTCACTGCCGTTGAAGACGTTCAGGTCGATCTTGCCGTTTACGCCTTGCGAAAGACCCGATCCTGAGTACTGCCAGAATACCCACTGACGGCCTGGATAGCGCACGTTAGGATGCGCGGCGACCGAGCGGAGCCAGAACGGATAGTCGAGGAACTCACCTTTCAGGTTGTCGGCGTAGAAGTCGGGCGCGGTATAGATGACTGGAAGCTGGCCGTAATAGGCCTCGAGGCGGTCCATGAACACCTGCATCTTCTCCAGCACGAGCGAACGCGAAAGCCGCCGCTTGCAACTGGACTGGCCGTTATATTCGACGTCGATGACGGGGGGCAGAGCGCCCTCGACCCTCGGCACGTTGCGGATGAACCAGTCGGCCTGCTCGTCGGCAGTCCGGCACCAGTAGAAGAAATGGTAGGCGCCGCGTTTCAGACCCGCTCGGCTTGCTTCATCCCAGTTCTTGCGGAACATCGGATCGAGATAGTCGCCGCCGTCGGTTGCCTTGATGTAGACGAAGTTGGCGCCCTGGCTGCGCAGAGTCTGCCAGTCGATGTTGCCCTGCCAGCGCGATACATCCACGCCGTGGACGGGGAAGTCCTGCGGCTTCACTTTGCCGAAATTGATTGGCTTGGCGTCGCGGAAGCGGTGCCTGACGACCTTCTTGCTGCCCTTGTAGACGGCCTTGTCCGGCACGGTGAGCGCAACGTCCTCGACGGCCTCGACCGCCCTCGCCTGCTTGCCGCCCACCAGAGCGCTCGGCGTCACAGCCGGCATGCCCGTCTCCGCGATGGCCTCCATCTCGGAGGACATCGGATTCATCTGCTGGCCTTCGACTGCTGTCGAAGGACGCGGAATCGAGGCTGTCGTCTCCTTGGACGGCTTCAGGCTGGCCAGCCCGAGGCTATCGATGCCTGAGGTCGAACTGCACCCGGCAAGTCCGAAGGCGGATATTGTCAGGCACGTCAAAAAAACGAGCGAACGCATGAGACCCCGTACGCGATACAAGAAACAAAAGGCGGGCGGGTCTGAACGAAGAAATTAAACCCGAAGCCGAATCGCTATCGGGAAAATATCAACAAAGTTTAAATCAAAGTCTTAACAGGAGGCGCGCGATGCACGTGTCGCGCGCCTCGATTGAAAGAAATCATGGGCAGAAGCCGCCCGCCTGACAAGCGGCGATAACGTGCGCCGGCGGGATCATCTGTTTTTCCGTAAGCCGGCGGCGGTCGCGTTCGAGCATCCTGCGCAGATCCTCGGGCCGCACCCGGTCGCGCTCCATGACAAGCTGCACCATAGGATCGCCAAGCAATTCGTCCAGTTTTGTCTTTCTGCTCTCGTTCATCTTCTGCCTCCACGAAAGCACCCCGCGAGAGCATAGATAGGCAGCCAATGGTGACGAGCCAATGATCGTTAGGCGGCAATCTCGTGACTTTTTTGGAAAAGGGATCCGGGCCGCCAGCAGAACGGCGGCCCGGAGTCGCGATCACGCAGGTTTTACCGCGTTCGTGTCTATGATTGCGGCTTCGCCCTCGCGGCGGTGCTTCCACCAGTCGCCCAGCAGCAACAGAATCGGCGCGGCGATGAAGATCGACGAGGTCGTGGCCACCACGACGCCGAAGACCAGCGGTATCGCGAAATTCTCCACCGCGCTGCCTCCCCAGATTGCCATCGGCAGCATGGAGAGCAGGATCGCGGCGGACGTGTAGACGCAGCGCGCGAACACCTGATTGATGCTCATGTCGATGACTTCCCGAAGCGGCATCTTCTTGTAGAGCCGCAGGTTTTCGCGCATGCGGTCGTACACCACCACCTTGTCGTTGACCGAATAGCCGATGATGGTGAGCAGCGCCGCGATGGCCGTCAGGTTGAAGTCTAGCTGGAACAGCGCGAAGAAGCCGACCATCTTGGTGGTGTCGAGAACGAGCGTCGCGATCGCGCCAATCGCGAAGTTCCATTCGAACCGCCACCAGATGTAGAGCAGCATGGCGACCGCCGCGATCACGACCGCCATGATGCCGGACTGTGCAAGCTCGCCGCTGACCTTAGGGCCGACGACGTCGGTCTTGTCGAACTTGACCGCCGGATCGAGCTTAAGGACGGCGTCCTTGACGGCATCGACGGCGCGCGTCTGCGCCTCCTCGCCGCCGTCCTGCCGCTGCACGCGGATCAGCACGTCGTTGTCGACGCCGCCGACCTGCTGCAACGTGACCTCGCCGACGCCGATTTCCGACAACGTGCTGCGCAGCGCCGCGAGGTCGGCCGGCTTCGAGGTCGCTATCTCGACCTGGATGCCGCCTTTGAAGTCGATGCCGTAGTTCAGGCCGGGCTTGATGAACAGCGCTACCGAGGCAAGCGACAGCAGGATCGAAGTCGCGATGCCGAGGTAGCGCCCTTTCATGAAGGCGATCGAAGTCTTTTCCGGGAAGAACCGGATCAGTGGCTCGATCCTGATCGTCTTCATCTTCCGCCTGCGGACGACCGATGCCATCATGATGCGCGTGACCGAAACGGCCGTGAACATCGACAGGCAGGTGCCGATGAACATTGCGACTGCAAAGCCCTTTACCGGGCCGGAGCCGAACATGAAGAGCAGGCTGGTCGCTATAAGCGACGTCACGTTTGCATCGACGATGGTCGAGTAGGCTCGCCGGAAGCCGTTGTCGAGCGCGGCGAAGGCGCTCAATCCTTTCTTCGCTTCCTCGCGTATTCGCTCGTTGATCAGGATGTTGGCGTCCACGCCAAGCCCGATGCCGAGGATGATGCCGGCGATGCCGGGCAAGGTCAGCGTCGCGCCGATGATGTTGAGCAGTCCGAAGGTCAGGATCAGGTGCAGGAAGAGCGCGAAGTTCGCGATCATGCCCCAAGAGCCGTAGAGCGCCACGATGAAGAGCGCGACCGCCACGAAGCCGGCGATGCCGGTGTAGACGCCCATCTTGATGACGTCGCCGCCGAGATCCGGACCGACGGTCCGCTCCTCGATAACGGTGAGCGGCGCGGGCAACGCGCCCGCGCGCAGAAGTGCTGCCAGCGTGGACGTTTCCTCTACGGTGAAGTTACCACTGATCTGGCCGGAGCCACCCGTGATCGGTTCGCGGATAACCGGCGCGGACAACACCTTACCGTCGAGAACGATGGCGAACGGCTTGTTGACGTTGGCTTGCGTGATCTCGGCGAACTTGCGTGCACCGATGGAGTCGAAACGGAAGGTAACGAGTGGCTCGCGCGTACGCTGGTCGAAGCTGGCGCGCGCGTCGGTCAGGCGCTCGCCATCAAGCGCGATGCGGTCCTCGACCGGATACTGCGCTCCGTTCTTGGCGTCGGGCAGCATGGTGACGCCGGGCGGCAATGTCTCACCGCCGGAGGTGTCGGCGAGCAGGTGGAAGGTCATCTTGGCGGTCGAGCCGAGGAGTTGGCGCAGCCGGGTCGGATCCTGCAGGCCGGGAAGCTGGACGAGGATACGGTCGGAGCCGACGCGCTGGATCGTCGGCTCGGCGACGCCGACCTGGTCGACACGCTGGCGCACGATCTCCAGGCTCTGGCGGATCGCGGAATCGACGCGGTCGTTCATCCCGGCGTCGGTGAGTGCGACCTTGATCGTCGCGCCTTCGGTAGCGATGTCGAGATCCTTCATGCCGGCGATGCCGACCGGGTTGGCGACCGCGTTGATGGCTTCGATCGCCTTCGCGCGCTGATCGGCATCGTCGATGGTGACGATGATCTGGCCGGACGAGATGCGCGCCGAGCGGGCGTCGATGCGATCCTTGCGCAGCGTCGCGCGCACGTCGTCGAGCAGCGAGCGCAGGCGGTCGGTCCTGAGCGCCGCGGCATCGACCTCGAGGACGAGGTGGGAGCCGCCCTGCAGGTCGAGGCCGAGCGTGATCTGGTGTTTTGGCACCCAGCCCGGCAACGCCGCCAGCTGCTGCGGCGTGAACATGTTCGGAAGCGCGGCGAGCACGCCGGCCATAATGAGGATGACGTACGTCACCAGCACCCATCTTGGGGTTCGCATGGTTTTCTAATCCTGATGAGACCGCCGCAAAGGCGCGGGTCAGCACGCGAACGGGGCCAAAAATCGGAAATGCGACCCGCAAGCGGGCCGCGCCGGTCAATTCAGGTCAGGATTGAAAGGGAGGCGCCCGCGCGCTGAAGGACGCCGCACGAAGCGGCGGCAGGACGGCGACGACGGATTGGCCGTCGGTACGCTCGACGGATGGCGTCGGAAGCTGGAAACCGACGACCGTAAGCGCCTTGGCCTTGCCATCGTCGGACGAGGACGGCGTCGAGTCCTCGGATTCGGAGAGGTAGGTTTGCTGCTTGGAAAGGGCGGGAACGGAGCGCTGGCTGCCGGTTCCCGCGTCCGTGGGTGCGGTTCGGGCCGTTTGCGGCGCTGCGGGCGCGGACGACGCAAGGGGACCATAACCGCCAGCCAGAAGCATGGCGACAAACAGGAAAAACGCCGACAGCGCGTCGGCGGCCCCTTTGCGATATGTGCCCGGCCGTTTCATATTCTGGCGGCGGAAATTCCGTTGACCGGCTGCATATAGGCCCGAAATCAGGCAATAGATAGTCGGCAATGCAGCGATCTCGATTTCGTCTGCAACATGGCCGTCATACACGCCAGCTAACGAATGGCCCGCTACAGATTGTTACCGGGACACGGAGGTTTCGAATTGGCCACGGAGGAGGCAGGCGTCGCACGGGACAGGTCCGGGTCGGTCGGCGAGGTGTTCCGTGCCTTCCTGCTCCTCGGTGTGACGTCCTTCGGCGGACCGGTCGCTCATATCGGCTATTTTCGCGACGCCTTTGTCGTCCGCCGCAACTGGATCGGCGATGCCGCCTATGCCGACCTCGTGGCGCTCTGCCAGTTCCTGCCCGGCCCCGCGTCCAGCCAGGTCGGCATGGCGATCGGGCTGCAGCGCGCCGGCTATGCCGGCCTGCTTGCTGCGTGGGCGGCCTTCACCCTGCCCTCCGCGCTCCTGCTCGTCGCTTTTGCCTGGGGGGCGTCGGCGTTCGGCGCGGACATGGGCGGTGGCTGGATCGCTGGACTGAAAGCAGCGGCAGTCGGCGTCGTCGCGCATGCGGTGCTCGGCATGGCTTCGACGCTGACGCCCGACAAGGAGCGCGCGACGCTCGCCGTGCTCGCCATGGCGATCGCGCTGCTCGCGCCGAGTGCGCCGGGACAGGTTCTCGCCATTGCCGTTGGCGGTGTCATCGGACTTGTCTGGCTCAAGCCGTCCATGCCGCAGATCGGCCGGCATGAGGCATTTGCCGTGCCGGTGAGCCGCGGGGCCGGAGCATGCTTTCTCGTAGTGTTTGGCATCCTGCTGGTCGCGCTGCCGCTTCTGGCCGCTTCGATCGACAATCCCGTACTTGCGATGATCGACAGCTTCTATCGCGCGGGTTCGCTGGTCTTCGGTGGCGGCCATGTCGTGCTGCCGCTGTTGCAGGCCGAGGTCGTCGTGCCTGGACATGTCGGCGAACAGGCCTTCCTCGCGGGATATGGGGCGGCTCAGGCTGTTCCGGGGCCGCTGTTTTCCTTCGCGGCCTATCTCGGCTCTGTTTACCAGCCGCCGCCAACGGGATTGGCCGGGGCGGCGATCGCGCTTGTCGCCATCTACGTGCCGTCTACGTTGCTGGTTATCGGCGCGCTGCCCTTCTGGGAAAAGCTGCGAACAGCAGCGCCGGCGCGCAAGGCAATGCTCGGCGTCAACGCCTCCGTCGTGGGCCTTCTCGCCGCCGCTCTCTATGATCCAGTGTTTACCGCTGGCGTCACCTCGCCGCTGACGATGGTGATCGCAGCCGCGTCTTTTGTTGCGTTGGCCGTCTGGAAGGCTCCCGCTTGGGCGGTTGTCGTCGCGGCGGGGCTTGCGGGTTTCTTGCTACTTTGATGTGTATGAGAGGCTGGTAGCACTTGCCACGAAGGTAGGTTCGCGCGACCAATACAAGAAGAGCCGACCGAGCATGTTTAATACTCAAGAGGTCGACGAGCGAGCCATCTTGCTAGGGTTCAAACGTCGAGGGAAGCAGAATTGGGCCCGCAGAACACGAGACTTCGTGCAGCTTATCAATCTGCAAAACTCCGCATGGTCCGACGACGTTAACTACCTCAATTTTGCCTTGTGGCCGTTGGCCTTCGGTGAACCGCCAACACTAGCGGAAAGCAAATTCCACTTCAGGGTGCGCGCTGATAGCCTTCAAACCGTGTTTGGTCTTGCTGACGAACTGAAATCGCTTAGCGATCTCCTTACTCATCCGATGCGAGTAAATTCGCTCACCACAAAAGCTTTAACGAGCCTTCTTCATCAATCGCCAACCGGCCAATGAATGACTGGTGCGAAACGATGGACGCACTTCCCACTGAGCTAGGCACAAGCGCTAGAGTTCCTGGCTGCGATCGGCTATACGCCGCTCGTTCCCAGGAGTTTGGATGCCTTCGTCCGTAGAGACCCGGTAAGGCCCTGACCTCGTAGCGAGGCAGGGCATGAAACCTGAAACCCCGTGCCGCGATCTTGTCGTGGCGGCGGATTTTGGCGTTTGGCCGGCATCAGCGCTCAGCGCGAACCGGCACTACCGGGAATTCTCGACATGGACATTTCGCGTTCGGAACAACGCGTCCTGCATCTGCTCGCGCAAGGCGGGCGCATCGAAATCGAAAAGCATGGCAAGCACATAGCGGACGTTTTTTGCCTGACACGCGATGGTTGGCGCTATCCTGGCGTCGACCTCACGCTGTTTCGCAACCTGAAACGCAAGGGTGCGGTTTCGTCCTCGGGCGGAGGCCCCTACCGCATCACGCGGCGTGGGCTGGAACTGGTGCGCGCACAGCTCGATAATTGCTGACTAGAAAGGCTTCCGCCGGCTTGCCCGGCGGGAGCCTCTCTCGCCATGCTAAGCGGTGGCGATGTAGCTGCGGATGTCCTCCGCCTCGCGCTCGACATCCTCGATACGCCTTTTCACGACGTCGCCAATGGAGATGATGCCATCAAGCTGTCCGTTCTTTTCGACCGGCAGGTGGCGGAAGCGGCCGCGCGTCATGATCTCCATGACCTCGTTCACGGTGTGATGCTCGTTGCAGATATTGACCTTCGGCGTCATGACATCACGCACGATGAAGTCCAGCGCCGAGGCCCCTTCCCTGTTGATGGTGCGCACGACGTCGCGCTCGGAGAGGATCCCGACGATCTTGCGATCGCCGTTGGTGATGACAAGCGCGCCGATACGGCGTTCAGCCAGAAGCTTGATGGCCTCGGATAGTTTTTCGTTCGGCCCCAGGGTCACGACATCGTGCCCCTTGGCTTCAAGGATTGCTTTGACCGTCATTGGCGTCCTCCTCCGGTTTCGTTCTTGGATCGATCGCTCCACCCCTTGTCCCGGTACAGCAATCGTGCCGCCTGAAAGCGGCCATTTCAAGAGGAAAGCCGGCAGGCGGTCAGCGGTCAAAGCGCCGGTCGAAGAGGGCAACGAAGAAGAAGCCGACGACAAAGCCGCCGATATGGGCTTCCCAGGCGATCTGGCTTGCTTCGCCCGGAACGAGGCCGACGACGCCCGTCACCACGTTGATGACCATCCAGACCGCCAGAAACGCGACGGTGTTGCGCATGCGAAGGACTTCCATGATCGGCAGCACCGGGCCGTCGAAGGCGGGCTTTCCAGCGGATCGATCAACGCGAAAGCCAAAGCGTGCGGCAGCTCCCATCATGCCCGAGATAGCGCCGGAGGCGCCGATAAGGGGAGCCTGGCTTGTCGGGTAGATGGCGAAATGCAGGCCTGCTGCGGCAATTGACGTGACGATCCAGAAGAGGATGAAGCGCACGGCTCCAAGCCGGTTGGCGAGCGGTGATCCAAAGGCGGCGAGCCAGATCATGTTGACGAAAAGATGCGCCACGCTGCCGTGCAGCAGCGAATAGGTCACCGGCCCGAATACCGGATAGAAGTCGACCGGTATCTCCCCGCTGTAGAAGGCGGGGATGAATGCGCCGTGCAGGATCAGCCAGTAATATTGCGCATCGTCGAGCACGTAGTCGCTGACGAGGAAGGCTCCGACACAAATCGCTATGAAAGCGATGACTACCGCGGGCAGGTTGAAAACCGGCTCCCGCTTGCGCTGGTCGTAGTTGCGCGCATCGGGCGCTTGCTCGGTCATGTCTGGAATCCCGGTTTCATCGGCACCGGCTGTAATCGACTGCCGGCGGAATCACAAAGGAATCCAGGAGCGGACTTCGGGGCGATTTTGCTTAATGATTCGAATCAGCAACAAAAGAAAACCGTCCGAGGTCGCCCCCGAACGGTTGGTCGAGTCCCCAGACCCGTCCTAGAATTAGACTGGAAGTGCTGTCCAAGCCCCGAATGTTGTATGCCATGGGCTATCTGGCGGCACAACGTAAACCAAACATTAACCTTAACGATCCTGCCCGGTTAACAACCGGATCGGCAGGCTGGCACGCTTCCTGCCCCTCCCCGCATGTAGGTCACCGGAGGGCGCCATTTCTGTTCGGCGTTGGCACACCTGACGACCGCGCAGACGGAGCATTTGGCATGAAGCAGGACGGATCGGTGGCGCTGTTCCATTATTGGAATCGATTGCGTAAAGGCCGTCCCGCCCCAAGGCGCACGGAAATCGAACCCGCCGACATCAAATCGCTCTTGTCGGACACGTTCATCCTCGAACGCGACATGCGCGGCAAGGCCGTCTTCCGCCTCGCTGGAACGCGTGTATGCGCCATCCATGGCGGCGAACTCAAAAGCCTGTCATTCACCTCACTCTGGGTCGAACGGGACCAGAGCCTTGTCGACAGGCTGGTTCGCAGCGTCTTCGATTCGAGTCACGTCATCGTGGTGACTTTCGACGGGCGGAGCAAAAACGGCCGGGCAAATCCGTTCGAGATGGTTATCCTGCCCCTCAATGGCGGCGTCGACAGCCCGCGCTGCATCGGGGCGATTTCCCCTGTCCGCAAACCATTCTGGCTGGGCGCCGACCCGATTGTCGAGGCCATGGTCGAATCGGTGCGCGTCGTCGATCCCGACCAGGAAGCCATGTTCCTGCGGGACCGGGCGCCAATCGATGTTCCTGCGCTCTCTCCCGTCGAATTGGACAGCGCCGGGATCGGCGAGAATACCACGGCTCCACGCCGTATCCGGCACCTCGTCGTGCTTGACGGCGGCCGCACGGAATAGGCGTCAAAAGCAAATCCCGGAAGCCCGAAGGTTACCGCGCATTAACCTATTTGGCGGTAATGTCGCAGCATAAATTCGCGTCCTGCGATAATGCTCCAGCGGAGGTCGAAGGGATTTCATGAGGGCAGCGGCGATCGATCATACGCCGGCGATGGCCGAAAGACGTAATTTTCAGCGCGTACGCGTGAAAATATACGGTCGCTTCATGCTTGAAGATCGCACTGAACATCCCTGTCAGGTGATTGACATGTCGCCGGGCAACGTTTCGCTGAGGTCCAAGCGCATTGGTCAGCCCGGCGAAAAGGTGATCGCCTATCTGGATCACATCGGACGCGTCGAAGGCGTGGTTACGCGCACGCTGCAGGACGGCTTCGCGATGACGGTTGTCGCCTCCGAGCGCAAGCGCGACAAGCTGGCGGCTCAGCTCACTTGGCTCGCCAACAAGCACGAACTCGACCTGCCCGAGGATCGCCGGCACGAACGCGTCGCGCCGCGCAACCCCATGAGCGTGCTGCAGTTGACGGACGGTCGGCAATACCCGTGCCGGGTCATTGATCTCTCGCTGTCAGGCGCCGCGATCGAAATAGAGGTGAAGCCGGCCATCGGCGTCCAGGTTACGCTGGGCACAATGCGCGGTCAGGTCGTGCGTCATTTCGAGGACGGCATAGCCATCGAATTCGCCGTTCTCCAGCGTGCGGAGTCACTCGACGCCGAGTTCGGCGGCCGGCTTTCCTGATTTTGGATTTTCGTAAAAGTCGCGCGACGCGTTGGTGATGCCGGCGCGTCGTTGTTGTTTCCGCCTTCCGTTTCAGCTGGCCCCGCTTGCCGGGATAAAGGCTTAACCACGCTTGGGCACGGTTCATTCGCGAACCTTTACAAGTCGTTCCTTATTTTACTCAAACATCGATCGCGGTCTTTGCGTGACTTAAATCGCCGTCTGTCATGGTGTCTTCGAACGGGGAGACATAACGATGACAAAACTTACGGGGACGTCGCTTCTACTTTCGATGGTCATGGGGTTGGGCGCCTGGGTTGGCGTCGCACAGGCCGAGCCGGCCTACATGCCGACGGGTGGGCGTACGACGCAGCCTATCGGCCACTACGAACTATGCCAGCGCGAGGCCATCGAGTGCAACCAGAAGACGCCCAAGAAGGCGCCTGTCGAGCTGACGCGCCAGCTTTGGTCCTCGATGATCGAGATCAACAACGCAGTCAACGCCGCGGTCGAGCCGCGCACCGACATGGATATCTGGGGCAAGGAAGAAGTCTGGTCCTATCCCACCAACGTCGGCGATTGCGAGGATTATGCACTGGAGAAGCGCCGCCGACTGATGGAAATCGGCGTCGCCCCAGGCGACCTGCTGATTACGGTGGCGCGCCAGCCGAATGGCGACGGCCACGCCGTCCTGACGGTGCGCACCAGCCGCGGCGAGTTCATCCTCGATAACCTTGAGGGCAAGGTGAAGCTCTGGACCGAGACGCCGTACACCTACCTCAAGCGCCAGTCCGAGCGGAATTCCGGCGCATGGATCGCCATTGATGACAGCCGCTCGACGATCGCCGTCGGCAGCGTGAAGTAGGGAGAACAGGGAGGCGCCGTTCGCGGAGCCTTCACGGGAAAACCCGGTCGAGTCCCCACCCTCCCCGTCCCCAACGACCGGGTTCAGGAGCCGGCCCCTTGTCCCCGGGGCCGGCTCCGCCTTTTCAGGAAACCGCGCGAAGCCCAGCGAGAAAACGCCGCCCGTTGGCGACGTAGTGCTGCGCTGATGCACGCAGCTTCGCTATCGCAGCGTCATCCAGGGTACGCGCCACCTTGGCCGGCGCACCGACGATCAGCGAATTGTCCGGAAATTCCTTCCCCTCGGTCACGAGCGCGCCGGCGCCAACGAGCGAGTTGCGTCCAATCTTGGCACCGTTGAGCACGATGGCGCCCATGCCGATCAGGCTGTTTTCCCCGATCGTGCAGCCGTGCAGAAGCGCGCGATGGCCAATGGTGCAGCCCGCTCCGATCGTCAAAGGAAACCCGGGGTCGGTGTGCATAACCGTGTGTTCCTGCACGTTGCTGCCCTCGCCGATAACGATAGGCTCGTTGTCGCCGCGCATGACGACGCCGAACCAGATCGACGCGTCGCGCGACAGGCGAATGTTGCCGATCAGAGTTGCATCGGGCGCGATCCAGTTGGAGGCGCGGTCTGCGAATTCGGGCTCTTTCCCGTCGATGGAATAGATCGGCATGTTCTCTCCGCCTCTTCGATCCTGTTGTGCTCAGTAGACAGGCCGGCAGCCGCGAAGCAAGCGGGCCATCCGCCGGTTTACGCTCCATTTACCATGGTCGGCCCAGAATCCCGGGATTCGAGGGGGGCCCATGACCCAGGCGACTGCGCCGGCACTGCAATCCAGACACGCAATCGATTCATCTTTCGTGGTGAAGGTGTTCTATGTCTTCGCGGCGCTGGCCCTGCTGTCGCTCGGCATCAGCGTCGGCGGCAAGTGGCTCGGACGGTCGATTGCGCTCGCCGGCCACACGGACGACGCAGCGCTGCGCGAGGTCGTCATCGGCAACAACGTGATCTCCGCGCCATCCAACATGATCCGCTTTGACCGGCAGCGCACGGACGGCGTTGCCAGCCGTCTCGACCTCTATCTGCGCTGGCCGCAGTTGGATGGCTACAGCGATGCCGCGCGCGACGACTTCAACCACGCCAATGGTAGTCGCAACATCATCTTCCTCTCGTTCGGCGAACGCATGATGTCGCGCGACATGAGCGGCAGGCTGGAGCCGATCTACTCCACCATGCTTGTGCAGCCCGGGCAGCCCGGGCCAGCGGGCGTCGAGCTGTTCATGTTCAACGAGAAATCGGGCTACCTGAACGAAATGCTCGCCGTGGCGCGGCGCGCCGAGGGCGAGCCCTTCGTTGCCCGCTGCCTTGTCGGCGAAAGCGCCGAGGAGTCGCTGGCGCCGTGCGAACGCGACATCCATGTCGGCAAGGATCTGAGCCTGACCTACCGGTTTCCGCTGGCGCTTCTTGAGGACTGGAGAACGCTCGACGCGGCCGTCCGCGACAAGGCGCTCTCGTTGCTGAAGACGTCCGGCTGAGCGCCGGCCGCATGCCTTGGGGCGGTCAGTTCAGGTCGATATCCAGGATCGCCATCTGGAAATTGTAGTCGCCGTCTTCCTCGTCCTTGTAGATCAGGCCTATGAATTCGTCGCCGACATAGACCTCCGCCGAATCTTCCTTGCGCGGACGCGCCTTCACGTCGATGGTCGGGTTCTGAAACACACGCTTTAGGTAAGCGGTCAGCTTCCTGATTTCTTCCGGCTTCAAGGCTCTTCTCCGATCTGGACGCGGCGCTGTCCCGGCCTATGCAGCCAGGCAACATGGTGCGCTTTCATGGTGGGAGGTGCTTCTTGCATGGAGGTGTGGCGCTGTAAAGGCTGACGCCAGATCGCGTCACAACCTTCGAGCCACCTGCCCGCCTTAGGCGGCGCAGAAACCCACCAGCTCAGATATCGAAGCTGACGACGTGGTCCATCGATTGCGACGGCAGCAACTGGTCCATCTGTCGCGAGGGCTGCGCGCAGCCGCTCTCACCGACTACACGCGCCGGAACGCCTGCGACCGTCTTGTTGTGCGGCACAGGCGCAAGCACGACCGAGCCGGCCGCGATCTTGGCGCAATGGCCGACCTCGATGTTGCCGAGGATCTTGGCGCCGGCGCCAATCAGCACGCCGTGGCGTATCTTCGGGTGGCGGTCGCCGCCGGCCTTGCCGGTGCCGCCGAGGGTCACGCCATGCAGGATCGACACGTCGTCCTCGATGACTGCCGTCTCGCCGACCACGAGGCCGGTCGCATGGTCGATGAAGATGCCCTTGCCAATCCGCGCCGCCGGATTGATGTCGGTCTGGAACACGGACGACGAACGACTCTGAAGATAGAGCGCAAAGTCGCGGCGGCCCTCGGAGTAGAGCCAGTGCGCCAGGCGATGCGTCTGCACGGCATGGAAGCCCTTGAAATAGAGCAGTGGCATGATGAAGCGGTCGCAGGCCGGATCGCGATCGTAATACGCCTGGATGTCGACGCGCACGATCGAGCTCCATTCCGGATTGGCCTTCTGCATGGCCTTGAAGCTCTGGCGGATGATGTCGGCGCCCAGATCCTGATGCGCCAGGCGCTCGGCGAGACGATGGATGACCGCGTCCTCCAGCGTCTCCTGATTGAGCACCGTCGAATAGAGGAAAGCGGCCAGCAACGGGTCGCGTTCAACGGCCTCGGTCGCCTCGTCGCGGACAGCGCGCCAGATCGGGTCGACCGGCTGGAGGTTCGTGCCTCTTGCGATACTGAGGGTATTCATCGACATGTTCCCCATTGCCGACGGGCGGCAGTCCAGGCTCTATCGGACGGTGCTATAAGGCAAATTGCCCTACGATTGAACTCAATTTTCCTTAGTCGTCCTTCAAATGGAATTGGTTCATCGGGATTCAAGACGGCATGGCAAACGAACCCTTGATCGACGCAGCCCTTAAAACGGAGCTTTCTGCGCTCTATCGGCAGCATGATCGACATTACCACGGCCTCGGTCATATAGAGGCGCTGCTGCGCCTGCTCGGTGAAAACCGATCCGAATTCGCCGACCCGGAAGCGGTCGAGGCGGCGATCTGGTTCCACGACGCCATCTACGACAGCCAGCGAGCGGACAACGAGGCGAAGAGCGCGGCGCTGGCGGCCGAGCGGCTGGCGGACACGTTCGAGTTTGCCCGTCTTTCCCGCATCCTCGCGATGATCGAGGCGACGGCCACGCACGCCCTGCCCGACCTCCCGGGCAAAGCAGGTCGCGACGCGGCCCTGTTCCTGGATATGGACCTCTCGATTCTCGGTGCGCCCGCCGACGTCTTCGACGCCTACGAAGCCGCCATACGCCGGGAGTACGCATGGGTGGACGAAGCCGCCTGGCAAACGGGACGCGCCGCCGTGCTGCGAAAATTCGCGGACCGGCCTGCGATCTTCCACAGCGCACTTTTCAGGAAGCGCTACGAGGCGGCGGCGCGGGCGAACATCGAACGATCGTTGTCGCGGCTCAACGCGTAGGCGCGCCTGCCTTCCTTCGGCGCCGCTTTTCCCACCAGACATTCATGCGCCGCCTGCCCCGGCGTGCCCATGCCAAGTCATGCGACAGGACCAGCAAGCCAAGCGGAATCATCCAGAAACCGAGTACGGGCAGGAATCCGAGGCAGCCCAAGAACACCAGCCCGGAGCCGATCGAAATGCGCAGCGGCTTGGATTGCGGCAGGTGGAAATCCCGCCCCAGGACGTTAATTCTGCGGCGGGGATGCAGACTGTGATCGATCGGCTTGTCGGTCATGTTTCTGTTGCGTCTGGCTCCATGGCTAACCTTCTGCCGCGCGCGGGCGGCAGGCTTAAACGCCCGAGCCGGGCATATGATGCGATTTGGCGCAAATTGCGAGAAGACGGCAAAATCGCGTCGGGAAAAAGTGCCTTTCTGCTCTTTGCAAACGCGAAAGGTGTGCTATAGGGCAGCCCGCAGTCGCGAGAGCGATGTTCCCTGATAGCTCAGTTGGTAGAGCGTTCGACTGTTAATCGAATGGTCGCAGGTTCGAGTCCTGCTCAGGGAGCCACTTACTCCACCCAAAGCTTTGTGAACAAAGGAAATTTGCCAAATTGGCAACTTTCTTCCCCGCTTTTTCTCCCCGCTTTTGGCTTAGCTCCCAAGCCATAATCCACCCACGACGAATCCGACGATTAGTGCGTAGCTCAGGCTGAACAGCACAAATTGCTCTGCGATACGCATGGCGGCTTCCTTCGAAAGAAAAGGCCCGCCGCCTCGGGGGAGAGCGACAGGCCTTTGTAGGCGGGGGTGCTGTAAGAACGGCGCTGACGGTGAATGGTTCCACGCCGCAAGGGTTAAGTCGGTTCGCCCTCTCCGTCAGATTTAGAACTGTCTTTCAATATCCCGAAGTCGGCAGACTTGCTGCTCTGGGCGGCGGACAGGAAGCCATCCGCGGCAAGCCCGCGCCTAAGCAATTCCCTTACTGCTGCAGCCCGGCTGGGCATTCGTTTTTCAAATCGCCAATTGTCCAATGCCTCGAGCTCTTCCGGGCTCAGCATCACCTGCAATCGATCAGGACGTTCCAGCGCAGCCATCCTATGCCCCTTTTGAGTAAGTGACTAAGCGTGCATAGAATTAGTCAAAGGCGCACAACGTTTCAACATCCCGAGTTGAAATTATGTGCCTTGGAATTCCTTGTGCCGGGGAACAAGCTTCAGCCAGTGGAAGTTCACTAGTCGGCCGGTTCGACAACGGCCGGGAAGCCCACTTCGGTGGCTCTCCGAACATTGTGATCGGAGCGGGCTTCCTCCTCTCAAAGAAAAAGCCCGCACAAGGCGGGCTAGTTGGGTGGCGGAACGGTTGGCGCCGCCTAAGTCGGGGTCATCGACGCATGGACCGCGCGATGATGACGAATTCGTCCTCCACCTGGACGCGCCATCTCCCGCCGTGCTCCGCCACGAGAGCGGCATGCAACTCGACGGTGAGGCGCTCGACGCGCTCCTCAGGTGTTTCGGTGGCAGCCGCAACAGCAGGAGCGGCGGCTAGCGGCGCCAGGCCAAGGCCGGCGAGGATGGTGCGTCTGTCCATGGCTTGGGTCATATCGCCATCTCCCCGAATTGTGACGGCCACTGCTCGATAAGCCCGTCCAGATCGCCGATTCCGAAACGCTCGGCATGGTCGTCTTCTCTCTCGTCGTCCCCCTCACGATCATCGACGTTGCCGAACTCGCCAGGCGCTCCACTCCATGTGCGCGCCCAACCTAGATTGGGTTCAAAGTCAGGATCGGGTTCTGTCGAGTCGAGGAGGTCGATCAGGTTGTCGATAATGCGCTGTATGCGATGGCGGTCGATCGGCATGGCTTCGCCGGTCGCCGCAAGCGGTGCTTGTGGCATTGGGTAGTCTCCGATGTAATGCGTTGCATGACAATGCATGACATAGGTCGGGATAGCGGTCAAACTAAAAATGCATTACAATGCAGTACACATTCAAATCAGAGAGATTACATGGTCAAGTCCGCCAATCTGGCGTTGCGCATACCGGTTGAGTTGAAGGAAGCACTCGACCAAGCCGCCAAAGAGGATCGCCGATCGGTATCGAGCTTGGTGGAGAAGGTTCTTATGGAGCACCTCGAGACCAAAGGCTTCCTGCCGAAGGGCGCCGCGGAGTAGGGCGCCAAACGAATCTCCCGTTACGTCAGCACTCCTGTCTTGTTCACGGAAAACAGCATCACCACATGCTCGCCACCTAAGTCGGTGCCGCTAACGGGCATCCCGGCCATAGCGTCATTTTGTCCAAAATAGAGAATTGACGGTTGGGGATAACGGGTATACCCTTAGCTACAAAGCGCGACGGTTAACAATTAGTGTAGACAGGATCGAATTTTCCTGTCATGGTTGCGCTGCATCTGCAAGAAGGTCCGCAGCCAA
Organism: Mesorhizobium sp.; assembly: GCF_016793485.1. GTDB lineage: Bacteria > Pseudomonadota > Alphaproteobacteria > Rhizobiales > Rhizobiaceae > Mesorhizobium_K. The sequence goes on along the minus strand of NZ_JAEULZ010000030.1, from coordinate 180,243 downwards.
ACCAAAAAGGGCTGCATCCGAAATCGGGTGCAGCCCTCTTGTTTGTGTCGCGGTGAATGCCGTGAGGCGGACAACGCGTCACTCACTGTGCAAAAGGAGAGATAGCGTCCCGAGGGTTCAACATCAACCCTAATAGAAGGACAGCTCCTCCCATGCTGTTTTCAGTGAACTACGACCTCAACAAAGAGGTGAAGCGTCCGAACATCGTCGCCGAAATCCGCAAGACGGACTACGCTCGACTTTCTGAGTCTTCCTACATCATCGACACGCTCGAGACCGCTGATCAGGTCTACGCGCGTTTCAAAAAGCATCTCGACAGCAACGACCACTTTTTCGTTCTGCGGGTGACCAAGCCTTACACCGGCTGGGGGCCCAAAGATGTCGTCGACTGGCTGGATAGCAAGATGCAGTACCAGCGCGCCGCTTAACACCGGCCGGCCCGCCCTTGTGGCGGGCCTTTTCATTTTTTGATGACCTGAAGCGAGATCAACATGGATGGGAATCCGCAAATTTCCGCCGTCGCGCAATGGATGATGGGTGAAGTCTCATCGGGTAAGCGCCTTTATCAAACACGAGTTGCGCAGCACGTCAGACAGCATGTCGATGCATCCCTTACGTCGAGAAACAAGAACGGAAATTGGGCACTTGATAAGCGCATTAACGATGCGTTTCGGGAGTTGAGTGGCGATGGTGTCGTTTGGGAACGCAGCCAGCAACTGTGGCGCCTGCGAAAACCAAGCGACAAGCCAGGCCGCATGCAGAAGTGATCTGGCGCATCAGACCAAAGCCCGACCATCGCGCCGGGCTTTTTGCTTGCTACCCCCCCCTGCATCTACAGCATCCTAGTCATCGGGCGGAGCATCCAAAGGAGAGGAATTTGGAAACTCAGCAATATGCCAAGCGCGGATACGAAAAGCCCGTACTGATCAAATCGAGAGTGCTGCTGCAGTCGGTAGCTGCGCAAGCTGGCTCTCCGCTTACTACCAGCACCACCATCGAGTTGTAGCTTATCGGTAGCTCCGCGACATCCGCATGGATGTTATCGAAAATTAAAGCCCGTCGCGGGGTGAAGGCGACGGGCTTGTCAACGCGGTGCACTTGCGGGACGCAGGAACAACCCGCATTGCCACTGTGAGGCAAGGGTGTGAAGGCAGCGTTAAGCCGCCAACGGCTCAATCGGCCGCCCAACCACATCCTGCTCCAACGTCCGCAGACGCTCCTGACGCACACCAGCGTGGTCGACAATGGTTAGTTCGACGAAGGAGCCAACCATGTGCATCGGCGGAAAGCCCGGCGTTTGCATTTTTATCCGACGCTGAGCCTCGAAATAGTCAGCGCCAATCCTGCGTATCCCTGGCTCGTCAAATTGCCACAACCGGCCAGCGAAAATTTCCTTCATCTCCTCGAGTGGAACAACCGGACCGCGACTGAACTCGGCGCCTTCGATCACATTGATTGACCACGGTGCGAAGTTCGGATCTTGGTCCGAGAAATTGGCGACGACCATGACCCAAGATTGAGTTCGATCCGACCAACCGACGACTGGTACCGTCGCCAAACAATCCGGTGTAAGCACTTTGCGCACCGGAAGCTGTTTATCGATCAGGTCGCACACATGATCAAACGACTGCGCTTCCGCCAGGGCGCGGGCCGATCCGGCAATCAGGTTGTGCGGATGCCCAAGCAGGCCGACCGCAAAATTGTTGCCGCACCAAACCTTCGATGTAGTCGCGGCGAGATTTCCTGTGTGAAGGTCGGTTACGGCGCCATCCGATAAAACGGCAAACCCGGTAAGAGTTCGAAAGCAGTGTATCGAACTCATTGCATGGCCTCCAGCGCGCAGGATCCAGTGGGCGAAAAGCAACTGCCGACTAGCGCAGCCTGCCAGGTGCCGCCCGCAATGCCGAGCGCCGGTATTCCGTATTGAAGCGCCAGCCCTGCGGTAAGTACTGTGGCAATCGCTACGATGATGCCCAGCACTGCCTTGCGCCCGCCACCGCCGCCATGAAGCGGCATGTGATGGAACGTCACGACATGGCCAGACTTGGGCGTCGCCGTCGACCACATATCGCGCGGCATAACGCGGCCACCAACGCAGATTGTTCCTGTCTCCCCGAAGTCGGACGGCAGATCTGCCATCGCTGCCATGTCGGCGAGAGTTAGTCCTGGCGCGAACGCCAGTCGCTTAGGCGGCTCAGTCGAGAACGGCCGACGGTAGAGTCCTTCAATATTGTTCATGCAAGTTCCTTGTGTCGGTAAACGCCAAAAACGCGGAACGGCAGGGCCGGCGAGTTGAGCGGAACTATGTGGGCAGACCCCACATCCTTTGTCGTGTGAAGCATGCGCTTGGCATCGATCAAAACACCGACATGGACCGGAGCCCGGCCGATCTCGGAAAGGCGTTTCATCACGACGACGTCAAGCTTTCGATAGGGCTTTGTCGCTTCAAGCCACGGCTCTACGATGCTGTCCGCTTGCATAGCGCGAGCGACCGCCAGCACCTCTTTCGCGCCAATCTCGCCGTAAGTGGGCAGATCGACACCGCGGTCTGCGAACACGAGGCGGACGAGCCCCCAGCAGTCGCAGCCGGCCTTATCCCTGCCGCGATCTAGGAACGGAATGCCGATGTAGCTCACCTTCTCGACTTCACCACCCTGGCGCCGAAGCGGCTGCCGAACGATTTGTCGGCGCCGAGACCGTCGATCCTTCTACCAACCACGTCCTCCGGCCACTCATGAATGCGCTCAATGGTGCAGCCCGCGGCCGACACTGTAGTGTGGTCGACGTGGCCACCGATGCCGTACAGTTTTGGCATCTCCGGATTGAGTGGATTACGGCCCGGCGTACGCCGCATCCGCGAGAATACCTCGGCGCCAACTTCGGCAAGGCCATCTCGCGCGGACAGATCTGACACGTCGACGAGAGGACCGCCGTAAAACGGGCTATCGACCTCGACCAACGTCCATGGCTCGATACCCGCGCCCCACATATCCGCGGTAGCAAAATAGAAGAGGGACGGCCCGCGAGATTCCGAGATGGCGCAGATCACCATCTCGACATCAGATGGCATCCCCTTCCCGGCCCGTCTTTCAATGACGCCGGCCATTGAGGCCAACGCGTCGTCGACGGTTGCGCAGGCACCAGCCGCCACTCGGAACACCGCTACGAAAGCGTCGAGCACCCCCGAATTTCCACGACCCGTGATGGCGATCGGCAAATTGCCGACCGGCCAGACCTTGCGCCGAATGCCCGTTAGAGTGCCGTCCGCGGTATAGATAGCGCCATCGGTAAGAAGCTCGACGCGATCGTCGTACGTCACTGCGAGAAATGCGCTCATGCGGCTCTCCGGAAATTGAGTTTGTGCAGTCCACCGATGGGGGCGCCGCCGCCGCCCAGACCGCTGAAGAGCGAGTCCAGCGCCATGCTGGCCAGCCGGTCGGCGACGCGGTCCAAGGCACTCGCAAGAATGTCTGCGGCGCTTTTCCCCTGGCGCAGATCGGAGACAATTCCGCCCAAGACATCTTTGCCGAGATCACGGAGACCTTCCGCAGCCTCGCGCACAGACTCCTGGCTTTCCGCCAGCATTTCGGCTTCCACCACAGCGTTGGCATAGCTCGTGGCGAGACCATCGATGCTCGCCTTCACCTGCGGTGTAAGCTCGACCTTGGCGGCAAGTGCCGCGTTTTCCAGTTCTGAAACCGCCCTCGCCTTTTCGACTGCGTATCCGTAATCGTTGATGAGAGGATTCAGTCCAGCTAGCGCAGCCGTCTCTGCCTGCAGAGCAGCAGTCCTCTCGCGTATCTGCTCGTTTTCCCGCTCGTATTCGTTCAGCCGTTCCTTCTTGCCGCCGTCAGAATCGCCCGGCAATGCATACCCGGTGAGCGACACAGGTTTCGCTACCACAGGAGGTGCTAGTCCGCCCGTGCGTTGCGCGAGCGCATTGGGATCGCCCGGAGTGCCAGGCTGATAGCCTGGTCCAGTCTGCAGTCCGGATATCGTGGCGCGGACAGCCGCTGCTTGCTTCAGGAGATCTGCAAGCCGTGCGGAAGCTTCGGTCGAATCCAGTTCGACTTTCTTGTTTTCCTCGATGCGCTCCTTCAGCAGATCGATGTCGCGCTGAAGTGTCGCCAACTTGTTCTGCGCGTCGACCGTTTCCAGATTGATCGGCTGACCGATCGTAATCTCCTGACCAACTGCCTGCTCTGCCAGCCACTTGAAGAAGTCTGAGTTTCCGACGTCGGTCAAGAAACTCTCGAGGGCAGATTTCGCTTCGCCAAGCTCAGCTAGGAATCCCGATACGTCGAAACTGGCGAGGGCTTCGGCAACGTTGTTGATGCCTTTAGCGAAGCGGCCGCCGGCATCGGTGGACGTGTTGAATTCATAAGCCGTATCAATCAGCGCCGTCTGTAAATTACCCAGTGCCGAACTAAGCGTAAGTTGGGATCCGGCAACCTTCTGCTCGAGCACGACGGCACCCGCTTGGAATGCGTCAAAGAACGCCTTGGTCGGAACCTTGCCAGCCTTTACAAGCTGCGTCAGCTTGCCGACATCGCCGCCCGCTTCCTTCAATCCCGAGGCCACCGCCTGTAGCAGTGGGTAGGCCCCATCAATCAGCGAATTATATTCCTGAGCTTGGACGACACTGCCACCCAGCACCTGACTCAGCTGCAATAGCGCGCCGCTGCTTTCCTGTGCCGACTTTCCGGACACTCGTAGGGACAACGCGACATTTTCGGAAAATTTGCGCAAGTCTTCCTGGCTGGCGCCGAGATTGTTTGCGGCCATCGAGGCTCGACTGTAGAGGGTGACCATATCCTCAAGCGGGACAGCGTTTTTCATGGCGCTGTCGCGCAACGCCGCATAGGTTTTCTGCAGATCCTCGCCGGACAAGCCGGCCACCTTGAGGGCGTTGTTGATGCGCGTAGCTGCGTCGGAGAATTTGGCTACTGCGCCAGCGGAAAGTCCAGCGGCGATGCCAGCAACCCATCCCTTACCGATACCGGCTATGGTCGAGCCAATCTTCGCGTTGGCTTTGGCAAAAGTGGTTTCGATCGCCCGAGCGCGTTTGTTAGCAATGCCATTCGCTTTGTTGAGCGCGTTCTCGAAAGCTTTCGTACGTGCTTCAAGCGCAACGACCAAGCGCTGCATATCAGTTGCCATCGGTCGCCTCCAGATAGGCGGCTAAGGCGCGCAGGCGTTCTGCGGTCTCTGCGCGGCTGCGGGTTCCGATGCTGATGGCGAGACCCTCCGCAAGCAGGGCGTCCGAGATCTCGTCGTAGGTAGTTCCGCGGCCGGATAAATGGCGCGACAAGGCTGCCGCGGCGCGGAACGCCCGGTCGAAATTGGTCATGGTGTTTCCTGTTGATTGGACGGCGACGCCTATGTGGGGCGCATTGCCGTTACGGTATGTCTGGTGTGCGGCGGACCTGATGGAAAGCCGCCCAGAGGCGGCTTTGAAGTGACATATCTGTCCCTATCGCCCTGCCAATTGCGGCCAGGCGATGAAGCAAATCCGAACTGATTCTATCTGAGAGACATCGACCTCAGGTGCTGAGACGAAGCCTCCTTACGATCTCTGTCGATGGAATTAATCCGATTTTCACGCCATTCTTTCAAACGCTTATCCTGTTCTTCAAGCATTTTTCGGTTGGCTTTTTCTATGTCGTTCTGGGTCTTTCTTTCCGGATTCATTCCAGCCATTGTTCCCTCCGGGAGTTAACAATCGAAGCCTAACACGAAATCCGGGGGGATGTTTCATGGGCGCATCGATTAAACCGATAAAATTTCCAGAATTGTTTTTTGGCTTCGTTGCCCCGATGGGCGCGGAAATTACGCAGTCGATTTCAGCCCTTCGAAAATATCTGGAAACACGCGACTATCACGTCGTGGAAATTAAGGTGACGGACGTCTTTTCCGTTTTCCAAAAATACGTCCGACCAAAGAGCCAGCTGAAAAAAACACCACTTTACGAGCGTTACGAGACGCACATCGCTTATGGCGATCAGCTACGAGAACATTTCTCAGATAATGCTTTTTTGGCCGCGGCCACGATCATGCGAGTGATTAAGCGCCGGCTGCGAGCGCAGGACGCGATTGGTTCGAATAACTACAGCAAAATCGCGTACATCCTCCATCAGTTCAAACGAAAAGAAGAAATTGACCTGCTGCGTTCGGTTTACGGAGACCTTTTTTTTCAGGTGTCCGTTTACTCAAGGCGTGGAGCGAGGGTGGATTATCTGTCACGCCGTTTTGCGAGCGATGACAACACGTCGGGTCCTCAACGCTTTCGTGATAAAGCTGAGACGTTGACTCAGGCTGACGAGCACGAAATTTCAAATACTCATGGCCAACGCGTTTCCAAGATATTTCACGATGCGGACTTCATCATAAACACTGACGCGGAGCAGCCCGTCGAGCGTCAAGTGGATCGCTTCGGCGAACTCCTTTTCGGCTCAAACTCCATCTCACCCACGCATCTTGAGTATGGCATGTTTGTTGCGAAGGCGGCCGCTTTGCGCACGCTCGATCTTTCTCGACAGGTTGGTGCTGCGGTCTTCTCGGAGAGGGGTGAGGTTCTTTCCCTTGGATCGAACGAGGTACCGAAAGCCACTGGCGGCACCTATTGGTGTGACGAACTTCATGATGACCGGGAGTACATTCGACGCTTCGACTCCAATGATCAGCGAAAACGAGAGATTCTCTCGGAGCTAGTCAAAATTATCGATCCAACCAAGAACGTTTCTGAGGTTATCGACTCTCTCCCTGTGCAGGATTCCCAGTTCATGGATGCGTTGGAATACGGGCGTATCGTGCACGCAGAGATGTCAGCGATCTCTGATGCCGCTCGACTAGGTCACGCGCTGAAGGATGGAATCCTGTACTGCACGACTTTCCCTTGCCACATGTGCGCCAAACACATCGTCTCCGCCGGAATAGCCAAGGTATTTTTCCTAGAACCATACCCAAAGAGTCTAGCGCTTGACCTGCATTCAGACTCGATACAGATCGAGAGCAGCGATCGGGGACGATACCAAAGCTATCCTGCTGTACAGTTTCAGCACTTCCATGGGATCTCGCCTCGAAGATACCGAGAGCTTTTCGAGCGAGGTAAGCGGAAAAGATCGGGTGGGGAATTCGAGCCTTACCGAGGCGGCGAACCGGCGCCGGTTTGCGACGTTAAGTACCCCTATTACCTAGAACTGGAGAAGTTTGTAACCGATGCCATGGTGAAGGTGTTCAGCACGGTAACTGACAAGCCGGCGGACCTTGAAAAAGAAATGCATACATAAGCCCCGCTCACCGAAAAAACTCCCCGCCCGGATCATCATCGTCATCAACCGGCGGCGCCCAGCCAACCTTCGCGAAATCGGCAGGTGTCGCCCCCAGCGAACCCAGACATTGACGCAGCAGATTGGCGCCGCTGTCCGGCAAGGTGCCTAGCCGTAGCCTGCCCGCCAGATACGCGGTCAAGCCGACGATGGCGCGATGTGAATAGTTGAGCCAGGGCAGATTGTCGGCCAGTTCTTGCCAGGCTTCATGCGCTTCAGGCTTCAGCCAGTCGTAAGGTTCACCCACGGGTCGATCGACCACGGTTGCGTTCGGTTTCGGTCGAAATCGCTCCGGATGCTTGGTCGAATATCCCGTTACGTCGGCCTTTAGTCGAGGTGTTTTCGGACGAGCCATTTTGGTTCGACCCCCATATTTTCATTTGGAATTCTCTGCGCGTTTGACCCGCGCCGTTCCCGCCTCTCGAGGGTCGCAGAGATGTTCGGCCCCCGGTGGGTCAGACCGCTCCAGCCGTCACAAGCAGCACGACAGTGATCGACAGCACTACAAGAAGGTCGTCCATCACTGCGCCCTGCCCAGCGACCTCATCAATGCCACGAATGCACCATCGGCCAGCACACGGCCGGACTTGACGTCATCGCGCAGTGACCCACGCTGCTGCAGATCAACCACATCGATGAACGCCTGCTTGACAGCACCTGCCTTACACAAGCTGACCTCCGTGAGGTCGCACTCTTGGATAAATCGTACGCGCTCGCCGGCTACGGTTTTGTGCTCTTGGCGCACCACGTGATAGCCGGCCGACATAGCTGTCATCCGTCGTTCCCTAACCTCGGTTACGAGGTCTGCCAGCGGGTTCTTTAGTCGGAAAGCCAGCCCGGTCCCGTCGGCCATGAGTTCCAAGTCGCCATCGGTCGATGCGATCTCTGTGCCGGCCTCATGCGCAAGCCAGAAGCCGACACGCTTGCGACTGGCCAGCGATGCGTCGAAGCACCCTGGAGCAAACACATCGATGCCACCCTTGAAAGCATGAGGCTTGTTAAACCTTACAACGTAACCCTGCAGTGCGACGGATTGGGCGGCCTTTTTCTCGGGCAAACGCCCTAGCTGCGGGACACCGCCAACTGACACGATCGGGCCGCTGGTATACTCGATGCCGCCATCGTTATCGCGGAACTCGACGCGGCCGCCGAGGGCGCGGGTTTCGTAGTATTCTCGCGCCATCTCACTGAATCCCATACCCAACAGGGCAATCCTTCGCGGCGATATAACCTCGACGAACCGCATCGCGCATAGCGTAGGCGGCATGATCGGTTCGGCTGGATGGCCACCCGCAGAGATCGCGGCCAAAGTCGTAAAGCGGCCCGCTGGTGGTATCGACGCCTGCTCGTTCTAGCCGAGCCTTCATTTCGCCGAACCGGGCGTGCACCTTGATGGCCGGAAGCAAGTGCGACCAAAACTCCTGCGCCAACATCTTCTGCTCGTCCAAGAATTCGTCGATGACCATCTTGCTTGCCGCGATACGCTCTTTGCGAATAAGCGCTGCAAGCTCTTCCTGCGCTTCAACAAGCAATGATCGGCGCCTGGCGATTTCCGCGATTCTGTCACGGCTGGAAGCAGGCGGCTCCCAACTGGTCCCGCGGACCAGAGCATCAACCTGGTCGCGCTTCTGAGTTTGAGAGCGAGCGACGCCGTCCTCTGCATAGATCGCACGCAACTCATCTTCGTCGTCCTTCTGAGCCGCAGTCAGCTTATTTTGACGTTCGTAGAGGTCACGAAGAGGCTGAGACACTTCCTCGGGAGTGGGGACTGGTTTCTCGGGATTGATTTCAGACTTGGCCATTAGGCGACTCCACGGTCATTGGGAAGCAACTCCCGCGCAATTGCAGCGAGAGCAGAAAACTTGATTCTGCTGAAGCGGCTGAGGCCACCGGCTTTGACGGCCTTCTGCCCTTTGGCGCCGAAAGTGCTGTCGCCCACGGTCACGACCAGGTCTTCATGAGCCACGATGATTGCGCCGTCACGCAGGTTGAAATCGTATCTGGTGCGCCAGCCGACGGAGGACTCAATGAGGTCAGTGATCTCATCTTCCGGGTTGATCTCGCCTTGGCCGGCAACGTAGCCGAGCGAGCCGAGAACGCGTTCCGTTTCTACGGCCTTTCGGATTGATGGTGCGGTCAGCGCAAGCGCAATACGCGCAATGGCGCGGGGTGTTACTTCGGGTGCAACCGGCCGGGCAGAGGCGATACGCTCCGCGACCTTAAGGGCATTAACGACCTGCCTGACGAACGATCTAGGCAGGCCAAGGTGTTCGGCGAAGACGTCCACGACGTCCCTCGCCAAAGGTTTTGATTTCATTTTTCGGATTCCGATTATTAGGAGGTAAAAAAGAGAACGCCGACCCCGAGCTACTGACTCGAAAGGCCGGCGGTGGGAGGGCGAACGGGCCGCCAGATCCGGCGCTCTTCCGAGTTAGGGGCCTGCGAGGGCGCCCTTCATATCTACGGTAACGGGGCTGGCCAAAACGGCACCCTACGCAGCGATTTTTTCTGGCAATGCCTCACCGGTGATGCTGTGCAATACAGTCCAAGCTTCACGCAACGCAGACTTTACGGCCTTCTTTGCGCCATTACGGGAAATGTCCAGCGCTTCGCCTACGGCTTCGTACCCGTCGCGCTGCAGGATGGCATCGATGATGCCCATCGAACGCCCCGACATCTTTGCTCGAAACTCATTTTCGGCGCCTTGCCTATAAAGCTCGCGCACGCCCGGATGCGACGAAGCGGAAGTCTTGCCTTCGCCTACTCCCTTCATCTCCGAGTAGATTGCCATCCCGCCATATACGCGGGCAGCAATTGGCGCATAACGCGTCCAGGTTACCTTCCTCCAGCCTCCGTCTTGCTTTTCTGTTCGCTCACATGCCGCGGCCAGTTCGGCACGGGCGATTGCATTGATGGGCCGGTGTGACCGCCATGGCGGCTCGCCGTCTGCCGTGGGCGCGCTTGGTGAGAACGGAACGCCGCGCAGCGACAAGTATCTATCTACGTGCCGGCCTTCGCGCTCTTCACGCCGATGCTTTGCAGTAATTCGACTGCCCGGATTGCCGGAGCGCTGTCGGAACCGCAGCACCCCAGACGGGGGAAGGCCAGTGTCCAGAAACCGTTCGACAGCCTTCTCGCCGTTGTCTTCAGCGATGGCGTAGTCGAGACCGAAACCATCGCGCATCTCGTTGTCGGCATCCTCTGCGCCATTATCGTTCGCGCCCGACAAGCCGACTGGAGACAATAGCGCGCGCACCGAACGCAGCACGAAATAGCTTTCCAGATTGCCGGCGTTGAGAAGGCGAGAAGCGACGTCGCCAGTGTATTCGCGAGCGGCACCTGGGTCCGCTTTCCGAGCTAGAAGGTCAGCCGTCGGGCCGTAGTTTTCTTCACCCGTCCAACGTCGGTTGCCGCGGTTGTCGTTCGCTGGGGCATAACGCGCGCCAATCCAGACTGCGGCTTCAGGGTCTACGATACGTCTTGCCGTCACTCTGCCGCGTCGCTCAGGTTTATAGTCGGACCACGTCTCGCCGCCGCTAGGCCTGGTTACAAAGTAGCCTCGTGCGTCATACCGGTCTGGACTCGATGCAGCAGCTTCCCGCCACCGCTTCAGGGCGGCGGGCGATGTGTAGCGGGTCAAAGTGTTGTTCTCCTCGCAGAGATGGACCGGTCGTGGCCGGCAAGCCGCCCCGGTTGTGGGTGCGGGTTAGTTCGACGTAGAGATAGGACTATGCCGCCTCAGATTGAAGCTGGTCGTTATCATTCGCTGGCCGCAAATCAGGCCGTTGGCGATAGAGTTCCGACCAACTAATGCGCTTCCCGAGCCGAGGCTTTGGCATTGGCGTTTCCGCTGCGGTTTCCCTGTTGTCGAGCATGCAATGGCTCCGAATTGTTCAATGATTTCTCGTGCGCGCGCACTGCGCGTGAGAAAAACTGAATTAGCACTAAAGGCAGACTTCCCCGCCGGTCCGCCTTGCGAGGGTGGTGGAGATCGAAATGCCCCCATGTGTTTTCGCTGCGCGACCTTCCCGGTTTCGACGTTCAGTTTCTTTCATGTAAAAACCTCTCAGGGATTCGAAAAATAATAATCACACAGGCTAGATATTTTCGTGCTAAGAAGCATTTCTGCTCCGAAAACATAATAAAAATGGAGGCTGATTTGCTGATCGATTTTCGATTTGACTACGTTCTCGGCATGAGAATTTTGGTGGTTCTTTTTCTGTCTGGCTCTTTTTGATGCTCTTCAGTGGAGTTATTTAGCCATTATTTCTCTCGAACCGCTGCGGTATGAACATGGCCGATGACGACTCAATGGCTCTGCTGAAGACGCTCTGCGAGGAAGGTCACCAGGATTCGGAGTTGGTCGATCGCACGCACGCCGACAAACTAATTACCAGGGGCCTCGCGTCCTTTGTCGATTCGGGGGTGGCGGTTGCAGCCACAAGTCTGGGTCGCGACCACTATCGGGAGTACCTCGATTCTCGGTGATACGCCGGGTAGAACGCGGTAATTTAACATGGGTTACGGGCAGCGAGACGAAGGCTGCCCACAGGCCCGCGGGAATCGGGGGATCTCCGCGGGCCTCCATCTGGAAACAAAGCACGCCATGACCCTAGACGATCGCAAGGCACTCTCCCTTCTTCGACTTCTCTGCTCCAGCGGTCCGCAGGCGCTCGCCAAACTCGACCGCGCCGCAGTCGACAACCTCGTCGCGCGTGGACTGGCCTCGATCACGAAGCGAGGCTTGGCCGTTGGTGCGACGACGTCTGGATTTGCGATCCACAAATCGACTGAGCATTCGAGCATTTTTCGCGCACGCTGACATTGGCTCCCCTGGGCTGCGAGACGGAAGAGCTAGGCTGCATCTTGCCACTCCGTTAGGTCTGCAACGAAGCCCTCCGCATCAATCTGGAATCGGGCGCCAACGAACTCGTGGAGATCTTCGCTCGGATCCATCAGCCGAGCATTTTCGTAGCAGCACTCCTTGAGCCACCCATACTCCGAGGCATCTAAGACGCGAGTGTGGGCAGTGCCGTCCCGGTCACGGAACCATATCTGAGCACCTTCAAAGTCATCGTCGTTCCATCTCGGCTTTATCCTGGTGATGACACACGAGGGAAAGCGATGTGTTTTTCGATTGTCGTTGGCGAACTCCTCGGCGGTCTCCCAGCGACGCTCATGCAGCCAGCGCTCAAGACTCATGCGCTTGCCCGTGGCCGTACGCTTCCATGAAGCGGCAGCCGTCACCATTCGCTCCAGTTCTGTGTCGTCTGGATTGATATCCTTGAACGCGGCTCTGGCCTTTGCGCGGTTATCGTCAGATTTGGCGTAGGCAGAGCAGAGCCGATCAAAACCGTCCCCCGGTGCGGCGGCCAAAGGCCGGCCGTCAACCGGGGCGGAATTATCTATTACTACAGGTACCCGGGTCTTTGTGACCGGGTCCTGTAGTCGTGTCTGGTGGCCCGCCACGTGGGCCGGTTCGCCGTCAAGTGGCCCATTGGCGTGGGCCACTAACTGGCCCATTGGCGTGGGCCGGTTCAGAGTGCCTTCAACCGGCCCAATAGCGTGGGCCAGTTCCGGGAATTTTCCCTGCGCTGCCAAGTCGAGGACATTCACAACAGGAATATATCGGCTCCGACTCTTGGCACTCCTGCCTCGCCCCTTGGCAGTGCGAACCACCCAACCAGTATCCATCAAGGCGATGATCGCCCGCTGAACTGCATTGCGTGACGGTACGATTGAGCCGTCGGGCGCCCGCTGCTTCATCACCCTTGCCACCTCGCGTTGGGAAAGAAGAGCGTCACCATGATCGTCGTGATACCAGCCGACCAGGAAGCGGTAGACGACGCGCGCAGTCTCATAGAGACGGTCATCAAAGTCGATGAGTTGCGCCATCCGAAATTGCGCGACAGGACTCGGGAATGCATCGACCTTATGCATCCAATATTCTCGGCTCTCGCCGACCTTCAGTTCAGGCTGTGTGTTCGACATGGCGCAGGGCCTCCGCGGCGAGACGATCGACAATTGCAGGCGTGAACGTGATCAACGACATCCCAAAGCGTTGCGGCGCATAGACCCGCCATCCCTGTCGGCTCTGCACGAGCTTGAGGTCGCGGATCTTGGTGCCGTCGTCCATCTCCACGTCGAAGCGTGCACGCGTGCTTCCACTGCCCGGTGGTGCCGGGCGGATCGCTAAGACTTTCATCTGGTCCGTTGGGGTTAGAGGGCCGCCGAGGCGGTAGGTGTTTCAGGGCAAGTTGCACCGAAACTAACTGAAGGGAACAGAGGTTGTCGGCGTCACCGATAACCTCGACAGACAGGACAAGTTGTCCCGACAGTGGCTCATGCCGCCGCCCTCGCCGCTATCCTCTCAGAGATCCAGGCGGTGACCTCTGACCTTACGAACGCCACTCGTTTTTCGCCCATCGCCACGGCCTGCGGGAAGCGTCCCTCGGACCGGTACTTGTTGAGCATTGAACGGCTCAACGACGTCATACGGGCCGCGTCGTTCAATGAAACTAGAATGTTGTCGTTGTCGTGAGCCATGAAAATACCTCCGTTAGTTCTAGTCGGTAAATTCTGCGACTCGACGTCAAGTCTTTTCCGTCTTTTTCGGCATTGTCGTCACGAACCTCGCCCAATCCGCCATCAGCTCGCGTCGCCGATCAAGCGCATCGCTACGGGCGTACGCGCGGACAACAGCGTCGCCAACCACGTGAGCGAGGGACATCTCGGCGAGCGCTCCATCATAGGTCGTCGCCTCCGTCACCCAATCGCGGAACGCCGATCGAAACCCGTGAACAGTAAAGCCCTTCCCGCCGTTCTCGCGCAGCACCTTCGACATTGTGTTCTCCGACATCGGTGCCCGATCCTTCGCGCCAGGAAACACAAAATCGTTCAGGCGCTTCGACTGCATCTCGGTCAGAATGGCAATTGCACGGCCGGAGAGCGGGACACGGTGCTCGCGTCCACCTTTCATCCGAACGGGGGGAATGATCCACAAGCGCCGCTCTAGATCGATTTCGCCCCAGTTTGCTCCCCTAACCTCTCCCGACCTCGCCGCGGTCAGCACGGTGAACTCGAGCGCCCGCGCGCCGATGGTGTCTAATTTCTGCAGTCCGGTCAGAAACTTCGGGACTGCCTTGAATGGCATCGCCGCGTGACTTGTGGTGGTGGTCAGGGAATCCGGACGATGGAGCACGTGCTCCAGATTTCCACGCCAAGCTGCTGGGTTCTCGCCATCGCGAAGCCCCTCGACCTTGGCGGCATCCAGCACCCGCTCGATCGCCTCGCGAAGCTTTTCGGCCGTCTCCTGCTTTGATCCCCAAACCGGTCGCAGAGCCGAAAGCACCGCGGCGACGTCAATGTCGGCCAGCGGCTTGCTGCGAATCGGCCCGGCGTGGTTGGTGAGCATATTGCGCCATCTGGCCTCGGTACTCGCGCCTCGCCAACGACCAGCCTTAACCGCATCGTTGACGAAGGCGTCGGCATACTCACCAAAAGTTCGCACCGCCGCTTTTGCACGCGCGGCTTCGATTTCCGCTGCGGCTCTATTGCCGATCGGATCGACGCCCTGCCGCAACAGCCTGCGGGCAGCTTCCGCTCGATCACGTGCTTCTGCTAGGCCGACGGTATGTAGCGGACCAAGACCCATCTCACGGCGCTTACCACCGAAACGATGGTCAAAGATCCAGTAGCGGCCCTGCCCTTTGGTAACGAGCCAGAGTCCGCCGCCGTCGCGCAGCTTCCGAGCCTTGCTGGATGCGATCGTTTTCACGGTCAGCGCGTTCTTGGTATGGCTCCCCATATCTCGTCTTCCCCGCTTTTTCCCCACTATTAGGGTATTAGCTACAGGTAGACGATAAAGTTAGCAATGACAACGCAAGCCTTTATTTACAGGGCCTACAGCGCCTCACTGTGTACGGCTGTGGACGATAAAGTTATAGAAGTGAGTCCTGCTCAGGGAGCCACTTTTATCTTTCCGTATTCAGTCTCTTGCACCGGCCTCTTCGCGCGAGCGAACCGGGTTGTGTTTTGCCATGAAGATGATCGTGACCGGCCGAGGTTTTCCGTAGAGCGCCTATGAAAGCCAGTGTTGCGCAATTGATACGCGGAACTGATCCACTTTTCGCTTGCGCCTGCGCCACCGACATGGTGCCTGTCGGCTCCCGCCGTCAGGACCCGATCATGCTGCCAGTTGCCGTGCCGCCCGCCCACCCGCAATGCCCTATCTGTGGTGGAACGGTTTTCGGCCCGGGACCCAAGGGCCGTAAGGCTCCGAATGGCACGATGCCGCGCTGTGCGGGTTGCCAGTCGCTGGAGCGTCACCGCATCTTCCGGGTCATGTTCGACAGGCTGGGAACGGACAGTTTCGCCACCTGGAAGGCGATCCAGTTCAGTCCGGACGCGACGGTCGACCCGTCGTGGTTCGGCGCGCACGAGCTTTCCGTCTATGGCGAACCTAGCGGGATGGATATCCAGGCGATTGACCGGCCCGACGGCGCCTACGACATCGCGATCTGTTCGCATGTGATCGAGCATGTCGGCGACGACCGCAAGGCGTTGCACGAACTGCTGCGCATCGTGAAGCCCGACGGCATGCTCTATCTCGCGTTCCCAGATCCGTTCCGTGAGGAAGTTACGCGCGACTGGGGCTTCCCGAAGCCGGAAAAACACGGTCATTGGCGCGTCTATGGCTCCGACGTCGTCAAGCGCTTTGCCGCCTATATTCCGGACCAGCCCGTCCTCGCCTATCGCGGCGAGGATCCCGTGACGGGCGAGTGGGAAGGCGCATTCCTGCTGCCGCGCTCGGCGGAACGCTACCGGTGGATCGTCGAGCGACTCGGGAAGTCCGTTAGCCTGTTTTCAGGACCGGAAGCCTAAACAGCCTTCACATCGGCGGAAAAGCGCAGTTCACGCATTGGCCTGACCCTGGCGGTTGTCTCGGCGTAGGTCGGGTGCGCCTTGTAGGCGGCGAGCGCCGCCTCGTCGGGGAATTCGGCGTAGACGACGATGTCGATGTCGTTTCCGTACGGGTCGACTTTCGAGTTCAGCGCTACTTCGAAAACCGTGGAATGCGGGATCGTGCCGAGCGCCTGCAACCCATCGCGGATGGCCTCGATGTCATCGCTTCGCTTCGCGCTGAAAAACACGATATGCCTGATCAAATCCGCCTCCGGACCGGCGTCCCTGAGACGGGACCGATGGTGCGTGGGTGTGACCTTCCCGCGCGGCCCCTTCTTGTGTCGCCGACAGGCTCAGGTCAACCGTGACGAATTCGCGCGCCGCAAGCCAAGCTCGACATCAGCCGGTTGCCATGCTCACGAGGCGCTTCACCTCCAACACGGCGGAGCCGACGTAGCGGCCCTCGTTGTAACCGAAGTCCCAGATCAGGAATGCGGCTATGGCACAGATGACGATCACGTAGCGCATGTCTTGCTCCCGGCCAAAGCATCAGCCTTTTTGGAGCGATGCGCAACTGTGAATTGAGGCGGGTTTGACGAAGCGGATGCCGCCGTCCTTGCTCGCTTATCCTGCCTGCATAAGGTTCTCGTCGAGAGCCTGGGCCAGCCGAAATGGACAACCGATGTCGCGAATATGCCTGTTGACCTTCGCGGCGAGGTCTATCGTTGGGGCGGAGGATCACCATGGCTGACGACCTGAACGATTGGCCCGCGGTAGCACGCTGGCGCAGGGCCGAACGCGAAAGGCTGATTGCCGAGCGGCTGGCGATCCCGGCCGACTTACGTGCTGAAAGATCGGCCGAGATTGCCCGACAACTCGACGCTCTCCTCGGCAATGTGGCGGGCCGCATCGTCAGCCTCTACTGGCCGTTCCGGGGCGAACCGGATTTGCGACCGTGGCTGGCCTCGCTTGTCGCGCGCGGTGCGACGCCCGCGCTACCAGTGGTCATCGAAAAGGCGCGACCGCTGGTCTTCCGCGCCTACCGCCCCGGCGACAAGCTGGAAAAAGGCGTCTGGAATATCCCGATCCCGGCCGAAGGTAGGCCTGTGATCCCCGATGTCGTCATCGCACCGCTGGTGGGCGTCGATCCCGGCAATTACAGGCTCGGATACGGCGGCGGCTTCTTCGACCGGACTCTCGCTGCGCTGCCACGCCAGCCGCTGGTGATCGGCGTCGGCTACGAGATGCAGCGCATCCCGACCATACGTCCACAGCCACACGACATCCCGATGGATCGGATCGTGGTGGTCTAAGCCAGTTCCGGCTTCATGCCGACAGCGGTGCGGTCGACGATCTCGCGCAGGGCAAAGGATGAGTTGATCTTCGTCACATGCGGCATTGCCGTCAGCCATTCCTTGTGGATGCGTTCATAGTCCTGCAGATCCTTCGCTGCGATGCGCAGGATATAGTCGTATTCGCCCGACATCAGATGGCACGACAGGATGTTGGGGCAGCGCTTCACCGCAGCCTCGAATTCCGACAGTGTCTTCTCGAACTGTCCTGACAGCGAGATATGCACGATCGCCGTCATCTGGTGTCCGAGCGCCGCATTGGAAAGCTGTGCGTGATAGCCCTTGATGACTCCGGATTTCTCCAGGTTGTCGAGACGGCGCGAGCAGGCCGACTGCGACAGGCCGACCTTTTCGGCAAGCGCGGCATTGGGCATGCGCCCATCTTTCTGCAACGCCTCAAGTATGGCGATATCGATCCTGTCCAGCGACAATGTTCGAAATTCCTTCGATTATCGTTGTCTTTCACGCAACAAATAGCGAGCAGAAGACGAGATCGCAACGCCATACGCAAACACGTTCGACGCATTTTCTGGTCTAATTCCTTCATACAGGGAACATGGCTGCAAAGGCCAACAGGAGATCACCAGATGCGCGTCGGCTGCCCGAAGGAAATCAAGAACCACGAATATCGTGTCGGCCTCACCCCTGGCGCGGTCCGCGAATACACCGCCCACGGCCATGAGGTGCTGGTCGAGACAGGCGCCGGCGCCGGCATTGGCGCTTCCGACGACACCTACCGCGCCGCCGGCGCGAAGATCGCCAAGACCGCCGAGGAAGTGTTTGCCAAGTCGGACATGATCGTGAAGGTCAAGGAGCCGCAGCCGGGCGAATGGGTCCAGTTGCGCGATGGCCAGATCCTCTACACCTACCTCCACCTTGCTCCCGATCCGGAGCAGACCAAAGGCCTGCTCGCGTCCGGCGTCACCGCGGTCGCGTACGAGACCGTCACCGACGATCGCGGCGGCCTGCCGTTGCTCGCTCCGATGTCGGAAGTCGCCGGCCGTCTTGCGATCCAGGCCGGCGCGACGGCGCTTCAGAAGGCCAATGGCGGACGCGGCGTGCTGCT
Organism: Mesorhizobium sp.; assembly: GCF_016793485.1. Taxonomy (GTDB): domain Bacteria; phylum Pseudomonadota; class Alphaproteobacteria; order Rhizobiales; family Rhizobiaceae; genus Mesorhizobium_K. Next base: position 161,593 of record NZ_JAEULZ010000030.1, on the reverse strand, counting down.
CGGCGGCGTGCCGGGCGTGCTGCCGGGCAAGGTCGTCGTGCTGGGCGGCGGCGTGGTCGGGCTGAACGCCGCGAAGATCGCGGTAGGCTCGGGGGCCGACGTGACGATCATCGACCGTTCGATCCCGCGCCTGCGCCAGTTGGACGACATCTTCAATGGTCGCGTTCACACCCGCTATTCCTCGATTGAGGCGCTGGAGGAGGAATGCTTCTCGGCCGACATGGTGGTCGGCGCGGTCCTGATCCCCGGCGCGGCGGCTCCAAAACTCGTGTCGCGCGAAATGCTGTCAGGCATGAAAAAGGGCTCGGTGCTTGTCGATGTCGCCATCGACCAGGGCGGCTGCTTCGAGACATCTCACGCCACCACCCATGCCGAGCCGACCTACGAAGTCGACGGCATCATCCACTACTGCGTCGCCAACATGCCGGGCGCGGTGCCGGTGACCTCGGCGCATGCGCTGAACAACGCCACGCTGCATTACGGTCTCGCGCTGGCCGACAAGGGCATCAAGGCGATCCTCGACGACCAGCACCTCAGGAACGGCCTCAACGTCCACAAGGGTCGCGTCACCAACCGCGCTGTGGCCGACGCGCTGGGCTACGAGACGGTCGAGCCCAAGGCCGCACTTGCCGCCTGAACTCGGCGCTTCCAGCATCTGAAAAGGCCCGCTGTCCGGCGGGCCTTTTTTGTTTGCAACTCGCGACGCGTATTGCCGTTGCGGCAGGTAGTTTCAGGCTGTTGCAAATATGCGACTGCACATTGCATTTGAAGTGTATAGGTTGTGTCCGTCGGTTTTCGGGACGGGTGGAAATAATGTTGTATCTCAATGCTTTGAGGAAAGTTGCGCTTGGCTCGGTGTGCGGGATCGCGCTGACGGGCGCAGCTCATTCTGCTGACGCGGTTGTAGACGCGCCGGTTGTCGACATGCCCGTCGCAGAGGTGCCTGTCATCAGTTGGACCGGCGGATATATCGGCCTCAACGCTGGCTATAGCTGGGGCGATCTCGACCAAACCGCGACGATTGCACCAGCCACGTTCTTAGGGATTGCAACGTTTGATGGGTTTTCGGGCAGTTACGGATCCGATCTCGACGGATTCTCCGGTGGCGCACAGGCCGGATACAACTGGCAAGCGGGTGGCTTCGTGTTTGGTCTGGAGGCGGACATCCAGGCAGCGAACATCGATACCACGGTTTCCGGAACTGAAGAATTGGAAGTAACGGTAGGTCCATTGACGTTCCCATTCGAAACGGCCGTTAGCACGACAACGGAGTTGGAATGGTTCGGAACGGCTCGCTTGCGCGCCGGCTTTGTGCCCACCGAGCGGTTGCTCGTTTACGGTACGGGCGGCTTTGCTTACGGCCGGACCAAAAGCACTTCAACGATCCTCGGCTCTTATCTAACTCCGGGCGACATACTCGACGACTCCTCCAGTTCTTCCAAGACACGTACCGGCTGGACAGCCGGTGCGGGAGCCGAATACGCCATCGACGCCAACTGGAGCCTGAAAGGCGAATATCTATACACTGACCTCGGCGACGCCGACGTGTTCAACTATAACGAGGACGGCATCATCGTCGGCCTTTCCAACGACATCAACTTCCATACCGTCCGCATCGGCGTGAATTACCGCTTCTAGAGGGCCCAACCGTCTGCGAATCGGGATCAAAGGGCCGGCTTCACGCTGGCCCTTTCCTGTTCGGACACAGTTTTGACGCAAGGGAAAGGCATCGCCGCGCCGGGCATTTAGGGGGCGGTCATGGACGCTGCGGAACTGGCGCTGCGGGCAATTGGCGGATTCTACGCATTTGCGGGGATCGTGGCGATCCGCGCCGGCGCCATGGGCGAACTCCTGACGAAGGCGCTGATTGCGATCAAGGGAACCGCTACCGACGAGGATCGCGCCGACCGCATCCGAACGAAGATTCTTGCATTGAACTCGGTGCTGATGGGCATTGGCGGTGTATTGCTCGCCGCCCTTCTCGACATCGCGCTGCCAGTCTTCCTGCTGTCGGTGCTGATCTACGCCGCCTACATTCTCGTCATCGCGCCGCGTTTCCTCGATCCCCACGACCCGCCGGACGAGCGCGGACGGCGACAGAGCCGCAATGCGATGTGGCTCTATCTCGTCGCGGCGGCCTTCATGTTGCTCGGCTGGTGGCAGGGAGTGCTGCGGCCGGTTGTGGAGGAATCCGTCGTCGTCCTGGCGATTGCCGCCCTCGCCTCGGCGGGCATTGTCGCATACGCGGTCAAGTCGTTCGCGCCGCTGCGCGGGAAGTCGTTCGGTACATCCGAGCGCGACGAAGAGCCGTACGACCCCCAGGCGGATGTTCCCAAAAAGCTCGTGGTGACGCCGTCCTATAGCGGCGGGCTCATTGATGCAGAGACCGGCTACAATGTCGGCTGGCTGCCGGTCGATATCCTGCCGCAGGACAAGGCGGAGATGATCTACGCATGGTCGGACCTGTTCCGGGAGCTTGCGGACCCTGACGATCCCGAGCGTACGCGCCTGAAAGACGCTTCGAGACAGGTGCAGATCGAGGAAGCAGGCCGGCCGATCTACGAATGGTTGCTGGCACAACTCGGCCCCGACCGAGTGAGTTTCGAACCCGTTGCGCGGCCGCGCCTGCCCGAATTGCACCCCAAGGCGATCAAGGTCATGGCCGACTATGGCAGCGATCCCCTGTGGTTCGTGGATTCAGAAGAGGTCGGCGGCATCTACCAGCATGCGCTCGGCCTGTCCTGGTCGTTGGCGCTCGATCTCGGCGACTGGGTTTACCAGTTCGAGGAGTCCCTCAACCGCGACGACCCCGGCGGCGAGCCGAAATGGACCGAGCAACAGTTCGCCGAGCATTCCGAGCGCGGACGCGCGCTGGCCGTGCGACTTGTCGACGAACTCGCCCGGACCGGTCGCGCAGACGTGCCGGTCTGGTTCCAGGGCGTCGGGATGAAGGCCGAACGTATTTCCTGAGCAACGCTAGTTGCAACCGGGCAACAGTTTCATCGAAAAGCCGGTAGACAGCTCAAGCTTGATAACGCGCTAATATTCTTCCAGCGCAGGCGATGCTACCCGATACACGCACAGGAAGTGCTGGAGGGAACCATGGTAATGAAATCGCGCATCGCGGCTATTCTGCTTGGCGCTGTTTCTCTTTCCGCGCTTTCGACCTCGATCCATGCGGCAGACGCCATTGTCGAGATGCCGGTTCGGACCGGATTCAACTGGACAGGTTTTCACGTTGGCGCAGCGGCAGGCGTTGGCGCATTTGTGCTGCAGGGCGACCAGAATTTCCGCCTGAGCGGCGACGGCTTTTTTGGCGAAGTCTCCGCAGGCTACGACTACATGTTCTCGGAACGCTTCCTGCTCGGCGCTTTTGCCGACGCACGCTATGGTGGTCAGGAAGCCACCGTGGATGGAACATCGGGCAGCATTTCCCTGAAGCAGACTTTGGGTTTCGACGTTGGCCTGCGCGCGGGCTATCTGGTCAACCCGACCAGCCTCGCCTACGTTCTCGGCGGATATTCCTGGCAGAGGTTTGAGGCTGACTTCAGCATACCTATTCTAGCAGGCAATGACGACATTGACGGAGATGGTTACACCGTCGGCGCCGGCCTCGAGACCGTCGTCGGCGGCAACTGGACATTGAAAAACGAGTACCGGTTTGCCTCATATTCCGTTGATGACGGCGTCGAAGAACAAGATTTGGACACCCAGACGTACAGGGTCGGCTTGAACTACCGCTTTGGAGCGGACGGCGGTGCGGAAGCCACATTCTCCGCTCCGGCTTACAACTGGACGGGCTTCTACATCGGAGCACAGCTGGGCGCATTGGTTGCCATCGACAACGCGTTGTTCTCGCCTTTGTCCTATACCGTGGATGGTCAGGGCGGCGATGGAGGCTGGGGCTCCCTGAATGTCGGCTACGATCAGGAATTCGGCAACTGGGTAGCTGGCGTCCAGCTCGGCGCGCGGTACATGTCGGCTGGCACGAGTTTCATCAATGCCTTCAATCTCGATCGCGACTACGGTTTCGACGTTCTGGCGCGCGTCGGCGTAAAGTTGAGCGATACCACGCTGGCCTATGCGATCGGCGGCTATACAAACCAGCGTTTCGAACTGGACGTCCAAGGTTTGGATCTTGATTGGAATGGAAGCGGCTATACGATCGGAACCGGTCTGGAAACGGCGGTTACGGATCGGCTGGCCCTCAACGTTGAATACCGTTTCTCCCAGTTCGGCGATCACGATCCACTGGAAGGTACCCCCGAAGCTGGCATATTGTCCTACGAGCCCCGCCTCCACATGTTCGGCGTCGGCTTGAAGTACAAGCTCAACTAAGACCGGCAGACTTTTCGGGAAAAAGCCGTCCGACGGTCAGCGCCGGACGGCTTTTGCTTTACTGCGTCACGAAATCGTCGAAACGCCTGAGCGTCACGCGGCGGTTGCGCCATTCGGGCTCGGGCGTCGGCACAAGCAGGTATTCCTTGCCATAGCCAACGGTTTCCAGGGCGCGGCGCGGGATGCCGAATTCGCGCACCAGCGTCCATTTCAGGGATTCCGCGCGGCGTTCCGACAAGGCAAGATTGGAGGCCTGTGAACCGACCGCATCGGTGTGTCCTTCGATCAGGAACACCGCCCTTGGCCGCCGCCGCAACACACTTTCCATCGCGTCGGCGATGTTCTCGACCTTGCGGTATTGCGAACGCGGAATTTCTGCCGAGTTGAAGGCGAAGTTGATCGACTGGATGTCGATGGACGGAGCCATGCGGCGCAGCTCCGGCCGGCGCTTGAATTCGCGCACGGTGACGCGCTCCTCTGGCCGTACCCGCCGGCGCGGCGCGGCGTCGAGTTGCTGCTCGATCTGCCGGGACGACGGCATGGCATCCTGCGCACTGGCAAGCGTTGGGAGGGCCAGGAGGGAAATCGCGGCTCCGGCGAATTGGCGGCGGTTCAACATTGTTTTGCTCCTCGTAATGCGAGCGATACGCCCGCCAAACACGCCGCAAACCTGGCGTAATGAAGCTGAACTCTCGCTGAACGCCCGGTTCAGCCGACTTCAGGGCCGCATCACGCTTGCCGACCGCTCATGGAATGGCAGCGGCCGCACATCTTCCTGCTTCTGGCCCACCGGAGAAAAGCCGAGCTTCTGGTAGAGCGGAAGCGCCGCGGGATGGTCGAGCGTACAGGTCTGCACCACGATCTGCCTCGGGTTCGTCGCCCACGCGGCCTCGATCGCGGCGCCCAGGAACCATCGACCGAGCCCAAGGCCGGTCGCGTGTTCCATCATCCCGAAATAGGCGATCTCGGTTTCGTCGGCGCTGTAGGGGTTTATATCGAAGAATCCTGCCGGCGCGCCGTCGAGATAGAGTACGCGGATGTCGCGTCCGGGCTTGCGGATCTTGCCCTCCAGCTCTTCGTCGCCGAGGCGCAGGACATTCACCCACTGCCATTTGCGACCGACCCGATCCATCAGGTAGCGATAGAAGTGCAGCGGCATGTCGCGCGTCTTCATCAACGCGATGTTGAGGTTGGCGGGCGCGTGCGGGTAATGCGCCGGCGGCCGCTGCATCTCGAGGAACGTGACCGTAACCTCTATCGGGTCCAGCCGCTCGACCCCGTTTGCCGCCTCAATGTGATCCATGCCTATTTACCCTTGACGACCGGCGTGTCCGGCCGGCTTCCCCATTCGGTCCATGATCCGTCATAAAGCCGGTTGGCGGAGTGGCCGAGTGTCTCCAGCGCGAGCGTGATGACGGCTGCCGTGATGCCGGAGCCGCACGAGGTAACCACCGGCTTCGAGAGGTCGATGCCGGCTTCGTCGAAACGCTTGCGGAGTTCATCCGGCGGCAACAGCTTGCCGTCCTTTGACAGCGAGGATGCCGGCAGGCTTTTTGCGCCCGGCATGTGACCGCCGCGAACACCGGCGCGGGGTTCTGGATCGTCTCCGGTAAAGCGGCCGGCCGGGCGCGCGTCCGCGATCTGGCTTTCGCCGGTCGCCACGACCTTGAGCATGTCCTCGATGGAGGCGACACGCGAGGCATCGAAATCGACGTGGAAGAAGTTCGGCGCGATCTTGGTCTTCTCTGCCGTCACCGGCCTGTCTTCGGCCTTCCAGCGATCAAACCCGCCGTCGAGCACATAGACCTGGAACACACCCATGGTCCTGAACATCCACCAGACGCGCGGCGCCGAGAACATGCCGGGACCGTCATAGACGACGATCGTATCGTCGGCCGAGATGCCCATGGAGCCGGCGTGGCGCGCGAAGGTCAGGGGATCGGGCAAGGTGTGCGGCAGCGCGGCGTCTGGCGCGACGACTGCATCCTGATCGAAGAAGATGGCTCCGGGAATATGCGCGGCCTCATATTCCGCTCGGGCATTGCGACCCTGTGCGGGCAGGTACCAGGACGCATCCACGACGGAGATGCCGGGCGAAGCCAGCCTTTGCTGCAGCCAGTCCGCGTCGATCGTGAAGGCTCCGGTCTCGGCCATGTCTACCTCCCCAATGCTGGCAACGCCCTTCCAAATAGCGTGACAAGACGAAAAGTGAAATGCCTATGCCGGCGGCGGCCCGAAGCGGATGCGGAAACGGCGGTTCTCCCGTCCCTTCTTCTCGATCTTGCCGATATGGATGTCGCCGATCTCCCCGCTCGAGCGGACATGCGTCCCGCCACAGGGCTGGCTGTCCACAGAGCCGTTTTCGCCGATCAGCACCAACCTGATGCGGCCGGTGCCGGTCGGCGGCCGCACGTTCTTCGACTTCACCAGCGTCGGGTTCGCAGCAAGGTCTTCGTCGCTGATCCAGCGCGTCGAGATCGGATGGTCGGCGCGCACCAGTTCCATCAGCCTCGCCGTCACATCCTCCTTGGTGAAACCAGCTTCCGGTATGTCGAAGTCTACGCGGGAGTCATCCTCGGCGACCGCCGCGCCGGTGATCGGAAACGGGCAGACGACAGTCACCAGATGGCAGGCCGCATGCATGCGCATCAGCCGGTGCCGGCGATGCCAGTCGATGGCGAGTCTCACTCTGTCGCCCGGTTTCAGTCCGGCATCCGCCGCCGGCACATGAATGATCTCGTCCTTGGTTTCGCCGGTAATCGTCGCCGCGATGTCGATCGTGCGGCCATCGGCCGTGGTCAGCCTGCCGGTGTCGCCCGGCTGTCCACCTGACGTGGCGTAGAAGATCGTACGATCGAGCACGACCCCGCTTCGGTCGTTGACGTGGACAACCTCAGCATCCGCCTCGGCGAGGTAGCTGTCGTCCCGAAACAGGGCTTCCGTAACAAAGGCCATCAGTCGGCCTGTTCGTAAGGCACGGTGATCTCGGGACGTCGATCCATCCAGAATGGGATCGGCAGGTTCTTCTCGCGCAGGAAATCGGGATTGAACAGCTTCGACTGGTAGCGCGTGCCGTAGTCGCAGAGGATGGTGACGATGGTGTGCCCCGGACCGAGGTCTTTCGCCAGCCGGATCGCGCCGGCGATGTTGATGCCGGTCGAGCCGCCGAGGCACATGCCTTCCTCCTGCACCAGGTCGAAGACGATCGGCAGCGCCTCCTCATCCGGCACCTGGTAGGAGAAGTCCGGCGTGAAGTCTTCGAGATTGGCGGTGATGCGCCCCTGCCCTATGCCTTCGGTGATCGACGTGCCTTCAGCCTTCAGAACGCCGTCCGTGTAGAAGCTGTAGAGCGATGCGCCGAGCGGGTCGGCAAGCGCAATCTTGACCGACTTGCTGTGCTCCTTCAGCCCGGCCGCTACGCCGGCGAGCGTTCCGCCCGTGCCGACCGCGGAGACGAAACCGTCGACCTTCCCGCCTGTCTGCTGCCAGATTTCCTGCGCCGTGGTGCGTATGTGGCCGTCGCGATTGGCGACATTGTCGAACTGGTTGGCCCAGATCGCGCCATTGGGTTCCGTACGGGCCAACTGCTCGGCCAGCCGGCCGGACACCTTCACGTAGTTGTTGGGATTTTTGTACGGAACGGCGGGCACCTCGATCAGTTCGGCGCCCAGAACGCGGAGCGCGTCCTTCTTCTCCTGGCTCTGCGTGTCGGGAATGACGATGACCGTGCGATAGCCGAGCGCCTTGGCGACGACGGTCAGCCCGATGCCCGTATTGCCGGCGGTCCCTTCGACGATGACTCCGCCGGGCTTCAGCAAGCCCTTCGCTTCCGCGTCACGGATGATGAAGAGGCCGGCGCGGTCCTTCACCGACTGGCCTGGATTCATGAACTCGGCCTTGCCGAGGATTTCGCAGCCGGTCTCCTCGGAAGCCCGTTTCAGCCGGATCAGGGGCGTATTGCCGATGGTGTCGATCACGGAACGGTTCATGCTCACTTCCTTGCTGGCGGGGCCTTGATGGCGGCCAAATGCGGCCCGCCCGGTTCTAGAAACGGCAATCCCGCCTTTCAAGCAAAGATATTCTCCCAACGATAGGGCCAGCAGGTCCTGGCTGCCCGCTCGCGACTTATCTGCGCAACTTGATATTGCTTTCGATTTCCGGTTCGGCCAGATGCATAAGGAGCAAGCTTACCGGGGTTGGCGGGCTTAGGATGACGATATACAGGGCCGACAAGCGGCACGGCATAGCCTGGATCACGGGCGGAGCAACGGGAATTGGCCGCCAGCTTGCGCTGGACCTCGCGGCAGAAGGCTGGACCGTAGCGATCACCTCGCGCGCACAGGACCCCATCGAGCCTGTCATCAAGGCCGCCGCCAATCTTCCCGGCAAGGTCCTGGCCCATTATTGCGACGTCACGGACGAGCAAGGCATGGCTTCGACCGTCGAGGCAATCGAGGCAGAGGCAGGCCCGGTCGTGCTCGCCGTGCTGAACGCCGGCGTCTACATCCCGGTCCACGCGGAAAGCCTCAGCCTGCCGAGCATCCGCAAGACCTATGACGTAAATATCTTCGGCGTGCTCAACGGCCTTGTCCCGGTCATCGAGAAAATGGGGCTGCGAGGCCGTGGCCATATCGTTCTGGTCGGGTCGGTGACCGCCTATTTCGGCTGGCCCACGCTCGCCGCCTATGGAGCGACCAAGGCTGCGCTCAACAACATGGCCGAGGCGCTGCAATACGACCTGCCGAAGATGAATATCCGCATCCAGATCATGAATCCCGGCTTCGTCGACACGCCGCTCGCCGCCAAGAACGAAATCCTGATGCCGGCGCTCATGCCGGTCGATAAGGCGTCGAAACGCATGATGCGTGCCATCCGTTCCGGCGGTTTCGAAACCACGTTTCCGCGACGCTTCACATGGGGGATGAAGCTTCTGAGGATATTGCCCCACCGCGTCGTGTTCGGCTTCATGACATACGTCGCTCGCTGGCGGGGGTATCCGCTCATGCCCGGCCGCAAACGCGACTAGGCGGGTTTATTGCTTGGCCGGCGCGGGCAGTCGCTCCTCCCGATAGACCGCCTCACCGTCGATCAGGGTCAGCATGACCTTTGCCGAATCTATCTCGGTCGGGGGGATCTTCGTCAGGTCCTTGTCGAGCACGATCACATCAGCGCGCTTGCCCGCCGTCAGCGTTCCGGAATTCGCCTCGTCGAACGCCGAATACGCTGCGTTGACGGTGTAGGCGCGCAGCATGTCGTCCAGTTCCAGCCTGTGCTCGGGCGTCAGCACGCGCCCTTTCGGATCTTCCGGGTCTTGCCGGGTCACGCCGATCTGGATCGCCTCAAGCGGATTCATCGACGAGACGCTCCAGTCGCTGGCGCCTGCGATCCTCGCGCCTGCCTTCTTGAGCGCACCGAACGGATAGAGCCATTCCGAGCGTTCCGGCCCCAGCACCGGCTCTGTCAGGTCGACGATATAGGTTTCTGGATAGGCCCACAGCGCCTGTATGGTGGCGGTTACGCCGAGTGGCGCGAAACGGCCGACATCAGCAGGGTCGACGAGTTCCAGATGCGTGATCTGGGGACGGCGATCGGTCGTGCCGTTCGCTTTCTGCGCCGCCTCCGAAGCATCGAGCGCGACACGAACCGCGCGGTCGCCGATCGCGTGGAAATGAAGCTGCAAGCCCGCCTTGTCGGCAGCCGTGGCGACTTCATTGATCTGCTCTGGCGTGAACAGCAGGTCGCCTGCCGAATTCGAGCCGACATACGCCTCCAGCAACGCGGCCGTGCCGGTCTCGATGACACCGTCGACGAAGAGCTTGACCGAGTCGATCTGGAAATGCGGCGACGCATACTGCTTTTGCAGGTCAAGCGTACGCTGAACGCCAGCGACGCCCTCGGCTGCGTCGATCGGAATCGCAGCCTTCACGCGCAGCTTCAGCTTTCCGGCGGCGTCGGCTCGCTGGTAGCCCTTGATCATCCAGTCCTCGAGGCCGGGATCGATGATCGCCGAAATACCGTAGCTGACCGCCTCGGCCTGCGCCTTCTCGAGGCCCGTGTCCACCTGGCTTTCCGGGTATTCGGGCATGATGTCTTGCACCAGCGCCATCGCCTTCTCTCGCAGCATGCCGGTCGGATTGCCGTTGGCGTCCCGCTCGATCCTGCCGCCCTCGGGGTCCTTCGTCTCGGCTGTTATGCCGGCGGCCTTGAGAGCGGCGGAGTTTGCCCATCCGGAATGACCGTCCACGTCATCGAAGTAGGCGGGCCGGTCACCTGTGATCTTGTCGAGAACCGATGCGCTCGGGTCCTTGTAGACCGCCACGCTCCAGCCCCCGCCACGCAGCCACGCGCCTTCCGGCAGCGTCGCCATGACGGGTTCAATCGCAGCCCGCAAGCCGGCTTCGTCCGAAACGTCGGCAAGGCTGATGTCCTCCGCCTGCGCGGAACTCCACACGAGGTGGTTGTGCGCGTCCTGGAAGGCCGGCATGACCAGCGCGGTTGACGGCAGCTCGTAGACGGCGGCGTCCTTGAGGTAGGGCTCCATATCCGCCGTAGAGCCGACAGCGGCGATCTTGCCATCGACCAGCGCAATCGCCTCCGCTTCCGGCCTGGCGTCGTCCATGGTGAGCACGCGGGCGCCGCGCAGGACAATCGTGTCCGCGTATGCCGTCGAAGTCAGCAAAACAGCCGCTGCGGATGCGATCAGGCCGAACTTCCAGGGCTTTGCGGGCATGCGTTCCTCCATGGTTTTTATCCGTTCAGCCTACAGGCGGGCATGTACCGGTCAAGCGAGGGCGTGTTTGTCCTTGCCAAATATTTTCACCGCGCCATGTCGGTTCTCGAAATACGAATGCGTTCTTATGAACGACTGCCCCGATACTGAGGGCACAGACCCGAACCTGGAGGCAACCCGATGCGCGTCATGGTGATCGTCAAGGCGACGAAGGAAAGCGAGGCGGGCGAACTGCCGAACGAGGAAATGCTCACCGCGATGATGAACTACAACGAGGAACTGGTGAAGGCCGGTATCTTGCTCGCCGCCGACGGGCTGAAACCGACCTCCAAGGGCGCCCGGGTGCATTTCGACGGCGCCGAGCGAACCATCATCGACGGCCCGTTCGCCGAAACCAAGGAATTGATAGCCGGCTACTGGCTCTGGGAGATCGGTTCGATGGAGGAAGCCATCGAATGGGTGAAGCGCTGTCCGAACCCCATGCCCGGCCCGTCGGACATCGAAATCCGGCCGTTGTACGGCATGGAGGACTTTGGCGACAACGCCACCCCGGAGCTCGTCAAGCAGCAGGAGCGCCTGCGCGAGGAAAGCGAAAAGCTGGCGAAAAAGCCCTGACTTCAGGTCTTTTCCGGTCGGGCATCTCGTGAAAAGAGATAGATGAACAGCGCGACGCCGACCGCCAGTGCGTAGAAGAAAAACAACGCCGCATATGCGGCCGTCGGGTCTTCCGGCGACGACCACGCCGTGACAACGCCACCGGTCGCGAACTGCATCACGCCGACGCCGCCGATCGAAAAGAAGTTCATCAGGGTCACACCGCGTCCCGTCAGGTGCTGCGGCACGAAAGATCGCGGATGCGCGATCAGCAGGCCGTAGCTGCCGCTCAGGAAGCCGATCGCCACAAGAAGGATCGTCGCGACCGTCAACGCCGGCTGCGGGTTCAGGGCGAGGAACAGCAGGATCAGGAAGCAAACCGTGTTTCCGGGTATGGCGATCCATTTCCGCGTCCGGAAAATCGTATCCAGCGGACCATAGAACAACGCGCCGGCCACCATCGCGATCGCCATGAGCAGTGTCACATTGCCGATCGCCAGCGTATCGAGCCCGAATACGTCTTCCAGATATGGGCCGGCCCAGAGGCCTCGTATGCCGCTCGGCGGCGCATAGTTGATCGCCACCAGCGGAATGATCGGCCACAGCACCCTCATGCGCAGCAGTTCGACATATCCGGAAATGCCTGAGGGATTACCTTGAACGTGTTCCAGCCGCTCAGGGTCACGAACGAAGGCCGCGACCGCTCCGGCCACGAGTATCGTCACGATGCCAAGCGCCACCAGCACAGGCCGCCAGCCGAAAAACTCCGACGCCTCCGCAAGCGGTGCGGCGCCCAGCACATTGCCCGCCGTGCCGAAGGCGACTGCCCATGAGGTCAGGACGGCGAAGCGGGCGGGCGAATGATTCCGCGCGAAAATGAAGAGCATGGCCATCAGGATCGGCGCGCAGCCAAGCCCGATCAGCGCCATGGCGGCGATGACGCCCCAAGGGCCGGTCGAGGCGGCGAACAGGAATGCGCCCACGCCTGTAAACGCGCCGAACATCAGCGCCGTCGTGCGACGCGGCCCGTAGTGATCAAGTCCCACCCCAACGGCGAACTGCGCCAGCGCAAAGACGGCGAACCATGCACCGGAGGCAAGCGAGAGGTCGGCCTTGGTCATGCCGAGTTCGGCAGTGAGCGCAGGCGTCAGGACCGCCAGAAACGAGCGGTAGAATTGCGACAGCACATAGCCGATCGCCAGCGCGGCGATACCTGCCATGACATTCCCCCCCCCGACGCAGACGACCATAAAAAAGGCGGCCCGGACATCGTCCAGACCGCCTATCTCATCGACTTCATTCAGGCAATTAAGCCAAGCGCTGCTGCGTTGGCACAAAAGCCCGAAGGTTGCTCCGGTTTACGCTGCCCGCGCGGGCTTGCTGCCGAAACCGGGACGGCGCTTGCGGCGGAACGGCTTTCCGCCGGGCTTGCCGCCGTGCGGGCGGTTGCCCTCGTGCCTGCCGCCTTCCGGCTTGCCGGCATGCGGCCCGGCATGCGTCTTGTGGCCGAAGCCACCCTTCGCCGGGCGCTTCTCGCCATGAGCCTGCTCGCCGTCGGCGCGACGTTCGTCGAACCGCGGACGCTCGCTCTGGCCACGACCGTTCCCATCACCGTGCCCCTTCGGGCCTTGGCCACGGTGATGCGGCTTGCCCTGGCGTGCAGACTGGCCGCGATCGTTGGCTGGCGCACGCTCCGCCTGCCGGTCGCCGGCCGGACGCTGCGGGTCGGGCTGGCCGGTATGGTCGGCCGCAATCGGCAGCTTCATGCGGATGATCCGCTCGACTTGCCGGAGCTTGCTGTTCTCGGACGGATCGACCATCGTGATGGCGATGCCGTCGGCTCCGTTGCGGCCGGTACGGCCGATGCGGTGGACGTAGCTCTCAGCCTCGTCGGGCAGGTCGAAGTTCACGACATGGCTGATGCCGGGCACATCGATGCCGCGTGCCGCGATGTCTGTCGCGACAAGGATGCGGACCGAACCGTCACGAAAGCCGTTCAGCGCCTTCTGGCGGGCGTTCTGCGACTTGTTGCCGTGGATCACGGCGGCGTTGAAGCCGTCGCGCTCGAGGTCCCGCACCACTCGGTCGGCGCCATGCTTGGTGCGCGCAAACACGATCACTGAGCTCATCGCCTCGTCGGCCAGCATGTCGGACAGAACCTTGCGCTTCTGCTTCAGGCGGGCCAGCACGACGCTCTGCTTGATCTCGGAAGCCGTGGTGCCTTGCGGCGCGACCTCGATGTGAACCGGGTCTTTCATGATACCGCGCGCCAGTTCCTCGATCTCCTCCGGCATGGTGGCCGAGAAGAGCGCGGTCTGCTTGTCCTTGTGCGTCGCCTTGGCGATGCGGCGGACGTCGTTGATGAAGCCCATGTCGAGCATGCGGTCGGCTTCGTCGAGTACCAGCCAGCGCGTCTCGGAAAGGTTCAGTTCCCGCTCGCGCACCAGGTCGGTGAGACGGCCTGGGGTGGCGACCAGAACGTCCACGCCGGGTGCGACCTTCTTGACCTGGCCGCCGCGCGACACGCCGCCGAGTACCAGCGCGGTGGAGATGTGCATGCCCTTGGACAGCAGCTTCACCGTGTCTTCGATCTGCACGGCCAGTTCGCGCGTCGGCGCAAGGATCAGTGCGCGCGCCGTCCTCGGCAGCCGCTTGCTGCCCAGCGCTGCGATCTTCATGAGGATCGGCAGCGCGAAGGCGGCGGTCTTGCCGGAGCCCGTCTGCGCGACGCCAAGGATGTCCCGGCCAGCCAGGAAGGGCGGAATGGCCTTTTCCTGCACAGGCTTCGGAGTGTCGAACCCGGCAGCGGCCGTCGTCTTCAGGAGCGGGCCTGTGATGCCTAGTTTGGCGAAACCGGTCGGCTCCGCAATGATTTCAATCGTCAATTTCTTCTTCTTTCAGGCGGCATGCGCCGCAAAATAACCCGTTCCGCAGGGCGCAACCTGCGTCGGGCGATATGGTGGTGAACGACAAGGCGGCGGACATCTCGGTGTCCGCTCGGCTGCGCTGTCGTGCCCGCGGATCATCCGAGGGACTTTTCCGCAACTCTCTGGCAAGCCGGGAGGCGGAAACAGACGCAACCAGTCCAATCATGTGGAAAGCCGGAAATCCGGCCCAAGCGCCTATGTCGCCGCATATGGGCCAGTTCGCTCGGAATAGCAAGGCCTTCGCTGCAATGCAGCAATGCGTCGATATCTTAATCGACACAATGCCTACCGCCGCTTGCGCGCTCGTTGCGCCGTGCTACGAGGTGTTTGGCCAAAGGGGAGCCGCAAATGAAAGACGTGCTGCAGGAACTGGAACGCCGCCGCGAGATCGCGCGCATGGGCGGAGGAGCAGCCCGTATCGAGGCGCAGCATGCACGTGGCAAACTCACCGCGCGCGAACGCATCGACATCTTTCTCGACGAAGGCTCATTCGAGGAGTTCGACATGTTCGTCGAGCATCGCTCGACAGACTTCGGCATGGAGAAGCAGAAGGTCGCGGGCGACGGCGTCGTCACCGGCTGGGGCACGGTCAACGGCCGCACCGTCTTTCTTTTCGCCAAGGATTTCACAGTCTTCGGAGGATCGCTTTCAGAGGCGCATGCGGAGAAAATCCAGAAGATCCAGGACATGGCGCTGCGCAACCGCGCGCCGATCATCGGCATCTATGACGCGGGCGGTGCGCGCATCCAGGAAGGCGTCGCAGCACTCGGCGGCTATGCCGAGGTGTTCCAGCGCAACGTGCTGGCGTCGGGCGTCATTCCGCAGATTTCCGTGATCATGGGCCCCTGCGCGGGCGGCGATGTCTATTCACCGGCCATGACCGATTTCATCTTCATGGTCCGCGACACCTCCTACATGTTCGTCACCGGGCCGGACGTGGTGAAGACCGTCACCAACGAGACGGTCACCGCCGAGGAACTGGGCGGCGCGTCCGTGCACACGACGAAGTCCTCCATCGCCGACGGCGCCTATGAAAACGATGTCGAGACTCTGCTGCAGATGCGCAGGCTTCTCGATTTTCTGCCGGCGTCGAACACCGCCGAAGTGCCCGAGATCGAATGCCTGCAGTCCGCCTCGGACCACGACCTGTCGCTCGACCGTCTGGTCCCGGACAATGCCAACAAGCCCTACGACATCAAGGAACTCATCCTGAAGACGTGCGACGAAGGCGACTTCTTCGAGATCCAGCAGAGCTTTGCCAAGAACATCGTCACCGGCTTCGGCCGGGTCGAGGGTCGCACCGTCGGTTTTGTGGCGAACCAGCCTATGGTTCTGGCCGGTGTCCTGGATTCCGACGCCAGCCGCAAGGCGGCGCGTTTCGTGCGCTTCTGCGACTGCTTCAACATTCCTCTGGTCACCTTCGTTGATGTCCCGGGCTTCCTGCCGGGCACGGCGCAGGAATATGGCGGCCTGATCAAGCACGGCGCGAAATTGCTCTTCGCCTATGGCGAGGCCACGGTTCCGAAGGTGACGGTCATTACGCGCAAGGCTTTTGGCGGCGCCTATGACGTTATGGCATCAAAGCATCTGCGTGGCGACGTGAATTACGCCTGGCCGACGGCGCAGATCGCCGTGATGGGCGCCAAGGGCGCCGTCGAGATCATCTATCGCAAGGACATTGGCGACGCCGACAAGATCGCCGCGCACACAAAGACGTATGAGGATCGCTTCCTGTCACCCTTCGTGGCCGCAGAGCGGGGCTATGTGGATGAAGTGATCATGCCGCACTCGACCCGGCGGCGCGTCGCCCGTGCGCTGAAGATGCTGCGCAACAAAGACCTCCAGAATCCCTGGAAGAAGCACGACAACATCCCGCTCTAGCCAACGGCTTCAGGCCGCCTTGCTGACGACGGCGTTGAATTCGTCGAGGTCGATGTAGAATATCCTTGTGATCTCGCGGATCAGCTCCTCATGGTCGTACCCTTGCCCGCGCAGGATGTTGATGGCCATGATGATGTCGAGACGGTCGGTCAGCCGTTGCTTGGTATTGTCCTCTGCGTAATGGTCCATGAGTTGTCCCCGTTCGCTGGTTCAACGCACTGAAGAACAATGCTTTGAGGGACACTTTGAAATGCGTCGCTTGCGCGGAACTTGTCGGTTCGGCAAGAAGACCCGCCGTGTCGCCCGGGACTGAATAGACGCGGTCTGAAACTCGACTCAGGAACTGGGTCGAGAATATCACGGACTTCTAAAATTGTATTAATCGCGGAGTACCGTGGCGGCGTTCAGTCCGCCTCCAGTACCTCTTTGACGACGGTTGCCAGCTGCTTCAGCGAGAAGGGTTTCGGCAGGAAGCCGAACTTCGCGTCGGCAGGCAGATTCTTGGCGAAGGCATCCTCTGCGTAGCCGGACACGAAGACGAACTTGATGTCGGGCCGGAGCTTGCGCAATTCGCCGAGCAGGGTCGGCCCGTCCATTTCGGGCATGACGACGTCCGAAACGACAATGTCCACCTGTCCGCCGAGCTCGTTGTAGATTTCCAGCGCCTCGACTCCGGACGACGCCTCGTGGACCGTGTAGCCGCGCGAGGTAAGCGCCCTCACCCCGCCCATGCGCACCGCGTCCTCGTCCTCGACAAGAAGCACGGTCGCCGAACCGGACAGATCGCGGGCGGTGTCGGGCGACTTCACAGGCGGCGGGGGCATCTCGCTCGGCTGGGCGACCTGGCCATCGGCATCCGGCTGCGTCACCACACCCGGTACATGACGCGGCAGGAAGATGCGGAACACCGTGCCCTTGCCGACCTCGGAATCGCAGTAGATGAAGCCGCCGGTCTGCTTGATGATGCCATAGACCATGGAGAGGCCGAGGCCGGTGCCCTTGCCGACCTCCTTCGTCGTGAAGAACGGTTCGAAAATCTTCTTGAGCACGTCTGGCGGGATGCCGGTGCCGTTATCCTCGACCTCGACGACGACATAGTCGGCCGGCACGAGTTCGCGATAGCCGAACGCGCCGACGTCCTCGGCCGTGACGTTCTTGGTGCGCACCGTCAGGTCGCCGCCTTCAGGCATGGCGTCGCGCGCGTTCACCGCCAGATTGACGATGACCTGCTCCAGCTGGCCGATGTCCACCTTGACCGGCCAGAGGTCGCGACCATGGTCGACCTTGAGCTTGATCTTGTTGCCGACCAGCCGTGCCAACAGCATGCGAAGGTCGGCCAGCACGTCGGTCAGGTTCAAGACTTCGGGCCGCAGCGTCTGCTTGCGCGAGAAGGCAAGCAGTTGCCGCACCAGCGAGGCGGCGCGGTTGGCGTTCTGCTTGATGTTCATGATGTCCGGGAAGGACGGGTCCGACGGCCTGTGGTTTGTCAGCAGCAGGTCCGACGCCATGATGATGGCCGTCAGCACATTGTTGAAATCGTGAGCGATGCCGCCGGCGAGTTGCCCGACTGCCTGCATCTTCTGGCTCTGCGCCATCTGGCCTTCGAGCGCTTTCTGCTCGGTGGTGTCGACGGCGTAGACGATCGCGGCTTCCTCTGCCTCCTCCCCGCCGGTGCCCTCTGCCACGGCGTTGACGTAGAAGCGGATGTGGCGCTCCTCGTCGTTCGGTAGCACGGTATCGATCGGCGCGATGTTGGCTTGGCGCAGGCGCGCCTTTTCCAGGGCTGCGGAGAAGGCTGGCCGGTCGCGATCGTGGATCACCGTATCGAGGCGGATCTTGTGATCGACGGCGTCGCGGTCGACCACGGTGGAGAATAGCGACAGGAAGGGCGCGTTGGTGCGCACGATCCGTCCCAGCAGGTCGACGCCAGCGATCGCCATCGGCGTCGAGTTGAAGAAGCGCGTAAAGCGGATTTCCGAGGCCCTCAGTTCGGCTGATGCGTCGGAACCCTGCGTGCGGTTGAGGACAATGGTCCGGCTCGGACCCGCAACGCCGTCCCGGTTGGCGGTCACGCGGTGCATGAACCTGACCGGCAGGATCTCTCCCGTGACGGTCGCCAGGTCGAGGTCGATGACGGCATTGCGCGTCGTCCCGGGGTCGGCCTTCACCGAGCGGATCAAAGCCATGCCGTCGCCGGCAACGATTTCGGGAAGTGTCGTCGCGCCCGGCGTGAAGCTCGCAAGGTCGAAGCCCAGCCATTCCGCCAGGGTGGCGTTGATGTAGGTGACGCGATCTTCCTGGTCTGTTGCGAGGAAACCGGCTGGCGCATGGTCGAGGTGGTCGATCGCCTTCTGGAGGTCGAGGAAGAAGCGCTCCTGCTCGGCGCGTTCGCGCGATATGTCGTCAAGCTGCCAGGCGAGCAGCGGCTGCCGCCGGCCCGGTGCATTGAAGGTGCGTGCGCTCACCCGGTACCAGCGTGCGCCTGGTTCGGAGCCCGGACGGATCGACTGGGACAAGCGGAATTCACCGTCGCCGGCGATGCCATCGCGCAAACCCGATGCCAGCCGGTAGACGATGGCTGACGCTTCTGGAATGTCCGAGAGAAGGTTCTCTACCGTGCGAATATCGGTCGCCGACGAAGCCCCGGTCATCTCGCCATAGCCCTTGTTGGCATAGACGATGCGGCCCTTGATGTCGGTGACGACAAGTCCTTGCGGCGTCGAATCCACGAATGCCTTCGACAATTCGTCTGTGGTCGAGCGCGGCGCGACCTGCACGAAGCCGATCGCCGTGGCGAACAGGTAACCGACGCCGATCATGGCCAGGACGCCCAGCATCCCGAGCAGGAAGGGGTCCCCGAGCCGCTCGCGGAAAATGCCGAACACGATCGCCGCGCCGGTCAGCACGACGATGAAGACGATGAGACGCGTGACAGCGCCGGGACGCGTGTTCTGGTCCACGATCGGTAATGGATAGAAATCGCCGCGTGGCTCGCGTGTCATCAAGGGTGATTCCCGAAAAGACGGCTCCCCTGCCGCCGACCGGTTGAATCATATTCGGGCGGGCGGGAAAAGGTCTGCGGCCCAAATGCGCCCGGGAAAAAGCTGCCGGCTAGCCTTTCGAGGCCAAAAAACGCTTATGGAAAGGCAACTTGCGGACTCCTGCCGTCAAGGGTTACTGTCCCCGCTCTGAATACATCGGTCGGAAAGCGCGAATCTTCCTTCACGGCTGCCCGATGGTCGGACAAGAAAATGGAACGGTAACGGCGCTTCCGAATCCGGGTTCGCCGCTTTGGTCGTAGCCACGAGGTTGTCGATGAGCGATTGGTTTGCAGGGGTTGGTGGCGCCGAATTTGCCACCGCCGTCATCTGGACGCTTGCCGCCCTGATCCTGCTCGTCATCGTACTTGTTGTCGTGCGTCTGGTCCGCAGCATGACGTTTGGCACCTTTGTTGCCGGTGGACGAAACCGCAAGACCCGCCTTGCCGTGATGGATGCGACCGCCGTGGACAGCCATCGCCGGCTGGTTCTGGTCCGACGCGACGAGATCGAGCACCTTCTCCTGATCGGCGGTCCAACGGACGTCGTGGTGGAACGGGAAATCCGCGTTTCCGGTGGCCGGCGCGCGCAATCGGTGTTTGGCGACGACGGCGAATTCGAGGGACAGCAGGCGCAGGTGCCAGGTCTTCCGCCGCTTCCGACCGTTCCCCAGGCTCCGCCTGCGCCACGCCAGCGTGCGCCCGAGCCTATCCAGGCTGCTCCGCCGCCGGCGCGCGCGGCTCCACCCCAGCCCGCAAGACAACCGGAACGCCCACAACCGCCGCGCGCACCGGAACGCGCGCCGCCGCCGACGCGCCCGGTGCGCCAGACAGGAACGCGTCCGCCGGCAGCCAGGGACATGGCGCCGCCAGCCAGACCAGCGCCGTCGCGGCTGCCTGCGGCTTCGCTTCCGCCCTTGCCGGCGGCGATGTCCTCGTCGGTCGGACGCTACCAGCCAGCTCCGACCAGCAACCTGGACGACGCGCTGCTCAGGGAGCTTGAGGTGACGTTCGATGCGAGCCCGCCGCCGCCCTCCTTCGATCCGAGTTCGTTCGACGCCAGCATCTTCGATCCGCCGGCGCCGAAGAAAGCTCCCGTTCCGGTCGAGATGACGCTCGATGACGAGATGACCAAGCTGCTCGGCGAATTGTCCAACAACAATCGATAGTGACGCAGCGTCAGCCAAATAAAAAAGCGGCCATCGGCCGCTTTTTTATTCTGTGTCGCTCGTCTTATCCGCTCAGTCGTCGCGATAGACCTTCTCGCGCCGCTCATGTCGCTCCTGCGCTTCGATCGAAAGCGTGGCGATGGGACGGGCGTCGAGACGCTTGAGCGCGATGGGTTCGCCCGTCTCTTCGCAATAACCGTAGGTGCCTTCCTCGATCCGCTGCAGGGCAGAGTCGATCTTGGCGATCAGCTTGCGCTGCCTGTCGCGCGCGCGCAGTTCGATCGCGCGATCCGTCTCGGACGACGCACGGTCTGCAAGATCGGGGTGGTTGGCATTTTCCTGCTGCAGGATTTCGAGGGTTTCGCGAGCTTCCCGGAGGATGTCGCTTTTCCAGGCGATGAGCTTGGCCCGGAAGTAGGACCTCTGCCGTTCGCTCATAAACGGCTCGTCGTCGGAGGGCACATAATCGGAAGTCACGAAATCATTCATTCGACTCACCCACGTAACCCGCTTTTTCGGCGCCTATATATTCGGGCACAAAATGCGGCACAAGCTTATTTGGCGCTGCCCTCACGCAATTGTCAAAAGCAAGGTGCGTGCCAGTTTCCGCGCTTCCGCTGCGGCATCTTTGCCGGGAATTTGCACGGTGCGGCAGCCGCCCGCGACTCCTGTTGCCCCAAGCCCCGGGCATCTCTAAAACCGCGCGAACGATGGAAGTCCAGGGGAGGAAAGTCTTGGGCAGGCTCTATCTGCTCCGGCACGCAAAGGCGCAGTGGGCGTTGCCGGGGATGCGCGATTTCGATCGCCCTCTGGAGGGGAGCGGGTGTATCGACGCCGGCAGGACGGGTATCGAGATGCGCCTGCGCGGCTACATGCCGGACCTGACGCTCTGCTCCACCGCGGTGCGCGCGCGCCAGACCTTGCAAGAGGTTGCCGGCGAAGCCGACACCGGCCGCATCGTCTTTAACGAGCGGCTCTACAGCGAAGACGCTGCCTTCTATCTTGATCTTATCCGAGACAACGCGACCGGCGGATCGATCCTCGTCATCGGGCACAATCCGATGATGGAAGACCTCGCCACGGCGCTTTCAGGCGATGGCGAACCGGCCGCGCTGTCGACGCTCGGGCTCGGTTTTCCAACAGCCGGTCTGGCGGTCATCGGCTTTCCGGGAAGCCTGGACAAGGCAGCACCGGGCAAGGGCCGTCTGGAAGCCTTCCACATACCGACCGGCGACTGATCGGGCCTGCCATTTCAAAGGCGGTTTCGTTCCCCTATATGCTGCCTGCACATGCCGAGGGCAGATTTTGGCGACTTCGCTGACAACTCTCACCGATGAAGCGCGGATCGCGCTCGACACCTTCGCAGGCCGCGCGTCCTCGCTGTTCGGCTCGCCATCGATCCGCCTCGGAGTCACCGGCCTTTCGCGCGCCGGCAAGACGGTGTTCATCTCGGCACTCGTGCACAACCTCATCCATGGCGGACGCCTGCCTCTTTTCGAGGCGCGCAAGTCCGGGCGCATCGCGCGCGCTTTTCTCGAGGAACAACCCGACGACGCGGTGCCGCGCTTCCAGTATGAGGATCATATCGAGGCGCTCGTCGACAGCCGGATCTGGCCGGAGTCGACGCGGGCAATCTCCGAACTCAGGCTGACGATCGATTTCGAATCGGCTTCCGGCTGGGGGCGTCTCTTTTCCAGCGGTCGGCTGTCGGTCGATATCGTCGACTATCCCGGCGAATGGCTGCTCGACCTGCCGCTGCTCGGCAAGAGCTACGCCGAATTTTCCGCGGATGCCTTCGAACTTGCCGGACTCCCCGTCCGCGCCGGACTCTCGGCCGAATGGCGCAAGGTTGCCGAGACGGTCGATCCAAATGCCGATGCGGACGAGATGACCGCCCGGAGGCTCGCTGAGTCCTTCACCGCCTATCTGCTTGCGTGCAAGCTCGACGAGCGTGCCCTCTCGACGTTGCCGCCAGGCCGCTTTCTGATGCCCGGTGATCTCGACGGGTCGCCTGCGCTGACCTTCGCGCCCCTGCCCCGTCTTTCGCCGAACCGTCCCCGTCAAGGCTCGCTCCAGGCGATGATGGAGCGGCGCTACGAAGCCTACAAAACGCATGTCGTTAAGCCGTTCTTTCGCGAGCACATCACGCGGCTCGATCGCCAGATCGTGCTCGTGGACGCGATGCAGGCGCTGAACGCCGGTCCTGGCGCCGTCGCCGACCTCGAGCGCGCGTTGACCGAAATCCTTGCCTGTTTCCGGCCGGGCAAGAATGCTTTCCTGACCGACCTTTTTTCACGCCGAATCGACCGCATCCTCATCGCGGCGACTAAAGCCGATCACCTTCACCATGAAAGCCACGACCGGCTGCAGGCGATCGTACGGCGGCTCGCCGACCGCGCCATCCAGCGCGCCGACTTTTCCGGCGCCTCGGTCGAGGTGCTGGCCATGGCGGCCGTTCGCGCCACCCGCGAGGGAACCGTCAGGCAGGGCCGCGAAACGCTGCCCGTCATCATAGGCACACCGCTCAAGGGCGAGACGATCAGCGGCGAGACGTTCGACGGCAAGACGGAAACCGCGATCTTTCCCGGCGACCTGCCGGAGAAGATCGACGCGATTTTTGACGAGGGCGCGGAGGCTGCCCGGCAGGACGAATCGCCGATCCGCTTCGTCCGCTTCCGCCCGCCGAAACTTGAGCGCGACGCCGACGGCCTCAAGCTCTCACTGCCGCACATCCGCCTTGACCGCGCGCTGCAATTCCTGATCGGAGACCACCTCGCATGACCGGCCCGAGAAAACCGGCGTCCTTCCGCATCGAACCTGAACGCGCACCTGCCGTGGAGCCGCCGACGCAGCGCAGGCCCCGCGCCCTCGACAAGTCACAGGTGGTGGTGACGCCGGCCGAAATCGATGTGTTCGACACCCCGACCGACGACGTGCCCGCTCCGCCCGTCGCGCCAAGGCGACGCTTCCGGGCGGGCGCCATTCTCGCCTCGGCGGTCGGCGTTCTTGTTTCGCTCGCCTTTGGTCTCTGGATGGACCAGCTCATCCGCGAGTTGTTTGCCCGGGCCGAATGGCTTGGCTGGATGGCCGCTGGCCTTGCTGTCATCGCCGCGCTGGCGCTGGTGGTCGTCCTCGGTCGCGAAGCGCTGGCGATCGCACGGCTGGCGTCCGTCGAAAAGTTGCGCGCGCAGGCACTCGAGGCCATCTCCCGGGACGATCCCAAGATTGCGCGCAGGCTGGTCGGCGAGTTGACGACTTTCCTTGCTGCCAAGCCGGAGACAGCGGCGGGCCGCCGCGCACTCAAGGAACTGGAGGGCGACATCGTCGATGGCGCGGACCTCGTGCGAATCGCCGAGGTAGAACTCATGACCCCGCTCGACAAGCGCGCGCAGAAACTGATTCTGGACGCCGCGAAGCGGGTGTCGGTCGTCACCGCCGTCAGCCCGAGGGCACTGGTCGATCTCGCCTATGTGCTGTTCGAGGCCGGCCGGCTGATCCGCCGCCTGTCGGAACTTTATGGCGGCCGCCCCGGAACGCTTGGTTTCTTCAGGCTGGCGCGCGGTGTCCTTGCCCATCTTGCAGTGACGGGCGCCATCGCCGCCGGCGACGATTTTGTCCACCAGATCGTCGGCCAGGGGCTTGCCGCCAAGCTTTCGGCCAAGCTCGGCGAGGGTGTCGTCAACGGCATGATGACGGCGCGTATCGGCGTCGCGGCGATGGAGGTGACGCGGCCTCTGCCCTTCACCGCGCTGAAGCGGCCGGGAATGTCGGATTTCCTTGCAGCGCTGGCCTCCTTCACGCGCAGGGAAGCTGGTCGCGAAGACGGCTGAACTCATCGCGTAAAGCCCGCCAAATCACCCGGCATAGACTTTCCATTAACCATTTCTGGTCATGGTTCCGGCAGGTCGTTTCCATATTCCATGCGTTGCCGGGTGCCCCTCGATGAAGCGTAAAGTTCTCGCCACAGCCTTCTCGCTTGCCGTAACGGCAACCGGTGTTGCCGGCATCGACACGGTGTATGCGGCTGAGCGCGATAAGCAGTTCTTCCGGTCGATCGAAGGTACATGGACTGGCGCCGGCGAAATCGTCGCCGGCAAGTACAAGGGCACCAAGTTCAACTGCACCTTTGCCGGCTTGATGCCGACCAAGAACCTCGGCATGACGCTGGATGGCAACTGTCGCGTCGGCGTCTTCACGCAAAAGATGACGGCCACGGTCGCTCAGAATGCCGCCGTCGGCTACAAGGGCCAATTCATGGACGGCGCGGCTGGCACTGGCCTCGACATCACGGCTGGTAATGTCGTTAACGACCGAAAGGTCGTGTTCGCGATCCTTCGAAATGACCTGCGCGGCGTCATGCAGGCGCGCCTGCCCAACGACGACACGATGAATGTGACCATCTCCGTCCGGGTCGAGGAGTCGATGATACCTGTCATAGGCATGAGCCTCAAGCGCGTGGACGACACGGCGGTCGGTGCAATCGCTCGTCAGTAGGCACGCTACACAGATCAGGCCAGATCGTCCGCCACTTGTCGTAAATCGGGCTGTTCGATCGCCCGGTCGCATCCTATCTTGAACGCTTCCTTGGCCGGCCGCACATGCGCGTCGGTATCAACACGTCGGGATAGCGCATGGTGGCAGAGGCTTCGGGCACTCAACTCGTACAGGTCGTCGCATTGCTGACGGCGGGCGTCGTCGCTGTGCCGATCTTCCGACGTGCCGGACTGGGCTCCATCCTGGGTTATCTTGCCGCCGGTCTGGTCATCGGCCCATTCGGCCTCGCAATCTTCTCCGAGCCCGAGGCGATCCTGCAGGTTGCCGAACTCGGCGTCGTCATGTTCCTGTTCATCATCGGGCTCGAAATGCAACCGTCCCGTCTATGGGGGCTCCGCAAGGAGATTTTCGGGCTCGGCGCATTGCAGGTTGGCTTCTGCGCCTTCCTGCTGACGCTCGTCGGCGTCATCGGCGGGTTCCCGTGGTCCGTTTCGTTCGTGGCAGGCGCGGGCTTCGTCCTGACCTCCACTGCGGTGGTGATGCAGGTGCTGGAGGAGCGTGGTGAGGTGTCCTCACCACGTGGCCAGCAGATGATCTCCATTCTGCTGCTGGAGGACCTGGCGATCGTTCCGCTGCTCGCGCTCGTCGCCTTCCTCGCGCCGGGCGGCGGTGAGATGACCATGTCGCAGCGGCTGACCGATGTCGCCATCGGACTTGGCGCGATCGCCGGCCTCATCGTCGCTGGACGCTATTTGCTCAATCCCCTCTTCCGCATTTTGGCGTCCTCCGGCGCGCGCGAGGTGATGACCGCCGCCGCCCTGCTGGTCGTCCTCGGTTCGGCGCTGGTCATGCAGTCGAGCGGGCTCTCCATGGCGATGGGCGCCTTCCTTGCCGGCGTTCTCCTTTCCGAATCGACCTTCCGGCACCAGCTCGAAGCCGACGTGGAACCCTTCCGCGGCATCCTGCTCGGCCTCTTCTTCATGGCTGTTGGCATGTCGCTCGACCTGTCGGTGATTGCGGCCAACTGGCAGACTGTGGTGATCTACGTCATCGCCTACATGGTCATGAAGGCTGTCGGCATCTACGCCGTCGCCCGCTTCCTGCGCTCCAGCCATGCCGACGCAATGGAGCGCGCCGTCATCATGGCGCAGGGCGGCGAGTTCGCTTTCGTGCTCTACGCCGCCGCGACCGCCGTCGGCATCATCGACGGCGAAGCGAATGCGATCCTCACTGCGATCATCATCGTTTCGATGGTGCTCACGCCGTTCGCCATCATCCTGCTGCGGACGTTCATGCCCAAGGAGGAGCAGACGCTGGACGGCGTCGATGTTGCCGACGGCCTGAACGGCAGCGTGCTGATCATCGGCTTCGGCCGGTTCGGCCAGATCGCCAGCCAGCCGCTGCTGCTGCGCGGCATAGACGTCTCCATCATCGACAATGATGTCGAGATGATCCAGGCGGCCGCCGACTTCGGCTTCAAGGTCTATTACGGCGACGGTATGCGGCTCGACATCCTGCATGCCGCCGGTGCCGGTCGCGCCCGCGCGGTGCTCATCTGCGTCGACAAGGCCGAGGCCGCGATCCGCATTGCCGAAAACATGCGCGAGGAGTTTCCGCTCGTGCCCGTGCTGGCGCGAGCCTACGATCGCGGCGCTGCGATCGGCCTGATGGATGCCGGCGTCGACTACCAGATCCGCGAGACATTCGAATCCGCGCTCATCTTCGGCGGAGAGACCATCGGCAAGCTTGGCGCGAGCGAGGAAGAGGTCGCAGCAGTCATCGAGGACGTCCGCCGACGCGACGCCGAGCGGCTGGAACTGCAGATCGCGGGCGGCATACAGGCGGGCCGCAGCCTGATGAAGGGCAACATCCCCGAACCGACGCCGACGCCGCTGGCAACGCCGAGGCGTGTTGGACAGGCGATGAACGAAGGGGCTGCCGATGCGTTGGGCGCACGGACGCCCGCAAAGGACAATTGACAAGGGAAGGTGACGATATGGCGGACATCGATCCACGCGCAGCAGAAGTCACGAAATTCTGGCGCGACGCTGGCTGGGAGGCATGGTTCGAGAAGAACGCGGATTTCGACGCGGGCTTCCACGACCGTTTTCGCGATCTTCACTTCGAGGCCGCCGCGCGCAAGCTGGACGATTGGATCGAACACCCTGAAAGCGCTTTCGCACTGATGATCCTGCTCGACCAATTTCCGCGCAACTGCTTTCGCGGAACCGGCCATATGTACGCAACCGATCCGCTTGCGCTTTATTTTGCCCGCAAGGCGCTGGAAGCCGGACATGACATGGCCTTGGAGGAAGGCGTCAGGGTCTTCTTCTACCTGCCCTTCTCGCATTCGGAAGACCTGGCCAATCAGGAAATCGCGGTTGAGCATGGCAAGCCGCTCGGCGCGGAAATGCTGAAGCACGCAGTCGGCCACAGGGACATCGTCAAACGCTTCGGTCGGTTCCCGCACCGCAATCGAATCCTTGGCCGCGACACGACGCCAGAGGAGCAATCCTTTCTGGACTCTGGCGGCTTCAAGGGCTGATCCGTCAGCCCTTCCACCAGCCGCGGCCGGACGGCTGGCGGACGATGCCGGCCGTATCGATTTCGCCAAGCCAGTCGGCGAGCGTCCTTCCCTGCATGCGAAAGTCCGGGGCGATCTCGGTGAGCGGAGCCAGCACGAAGGCGCGCTCCAGCATGCGCGGATGCGGGATTTCCAGCCCGTCCTCGTGGACGACCCGGTCGCCGAAGACCAGAATGTCGATGTCGATCAGCCGCGGTCCCCACCGTTCCTGCCTCACCCGCTTCAGCCTGCGTTCGGCCTCCAGGCAGAGGTCGAGCAGGCCTCGCGGCGAAAGCGACGTTTTCAGCTCGGCCGCGATGTTGAGGAAATCGGGCTGGTCGAGCTTGCCCCACGGCGGCGTGCGGTAGAGCGACGAAACCGCGACGACCTCCGTCTGTGCGTCTGTGTCGAGCATGCGCAACGCTGCACCCATCGCCTTGTCCGGCTCACCCAGATTGCCGCCGAGGCTGAGGTAGACGGTCTCGCTAGTGCGGGAAGGCAACGGTCACCTCGACATAATCGAGCACGCCCGGCACCGGCGCGTTCGGCTTGCGCACCGTGATTTCCGCACGCGCGATCTGCGGATAGCGTTGCGCCAGCGCCTTGCCCACCTCCAGGGCCAGCGCCTCGATCAGGAAACGCCGCTGGCCAGTGATGATCCTCTCGATGACCTGGAAGGCGACGCCGTAGTCGACGGTGTTTTCGATGGCGTCATCTTCGAGCGCGCGGCCGGGATCGACCGTCAGCACGGCATCGACATAGAAGCGCTGGCCGAGCATCTCTTCCTCGTCGAACACGCCGTGACGCGCGAAGAAGGCGCAGTTCTTCATCCGTATCTGGTACATCACCGTTCTTCCGGTTTCTGGCGCGCAAGCATAGCATCCGCGAAGGAAAGCGCGTCCACGTTCATTGCGACATTGTGGACGCGAAAAAGGTCGGCACCCCCGAGCCGCAGGATGACGCTCGTCGCGGCTGTACCCGCGTCCCGCTCGTCCGGCTCCCGTCCCGTGACGTGGCCGACGAAGCGCTTTCGCGACGTTCCCACGAGGAGCGGCAGAGCAAAAGCATGCAATTCCGAAAACCGCGCCATCAGGTCGAGATTCTCGTCCGCATCCTTGGCAAAGCCGAAGCCGGGATCGAGCACGATATGGCTTCGGTCGATCCCCGCCGCCTCCGCGATTTCCAGCGAGCGGCTGAGAAAAATCAGCTCGTCGGCGATGATGTCGGACAGTTTCTCGCGGTCGCGACCGGTGTGCATGATGACGAGCCCCGCCCCCGCCTCGGCCGCCACCTTGGCAATGCCGGGCTCGCGCTGCAGGCCCCAGACGTCGTTGACGATATGCGCACCGGCCTTCACGGCCAGCCGCGCGGTTTCCTCGCGGTAGGTATCGACAGATACGAGGCAGGAGCCATTGGCGGCCAGCGCCTCGATGACCGGAAGAACGCGACGCTGTTCCTCCAGCGCCGTCACGCTTTCCGCGCCGGGGCGGGTCGACTCCCCTCCGACATCGACAATGGCGGCGCCTTCCGCAACCATCCGCCCGGCCTGCTCCACCGCGCTTTCGGCGGCCTCGTATTTGCCGCCGTCCGAAAAGCTGTCGGGCGTCACGTTCAGCACGCCCATCACAACGGCTTTCGGGCCGAGGTCGAGATGGCGTCCGTGCGCCAGGTTCCAGCGTCTGTTTTCGGTCGTGTGCGTCATCGTCCGGCGGCAAATGCGTGTTTGGACGATGCCATTGCCGCCGCCGTCCTGCGAAATCAATGGCAAATCAATCGATTTCCGTTCACCAGCCCATGAGGCGATGTCGTCAAGGCGGTCGATTTCCGTTGCAGTGCGTTACGCCGTGTCGCAAGGTCCGGCCCAAACGGGACCGTTTCATGATCCGCATTCTGCTCATCGCCTTGTTTGTCGTGTTCGTGATCGCGCCCGCGTCCGCGGAAAACGTGAACAAGACTTACAGCTACTTTTCGGTTGGCGGCAGCACGCTGGACGACCTGGAACGGGAACTCAACAAGCGCGGCCCGAAGGTGAAGAGCACCGGGCAGCGGCACCCCGGCGCGACGCGCATGCAGTTCCACACCCGCCTCGGATATGTGGAAAAGAACGGCTCCTGTCGCGTCACCGAAGCGACCGTGACCGTCAGGGCCAAGGTGATCCTGCCGAGGTGGCGGCAGCGCAACGGAGCAGATCAGGATGTGCGGCTGGTGTGGGATACGCTTTCGAGCGACATCAAGCGGCATGAGGACCAGCATGTCTCCATCGCGCGCGACCACGCGCGCAAGCTGGAAAGGCAATTGACGCGGCTCCGCTCCAAGGACTGCAAGACCGTGGCCGCAAAGGCAGAAGCGACCGCCGACGCACTTCTGAAAAAGCACGACCAGGCGCAGGCGAAGTTCGACCAGGCCGAAGCCGCCAATTTCGAGAAGCGCCTGCTGAAGCTTATGCGCCAGCGTGTGAAGCTGATCGAGGCCGGCGAAATCCCGGGCTGACCGGTATCAGTCGACGCCCAGCTTTTTCTGTAGTCTTGTCGAGGACGTCGTGTACTGGAACACCACGCGCTCCGTCGGGCTGACGATACGCTTGGCCGCCTGCGTCATCAGCGCGGCCTCGTGAAAACCGGACAGGATCAGCTTCAGCTTGCCCGGATACCAGCAGATGTCGCCTATCGCGAAGATGCCCGGAACCGAGGTCTCGAACTTCTCTGTGTCGACCGGGATCGTGGTCTCATGCAGGTTCAGGCCCCAGTCTGCGATCGGTCCGAGCTTCATGGTCAGGCCGAAGAACGGCAGCATCCGCGTGCAGGCGACCTCGATGTCGCCGTCGGGGCCTCGCACGACAGCCGACTTTAGCGAACCGTCATGGCCCCTCACCTCGGACACCTGGCCGATCTGGAATTCGAGCTTCTTCCTCTCCTGCAGGGCGAACATTCGGTTCACGCTGTCCGGCGAAGCACGGAACTCGGCGCGGCGGTGGACCAGCGTCACGCTGCTGGCGATTGGCTGCAGGTTCAGCGTCCAGTCGAGCGCGGAATCGCCTCCACCCACGATCAACACGTCCTGATCACAGAAATCCTCGATCCGCCGGACGGAATAAAAGACGCTCTTGCCCTCGAATGCCTCGATGCCGGGTATCGGCGGCCTTTTCGGTTGGAACGAACCGCCGCCTGCGGCAATCACCACAACCTTGGCCTCGAACACCTCGTTCTCGTCCGTGGTCAGGCGGAATGAGCCGTCACTCAGCCGCTCCAGCCCCGAAACCATGCGGTTGAAGGTGAATTCCGGCTTGAACGGGGCGATCTGCTGCATCAGCCGGTCTACAAGTTCCTGCGCGCCGACTGCCGGCAAGCCCGGAATGTCGTAGATCGGCTTGTCGGGATAAAGTTCGGCGCATTGCCCGCCCGGCCGATCGAGAATGTCGATCAGGTGGCACTTCAGGTCGAAGAGGCCGAGTTCGAAGACGGCGAAGAGCGCCACCGGCCCTGCCCCGATGATCAGGACATCTGTTCTGGTAACGTCGTTCATCGGCAGGCTCTCTCCGCGATGCGAGCCGCCCGCCTGACGGGCGATGCGCTCAGCCCTGGCGCTCTGGAATGCCTACCACGAGCCCGTCGAGTTCGTCGCGAACCCTGATCTGGCACGAAAGCCGTGAGTTCGGTCGGACGTCGTAGGCGAAGTCCAGCATGTCCTCTTCCATGGGCTCAGGCTCGCCGACCACGGCGGTCCAGGCCTCGTCCACATAGACATGGCAGGTGGCGCAGGCGCAGGCGCCGCCGCATTCGGCTTCGATGCCGGGCACGGCATTGCGGATGGCGTTTTCCATGACGGTGGAGCCGTTTTCGGCCTCCACGTCGAAGCGCGTGCCGTCAAAAGCGATGTAGGTAAGCTTGGTCATAAGCGGTCCCGGGAAATCGACTTCCCGAGATAATGACTCCGTCACGCCTGTCAACTGCGGCCGAAGAACGCCGCCTTCCCGCGTAAAACCGGCATCAGTCCTAGCGATCGATGGAGGCGATGAAGTCGCAGGCTTCGTCGATCAGTTTCTCCAAGCGCCGGGCGACGAGCTTGTCGGTTGGGCGCTCTTCCATTTCCGCGGCGCAGTCGGCGATCGGAAAGGCGCCAACGCCCCGCGCCGAGCCCTTCAGGGTATGCGCAAGGAACAGCCGCTCCTTGAGGTCTGCCATGGAAAGTTGTCTGCGCACGGACTGCGCCTGGTCGACGAACATGCCGAGCACTTCGCGCTCCAGGTCGCGGTCGCCCATGGTCTGGATCGAAAGATGCGCCAGGTCTATCGGCCTGGAGTGGCGAATTCCGGACGTTTCGCCTCCCGGCATGGCGAAAGCCACGTTCGCGTAACCATGACGCAAGATACCCAACTTTGTTCTCCCGGCAATTCGACGTCCAGCGACAGTAGGGGGTGCCGGTGGACAAGGCGTTAACCGGGGAAACCGCGAAATCGCGGCTTAAATTCGCCTCAAACGGCCCCAGTGTTAACCTTATGTTTAAACTTTTACACATCGCCCGGATTGGATGTTTCCTTTACCAGTCTGTGTCACTACGATACGGCGGGTCCATAAAAAGCCTCGCGTGCGGATATTTCTGTGCCAGATCATGGCGTTCGCGCGCATCGAGTAGAGGGTAAAGGCGTCATGGCGAAGAATCCCACCAGGACTATCGAAAACGATGTCTCGCGTGAACTTGAAAGCGCGCTCGATCTGGATTTCGCGGAAACGCGCCGCCGGGAAGACACCGTCGCTTCCATGGACGATCTGGAAGCGCAGATCTCCCAGGCAGCCGACGAACTGGTGCGTGAAGGCCGCGGAAAGCGCGCCGCACCGCCCGCCCGGCCTGCTGACGACGTCAGGTCGAGAGAGCGGATGATCGACGAAATCTACGACAGCCCGGTGGATCGCAATTTCGACCGGCCCGTAGACCGTCCGGTAGCGGTCAGTCAGCCGGCAAGCTTCGCGCCGGCCAATGACGACCGCCAGAAGGATTTCCGCTCAGCGTTCAATGGCTTGAGCGCACGCGCATCGAGCACGGTTTACTGGATCGCCGCCGGCCTTTCGGTTGCGTGGCTCGGCGCGGCTGCTCTTGTGGCCGACCGCCTCTTCCCCGGCCTTTTGCAGTCGGGGTCGGCAGCGGTGTCCCGTCCCGAATTCGTCATGTTCGCGGTCGGCGTCCTGCTGCCCGTCGTCCTCATCTGGGCGTTTGCGGCGATGGTCCGCCGCGCGCAGGAGATGCGGCTTGCCGCGCAGTCGATGACGGAAGTCGCCTTCCGCCTCTCGGAACCGGAAAACCTCGCTCAGGATCGCGTGATGATGGTCGGTCAGGCCGTCCGCCGCGAGGTTGCGGCCATGGGCGAAGGCATCGAGCGTACGCTGGCGCGCGCCGTCGAACTCGAAACGCTCGTCCATACAGAGGTCAACCAGATCGAGCGTTCCTATTCGGAGAACGCCGCGCGCATCCGCGCGCTTGTCGACGGCCTCGGCAGCGAGCGTGAAGCCGTCGTCACCCACGCCGAGCGCGTCCGCGCATCGATCACCGGTGCGCATGAGACCCTGCGCGACGAGATCGGCCAGGCTTCCGACATCATCCGTGATTCGATCCTGAACGCATCGACCAACCTGTCGATGACGATCACGAATTCGGGCGACACGCTGATCGACCGCATCAACGAAAGCGGCATGCATCTCTTCGATTCGATGGATTCGCGCGTCGATTCCATCACGGATCGCCTCACCACGTCCGGCGAGGCGTTCGCCAGCCTGCTCGATACCCGTATCGCCAAGCTGACGGACTCCACCGACAACCTCACCCGCTCGCTGACCGACCTCCTGGATGACCGCACGTCCGGCATGGTGTCGTTGCTCGGCGGCGCTGCCCGCACGCTCAGTTCCGAGTTCGAGGCCAGCCTGAACAGCATCGAGCGCACGCTCTCCGAGCGCGGCCAGGGTCTGATCAGCGAGTTCGAGACGCGCGCCCATGCGCTCGACACCGGCACCGCCAAGCTCAACGCCGCTCTGGAAGCCCGCGCCCGCCAGATCAACGAGACGCTGGTCGAGCGCGCCAAGGAAATCGCCAGCACCTTCATCGAGGGCAAGGAAACGCTGTTCGGCATGATCGACGAGGGCAAGTCGCGCATCGGCGCCGAAATGTCCGACATCGTGCAGTCGACCTCCTCCATGCTGGAAGGTCGCGCTACCGACTTCGCCGGCCGCCTGGAGCATGCACGGCACGTCGTCTCGCGCGCCTTCGACGCCGACATCCAGCGCCTCACCGAAGCGCGCTCCGGCATCGAAAATGCTGTCGAGAACCACACCCGCAAGCTGTCCGAAAGCCGCGACCGCATGGCCGCCGCCCTGCAGTCCGACCTCGCCCGTTTCGCCGAGGGACGCGCTTCAATTGACGCCGCTGTCGGTTCGCAGGTGCAAAAACTGGCCGAAGGCCGCAACATGCTGTCGCGCGCCCTCGAAGAGGACCTGCGCAAGATCAACGACCAGCGCGCTTCGATCGACTCGGCGCTCGGCAGCCAGTTGGAAAGGCTCTCGCAAAGCCGCGACAGCCTCTCGAAAATCCTGTCGGAAGACTCGCAAAAACTCGCGCAAACCCGTATTACCATTGATGAAATGGTTGCCGGTCATGTCAGCAAACTGGCGGAAGGCCGCAACATTCTCGCCCGTGCCCTCGAAGCCGATCTCGGCAAGTTGGCCGAGACGCGCGGAAACATCGACGGCATCGTCGCGGCGCAGGTGGAGAAGCTGGCCGAAGGCCGCGACATCCTCTCGCGCGCCCTCAAGGCCGACCTTTCGGCCATCGACAACCTTGTCGAGAGCCAGATCCAGAAGTTTGCCGACGGTCGCAACTCCATCGCCAATGTGCTGGAGAACGACGTCAGCAAGCTCAAGGAGGGCCGCCAGGTCGTCGAGGACATGGTCGTCGAGCAGTTGAAGCGTCTCGACCGTGGACGCGAGACGCTGGCACAGGCGCTCGAAGCAGATATCGCCGGCATCAACGGGCTGCTCGAAACACATGTCGAGAAGTTCGCCGAAGGCCGCACCGGCCTGACGAGGGCGCTCGAGACCGACCTTTCCAAGCTGGCCGAGAGCCGCGCAAACATCGACACGATCGTCGCCAGCCAGGTGGAAAAGCTGGCCGAAGGCCGCGACATCCTCAAGCGCGCCCTCGAAGTCGACCTCAACAAGATTTCCGAAGCGCGCGGCGAAGTGGATTCGCTGGTCGCGAGTCATGTCGAGAGAATTTCGGAGGGCCGGGGCGTGCTTACCGACGCCCTCAAGGCCGATCTCGAGAAGCTCGACAACACCCGCGCCACGATCGACACCTTCATTTCGGGTCAGGTCCAGAAGTTCGCCGAAGGCCGCGATGTCCTGACGAAGGCGCTGGAAGACGATCTCTCCAAGCTCGCGGAAAGCCGCTCGGGCATCGACGGCCTCGTGGCCGGACAGGTGGAAAAGCTGGCCCAGGGCCGCGACATCCTCACCCGTGCTCTTCAGGCCGACCTTGAGAAGCTCAATGATGCGCGCGAGATCGTGGACGGTCTTGTCGCCGCGCAGGTCCAGAAGATCGCCGAAGGCCGCGAGACGCTCTCCAGGGCGCTGCAGGCCGACCTTCAGAAGGTCGCCGAGGGGCGTGTCGCCTTCGACGACGTGGTCAATGGCCATGTCGCCCGGCTTGCGGAGGGACGCGACGCGATGGCCGTCGCCCTCGACGCCGATCTCGGCAAGCTTACCGAGGCCCGCCGCGAGATCGATACGGCGATTGCCGCCCATATCGAGATCATCGCCGGCAAGCGCGTCGATATCTCCCAGGCCGTCGCGGCCGACGTGGAGAAGATCGAGGAAGCCTTCCGTCGCCAGACCGGCGTCATCGAAGAGCGCACCGGCACCATGGAGCGCGCCCTCAACCTTGGCGTCGACAATGTCCGCTCCGTCCTGGAGAAGAGCGCCGTCACGGTCGCCGGAGCCCTGCGCGACAAGGTTCTGGAAGTGACGAACACGCTGAACGAGCAGGCCGGCAATGCCTTTGCCGAAGCCGACAAGCGCATGGCCGATCGCGCCGAACAGACGCAGAGCGCCCTGTTCGCCCGCGTGGACGACATCGCCAAGGCTTTCGGCGAGGCCGACAGCAAGATTGCCGCCCGCACCGAGGCCACGTCGAGCGCGCTCCTCGCCCGCAGCGAGGAAGTGGCCGGACTGGTTTCAGGCCGCGCCGAGGAAATCGCCCGCGTGCTGGACGAATCCGACCAGAGGCTGGCAGCGCGCGCCAAGGACACTTCGCTCGCCCTCGTCGCCCATGGCGACGAGATCGCCAACCGCATGGCCAGCCGCGCCGAGCAGATTTCGCGCGCCTTCGACGAGGCCGACCAGCAGCTCGTCGCCCGCGCCATGGAGACCGTCGGTTCGCTTGCGGCCCGCGCCGGCGACATCGTCCGCAATTTCGACGACGCCGACCAGAGGCTCGGCATGCGCATCAGCGAATCCGCCGATGCGCTGGCGACCCGCGCATCCGAGCTCGGCCGCATCTTCGACCGCGCCGACGAGAAGCTCGTTTCGCGCATCGCCGATGGCGCCGAGAAGCTGGAATCGCGTGCCGGCGAACTTGGCCGGATCTTCGATGAAGCCGACCAGCGCCTTGCCGATCGCGTCGCCGACAGCGCCGCGACGCTCGGCACCAAGGCCGGCGAAATCATCTTCAACTTCGAAGAGGCCGACAAGCGCATCTCCGACCGCGTCGCGGAAACAGCGGCCTCGCTGTCGAACCGTGCTGTCGAGATCGGCAACGTCTTTGCCGCGGTCGATCGCCAGGTCGCCTCCCGCGTCGACGACACGACGCAGGTGCTGTCGACCCGCGCACTCGAGGTCGGCAACCTCTTCGACGATGCGGAGCGCAGGCTCGCCGCCAAGGTCGGCGAGAGCGCGATGGCGATCGGCGAGCATGCGGAAACCGTCATCAGCGCCTTTGCCGACACCGAAAAGCGCATCGTTGCACGCACGCAGCAGACGTCCGCCGAGCTCGAGGCACGCGCCCGCAGCATCGACGACACCCTGACGATCGCCGACGAGCGACTGGCGGCGGGTGCACAGGCGGTGGCCGCGCGCGTTAACGCCCATGTCGAGGACGCGGAAAACCGCCTCGCAGCCGGCGCCATCACCATGGGCGAGAAGCTTGGCGAGCAGGTCGCGCACGCCGAGCAGCAGCTCATCGAACGGGCGAACGTCATTTCCGAAACCTTCGCCGCCGTCGGCCAGCATATCGGCCAGAGCACCAACGAAGCCGCGCGCACCATCGGCAGCAATACGCGTGAACTCAACGCGATGCTGGCCGAGCGCTCCGCCGAGATCACGCGCATCCTCGACGAGACGGCGCGTCCGCTCGTCGATCGCTTCGGCCAGACCGGCAACGAACTGGCGCAGACGCTGGAAGATGTCACCGCCCGTACGGCGGAACGCCTCCAGACAGAGGGGCAGTCCCTCGTTCAGGCGTTGGCAAACCGTACCGCCGAGACCCTGCATGCCGTCGAACAGGTTACTGCCCGTTCAACGGAACGCTTGCAGCTTGGCAGCCGTGAATTCGTCGGCACGCTGGCGAACCGCACTGCCGAAACGCTGCAGGCCGTCGAGGACGCAACCGCCCGCTCGACCGAGCGCCTGCAGCTTGGCAGCCAGGAGCTGGTCGGCACGCTGGCAAACCGCACGGCGGAAACGCTGCAGGCCGTCGAGGATGTGACCGCCCGTTCGACGGAGCGTCTGCAGCTTGGCAGCCAGGAACTGGTTGATACGCTCGCAAACCGCACCGCCGAGACAGTCAACGCCGTTGAAGGCATCTCGCAGCGCACGTCCGAGAAGCTGCGCGCAGAGAACCAGGCGCTGGTGAATGCCCTTGCCCACCGGACGGCCGAGACGCTGTCTGCTGTCGACGGCGCGCGCACAGGCCTGTCGGAAGGCGTCGCTGGTCTCATCGATCGGCTTGCCGAGTCCAGCACGCAGCTCAACGGCCTTATCGAGACGGCGGCGGCCAACCTGTCCAATGTCGACGAGCGTCTGGCCAGCAGCACGCAGACCTTCGCCGCCAGCACCGACAAGGCCGCGCAGACCTTCGCAAGCAGCGCGCGTCTGGTCGACCAGAACACCAACCGCCTGACCGAGCTGTCTTCCAACACGCTGCGCGAGGTGGCCGGCATCGCCACCAAGTTCGAAGCTCACAGCAAGCTCCTGTCGAGCGCTTCGGACCTGCTGAGCTCGGCCCAGAACAACCTCGAACAGACGCTCGAGCGGCAGTCGTCGCTCGAAGATCTGGCCGTCGGCCTGGTCAAGAAGTCGGAAGATCTCGAGCGCGTCATGCGCTCCTTCGAGAACCTTGTCGGCAACGCCATGCAGAAGGCCGAGGGCCGGACGCTGGAGTCGACCGAGAAGATGCGCAACGCCTTCGCCGATCTCATCGAATCGGCCACCACGCGCTTCAGCGGGGCGACCGAGGACATGCGCCGCGCGGCTCAGGGCATTCGTGCCGAACTGGAAGAGACACGCGCCGAGATCAAGAAGGGCGTCCTTGACCTGCCGATGGAGGCAAAGGAATCCTCCACCGCGATCCGCCGCGCCGTCAGCGAGCAGATCAACGCGCTGAAGGAGCTTTCCGCCATCGTCGCCAAGTCGGGCCGCAACTCGGATGTTTCCGAGGCGCGCGCCACACCGCGGCCAGCGCCAGCGGCGGCCCCGGCGCGTCCTGCTCCGGTTGCACAGGCGCCGCGCCCGGCGGCTCCGGCCGCACCGCAGCCCCAGGCGCCGCAGGCCGCACCCCGCCGTCCCGCAGCGCCGCCTGCTGCTCCCGTGGCCCCTGCCCGCACTGCTACGGTAACGGCAGAACGCCCGGCCGAAGCGCCTGCGCAACGCCGTGAAGCCACCGCTCCGCAGGGTGGTTGGGTCCGCGATCTGTTGCAAGGCGCGTCCCGTGAGGAGGCACCGGCTGCTGTCGCAGGAACTCCCCGCCCCAATCCGACGCAACGCTCGCCGCTGCAGGTTGTCGAGTCGCTCAACTCGCTGTCCGTCGACATCGCGCGAGCCATCGACCATGAC
Organism: Mesorhizobium sp.; assembly: GCF_016793485.1. GTDB lineage: Bacteria > Pseudomonadota > Alphaproteobacteria > Rhizobiales > Rhizobiaceae > Mesorhizobium_K. Next base: position 122,770 of record NZ_JAEULZ010000030.1, on the reverse strand, counting down.
GCTTCGATCGAACTGTGGGATCGCTATCGTCGCGGCGAGCGGGACGTCTTCACCCGCCGGCTTTACACGCTGAAGGGACAGCAGACGTTCGACGACATCCGCCGCAAGTACCAGCAGGATGGCGATTTCCGCGTCGCCGTGGACCGCTATTGCGAGGACTTCGAGCGGCTGTTGAAGGACGTCGCCCGCAGCGACAAGGACAACACGATGACGCAGACCTACCTGACGTCGGACACCGGCAAGGTCTACACCATGCTGGCCCATGCGTCGGGCCGTCTGCGGTAAGCGTCCGAAAGCACAATTGGAAAAGGGCGGGATGATCTCCCGCCCTTTTTATGTCTGAAACTTTCCGGGGAACTGTGGCGCCATCGTCCCGAACGATATGCGCTTCAGGCAAGCTGCCCTCAGAGCAGCTTCGCAGTCCACTCGACGATCTCGATCGCCGCCTGTCCGAACGCCGCGTCCAGCGCCGCGACATAGCCGGAATTGCCTGCCCCGGCGACGGGAGCGGTCGCGGCAAACACCTTTTCGGAACGGATGACGCCGTTGCGGTCGTTGAGCAGGCGCACGAACAGCTCGACCTCGGCGGTCGACGTGCCCTGCACGTTGATCTGGAAGGAGCGCACCTCGATCACGACCTGATAGTCGATCGCCAGCCCCTCGCCCGGCCTGCCCACGCCCCTGAACTGGCCTGAGCGTTGGAAAGTATCCGCCAACCGCGCTTGCACGATCTTGGGCAGGCGGTCGGCCCATTGCGCGCCCTTGAGATACTGGATGTTCCCGGGGGCCGGCGAAATGACGATGTTCTGGCCGTCGAGCGCCTTGAGCGCCGACGGCTCGGCGATCAGGATCTGCCTGTAGCTGCGGCCGCGCGTCTGCGCCTCGATGGCGGGCGTCGTCAGTTCGAAGGTGTCGAGCGGTTTCGAGCCGCCCAGCAGCGCGCATCCCGACACCAGGAGCGAAAGGCCCACGGCGGCCGATATCTGCCTCACAACTCTCAAACCGCGTCCCCGCAACCACGCCGCGCCGTGGCAGGCAATCCCTCGCCTGGAGTCATGCGGACCCAAGCCGGCAAAGTCAACGCCGCATCCGCCCGTCATACTGGCGCACGCTGCCGTCTCCACCGGTTATTATCCGCTGCGGATTGCGCTCCAGATCGGTTACCGCGCGTTCGATCCGGTTGATCGAGCGGCGCGCATCCTGCACCAGCGCATCGACATCCTGCAGGCCGGAGCCGGAGAACCGCGCCAGATTGTCCATAATGCCGCCGAGGCGGGCGTTCAGCGTGTCGGCCACCTGCTTGAACGATTTCAGCGTCTCGCCGGCCTGCGCCATCACGCCTTGCGCGTCGCCCGAGCCCAGCAGGCTGTCCACCTTGGCAAGAATGCCGTCCACCCGCGTCGAGGCGGCGTTGAGCCGGCCGGAAATCTCGCGAGCATCGCTGATGACCTTGTCGATATCCGCGGCGCGCGGGCTGATCTTGTTTGTGAAGGCGGCGATGTCGGAAGCTGCCTTGTCGGCGCTGGCGCTGGCCTTGGCGATGTTGTCGAGCGTCGTGCGCACCGTCGCCGGGTTCACGCCGTCGAGGACGCCATCGACCTTGGTCAGCGTCTGTTCGGCCTGCTTGGCGAAGCCATTGATGGTGGATACAGCCTGGTTCACTCCGGTGACGATGCCGTCGAAGCGCGCGCTCTGCTGCTTCAGGTCTTCGGTAAAGCCCTCGACGTTTGCGACAATGCTCTTGATCTTTTCCGGATCGACCGACGTCAGCAGGCTCTCAGCGGCCTTGATCGTGCCATCCAGCTTGCCTGCAAAGCCCTGAAGCTCCTCCGCTACCGCCGTGACGCTCGACAGGAACTTGTCGATGCCGTCCGAATTGTCGGCCAGAGCCTTCGAGAACGTTTCGACGTTTTTCGCCGTCTGGGTCAGCGGCCCACGCACGTCTCGGGTAAAAGTTTCGAGGTCGTTCAGCACGTTGTCGGCGCGCTTGAAGATATCCTGCGCCGTCTGCAGCAGATTTGTCACGGCGGACGGATTGGCGGTTATTTCGGCAACCGTGCCGTTCTGCTCGGCCTCGTCGAGAAGGTTGGGCTCCGTCGGTCCAGCGCCGCGCAATTCGATATTGGCCTGGCCCGTCAGTCCAGCGATGCCGACGTCGGCCTGCGTCGACTTGGTGATCGGGGTCAGGCGGTCGACCTCCGCGTCTGCAATCGCCACCGTCGGGTTCAGCACATCGATGTAGACCCGCCTGATGTCGCCGACCTTGACGCCGTTAAACAGAACGGCGCTGCCCCGGCCAAGGCCAGACGCCGACCCTGGAATGCGGATGCGCAACTCGGTCGTTTCGCCCCGGTCGCCGATACCCGAGGCCCAATAGACGAACACAAACGCCGAGACGATCGCAACCAGCGTGAAGATGCCGACGATAACGTAGTTGGCTCTGGTTTCCATTCCGTCCCTAGTCTCTCGCGGCCCTAGTCTCTCGCGGCAAGGTCGAGCTGTCGCGCCCGCTTGCCCCTGAAATAGGATTTCACCCAGGGTTCCTCGCTTGCCAGCATGTCGGCGATCGTGCCTTGCACCAGCACCCGCTTCTTGCCCAGCACCGCAACCCGGTCGCAGATCGAGAACAGGCTGTCGAGGTCGTGAGTCACCATGTAGACGGTCAGCCCCATCGTGTCGCGCATCTTGACGACAAGCTCATCGAATTCCGACGCCCCGATGGGATCGAGGCCCGACGTCGGTTCATCCAGGAAGACGATTTCAGGGTCCAGCGCAAGCGCGCGCGCCAGCGCCGCGCGCTTGATCATGCCGCCCGACAGTTCGCTCGGATATTTTCGCGCGGCGTCGGCAGGCAGGCCGACCAGTTCGATCTTGAGGAGCGCCAGTTCGTCCATCAGCGATTGTGGAAGATCCAGATATTCCCGCATCGGCACCTGGATGTTTTCCATGACCGTCAGCGCCGAGAACAGCGCGCCAAACTGGAACAGCACGCCGACGCGCATGTCGAGCCGCATGCGTTCCGACTCGCTCGCCTTGTCCAGATCGACGCCGAACAGGCGAATCGTGCCGGCCTGCTTCTTGTTGAGGCCGAGCACGGTCCGCAGCAACACGGATTTGCCTGCGCCTGATGCGCCGACGAAGCCCATGATCTCGCCGCGCTTCACGTCGAGCGAGAGCTTGTCGAGGATAACCTTTTCCCCAAACGCCACGGTCACGTCGCGCACGGACAGCACGACGTCTGCCTTGTCCTGCGCCTCTGTGTCCGTTCTCTCGATCTCGGCTGCTGCGTTCATGCCATCTAATCCTAGAAGTCGATTGCCACGTAGAATATGGCAAACGCGCCATCGAGGATGATGACGACGAAGATGGACTTCACCACGGAAGCCGTAACCCGCTGTCCCAGCGATTCCGCGCTGCCGCCGACCTTGAGGCCCTCGACCGCGCCGATGATGCCGATGGTCAGCGCCATGAACGGCGCCTTGATGAGGCCGGCGAAGATGGTGGACACGTCCACGGCCAGCCGCAGCCGGTCGATGAACTGTACCGGCGGTATGTCGGAATAGAACCACGTGACGAGGATGCCGCCGCCAAGCGCCGCGAAATTCGCAAGGACGGTCAGGCATGGCAGTGCGACCACGAGCGCGACGAGTCTTGGAAAAACCAGCACGCCGACCGGGTTCAGCCCGATCACCTTCAGCGCATCGACCTCTTCGCGCATCTTCATTGAGCCGATCTCGGCGGTAATAGCGCTTCCCGAGCGGCCGGCAATCATGATCGCCGTCATCAGCACGCCGAGTTCGCGCAATACGAGGATGCCCACAAGGTCGACCACGAAGATGTCGGCGCCGAAATAGGAAAGCTGGTAGGCGCCCTGCTGGGCGACGATCGCTCCAACGATGGCCGACATCAGCACGACCACGGGAATGGCGCCGATTCCCATGCGGTCGATCTGCGAGAAGATGGCCGCGAAGTTGATGCCGTGGCCACGGCCGAGCTTCATCTGCCCACCCCGTATGGTGGCGCCGAGGATATTCATCGCGGCCAGGAAATCCCTGCGCATCTCGTCGACGCCGCGCCCAAGGGTTTCCAGAAAAGATACGATCAGGTTCGGGCGGGTGGCCCTTCGGGAATCTCCGGGGCGTTCGGTCGCGTCGGCCACGGCGGACAGCAGGATGCCCGCGACATCCGTCTGCCCGCGGATCTGCGCATCCCTCCCTGTGGCGCGGGCGGCTGCCGCAAGGCGTTGGACCAGCCAGGCTCCGGCCGTGTCCAGCCGCCCGATGCCGGACATGTCGATCACAAGCGGGCCGTTCCTGCTTTTTCCTGGAATATCCCGCATCGCCTTGTCGACGATGGCGACGCGGCGGGTGGTCCAGTTACCCGACAGCCGGCAAACGGTCGTGCCGCCTTCCTCGCTCGTCTCGATGCGCGGATCGAGGTCGTCGCCGATTTTGGCTTGCCTGCGGGCGTTGATAAGCATGATGAATCGTCTTAACCGGTCGGGCCACCGCTGTCGATTTTGCTGCGAGCCCTCAAGGGTTTTCCGGAGACTTTATCCATGAAGCGTGTCCTTTCGGTCGTTGAGGAACGTTTTCCTATCGCGGGCGCGTTCACAATATCGCGCGGAACGAAGACAGAGGCGGAGGTCATTACCTGCACCATTTCCGATAGCGCGCGGACCGGGCGTGGCGAATGCGTCCCATACCGCCGCTATGGCGAGACGATGGATGGCGTTCGTGTTGCCATAGAGGCCGCTGCTGACTCCATCGCTTCGGGAATCGACCGCAAGCGATTGATGGATATCATGAAACCGGGCGCGGCGCGCAATGCGGTCGATTGCGCCTTGTGGGACCTGGAGGCCAAGCAGACGGGCGTTCGTGTCGCTCAACGCCTCGGCGTACCCGCGCCCGTACCTCTGGAAACCGCTTATACCCTGTCCCTCTCCACGCCTGAGGCGATGGCCGCCCAGGCGCGCGAAAACCGGGCGCGGCCGCTCCTGAAGGTCAAGATCGGCGGCGACGGCGACATCGAGCGCATCCTTGCGGTGCGCGGGGCCGCACCCGAGAGCCGTCTGATTCTCGACGCCAACGAGGGCTGGAACGAGGAGAACATCGTCCGCAATCTGGCGGCCGCGGCCGAACTTGGCGTCGCGCTGATAGAGCAGCCCCTTCCCGCCGGCCAGGACGCGATCCTTGGACATATCGCGCGGCCGGTCCCGATCTGCGCCGACGAGAGCGTGCATACCGCCGCAGGGCTGGAGCAACTCGTCGGGCTCTATGATGCCATCAACATCAAGCTCGACAAGGCCGGCGGCCTGACCGCCGCGATCGCGCTTCGCGACCGGGCGCGGGAACTCGGCTTTTCGGTCATGGTCGGCTGCATGGTCGGCACGTCGCTGGCCATGGCGCCTGCCGTTCTGCTGGCGCAGGGCGCGGATTTTGTCGATCTCGATGGTCCGCTGCTCCTGGCGCGCGACCGTGACCCGGGCCTCACCTATCAGGGCTCCATGGTGTCGGCGCCCACACCTGACTTGTGGGGGTGATTGCGCTGGCTGAGCGATGCGGCCGCGATCAGGGCGAGTCCCACCGCCGCAACGATCGCCATGGCATAGAAGCCATTGATCCCTAGCCACTCATAGAGCGGCCCCGAGGCGAGCGTCACGACAGCCATCGAGAACCCGACTGCGAAGAAGGCGACGCCCTGCGCCGCGCCGGTGCGCTCCTCGGGCATCGTCTCACCGATCATCTTTTGCAGGCCGATCAGCAGCAGGCCGGTAGACAGCGCGTGCAGGCTTTGCACGAGGAAGAACCCCAGGACGCCGAGACCTGCGGGCTCGATCAGCGGATAGACGATCCACCGCACGACCGCCGCGAACCCAGCAATAGCCATTACGGCGTTCGCAGAGACCCGGCCCAGGACCCGGTTGAAAACCAGGAAGGTCACGACTTCCGCGACCACTGCCCAAGCCCAGAGCGCGCCAATCGTTGCGTCGCCGAGGCCGATGCCTTTCCAGTAGATGGAGACAAACGCGAACATGAAGCCATGGCTTGCGTTGATAGCGCCCGTCCCGGCGACAAACAGGATGAAATACAGCCCGAAAAGCTTTGGACCGGCCCCCAGGACGACTGCCCCAGAAACGCCAGCTGGACGACGAGGCGGTCCAAGGCGCGGTGCGAGCATCGCGGCGGCGCAGGCCAACAGCAAGCCGGCGGAAATCATTATCGGAATGGTGGATGCATCCGATACCGAAAGGATTGCGCCACAGACGACGCTCGCAACCAGAAACGCCAGGGATCCCCAGATGCGCATCTTGGTGTAGCTGGAACGGAAACGCCGCACGCCCGACAGCGCCAGCGAATCCGTCAGCGGCACCTGCGGCGCCCAGAAGATGGCCAGCAGCACGGACACGGCCAGCACGACGCCGTAGCTCGTCGGCAGGAAGTAGCCGAGCGAAAGGGCGAGCGAGGCAATGCTGACCGCGACCAGCATATTGGCACGGTCCCTCGCCCGGTCGGCCATGGACGAGATGACCGGCGTGGTGATGACGCGCACGAACATCGGCGCGGCGAGGATCACGCCGATCTGCTCCGCGTTGAAGCCTTCAGCCTCCAGCCACAGCGGAAAATAGGGCAGATGGATGCCTAGCGACGCAAAGATCGCGCCGTAGATCAGGGATATGCGCAACTCGAAGCCGGGTGGCTTGATCCGTTGTTCAGGCTGCAGGGGCGGCAGTGACATGAAGGAAGGGCGCTCCGGCCGATACCGCCCGGAATCGGCGCCGAGGGATTTGCCCGACTACCACGGCTTCCTTTTTCGCGGAACCGGCTGGACCAAGTGTTGCCGCTGTTTGCGTCAGGCTTGAACCGCCAAGAACGCCGAGGCGCTCGCCGCGCGCATCGGCCGGGCGGATTGTCCGCTGCCTTGCTGAATCAGGATTGATGCGATGGTGCATCGCCGCCACACGTCGTTCTTCGATTGCTGCTGGAGTCTCAGGCGGCTTCGACCGCGCGTCCGGTTGCCTTGCCCGGCACCCGGCCGTCGATCAGGACGGGAACGAACTTCTCGGTCGGAACCTCTTGCGCCCTGACGTGCGGCCAATGGATGATCTCCATGCGCCCGTCGAAATGCTCGACCACCGCCGTGCAGCTTTCGACCCAGTCGCCCGTATTGATGTATCGTAGGTCGCCGAACGTCTCCATGGCCGCATGGTGGATGTGGCCGCAGATCACCCCGTCAACCTCGGATCTACGGGCTTCTTCCGTCAGCACGTCCTGGAAGGCGCCAATGAAGTTCACGGCCTGCTTCACCGTCACCTTGGCCCATGAGGAAAGCGACCAGTAGGGCAGCCCCATCGCTCTTCGCACGCGGGCAACCACCCTGTTGGCGAACATGGCGAGGTCGTAGGCCCGGTCGCCGAGATAGGCGAGCCAACGCGCGTTCACGACCACCGCGTCGAACTGGTCGCCATGGATGATCAGGTAGCGCTTGCCGTCCGCGCCAATATGAATGGCGCGATCCGCGACCTCGATGCCGCCGAAATGCGTACCCTGGAACATCCTCAGGAATTCGTCGTGGTTCCCGGCGATGTAAGTGATGTTCACGCCCTTGCGAGCCTGGCGCAGTAGCTTCTGGACGACGTCGTTGTGAAGTTGCGGCCAGTGCCAGGAGCGGCGCAACCGCCAGCCGTCGACGATGTCGCCGACCAGGAAGATCGTCTCGGCCTCATGGTGGCGCAGGAAGTCGATCAGGAACTCGGCCTTCGCCGCCTTCGAACCGAGATGAACGTCGGAGATGAAAATAGTCCGGAATTGCTGGGTTTTCTGGCTCTGCATGGCGGTCAACCCGTTGCCTCTGCGTTGCCTATGCCCCGATTCATGCAACAACAGTGTGACGGCCCTGCCGGCTGCCTGCGTGCGGGCGTTGAATTTGGTAACCGAACCGAACTAGAACGCTGGAACGAAACGCGGGGCGCAAAGACGACGCAATGGAAACCGACAAACAGAAAAACGCCCGCCTCGACCTCGATCAGGCTGCCCTTTTCTTCCATAAATATCCGACGCCGGGAAAACTGGAGATCCAGGCGACAAAGCCGCTCGGCAACCAGCGCGACCTCGCGCTTGCCTATTCGCCAGGAGTGGCAGCGCCTTGCCTCGCCATCCGTGACGATCCCTCCGTCGCTGCAGACTACACCAGCCGGGCGAACCTCGTCGGCGTCGTGTCCAACGGGACGGCGGTGCTCGGCCTCGGAAATATCGGCCCGCTTGCCTCCAAGCCGGTGATGGAAGGCAAGGCCGTCCTGTTCAAGAAATTCGCCAACATCGACGTCTTCGACATCGAGATCGACGCGCCCGACATCGAGCACATGGTCAGCACGATCTCGGCGCTGGAGCCGACTTTCGGCGGCATCAACCTCGAAGACATCAAGGCGCCCGAATGCTTCGAGGTCGAGGAGCGCCTGAAGGCAAAGATGGGCATCCCCGTATTCCACGACGACCAGCACGGCACCGCCATCATCGTCGGCGCTGCTGTGTTGAACGGGTTGGAACTGGCGGGCAAGAAGCTTTCCGAGGTCAAGATCGTTACTTCCGGCGCAGGCGCGGCTGCGATCGCCTGCCTTAACTTGTTGGTGTCGCTCGGCGCGAATGTCGAGAACATCTGGGTCACGGACCGCTTCGGCGTCGCCTACAAGGGCCGCATCGAGGAGATGGACCGCTGGAAGGACCCTTACGTCAAGGACACGCCGGCGCGCACGCTGGCAGACGTCATCGGCGGGGCCGACGTTTTCCTCGGCCTGTCGGCCGCCGGCGTGCTCAGCGCCGATCTGCTCAAGGACATGGCGGCAAAGCCGCTGATCCTTGCGCTCGCCAATCCGACACCGGAAATCATGCCGGATGCCGCCCGCGAGGCGCGTCCCGACGCCATGATCTGCACCGGGCGCTCGGACTTCCCGAACCAGGTCAACAACGTGCTCTGCTTCCCCTACATCTTTCGGGGTGCGCTCGATTGCGGCGCGCGCGCCATCAACGAGGAGATGAAGATGGCCGCGGTTCGCGCCATCGCGGCGCTGGCGCGCGAGGAGCCCTCAGACGTGGCGGCGCGCGCCTATGCCGAGGAGACGCCGACCTTCGGGCCGGATTTCCTCATCCCCTCGCCCTTCGACCCCCGGCTGATCCTGAGGATCGCGCCGGCCGTCGCCAAAGCCGCCTGCGATAGCGGCGTCGCCGCGCGGCCGATCGAGGATTTCGAGGCCTATGTCGACAAGCTGAACCGCTTCGTCTTCCGCTCCGGCCTTGTCATGAAGCCGGTCTTCTCGATCGCCAAGGGCGCCCAAGCCAAGCGCGTCATCTATGCCGACGGCGAAGATGAGCGCGTGCTGCGGGCTGCGCAGGTTGTGCTGGAGGAAGGTATCGCGCTGCCGACCCTGGTCGGCCGCCCGCATGTCATCGACGTCCGGCTCAAGCGCTACGGCCTGCGCATCCGCCCGGGCGTCGATTTCGAGCTGATCAACCCCGAGGACGACCCGCGCTACCGCGCTTACGTCGACCTGCTGATCGAGTTGATGGGCCGGCGCGGCGTGACCCAGGAAGCAGCCCGCCTGATGGTGCGCGGCAATCCCACCGTGATCGCTGCTCTTGCGGTCAAGCGCGGCGACGCCGACGCCATGATCTGCGGCCTCGAAGGCCGCTTCGAGCGCCATCTGCGCAACGTCACGTTGATCATCGGCAAGCGCGAACTGGTGCGCGACCGCGATCTCTCGACGCTTTCGATGCTGATCACGCAGCGCGGCGTGATCTTCCTGACCGACACCTACGTGACGATCGACCCCGATGCCGAGGAAGTCGCGGAAATGACGGTGCTCGCCGCCGAGGCGATCCGGCGCTTCGGCATTGAGCCGAAGGCTGCACTGCTGTCGCTGTCCGACTTCGGATCGCGGGAATCGCCAAGCTCGCGCAAGATGCGCGAAGCCGGCGACATCCTCCGGAAAATCGCGCCGGACCTGCATTTCGACGGCGAAATGCACGCCGATACGGCGCTGTCGGAAATGCTGCGGCAGCGCGTCTATCCGCATTCGAAGCTCAAGGGCGAGGCAAACCTGCTCGTTTTCCCGAACCTCGATGCGGCAAACATCACGCTGACGGCGCTCAAGCAGATGATGGACGCGCTTCACGTCGGCCCGATGCTGCTCGGGACACAAAAGCCCGCGCACATCCTGACGCCTTCGGTAACCTCGCGCGGCGTCGTCAACATGACGGCCATTGCCGTCGCTGAGGGGGAGCATCGCAGCCAGGAGTTGTCGCAGACGTGATCGTTTGCCCCGAACGCGTCGGCGACAAAGCCCATCCGAAGGATTAACGTCGCCGCCACTAGAGTCGGCCCCAATACCAATGCAGAGCCGGAACATCATGGCGGCAGGTCCGCAAAAACCCGCCAGGCGGTCCGATCTTGGGTTTGCTGCGATCTTCGCGGCCCTGCTGGCCTTTGCGGTGCTGGTGCCCGATGTCGCGTTGGCGCAATCCCGTGTCTGCCGGCAGTTGGAGGCTGAGCTGACTTCGGGCGGCGGCGCGTCTACCTCGCGCTCCCGCAGGACAGAAGCGGCAATCGCCAGGCAACGCGATCAGCTTCAACTGGCAAAGAGCCAGGCGCGCAGCGCGGGATGCGGCTTCCGCATCTTCAAGAGCGGTTCCGGCGCCTGCGCGGCTTACGACCAGAAGATCGGCCGGATGGAGCGCAATCTCGCATCACTCGAAAGCCGCGGCACCCGGACTGCCAAGCCGCAGAGGTCGCGGGCCCAGATCATGGCCGCGCTGCGCGCCAATGGCTGCCGCGACGATGCCGTCGCAGGGCGCAGGCCTGCGCGCGGGCTGGACGGGCCACGCAATCTGCTCGACCAGATTTTTGGGGGCGGTGTCCGCCAACGCGGCACGCTCGACGATCTCGGTGCACCTGTCCGTCGCGACGAAGGCCAGCAGGCCCGCCGCATAACCCGGGAGCCTGAGGGTGGCTGGGTCAACGAAGGCGGCCGGATTCGATTCTCGGCACCGCCTGGCCGCTACCGTACGCTCTGTGTGCGCACCTGCGACGGCTACTATTTCCCGGTCTCCAACATGTCGTCGCCGTCGGATTTCGAGCGCGACCAGGCCAATTGCCAGTCGAGTTGCCCGGGGACCGAGGTCCAGCTCTATTATCACCGGTCAAGCCAGGAATCCGAAGCGATGCGTTCCGGAATTTCCGGGCGCCCCTACGACGATCTGCCGACCGCATGGCTCTACAAGCAGACTGGCGTACCCACGCCCGCCGGCTGTGCCTGCGGCATCCCAAAACCCAACGAAGCCTCGAACTTCAGCGTAATCGCCGGCAACCCGCCGGCCGAGCAGCCGGTGGCGGCCGAGCCGGAATCGCCGCAGCCTGCAACACGCCCGGATCCCGGCCTTGATCCGGAGACACAGGCCAATCTCGACGGCGGGCTGGATGCAGAGGCTCTGAAACGCATGGCGAACACGCCGCGCGTCAGCAAATCCTCGCCCCCGGGCGAGGAACGCCGCGTCAGGGTCGTCGGGCCTGTATTCCTTCCGGACCCAGAAGTGGCAGCAGATCCGCAAGCTCCGGCCCGGACGGAAGTCCGGTAAGGGCGATCCTCAGCGGTGCGTAGAGCGCCTTGCTCTTGCGTCCGGTCTTTTCCTTCACCGCCTCGATCCACGGCTTGAACGTATCGCGATCCCACGGTGCGGGCGGCAGCATGTCGAAAGCCTCGCGCACGAATTCCTTGTCTTCCTCCGACAGGTCGAGCGGCATTTCAGGCCCCTGCTTGACGATGCGCCACCAGGTCGCCGCGTCAGCGAGTGTGTCGAGGTTGCCTCGAATGGCCATCCAGAAGGGCTCCGCCTGCTCGTCGAAGATGTCGAGCGCCGACAGCCTGTCGCGCGCCTCCTTGAACGGCATATGCCGCAGAAGGTCGCGGTTGAGCGTCTTCAGGTCCTCGGGATCGAACTTCGCCGCCGATTTCGACGTCGCGTCCAGTTCGAACAGCTTTGCGAGGTCCGACATCGACGGCGCGACAACCACATTCTCTGACGTGCCGGTCAGCACCGCCAGCGATGCGATCGCCATGGGTTCGAGGCCCGCTTCGCGCAGGCTTGCGATCGACAGCGCGCCGGTGCGCTTGGACAGCGCCTCGCCGGTAACCGCCGTCAGCAAATTGTGGTGCCCGAACTCCGGCGGCTCCGCGCCCAGTGCGCGGAAAAGCGCAATCTGCACGCCGGTATTGGTGACATGGTCGTCGCCGCGAATGACATGGCTGATGCCCATGTCGATATCGTCGGTCACAGAAGGCAGCGTGTACAGGAACGTGCCATCCTCGCGGATCAGGATCGGATCGGACAGCGAGGCGAGGTCGATCGTCTCCTCCCCGCGCACGAGGTCGTTCCAGCTCACCTCCGTCCGCTCCGGCTGCATCGGGTCGCTCTGGAAATTGGGCAGCAAGAAGCGCCAGTGCGGCTTGCGTCCGTCGGATTCGTATTCTGCAATCTGGGCGTGGCTGAGCGCCAGCGCTTCACGGCCATAGACCGGCGGCAGGCCGCGGGTGCGGCGGATCTTGCGCCGGAGGTCGAGTTCCTCGGGCGTTTCGTAGCAGGCGTAGAGCACCCCTGCCCGCTTCAGCGTTGCAACCGCGTCCTCGTAGAAATCGAAACGCTTCGACTGGTATTCGGTCACGTCCTGGAAAATGCCGAGCCAGTGGAGATCATACTGAATGGCGTCCGCATATTCCTGCTTCGACCGCGCCAGATCGGTGTCGTCGAAACGCTGCACGAAGTTGCCGCCGTTCTTCCAGGCGAACAGCCAGTTGAACAACGCCGTGCGGGCGTTGCCGATATGGATGTTTCCGGTGGGGGATGGTGCGAAACGGACGGTGACGGACATTTGCGGGCCGTAGACCAAGGAGTGAAAAGTTACAACTCAAAAAGGACCGCCGCACCACGGTTGACACTTAGATGAAGCCTCGGAGAATTGGAAGTGCGATGCAGTTAGCTAAGGGTCGCCTCATTCCTCGTCTTCCCGCATCAAGTCGTCCAATGCTTGAGGGGGCAAGCGTTTGACCTCACGTTCAACTTCGCTGCTGTAGCGTCGATCATTGGGTTCAGTATACTTTTGGGCCTTGCGTCCGTACTGGCTCAGAAATGTGACAATCTCCGCAGCACGCAGCGATCGCTTCTCGCTGCGATTTGGTGTTTTCCGTTTCTTTTTGGTACCGGTATCGTCCATTTCAGCTCAAAACTATCAATGAAATTGCCGCCGAAATCCGTCATCGGATCGGCGGCCATCTTGATTAGGCGATCCTTTCGCCATCCACGTCGAACAGCCCGCGCGTCAACTCAAGCGCCTGCCGCTCGAACAGCCGGCGATAGATGCCGTTGTCCTTGCGGACGAGCGTTTCGTGCCGTCCTTCCTCGACGATCTCGCCGCGATCGAACACGAGCAGGCGGTCGAGTGCCTTCACCGTCGACAGCCGGTGCGCGATGACAAGCGTGGTGCGCCCCGTCATCAGCCGCTCCATCGCCTGCTGAATCAGCACCTCCGACTCGGAATCGAGGCTCGATGTCGCCTCGTCCAGGATCAGGATTGGTGCATCCGCTAGGAAGGCGCGCGCGATTGCCACGCGCTGGCGTTCGCCGCCCGAAAGCTTGACGCCGCGTTCGCCGACCAGCGTCGCATAGCCCTTGGGCAGCCGCATGATGAAGTCATGCGCGCTGGCAAGCCTTGCCGCGTGCTCGATCTCCTCCTGGCTCGCGCCCGGCCGCCCATAGGCTATGTTCTCCGCCAGCGAGCGGTGGAACAGGATCGGCTCCTGCTGCACGATGGCGATCTGCGAGCGCAGCGACGCCTGCTTCGCCTGCGCAATGTCCTGCCCGTCGATCACGATGCGTCCCTTGTTGACGTCATAGAGACGCTGGATCAGCTTGACGAAGGTCGTCTTGCCCGAGCCGGAGTGTCCCACGAGACCGACACGCTCGCCCGGCCGGATCGATACCGAGAAATCCCGGTACAGCGGCAGCCTGTGGCTTCCGTAGTGGAAGGTGACGTTCTCGAAATCGATGCCGCCGGCGCCGATGCGGATTGCCTGCGCGCCCGCACGATCGGCAACACCCAGCGGATGGCTCTGCATCTCGACCAGTTCCTCCATGTCGTTCACCGACTTCTGCAGGTTGCGGACATGCTGGCCGATGTCGCGCAGATAGCCCTGCAGCATGAAGAAAGATGTCAGCACGAAGGTGATGTCGCCGGCATTCGCCTGGCCGCTCGACCACAGGAACAGCGCAAAGCCGATAATGGCCGTGCGCATCAGCAGCAGCGTCGCCCCCTGCGTCGTGCCGTTGATCGTGCCGCGCGTCCAGGTACGCGCGGTGCGGGCGCGCCACTTGGCGACCACCTTGGCGAAGCGCGCATCCTCCCGCCCTTCGCCGCCGAATGCCTTGACGACCGAGTTGCAGCTCACCGCATCGGCAAGCGCGCCGCCGAGCTTGGTGTCCCATGCATTGCTCAGGCGGGCAGCCGGCGCGACGTAGGCAAGCGACAACGACACCGTCAGCACGATGTAGATCAACGAGCCTATGGCGACGACAATTCCCATCGAAGGCCAGAACATCCCGAGCAGGACCGTGGTGCCGACCAACATCGCCACCGACGGCAACAGCGCTATCAGGATCGTGTCGTTCAGCAGGTCGATTGCCCACATGCCGCGGGTGATCTTGCGCACGGTCGAGCCGGCGAAGCTGTTGGCGTGCCAGTCGGTCGAGAAGCGCTGCACGCGATCGAACGAATCCGCGCCGATGTCGGACATCATCCGCAGCGTCAGCTTGACGATGCCGAGGAACCCGAAATGGCGCATGATCGTCGTGCCCAGGGCGAGCGCGATCAGCACGCCGAAAGCCGATGTCGCGGCACTCCAGGCAGCCTCGTCGAATGCGCCGCCGCTGGCGACTGCCTCGACAAGTCGGCCAGCAAACAGCGGCGTCAGCACGTCTGCCATCGTCGCCAGCAGGAATACGGTGACGATGAAGGCAAGCCGCAGCGGCTGGCGCCGCCAGTGAACCCAACTGAAACCCAGAACGCTGCGGAAAGCGCCGCCGCGCATGTCGGTGCGAAAACGAGTCATGTTCTTCCTGACGCCGGAAACCGGACGCCATCCCAAAAATCTGCTCTGTAAAAGACGCGAGACGTATAAAGCTCGCGATGTCAGGGCTCGTTCAAAGCCCGCCAACCGTCAGGGTCGCAGCCCTGCGGTCAGGGAGGGGACGTGAAATTCCAGCATTCAGGACCTCCCTGTTCGAGTGTGTCGGGGCTGCGCTTATAGCCAAGGCGTTCGGGCCCGCCAACCCCTAAAATGCCAGGAGCGATCCGTTCAGGCCGGTTGTTGCTCGTTTGCACGCAAACGCAACCGGCGCGAGATCGGCACGAGCAGCATCGATACCACGAAGCAATAGAGCCCCATGGCGAGCAACTGGCCGGGGTAGCTGACGCCAACATCAATCAAATATCCGGTTATCCCGGGACCGGCAGCCGAAGCGAGGACGATGGCCGAGAAAATCAGCGCCCGGATCGCTCCGAGATTCTTCAGGCCGTAAACTTCCGGCCAGACGGCGCCGAACAGCGTTGTCGAAAGCCCGTTCGAAAAGCCAAGAAACGCCATGAAGAGAAACGGCACCCATTGCGCCTCGAGCAACCCCAGGATCAGGCAGGCGACGCCCAGCGGGACGAGAACGAAAGGCAGCAGCGCCAGGCCCGAGAAGCGGTCGATGAGTTGTCCCGACACAAGCGTGAAGATGCTGTTGACCAGCGCTGCCATAGTGAACGACGCGGCAAAGACGCCCAGCGACCAGCCGCGCAACTCCACCAGATAGACTTGGTGGAAGAAAACGGTCGTCACGATGAAGCCGGGAGCCATGACGCCGAGCATGAGCAGGTAGAACATCGGGTCGCGAACGACTTCGGCTCGCGTCCAGTCCCTTGCATCGACAATGCGCGGCGCGGGGTCGTTCGCGCGGGGGGTGCGGCCGACTGTGACGAGCGCGCTTATGATCGGCAGCGCTACCACAAGAAGGACGGCCGCACCGGCCAGCCATGTGCTGCGCCATCCGAAAGCGGCCGCCATCGCCACGAATACGGTCGGCAGCAGCGCATCGCCGACATTGTGGCCGAGGATGATCACCGAAAGCGCACGCCCGCGCTGCGCCGAAAACCAACGCGCCGTCGCCGTGACCGCGTTGTGGACCATCATGCCTTGCCCGAACAGGCGCAGGAGATAGATGGCCAGCACGAGCAGCGCCACATGACGCGCAACCGCCATCAGCACGCAGGCGGCGGCGAGCATCGGCACGATGAACAGGGTCACCTGGCGCACGCTGTAGCGGTCGACGATCGTGCCGAGATAAGGCAGCGTCAATGCGCTGCCGAGCGTGGCGATCATGTACACCATCCCGAACCCGCCATGCGTCAGTCCGTAATCCTCTCGGATGTGGCCGGCTGACAGCGAGATGAAGAAGGTCTGCCCAAAGGAAGAGAAGAAGGTGAAAAGCAGCCCGCCCGTCAGCCAGCGGGCATTCTCGCGCAGGAAAGCGATGAACCCGCTCACGCCGCAGCCGATCGGTCGAGCCGCATTTCCTTGCCGTCCGTGCAAGGCCGGAAACCGTAGCGCTCGTAAAGCCCCTGCGCGTCCGAAGTGTTGAGCATCCACGTCTGCACCGTCCGCAATTCCGGGTGGTCCAGCAGCGCCTCCACCAGCGCCTTGCCAATGCCCTTGCCCCTATGCTCCGGCCAGACGATCACGTCCGAGATGCGCGCAAACAGAGTCCGGTCGCCATGCGCTCGCGCGAAACCTGCCTGCCGTCCGTCGACAAGCGCAATCACACAGACGGAGTTCGCGAAAGCGCGCCGATCCAGCTCTGCGGTTCGCTGGCTGCCCCAATAGGTCGCCGTCAGCAGCGCATGCGTCGCCTCGAAGTCGAGCCGATCGAGATCAGAGGTGATCTCCACCCTATCCCCGATCCCTGAACCTGTTGGTGATCGGGTAGCGCCGGTCGCGGCCGAAATTCTTGCGCGTGATCTTCACGCCGGGCGCAGCCTGCCGGCGCTTGTATTCGGCGATGTAGAGCAGGTGTTCGACGCGGTGCACCGTATCGCGGTCATGACCGCGCGCCACGATCTCGTCGACACCCATCTCGTTCTCGACCAGGCATTCGAGGATGTCGTCGAGCACCGGATAAGGCGGCAGCGAATCCTGGTCCTTCTGGTCGGGGCGCAGCTCGGCCGACGGAGCCTTGTCGATGATGTTTTGCGGGATCACCTCGCCCGACGGCCCCAGCGCGCCGGGCGGCACGGTCGTGTTTCGCCACGCGGCCAGCGCATAGACCTGCATCTTGTAGAGGTCCTTGATCGGATTGAAGCCGCCGTTCATGTCGCCATAGAGCGTCGCGTAGCCGACCGACATCTCGCTCTTGTTGCCCGTCGTCACCACCATCGAGCCGAACTTGTTGGAGATCGCCATCAGGATCGTGCCACGCGCGCGGCTCTGCAAATTCTCCTCGGTAATGCCTTCCTTGGTGCCCTCGAAAAGCTGCGTCAGCGCATGCAAAAAGCCTTCCACCGGCTCGAAGATCGGCACGATGTCATATCGGCAGCCGAGCGCGCGGGCGCAATCCTCGGCGTCTTTCAGCGAATCCTTCGACGTGTATTTGTACGGCATCATGACGGCGCGCAGGCGCTCCTCGCCCAGCGCATCGACCGCAAGGGCCGCGCAGATGGCGGAGTCGATGCCACCCGACATGCCGAGCACGACGTTCTTGAAGCCGTTCTTGTTCACGTAGTCGCGCAGGCCGAGCATGCAGGCGCGGTAGTCCGCCTCCTCCTTCTCGGGGATGCGCGACATCGGTCCTTCGGTGCAGAGCCAGCCCTCGTCTGTCCGCTTCCATTCCGTTATCGCCAGCGTCTCCTCGAACTGGCTCATCTGGAAGGCAAGCGAGCGGTCGGCCTGGATGGCGAAGGACGCGCCGTCGAACACCAGTTCGTCCTGCCCGCCGAGCTGGTTGGCGTAGATCATCGGCAGGCCGGTCTCGACCACCTGCTTGATGACAACCTGCTGGCGCACGTCGACCTTGCCGCGATAGTAGGGCGAGCCATTCGGCACCAGCAGCAATTCCGCGCCGCTCTCGGCCAGCGTCTCGCAGACGCCGAGTTCGCCCCAGATGTCCTCGCAGATCGGGATGCCGAGGCGAACGCCACGGAAATTCACCGGACCCGGCAGGTCCGGCCCCGCCTGGAACACGCGCTTCTCGTCGAATTCGCCGTAGTTCGGCAGGTCGACCTTCAGCCGTTCCGCGACGACCTTGCCGCCGTCAGCGACTATGATGGCGTTGTGGACGCCGCTGTTGCGCTTCAGCGGCGTGCCGATGATGACGCCCGGCCCGCCGTCCGCTGTGTCCTCGGCGAAATCCTTCGCGGCCTTTTCGCATGCCGCCAGAAACGCAGGCTTCAAAACGAGGTCTTCCGGCGGGTATCCGGCGATGAACAGTTCGGTAAACAGGATGAGGTCCGCGCCCTGCCGCGCCGCGTCCGCCCTCGCCTCGCGGGCCTTGGCGAGGTTGCCGGCAATGTCGCCGACGGTCGGGTTCAACTGGGCGACTGCGATACGCAGGATATCGGGAGCTTTCTTTGCCATGCCCGCGATTTAGCGCGGCCTTCCCCGAGCCGCAATGCCGCTGGCAGTCCCGTGTTCTTGGACCACTAGTCGCCGGTATAGGCCTGCAGCGTCTCCGGCGAATGGTTCTCGCCGATCGACATGGCGAGAATGCGCGAGATGTGGGCACGTGGCAGGCCGGTTTCCTTCGCCCAGGCGTTGATCTGCTCCTGCACCTTCTGCTGGTCCTTCTTCGAACTGGCTGATTCACCGATATCCAGCCCCGCGTCGCGCAGCGCCAGCACCATGTCGCGCGAAAACATGAAGGTGTCCCAGCCCACCCAGCGCAGGAAATACTGGCCCGTTGCGCCGCCCAACCGGCTGCCATGCTTGCCGAGAAAGGCCGTCAGCCCGATTTGGTCGTCAGCCGGCCAGTTGGCCAAAAACCTGCCGAAGCTGCCGTGTTCCTTGGATACGCTCTCTACGAAAGCCGCGTTCTCGCGCACCGACATGATCTTCTGGCCGTTGCGCACGATGCGCGTGTCCGATGTCAGGTCGTGCCAGAAATCCTCGGGCTGGAACAACAGCACCCTCGGCTCGAAACCGAGGAAGGCTTCCTCGAAGCCCGGCCATTTGTTTTCGATGACGGACCAGACGAAACCTGCGGAGAAGACGCGCTCGGCCATGGTCGACAGGATGCGGTCGTCGGCCAGTTTCGCAACCTTGCGGTTGTCCGGCTTCGGCCCGAGCAATTTGGCCAGCGTCGCCTCGCCGCCCTTCCGCTTGGCGGCGCGGTCGCGGATTTTCTTGAAGCTCGGCATGGCTGCTCCCGTCTGCTTCGCAAAGCCTTTGATAGATAGCGATCCGCAAGAGAGCCTGAAGCAATGCCGCAGTCAAATATGACGCTGCGCGGCGATGTGGCGAGCTCTCTGCGCGACCAGCCATGATCGAGACGCTTTTTGGCCAGGGAAGTAATGCTCAGCCGACGAATATTCCGTTGCGCGGCGATCCAAACCGGCTCGGCCCGGTGGAGAATTTTTCGTGGAGGTGCCATCCGGTTGCGCGATGCGGCTGAATCAAACACAAAGTGTTAGCGCGGTGAGCGAACCTGAATGATCCGCGACGCATGGATTGCCACTTGATGAAAACCGCGCTTGTTCTCGCCTGTGATGATAATTTTATTCCCTACACCAGCGTTGTCGCCCGTCGCATAGCGTACTATGCGCGGGAAAAGTTCCCGATCATCGTGGTGTCGGATTGCGTCACCGACGAAAACAAACGGCTCGCCCAAAAGTTCTGCCCCCAGATCAGCTTCATCGAAGCCGGACACCTGTTTGAAAACCGGACGTTCAGGATGACCACCGCGGTCACGCGCGCCACGTGCCTTCGCCTCTTTCTGGATGAGATTCTTGCCGACTTCGACCGCGCCGTATCGCTGGACAGCGACCTCTCGCCCATGACGGACATTTCACCGCTGCTTTACATGGTGCCTAAGGTCGCACCGGTCATTGCAGGGTATGACCTGCTGGAGCTACCAACCCTTGTGAACAACGACCGAGTGGGCATGTCGCCCGACAAGGCGTATTTCAACAGTGGCGTCATGGTCTATGACCTTCAGGCGATCAGACACGAGAAGATACTGTCTTCTGCCCTGCAATTCGCCCTTAACAATCCTGATCGATGTAAATATGTCGATCAAGATGCGCAGAATGCTATTCTCGATGGACGCTGGCAAGTCATGGACTGGCGCTGGAATACGTTAAACTATTCAAGCGACAGCTTGCCCAAACAGCCGTTCATCCGCCATTTTGCCGGAAATAATAAACCGTGGTCGCAAAATAAGGTGGGCATACAGCCTACATTTATCAATCAGTGGCGTTCCGATCTGCAAGATAGCCCATGGACCGGCTGCTTTCATGAGGAGACCATCAAGCGCCGTATTAGAAACTCGTTGCGTCCAATCGCAGTAAAAATTGAGAGCCGTATCAAATCGCAGATTTACAACGGCTCCAGGGGACGACGCGGTCAACGTATGCGGGATGCAGATCATTTTTTGGATCTGCTGTCTTTTATCGAAAAGGCAGCGTCCCAAGGCTCGCTTGCTCTTCCCCTTGTTTCGTTTGATGCCGGCAAGGAAAATGCGCGCCAAATCCATTCACAGTAATTTTCTAGTATCAAGTAAAAGCCGCCGCTGTTCTTGTATCCGGCCAATAATTTCGAGCCCTTTTTTGCCTGCTCCAAGTCGGCAGATCACGCTCGTTGAGGCTGTCAAGATTCAAGTAATTTCCGTACCTTTTGATCGACTGGCTTTCACGATTGCGGCGGCTTTTTGCCCGGTTCGCATGATCCTATAACGACGGATCGGTGCCAAGCCGCATGGGAGATCGTGATGACAAAGACAGTTGCCGACCTTTCGAGCCGCTGGCTGCGCCGACGCCCCGAAAAGCTCAGCGAGGCGGAAAGCCGCGTTCTCGAAAGCGCGGTCGAGCGAAAGCCGATCACACAGGACGTCAACGCGGTCGTCGCCCGCCAGTCCGACCTCGGCGACCGCCTCGCCGACGCCATCGCACGCGTCGGCGGTTCTTGGGGCTTCATCATCGCCGCGCTCCTCTTCCTTGTCTTGTGGACATCAGGAAACGCATGGCTGCTAGGCCGCGAAGGTTTCGACCCCTACCCGTTCATCTTCCTCAATCTGGTGCTCTCCATGGTCGCCGCGCTGCAGGCGCCGATCATCATGATGTCGCAGAACCGGCAAAGCGCGCGCGACCGGCTCGACGCCGCGCATGACTACGAGGTCAACCTGAAGGCGGAGATCGAGATCATGGCGCTACACGAAAAGCTCGACGAGATGCGCCACAGCCAGATCATGACGCTGCGCGAGGATATGGCGAAGCTGTCGGCGCAGATCGAGCGGATCGAGTCGGTGCTTGGGGACGCCCGCAAGAATTGAAACAGGATAGATACACCCGGTTCTGGGCGGCGATCAGAACTGCATTCCGCAGTTTCCCAATTCCGCGTGATAGTAAAATTCAATTCAAATAATGACTTATTAGCGTTCTTCTTCAGCGGTTGCTTTATTGCAACACTTCTAAATTTACGCGTTCCAGTTGTCTGACGCCCCTGCTCGCAACCCAATCTTCCATGTTATCTATTAGGAATTGCATTCGGTTGTCCTGGGCTTCCTAATTGCGTGCCGGGGTGATCACTGAAGTCATTGCTCAGGAGGGCTACCCGTGAAGAAGTTCTTGCTCGCTACTGCCGCGGTCCTGATCACCAGCACAGCGTATGCTGCCGACGCAATCGTGGAAGAAGTTCCCGTCGCGGTGCAGATCGACGCCTTCTCTTGGACCGGCTTTTATCTCGGCATCAAGGGCGGCTACGGCTGGGGGAGCGCCGATTACACTGCCCCAATCGTTCCCGGCATCGGCTATACTTCCGAAGGTGATATCGATGGCTTCCTGATCGGCGGATATGCGGGTGCGCAATACCAGTTCAGCAACAATCTGGTTTTGGGAGCCGAAATCGACATCGATTATCGGAACGGTGACGATACTGCCCCTTTCTTGTTGGCTGGTGTTGATCCTTATTCCGGACTTTACGGCCTGAACACAGAGATCAACTGGACCGGTTCAGCCCGTCTCCGGGCAGGCTACGCGATGGATCGCTGGATGCCCTACGTCACCGGCGGCTTCGCCTTCGCGGACTATGATTCGCAGTCGTTGTTAGGGGGCAGTCCCGCGCCTGTTCCAGGATACGCTTTTAGCGAGACCTCCGTTGGCTGGACCGCAGGTGTTGGTGCCGAATATGCGTTTACCGACAACGTCATCTTCCGGGCTGAATATCGCTACAGCGACTTTGGCGACCAGGATGTCTTCATGGTCTTCCCCACTAATTTACCTGGCCAGACCTTCGACCTCGACAGCCACGACGTCACCCTCGGCGTCAGCTGGAAATTCTGATCGGGCCGTCCAGGCAAAGCAAAAAGACCCCGGCTCAGGCCGGGTTTTTTGTTTGCGCTCTTACAGCGCTAAACCGTCAGGTATTTCTTGACCTCGGCCTTGTCGAGGTCTTCCGCTGGCCCCGTGTGCACGATCAGGCCGCGGTCCATGATGTTCACCTCGTCGGCGAGCTCGCGGCAGAAATCGAGATATTGCTCGACCAGCACGATGCCGATGCCGAACTGGTCGCGCAGATAGCGGATCGCGCGGCCGATGTCCTTGATGATCGACGGCTGGATGCCTTCGGTCGGCTCGTCCAGCACCAGAAGCTTCGGCCGCATCACCAGCGCACGGCCGATGGCGAGTTGCTGCTGCTGGCCGCCGGAGAGGTCGCCGCCGCGCCGTCCCAGCATCTGTTTCAGGACCGGGAAAAGCTCGTAGACATGCTCCGGCACGTAGCGCTCGGCGCGCTTCAACGGCGCATAGCCGGATTCGAGATTTTCCTTCACCGACAGGAGCGGGAAGATTTCCCGCCCCTGCGGCACGAATGCGATGCCCGACCGGGCGCGATCGTACGCCGCGCTCCGGTCGAGCGCCTTCCCCTCGAAGGCTACGCTTCCCGATGTCAGCCTGTGGTGGCCGACGATCGATCTCATCAAGCTGGTCTTGCCGACGCCGTTCCGGCCCAGCACGCAGGTTATCTTTGCCGGCTGCGCGGTCAGCGACACGCCGCGCAGCGCCTGCGCGGCGCCATAGTGGAGCGTGGCGTCTTTAACCTCGAGCATAGGGCACTCCGCACGCTGCCGCGCCTGTCTGCAAACCCTGGTCCCCCTCTTCCCCCGCGAAGGGGGCGGCCGGCGCCCGCGCCAGCCAGAGGGGGTTCCTGAAACTGTTTTGGCGCGCGTTCATCGTCACCGCCCCAAATAGACTTCGACGACGCGCTCGTCGGACGACACGAAGTCCAGCGAACCCTCGGAAAGCACCGAGCCCTCGTGCAGGCAGGTGACCTTGACGCCGAGCTCGCGCACGAAATGCATGTCATGCTCGACCACGATGACCGAATGGTGCTGGTTGATCTCCTTCAGCAGCCGCGCTGTTTCCTCGGTCTCGGCGTCGGTCATTCCGGCCACAGGCTCGTCGACCAGCAGCAGCTTCGGGTCCTGCGCCAGCAGCATTCCGATCTCCAGCCACTGCTTCTGCCCGTGGCTGAGGTTCGCCGCCAGCATTTGGCGCTTGTCGCCAAGGCGCGTGACGCCGAGGATCTCGTCGATCTGCCGCTTTTCCTCGGCTGAACTCTTGTGGAACAGCGCCGGAAAGATCGATCGCGCACCTTTTAGCGACAGCACCAGATTGTCTTCGACCGTGTGGCTCTCGAAGACCGTCGGCTTCTGGAATTTTCGGCCGATGCCCATCATGGCGATCTCGGCTTCGTCATGCTTGGTCAGGTCGGTCTGGCCGTCGAAGAAGACCTCGCCCGCGTCGGGCCGGGTCTTGCCGGTCACGATGTCCATCATCGTGGTCTTGCCGGCGCCGTTGGGGCCGATGATGGCGCGCATCTCGCCCTTGTCGAGCACGAGCGAGAGGTTGTTGATCGCGCGGAAACCGTCAAAGGCGACCGAGACGCCGTCGAGATAGAGGATCGTTCCGGACTTCGACATCGCCCCTACTCCGCCGGCTGCGGCTGCGGGCTGCCGCCTGGCTTTTGCCATTCGCCCGATTCAGCGCGCACGATCTTCGGGTCCGTGTCGTCGGGGTCCGTCCCCTTCTCCTCGGCAATCGAAGCGGCGCGTTCGGCCCTGCCCGTCTGCCACTGGTCCCACAGGCCGACGATGCCCTTCGGAAGAAAGAGCGTGACCGCGACGAACAGCCCGCCGAGCGCGAACAGCCAGAGTTCGGGAATGGCGCCCGTGAACCAGCTCTTGCCGGCGTTGACCAGCAGCGCCCCGATGATCGGTCCGATGATGGTGCCGCGGCCGCCGACGGCCGTCCAGACGACGACCTCGATGGAATTGGACGGCTCGAACTCGCCGGGATTGATGATCCCGACCTGCGGCACGTAGAGCGCACCCGCAATGCCGGCCATTACCGCCGACATGGTGAAGGCGAAGAGTTTCACGTTTTCCGCGCGCCAGCCGAGGAAGCGCGTGCGGCTCTCAGCGTCGCGCACCGCGATCAGCAGCTTGCCGTATTTCGACGTCACGACCAGCCAGGTCAGCAGCACGCCCAGCGCCAGCGCCAGCGCGCTTGCGGCAAACAGCGCCGAGCGCGTCGTGTTCGCCTGCACGTTGAAGCCGAGGATGTCCTTGAAGTCGGTCAGGCCGTTGTTGCCGCCAAAACCCATGTCATTGCGGAAGAAGGCCAGCAGCAGCGCGTAGGTCATGGCCTGGGTGATGATCGACAGGTAGACGCCGGTGACGCGGCTGCGGAACGCGAACCAGCCGAACACGAAGGCAAGCAGCCCCGGCACCAGCATGATCATGAGCGCGGCGAACCAGAACTGGTCGAAGCCGTACCAGAACCACGGCAGTTCCTTCCAGTTCAGGAACACCATGAAGTCGGGGAGGATCGGATTGCCATAGACGCCGCGGCTGCCGATCTGGCGCATCAGGTACATGCCCATCGCGTAGCCGCCGAGCGCGAAGAACGCGCCGTGGCCGAGGCTCAGGATGCCGCAATAGCCCCAGACGAGGTCGAGCGAAAGTGCGAGCAGCGCATAGCAGAGATATTTGCCGACCAGCGCCACCATGTAGGACGGCACGTGGAAGGCGCTGTCCGGCGGCACCGCCACATTGAGGATCGGCACGATGATCGCGATCGCAACAAGGATCGCGATCATGACGGCGATGCGGCGATCGGAGCCGAAGAAGCGGGCGGCGATCATGCTTCCACCGCCCTGCCCTTGAGCGCGAACAGACCGCGCGGACGCTTCTGGATGAACAAGATGATGAGCACCAGCACGAGGATCTTGCCCAGCACCGCGCCGACATAAGGCTCGAGGAACTTGTTCAGCACGCCGAGCGAGAAAGCGCCGACGAACGTCCCCCAGAGATTGCCGACGCCGCCGAAGACGACGACCATGAAGCTGTCGATGATGTAGCCCTGGCCGAGATTGGGCGACACGTTGTCGATCTGGCTGAGCGCCACGCCGGCGATCCCGGCGATGCCGGAGCCGAGCGCGAAAGTCAGCGCGTCGACCCAAGGCGTGCGGATGCCCATCGACGCAGCCATGCGGCGGTTGGCGGTGACAGCGCGCATCTGCAGGCCCCATGGCGTGCGCTTCATGACGAAGAGCAGCAGGAAGAAGACGGCCAGCGCGAACGCCATGATCCAGAGGCGGTTCCAGGTGATCGACAGCTCGCCGAGCTGGAACGCGCCTGACATCCATGACGGATTTCCGACCTCCTTGTTGGTCGGCCCGAAGATCGTACGTACGGTCTGCTGGAGGATGAGCGACACGCCCCAGGTGGCCAGCAGCGTCTCCAGCGGCCGGCCATAGAGGAAGCGGATGATGCCGCGCTCGATGGCGAGGCCGACGCCTCCGGCAACGAGGAACGCCAGCGGCAGCGCAATCGCCAGCGACCAGTCGAACAGGCCCGGGAACGACGTGCGGATGATGTTCTGCACGACGAATGTCGTGTAGGCGCCGAGCATCACCATCTCGCCATGCGCCATGTTGATAACGCCCATCACGCCGAAGGTGATAGCAAGGCCGATGGCGGCCAGCAGCAGCACGGAGCCCAGCGACAGGCCGTACCAGACGTTCTGGAAAGCCGACCAGACCGCCAGCTTCGAGTTGATGTCGCCGACCGCGGAAGCGGCGGCCTCTTTCAACGACCCCTCGGCCCGAGCCTCATAGGCGGTCAGCAGCGAGAGCGCGGCGCGATCTCCGCGCGCCTCGATCAGCTCTATCGCCGCCAGCTTGTCGGCCTCCGGCAATTCGGACTGGAGAACAGCTGCGGCGCGCGCCTGCTGGAGTTTTGCCCGGACACTCGCCACCGCTTCCTTTTCGATGGCTGCATTGAGGGCCGGAATGGCAACCGGATCGGGATTACCGAACATCGTTTCGGCAGCGGCCAGCCGCACGGCGGGATCGTCCGAGCCGAGCGTCAACGTGCCGAGCACGTCGCGGATCGTGCGTCGCAGCCCGTTGTTGACCCTTACCTTGGTGACGGCCGCCTTGGCTTCTTCGCCCGCGGCCTCGCCGCTCAGCGGGTCAAGCAGCTTCACAACCTGTCCGGCTTCGGAGCCGATGAAGACAGCGGAGTCCGCTTTGCGGAAATAGAGGTTGCCCTCGGACAGCGCCAGAAGCGACCGTTCCACCGAGGCGTCGCCGGTGGCGACGAGTTCGCGGATGACCTGCTCCGTGGCCTGGAAATTCTTGGTCGTGGCAAATTTTGCGATGATGCTCCGCAATTCGGCTTCGTCGGCGGAGGCCGGCGCCGCAATCGCGAAGATCAGGAGAAGTGTCGTCAGAAGCCGTCGGAAAAGGATGGTCACGGGACGGTCGACCTTGTTGCGGAGAAAACGCTCCGGGCGGAACGGAGGGAGCCGCCCGGAGCTGTCGGCATGGGTTCAGCCGCTGCGGCTCAACCCTAGCGCATCAGTTGGTGCCCTTGCCGCCGCACTTGCCGGTCGCGACGTTGAAGTTGCCGCAGGACATCGGAGCGCGCCAATCGGCGATCAGGTCCTTGGAGTCCGGCAGGAAGTCGGACCACTCGTCGCCGACCACGAGGCCGGAGGTCTGCCACACCGTTTCCATCTGGCCGTCGGCCTGGATTTCGCCGATCAGGACGGGCTTGGTGATGTGGTGGTTCGGCATCATGGCCGAGAAGCCGCCCGACAGGTTCGGGACCGACACGCCAATGATGGAATCGATGACGGCATCCGGATCGGTGGTGCCGGCCTTTTCAACGGCCTTAACCCACATATTGAAGCCGATATAGGTGGCCTCCATAGGGTCGTTGGTCACGCGCTTGTCGTCCTTGATGAACGTCTTCCACTTGGCGATGAAGTCCGCATTCTCGGGCGTGTCGACCGACTGGAAGTAGTTCCAGGCCGTCAGGTGGCCGACGAGCGGGCCGGTGTCGAGGCCGGCGAGTTCTTCCTCACCCACCGAGAAGGCCACGACCGGGATGTCCTCGGCCTTGATGCCCTGGTTTGCGAGTTCCTTGTAGAAAGGCACGTTGGCGTCGCCGTTGATGGTCGAGACCACGGCGGTCTTCTTGCCGGCGGAGCCGAAGTTCTTGATGTCGGTCACGATCGTCTGCCAGTCGGAATGACCGAACGGCGTGTAGTTGATCATGATGTCTTCCTTGGCCACGCCCTTGGATTCGAGGTAGGCCTGAAGGATCTTGTTGGTCGTCTGCGGATAAACGTAGTCGGTGCCGGCGAGCACCCAGCGCTTGACCGAGCCGCCGTCCTCGCTCATCAGGTAGTCGACCGCCGGGATCGCCTGCTGGTTCGGCGCGGCGCCGGTGTAGAAGACGTTGCGCTGGCTTTCCTCGCCCTCATACTGGACGGGGTAGAACAGCAGGCCGTTCAGTTCCTCGAAGACCGGCAGCACGGACTTGCGCGACACCGAGGTCCAGCAGCCGAACACGACCGCCACCTTGTTGACCGCCAGCAGCTCGCGCGCCTTTTCGGCGAACAGCGGCCAGTCGGAAGCCGGATCGACGACCACGGCTTCAAGCTTCTTGCCGAGAACGCCGCCCTTCTTGTTCTGCTCGTCGATGAGGAAGAGCACGGTATCCTTGAGCGTCGTTTCCGAGATTGCCATGGTGCCCGACAACGAGTGAAGAACGCCGACCTTGATCGTGTCTTCCTGGGCCATTGCGGGCGCCGAAAGGCTGATGCCGGCAGCAAGTGCGCCGGCGGACAGGAATTTGGTTACTGACGAAAAACTACCCCTCATACAGGATTCTCCCATTGGGCGTTGCACCGCAATAGACGATGCAATGGCCGTGCCAGTTCTGGGAGCTCAGTGATCCAGTGAGAGATTTTCCAGTATTTACAATTATATGATGACGCCTGCTAATCTAGGGTCTCATGGCGTATTGTAACGGCGCGCGCATCCCGTGAGAGAATTTTGCGCAGTGCACAAATCTCTGTCTAAGTTTTAATCAGAAGTTAACGCCTGCCCAATTTCTGTGCCGCACGTTGTCAGCCGCAAGCTCGGGCTCTCACCGATTGCTCGAGCCAAACCGGTTCTCGTCGATGCACTTGCTCACCCGACAGCTCTTCGTGTCGGCGGTGGGGACGCTTTCGCGGATGATGGTCTGGCCCCCCTGGCAGAAGGACTGGTTGGCGACGTACCGATCGTAGAGCGGCACGCCGGAGTTGCCCGCCTTCTGGTAGAGGATCGCCACGCCGTCGCGTTCGACAGAAGCCTGGACCTCGGAGCAGGTCATGCCCTGGACCATGTAGCGCACGATCGCGGACGCCTCGACCGGCATCAACGTCAGCACCAAGCCGATCACGAGCCTCTTCATCTTGCCCCTCCAGCTATGATCGCAGCACGTTAGCAGATGTTTCTTAACCGGAAACCCCGACCGGCATCGTGAACAATTTGCTTACGGACTTTGAAGGCTGCGCTTGACGCCATGCCGAATTAGGGCGTTCATTTCTGGAACCGTGTCCATCGCGGGGCATTTTGACGTGTAGGATCGGCGGCTCCCCAGCCGTCATTGTTGTAATGTGTACCCGTGTCGGGAGTTTCGTCATGGCCTTGCGTGCAGTCTGGAAGGGCTTCCTGAAGTTCGGCGCCGTCTCGTGTTCGATCAAGCTGATCAACGCGGCCAGCGAGTCCGAGAAGGTCAGTTTCCGCATCCTGAACAGGAAGGATCGCCTCCCGGTCAAGTCGGCCTATGTCGATGAGATCACCGGCGACATCGTCAGCTCGGAGGACCAGATCAAGGGCTACGAATTGCCGACCGGCAGCTATCTGCTGATCGAGCCCGAGGACATCAAGCGGCTGAAGCCCGCCGCCGAGCACATGCTGGAGGTGGACGAGACGGTCGACGCCGCGTCGATCGACCAGCGCTATCTGGACAAGCCCTATTACGTCGTTCCGGCCGATGCGATGTCGCAGGAACCGTTCGCCGTCATTCAGAAGGCGCTGCAGAAGAAGAAGGTTGCGGCGCGCGCCAGCATAGTTCTCTACCAGAAGGGACGCGAGGTGGTCATCCGCCCGCACGGTGATGGCCTGATGATGACGACGTTGCGAAACCACAAGGACGTCGTCTCCGAAAAGTCGATCCTGGACGGCATCAACGTCCCGAAGGCCGATCCCGAGATGGTCGAGATCGCGACTTTGCTGATTGACAAGAAGACGGCGACGTTTGACCCGACGATGTTCGAGGATCGCTACGAGAATGCGCTGATCGACATGATCGAGGCCAAGAAGTCAGGCAAGAAGCCCTCCCGCCCCGTCGCTCCGCCCAAGGAGAACGTGGTCAACTTCGCCGATGTCCTGCGCAAGAGCCTTGAAAAAGAAGGCATTGCCGGCGGCAAGGCCCGCAAGCCGGCCGCCGCGAAACGAAAATCCGCAGCCTGATCAGAAAGTTGGAACCAAACCCGCCGTCGCGCATTGTAGGGCGTTAGGGGCAATCGGGTTGGTTTCTTGAGCACTACGGATTCAAAGGGCGAAGCATCCGCCGCAAGCTCGTTGGCTGCGTCTCGGCTGGCGGCGATCGTCGACTCTTCCTACGACGCCATCATCGGCAAGGACTTGAACAGTATCATCACGGACTGGAACCGGGCGGCCGAGCGCGTGTTCGGCTACACCGCCGAAGAGGCTATCGGCCAGTCGATACTCATGCTCATCCCCGATGGTCTGCAAGGCGAGGAAGCCGACATCATATCGCGCGTCCGTCGCGGCGAAATGGTTGCGAGCTATGAGACCACGCGACGACGCAAGGACGGCACCTATATTTCGGTGTCGCTGACGGTCTCACCGATCCGCGACGGCACTGGCAAGATCATTGGCGCATCCAAGATCGCGCGCGATATCAGCGCGGCAAAGGAAAGCGAGCACCGCATCCGGCTCCTGATGCGTGAGGTCAACCATCGGGTGAAGAACCAGTTCGCAGTGGTTCTTTCGGTGATCCGCGAGACAAGCAGGCGCGCCAAGGATCCGGTGGAATTCGAACAGCAGGTTCGCGACCGGGTCATGGCCCTTTCTCGTTCGCACGACCTGCTCGTGTCGTCCGAGTGGGCCGGCGCGAGCCTGCTCGATCTCCTGCAGGAGCATTTGAAGCCGTTCGGCCATGACGGACAGGTCACGCTGTCCGGTCCGCTCGTTACCCTGCAGCCTACTGCGGTCCAGCATCTCGGAATGGCGATCCATGAGCTGGGAAGCAATTCTGCCAAATTCGGCGCCTTTTCATCGGACATGGGAGGGGTTTCGATCGAGTGGCATGTGGTGCCGGGCGAAGACGGCCGACAGGTGTTCAAGGTCGCATGGGACGAAACCTTCCCTCAGGCTCATCTCGCCCAAACGGCCACCGCCGGGTTCGGCAGCGTGGTGTTGAGGCGGGTTGCGCCCCAGGCGCTGAGTGGTTCCGCCACGCTTGAGCACCAGCCCGGACATATCAAATGGGCGCTCGAAGCTCCCGTGGACTCGTCGCTTGTCAGTCCGCTCAACGAGCGCATCCTCGTGGGCGCTGGCGAGGAAAAATCGGCGCCATAGATGGTTCCATCGATCATGGCTTGATCGGACCTATTCATGGGTCCGTCAGGCTATATAGTTCTGTCGCAGTGGCCCTATGGGCCGAATTCGACGGAGCCATTGAATTGCCCATGACGGTCAGGATCGGCATCAATCCCATCACCTGGACGAACGACGATGTGCCCGAACTCGGTGGCGACACGCCGCTCGAAACCTGCCTGACCGAAACCGCACTCGCGGGCTATCGCGGCACTGAACTTGGCGGCAAGTTCCCGCGCCAGAGCAGCGAGCTTGGGCCGATCCTCTCCAGTCACGGCCTCGAACTCGTTTCCGGATGGTACGACGGACGCATCCTCGACCGGGAGGTGGAGGAAGAATTCGATGCGATCCTGCCGCATCTGACGCTGCTGCGTGATCTCGGCGCGCGGCATGTGGTCTATGCCGATACCTCGCGCGGCCGCCATGACGCAATCCACGCGCCCATTTCCCAACGGCCGAGGCTCGCGGACGACGAATGGGCCGCCTATGGCCGCAAGATCACCGCGCTCGCCGAAAGGTTCAGTGACTTTGGCGTCGCCATGGCGTTTCATCACCATATGGGAACGATCGTCGAGACCGACGCTGAGATCGACCGCTTCATGGCCTCGACCGGCGAAGCCGTAGGCCTGCTGTTCGACACGGGCCACTGCCTGTTCTCCGGCGGCAATCCCTATACGCTCCTGTCGCGCCATATCGCGCGGGTGGTGCACTTTCACTGCAAGGACGTCCGCAAGCCGGTGCTGGACAAGGCCCGCGCCCAGGACATGAGCTTCATGGCAGCCGTGATGGAAGGCATCTTTACCGTGCCCGGCGATGGCTCCGTCGATTTTCCAGCCCTCCTGCGTCCACTCGCGGAAAGCGGCTACAGCGGCTGGCTGGTGGTCGAGGCCGAACAGGATCCGGCCAGGGCGCATCCCCTCACCTATGCCACCAAAGGCTATCGGTCATTGCTGGCCTCTGCGCTTGGAGCCGGCTTCACAGTGGAGACGCGCGAGGGAGCAACTGTCAAATGACGTATGAGCCGGCACTGGCGGCAGAACGGCTGTGTACGATCCGCGAGATCGCAGAGCGCGCTTCGCTTGGTGTCGGCTCCGTCCACCGCGCGCTGAATGGCAACAAGCTCGTCAGCCCTGCCACAAGGCGTCTGGTCATCGATACCGTCAGGCAACTGAACGAGGAGAAGATCGCGCGCGCCGCCCGCCTCCCCGAAGTTGCAGCATCGACGCGCGAGCCGGCGGGGTAACGGCGTGGGCGAGCACATGCGACTGTCCCTGGACATTCTCTCGGTCGACAGATCGTCCGACGAGCCGATGCACAGGCAGATCTATGATGCTCTAAGACGTTTCATCCTCGACGGCCAGATCGCGCCGCACACGCTTTTGCCGTCTACGCGTTCGCTGGCCGAAGACCTGAGGGTTGGCCGCAACACGGTGATCGCGGCTTACGACCAGTTGCTCGCCGAGGGTTTCATCGAGGCCCGCACCGGTTCCGGCACGTGGGTGGCACCAATCAAGCAGGCACGCACGAATACGCCGCGCACCAAACCCGGCTGCGGCGCACGGCGTCTTTCGACCCGGGGAGAAACCATCGTCAACGGCCCCCAGCCCCCGCGCAACGCCGGCGTTATCAACTTCCATCCCGGCGTGCCGGAGACGGCCTCCTTCCCCTTTTCCATCTGGTCGAGCATGCTGGCGCGCAATTCGCGCTCGCGCGACGAGAGCCTTCTGGTCTTTCTTTCCTACGCGGGCCATCTCGGTCTGCGAGCGACCATCTCCAGCTACATCAGCGTGTCGCGCGGCATCGACTGCACGCCTGAGCAGGTGATCGTTGTCACCGGCGCGCAGGCGGCGCTGGACCTTGTGTCTCGCGTCCTGATGGACGAAGGCGACCACGTCTGGATGGAGGAGCCTGGCTATCGCGGGGCCAAGAGCGCTTTCCTGGCGGCGGGCGCAAACCTTGCGCCGCTCAAGGTCAGCCGGCGTGGCTGGAATCTCTCCGATCCCAACCTGCCTCCGCCACGGCTGATCTATGTCACCCCGTCATGCCAGTGGCCGTTCGGCACGATCATGCGCATCGAGGAGCGTCTGGAGCTGCTTGATATCGCCGAGCGCCACAGCGCATGGATCATCGAAGACGACTTCGACGGCGAGTATCGCTATCGCGGCCGTCCGGTGCCTGCGCTGCGCGGCCTCGATAACGCCAACCACGTCGTCTACATCGGCAGCTTCGGCAAGACACTGCTGCCGGCGCTGCGCGTCGGCTATCTGATCGTGCCGCCCGAACTGGTCGAGGCCTTCGACAAGGCCGTCTCGATCACCGGACAGTTCGCCCCGCTGCTCCTGCAGGCGACGATCAACGACTTCATCAAGCAGGGCTACTTCGCCACGCATCTCAAGCGCATGCGTCGCCTCTATGCGCGTCGGCAGGCGAACTTCGTGCAGCTCTGCCGCGAGCATCTCGGCGAATGGGTGACGGTGACGGAAAACGATTCCGGCATGCAATTGCTCGCCAGCTTCAAGCGTCCGCTGAACGATCTGGATGTCGTTGCAGCGGCCGTCAAGGAAGGCCTCGACGTCCAGGCCGTCTCGATCGACTACCACTCTACCGAGCCGGAGCACGGCCTGCTTCTCGGCTACACGTCGATGGACGAGCGCCAGATCCTGCGCGCCGTGCTGGCGCTTCGGGCCGCCTTCATGCGGCTCGACCGCCAGTAACTCTAGAGCGCCTTCACCGCCACCGGCGCCGGCGCCTCGACCTTCAGCGGATTGCGCAGCGCAAGCCCGAACTCCGGCGCGGAGATTTCGAAGACGTCGCCGTCCTCGGGCTTGATGCCATCGGCGAAGGACAGCGTGGCCGTGCCGAACATGTGGATGTGCACGTCGCCCGGCTGGCGGAACACGTTGTACTTGAAATGGTGGTGCTCGAGATTGCCGATGGTGTGGGACATGTTCGCCTCGCCCGACAGGAAGGGCTTTTCCCATAACGTCTTGCCACCGCGCAGGATCTTCGACGTGCCTCTGATATCCTCGGGCAGGTCGCCGACCAGGATTTCGGGGCCGTAGGACGCGTTGCGCAGCTTCGAATGCGCCAGATAGAGATAGTTCACGCGCTCGGTGACGTGATCGGAGAATTCGTTGGAAAGCGCGAAACCGACGCGGAACGGCGTGCCGTCGTCGCCGATCACGTAGATGCCCGCGATTTCCGGTTCCTCGCCGCCATCCTTGGCGAAGGCGGGCGAAAGCAGAGGCGCGCCGGGCGCGACCGCCATGGTGCCGTTGCCCTTGTAGAACCATTCGGGCTGTACGCCCTCCTCGCCCTTTTTCGGCTTGCCGGCTTCGAGACCCATGCGGAACATCTTCATGGAGTCGGTCAGCGTTTCCTCGCCGTCATCGGCAAGCTTCTTGTGCATGGCGTCGCGTGTCGACGCCGACCCAAGATGGGTAAGGCCCGTGCCGGTCAGATGCAGATGGGCGGCGTCAGGATGGTTGATCGGCGCGATCAGCCGGCCCTGCCGGTAGGCGGCATCCAGGTCGACCGCCTTGCCCAGTCCCTTGCGCTCGATCAGCGCTGCAATGCCGATGCCGCCGCGCGCAGCCTCCAGCGCCAGCGAATAGACGCTTTTCGCACCATTGACGACACGCGTCGCGCCCCCTGTCCGCGCCACGACCTGGATCATGTCGGATCCGTCGACGATCTGTGAGATCAGCATTTTCTACTCCATGTCACGGTCTTGCCGCGGTCTTTTGAGCGCAACGCAGCCTTGTCGGCGCCTGCGACGTGAGGGTTCACACTGGATTTTTTGCGTGTTCGCGCCGGATTCCGCCTGTCGCGCCTCAAGCCTTCTTCTTGTTGTAGAGATCGAAGGCAACCGCTCCGAGCAGCACCAGGCCCTTGATGACCTGCTGCCAGTCGATGTTGATGCCCATGATGCCCATGCCGTTGTTCATGACGCCCATGATGAAGGCGCCGATGACCGCGCCGGCAACCTCGCCCACGCCGCCCATCGCCGATGCGCCGCCGACGAAGACGGCGGCGATGACGTCAAGCTCCATGCCTGCGCCTGCCTTCGGCGTCGCCTGGTTGAGGCGCGCGGCGTAGATCAGGCCGGCGAGCGCCGCCAGCATGCCCATGATGCCGAAGATGTAGAAGGTCAGCCGCTCGGTCTGGATGCCCGACAGCTTTGCCGCCTTCTCGTTGCCGCCCATGGCGAAGATGCGCCGCCCGAACGTCATGCGCTTGGTGAAGAAAACGAAGAGCACGATCAGGAAACCCATCACGATCAGCACGTTGGGCAGGCCGCGATAGGAGGCGAACTTGTACATCAGGAACAGGATGATGCCGGCCAGCACCACGTTCTTGATGACGAAGAGCGCGAACGGCTCCGCGTCGTAGCCATGGCTCTCGCGGGCACGTCGGCTCTTCAGCGCGAAATAGAGCATCGCGGCCACGATCAGGATCGCGATCACCATCGTGGTCGTATGCAGCACCAGACCGGTGTTCGGCATGGGGTTGCCGGACGCATTGAGCGTCGGCGGCACCAGCACCAGCGGCCCGATCACGTCGGGAATGAAGCCGGCCGACAGCATCTGGAAGCCGGTCGGGAACGGGCCGACCGAACGGCCGCCAAGGAGCCACAACAGCAGGCCCTTGAACACCAGCATGCCTGACAGCGTCACGATGAAGGACGGGATCTTCATGTAGGCGATGAAATAGCCCTGCGCACCGCCGATGATGCCGCCGACGAGGATGCAGATCAGGCCGGCGATCAGCGGGTGGAATCCGTAGTCGACCATCAGCACCGCCGCCACCGCGCCGATGAACCCGGCGACCGAGCCAACCGAAAGATCGATGTGCCCGGCGACGATGACGAGCAGCATGCCGAGCGCCATCACGACGATGTAGGAGTTCTGCAGGACGAGGTTGGTCAGGTTGACCGGCAGGAACAGGATGCCGTTCGTCATGTACTGGAAGAACAGCATGATGACGATGAGCGCAACGACCAGGCCGTACTGGCGCAGGTTCTCCTTGAACGCGGCCTGCGCGGATGCCTTTGCGGCGTTGGTCGTGGGTGCGGCTGTTTCCGTGCTCATGACGCTGCCTTTTCCTCCCCGCGGACGATCGCCCGCATGATCTTTTCCTGGCTCGCCTCGTGGCCTGCCATCTCGCCGACGATCCGTCCTTCGTTCAGGACGTAGATGCGGTCGCAGATGCCGAGCAGTTCAGGCATCTCCGACGAGATCACGAGAATGCCTTTGCCTTCTTCGGCGAGCTTGTTGATGATTGTGTAGATTTCATACTTCGCGCCGACATCGATGCCGCGCGTCGGCTCGTCCAGGATCAGGATGTCCGGATCCGAGAAGAGCCATTTCGACAGCACAACCTTCTGCTGGTTGCCGCCCGAAAGGTTGCCGGTGATCTGATAGACGCTCGACGAGCGGATATTGGTCTTCTTGCGGTATTCGTTGGCTACCTTCAGCTCGGCAAGATCGTTGATGACGCCGGTGCCGGAGGAAACGCCCGGCAGATTGGCGATCGTCACATTGTGCTTGATGTGGTCGATCAGGTTGAGGCCGTAGACCTTGCGGTCCTCGGTGGCGTAGGCGAGCCCCTGCGCGACTGCCTTGCCGACGGTCGAGGTATCGGCCTTCTTGCCATGCACGAAGACCTCGCCGCTGATGTTGGTGCCGTAGGTCCTGCCGAAGACACTCATGGCGAACTCGGTGCGCCCGGCGCCCATGAGCCCGGCGATGCCGACGACCTCGCCTTTCTTCACATGCAGGTCGATGCCCTTGATCACCATGCGCTCGGGATGCAGCTGGTGATGCACCGTCCAGTTCTTCACCTCGAAAATGGTCTCCCCGACGTTTGGCGTCCGGGTCGGGTAGCGGTCTTCCATGGTCCGACCGACCATCGAGGTGATGATGCGATCCTCGGTGACGTCGTCCTTGTCCATCGTCTCGATGGTCTGGCCGTCGCGGATGACGGTGACGCGATCCGCGACCTTCTTCACCTCGTTCAGCTTGTGGGAGATCAGGATGGCGGTCATGCCCTGCCGCTTGAACTCGAGCAGCAGGTCGAGGAGATGCTGGCTGTCCTTTTCGGACAGGCTGGCTGTCGGCTCGTCCAGGATCAGCAGCTTGACGTCCTTGGCGAGCGCCTTGGCGATCTCGACGAGTTGCTGCTTGCCGGTGCCGATATTGGTGATGAGCGTGTCGGGGTCCTCCCGCAGGCCGACCTTGCGCAGCAGGTCAGCGGCGCGGCGGCGTGCGAGGTTCCAGTCGATGACGCCGAAGCGTGTCTGCTCGTTGCCCAGGAACAGGTTTTCGGCGATCGACAGCAGCGGAACCAGCGCCAGTTCCTGGTGGATGATGACGATGCCGCGCTTCTCGCTGTCGTGGATGCCGGTGAAGCGGCACTCCTCGCCCTCGTAGAAAATCTCGCCGGAGTAGTCGCCGAACGGATAGACGCCGGACAACACCTTCATCAGCGTCGACTTGCCGGCGCCGTTCTCGCCGACGATGGCGTGGATTTCGCCCGAGCGGACATTCAGGTTGACGTTCGACAGCGCCTTGACGCCGGGAAACGTCTTGGTGATGTCGCGCAT
Organism: Mesorhizobium sp.; assembly: GCF_016793485.1. GTDB lineage: Bacteria > Pseudomonadota > Alphaproteobacteria > Rhizobiales > Rhizobiaceae > Mesorhizobium_K. The sequence goes on along the minus strand of NZ_JAEULZ010000030.1, from coordinate 84,857 downwards.
CTCCAGAAGGGTGTCGGTCGCCGGGGCGTTCGTCTGAGCGTTCATCGGAGCGGTCGCCAAGGTTCCTCCTCGAGCAATTCCAGGAAAACTAGATAGCGGTTTTCCGTCCGGAATTGCGTAAAAACAGGCACTTTAGAGCGGCGGGAAAAAAACGAAAGAACCCCGCGCGCGGACGCGCGGGGTTCGGAAGTACGAAACGCTTACTTCAGGTCTTCGGCCTTGATGTAGCCGGAGCCGACAACGATCGCCTCGTAGTTCGACTTGTCGACCGACACCGGCTCGAGCAGGTAGGACGGAACCACCTTCACGCCGTTGTTGTAGGTCTTTTCGTCGTTGATCTCAGGCTTGCCGCCCGACAGCGCGGCATCGACGAGGTTCGCGGTCACCTTCGCGAGTTCGCGGGTGTCCTTGAACACGGTCGAGTACTGCTCGCCGGCGATGATCGCCTTGACCGAGGGAACCTCGGCGTCCTGGCCCGAGATGATCGGCCACGGCTGGTCGGCCGAGCCGTAGCCCACGCCGCGCAGCGACGAGATGATGCCGCGGGACAGGCCGTCATAGGGAGCGAGAACCGCATCGACGCGGCTGCCGTCCGAGTAGTTCGCCGACAGGATGTTGTCCATGCGAGCCTGCGCAACGGCCGCATCCCAACGCAGCGTACCGACCTTCTCCATGCCCATCTGGCCCGACTTGACGACGAGGTCGCCCTTGTCGATCAGCGGCTGCAGGACGCTCATCGCGCCGTCGTAGAAGAAGAATGCGTTGTTGTCGTCCGGCGAACCGCCGAACAGCTCGATGTTGAACGGCCCCTTCTTCTCCGGGTAGCCGAGACCCTGGAGGATCGAATTGGCCTGCAGGACGCCGACCTTGAAGTTGTCGAAGGTGGTGTAATAGTCGACGTTCGGGCTTTCGCGGATCAGACGGTCGTAGGCGACCGTGATCGCGCCGCCATCCTTGGCCTGCTGCAGAACCTGCGACAGGGTCGTGCCGTCGATGGAGGCGATAACGAGCGCCTTGGCGCCCTTGGTCACCATGCCCTCGATCTGCGCAAGCTGGTTCGGGATGTCGTCTTCCGCGTACTGCAGGTCGACGGTATAGCCCTTGGCTTCCAGCGCCGACTTCAGTTCGTTGCCGTCGCTGATCCAGCGCAGCGAAGACTTGGTAGGCATGGCGATGCCGACGAGGCCCTTGTCCTGTGCATGAGCGGCGACGCCCATGGTTGCGAGGCCGAGCGCCATAGCGCCGACCAAAGCTTTGATAACTCTCACTGTGTTTCTCCCTTGATGATGAACACCGTACAGGTCGACATCGGTCGCCCGTTTTTGTCCCGAGCGCACAATGCGCCGGTCTGTTTGTTGACTATCCTCCCAGTACCACCGGGACCGTTGGCGACGCGGCACGCAGAACATGCAGCGACGGGTAGCCCGATGGCGCGAAACTGTCTTCAATCGATATAACTGTCAAATGCAATTTGCGCTTCTTGACATGAGTTTTTGGTATGACCTTGCGTAAGTGGCTGTATAAAAACCCGTCTCGGAGGGAGAACCAATCTTGCGCAATACCGGCTTTACCAAGGACTTCGGCGCATCAAGTGAAGACACCGACGCGTTGCTGCGCAGCGCGTTGAAGATCAGCCACATGCGCATGATCGTGGCGATGGAGGACACCGGCCAGGTCAGCGCGGCCGCGCATATGCTCAACATCTCGCAGCCCGGCGCGTCGCGCATGATCGCGGAAATGGAAAACATCCTCGGCGTGTCCCTCTACACGCGGCTGCCGAGGGGTATCGAGCTCACGCCTTTCGGAACCGCCCTCGCCCGCCGCGCTCGCACGATGCTGCTGGAACTGCGCGAGGTCGATCGCGAGATCGCCGATCTCAAGTCCGGCAAGGGCGGCGCGGTGTTCCTCGGCGCTGTGACGGCGCCAGCCATCGGCCTCGCGGTTCCCGCCATCAAGCACATTCGGCGGGACTATCCGCGCATCGAGATCAGCATGCAGGTGGATACCAGCGGCGTTCTGGCGCGCGAACTGCTCGCGTCGCGCCACGATTTTATCATCGCGCGCATCCCCGACGATCTCAATCCGCGGCTGTTCGATGCGCGCGTCATCGGCATCGAAAAGGCGTGCCTGATCGTGCGCCGCGGCCATCCCCTCGCCGACGGCAGGCAGGTCCAGCTCGAACAACTGACGGACTACGACTGGGTGTTCCAGCCCGGCGGCTCGCTGCTGCGGCGCACCATCGAGACCATGTTCATCAGCCGCAACGTGCCCATCCCCGAGCGCGTCCTGAACACCACGTCGCTGCTTCTCACCATGGTGATGGTGGCCCAGACGGACGCGATCGCCCCCGTCGCGCTGGACATGGCGAAGTTCATCAACGCGCCCGACGGCCTCGGCGGCGGCATCGAAGTCCTGCCGATCGCCTTCGACATCGACGTGCAGCCCTACAGCATCATCACCGCCCGCAACCGGGCGCTCTCACCGGCAGCGCAACTGCTCTACGACCAGATCCTTGGCGAGATCCGCTGACACCGCGGAATTGTCATCTGTAGAATGCTGCTGCTTTGCCGAGAGCGCCGGATGTCCTATCCCTTGGTGCGCGCGCACGTTTGCGACGTGTTCCGACTGCAAGTGCCGACGGCTCCGAGTCCGCGATGACCAAACTCTATCTCCTGTGCGGGAAAATTGCTGCCGGCAAATCCACCTTGGCGCGCACGCTGGCCACCGCCCCTTCGACTGTCCTCATCAGCGAAGATCACTGGATTTCGACCCTCTACCCGGGTGCGGTCAGGACGATCGATGATTACGATCTCCTTTCCGGTCGTCTTCGCGAGGCGATGACGCCGCATATCCTTCAGCTCCTGCGACAGCGTCTGTCGGTCGTGCTCGACTTTCCGGCAAACACTCGCGAACAACGAAGCTGGATGCGGTCGCTCATCGACCAGGCCGACGTGGCGCACGAGCTTCATTGGCTCGATGTGCCGGATGCAGTCTGCAAGCGGCGACTCCAGTTGCGAAATGTGCGCGCAGACCACCCATTTCAGGCAAGCGAAGCTGAGTTCGACCTGTTCACGAGCTATTTTGAGCCACCAGCCCCGTCAGAGCGCTTTAACGTCGTCGCCCACGCCGGCGAATACGACGACTGATGCTTGGGAGCGAACGCGCCACGTCCATGTAGGGCGCCCCTTGCAACGCAAAGGCCCGGCGCTATGGCCGGGCTCTGTGCGCTCCAGCTTGGGAGCGAAATCAGAACTTGTAGGCGATGCCCACACGAACGTCGTTGGTGCTGAAGTCCGTGGTCGAGGAGACGCCGGCGACGGTGCCGTCGAATTCGCCGAGATCGGTGTAACGATATTCGACGCGCCCGATGAAATTGTCGGTGAACGCATATTCGCCACCCACGCCGACAGTCCAGCCGACATTCGTGTCGGCGTCCGAACCGACATAGGTCCCGCTGCCGTTGAACACATCACCTTGCAGGCGCCCGAACGCGACGCCACCCGCGATATAAGGCAGGAAGCGGTCCATCGCGTACCCAAGGCGGGCACGAACCGCCCCCTCCCACTCCAGTTCCGTGTCCAGCGTACCCGGCACGCCGTTGGAAGGAGAACTGTCGTCGGCTCCTGACCAGGCGTAGTCGGCGTCGATGCCGAGGACAACGCTGTTGGTGAATTGGTAGTTGTAGCCGACATAGACGCCGCCCAGCCATCCGTTCATACCGATATCGACGTTGCCGGCAGGGCTGACGAAGTCACCGTCGCCCCAGAGATAGCCCGCCTGCGCGCCGATGTAGCCGCCGGTCCAGTTGAAGCCGACGGGAACGTCGACCACAACCTCTTCGACGATCGCATCGGCAGCAAATGCCGTTCCGGCCATGAGGCTGGCGGCAAGGGCGATCAGTAGCTTCTTCATGACGGGAACCTCCACGAACACATGTTGGCTCCTTCTTAATCCGCGCCCGAGATCAGGCAATCGGATTCAACCCAAAGTGGCGGCGCAACACGGAGATTGTCGCCGTCATGTGACAAGAATCGCACATAACAAATGTTAAAGATGTCAACTCGTTTGCGCGCAGGGCTATACGACGATGACGCGAGCCCTGTTTCTCACCGTTCCGAACAGCTCGAAGACGTGTTCGTTCAGCATCCGGATGCAACCTGCCGACGCGGCGGTCCCGATCGACCATGGCTCGTTGGTCCCGTGAATGCGGAACAGCGTGTCCCGGCCGTCGCGATAGAGATAGAGAGCGCGGGCTCCGAGGGGGTTTTGCGGACCTCCGGCGACCCGCACGGGCAGGTTGGGATTGCGCCGCCGCATGTTGGCGGTGGGAGTCCAGGTCGGCCATTTTGCCCTTCGCTGGATGATTGTGGTCCCGCTGAACCGCGCTCCGTCCCGCCCGACCGCTATGCCGAAGCGGATCGCCCTGCCCGGAGCCTCGATGTAGTACAGGAAGCGATCGGCCTTGTTGATCAGGATCGTCCCGACGGCTTCCCGCCCGGAATAGGAAACCGAGTGCCGATGGAACTGTTGCGGAATGAGCGACATGTCGACCAGCGGGATGTCGAAGGGCTCGTCGGGAATTCTCCCGATATACCAACTCTTATGTCGGGGTGAGGCCTCGGCGCTTCCGGACAGCGCCATATACGAGGCGGCCCCCAGGATGAGGGATCGTCTGTTTAGAGAACCTGACACAAGAATCGCCCCTCAAACACGCCTAGACACCCGAGCTAAACCAGACGCCGCGCGGACTGACAAGCAAACGGCGCTGCGCTGAAAACAAAAGCCCGGCGCGATGGCCGGGCTCGATGTTGACCCGCGAGAATGAGTGCTACCAGTTGAAACTGACGCCAACCGTAACAGTATGCGTCTTAAGGTCGATTTTCAGTTCGTCGTAGCTCACGATGGTGCTGTAGTAGGCGCGCACGGTCTTATCGCCATAATCGGAGAATTGGTAGTTGCCGCGAACACGCCAGTTGTCGTTGATGGCGTATTCCACACCGCCGCCGACCGTCCATCCTACCATCGTCCCATTCACCGGATCAGGCACATCGGGTATCACAGTCGAGGTGATCTCGAAATCATAGCCGGTGTAAGCCACGCCGCCAGTCGCGTATGCCATCAACCGGTCCATAGCATAGCCGACACGCATACGTGTCGACCCCGACCATTCTGCCTCAAGGTCCCATCCCAAAGTCCGGCCGGAGTCGGGACGTTGCTGTCGATATAGGTGACAGTTTCGGAACCGTCATTGACGTTTAAGTCGGTCTCGACGCCTAGGACCAAGCCACTGGAAAACTGGTGATTATAGCCCAGGTACGCGCCGCCAACGATTCCATTTGGGTCCAGCCACCATCCGGATCCGCTTGGCATACCGGCTGTGTATGCAACATCGCTGGCGCCCCAACCATAACCGACCTGAGCGCCGACATAGACGCCAGACCAATTGTATGAGGCGTCTACAACCACAACGTCCTCGACGATGTCCGCCGCCATGGCGTAGGTAGATGTGCCGATCAAAAGCGCGGCAGCAAACGTTACTGCTTTCACCGAAATTTCCCCGTTGCCCGAAAACCTGCAATCGCTGCTACCATGGCGTCACGCGGCGAGCTGTTACCTTTCGGCAACATAGGCAGCGATACACATTGACGCCGGGCTTTTGGAAAAATGCACGTGGCCGCAATTTTCGGCAGACGGGGAAGCGGCGCCCGCAAGGCAAAGGCTGACCCACACCGCTTCCTGCTTCCCGGCATAAAAGAAAGGAGCCCGCCGCAACAGGTCCAAAGACCGGCCTTGGCGGGCTTCCCCCGGTCGTGGGTTAATGAAAACGACCGCGCATCAACTTGCCGACATGCCAGTTGGTTCCAGCGCGTGACCCGTGATCCCTGAAGCGGTTCTCTGAACCACTCTGGATCGGCTTGTCCCCTGCCGAACACGCATTGCAGACTTCATTGCAGCGATTGCGCAGTCCCGCTTGAACGGATTCAATCCACGGTCAGACGAGCCAGCCGCTATTCCACTGCGGCATCGACAGTGCTGGTGACGTCCTTTACGGCCCCGCGCGCCGTGTTGGCGCAACCTGAAAGATGCACCGCGCCAACGATCATGGCGAGAATGAATGTGAGGCGAGAGATGCTCATTGTCCTTCTCCCGATGGAACTACACCGAAGGTGTCAGTCACCCCCTTTTGCTGTTGTCGTCCTCGCCCGAGGCGCCCAAGCTGGCCGTGAAAGCCTGCAGGCGCAGGCGGGATCTTTTCACCGCCGGCTTCGTGTATCGCCGCTTTGATGTGGCTTGCATGATGCCCTCCATGGTTGCGCCGCTGAAGATGCCGCAGATGTGGCGTGCGGGCAAGGTGGGCGCTGGAAAGCAAAAGCCCGGCGCGGTGGCCGGGCTCTGGTTGGAGGATGGGAGGCCGATCAGAACTTGTAGGCGACGCCGAGGCGGATGTCATTGGTAGACAGGTCCATGTCGAAGTCATAGTCGTCGAAGTGCTGGTTTCCAAAATCCGTGTAGCGATACTCGATCCGGCCGATCAGATTGTCGGTGAAGGCATATTCTCCGCCTAGGCCGATAGTCCAACCTACGTAACTGTCACTGAACTGGTCTTCTTGGGCGCCATCAAGGCCTACCTGGCTGCACTAGGTAATCCGCTGTGCGCATGTGGATGTGGCAGGCCGGCAGATATGGTCGATCATATTGTTGCGCCGAAAGGCGACATGCAATTGTTCTGGCGACGCAGCAACTGGCAGCCATACAATGGCGCGTGCAACCGCCGTAAGGGCATTAAGAGCGAAGGCGATTTTGGGCGGTAGATCGTTACAACCGGCTCGTGCTCACACAGAAGCAATCTTTGTTGGTTAGCTCCCGGTCACCCAGACATGACTCCCTCATGATCGAATATTGTTGAGAATCGACCTGCCTCAATATGTAGTTCTTAATCTCAAAAATTTTCTCAAATTCCCTGTAAGGCACCTCTCCAACCAAACGTGTGAGATTGGCGACATCTGTCGGATAGGTGCGCTTCTTCTCCATAAAAATGCTGTACGCCTTATCAGGATCAACCTCGCCTTTATTGTAGTTCCACCTATTGTCTATACTATACATATTCTGATCTGTATACGCAAACGTTAACGTAGAATACTTTCTATCTTGATACTTATTCCAAAGAGTAACCCAATATAGCTTCTTTATGCTAAAGTCTCTGTAGCTGTCATAGCCGTCGATCCAAACGCTATAGATACTATCTTTCTTTCTGTCGGCACCTCGACCGAAGTAGGCATAGACCACGCACTCTCTGTCCGGCACTGTCTCTAGGCCGGACGGCAGCAACACGCTCTGCAGTGCGGGCGTTAAGTATTGTTTCTCGGTTTCTACAGGCATTTTGTCCGCCGCCACAGCGGGTGATGAAGCGATGAAAACCAAGACGCAAACAGCAATTCTCTTCAACATGAGCCTGATCTCCCCGCGCTTTTTCTTCTGACAGACTATCCGGCGCTCGCCTGTCGAGCAACGGGGGGGCACGTCGACAACTTTTGCCCTACTAGCGCCAACCACCCGGGCCGCCATCTTACCAATTCACGCTATTTAGGATTTTCAGACCATGGCAATCGTCCCCCTGGCTGCGCAGAAGCCTGGCGTGCCGTGTCCGACTTGGATGACCCGATCGTGCGTATCAAGGCTGTTTTGTGGATGTTCATTTCGGCTGGCGAGGACAACTTCGACAGCGATGAAGCATGTAGCGCTTGGAACAGCCTCAGCTATTTGGTGATGGCCGAGATGGACAAGATATCCGAGATCCGCAGAACCGCAGGCGATGCGCTGCATCCGCTGGTCTGCGGTCCGAAGGAAGTCGCTGCGTAAGCTCTACCCGGTTCGGTGCCCAACTAGCCCGCCTCGCGCGGGCTTTTTGTTGTGCTCTTGACGCACCATCGGCGAGTAACCACATCACGACCAACACGGAAAGAGCCGCAGCTGTTTGTGGGTTACGCATGTTGGCTAAACAGGATGAAACCCTCAACGTTGGCCTACCGCGTGAGGCGGCTCCAGTAAGGGACCCCACGCCGAAGACATGAGATCGCTATGTGCGCTTTCGTACTCTTCGAGGCTAGCCAATCAAGCGACGGCGTCAGCTATCGCTTGGGCATCGGGTGGCAGTTCCACCCAAGTGGTTTGGGTTCGACCATCCTGATGCTCTTTGGATAGGCTACGATATGAAGGAGGGCATCCCTACTAAGGGGTGCCCTTTTTCATGCGCCATATATGCGCCAACGAATCCCCGGCAATCTTGGAAAATCCCAGAAATCCGCGGCAATGCGCGCCAACGGCATGGCGCATGAAGGTTGCCAGAAAAGTCACCTAAGTTATTGAAATCATTGGTGAGCGCGCAGGGATTCGAACCCTGGACCTACTGATTAAAAGTCAGTTGCTCTACCGGCTGAGCTACGCGCTCCCGCAGGGCGAACGGGGCCCCTCGAAATTGCCGCGGAACATAGGGAGGGCTTGGGGGCGGGTCAATCGGAAATTGGCGTCTCAATTGCACAAGGCTTTTCGGCTGTGGAAACGCGCCGTGGTCCTTTCATGCCGTCGTTTCCAGCACACTTCCCCGCATTACAAATTGGCAAGGTGGGGTGTTTGCCGGGAACAATAGCCCTTATCTACCGTTCTCAAGACCGAAGGGACCGTACTGTCGGTCAAGAATGAGGATTCGATCATGAGAAAATTCGTATCGGCCCTGTGCGCCACAGCCCTGACGGCAGCTATGGCCGTCACGACGGTCGCCCCGACCAACGCCGCGCCCGCCTATGTCCCGAACGTCCAGCAGCGGACAGCGCAAAACTCCGATGTTGTCCAGGTACAGGACTGGCGCTGGAAGAAGAAGCGGAACTGGAACAATCGGAATTGGAACAATCGACCCAACTGGAATGGCCAGCGGCGCGCCGGGCCGCCACGCAATTGGAACACGCGCAATTGGAACAATAATTCACGCTATGGCTGGTACAATGGCCATCGCGGCTACAGGTACGCCCGTCCCGGCTATCGCTATTATGATGGCTTCTGGTTCCCTGCGGGCGCATTTATCGCAGGCGCCATCATCAGCGGCGCGATCGCCAACAACTACAACCAGCCTCGCTACAGCGGCGGTGGCAATGCCCATGTGCAGTGGTGCTACGACCGCTACAGGTCGTACCGCGCCTACGACAACACTTACCAGCCTTACAATGGGCCGCGTCGTCAGTGCTATTCGCCTTATGACTGAGGTCTATCTTTCGAAAAAAGGCTCGCTTCGGCGGGCCTTTTTTTATGCGTCCTCATGTCGTCAGCGTGCGCCGCACGGCTTCGCGCCAACCGGAAAGCTTGGCCTTGCGGGTTCTCTCGTCCATCTCGGGCAGAAAGCGGTGCTCCAGCGCCCAGCTTTTCGCGAAGGCTGCCGCCTTCGGCCAGACCCCTGCCCTTGAGCCGGCAAGCCATGCAGCGCCGAGCGCGGTCGTCTCGAGAATTTCCGGGCGGTCGACCGGCGCATCCAAAATGTCGGCCAGCCGCTGCATCGTCCAGTCCGACGCCACCATGCCTCCGTCGACACGCAGCACCGTGCCGCCAGCCGCACCCTTCCAGTCCTTCTTCATGGCGTCGAGCAGGTCGCGCGTCTGGTAGGCGACGGCTTCCAGCGCCGCTCGGGCGAACTCCGCCGGACCGGAGTTGCGTGTAAGCCCGTAAATCGCGCCCCGCGCGTCCGCATCCCAATGCGGCGCGCCGAGGCCGACGAAGGCAGGCACGAGATAGATATTCTGCGATGGGTCGGCCTTGGCTGCGAGTTCGCCGCTGTGCGCGGCCTTGGAGATCATCTTCGCCCCGTCGCGCAGCCACTGCACCGCAGCGCCCGCGATGAAGATCGACCCTTCCAGCGCATAGGTCGTCTTGCCGTCGAGCCGGTAGGCGATCGTCGTCAGTAGCCGGTTCTTGGAGCGCACGATGTCCGTGCCGGTATTCAGCAACGCGAAGCAACCGGTGCCGTAGGTCGATTTCATCATCCCCGGCTTGAAACATGCCTGGCCGATGGTCGCGGCATGCTGGTCGCCGGCGACGCCGAGGATCGGGATCGACGCGCCAAGGATCGATTTTTCGGTCACGCCGAAATCGTCGGCGCAATCCTTCACCGTGGGAAGCAGCGCTCTCGGAATGTCCAGTATCCGCAGCAGTTCCTCGTCCCACTCGTTCTTCTCGATGTTGTAGATCAGCGTGCGCGAGGCGTTGGTCGCGTCGGTCGCATGGACCTTGCCTCCGGTCAGCCGCCAGACGAGAAACGTGTCGATCGTGCCGGCCAGCAGTTCGCCCTTGGCAGCCCGCCGCCGTGCGCCCTTCACATGGTCGAGCAGCCAGGCGATTTTGGTGCCAGAGAAATAGGGGTCGAGCAGCAGGCCAGTCTTGCGCGTGAATGTCTTCTCCAGCCCCGCCTTCTTCAGCTTTGCGCACAGCGGCGCGGTGCGACGATCCTGCCAGACGATCGCCTTGTGGATCGGCTCGCCCGTCGCCTTGTCCCAGATCACGACGGTCTCGCGCTGGTTGGTGATGCCTATCGCAGCGATGTCGGCGGCTTTCACCTTGGCCTTGCGCAGCGCCTCCTTGGCGGACCAGACGACGCTCTGCCAGATCTCCTCGGGATCGTGCTCCACCCACCCCGACGCCGGATAGAACTGGGTGAATTCCTTCTGGCCGACGCCCGCGACCTTCATCTTTCCGTCGAAGACGATAGCCCGCGAGGACGTCGTGCCCTGGTCGATCGCGAGAACGTAGCCTGTCATGATCCCTCCGATTGCACGAACAGGGAGACGGCATGACGCCGCCTCCCCGTCCGCATGTCAGGTCCGGGCGCCGGAGTACGAAACCCCAGCGCCGGGACGGCCTACTTCTGCCAGCTCTTCACCAGCTCGTCATAATTGACGGTGATCGGCTTTTCCTTTTCGTCCGCGATCTTGAGCTGCGGCGCAAGGTTGCCCTTGGAAACGGCGTCCTTGTTCCAGTACTCGAGATCGCGCTCCTCGGCGAGCTTCGGACCCATGTCGCCCATGATGCCGGCGCGTTCGAGGCGCTCAAGCACCTTCTCCTGCTCGGCGCAGAGCGAGTCCATAGCCTCCTGCGCGGTCTTGGCGCCCGACGATGCGTCGCCGATTGCCTGCCACCAGAGCTGAGCCAGCTTCGGATAATCCGGAATGTTGGTTCCGGTTGGCGACCACTGTACGCGGGCCGGCGAACGATAGAATTCGATCAGGCCGCCGAGCTTCGGTGCGCGCTCGGTGAACGACGGATGCTGGATCGAGCTTTCGCGGATGAGCGTTAGGCCGACATGGCTCTTCTTCACATCCACCGTCTTGGACGTAACGAACTGGGCGTAGAGCCACGCCGCCTTGGCGCGATCGTCCGGCGTCGACTTGAGCAGCGTCCATGAACCCACGTCCTGGTAGCCGAGCTTCATGCCGTCCTTCCAGTAGACGCCGTGTGGCGACGGTGCGAAGCGCCACTTCGGCGTGCCGTCCTCGTTCACCACCGGCAGGCCCGGCTTCACGAAATCGGCGGTGAACGCCGTATAGGTGAAGATCTGCTGGGCAACTTCGCCCTGCGACGGCACGGGTCCGGATTCGGAGAAGGTCATGCCCTGTGCGGCAGCCGGCGCATAGGCCTTCAGCCATTCGAGATACTTCTCGATGGCGTAGACGGAAGCCGGGCCGTTGGTGTCGCCGCCACGCGCGACGCAGGAGCCGACCGGCTGCGACTTCTCATTGACCTTGATGCCCCATTCGTCGACCGGCAGGCCGTTCGGGATACCCTTGTCGCCGTTACCGGCCATGGACAGCCAGGCGTCCGTGAACCGCCAGCCGAGCGACGGGTCCTTCTTGCCGTAGTCCATGTGACCATAGACCTTCTTGCCGTCGATCTCGCGGCCGGTGAAGAACTGGGCGATGTCCTCGTAAGCCGACCAGTTGACCGGCACGCCGAGGTCGTAGCCGTACTTCGCCTTGAAGTCGGCCTTGTTCTTCTCGTCGTTGAACCAGTCGTAGCGGAACCAGTAGAGGTTCGCGAACTGCTGGTCCGGCAACTGGTAAAGTTTGCCGTCCGGCGCCGTGGTGAACGACTTGCCGATGAAGTCGTCGAGGTCGAGACCGGGGTTGGTGACGTCCTTGCCTTCGTTGGCCATCCAGTCGGTCAGGCTGCGCGCCTGCTGGTAGCGCCAGTGGGTGCCGATCAGGTCGGAGTCGTTGACATAGGCATCATAGATGTTCTCGCCCGACTGCATCTGCGTCTGCAGCTTCTCGATAACGTCGCCTTCGCCGATCAGGTCGTGCGTGATCTTGATGCCGGTGATGGCCGTGAAGGCCGGCGCCAGCACCTTCGATTCATATTCATGCGTGGTGATCGTCTCGGACACGACCTTGATGTCCATGCCGGCAAAAGGCTTGGCAGCGTCGATGAACCACTGCATTTCCTTTTCCTGGTCGGCGCGCGAGAGCGACGACAGGTCGCCGACCTCCGCATCAAGGAAGGTCTTGGCTTCGTCCATTCCGGCGTAGGCGCTTCCTGCCCCGACCAACAGGACAAGGGCAGTCGTAGATGCTAGTAGGTGCCGTCGCATATGGTTTCCTCCACAAGGTTACTTTGCGATCGAGGCGGTCGCAGGCACGCGGCCGCCTCAACAGTTTCTCCCCCTAAACGTAGCGAAACACGCCGATGGCGTAGACCACGGAGAGAGCGAGCGCCCACCACAGGCTTGGACCGACGAGGCCCAGCCAGGCGAGATGGATGAAAGCTGCGCCGAGCAGCGAAATGAACAGGCGATCGCCGCGCGTCGTCTCGAAGCGCAGGATGCCGACGCGCGGATTGCCGCCGGGACTTGCGTATTCCCAGACCGCCATCAGCGCGAGGAGCAGGAAGATCGTGAGGAAGAACAGCGCGGTCGGAAACGACCACGCCATCCAGCCGCCCGGGACCAGCGAGCCGAACCAGTCGACCTCGCCGTCCTTCACAGGCAGCCTGAGCGTCAGCAGCCATGCGCAAAGGACGTAGGCGACGAGAATCGCAACGAACGGGAATTGCCAGCGACGGGTGCGAGCCACAGCCATCTCAGACCCTCCCCAGGGCAAAGCCCTTGGCGATGTAGTTGCGGACGAACCAGATCACGAGCGCGCCGGGGATGATCGTCAGCACGCCGGCAGCCGCCAGCACACCCCAGTCCATGCCCGAGGCGGAGACGGTGCGCGTCATGATGGCCGAGATCGGCTTTGCCGCCGTCGTCGTCAGCGTGCGCGCCAAAAGCAGTTCGACCCACGAGAACATGAAGCTGAAGAAGGCGGCGACGCCGATGCCGCTGGCGATCAGCGGCATGAAGATCTTCACGAAGAAGCGCGGGAAGGAATAGCCGTCGATATAGGCGGTCTCGTCGATCTCCTTCGGCACGCCCGACATGAAGCCTTCCAGGATCCAGACTGCAAGCGGCACGCTGAACAGGCAGTGCGCGAGCGCCACTGCGATGTGCGTGTCGATCAGCCCGAAGGCCGAATAGAGCTGGAAGAACGGCAGCGCGAACACGGCGGGCGGCGCCATGCGGTTCGTCAGCAGCCAGAAGAACAGGTGTTTGTCGCCGAGGAAGCGATAGCGCGAAAAGGCGTAGGCGGCGGGCAGTGCGACCGTGATCGAGATGATCGTGTTCAGCACCACGTAGATGATCGAGTTGATGTAGCCCGAATACCAGGACGGATCGGTGAAGATCACCATGTAGTTGCGGATCGTCGGGTCCACCGGCCAGAAGGTGATCGGGCCGACGATCTCCTGGTTTGTCTTGAAGCTCATGTTGATGAGCCAGTAGATCGGCAGCATCAGGAAGAGGATGTAGATCGTCGGCACCAGCCACCAGAAGCGCGAGCTCTCGCCGCGCCTGCGCATGGCGCGCGCCACCGCGTCGTCGCCCGCGACGGCTGCGGTTCCGGCCACCGGCAGTCCGCCGCGCTCCACTGTCATGGCGTTTTCCTTTGCGTCCGCCATGTCAGCTATCCCGCCCGTAATTGGTCATGACGGTGTAGAACACCCAAGACAGGAGCAGGACGATCAGGAAGTAGACGATCGACATCGCCGCTGCCGGGCCGAGGTCGAACTGGCCGATCGCCATCTTGACGAGGTCGATCGACATGAAGGTCGTCGAATTGCCGGGACCGCCGCCGGTGACCACGAAGGGCTCGGTGTAGGTCATGAAACTGTCCATGAAGCGCAACAGCACCGCGATCAGCAGCACGCGGTTCATCTTTGGCAGCTGGATGTAGCGGAACACTGCCCAGCGCGAGGCGCCATCGATCTTGGCCGCCTGGTAGTAGGCGTCGGGGATCGAGACCAGCCCGGCGTAGCAAAGCAACACGACGAGGCTCGTCCAATGCCAGACGTCCATGAGGACCAGCGTGATCCACGCCGCCACCGGGTCGCTCACATAGTTGTAGTTGATCCCCAGCGAATTCATCGTGTAGCCGAGCAGGCCGATGTCGATGCGGCCGAACACCTGCCAGATCGTGCCGACCACGTTCCACGGAATAAGCAGCGGCAGCGCCATCAGCACGAGGCAGACCGGTACGCCCCAGCCCGAGCGCGGCATGTTGAGCGCGACGAAGATGCCGAGCGGGATCTGGATCGCGAGGATGATGGCGGAGAACGCCAGGTTGCGGCCCATCGCCTGCCAGAAGCGGCTCGAAGTCAGGATGTCCTCGTACCAGGCGGTTCCAACCCAGAAGAAGATGTTGTTGCCGAACGTGTCCTGCACAGAATAGTTGACCACCGTCATCAGCGGGATGACCGCCGAGAACGCCACCAGCACGAGCACCGGCAGCACCATGAACCAGGCCTTGTTGTTCCAGGGCTTGTCCATGGCCGTCAGCCTCCCAGCTCGACACGCCAGGAATCGGCGTAGAGGTTGATGCCTGCCGGATCGAAGGCGATCTTCGGATCGGCCGGAATTTCGGCGTGTTCCGCGACGATGGCCGCGATGTGGTGACCCTCGACATTCGCATGCACGACGCGGTGGCGGCCGATATCCTCGACCTTGGTGATCGTCGCCGGAATGCCGTTCTCCGACAGCCGAACATATTCCGGCCGCACGCCGAGTTCCGTCCTCCCTGCCCCATTGGACGAAGGCACAGCACCCGGCAACTCGATCGTCTGGCCACCGAGCCTCGCGCTGCGGCCATCGACCGAAACCGGAACCACATTCATGCCCGGCGAGCCGATGAAGTAGCCTACGAAGGTGTGCTTGGGCCGCTCGAAGAGCTCGGCCGGCGTGCCAATCTGGACGATCTCGCCGTCATACATGACGACGACCTGCTCGGCGAAGGTCAGCGCTTCCGTCTGGTCGTGTGTGACATAGACCATGGTGTAGCCGAAGCGCCTGTGGAGCTGCTTCAACTGCGAGCGCAGCACCCATTTCATGTGCGGGTCGATGACGGTCAGCGGCTCGTCGAACAGGATGGCGTTGACGTCGTGGCGCACCAGCCCGCGCCCCAGCGAAATCTTCTGCTTCTGGTCCGCCGTCAGGCCGCGCGCGCGGCGCTTCGCCATGTCGGCAAGCCCCGTCATCTCCAGCGTCTCGCGCACGCGCCGGTCGACATCGGCTTCGGGAACCGACCGGTTGCGCAGCGGGAAGGCAAGATTGTCGTAGACCGTCATCGTGTCGTAGATGACCGGGAACTGGAACACCTGCGCGATGTTGCGTTCCTGCGTCGATAGGTTGGTCACCTCGCGGCCGTCGAAGCGCAGCTCGCCGTGCGACGGCTGCAGCAGGCCGGAGATGATGTTGAGCAGGGTTGTCTTGCCGCAACCGGACGGCCCGAGCAGCGCATAGGCGCCGCCATCCTCGAAGACGTGGTTCACTTCCTTCAGCGCATAGTCCTTCGGCGATGTCGGATTCGCCGTGTAGGCATGGCGGATGTGGTTGCACTCGATGCGCGCCATGGTCCTAAGCCGCCATTCTGTCGCGGGCGCTCACCGAGCGGCCGCTTGAATCGAAGATCATGATGTGGCGCGGATCGAGGAAGACCTCGATCTCCTGGTCCGGCTCGAACGAATGGATGCCGTGCGCCAGCATCACCCAGCGCACATCAGCGAAATCCAGGTGCACGAAGCTTTCCGAGCCGGTGATCTCGGACGCCGTGACCTTCGCCCGGATCGGCACCGCCTCCGGGCGGGACGCGGATAAAGAAAGATGGTGGGGCTGAAAGCCGATCGTGTACTCGTCGTCGGCTATACCGGCGAGGTCAGCCGGCACAGGGAGGTTCACCCCACCATCAAGCTTGAAGCTCGATCCGCTTTTCCTGAGCACGATGGTGTTCAGGGGCGGATCGGCGAATGTCCTCGCCGTCACCAGATCGTTCGGGCGGCGGAAAACCTCGATCGTCGGGCCGAATTGCGTGATGCGGCCTTCCGACAGCGTTGCGGTGTTGCCGCCGAGCAGCAGCGCTTCGTGCGGCTCGGTCGTGGCGTAGACGAAGATCGTGCCGGCTGCGGCGAATATCTTCGGCAGTTCCTCGCGCAATTCCTCGCGCAGCTTGTAGTCGAGATTGGCCAGCGGCTCATCCAGAAGAACGAGCGAGGCGTTCTTGACGATGGCGCGCGCCAGCGCCGTGCGCTGCTGCTGTCCGCCCGAAAGATTGAGAGGCGTGCGCGCCAGATAGGGCGTGAGCTTCAGCAGTTCGGCCGCGCGCCCGACCTCTCGCTTGATCGTCGCATCGTCGGCACCGGCGACACGCAACGGCGAGGCGATGTTCTCGTAGACGGTCATCGACGGATAGTTGATGAACTGCTGGTAGACCATCGCAACGTTGCGCCGCCGCACCGGCACGCCGGTCACATCGACCCCGTCGAACCAGACGGAACCGGCCGTCGGCACGTCCAGCCCGGCCATGATCCGCATCAGGCTGGTCTTGCCCGAAAGCGTCGGCCCGAGCAGCACGTTCAGCGAGCCGTGACGAAGCGTCAGCGACACGTCGCGGATATGATCCACGCCGGCAATGGTTCTCGTCACATTCCGCAGTTCGAGCATTTCGCCTCCTCCCAGGCTGATACTCTTGGGTTCAGCTTCTATTCCGCGGCAGCAATTTGCAAGCCGCGTGGAAATCCCTTCATGTATTCTTCGAGTGTCGCGGTCTCCTGAGGGCTCAGCACGAGCCCCCGCTTGGTCCTGCGCCACAGCACATCTTCCGCCGTCACCGCCCATTCCTGGTCGATCAGATAGCGGACCTCGGCCTCGTAGAGATCGGCCCCGAAACTGCGCCCAAGCTCGGCAAGCGACTTCGCCGAACCGAGCACCATGCGCGCCCGCGTCCCGTAGAGCCGGGTCAGGCGACGGGCGAAACGCGCGTCGAGGAACGGATAGTCAGACTGCAGCTTTGCCACCTGCGCGTCGAAGCCGGTCGCCGGAAAGTCGCCTCCCGGCAGCGGCGCGTCGGCGGTCCAGGACTTTCCCTTCTTGCCCAGAAGGTGCTCGATCTTCTCCAGCATGTGTTCGGAAAGCCGCCGATAGGTCGTGATCTTGCCGCCGAAGATATCGACGAGCGGCGCCTGCCCGTGCGGGTGATCGACCTTCAGCACGTAGTCCCGCGTCGCTTCCTGCGCCTTGGACGCGCCGTCGTCATAGAGCGGTCGCACGCCGGAATAGGTCCAGACGATATCCTCGGGCTTCACCGGCTCGGTGAAATACTCGCTCGCGGCATCGCAGAGGTAGCGGATTTCCTCGTCGCTGATGCGCACATTGTGGGGGTCGCCGGGATAATCGCGATCGGTCGTGCCGATCAGCGTGAACTCTTCCTCATAGGGAATGGCGAAGATGATGCGGCCATCCTTGTTCTGGAAGAAATAGGCGCGCGGATCGTCGAACTTCTTGCGCACCACGATGTGGCTGCCCTGCACCAGACGCACATTGTGGACGTCGTTCTGGCCGATCGTTTCCGCCAGCACGTGGTCGACCCATGGGCCCGCCGCATTCACCAGCAGCCGCGCCTTCACGACATCGACATCGCCGCTGCGCAGGTCCTTCACCGTGACCGACCAGACGTCGCCGTCGCGGCGCGCTTCCGATACCTTGGCGCGGGTGCGGATCGTCGCGCCCTTGTCGGCGGCGTCGCGCGCATTCAGCACGACGAGACGCGCATCGTTCACGCGGCCGTCGGAATACTCGAAGGCGCGCGCGAAGATCGGCTTCAGCGGCTTGCCCGCCGGATCGGTGCGCATGTCGAGCGTGCGCGTGGCCGGCAAGAGTTTCCGCCCGCCGATGTGGTCGTAAAGAAACAGCCCCAGCCGCACCATCCAGGCCGGGCGCGGGCCATCCTTCGCGAAAGGTAATACGAACCGCAGCGGCCAGATGATGTGCGGCGCATTCTTCCAGAGCACCTCGCGCTCCATCAGAGACTCGCGCACCAGCCGGAACTCGTAATATTCGAGATAGCGCAGGCCGCCGTGGATGAGTTTCGTGGAGGCCGACGACGTGCCGCTGGCGAGGTCGTTCATCTCGGCCAGATAGACGGAATATCCCCTGCCCACGGCGTCGCGGGCAATGCCGCATCCGTTGATGCCGCCGCCGATGACAAAGACGTCATGGATGGGGGACGCGTCCAACATTCCTCCTCGCTTTCGCACTGCACCATTTTGGCTTCTGATCGAAAGCGTATCGGAATTATTTCGAAATCATAACGAATGTCAAACGAAATAGAGACGTGGTTTCGTCTACCGCGCGGTCTCCACAAGATCGACGCCTGCATCTCGACATCTATCGCGGATCGCAGTCAGGTCGCAGCGGTCGGTGATGAAGGTGTTCACCTGGCTGAGATGGCCGATGCGGACAGGCGCGGTGCGCTCGAATTTTGTCGCGTCCGCGACAAGGATGACGTGTCGCGCATTGGCGATGATCGCTTGCGCGACCTTCACCTCGCGAAAGTCGAAATCCAGCAGCGCTCCATCATGGTCGATCGCCGATGCGCCGATCACCGCATAGTCGACCTTGAACTGCTTGATGAAGTCGACCGCAGCCTCTCCGACCACGCCGCCATCCGAGCCGCGCACGACGCCGCCCGCGATGACCACCTCGATCGAGGGATAGACCCGCATCCTGTTGGCAACATTGATGTTATTGGTGATCACCATCAGCCCGTCATGGTCGAGAAGCGCCTTGCTGACAGCCTCGGTCGTCGTGCCGATGTTGATGAACAGCGAGGCGTGGTCGGGTATCAGGCGAGCCGCCGCACGGCCGATCGCGTCCTTCTCGTCGGCGGCGATCTTGCGGCGCGCCTCATACTCAACATTCTCGATGCCGGATGGAAACAGCGCGCCGCCATGGATGCGCGTCAGCAACCGCTGTTCGCACAGATCGTTGAGATCCTTGCGGATCGTCTGCGGCGTGACGGAAAAATGCTGGGCGAGATCATCGACCAGAACGCGGCCCTGGTCCTTGGCCATCTGAACGATTTCGTTGTGCCTAGAGGATAGGAACATTTGGCGCCTCCGACTTTCGTTTTTAGCACAAAGGCATCAAAACGAAAGCCGTATAAAAGGCAGCGCGCGTCCGACGCGCATTTATCGCTAACGAAACTTCGCTACCGAGCCGCACCTGCGGTAACGCGCGCGGCGATCTCCGTGATCACACCGAAGGCCATGTCTACATCCGCTTCGGTGGCCTCGAACTGCCCGGCCTGGAAGCGGATCGCCACGCGCCCGTCGACGCGCGTCTGCGTCAGGTAGATGCGGCCGTCATTGTTGATCGCGTCCACCAGCGCAAGATTGTGTTCGTCGGCCATCTGCTCGTCGCAAGGCTGATGGCGGAACGTGAACAGCGACAGCATCGGCTCGGTAACGATCTCGAAGCCCGGCACTTCCGCCAGCCGGGAGGCGAGGTTCTCGCTCCAGCGGACATGGTTGCGGATCATCTCGCGCAGCGCTTCAAGTCCGTGCGCGCGCAGCAGGAACCAAAGCTTCAGCGCCCGGAAACGACGCCCCAGCGGCACCGTCCATTCCGAATAGTTGACGATGCCGTCCTTGCCCTGCGTCTTCAGATATTCGGGCCGGATCGCAAGCGTCCTCACGAGGCTCTCCGGATTGCGCACGAAATGGACCGAGCAGTCGAATTGCGCGCCAAGCCACTTGTGCGGGTTGAAGACGACGGAGTCTGCATGCTCCACCCCGGACCAGAAATGCCGGAACTCCGGACAGATCATGGCCGAGCCGGCCCATGCCGCATCGACATGCAGATAGAGCCCATATTTCTTCGCAATCGCCGCAACAGCAGCGACGTCGTCGGTTCCGCCGACACTTGTACCGCCCACGCTCGCAATGATCCCCGCCGGCAGGAACCCGGCGGCCCTGTCCGCCTCGATCGCCGCTTCGAGCGCTGCCGTCTGCATCGAACGCCAGCGTCCGCCGGTCGGCACGCGCACGAGGTTTTCCTCGCCGATGCCCGCGACCCAGATTGCGCGGTCGATCGAGGTGTGCACCTGATCGGAACAGTAGATGCGGATGCGCGGCTGGCCCGAAAGCCCCGCGCGGTTGCCTGCCCAGCCGAGCGCTCGTTCGCGCATCACCAGCACCGCCGACAGCGTCGCGGACGAAGCGGAATCCTGGATCACGCCGGAGAACTCGCCCGGCAGGCCGAGCGCCTGCCGCAGCCAGTCGATGACCTTCGTTTCCAGTTCGGTTGCCGCCGGCGACGTCTGCCAGAGCATGCACTGGGCCGCCATTGTGCTGACGAGATATTCCGCGACCACCGAAACCGGCGCGGCGTTGGCGGGGAAATAGGCAAAGAAGCGCGGATGCTGCCAGTGGGTCATGCCGGGCACGATATCGCGTTCGAAATCGGCGAAGATCGCCTCCATGGCCTCCGGCTCCTCGGGAGCCGACAAGCCGATCCGCGCAGCGATCTCGCCGGGTTGGGTCTGCGCCCGTACGGGCCTGTCGCGAAGGGTGGCGCGGTAATCCGCGCCCCAGTCCGCCGCCCGGTGCGACCATTTGCGAAAATCGTCGTTGTCCATCATTCCTCCCGGCGCGCGCAAACGACCCTACCGAAGGGAAGCGAGACCCGAAACGCCAAAAATCAGTCTTCGGGAAAATCCGGAAGCGCCTTGAAAGCGTTCTTCAGCGCGTTCGACCAGCCGTCAGACACGGTCCGGTAATAGGGATCGTCCTGGCCGATCCTCTTCCTCAGCCCCACCTTGAAGCTGTCCTTTTCATAGAACAACAGGTCGAGCGGCAGGCCGACCGACAGGTTGGACTTGAGCGTCGAATCGAAGGAAACCAGCAGCAGTTTCACCGTCTCCGCGAGGCTTATCGCCTTGTCGTAGGCGCGCACGATGATCGGCTTGCCGTACTTCGTCTCGCCGACCTGGAAGAACGGCGTGTCGTCGCTGGATTCGATGAAGTTGCCTTCCGGATAGATCATGAAGAGACGGGGCGCGCTGCCCTTGATCTGGCCGCCCAAAATGAAGGATGCGTTGAAATAGCTGTCCGCCCGCTCGCCATCAGGCGAAGAATTGGCGATTACCTCCTTCACCGTATTGCCCACGAGCCGCGCCGTCTGGAACATAGACGGCGCTTCCAGAAGGCTCGGATTGCGCTCGCTCGCCGCTTTCGTCCGCTCCTCCAGCATGCTCACCACCGACTGCGTCGTGGCGAGGTTGCCCGCCGACATCAGCACGATGACCCGGTCTCCTGGCTTCTCCCAGACGTGCATCTTGCGGAAGGTCGAGATGGAATCGATGCCGGCATTGGTGCGCGTGTCCGACATGAACACGAGTCCCCGGTCGATCTTCAGTCCAACGCAATAGGTCATGGAATCGCTTCTGGCCGCAGTTACGCGGCGATTACTGCTCTACCGTGATGGCGACGGCAAGCTGTTCTTCCGCCCATCCAAGGCGGATTCCCGAGACCGGCATGGCGTCGCGATAGTCGCGACCGACGGCCATCCGCACATAGCGCTCGTCCGGCGAGATGCCGTTCGAGGGGTCGAACGCCACCCAGCCGAGACCCGGGACATGCGCCTCGGCCCAGGCATGGCTGGCTGCCTGGTCGACCGTGTCGTTCAGCATGAGGTAGCCGCTGACATAACGCGCCGGAAATCCGAGAACGCGCGCCGCGGCGGCAAAGACATGCGCGTGATCCTGGCACACGCCAGACCCTTGCGTCAGCGCCTGCTCGGCAGTGGTGCCGGCATGCGTCGCGCCGATCGTGTAGGCCACCCTGACCCCGATGATGTGCATCAGCTGGTGCAGCCGATCCAGCTCAGACCCCTGCCCGACCGAATGGGCCAGCTCGCGGATGCCCTCACCCGGCGTCGTCAGGTCGGTCTCGTGCTCGAACAACCAGAGCGGTGCGAAACCGCGATGCTCGCCGAAAACGCCGGCCGTGTCGAAGGTCTCGACTTCTCCCCACGCGTCGATGCTGATCCTGGTCGAGTCATCGGCCATGCTGACGAGCCGGGTGTCATTCTCGAAATGGTCGACGAAGCGCGCCTCCTCGGTGGCGCCCTCGACCTTCAGCGACCAGCTATGGACGGTCTGTGTCTTGCCGCCGCGCGGAACCAGCCGCAGCCGCTGCAACGCATACTGCAGCGGCGCGTCGTAGCTGTATTCGGTCCGGTGCGAGATCTTCAGCCTCATGGCGGTCCCGTCAGTGGAAACGATAGTTGGCCGCGACCTCGTCGCCGAGCCGGTTGTTGTCGCGGATGAAGTCGGTCAGGAACTCGTGCAAGCCTTCATCGAATATCTGTTTCACCGAACTCGAACGCAGTTTCGCCAGCGTGTCCTCGACGAGTTTGTGGCACGGCAGCCGCAAGCCGTAATCCTCCTCGCGGAATCGCAGGTGCTCGGCGAGGAAGCGGTAGCAGAAGGTCAGAGAGCGCGGCATGCGGCCGTTCAGGATCAGATAGTCGGCGATGTTGGTCGGCTTGTATTCGGCGTCATAGACCCAGCGATAGGACCGATGCGCCGAAACCGAGCGCAGGATCGACTCCCATTGCGAGTTGTCCAGCGTCGACCCGACCCACGAGACCGACGGCAGCAGCACGTAATATTTGACGTCGAGGATGCGCGCGGTGTTGTCGGCGCGCTCGACATAGGTGCCGATCTGGGCGAAATCGAAGATCTCGTTGCGCAGCATCGTGCCGTAGAAGCAGCCGCGTATGAGCGCCGTCTCGCGCTTGATGGCGTCGAGCACGCTCGGCAGGTCGCGCTCGTCGATCGGATTGGCGAGCACGCGTTTCAGCGACATCCAGGCTTCGTTGATTGCCTCCCACGTCTCGCGCGTCAGCGCCGTGCGTACCATTCGGGCGTTGAAGCGAGCGGTTTCCATGGACGCCATGGCGCTTGACGGGTTGGTCGTATCGCGGATCAGGAAATCCGACACGTTGGCAGGCGTGTACTCGCCGTACTTCGCGGCAAAGGCGGAATCGACGCCAGCCGACAGCACGACGGATTTCCATTCCTCCTCGGCGCTCTGAGTGCGGGTCAGCGCCATGCGCAGCCCGGCATCCACCAGCCGCGCCATGTTCTCCGCCCGCTCGATGTAGCGGTTCATCCAGTAGAGGCCGTTTGCGACGCGTCCGAGAAGCATCAGGCGGCCTCGAGAGTAAGGGAGTAGGGAATAGGGAATAGGGAATAGGGAATGGCCAATGTCATGACTTGACCTGCAAGCGCCTGATTAGAGAGCGAAGCATTTTGCCCACCTCATCGGACTGAACTAGCAACCGCGACGTTGCGCCGTCAGTCATCAACCCTACCCTTTGAGACAAAATCACAAGCGTCTCCAATTCCTTCAGTGACCCTTGGGCAATACGGAGAAACTGGCTGTATGACCCAGTGTTCTCGCGCCCATATCCCTCGGCGATATTTGCAGCCACCGAGGTGGAAGCCCGCCGTATCTGAGATGTCATCCCGTAGACCTCCGCCTTTGGAAAGTCCTTCGTGGATGCATAGCAAATTACTGCCAAATCCATTGAGGCCTGCCAAACCAGCAGGTCCCTGTAGGAATTCACCGCCGCTTGCACCCCCACCCCACTACTCCCTACTGCCTATTCCCTACTCCCTAGTCATCCAGAACCCACGTATCCTTCGTTCCGCCGCCCTGTGACGAATTCACAACCAGGGAGCCTTCTTTGAGCGCGACCCGCGTCAATCCCCCCGGCACGATCTGAATCTTGTCGGACACCAGCACGAAAGGCCTGAGATCGACATGGCGCGGCGAGAGGCCTGCTTCCGTCATGATCGGGCAGGTCGACAGCGAAAGCGTCGGCTGGGCGATGTAGTTGGACGGGTTGGCGGCGAGCTTCTTGGAGAAGGTCTCGCGCTCCTTCTTGGTGGCGGTCGGTCCAACCAGCATGCCGTAGCCGCCGGAGCCGTGCACCTCCTTCACGACCAGATCCTTCAAATTCTCCTGGACATATTTCAGCGTGTCCGGCTCCGAGCACCGGAAGGTCTGGATGTTCTGCAGGATCGCCTTGCGGCCGGTGTAGAACTCGATGATGTCGGGCATGTAGGAATAGATCGCCTTGTCGTCGGCGATGCCGGTGCCCGGCGCATTGGCGATCGTGATGTTGCCGGCGCGATAGACGTCCATGATGCCGGGCACGCCGAGCGCCGAGTCAGGCCGGAACGTCAGCGGGTCGAGAAAAGAGTCGTCGACGCGGCGGTAGAGCACGTCGATCTGCTTGTAGCCCTCGGTCGTGCGCATCGCGACATGCCCGTCGACCACGCGCAGATCGTGTCCCTCGACCAGTTCCACGCCCATCTGGTCGGCGAGGAAGGCATGCTCGAAATAGGCCGAGTTGTAGCTGCCGGGCGTCAGCACCGCGATCGTCGGCGTCCCGCGCAAATTCTCAGGACGCACGGCGGCGAGCGACTGGCGCAGCAGCTGCGGATAGTTCTCGACCGGCCGCACCCTGATCTTCTGAAACAGCTCGGGAAAGAGCTGCATCATCGTCTCGCGGTTTTCCAGCATGTAGGAGACGCCGGAAGGCGTGCGCGCATTGTCTTCCAGCACGAAGAACTCGTTCTCGCCGGTGCGCACAATATCGGTGCCGATGATGTGGGTATAGACGCCTGCCGGCGGTCGCACGCCGATCATTTCGGGGAGAAAGGCGTCGTTGTCGGCGATCAGCCTCTTCGGGATGCGGCCGGCGCGCAGGATTTCCTGGCGGTGATAGATGTCGTCCAGAAACGCGTTCAGCGCCTGCACGCGCTGTTCGATGCCCTGCGTCAGGCGACGCCATTCGGCCCCGGAAAGAATGCGAGGGACGATGTCGAAGGGAATGAGCCGTTCGGCCGCCTCTTCCTCGCCATAGACGGCGAAGGTGATGCCCGTCTTGCGAAAGACGCGCTCTGCGTCGCGCATCTTTTCGCTTAGTCTCGCCGGATCCTGCTGCTGCCACCAGCGGTCGTAGGCCGAATATGAGTGCCTTATGCCGGATTTTTCCGGCTGCATTTCGTCGAACGCAACCAAGCGCATACTCCCCTGTAACGCCATTTCAAAATGCGTCGCGGCCGAAAAGCAAGTGCAATCGCCAAAAATGGCCTAGACTTTGGTCATTGACGAAAAGCTGCCGAAAACAGAGGCATCGCTTTCGAGACGAAATCCGGGACTGCACAGTTGAAGGGCAATCGGATCGAGAGCGCCGTACATCCGGTGCTGCAAACCAGAATCGCATCGGCGGGGCGGTGGCTGGTGTAGTGAACCAAAACCCGACAGACTGCGTACTAAGACAACGACCTTAAGCAGCGTTGGAGAGCAACAATGCAGATCATTCGTGCGGCTTTGCTGGCAGCGTTCGCCTTTCTCCCCGTTGGCGCATTCGCCGGTGATGCCGACATTCGGGGCGCGCAGGCCACCGTTGAATCCCAGTTGAAAGCCTTCCAGTCCAACGACGGTGAGCTCGCGTATTCCTTCGCGGCCCCCAGCATCCAACGGATCTTCCCGACGGTCGATATCTTCATGGGCATGGTTGGCAGCGCCTACCAACCCGTTCGCAACCCGCGCAATTTTGCTTTTGGCGCGGCGAAGGAACTCGGTGCTGGAAGGGTCCAGCAGGACGTCCTGCTCACCGGTCCGGACGGGGTGGACTATGAAGCGGAGTATACGCTGGAGCTACAGCCCGACGGCGTCTACCGCATTACGAGCGTGAAGCTGAAGAAGTCGACCGCCGTCGGCGCGTGAACTATAGCGCCGGCAGATCGCCCTTCTTCCAACCTTCGGTGATCTCGGCAGCGCGGTCTACGAACCTGCCGGCTTCGATCGCCGCGCGGATGTCCTGCATCAGGTGCTGGTAGTACGAGAGGTTGTTCCAGGTCAGCAGCATCGCGCCCAGCGCCTCCTGCGACCGCACCAGATGATGCAGGTAGGCGCGCGAATAGTCGCGCGCGGCGGGGCAGTCGCTTTCCTCGTCCAGAGGGCGCGGGTCGTCGGCGTGGCGGGCGTTGCGCAGATTGATCTTGCCGCGCCGCGTGTAGGCGAGGCCGTGCCGCCCTGCCCTTGTCGGCATCACGCAGTCGAACATGTCGATGCCGCGCGCCACCGACTTCAGGATGTCGTCGGGCGTGCCCACGCCCATCAGGTAGCGCGGCTTTTCTGTCGGAAGCTCGGGCAAGGTGATATCGAGCATCTCCAGCATCACCGCCTGCGGTTCGCCGACCGCCAGCCCGCCAATCGAATATCCCTTGAGGTCCATCGCCTTCAGCGCCTGCGCCGAACGCACCCGCAGCGCCGCCACGTCGCCGCCCTGCACGATGCCGAACATCGCCTTGCCCGGCTGGTCGCCGAAGGCAGTCTTGCAGCGCTCGGCCCAGCGCAGCGACAACTCCATCGCGCGTTCGATGTCCTTCGGCTCCGAAGGCAGCGCGACGCATTCGTCGAGCTGCATCTGAATGTCGGAATCGAGCAGCCCCTGTATCTCGATCGAGCGTTCCGGCGTCATCTCATAGGCCGCGCCGTCGATATGCGAGCGGAACGTCACGCCGTTCTCGGTCAGCTTGCGCAACTGCGACAGCGACATGACCTGGAAGCCGCCGCTGTCGGTCAGGATCGGGTGCGGCCAGCGCGCGAACTCATGCAGGCCGCCCAGCCGCGCGACGCGTTCGGCCCCCGGCCGCAGCATCAGGTGATAGGTGTTGCCGAGGATGATGTCCGAGCCGAGGTCGCGCACCTGGTCGAGATACATCGCCTTGACGGTGCCCGCGGTTCCAACCGGCATGAACGCCGGCGTCCGCACCACCCCGCGCGGCATCGAAACCTCGCCGCGCCTGGCGTTGCCGTCCGTGGCGATGAGGCGGAAGGTGAATTCGGAGTTCATGGCAGCACCGCAGAAACAGACGCGCGCAAACTGTTCCAGTTCGGCGCCCTATGTTGCCCCCCTCTGTCCTGCCGGACATCTCCCCCACAGGTGGGGAGATCGGACTGCAGTCCGGCTTTCGCCAATCGCCGACGTTCGACATTGGCAAACACGCCCGTGAAGGCTGATCTCCCCCCTTGTGGGGGAGATGTCCGGCAGGACAGAGGGGGGCGCGACAGGGCACAAACCTGCAAAGTCATGGACCTTCCGCCCGAAACAACAAGCTACCGTCCCCATACGAATAAAACCGATACCCGCTCTCTATGGCATGCGCATAGGCGGCGCGCATGCGCTCCAGCCCTGCGAAGGCCGATACCAGCATGAAGAGCGTCGATCGCGGCAGGTGGAAATTGGTCATCAGCGCGTCGACCACGCGGAAACGATAACCCGGCGTGATGAAGATTTCTGTCGACCCCGACCACGCAGCCAGCGTCCCGTCTTCGGCAGCCGCACTTTCCAGCAGGCGCAGCGACGTCGTGCCGACGCAGACGACGCGATTGCCCCGCGCCTTCGCCGCATTGATCGCTTGGGCCACCTCAGCCGACACATACCCCGTTTCCGCATGCATCCTGTGGTCGGCCGTGTCGTCGGCCTTCACCGGCAGGAACGTCCCCGCCCCGACATGCAGCGTCACGAAGCGTCGCTCCACCCCGCGCGCATCCAGCGCCGCGAACAGCTCCGGCGTGAAATGCAGGCCGGCGGTAGGTGCTGCGACAGCACCTTCCTCGCGGGCATAGATCGTCTGGTAATCGGCCCGGTCGCGTTCGTCCTCGGCGCGCTTCGAGGCGATGTAGGGCGGCAGCGGTACATGGCCGACGGCGTGCAGCGCCTCGTCCAGCATCGGCCCCGACAGGTCGAAGGCCAACAGCACCTCGCCGCCGTCGCGCTTCTCGACAACCGTGGCGTCGAGCGCGCCCAGAAAGCAGGAATTGCCTTCATGGCCGAAATGGATGCGGTCGCCCGCCGCCACGCGTTTACCCGGCCGCACGAAGGCCAGCCACCGGTCGGCGGCAACCCGCATGTGCAGCGTCGCGTCCACATGCGCGGACGCCTCGCCGCGCACCCGCACGCCCGACAATTGCGCAGGGATCACCTTGGTATCGTTGAAGACCAGCACGTCGCCGGGATCGAGCAGAGACGGCAGGTCGCGCACGATGCGATCCTCGAACGAGCCTTGAGGGCGCACCACCAGCAGTTTCGCAGCATCGCGCGGGTTTGCCGGACGCAGCGCAATGCTTTCGTCTGGCAGGTCGAAATCGAAGAGGTCGACGCGCATCAGGTCAGGCGTATGAGCAAGGCGCCAGTCACCAGCAACAGCGCGCCGGCGATGCGGCCAAGTGAAATTTCGCGCACCGCCATTCCGAGGAAGCCGATGCGGTCGAGCAATATGCCGGCCAGCAACTGTCCAGCCACAAGAAAAGCCATGACCGCTGCCGCACCGAGGCGCGGAATCAGGATGGTCGCTATCGTGACATAGGAGCCGCCGAGAACGCCGCCTGCCACAAAAAGCCAGGCGGGCGGAGCCCTCAGGTCGAGTGATATCCCCTGGCTGCGCATCACGACAAACGTCACGACGGCAAGCACGATAGCGCCCGACAGGAACGAGAACGCGGCCGCGGCGATCGGCAAACCAAGGCCGCGCGCCAGTTGCGCATTGATCGGCGCCTGGACGGCGAGGAACGCACCGGCAAGCATGCCCAGCAGCGACCAGAAAGCTCCGATCATCGCGTTCCGCCCTCGAGCCGAGCCTTACTTGACGTCGGCCGCGACCTTCATCGACACGATCTTGTCGGGATCCTGCACCGGTTCGCCGCGCTTGATCTTGTCGACATTCTCCATGCCCTCGATCACCTGCCCCCAGACCGAGTACTGGCGGTTCAGGAAGCCGGCGTCGTCGAAGCAGATGAAGAACTGCGAGTTCGCCGAATTCGGGTTCTGGGCACGCGCCATAGAGCAGGTGCCGCGACCGTGGTTCATGTTGGAGAATTCGGCCTTCAGGTCCGGCTTGTCGGAGCCGCCCATGCCGGCGCGGCCAGGATTGAAGTCCTTGCCGCCGCTCTTGCCGAACTTCACGTCGCCGGTCTGCGCCATGAAGCCGTCGATCACGCGGTGGAACACCACGCCGTCATATGCGCCTTCGCGGGCGAGTTCCTTGATGCGGGCGACATGGCCCGGAGCCAGGTCGGGGAACATCTCGATGACGACGTTGCCCTTGGTAGTTTCGACGATCAGCGCGTTCTCGCGATCCTTGATCTCGGCCATGTGTGGATTCCTTTCAGTTGTTCATCGGGTAAGGCAATCAGTGGCAGGGGAGTAGGGGAAGTATGGGAGTAAGTGAGTAGGGAAAGAGGGAGAAGGGCGATTTTGCCACCCCCTACTCCCCTACTTCCCCTAATCACCTAATCCCTCAGTTGTCCGCCGCTACGCGCACCTTGATCATGCGGTCGGGGTCGGCCACGGAGCCGTTGTTGGCTTCGTCGCCCTTCTTGATGTTGTCGACGAGATCCATTCCGCTCGCGACCTGCCCGACCACCGTGTACTGGTTGTTGAGGAAGCTCGCATCGCCGAAGGTGATGAAGAACTGCGAGTTGGCCGAATTCGGGTTCTGCGCGCGCGCCATGCCGACGGTGCCGCGCACAAACGGCTCGGCGGTGAACTCGGCCGGCAGGTCCGGCTTGCTGGAGGAGCCCATGCCGGCTGCGCTGGCATCATAGCCGTCGTTGAGGTCGCCATACTGCACGTCGCCGGTCTGTGCCATGAAGCCGTCGATGACGCGATGGAACGCGACGTTGTCGTATGCGCCTTCGCGCGCCAGTTCCTTGATGCGGGCGACATGCTGCGGCGCGAGGTCTGGCCTGAGCGCGATCGTCACGTCGCCATCCTTCAGCGCGATGATGAGCGTGTTCTCGGGGTCGGCGGTCTGCGCCGACGCGAACTGCGACATCAGCATGGTCGCGACCACGACGCACGCCGAAGCGAGCATTTTCAGCATTGGAGTCTCCTGAACCTATCTGGATTTGGGTTTGAACTTGGATTTCAGCGGCGAAACGACCGCTTTCGGAACGAAAGGCCGGATGTCGCCGCCCATCGATGCAATCTGGCGCACGAGTGTGGCGGTAATGGTGCGGACGGACGGGCTGGCCGGCAGAAACACGGTCTGCAGTTCCGGCGCCATCGTCTCGTTCATGCCGGCCATCTGCATCTCGTAGTCGAGGTCGGTGCCGTCGCGCAGCCCGCGAATGATGATCGATGCGCCAAGCGTGCGCGCCGCCTCGATCACCAGCCCGTCGAAGGACACCACCTTGATGCGCCCGGCATCCTTGCCGAATTCCTGTGCGGCGACCTTCTCGATCAGGATCACGCGCTCCTCGAAGCTGAACAGCGGTGTCTTGCCGGGATGAATGCCGATCGCGGCGTAAATCGTGTCGGCCACCGTCAGCGACGCCTTGAGCACGTCGAGGTGCCCGTTGGTCAGCGGGTCGAACGAGCCTGCATAGATGGCGTGCCGGGTTGTCATGCGCGTGCTTCTAGCGATGCGGCGGGCCAAACGCAAATGGACATGAACGCAAGATGAACGGCCGCCTCAGCCACGATTAAAGGTGCCGCGCCTATAGCTGCGAACAATTACGGAACCCAATTGGTCCGATCGACGTTGCCTAGCAACAGATTTCGCAGGAGATGCCGCCATGATGATCGTCATGCTCGCCACCGCGATGACCGTCGCGATGCTGATAGCAACCGCTTTTGCCCTTCACCAGGAGACGGAGCGTCAGCGTTTCAATGAACGTCGCGTCAAGATCAGCGGTTTCGGCCTGCGCTGAGGAGACCCAGCGCACTGCCTATTCCGCCTGTTCCTCGCCGCTGACCGGCACACTATCTTCCTCTTCGCCTTCCGGCTCGGATATCCGCTCGACCGACACTACCTTCTCGCCGTCGGCAGTGTTGAAGATCGTCACGCCCTTGGTGGCGCGGCTGGCGATGCGGATACCGGCCACCGGCACGCGGATCACCGTGCCTCCATCCGAAACGAGCATGATCTGGTCTTCCGCCCCAACCGGGAACGCGGCCACCAGCGGCCCGATCTCGTCCACCTTCGACAGGTCCGTCGCCCGGATACCCTTGCCGCCGCGGCCGATCACCCTGAAATCATAGGACGACGAGCGCTTGCCGTAGCCGTACTCGGTAACCGTCAGCACGAACTGTTCGTGCGCCTTGAGGAACTCGTAACGATCATCGGCGAGATCGCCTTCCTCGCCAACTTCCTCGTTGGTCAGCGCGATGTCCTCGTCGCCCTCCTCGGCGGAAGCCGCCTTGCGTTCGGCGGTCGCGCGCTTCAGGAACGCCGCGCGCTCCCACGGTTCGGCGTCGACATGCTCGAGGATCGTCATCGAGATGGCGCGGTCGTTGTCGCCCATCTTGATGCCGCGCACGCCTTGCGAGCCACGGCTCTGGAACACACGCACATCCGTCACGGGGAAGCGGACACAAAGGCCGGAACTCGCCGTCAGCAGCACGTCGTCATTGTCTGTGCAGACCTCGACCGCAAGGATGGCGTCGCCCTCCTCCTCGAACTTCATGGCGATCTTGCCGTTGCGCCGGACGTCGGCGAAATCCGACAGCTTGTTACGGCGCACCGTCCCGCGCGTCGTCGCGAACATCACGTCCAGCTTGTCCCATTCGGACTCGTCCGGCAGCGGCAGAATCGCCGTGATGCGGTCGCCCTCCTCCAGCGGCAGCATGTTGCGCAGGAACTTGCCGCGCGACTGCGGGCTGCCGATCGGCAGGCGCCACACCTTCTCCTTGTAGGCGATGCCGCGCGAGGAGAAGAACAGGATCGGCGTATGCGTGTTGGCGACGAACAGGCGCGTCAGGAAATCCTCGTCCTTGGTCGCCATGCCGGAGCGGCCCTTGCCGCCGCGCGCCTGCGCCCGGTAGAGCGACAGCGGCACGCGCTTGATGTAGCCCTCATGGGTCACGGTGACGACCATGTCCTCGCGCTGGATGAGGTCCTCGTCCTCCATGTCGGTGCCGCCGTCGGTCAGTTCCGTGCGGCGCGGCGTGCCGAATTCGTCGCGCACCGCGGCAAGCTCGTCCTTGACGATCTGCTGGATGCGCGCGCGCGAGCCGAGGATGTCGAGGTAATCCCTGATCTCCTCGCCGATCTTGCCCAGTTCGTCGCCGATCTCGTCGCGGCCAAGCGCCGTCAGGCGCGAAAGCTGCAGCGCAAGGATGGCGCGCGCCTGCTCCTCGGACAGGTTGTAGGTGCCGTCCTCGTTGATGCGGTGGCGGGGGTCGTCGATCAGCAGGATCAGCGACTCCACGTCGCCTGCCGGCCAGCGGCGCGTCATCAACTGCTCACGGGCCGTCGCCGGGTCGGACGCATTGCGGATGAGCTTGATCACCTCGTCGATGTTGGCGACCGCAATCGCCAGGCCGACCAACACGTGCGCGCGGTCGCGCGCCTTGCGCAGCAGGAATTTCGTGCGCCGGCTCACCACCTCTTCGCGGAAGGTCACGAAGGCCTTCAGCATGTCGATGAGGGTCATCACTTCCGGCTTGCCGCCGTTCAGCGCGACCACGTTGGCGCCAAAGGACGTCTGCAGCGGCGTGTAGCGGTAGAGTTGGTTCAGCACGACATCGGCGACGGCGTCACGCTTCAGCTCGACCACCACGCGGTAGCCCTGCCGGTCGCTTTCGTCGCGGATGTCCGAGATGCCCTCGATGCGCTTGTCGCGCACGAGTTCGGCCATTTTCTCGATCATCGACGCCTTGTTCACCTGGAAGGGAACCTCGGTGACGATGATCGCCTCGCGGTCACCACGGATTTCCTCGACATGCACCTTGCCGCGCATGACGATCGAGCCGCGACCGGTTGAATAAGCGTTGTAGATGCCGGAACGCCCGAGCACGATGCCGCCCGTCGGGAAATCGGGACCCGGAATGATCTCCATCAGGTCGGGCAGATCTATCGCCGGATTGTCGATGACGGCAATCGCCGCGTTGCAGACCTCGCCGAGATTGTGCGGCGGGATGTTGGTCGCCATGCCGACCGCGATGCCGCCTGCCCCGTTGACCAGCAGGTTCGGGAAGCGCGCCGGCAGGACCTTGGGTTCGCTGTCGGTGCCGTCGTAATTGTCCTGGAAATCGACGGTGTCCTTGTCGATGTCCTCGATCAGTTCATGGGCGACCTTGGTCAGCCGCGCCTCGGTGTAGCG
The DNA here is from genome assembly GCF_016793485.1 of Mesorhizobium sp. Classification (GTDB taxonomy): domain Bacteria; phylum Pseudomonadota; class Alphaproteobacteria; order Rhizobiales; family Rhizobiaceae; genus Mesorhizobium_K. The sequence goes on along the minus strand of NZ_JAEULZ010000030.1, from coordinate 51,263 downwards.
CATGGCCGCCGGGGGGTCGCCGTCGATCGAGCCAAAATTGCCCTGTCCATCGACCAGCGGCACGCGCAGAGACCAGTCTTGCGCCATGCGCACAAGCGCGTCGTAGATCGAGGCGTCGCCGTGCGGATGGTATTTACCCATCACGTCGGAGACGGGACGCGCCGACTTCACATGCTTGCGGTTCCAGTGATAGCCGCTCTCATGCGACGCATAGATTATGCGGCGATGCACCGGCTTCATGCCGTCGCGCACGTCGGGCAGCGCACGCGACACGATCACGCTCATCGCGTAATCGAGATAGGAGCGCTGCATCTCCTCGATGATGGAGATCGGCTCGATGTCGGATGGACCCGAACCGCCTGGAGTTTTCTGGTCGTTCAAAATCGTTCACGCTATCTGGCGCATGCCTCCCGAAGGCGGGTACCGGCTTCGGAACGAAGACATGCGCAAAACAATCGGCTAAAGCGTGCGGAGCGAATCCAGGAGATTTGCGGCGCGCTTCAGGAATCAGGTCTTCCTTATATAGGAAGCGCGGCCAATTCTCCAACCACGCCAGGGGTTTTTCAGTCCTGATTTTATGTATATATTTCAAATAGATACCAAGTCGGGACGTGACCCCGCGTCAGCAAGTCCCGCACGCTAGGCCGATCGGCGCTTTCGAGCGGGCCAATTGCCTCGGTTTCGGGTCATCCTCTGGCTTTGCACGCATCAACAGGCTAGCTTGCCCGACAGGGGAGCGGCCATGCCGAATTATGACAGCCTTTTCAATGCTTTCCTGACCATTCTGGTGACGATCGACCCACCGCGGCTGGCGCCGCTGTTCCTGGCGCTGACCGTTGGGATGACCCGCGCCCAGCGCTACCAGGTCTCGATCCGGGCCTCTCTGATCGCCTTCTTTATCCTCGCCCTGTTCGCCATCGTCGGCGCCGATGTCCTGTCCCTGTTCGGGATCACCCTGCCGGCCTTCCGCGTCGCTGGCGGTCTTTTGCTGTTCTACATCGCCTTCGAGATGATTTTCGGGAAGCGGCAGGACCGGAAGGAAAAGACGGCCGATGTCGCCATCACGCGGGATATGATCCACAACATCGCCGCCTTCCCGCTGGCTATCCCGCTGATCGCCGGCCCGGGCGCGATCTCGGCCACGGTCCTGCTTTCTGGCAGCTTCCGCGAACCGGTCGGCAAGGCAGCGCTCGTCGGCATCATCGCCATCTGCCTCGTGCTGACCTACATCGTGCTCGTCCTGTCAGACCGCGTCGACCACTTCCTTGGTGAAACCGGCCGCTCGATTCTGACCCGCCTGCTCGGCGTCCTGCTCGCAGCCCTGGCGGTGCAATTCGTCGCCGACGGCATCAAGGCGCTGATCGCGGCTTGAAGATTATCGCGCTGTGTCCACCACCTCGTAGTCGTGGGTCACTGTCGCGGTCTTCGCGAGCATCGCGGTCGCCGAGCAATATTTCTCGATCGACAGGTCGACGGCCCGCTTCACCTTGGCGTCGGCGAGCGCACGGCCCTTCACGATGAAATGCATATGGATGCGCGTGAACACCTTCGGATCGGTCTCCGCCCGATCGGCGTCCATCTCCACCACGCAGTCCTCGATCGCCTCGCGACCCTTCTCGAGGATGTGCACGACGTCATAGGCGGAACAGCCGCCAGCGCCGATCAGCACCAGTTCCATCGGGCTGGGGCCGGGTTTCGGCTTCGACCCGTCAGGACCCGACGCCGTGCCGAAAACCACCTTGTGGCCGGACTCCGTCGCGCCGACGAATGTCCGGTCCTCAACCCATTTAACGTGCGCTTTCAAATGGTTCGGCTCCGATCCTCAGATATTGAATCCGATCCGGATCAGAACGGGATCTCGTCGTCCAGCTCGCGCGACGCTCCGCCGCCGCCCCCCCGGTTGCCGCCACCGCCGCCACGGTTGCCGTAGCCCTCGCTCGGGCTGGACTGGCCGAAATCGGAACCGCGTCCGCCACCTCCGGAATAGCCGACCTGGCCGCCTTCGCCGCCCTGCCCGCGTGCGTCGAGCATCTGCAGTTCGCCACGGAATTTCTGCAGCACGACCTCGGTCGAGTAGCGATCCTGACCCTGCTGGTCCTGCCATTTGCGGGTCTGCAGCGCGCCCTCGAGGTAAACCTTCATGCCCTTCTTCAGGTACTGCTCGGCCACCTTGGCGAGCTGGTCGTTGAAGATGACGACCTGATGCCACTCGGTACGCTCCTTGCGCTCACCACTGTTCTTGTCGCGCCAGGATTCCGAGGTGGCGATGCGCAGGTTGACGACTAGGTCGCCGGAGTTCAGCCGGCGGCTTTCAGGGTCCGCCCCGAGATTGCCGACCAGAATAACCTTGTTGACGCTGCCGGCCATCACCTGTCTCCTTCGCTTGTCCGAAACCAGCCTTGCTCTACACCAATTAAAAGGCGTTGGCGGGATATGGTGATGTCAACGCCCGCTATCCACAACCAAATATGTTCTGTGTTTGTTCTAATGGGCCTGAGCGGCGGAGTCAATTCGCTTGCAACCAATCGTGACTGGTTCGCGCGTGCCGGCCGCGCTATTGCGCCGTCATGAAGCGCATCGTCCTGATCCTGCTCGCGACCGTCGTCGTCGCGCCCGCCCTGGCGGAAGACCTGCCGGGCGTCACCAAGCCGAAACCGATCGTCCAACCCGTGCCCGAACCTGAAGACCAACAGGCAGAAACGGCCAGGGACGCGATCCGTGTCGGCGACTGGGACGTGAAGGTCTCAGGCAGCGTCACCGTCGATATAGGCGTCGGATCGGCCCGCATACCCCGTTCGCGTTCGCCATGAAAACGGCCCCGCTCCCTAGCGGGAGAACGGGGCCTGGTTGGTATGGCATCTGCCACATATGCCGGGATTCCATAACCGGCGTTCTTTCGGATGCAATGCGGCGCGCGGCCGACGATCCGACTTGTGGTCTCTGATTGTGGGTTGGATTTTGGCTGGTTCAGCCGACGAAACCGGCCCTCGGGTCAGTCTGTATTCGGCCTACTTGCCAGGGCTCCGGTTCAGCGGAACCCGTTGCTACTGTCCGGTGGAGTCATTCCTTCCTCCTACGTCAGTTTCCTTGTCGCTTCTCCGGCCACCTTTCCGCTGGTCTGCGGCGTCTCGCAAACCGCCAGTCGGCAACAGATGATATCCTTGGACATCGGGTGCCGTGAAGCATGATTGAATCTGGACCTCCAAGCCCCCAGCGTCAACCGCGAAAGCCCGCCTGCAAAGAAATGTGATCGCGCGCCGTTCCCCTCGTCGGCCACTTGTCCACATGGATGTCAGGAGGCCGTTCGATCTTTGTTCTTTTTGCTTGCCCTGTGCCCTGCCGGAAAGCTAGACGTTGCCCATTGGGAAGAAACGCCTCTCGACTGGGCGATAAAAACACCTAGATAAGGGGCTGGCCGGACACACCTGCCATCCCGACATTCGATTTCGATACGAGGCGGCGGACCGGCCATGGCCGACCACAAATACCTTTCCATTCGCGGCGCGCGCGAACACAACCTCAAGAACGTCGATCTCGATCTCCCGCGAGACTCGTTGATCGTCATGACCGGCCTGTCCGGCTCGGGAAAATCCTCGCTCGCCTTCGACACGATCTATGCCGAGGGCCAGCGGCGTTATGTCGAGAGCCTGTCGGCCTATGCGCGCCAGTTCCTCGAGATGATGCAGAAGCCCGACGTCGACCAGATCGACGGCCTGTCGCCCGCCATCTCGATCGAGCAGAAGACGACCTCGCGCAACCCGCGCTCGACGGTCGGCACCGTCACCGAAATCTACGACTACATGCGCCTGCTTTTCGCGCGCGCCGGCATCCCCTATTCGCCGGCGACCGGCCTGCCGATCGAGAGCCAGACGGTCAGCCAGATGGTCGACCGCGTCCTGGCGCTGGACGAGGGCACGCGCCTCTACATCCTCGCGCCCATCGTTCGCGGCCGCAAGGGCGAGTATCGCAAGGAACTCGCCGAGCTCCAGAAGAAGGGCTTCCAGCGCGTCAAGATCGACGGCACGTTCTACGAGATCGCGGAAGTCCCGGCGCTCGACAAGAAATACAAGCACGACATCGACGTCGTGGTCGATCGCATCGTCGTGCGCGCCGACCTCGCGACGCGCCTCGCCGACTCCATGGAGACCGCGCTAAAACTCGCCGAGGGCATCGCGGTCGCGGAGTTCGCCGACAAGCCGCTCGACGCCAGCCTGACCGGCGCGGATGCCGTCAACAAATCCGCCAACGAGACGCACGAGCGCATTCTCTTCTCCGAAAAGTTCGCCTGCCCGGTGTCCGGCTTTACCATCCCGGAGATCGAGCCGCGCCTGTTCTCCTTCAACAACCCCTTCGGCGCCTGCCCCACCTGCGACGGCCTCGGCAGCCAGAACGCGATCGACGAAACCCTCGTGGTCCCCGACGAAAACCTGTCGCTGCGCGACGGCGCCGTCGCGCCGTGGGCAAAATCGTCCTCGCCCTATTACGCGCAGACGCTGGAAGCGCTCGGCAAGGCCTACGGCTTCAAGCTGGGCGACCGTTTTGCCGATCTCAAGAAGGAGGCGCAGAACGCCATCCTGCGCGGCACCGGCTCGAAGGAAATCACCTTCAGCTATGACGACGGCCTGCGCTCCTACAAGACGACGAAGACCTTCGAGGGCGTGATCCCCAATCTCGAGCGCCGCTGGAAGGAGACCGAGTCCGCCTGGATGCGCGAGGAGATCGAGCGCTTCATGTCGGCCACGCCCTGCCCCGCCTGCAACGGCTTCCGCCTCAAGCCGGAGTCGCTGGCGGTCAAGATCGCGGGCAAGCACATCGGCGAGGTCTCGGCGATGTCGATCCGCAAGGCTGACCAGTGGTTCACCGACCTGCCCGGCCACCTCACCGCCAAGCAGAACGAGATCGCGGTGCGCATCCTCAAGGAAATCCGCGAGCGCCTGCGCTTCCTCAACGATGTCGGCCTCGACTACCTCACCATGGCGCGCAATTCCGGCACGCTGTCGGGCGGCGAGAGCCAGCGCATCCGCCTCGCCAGCCAGATCGGCTCCGGCCTCACCGGCGTGCTCTACGTGCTGGACGAGCCGTCGATCGGCCTCCACCAGCGCGACAACGCGCGCCTGCTCGACACGCTGAAGCACCTGCGCGACCTCGGCAACACCGTCATCGTCGTCGAACATGACGAGGATGCGATCCTCACCGCCGACTATGTGGTCGACATCGGCCCCGCCGCCGGCATCCATGGCGGCCAGATCATCGCGCAGGGCAGCCCGCGCAATATCATGGCGAACCCGAACTCCATCACCGGCAAATATTTGTCGGGCGAGCTGGAGGTCGCCACGCCGTCCGCCCGCCGCCAGGCGAAGAAGAACAAGCGCATCCGCGTCGTCGGCGCGCGCGGCAACAATCTGAAGAACGTCACGGCCGACATCCCGATCGGCACGTTCACGGCCGTCACCGGCGTGTCGGGCGGCGGCAAGTCCACCTTCCTCATCGAGACGCTGTTCAAGGCCGCCTCCCGCCGCATCATGGGCTCGAGGGAGCATCCGGCCGAGCACGACCGCATCGAGGGGCTCGAATTCCTCGACAAGGTCATCGACATCGACCAGAGCCCGATCGGCCGCACGCCGCGTTCCAACCCCGCGACCTACACTGGCGCCTTCACGCCGATCCGCGACTGGTTCGCCAACCTGCCGGAGGCCAAGGCGCGCGGCTACCAGCCGGGCCGCTTCTCCTTCAACGTCAAGGGCGGCCGCTGCGAGGCCTGCCAGGGCGACGGCGTCATCAAGATCGAGATGCACTTTTTGCCCGACGTCTACGTCACCTGCGACGTCTGCCACGGCAAGCGCTACAACCGCGAGACGCTCGACGTGCTGTTCAAGGGCAAGTCGATCGCCGACGTGCTCGACATGACGGTGGAGGAAGGCGTCGACTTCTTCTCGGCGGTGCCGGCCGTGCGCGACAAGCTCGTCACGCTGAAGGATGTCGGCCTCGGCTACATCCACATCGGCCAGCAGGCCAACACGCTCTCGGGCGGCGAGGCGCAGCGCATAAAACTCGCCAAGGAGCTGTCGCGCAAGGCGACCGGCAAGACGCTCTACATCCTCGACGAGCCGACCACCGGCCTGCACTTCCACGACGTCGCAAAGCTGCTCGAAGTGCTGCACGAGCTGGTCGACCAGGGCAACACGGTCGTCGTCATCGAGCACAATCTCGAAGTCATCAAGACCGCCGACTGGGTCCTCGACCTCGGCCCCGAAGGCGGCGACGGCGGCGGCGAACTCGTGGCGTCAGGCACGCCCGAAGACATCGCGGCGGAGAAGCGCAGCTACACGGGGCAGTTCTTGAAGGAGCTGTTAGGGCGGCGGCCGGGGAAGAAGGCTCAGGCGGCGGAGTGACTTTCCTCTCCCCTTGCGGGAGAGGATGGCAAGGCCCGCCGACGCGCAGCGAAGGCGTTGGCCGCGCTTGGTGAGGGGTGAGGCGGCGCTACGCTCCGCCGTCGTGATCCCCTTCGCTCCCTCCACCTTCGTCATCCGCGCCGCCATTCGACGGTCGTCATCCTCGCGCTTACCCCTTGATGACACCGGTCTTCTCCAGCGATCCCTTTCCGCGAATATCGACTGAAAAACGAACGTCTAGCGCCGCTACGTCCGCGGTAGTTATCTTGGGATCTCCAACGGGACACCTGAAAAGTTCACGGTAAAAGCGGTAACCTGTCCAATCGCATTGGTCGTATAGGTTGCGCTCGGCCGCTCCCGAAATCTTGGTTGCCGGTGCAGCCCGCATGCCTTTACCGTCATATGCAAACACCCACGAAGCGCTGCTCACTTGTAGCATCTTTTCACATTGGTCGATCAGGTCATCGTGATCCTTCGTCCGCATGTTCTTGTTCGGCCCTATGCGTTTGGCTTGGATGAGAACGCCTTTCGAATAGGTCTGCTGAGGGGTATCCAACGACACGTGCAGCAAGATATCGGCACCGTACTTGCCCTCTTCTCCACCGGTTCGATGAGTTAGGACCGATGCATCCCAGCGAATCCCATCAGCTACCATGTCTGTCATTCGCTCATCGATGGCACCGAATAGATAGCCGGTGAGATCATCTTCGTGTTTCACACGGTTGTGGTGCTTTTTCATCATGCGGTCGGTTACGTCCGCAAGGCGGCGCGCAACCTTGTACATCGCTTCGTCGAACCCCATTGCCTACCCCTCACAGAAGACGCAGTAACCTTAGTGGACCGTTTCATTAGTTGATCGGGCGATAATCGCGCCTAATATAACAGCCCGACGCTGGGTAATGCGCTATGCAATGTCATCTTTAGTAACGCAGCAAAAAATCGCCACTCAGTTTGGGCCACAGGTAAAGGCTATGGCCGGCCCTACCACTTAGTGTAGCGGCGGCGGATGGCCGACATGTCCGGCTTCTCTTGCTGACGCGGTGCCACAAGTTTCTGCGGCGCCATGCTGTATTCGATCGCGTCCTTCCCCAAACAAAGTTGGTTTAGATTCCGGACGAACAATGAGACGTCACCGAAGTAGCTCGGATAGGCCTCCACCAGCTTATCGACCTTGTCCACTTCAACCAGCACGACCTTAGAGTCGTCCTTTCCGTACTCGATCTGTCCCTCGATGCCGCCTAGCAGGCTTGACGCCTGCATGGGGTTGTCGAACGACTCCACCTGAACCGTGTGGTCACTGTGATAACGGATGACGTAGTATCGGCCCTTGGCGAAGATGTAGTTTTCTGCGTAGTGCGTCAGCGTCTTGATGTCTTCCAGCAAGCTGGCGGCGCCGATTTTCTTGTTTAGGTCACGCAACTCCACTATGCAGTCGTGCCTGTCTGGCATGTTCGGCGGCACAGGGCAGTTTTCCACCCGCGCGAACTCCGCCGACATCAGCTGGAAAAGGCGTAGCCAGTCAGCGTCGGCCCTGTGGTGTTTCAGATCCTGTCCGAGGAACAGACCGACAGCCTCTACCGCCGTCGCCCAAGAGTGCTGCAGGCGAGTGCGGATTTGCAACTCGACCCTCCGACCGTCGGTCTTGCCGTTCGGCGTGAAGTCGAGCGCGAAATGATGGCTCCGGTAGCCATCCTCCTTGGGCTTTTCAATGTAAGGAAACTCACGGCGAACATGGTGCGGAAACTCTTCGCGGATATTGGCGACAAGCTTGTGTGCGCCGTCAATGTTGTCCAGCACCGCTCGACAGCCGGCAATATCTTGAATCTGGTCAAGGTGCAGCGTCGTGGTCGCCAGCTTGCGGCGGATGGAAGCCATGCGTTTCGGTCGCGCCGCGGTAAATCCGCTGGAGCCAAGAGTCCGCATCCGGTGGGAAACCGATTGGTGCACGCTCCGCATGGGGTAGACGTGGGAGTTGCGCCAACTGTTGGCGACCGCGAAGACGTCGTAGACCTGCTGCCTATCGGCAGAAGTCATGGATTCAAAGTCCGTGATCGGTTGTGCAAGCCTTTTGCCAACCGCACGGACATCGTCGATTCCGTAAGCTAGTTTGGGAAATTCCGACTGAAGAAGGAGCGTTGCCATACGAGCTACTCCACCGAATCACTTCATATCTTACGCGACTACACTGGTTCTGGATATGTTCTGAGCCGTTGGCACGCACCGTCATGCCTCTACGCTTCCACGTAGTGCCGGTGTGACGAAGTCACTCCCTACCCCACACCACCTCCGCCCCCATCCCCTTCATCCCCTCATCCATCGACACCAGCACCAGCCCCTCCACCATAGCCTGTGCCACCAGCATCCGGTCGAACGGATCGCGATGCTCCCTTGGGAACGCTCCCGCCCGGATCGCATGAGCGGCCGAAAGCGGCAGCAGGTCGAACCCTTGCGCCGTGACAACTGCCTCGAACCCCACGACCAGCGGACCGACTTCCGGCCACCTCCCGCGGTGATGCTTGTAAGCCGCTTCGTAGGCCGAGACGGCGCTGACGAAAATCTGGTTATCCGGCTCCTTCACCATCTTGGCGACGCGCGGCGCGAGACGGGGACTATCCTCGAGCCACCAGACCAGCGCATGGGTATCGAGAAGCAGCCTCACGACTGGCCGTCGTTCGAATATTTGCCTTCCCACGCATCAAGGTCATCGTCGGGCAACGGGTCGAAAACGCTGTCCGGCAGCGTCACCAGGCCCTTGAGCGCCCCCGGCACGCGTGGCTTCCTTGCCGCGACGGGCACCACCTTCGCCACAGCCTTGCCCCCCAGCATGATCGTGAACTCCCGCCCGGCCCGAACGGCCTCGCTCATCCCGTCGGTGTCATAAGCCGCCTGCGGCTCCTCGCCAAAACCCTTGGCGCTCTCGACAGGCACCAGCCGCACAGCCGGCTTGTTGCGGCGCGCGATGACGATCTCCTCGCCAGCCTCGGCGCGCGCGACGAGATCGGAAAGCTGCGTCTTGGCGTCGTGCATGTTGATCGTGGCCATGCAAAAAACATAGCTAGTTATCTAGCTAGATACAAGCTCGCTCAGCCGCGCCTGCCCAAACGTCAACCTCCTCGCTTCCCCGATCATTTTGCTGTAAAAGCCCGCCGGGGCAGAATTCGGCGGCGACACATGGTAGGCATTCCTGACCAGAACCTCACCTTTGCGCCCGACTGTTCGCAGGCCCATCGCGGCGACGGCAAAACCATAAAATTCACCCGCGCCGAACGCCTGCTGCTGACCGACCTGATCGCGCATGCCGGCCTGCTGCGCAGCCGCGAACAGCTGCTCGACGCGGTGTCCGAGGTCGGCTCGGATTCATCCGACCGCAACGTCGACTTCTTCATCACGCGGCTGCGCGGCAAGCTCGGCTGTTCCGCCAAAAACCCGACATTCATCGCCACCCGCTATGGCGAGGGTTATGTCTGGGTTGGCCCGCGCAGCGTGGCGACAGCTTTGCCGGCTCAATGTTTTGTCACAATCGGGCCTGTCCTCGCCATCGGCCAGGACAGCGCGGAAACCGGCCCCCTGCTCTTCGCCGAAGAGCTGGCCGTCGCCCTCAGGAAGCAACTGCCGGCCGACCGTGTCGTCGCCGTCAGCCCGGACGAACCCGTTGCCGACGCGCCTTTCCGCATAAGCCTGACCTCCATCCTGTCGGGCGGGCGCAACGAATGCGTCTCCTCGCTCCACAGCGAGGAAAGCACGAAGGTCCTGTTCGCGCGGCGCGACGCCACCCACGACATCGACATCGACGCGCTGGCCGGCAGCCACCTCGCCGCGCTCTGGCAGTCCCAGGTCGACCGCACGGGTTCGGGCGCGACCGACGCTGCCCCGCTGGCCGTCAGGATGCTCGAGGCCGGCGCCCTGTTCGGCGGCGACGCTCCCGCCGGCCTGCCGGGCGAAGTCGCCAGGCTGAAGGGCGAAGCCTTTCCGTCCGCAGCGGTCTGGCGCAAGAACGAGGCGCAGCTGCGCCGCCTGCTGCACGACGGCAAGGCGACCGCCACCACGCGGCTGATGCTGGCGGTGAACATCAATACCCGCTACGTCATCGACGGCTGGCGCTTCCTCGCCAACGACGACCCGCGCGAACGCGACCAGGCCGAGCTTGAAAGCCTCATCCTCGACGTCCTGCCGGAGTTGCTCGACGACCCCCAGAATGCGCTGTCGGCGGCACTCGTGCTGAGCTTCATGGCCCCGGCCCACCAGCTGCTCGCGCTCGACATCGCGGAGGAAGCGTTCGCCCGCTCGACGGCGCTGGCCGACGGGCTGTCGACGCTCGGCCGCCTGCGCGGCTTCGCAGGCGATTTCGACGGCGCGCTCGACCTGCTTTACCGCGCCCGGCCACTGTGCAAGCCCGGCTCGATCTTCGACCGCTACGTCACGTCCTGCATCTGCCAGGTGTTGCTCGCGGCAGGCAATTTTTCAGAGAAAGACCGCGAGCTCGACACGCTGACCCGCAGCGCGATAGCCAAGGGACCGTACAGGCTCATCTATGCCAACCCCGGCGAAGAGAAACCGTCGCTTCCCGTGCGCATCCACCTTGCGCTCAGCCCGAAGAAATACGCCCGCGCCGCGGTGCTGTGGAGCTACTACATCTGCGCGCGGCTCTACCGGACCCGCGAGGCGCAGGAAAACCTGATCGTCGGCCTGGCCGGCCACTTGCGCCGCCGCTTCGGCGACGACATCATCCCCGACGAGGTCGCGGTTGCGATCCCCGCCACGATGCGCGGCATCGCGCGGTCCGCGCCTGGGCCAGCCCGGGCCTACGCGTCGCTCTAGTTCGTCCGTTCGCCGGCCGGCATAAGTTGCAACTGCGCCTGGTTCAGCGGCGTGATTTCGCGCAGCAGTTTTGTGCGCATCGCCCTGGCAAAGTCGGCGAAGCCGTCGGCGACGATCACGAAGGATGTCGCGCCCGAAATCACCTTGCCCAGGTAGTACTCCTCGATGTCCTTCTCCTCGTCGATGATGGCGAGGCCGTTGATGATGACGCCGGCCTCTTCGGCGCGTCTCTTCGCCGAGAAGATCGAGATGCCAAACCGTCTGCGGGCGTAGACCGTTTCCTTGCCGTCGCCCGAGACGTCGATCACGCGGCGCATGGCGCAGAGTGCGGGGTCGTCGAGCAGGTCGAGCGCATCCGACACGCCCTGCCCCATGTCGGTGCCGCCGCCGCCCACCCTCGGCAGGCTTTCCATCGTGCGCGCGAAGCGTTCGATGTCGTCTGCGCCGCGCACGGATTGCCAGCCGACCGTGCTGGTCGCCACCGCCGTATCCGACCACACCACGGCCGCGAGCGCGACGCCGCCCGCCGCCTGCACCGCGTCTGCGACGGCGGGGTCGCGCAGCGCCTGCGACAGGCCGCCCATCTGCAGGACATATTCGCCATCGTCGACGCTGCCGGACGCGTCGATCGCGAAGACCAGCGCGGTGCCGTAGCACCCTCTCGGCTCGGCCGCCGCGCCAGCGCCCGTCAGAAGCAACGCCATCGACGAACCGCAGAGCGTTTTCGTCAGGCCGGAAAGACTCGCGCGATCTCGAAACCAGTTCATGTCGGCCCCTCGCCTTTGAACGCAAGCTGCCGTTAGGGAAGGAATGTTGCAGGATTATTTGCGAGCGGCCGGAACGGAAGAAGACCAAGGCCATCGAACAGGCGATCTCCGGCCGCCCAATTGTTGCAGGATTGTGAGCAAAATCGCTCGTTGCCCTGCGTTGCGGCGCCTACGCATTTCGAGGATAAAGTATTGGCGGATTCTGATCGGGGCGAGGTCAAATGACGTTTCGGGTGGGGCTTTCGTGCGGCGTTGCGTTGGCTGCGGTCATGGCGGGAGGCGGTGCCGCGCTGGCGGCGGATTTCACCATCGTGAACGGCCAGACGGTAAATGTAACGCAGGCTCTGTCCGACCAGGGCGACGTTGGCGTTATCGAGGCCGGAGGTAGAATAGCAACTGTCTCGCCTGGCGTCGACATGGGGAACAACAACCAGACCGTCATCAACAACGGTCTCGTCGAGACAATGGGGCCTTTTTCTCCCGGCATCCTGGCCCGGGGCGTGGATGCACTCATCATCAACAATGGCCAGATCAACATAGGCGCTACTGCGTCGCCTGGCATCCTGGTCGATGGGCATGGAGCCCGCATCGAGAACCGTGGATCGATCGTCAACACGGGCGACATGGGCGATTATGATCCAGTGCCGGGAATACGGATCAACGGCGACGACGCCGTGATCACCAATACCGGCTACATCTACGCAGAGGGTATAACGGGCTGGGCAATTCTGTCGGTCGGCTCCAATACATTGGTGATCAACTCCGGCAGGATCATTAGCGCAGAGTCGAGCGCATTCTTGCTCAACGGCAGCGGCGCTACACTGAAGTTGCTAGCGGGAAGCGTCATACAGGGGGCCATTCGTATCAATAACCCGGACACGGCAACACTGGACGTCGGCCCCGGCCTGAATACTGCCCTGACGTTTATCGGCACGCCCGAAACCATCAACACCTACGGTCCCAGCGTAACGCAAGGCTCGCTTGTCGCCGTCGTCGACCCCACCGGCTTTTCCGCGCAGGACGAGATGCTGACCGACCTTACCCGCGCGGTATCTGGCGCGGTCGACGGACGGCTGAATGCCGCCCGCTTCGGCTATGTGCCGATGGCAGGCTCCGTCACGGCCTATGCCGAGGCCGATACGCAGCCCACGGCGTTCGGCTACGCCACCGGCGCCGGCGCAGCAAGCAGCATCGAGGGCGGCTTCTGGGCGGCCGGCATCGGCTCCTGGCGCAACCAGGATGCCGACGGCGCAGATGTCGGCTTCGACACCAGCCTTGGCGGCCTCATGGTCGGCTACGATACCGTCGTGTCCGGCGGCACGCGGGTCGGCGGCTTCCTCGGCGCATCGACCTCCCGCTTCGAGACCGACGCCAACTCGCAGGAGATCGACGCCGACAGCTATTTCGGCGGCCTCTACGCAGGCTTCACCGGCCAGAACTATTTCCTCGATGTCGCCCTCACCGGCGGCGTGTCCCAGCAGTCGAGCGACCGCACGGTCGCCAACAATCTCGTCCTCGGCGGTATCGAGCACGCCACGGCCGACTATGACGGCGTGTTCATCAGCCCGTCCGCCACCATCGGCACGACTTTAGCGATGGCAAACGGAAGCACCTTCATCCCAACCTTCCGCGCCCGCTATGCCGGCCTCTTCCTCGACGGCTACGACGAGAGCGGATCGGCCGCCAACCTCTCTGTCGACGATCGCGACGTGAATATTTTTGACCTGCGCGCCCAGCTTGCCTACGCACTGGCCGCGCTGCCGTCGGGCAACGGCGCCGTTCACGCGACCTTCCGCATCGGTGCCGACGCCACCTTCGCCGACAACGCCAACGTCGATGCCGCCCTGCTCGGCACCGCGCTCAATTTCGACGTCAGCGGCGACGACACCCTGCGCGGCTTCGCCGGCGTCGACCTGAACTACCGCACCGATGGAGGCTCGAGCTTCTTCCTCGGCGCGGAAGCCGGCTACGACACCGGCGACGCCTTCACCCTCGACGTGCAGGGCGGATTGCGCATCCCGCTGTAGCATACGCCACTTCGACGGCACGGCGATGGAACAGGTCGATTTCTGCACACGGTGGCGATGAGGCTGGATCCTCACAACGTTGCGTTGCATTTCGTTGCGTTACCCAGAATATTCCGCCATACAAATCGGCAGAGCTGATTTGGAGAGGGGTCAATGCAGTTTCGGGCGGGGCTGTCTTGTGGCGTGGCGCTTGGTGCGTTCCTGGCGGCCGACGGAGCCTTGGCGCAGACCGTCGTTACGGTTGGGCGCGATGAAGTCCTCGGAAATGTTAACATCCCCGGCGACGGCACGGTCACCAACAACGGAACCGTACTGGGTGATGTCTTCATATCTGACGATGGCACGGTCACCAACACCGGAACCATCGGCGGTGGTGTCCTCATTCTGAACGACGACTTTGTGCTTGAGGGCCACACGGTCACCAACAGCGGAACCATCGGTGGCGATGTCGTGATCGAAGGCGGCACGATCACCAACACCGGAACCATCGTCGGTATTGCCCGGCAAACCGGCTTCGGCACGATCACCAACAGCGGCAGCCTTGGTGGGGCGCACGTGTTTGTCCCGGGAACCCTGAACCTGCTCGCCGGCAGTGTAATTCATGGAGGCATCGACTTCAGTTTTCCTGGTTCGACTCTGAACCTCGGCCACGGCCAGAACATGGCGCTGACCCTCACCGGCTCGCTGCCGGCCATCAACAGCTTCGGCGCGCCCATGGCGGTTCAGGGTTTGGTGGTAGCGGTGGTCGATCCGACCGGCTTTTCGGCGCAGGACGAGATGCTGACCGACCTGACGCGGGCGATCGCCAATGCCGTCGACGGACGCATCAACTCAGGCCGCTTCGGCTATGCGCCCGCCGCGCCTGTTCTCTCCTATGCCGCGGCCGGCAGCGGGGCGGACACGCAGCCCGCGGCGTTCGGCTATCCGATGGGCAGCACCGGCGCAACATCATCGGGCTACGGCTTCTGGGCGTCAGGCATCGGCGCCTGGCGCGACCAGGATGCCGACGGCGCCGATACCGGCTTCGACACAAGCCTCGGCGGCCTGCTCGTCGGCCTAGACGGCGAACTGGCGAACGGCATGAGGCTCGGCGGTTTCCTCGGCGCGTCGACCTCCCGCTTCGAGACCGATCCCAACTCGCAGGAGATCGACGCCGACAGCTATTTCGGCGGTGTCTACGGCAGCTATGCCGGCCAGAACTATTTCCTCGACGCATCGCTGACCGGCGGCGTGTCCCAGCAATCCAGCGACCGCACCGTCGCCAACAATCTTGTCCTCGGCGGCATCGAGCATGCCACGGCTGATTACGACGGCGTCTTCATCAGCCCGTCCGCCACCATCGGCACGACCTTCGCGATGGCAAACGGCAGCACCTTCATCCCGAGCTTTCGCGCCCGCTATGCTGGCCTCTTCCTCGACGGCTACGACGAGAGCGGATCGGCCGCCAACCTCTCCGTCGACGATCGCGACGTGAATATTTTTGACCTGCGCGCCCAGCTTGCCTACGCACTGGCCGCGCTGCCGTCGGGCAACGGCGCCGTTCACGCGACCTTCCGCATCGGTGCCGACGCCACCTTCGCCGACAACGCCAATGTCGACGCCAATCTGCTCGGCACCGCGCTCAATTTCGACGTCAGCGGCGACGACACCGTACGCGGTTTTGCCGGCATCGACCTGAACTACCGCGCCGAAGGCGGCATGAACTTCTTCCTCGGTGCGGAAGCCGGCTACGACAGCGGCAACGCCTTCACCCTCGACGTCAACGGCGGATTGCGCATCCCGCTGTAGGCTGATGGCGGCCTGAGCTCGGGGCCCATGCCGAATTCCGCGCCGCTTTTATCCACACCTCCCGAAACCGGGCGATAATCCCGCCGCCAGGCAAGGAGGCAGGGATGGACGGACGCACAGCGATTTCCGACAACGTTGAAGCGCTCAAGCGCATCCTGGCTGGCATATTCGTCATGGCCGGGCTCGCCCGCCTTTCCTCGCCCCTTGCGGGAGAGGATGGTTCGGCGCGGCGAGGCAAAGCCGAGCCGCCGGCCGAACCTGGTGAGGGGGGCGGCCGACGCTTCACCCTCCCCCGCCATCTGCGCCTCGCCATCCTGCGGCTGCTGCGTCCCGCCGAATCCGCTGCCCGTCGGCTCATTATCGCCGCCGCGCGCGGACTGGTCGTGGCGCCGTCGCCCGCCCGCCAAACTGCGCCCAAGTCTGTCGATCCATCGCCGTTCCTGCGCCGGTTCGGCATCGCCGTCGTCCTGTCGCAGGAGGATATCGCGTTGATGCGCACCAACGCTCCTCATCCTGATGTGCGAGCCAAGGGCGTGCCCAAGAGGATCACGCTTCCACTGTTTGACCCGCCCCGCCGTTTGCGTCGCCAGAGCAGCCGCACCGTGCCTCCACACGCCGCGCCGCGCATCCTGTCTCCGGGTCTTGCCGAGCCGCATGTCCTCCCGTCGCCGCCTTCCCCCGACGACGCCGTGGACGCCACCCGCATCGGCTTGCGCATCGCCGCGCTGGCAGCGGCTTTGGACAGCTTGCCGGCACAGGCCCGGCGTTTCGCGCGCTGGAAGGCCCGCAGCAGCAGGATTGCTCCCGGCCGTTCCCGCCGCGTCTCGCCCCTGCGTCCCGGTCGCCCACCGGGCGGACGGCTGTCGCGCTTCGATCCGGCCGCCTTGCGTCGCAGAAACATCCGCGATGTCGACGAGGTCCTCGCGCACGCCCATGCGCTTGCGCTCCATGCGCTGCAATATCCCGACACGTCGTGACGCGACGCGGGGACCGCTGCCTTCACCACAGTCAAACCGCGCCCGGCGCGCCGAAAACGTTGCTGCCGGGATGCCTCGTCGTGCAGCATCCCATTGCCCCGCTCATCTCGTTCTGGAATGAAGGAGCGCAGGGGGCGGTATTCAAGATGCGTGATCCTGCAGACAAGAAACAAGTCGTTGTGATCGTGCCGATCTATCGGACCGACATAAACCTGTTGGAACAGATTTCGTTCATCCAGTGCCTGCGCACGCTCTCCGATCATCCGCTCGCCATCATAAAGCCGCACCATCTGGACCTTGCGGCGTTTCCCATGATCGACCGGTTTGCCGCCATCGAAGCGTTCGACGACAGCTACTTTTCCGGCATACCTGGCTACAATCGCCTCATGAAGTCGCCGGAATTCTACGAGCGCTTCCTCGACTACGAGTTCATGCTGATCCATCAGCTCGACGTCTTCGTGTTTCGCGACGAACTCTCCTTCTGGTGCGGTCGCGGCTACGACTACATCGGCGCGCCCTGGCTGAAAGTCGTCCCGAGCATCGGCCGCCTGACGACGAAGAGGCACGAGTTCAGGGCTTGGCTCCACCGCTATTTTGACATCCGGAAGCGTGGCAGGCCATCCTACCGGCAAGGCGAGAACGTCGTCGGCAATGGCGGTTTCTCGCTGCGACGCGTTCGGAAGTTCGCCACACTCGCCCACCAGTTCCGCAAGCAGGCTGAGCGCTCGGACAACGTCAGCGATAACAATTTCAACGAAGATCTCTTTTGGAGCATCGAGGTCAACCGGCGAGTCCGGCACCTCAGGCGCCCACATTACCTCGAAGCCCTGTCCTTCTCCTTCGAGTATTCGCTCGACCAATCGATGCGCCTGACGAACGGCCGCCTGCCCTTCGGCTGCCACGCCTGGCATCGCAATCTCGATTTCTGGCGACCGTTTATCGAGGCGCGTGGGTACATGCTGCCGGCTGTCAGGAGCGACGGCGCTGCGGGTGGACAAGCGCACGAGCCAAACGCATTTTCTTCGCCACGCGGCCAGGATGGAGAATAAGATGTCCTCAACAAAGACCGCCGGCCAGATCCGCGCCGGCATGGGCGGCTGGACCTTCGAGCCTTGGGATACGTCCTTCTACCCCGAGAAACTCTCCAAGGCGAAGCAGCTCAATTTCGCCAGCCGGCAGGTTCCGACCATCGAGGTCAACGGCACCTACTACTCCACCTTCAAGCCGCCGACCTTCGCCAAATGGGCAGCCGATGCGCCCGACGGTTTCGTCTTCTCGCTGAAGGCGATCCGGTTCGCCACCAACCGCCGCGTGCTGGCCGAGGCCGGAGAGTCCGTGCAGCGCTTTCTGGGCTCCGGCGTGTCCGAACTCGGCGAAAAACTGGGGCCGATCCTCTGGCAGTTCGCGCCGACCAAGAAGTTCGATCCCGACGATTTCGGCGCGTTCCTGAAACTGCTGCCGGAAAAGCAGGACGGCGTAAAACTTCGCCATGCCGTCGAGGTGCGCACCGACAGTTTCATCGTTCCGGAATTCGTCGCGCTCTGCCGCAAGGCCAACGTCGCGATCGTCTATGCCGACCACGAAAAATACCCTGACATCTCCGACGTCACCGGCGACTTCGTCTATGCCCGCCTACAGACCGGCTCCGACGACGAGCCGACCTGCTACGCGCCAAAAGACATGAACGCCTGGGTCAAGCGCGCAAAGCTCTGGGCGGAAGGCAAGGCCCCGGACGACCTTCGTCGCGCCGATCCCGACAGCGAAGCGCCGGTCAAGCCGCGCGACGTCTTCGTCTACTTCATCACCTCAGGCAAGGTCCGCGCGCCGCACGGCGCGATGGCCTTCATGGAGAAGGTCGGCAAGCAATAGGGAGATACGTCACCACAGATCATCCGGGTCGCCGTCGACCTCCACCGAGCGATAGGTAGGCTCCTCGCCGCCTCCCCGGCCATCAGCCGCAGCCCGGCCCGGTCCCTTGCTCCAGGGCGTCGCGTGGTTGTCGATGCGCATCTGGAAGACGAAATAGGTCGGCGAGCAGAAGCCGACGCCCTTCACCTTCTTCATGTTCGGCGTGTCATCCGGAAACGCCTGGCAGATATAGTCGTCGCGACAGAAGTGATCGGCCGAACACGCGGCCCGGTTGCCCCGCATGACCGCCCCCGCCAGGCACTTGTCGAAGTCGCCGGTCGAGACGCAGAGGTCGAACGCCTTGCCGCCCGTCAGCCCGCAGATTTCGCGGGGCATGGGCTTGCCGGATTTGAAGCTGGCGAAGGCGCGATCCTTCTCGTTGCACTGCCGGTACGCCATGCCCCCCGGCACGCCGATCCGTGGTGGCCGGCATGTATATGTCGAGGGCGAAGCCTTCTCGGCGAACGCCGTGAACTGGGTCAGGCTGAACCGGTCCTTGAACGGCAGTGCCGTCGCGGTCGTCACGTCTCCGGCAAGGCATGGGTGGCCGGAGAACATTTCGGGCGACTCCGGCTCCAGCAGGCACTGCGCCAGCGCGATAGTTTTCTCCCCACCCGCCGCGAGCGTTCTACACTGAGTGCCTTGCCCGCAGGACCAGGCCTCGCCGAAGGACGAAGCATCCTCGCCGGCAATGCAGGCAGCGGCGGCATCGGCCGGTTCATAGGAGAACGTACCATCCTCAAGCCATTCAGCCTTCGGCGCAAAAGAGAGCGGGCGAAAACGGTTCGGCTCGCGCTCCTCGCGCACGGCGTTTACCCAGGCAGCCCGGCGCGGCAGTTCCGCGTGGAGGTGCGGCGAGATGCCGACCTGCACGCGGTTCAGCGGCGACGTGTAGGCGTCGTCCAGTCCAATGACATGGAAGCCTGCCGTCCCGCCCGCCTGATGGCAGCCCTGGCAGGCGCCGTTGTCCAACCGCTCCAGCAGTGCCTTCGGCGAGCGCACCAGTTGGCCTTTCGAGAAATCGACCCCTGCCAGATCGCCCGGCGACAGGATCGCGCCGAACGGATGGTTTGCCGCCCGCGCGTTGCCGAAGGTCGACCACGAGACGACCTTGCGTGCCAGAAATTCCTGCGGCACCTGATAGACGCCCATGTCGATCGCCGCGGCATTCCCAGCAACGTAAGCCGCAAGCCTCGCCTTCAGTTCGGAGTCGGCCGCGATGCGCGCGGTGTCCGGCGTGTTCTCCAGCGTGCGTTCGGTGACCGTGTCGCCATCGATGCCGAAGATGCGCATCAGGTAGACAGCCTGTCCGCCGAACTCCGGCTCCTGTCCGGATGGGAAGCGCACCACCTGCGCGTTCAACTCAAGCTGCCGGAACGACAGCGCTTCGGGGTCGAGCGGCCCTCCGGCCAGCCAGCCGGCATCGACGTTCTCGTCGATGGCCGGCGACCAGCGTCCCGCGACACCTACGCAGCCGCCATCCGCGTCAGGCTTCACATCGAAGACCGCATTGAAATTGAAGGGCATGCGGGACGAGAGCAGTTTGCCCTTTCCGCCCTTCCTAAAGGCGTAGGCCAGCCGGTAGACCAGCCGCACCTCGCCGCACCCGCCTTCGCCGAGCAGTTGATGGAAGTCCCTGCGATCGAGCCTGTTCACCACCCCGACCAGGCGGAACCGCGCTACATTGGTTTTCAGCCAGCGCATGTCCATGACGCGGCCGGTCTCGGCGGCGGTAAACTCGCGCAAAGGCCGCCCGCCCGCCTCGATCTCGCCGCGCAACTCACGCACATCGCCGGTGATGGTGTCCGCCAGCGCCCGGTAGGCGGGCGCTTCGGCATAAAGCGCCTGCAGATTGCCGTCGCCGCCGTTACCGAAGATGTCCGTGAACGCGTAGCCCATCTTCTCCAGTTGGCTGAGCAGGACGGGGTCTTCGACATACAGCACGGGCTCAGCCGCCCGGCTTGCACCGGCCATGCAGAGGCAAGCTATGACGGCTGCGATGAGGCGCGTCATCGGCTGGCCTCCTTGCCAGGGTGTGTTGCAAGCAAGTCGCGCAAGACTTGGGGCAGCAGGTCGGGCAAATCCTCCGCAATCAGTCCCGGTCCGAAAAGCGATCCGGCGGCGCCGTGCAGCCAGACCGCGGCGCATGCCGCCTCAAAAGCCGTCATGCCCTGCGACAGAAATCCGGCCGTAATGCCGGCCAGCACGTCGCCCGAGCCCGCCGTCGCAAGCCAAGGCGGCGCGTTCGTGTTGATCGCCGTTTGGCCGTCGGGTGATGCGATCACGGTGTCGGGTCCCTTGAGGATCACCGTTGTGCCGGCGAGCTCGGCGGCGCCGCGGGCACGATCCAGCTTCGACAAACCTTCGTCATGGGCAAGTTCCTGGAAGACTCGCGCAAACTCACCCTCGTGGGGCGTCAGCACGATGTGGGGCGCTCCGGCTTGCCTGAACAAGGCCAGGAATTCTCCACGCCTGCGGGAGATATGGGTCAGCGCATCGGCGTCCAGGACGAGGTGGCGAACCTTGTTGGTTGCAGCTTCGATCAATGCCAGCGCGAAGTCGCCAACGCTGTCCTGCAAGCCGGCGGCCGGCCCGAAGACCAGGGCAGCAGGCTTGCGTTTTTCCAGCCACTCTTCGACATCTTGGATGCCATCCGACTTCCGCAGGATGATGGAGGTCAGGTGCACTGCGTTGACCTGCAGCGCGCTGCCCGGCGACAGCAGCGTGACGGCCCCTGCCCCAGCCCGCGCCGCGGCCCTTGCCGAAAGCCGCGCGGCCCCTGTCGAGGCAAGGCCGCCTGAAAAGACACCAACATGGCCCCGCGCATACTTATGGGTGTTGGCAGGGAGATGCGGAAACGTCCCGAGCCAGAGGTCGGGTGTGTTTTCCCAGCAGGTCGGCTTTATCGTATCCAATACATCGGACCTGATGCCGATGTCGGCCACAATCGTGCGGCCGCAGAGTTCACGACCGGGATAAAGCAGGTGACCCGGCTTCTTGCGAAAAAAGGTCACGGTCAGGTCGGCCCGGAACGCCGAGCCGAGGATCTTGCCGCTGTCACCCGAAACGCCCGACGGCAGATCGACGGCGACAATAGGCAGCGATGCCTCGGTGCACTTCTCGATCGCGGTTGCCGCCTCGCCGTCGATTGCCTTGGACAGTCCTGCGCCGAACAGAGCATCGATGACCACCGCGCCCTCTACGGGCGCGAAACTCGAAAGCTGGGTGGCTTCTACTGGGCATTCCTTCGCGGCTATCGCGGCATCCGTGCCCGGCTTGGGATGGCCAAGCGCCCAGACGCGCACCGTGGCGCCAGCCTCGGCGAGCAGCTTGGCCACGACATAGCCGTCGCCGCCGTTGTTTCCCGGGCCGCACAGCACATCGACCGAGGTCGCATCAGGGTATCGTTCCAGCACCCGCGTCGCCACGGCCGCGCCGGCGCGGCGCATCAGGTCCATACCGTCAAAAGGACCGGCATCGATCGTCAATTTGTCGGCCTGCGCCATCTCAGCCGGTGTGAGGAGTTCATCAGCCATCAAAACGTCGCCTGTCTAACCCGCTCGTACCACGGAGCGTACGCGGAACGAAGCGGAAGCGGCGCGGCCTTTCGCGTGAAATATGCATACAAAATAATCAATATGATCAATAATTATGCTGCCCGAATAGGCGGCAATTTCAGACGCTGCGCAAGGAACCGGCGCTTTTCATCTGGAATTCGTCGTCCGAGAACAAACATGGATGTAGCCAAGGCTTCCGGCGCAACTTTGATGCAAAGCAAGCGGATTGGCATACTTCGTGCTAGACGTTGCGCAAGCGGTCATTGCGACTGAAAATACCCATTTTGGAGGCTGAAATTGAAATGAAGAAAATCGAAGCAATCATAAAGCCGTTCAAGCTCGACGAGGTGAAGGAAGCCCTCCAGGAGGCCGGCCTTCAAGGCATAACCGTGACCGAGGCAAAAGGCTTTGGCCGCCAGAAGGGCCATACCGAGCTCTATCGCGGCGCGGAATATGTCGTCGACTTCCTGCCTAAGGTGAAGATCGAAGTCGTGCTCGGGGACGATGCAGTCGAAGGCGCCATCGAGGCAATCCGCAAGGCGGCGCAGACGGGCCGCATCGGAGACGGCAAGATATTCGTCTCCAACATCGAGGAAGTCATTCGAATCCGCACCGGCGAAACCGGCATAGACGCAGTCTGAACGAAGCGATATTCAAACGCTCGAATCCACAAAATCATCTAGGGATAGGGATATGACCACAGCCAAGGACATCATGAAGCAGATCAAGGACAACGACGTAAAGTTCGTTGATCTGCGGTTCACCGACCCCAAGGGCAAGCTCCAGCATGTGACCATGGACGTTGTCGAGGTCGAAGAGGACATGTTCGCCGACGGCGTGATGTTCGACGGTTCCTCAATCGCCGGATGGAAGGCCATCAACGAGTCCGACATGGTGCTGATGCCGGACACCGACACGGTCCATATGGACCCGTTCTTCGCGCAGTCCACCATGGTTATCCTGTGCGACATTCTCGACCCGGTTTCGGGCGAGGCCTACAACCGCGACCCGCGCGGCACGGCGAAGAAGGCCGAGGCCTACATGAAGTCCGAAGGCGTCGGCGACACGATCTATGTCGGCCCCGAGGCCGAGTTCTTCGTCTTCGACGACGTGAAGTACAAGGCCGACCCATACAACACCGGCTTCATGCTCGACTCCACCGAACTGCCGTCCAACGACGATACCGACTACGAGACGGGCAACCTCGGTCACCGCCCGCGCGTCAAGGGTGGATACTTCCCCGTCCCGCCGATCGATTCGGCACAGGACATGCGCTCCGAGATGCTGACGGTGCTGTCCGAGATGGGCGTGCGCGTCGAAAAGCACCACCACGAGGTAGCGGCCGCCCAGCACGAGCTCGGCATCAAGTTCGACACCCTCGTTCGCAACGCCGACAAGATGCTGATCTACAAGTACGTCGTGCATCAGGTCGCCAATGCCTACGGCAAGACCGCAACCTTCATGCCGAAGCCAATCTTCGGCGACAACGGCTCGGGCATGCACGTCCACATGTCGATCTGGAAGGGCGGCAAGCCGACTTTCGCCGGCAACGAATATGCCGGTCTGTCGGAAAACTGCCTGTACTTCATCGGCGGCGTCATCAAGCACGCCAAGGCGATCAACGCCTTCACCAACCCGCTGACCAACTCCTACAAGCGTCTGGTGCCGGGATACGAGGCGCCGGTGCTGCTCGCCTATTCGGCACGCAACCGCTCGGCTTCCTGCCGCATTCCTTTCGGTTCTTCGCCGAAGTCGAAGCGCGTCGAGGTCCGCTTCCCCGATCCCGGCGCGAACCCTTATCTCGGATTCGCGGCCCTGCTGATGGCCGGTCTTGACGGCATCAAGAACAAGATCCACCCCGGCCAGCCCATGGACAAGGATCTCTACGACCTGCCGCCGAAGGAACTGAAAAAGATCCCGACCGTGTCAGGCTCGCTGCGGGAAGCCCTCCAGAACCTCGACAAGGATCGCGGGTTCCTCAAGGCGGGCGGCGTCTTCGACGACGACCAGATCGATGCCTATATCGAGCTCAAGATGGCCGAAGTGATGCGCTTCGAGATGACGCCTCACCCGGTCGAATTCGACATGTACTATTCGGTTTAAGGCCCGACCGCAGAAACACTGGACCCTCTTAATCCACGGGGTCCAGTGCTGTGATACTCTCACTCGGTGGCATTTCCTCTCAACGGGGACTCAACGAGTGCAGCCTTTCGACCCTGAAGCCTTGCTCTACCGCCCTTTGATGGCAAATCTCGCCACGTTGCATAAGGATGGTCCGCGCAATTCGCCAGTGTGGTTCATCTGGGAGGACGATGTCCTCTGGATGCTTGGCGAGGAGGGAGGCGGCGCAGTCGGTCGCCTGCAACGTGATCCGCGATGTGCCGTCGAGATCGTCGATTTTGACAACGAAGCCGGAATTCTCCTGCATTGCGGCCTTCGAGGTGAGGCATCCGTCGAACCTCCCTCGTCGGCACGCTTCCGTCGCCTGCTCCGAAAATACCTTGGCCAGGAGGAGTTGTGGAACCGCTGGTTCATCGAGAACATCGCGCAGATAGACGATCCCACAAACCGGATGATCCGGTTGGCTCCATCAAGCATCTTCACGAACAACGCATCGTTCTTCCGGACGGGCCCCGATTTTGCTTGGCCATGAATGCCCATGCCCAGTCGGCACTCGATACAAGAAAGGGCCCAGCGCGAACGCCGGGCCCTTCCGAGTGCTGCCAATCCTAGTCCTTGGCGTTGAGGTCGGTGCCCAACGTGTCCTTGACGAAGATCGTGCCGATCACCAGCGACATCGCGGCGATGGCGATCGGGTACCAGAGCCCGAAGTAGATGTCGCCGCGGGCCGCGCTCATGGCGAACACGGTCGCCGGGAGCAGGCCGCCGAACCAGCCGTTGCCGATATGGTATGGCAGCGACATGCCGGTGTAGCGGATGCGGGTCGGGAACATCTCGACCAGGATTGCGGCGATCGGCCCGTACACCATCGTGACGTACAGCACGAGGATGAAAAGGATACCGACGACCATCGTCCAGTTGACGGCCGCCGGATCGGCGACCATGGCGTAGGCTCCCGCGTCGTTCTGCTTCAGCGGATAGCCTGCTTCCTGCAAGGCCGCGAACACCGCATTGTTGAACTCGGTGCCCTTTGCGGCTGCGTCGGCGCCGGCCGCAATCGAGTCGTAGGACTCGATCGTGGTGCTGCCGATCGCAACGGTCGCCGCCGTGCCGGGCGCTGCTGTCGCCACGACGTCATAAGGCACGGAGTTTCTGGTCAGGAACGCCGTGGCAATGTCGCACGACGTCGTGAACTTTGCCGTGCCGGTCGGGTTGAACTGGAACCGGCAGTCCCCGGGCGCAGCCGTAACCGTGGCACGAACGTTCTGCTGCGCTGTCGCGAGCGCCGGATTGGCAGCCCAGGTCAGTGCCTTGAACAGCGGGAAGTAAGTCACGATGGCAAGCGCGAGGCCAGCCATGATGATGACCTTGCGCCCGATCTTGTCGGACAGCCAGCCGAACAGAACAAAGAACGGCGTGCCGAGAGCCAGCGCGATCGCAATCATGATGTTGACCGACACCGCATCGACCTTCAGCACGTTCTGCAGGAAGAACAGGGCGTAGAACTGGCCGGAGTACCACACGACAGCCTGGCCGGCGGTCAGACCGAGCAGTGCCAGAAGTGCGATCTTGGCGTTCTTCCACTGGCCGAACGCTTCCGACAGCGGAGCCTTCGAACCCTTGCCCTCTTCCTTCATGCGCTGGAAGGTCGGAGACTCGTTCAGGGTCAGACGAATCCAGACCGAGATGCCGAGCAGGAAGATCGACAGCAGGAACGGAAGGCGCCAACCCCATGCCTTGAAGGCATCTGGCCCCATCAACGTCTGGATCGCAAGAATGACCAGCAGCGACATGAAGAGGCCGAGGGTCGCGGTGGTCTGAATCCAGGAAGTGTAGTAGCCGCGACGGTCGTCCGGCGCATGCTCGGCGACATAAGTCGCGGCACCGCCATACTCGCCGCCGAGCGCGAGGCCCTGGAGCATACGCAGGACAATCAGGATGATGGGAGCGAGGATGCCGATCGTCGCCGAACCGGGCAGCAGGCCGACGAGGAAGGTCGATGCGCCCATGATGACGATGGTCACGAGGAAGGTGTATTTGCGGCCGACGATGTCACCGAGACGGCCGAAGACGAGCGCGCCGAACGGGCGAACGAGGAAGCCTGCGGCGAAGGCGAGAAGCGCGAAGATGTTGCGCGTCGCTTCCGGGTACTCGCTGAAGAATGCAGCGCCGATAAAGGCTGCCAATGAGCCGTACAGGTAGAAATCGTACCATTCGAAGACGGTACCGAGCGACGAGGCGAAGATGACCTTCTTCTCCTCTCGCGTCATGCCGCGGGAACGTCCGCCGGCTGCGGATGCAACTGTCATTTTGTCCTCCCTTATCCCTTCCGCGTAACCAGCCACAAGCCCACGAGCACGGACTCGCAGCAGCCACGCTGGATCAGAAATGGCAGAAAAGCCCCAGGCCGGACACCGATGCTTTGGGATTATGACTTTCGTCTAATAAGGCGATTTTTACTGGCCGTGCCTGATGCGATCTGTTTCTTGGGCAACGGAGGAGGAGCTAAACGATGCCGCTGACAGAGCTTGTCATGTCCCAGATCACGGACCTGTTCAGGATCGGCTTGCTGGTCGCGCTGGTGGTGACCGCCTACAACACCGCCGCCAATGTCGGGCTCGCCGTTCCGCTTGCTCTCGGCGCCGTCTTTGTCGCCGTGCTGATTCCAGTCACGATGCAAGCGCCCGAGGGGGTCACGTTGACCATGGCTATCCTCACCGGCCTGGCCGTCAATGTCGTGATCATTGCCATCATTCTGGCAGCACGGACCGTGCTGATGCGCGCGCTGGCATCCGCCAACAAGTAACTTTCCGCGGCAACAAAAAAGCCCCGGCGCAAACCGGGGCTTTTTGGTTTCAACGCTGGGAGGCTCAGGCGGCAGCCTTCTTGGAAGCGCCGGTCGGGACTTCCGAGATGGTCTTCAGCACCTGAGAAGCGATCGCGTAGGGGTCGCCCTGCGAGTTCGGACGACGATCCTCGAGGTAGCCCTTGTAATCGTTCTTGATGAACGAGTGCGGGACGCGGATCGACGCGCCACGGTCTGCGATGCCGTAGCTGAACTTGTTCCACGGAGCCGTCTCGTGCTTGCCGGTCAGACGCTTGTCGTTGTCCGGGCCGTAGACTGCGATGTGGTCCATCAGGTTCTTGTCGAAGGCTGCCATCAGGGCTTCGAAATACTCCTTGCCGCCGATGGTGCGCATGTATTCGGTCGAGAAGTTGCAGTGCATGCCCGAGCCGTTCCAGTCGGTATCGCCGAGCGGCTTGCAGTGGAACTCGATGTCGACGCCGTACTTTTCCGTCAGGCGGAGCAGCAGATAACGGGCGATCCACACCTCATCGGCAGCGCGCTTGGATCCTTTGCCGAAGATCTGGAATTCCCACTGGCCCTTCGCGACTTCCGCGTTGATGCCCTCGTGGTTGATGCCGGCCTCGAGGCAGAGTTCGAGATGCTCCTCGACGATCTGGCGCGCGACGTCGCCGACGTTCTTGAAGCCGACGCCGGTGTAGTACGGGCCCTGCGGCGCCGGATAACCATGCTCCGGGAAGCCGAGCGGACGGCCGTCCTTGTAGAAGAAGTATTCCTGCTCGAAGCCGAACCAAGCGCCCGGATCGTCCAGGATGGTGGCGCGCGAGTTGGTCGCGTGCGGCGTGACGCCATCGGGCATCATGACTTCACACATAACAAGCGCGCCGTTCTTGCGGGCCGGGTCGGGGTAAACGGCAACCGGCTTCAGCACGCAGTCAGACGAATGGCCTTCGGCCTGCATGGTCGAGGAACCGTCGAAGCCCCACAGCGGCAATTCGGCCAGCGACGGGAACGTGTCGAATTCCTTGATCTGTGTCTTGCCGCGCAGGTTCGGCACCGGCGTGTAGCCGTCGAGCCAAATATACTCGAGTTTATATTTCGTCATTCTGTCCTCACGTTAGTGATGAGTGCAACCAGTGCCCTTGCGGGCGTCTCCGGCCTTGGAACGGCCGCAGTCACACAACGTTAAGCAAGGGGCGTGCCACCTCGCCGCGATACGGCGGGGTGCGGCGGGATATCGCACCGCACCATCGGACATGCCGGCAAGATTTGCCAAGCTGTCCGGCAACAAGCAAGAATGCACATACTTTAGGCAATATGTGATTTTTTCTTAGGCATTTTGCCTAAGACTCTTGCATTCGGAGCGATTCCGTCTATCTCATGATGCAAGAAAACAGGACATAAGGACTCCGACATGGAAGCGAATTCCCATCGCCCGTCGGCTGCAATTCTTGCCTTTCCAGCCGGCGGCCGGAAAGCTGCATCAATTTTAAGCGCGCAGGCTAAATTCGCGGCAGAAGTACGCGCGATAAGGAAGCTGACGATTGCCCCAGAAACCGGTTGGTACCATCAAGATGCGATCGACGGCACCGCTGTAACGCAAAAGAACTGAAGACAGCCCTTTGCGAAATGAAAAAACGCCCCGCGAAAGCGGGGCGTTTTGCTTTGCTGACGTGACCTTACTGAGCGCCGTGATCCATACCCTCCATGCCGTCCATGCCGCCTGATCCGCTGCTTGGCAGGGCATTCTTCTGCAACCAGGCTTCCATAAAGGAGATTTCCGTTTCCTGCGCCCTGACAATTTCTTGGGCAAGTTTTCGGATTTCGGGGTCCTTGCCGTATTCGAGTGCGATCTTGGCCATTTCGACTGCGCCCTGATGGTGCGGGATCATGGACCTGACGAAGTCCACATCGACGTCGCCCGTCATCTCTACCGACATCGCAGCGTGCATGTTGGCGTTCGCTTCCTCTATGGCCTTTGAGCCGGGCGAAAGCTCCGAAGCGGCGAAGGCTACGGACATGCCGGCAACCAGCAGCGCCACCGCCGGAATTGCGAATTTCGTGCTTTTCATAGTCTACTCCTCATCCGGGATGGACCCGCGCCGAGCGGGTCAGATCAAACGCGTAGAGGTTCCAGCAAGGGGAAGGTCAAGCACGTTCCGGCGCGATTGCCTGCAAAAGTCCGGCGGCTGCCATCATGTCGCGCCTGCGGTTGGTCCGGCGCGCGACGGCCTCGGAATCCTGGCCCCATTGCTCACCCTGGAAGTCCTCGTCGACATGCGCAGCCTTCCACGCCTCTTCGGCATCGAGTTCACCGAAGTCCACGGCGAGCGCCAGCAATGCCGAGCCGGTCAGCGTGGTCATCACGTGAAGTGCCGCCAGTCGCAATGGATCGGCGCGCTGGTTCAGATGGACACCCAGAACGGCCACGCTCTCGCGGGGTTGATCTACATGGATGATACCTTCCGCAAGGTTGAACCGCACGCCGAGTGCGGACCTCGCCCAGTCGATGACCGGATCCCAGGCTTCATTCTGACGGCGGACCAGCGTGTCGGGTCCATCGGCCCGATAACAAAGCAGGTCGGAGGACGAGAACCGCAATATGTCTTCCAGAACGGCCTGGGGATCGGCCGCGACGCCATCGATAGCGGTGTTGACCAGTCGGTAGACAGCCATCGTGGCGAGATCCAGGTTTTCACCCTGCGCTGCAAACTCGTCGGCGACGAGTTTCGCCGCGGCTTCGGTCGGAAGCACAAGCACGGCCTTTCCGGGGGTCTTGACCGACCGGCCGTCGAGCTTAACGACGTAACCGCCCTCTCCTGCCTCCACCGCAACGTCCTTGTAGAAACGCTTCGGCATCGGCGTGCGCATCTGCGATTGCGCCCGCCTTACGGGGTCCGGGTCCGACAGATAGTCTCCGGCTTCGAGGTCGTTCAGGATTTCGCGCATGGTTTCCCGGTCGTCTTCAGTTCCAACACCGGACATATAGTGGCGACCGAAGCCTCACCAAAGACCGGCGCAGGATACGGTTATTCGTCGCTTCCGTTCGCCTCGTCGAATCCAAGCAGGTTCCAGCTCTGGCGCATGTGCGGCGGCATCGGCGCGGTAACGTCGATCACGCCCTTGTCGGGATGCGGGATGATGATGCGACGGGCGTGAAGGTGAAGCCTATTCTGGATGCCGCCCGGGAAATCCCAGTTGGTGTCGGCCTCGAAATATTTGGGATCACCTATGATCGGGCAGCCGATATAGGCGGCGTGGACGCGCAACTGATGAGTGCGGCCCGTGTAGGGCTCCATCTCCAGCCAGGACAGCGTCTGGCCGGCCTGCTCAAGGACGCGATAGTAGGAAACGGCGTGGTCAGCCCCTTTCTCTCCGTGCCTGGCGACGCGCATGCGGTCGCCATCGTCCGTCTGCTCCTTGATCAGCCAGGTCGAAATCTTGTCCTCGCGCTTTGGCGGCACGCCTTTCACCAGCGCCCAATATGTCTTCTTCGTCTCGCGCTCACGAAAGGCCTCGGCAAGTTTCATGGCGGCGAGCCGCGTGCGCGCCACGACCAGAACGCCCGAGGTATCACGGTCCAGACGGTGGACCAGTCGCGGCTTCTCGCCCTTCTTGTTGCGCCAGGCTTCCAACATGGAATCCACGCTGCGCGTGACGCCGGAACCGCCTTGCACAGCCAGACCCGACGGCTTGTTGAAGACCAACACCTTTGGATCTTCGTGCAGGAGCATCTTGCGAAGAACGTCGCCATCGTCCTGCCCGCGGATGGTCTTCGCGGTCAGCGGGCCGTCACCTGCCTTGTCCACGGGGAGCGGCGGGACGCGGACGGTCTGGCCGGGCTCGACGCGAGAATCCGCCTTCGCGCGGCCGCCGTCGATACGGATCTGGCCGGAACGCAAAAGTTTCTGGAGATGGCCGAAGCCCAATCCGGGATAATGGACCTTGAACCAGCGGTCGAGACGCATGCCCGCCTCGCCGTCATCGATCTTGATCTGCTCTACGCCTGCCATCGCTCAAACCTTCAAGGCCGCGCAATAGCATCAGCCGACCGTTCTTGCGAGCCACATTCCAAGGAAGATCGCCGCGATGGCGCCGACGACGCTGGCGACAGCATAACCAACGGCAGGCATCGCTTCGCCGCGCTCCCACAGGGTCGCGAAATCGAGCGAGAAGGCCGAGAAGGTCGTGAAGCCGCCGAGAATTCCCGTCGCCACGAACAGGCGCAGTTCGCTTGAGGCGTTGAAGCGACGCGCAAGCAGTTCGATGAACACGCCCATCGCGAATGACCCGGCGATGTTGATCGCCACGGTGCCCCAGGGAAAATTCGGGCCGAACAGCCGCAGGCTGGCCAGATTCACCAGATGGCGGAGCGTAGCGCCTATGGCGCCGCCGACAGCGACGAGGATGAGGTGGAGCATCGAACTTGTATCGCCTTGCTGCACCTATTCGTCAACGCATCAACTAGGTGTGAAAAAGGTCTCTTCTGAAGCGGGGCGGAGAAGGAATCGGCTTTTCGGGCAGTCTTAAAACCGGAATATCTGCTGGACGGTTCATTCCGCTAGTTGCTTTGGGATGTCGCCTTTTAACGACGGCCAGTTCCAGCGCGTTAAACAGTTTGGTCATGGACCATTGTTGTGGCCTGGTGACAACTCGGACTGCTAAAAAATAACTGGATTCAATAAATTCGGCGATCGAAAGCCTGCCCTTGGCTAAATTGCATTCCCGGCAGCAGGGAATCGTGACGACACCTCCCTCCGCCTTGGGGATGAGATGATCTTTTGTAGAACATGTCTTTGCATTTGAGGGCCCCTTGCGAGTCCTCATCTTCCGACCACAATAGGCGCACCAGCCACGACAGCCATCGGTCCACCAGCTTTCAGCCATAGCCTGTGCTCCGCACTGGCATACCAAGGCAAGATCGCTCTCAATGTTCAGTAAGCATATGCAGATTTAAGTAGAGGAAAATCAGAGCGGCAAAAATTTCTTTAATTTATTGCCGTCCGGTAAAATTGGTACTTCTATCTTTCCCGCTCGCGCCTGATCTTCGACCAGTATTCTAGGCGCTTGCGGATTTCGCGCTCGAAACCGCGCTCAGGCGGGTCGTAGAAGGTCTGGCGGCCCATCTTTTCGGGGAAATAATCCTGACCGGAAAAGGCGTCGGGCTGGTCGTGGTCGTATTGGTAGCCCGCGCCGTAGTCCTCTTCCTTCATCAGCTTGGTCGGCGCGTTGAGGATGTGCTTTGGCGGTAGGAGGGAACCGAACTCCTTAGCGGCGCGCGTTGCAGCCTTGTAGGCGGTGTAGACGGCGTTCGATTTTGGCGCGGTCGCGAGATAGACGGTCGCTTCGGCGAGCGCCAGTTCGCCCTCGGGCGAGCCGAGATAGTCGTAGGCGTCCTTGGCCGCGAGCGCGACGACCAGCGCCTGCGGGTCGGCGAGGCCGATGTCCTCGGTTGCCATGCGCACCAGCCGGCGGCCGAGATAGAGCGGGTTCTCGCCGGCATCCAGCATGCGCGCAAGATAGTAGAGCGCCGCATCTGGATCGGAGCCGCGCACCGACTTGTGCAGGGCCGAAATCAGATTGTAGTGACCGTCCTGCCCCTTGTCGTAGACCGGCGCGCGGCGTTGGACGACCCGCTGCAGAGCGTCGGCATCGAATATCTCTCCGGGCCGGGCGGCGCGCCATACTTCCTCCGCGAGGGTCAGCGAGGCGCGGCCGTCGCCGTCGGCCATCCTGATCAGGACCGCCCTCGCCTCGTCATCGAGCGGAAGCGGCCTGCCCTCTACTTCCTCTGCATGGGCGAGCAACGTGTGCAGGCTTTCCTCGCCGAGCGTGTGGAAGACCAGCACGCGGGCGCGGGACAAAAGCGCGGCGTTCAGCTCGAAGGACGGGTTTTCGGTCGTCGCGCCGACAAGCACGACGGTGCCATCCTCCATGACGGGTAGGAAACTGTCCTGCTGGGCACGGTTGAAGCGATGGATTTCGTCGACGAACAGAAGGGTCTGGCGGCCATTCTGACGGCGCAGGCGCGCGGCCTCAAACACCTTCTTCAGGTCTGCGACGCCTGAGAAGATCGCCGAAATCTGCTCGAACGCCAGATTGGTCTCGCCGGCCAGCAGGCGCGCAACTGTCGTCTTGCCCGTGCCGGGCGGCCCCCAGAAGATCATCGACCCGAGGGAGCCGGACTGGATCAGGCGCGTGAGGGCGCCGTCCTCTCCGGTGAGGTGTTCCTGGCCCACCACCTCACCGAGCGTTTTCGGACGCAGGCGCTCGGCGAGCGGCGCCGTAGTGATCCTGACGGGCTTCTGGTCGTCAGCGCCGAAGAGATCGGCCATCGCACCTCGCCATCAGAACCGCAGCGTCTGGCGCAGCAGCTTGCCGTCGCGCTCGACCGTGAACCGCCACCAGCGCGACTGTGACTCGGCGAGCTCCCGGAATTTTGCCGCCGTGTCGATTTCTTCGCCATTTATCTCGCGTACGATGTCTCGCGGCAGGAAGCCAAACCGGGCGGCAGGTGAGCCGCCGTCAATGTCGACCACCGCGACGCCCTTTATGTCGGCGTCGAGGCCGAGGCGCTGGGCGA
Source organism: Mesorhizobium sp. (assembly GCF_016793485.1). GTDB lineage: Bacteria > Pseudomonadota > Alphaproteobacteria > Rhizobiales > Rhizobiaceae > Mesorhizobium_K. The sequence goes on along the minus strand of NZ_JAEULZ010000030.1, from coordinate 17,519 downwards.
GACGCGGAGACAATTCCGCAATCTTGGCGCCGGCAAAGGGCGTGCGGCCCCGAATGGTGACCGGTTCGGCCGCGGTGCCCTCCGGAGCGCGGATCAGTTGCACGGTAAGGGTCTTTTCCTCGCTCTGGCTGAGCACGGTGAGTTCCACCGTGGTGTCGATGTTCTGCGTTGCCAATCGGTAGGCGAGCGCATCCGGATGCTCGATGGTTCCACCATTCATGGAAAGGATGACATCGCCTGGCCGCAGTCCGGCTTTGGCCGCCGGCCCATTTGGTTCGACGGACGAAACCAGCGCACCGGCCGGGCGCGGCATTGCAAGCGCTTCCGCGATCTGAGCCGATACCACCTCAAAATCGGCGCCGATATAAGGCCGTTCGAAGAAGTCGCTGCCATTCGCGGCTGCTTGCGTGACCGCGCGCACCATGTTCGATGGAATGGCGAAGCCGATGCCGATTGAGCCGCCGCTTCGGCTGAAGATGGCAGTGTTGATGCCGACGAGCTGGCCGCCCATGTTGATGAGGGCGCCGCCGGAATTGCCGGGATTGATGGCGGCATCGGTCTGGATGAAGAAGCCGAAATCAGAAATGCCCACGTGGCTGCGAGCGAGCGCCGAAACGATTCCGCTGGTCGTCGTCTGTCCGACGCCGAACGGATTGCCCACGGCAAGCACGAGATCGCCGACCTGGAGTGCGTCGGAATCGCCGATCGGAACGACCGGGAACGGGTCGGGCGAGTCGATCTTCAGGACAGCCAGATCGAGGGACTCGTCCTGCAGCAGCACCTTGCTGGTGAACTCGCGACCATCCGACATGGCAACCTTCACTTCGTCCGCGCCGCGGATGACGTGATGGTTGGTGACGACCAGGCCGCTGGCGTCGACGATTACGCCGGAGCCCAGCGAATTCTGTTCGCGGGGGCGCATCTGCCGGCCGAAAAACTGCTCGAAGAAAGGATCTCCTTCGAAGGGCGAGCGGACTTCGCGGGGCTTCTTCGATGCGTAGACGTTAACGACGGCCGGGGCCGTTTCCTTGACCAGCGGGGCGAACGAAAGCTGCATTTCCTCGCGACCGAATGGCACGCGCCGGTCGGGGCCCGCAGGTGCGCCGTCCGATCCGCGCAACAGGTCAGTCAAAACGTCGCTAAGGCCTTCACTTTCCTGCGCGGACGCAACATGTGACATGGCTGCCACGCCGGCAACGCAAAGGCCAAGCACCAAAACAAAAATCTGCGTCGCGCGCATTCGATTCCCTCAAGCCATTCGGGCAGAACGGATGCCATTTTCCTGACGAATGTGCAAAATAAATGGCTGCAATACTTGCCAGGGGCATGAATACGTCTGGGATGGCCCCGGCGTCATCGCGCAGCTGCGCGATGACATTAACCGCTGCGATTGATTTTACACTGTTTCGTGCAGCGCATGATAAAAACTGAAGGTCCGGCATGCCTTGAGTCTCCCATGAGCCAGATCGCATCGTTAAACGCGGGCCGCGCAACGGGTGACCCACAGGCGGTTCCCCAGAAATCATCGTCCCGCGAACACATCGCCTACATCGAGTATTTCCGTGCACTGGCTATCGTGATGATCGTATCCGGTCACACGTTCGCACTCGCGTGGACCCATTTCGCGGACGAAGACCCAACCGCCGCAGGCATTTCGCTACTCAACATCGTTCCGTCGCTCATCAACAGCGGTACGGCCTATTTCGTCTTCATCTCCGGCTTCCTTTACAGACAGGTGTTCTTCGAACGCATGGCGTTCGGCGAGTTCATGCGCCGAAAGGCCCTCTATATCGGCCTGCCCTATCTCTTCATCGGCCTGCCCGTAGCGCTGGCAGAGATCGCCTCGGGAACCTTTTACGTCACGATGGTGAAGGATGGCATGGCCTATCCACGGAACGGTTTCGTCGAGCTGGTGGTTCTGATGGCGACAGGCAGGATGGTGAATGCCTACTGGTACATGCCCTTCATCTTCCTTGTTTTCCTGGCATCACCGCTGTTCGACCGCTTCATCCGGCTGCCGGCGCAACTGCGATACGGCATCGTGGCGGCAGCCTTCGTTGTCGCCATGTGGGTCCACCGGCCGATCGCAAACCTCAACCCGTTCCACAGCTTCCTCTACTTCGCCAACATATACATGTTCGGAATGCTATTCTGCGAGTACCGCGAGCGGATCATGGCCTTTGTCGCCCGCCCTCTTCCTGTCGCGCTGCTCGCCTGCCTGATCTTAGCAATCGCTGCCGTGCAGGCCCTCATCCTCAACGACACAAGCAACATAGAACGCGCGCCCGGCGACGGCGTGATGCCGCTCGGTTTCGACCTGATGCTGATCCAGAAGTATGTCGGCTTTTTCCTCTTCTGCGGCTTCTTCGCGCTATGGGGTGGATACGCGGCCAAGCCGCTTCGCTATATCGCCCGCAATAGCTTCGGGATCTACTTCGTGCACGCGATCGTCATCGCAGCGCTGATGCGCATGCCCATGGCGCTCTCTCCGCATGTCGGCGAACCGATAACGGATTTCCTGCTCTACACCAGCGTCGTGTTTGCCATCAGCCTGACGATAATCGAGATCGGAAAACGGCTGCTTGGCAGATACAGCCGCTACATCATCGGCTGCTGAGGCCCGAAGGGGGCAAAACAAAAGGGGCCCGAAGGCCCCTTAAAACTCTCGATCCGGAGACCGGGATCAGGCCGCAGCGGACTCGTTGTCGGCATCCTCGGCCTCTGCGCGGGCGCGGTCGCCGGCGCCCTTCGCCGACATGTCGCGATCGACGAACTCGATCACGGCCATGGCGGCGTTGTCGCCCTGGCGGAACCCGGCCTTCATGATGCGCAGGTAGCCGCCGTTGCGGGTGGCGTAACGCGGGGCGATGACGTCGAAAAGACGCTTCACGACGTCGTCGTTGCCGATCTGGGCGATCACCTGGCGGCGGGCGTGCAGGTCGCCACGCTTGCCGAGCGTCACCAGCTTCTCGACGATCGGACGCAGGTCCTTCGCCTTTTCGAGCGTCGTGGTGATCTGCTCGTGCTCGATCAGCGACACCGAGAGGTTGGCGAACATGGACTTGCGGTGGCTTACGCTGCGAGCGAAGCGACGGCCTCTAAAACCGTGGCGCATGGCTGTCTTCCTTCTTCAGTTGTTCAAGGGGCCACGGCCCCTGATGGTTTTCCGCATGGCCGTCGGACCGGACATCCGGTCCTAGGAACCATGCTCGACTTTCTTCTATGTCGCATTCCCGAACTTTTGCTGGGAATGTTTTCTCTTAGTACTGGTCCTCGTAACGCTTTGCGAGGTCCTCGATGTTCTCCGGCGGCCAATCCGGCACTTCCATGCCGAGGTGCAGGCCCATAGCCGCCAGCACTTCCTTGATCTCGTTCAGCGACTTGCGGCCGAAGTTCGGAGTGCGCAGCATCTCGGCTTCGGTCTTCTGGATCAGATCGCCGATGTAGACGATGTTGTCGTTCTTCAGGCAGTTGGCCGAACGGACCGAAAGCTCGAGTTCGTCCACCTTCTTGAGCAGCGCCGGGTTGAAGGCGAGCTCGGTGACTGCCTCGGTCGCGACTTCCTTCTGCGGCTCGTCGAAGTTGACGAAGAGGCCGAGCTGATCCTGCAGGATGCGCGCTGCGAACGCGACGGCGTCCTCGCCAGTCACCGAGCCGTTGGTCTCGATGGACATGGTCAGCTTGTCGTAGTCGAGGACCTGGCCTTCGCGGGTGTTCTCGACCTTGTAGGAGACCTTCTTCACCGGCGAGTAGAGGCTGTCGACCGGAATGAGGCCGATCGGCGCGTCTTCTGCGCGGTTGCGGTCGGCAGGCACGTAGCCCTTGCCGGTGTCGACGGTGAACTCCATGCGAATCTCGGCACCCTCGTCGAGCGTGCAGATCACATGATCGGGGTTGAGAATCTCGACATCGCCCACGGTCTGGATGTCACCTGCCGTGACGGCGCCCGGACCCTGCTTGCGCACGACCATGCGCTTGGGGCCGTCGCCTTCCATCTTGATGGCGATTTCCTTGATGTTGAGAACGATGTCGGTCACGTCCTCGCGCACGCCCGATATCGATGAGAACTCGTGCAGCACGCCGTCGATCTGAACGGCGGTGACGGCTGCGCCGCGCAGCGACGACAGCAGAACGCGGCGAATGGCGTTGCCGAGCGTGAGGCCGAATCCGCGCTCCAGGGGCTCGGCGACGAGCGTCGTCAGCGTCTTACCCTTCGACGAGAAGTCGATCTTGTTCGGCTTGATGAGTTCCTGCCAGTTTTTCTGGATCATTGGGTCTTCCTTCCGTTGTGCCGCCACCATCCAATCGTGGCGGTCTCCATGGAAAGCCGTGTAGGAGCGCTGGTCTTGTCGGAGACGTGACCGGAGCTCGCGCGGCAGTGCTAAAACTTAGACGCGACGCTTCTTGCGCGGGCGGCAGCCATTGTGCGGGATCGGCGTCACGTCACGGATCGAGGTGATCGTGAAGCCGCCGGCCTGCAGGGCGCGAAGCGCCGACTCACGGCCGGAGCCGGGTCCGCAAACCTCGACCTCGAGCATGCGCATGCCGTGTTCCTGTGCCTTCTTGGCGACATCCTCGGCAGCCATCTGGGCCGCGAACGGGGTCGACTTGCGCGAACCCTTGAAGCCCTGGGCACCGGCCGACGACCAGGCGATCGTGTTGCCCTGCGCATCGGTGATGGTGATCATCGTGTTGTTGAAGGTCGAGTTCACGTGGGCGGTGCCCGACGAGATGTTCTTGCGTTCGCGACGGCGGACGCGTCCGGCTTCCTTGGCCATATGGTAGTCCTTTCGTTCGATATCAACGCCGCCGTAATGCCAGCGGCTACACCATGGTCGACGGTAATCGGCCGAAGCCGGCCGCCGACCAGATTCCTGGAATTCTTACTTCTTCTTGCCTGCGATCGCCTTCGCCGGACCCTTGCGGGTGCGGGCGTTGGTATGCGTGCGCTGCCCGCGCACAGGCAGGTTGCGACGATGACGAAGGCCACGATAGGAGCCGAGGTCCATCAGACGCTTGATGTTCATCGAGGTCTCGCGACGCAGATCGCCTTCGACCTGATAGTCGCGGTCGATCGTCTCGCGGATCTGGAGAACTTCGGCGTCGGTCAACTGGTTGACCCGACGCTCAGCCGGGATGCCGACCTTATCGACGATTTCCTGGGCGAACTTCTTGCCGATGCCGTGAATGTACTGAAGCGCGATCACGACGCGCTTGTTGGTCGGTATGTTGACGCCAGCTATACGGGCCATCTTCATCTCCATGTAGGCCGGTGTTCAGCTTTGCTGGCCGGCGGGTTATTCTTGACCCGCGTCCGGTGGAGGCCGGCCCTTGCGGGTATCTTCAAATTCAACAAGGCCACCCTGTCCGAAGGACCGAGCAGCCTCACGCCTGATCTGAAGATGCGCCGCTATAGTCCAGCAGCACAGTCCAGTCAACCGACAGTTTCACCCGATTTCACGCCCTATTTCAGCAGTTTGCCGATCTGGGCGGTCACGTCGTCGATGTCGGCCATGCCGTCGACCTGCTTCAGCAGGCCCTTGGCATAGTAATAGCCGATAAGCGGAGCGGTCTTCTTGTAATACTCGCGAAGGCGCTCGGGGAAGACCGCCGGATCATCGTCCTTGCGGACAGGTTTGCCGGCGGCTTTCGTTTCCTCGGCGCGCTTGGCGATGCGGCCAACCAGCGCCTTGTCGTCGACAATCAGTTCGATCACGACATCAAGCTTGAGCCCGCGATCGGACAGCATCTTCTGGACAGAATCGGCCTGCACCAGGGTGCGCGGATAGCCGTCGAGGATGAAACCCCTGGCGCAATCGGGCTGGTCGATGCGTTCAGCGACGATCGCGTTGACGATGTCGTCGGAAACCAGTTCGCCGGCGTCCATGACGGCCTTGGCCTTGAGCCCGACAGGGGTCTGCGCCGCTACGGCCGCACGCAACATGTCTCCGGTAGAGAGTTGAGGCGTACCGTGCTTTTCGACCAGTCGCTGTGCTTGCGTCCCCTTGCCCGCCCCCGGCGGACCAAGCAGAATGAGCCTCATCGTCCCCTCTTCCCCCCACGCAGCTTCGACTTCTTGATCAGCCCTTCGTACTGGTGCGCGATCAGGTGTCCCTGAACCTGCGCCACCGTATCGAGCGTAACACTGACCACAATCAGAAGCGAAGTACCACCAAGGTAGAAAGGTACGCCAGTCGCCGAAATGAGGAATTCCGGCATCAAGCAGACCAGCACAAGGTAGATCGCGCCGACGACCGTGATGCGGGTCAGGACGTAATCGATGTACTCTGCGGTGCGCTCGCCCGGACGATAACCCGGAATGAAGCCCGAATGCTTCTTCAACTGGTCGGCGGTGTCCTTCGGGTTGAAGACGATCGCCGTATAGAAGAAAGCGAAGAACGCAATCATCGCGGCGTAAAGGAACATGTAGAGCGGCTGTCCGTGGCCGAGCGCAGCCAGCATCGTGGACGCCCATGCCGGCATCTCGGTCGTCGCGGAGAAGCCGGCCACGGTTGCCGGCAACAGCAGCAGCGACGACGCGAAGATCGGCGGGATAACGCCGGCGGTGTTGAGCTTCAGCGGCAGGTGCGACGTGTCGCCCTGGAACATACGGTTGCCAACCTGGCGCTTCGGATACTGGATGAGCAAGCGGCGCTGGGCGCGCTCGAAGAACACGATCACGCCGATGACGACGACTGCCAGCACGATGACGCCGAGGATGATGCCGGTCGACAGCGCGCCCGTGCGGCCGAGTTCGAGCGTACCGGAGATGGCGCCCGGCAGGCCGGCCACGATGCCGGCGAAGATGATGAGCGAGATGCCGTTGCCGATGCCGCGCGCGGTGATCTGCTCGCCGAGCCACATCAGGAACATGGTGCCACCGACCAGCGTGATGACGGCGGTTATGCGGAAGAAAAGGCCGGGATCGGTGACGATGCCGTTGCCGCTCTCAAGCCCGATCGAGATGCCGTAAGCCTGCACAATGGCAAGCAGCACGGTGCCGTAGCGTGTGTACTGGTTGATGACCTTGCGGCCCTGCTCGCCTTCCTTCTTCAGAGCCTCGAGCGACGGGACGACCGACGTCATGAGCTGCATGATGATGGAGGCCGAAATGTAAGGCATGATGCCGAGGGCGAAAATCGCCATACGCTCGACCGCGCCGCCCGCAAACATGTTGAACATGCCGAGCACGCCGGCGGACTGCTGGCTGAACGCCTGGGCGAATGCGTCGGGATTGATGCCTGGAAGCGGAATGTAGGTGCCGAGGCGGTAGACAAGGAGAGCGCCGAGGGTGAACCAGATGCGCTTCTTGAGATCCTCTGCCTTGGCAAAGGCTGCAAAATTCAGATTGGATGCAAGTTGTTCTGCAGCCGATGCCATGAAATTCTCCGCTTGATCGCGCCGGGCTGCGTCTGTCGGAATCGTTCCCGGGCATGCGCATCGCCGAGGCTTCGAGATAGGCTCCGGGCGACGAAGTTGCAAGCGGCGGCATCCCCATGCCGCCGCTTGTCAGAAGGACCCGTTACTCGGCAGCTTCCGCCTTGGCGGGAAGCTTGACCGATCCCCCGGCCTTCTCAACCTTTTCGATGGCTGCCTTGGAGGCGCCAGCGATGTCGAAGGAGAGCTTTGCCTTGATCTCGCCGTCGGCGAGCAGGCGGACACCGTCCTTGGCGCGGCGGATGACGCCGGCCTTGATGAGCGCCTCGGCAGTCACAGCCTCTTTCGCATCAAGCTTCTTGGCATCGACGGCCGTCTGGACGCGGCCAACCGAAACCGTGACGAAGTCCTTGGCGGTCGGGTTCTTGAAGCCACGCTTCGGCAGGCGGCGATAGAGCGGCATCTGGCCGCCCTCGAAACCGTTGATGGCGACGCCAGAGCGTGCCTTCTGGCCCTTCACACCGCGACCGGCCGTCTTGCCCGAGCCGGAACCGATGCCGCGCCCGAGGCGCTTGCGCGAATGTGTCGCGCCCTCGTTGTCACGCAGTTCGTTGAGTTTCATCGTCTTTCTCCTCGCACCCTGCCCTATTTCTCTTCGACGACGCGAACGAGATGGGAAACGGCTGCGATCATGCCGCGAACCGAAGGGGTATCCTCCAGCGTGCGGCGGCGGTGCATCTTGTTGAGGCCGAGACCGACCAGCGTCGCGCGCTGCTCCTTCGGCCGGCGGATCGGCGAACCAATCTGCTCGATGGTAACGGTTTTCGTGTTCTTAGCCATGGTGCTTGTCCTCTGGCTCCGGCCTACTCTTCAGCCGCAACCGCGCTGCCGCGGCGAGCCTGGAGGGTCGAATACTTGATGCCGCGCTGCGCAGCCACATCCTTCGGATGCAACTGGCTCTTGAGGGCGTCGAACGTCGCGCGGACCATGTTGTACGGGTTCGAGGAACCCATAGACTTGGCGACCACGTCATGCATGCCGAGCGTCTCGAAGACGGCGCGCATCGGGCCACCGGCGATGATGCCGGTACCGGGCTTGGCGGCGCGCAGCAGAACCTTGCCGGCTCCGTGACGGCCTTCGACGTCGTGATGGAGGGTGCGGCCTGAACGCAGCGGCACGAAAATGAGATCGCGCTTGGCAGCCTCGGTCGCCTTGCGGATGGCTTCCGGCACTTCGCGCGCCTTGCCATGACCGAAGCCGACGCGGCCCTTCTGGTCGCCGACGACGACGAGAGCGGCGAAGCCGAAACGGCGACCACCCTTGACGACCTTGGCGACGCGATTGATGTGGACCAGCTTGTCGACGAACTCGCTGTCGCGCTCCTCGCGGTCCCGGCCGCGTTCGCGACCGCCTTCTCTACGTTCCTGTGCCATATCCTGTCCTTGTTCTTTTCCGGAAGCACGGGTTGAAATTGCCGGCCCTTCATGAAGGCCGGCGGCGAAAATCAGAAGCTGAGTCCGGCCTCGCGGGCGGCGTCGGCAAGCGCCTTGACGCGGCCGTGATAGATGTACGGGCCGCGATCGAAAACGACTTCCGTCACGCCAGCCTTGGCGGCGCGCTCTGCAACGAGCTTGCCAACTGCAGCTGCGGCGGCGGTGTCGGCGCCGGTCTTGAGCGAACCCTTCAGGTCCTTCTCAAGGCTCGAAGCGGAGGCGACCGTGTGGCCCTTGGCGTCATCGATGATCTGCGCGTGGATGTTCTTGGAGGAACGGTAGACCGAGAGACGCAGGCGGCCATTGGCCACGGCCTTGATCTGACGGCGAATGCGCTGCGCACGGCGCTGGGTGGTTTCCTTGGAAGCCATTGTCTGTTGTCCTTGCCTTCATTTAACCGGGGGCCGCCTTGTGCGGAAGGTTTCGAAACCTCCCGCGGCTGAGCCCCCGTGGCGTTGATTTCGGTGAATGGCGGCAACCGCCATACGCCAAATTACTTCTTCTTGCCTTCCTTGCGCACGATGCGCTCGTTGGCATACTTCACGCCCTTGCCCTTGTAGGGCTCGGGTCCACGATACTTGCGGATCTCCGCAGCAACCTGGCCGACCTGCTGCTTGTCGATACCCGACACCGTGATCTCGGTGGGCTTGCCGACCGCGATCGTGATGCCCTGCGGGGTCTCGTAGACCACGTCGTGGCTGAAGCCAAGCGCAAGCTGCAGGTTCTTGCCCTGCATCGCCGCACGATAGCCGACGCCGTTGATCTCGAGCTTCTTCTCGAAGCCGTCCTTAACGCCCGTCAGGATGTTGACGATCTGGGTGCGGGACATACCCCACTTGGAACGCGAAGCCTTGGACTGGTCGCGCGGATCGACGGAGATGTGGCCGTCTTCCAGCTTCACCAGAACTTCGTCGTTGACGACGAACTTCAGCTCGCCCTTGGGGCCTTTCGCCGTAACCGTCTGGCCGTTGACCGTTGCGGTCACGCCGGCGGGGACGGATACGGGTTTCTTGCCAATACGAGACATTGTCGTCTCCTCGTTTTCTTTTTCGTTCAGCCGATCAGAAGATCTGGCAGAGGATTTCGCCGCCGACGTTCTGCTCGCGCGCTTCGTGGTCGGCCATGACACCCTTCGGAGTCGAAAGGATGGCGATGCCGAGGCCATTGGCGACCGACGGGATCGACTTGGCCGACACGTAGACGCGGCGCCCAGGCTTCGACACGCGGGCGATCTCGCGGATAACCGGAGCGCCGTCGAAATACTTCAGCTCGATCTCGAGCTCGGACTTGCCGTTGTCGAAATCGGTCTGGCTGTAGTCGCGGATGTAGCCTTCCGACTTCAGCACGTCGAGCACGCGGGCGCGCAGCTTGGACGCAGGGGTCGAAACGGTCGACTTCTTGCGGCCATAAGCGTTGCGGATACGGGTCAGCATATCGCCGAGAGGATCACTCAAAGACATGTGTCAGTCCTCCTTACCAGCTGGACTTGACGAGGCCCGGGATGACGCCCGAGTTGCCGAGTTGACGGAGCGCGACGCGCGACATGCCAAGCTTGCGGTAATACGCACGCGGACGGCCGGTCACTTCGCAACGGTTGCGGATGCGGATCTTCGCGCCATTGCGCGGCATCGCCGACAGCTTGAGCTGGGCGCGGAAGCGCTCCTCAAGCGGCTTCGACTGATCCATCACGATCGCCTTCAGCGCCTTGCGCTTGGCGGCGTCGCGAGCGGTCAGCTTGCGACGACGATTGTTCTTCTCGACTGAGCTGGTCTTTGCCATTCAGGTTTTCCTTTGCTCGCTGCCGTTACTGCCGGAAGGGGAAGTTGAAGCCCTTGAGCAATGCCCTGGCTTCGTCGTCCGTCTTGGCGGTCGTACAAACGATGATGTCCATGCCCCAGATCTGATCGACCTTGTCGTAGTTGATCTCCGGGAACACGATGTGCTCCTTGATGCCCATGGCGTAGTTACCACGGCCGTCGAAGCTCTTCGGGTTCAGGCCGCGGAAGTCGCGAACGCGCGGCAGCGCGATCGTGACCAGACGGTCCAGGAACTCGTACATGCGCTCCTTGCGGAGCGTAACCTTGGTGCCAATCGGCATGTTCTCGCGAACCTTGAAGCCGGCGATCGACTTGCGGGCGCGAGTGATGACCGGCTTCTGGCCGGCGATCATCGCGAGATCCTCGGCCGCGACCGAAGGCTTCTTGGAATCGGCCGTGGCCTCGCCAACGCCCATGTTCAGCACGATCTTGTCGAGACGCGGAACTTCCATCTCGTTGCCGTAGTTGAACTGCTCCTGAAGGGCCTGACGGATCTTCTCCTCATAGACCTTCTTGAGGCGCGGCTGGTTGGCGGCCTTCGCCTGTGCCTGCGACGAGGCTTTTGCTGCTGCCTTAGCCATTGATGACTTCTCCCGAGCGCTTGGCGATACGCACCTTCTTGTCGCCGTCAACGCGGAAACCGACGCGGGTCGGCTTGCCGTCCTTGGGGTCGGCGATCGCGAGATTCGACAGGTGGATCGGCGCTTCCTTGGTGATGATGCCGCCTTCTTGAGACTGGCTCTGCTTCTGGTGGCGACGAACCTGGTTCACGCCACGCACGACGGCCTTGTCTTCCTTCGGCAGGACCGAGAGCACCTCGCCGGTGCGGCCCTTGTCCTTGCCGGCCAGGACGACGACCTTGTCGCCTTTTCTGATCTTCTGCATTTTTCCGGTCCTTACAAAACTTCAGGCGCCAGCGAGATGATCTTCATGTGGTTCTTGGCGCGGAGTTCGCGCGGAACCGGCCCGAAGATACGGGTGCCGACTGGCTCTTTCTTGTTGTCGACCAGAACAGCCGCGTTCTTGTCGAAACGGATCACGCTGCCGTCCGGGCGGCGGATGTCCTTGGCCGTGCGAACCACGACCGCCTTCATCACATCACCCTTCTTCACGCGGCCGCGCGGAATGGCTTCCTTGATCGAAACGACGATGATGTCGCCGACCGAGGCGTACTTCCGCTTCGAGCCGCCCAGCACCTTGATGCACATGACACGACGGGCGCCGGAGTTGTCCGCGACGTCGAGGTTTGTTTGCATCTGAATCATGACTGGCCGCCTTCTTCTTTCACCGGGGAGCGGCTCGCGCCCTCCCCGTCAATCCAATTATTGTTCTTCAGGCCTGTGCTTCGGTAACGACGACCCAGCGCTTGTCCTTGGAGATCGGCTTCGATTCCTGGATGAACACGGTGTCGCCCACCTTGCAGGCGTTGTTCTCGTCATGCGCCTTGTACTTCTTGGTCGAACGCACGGTCTTCTTCATCACCGGGTGGGTGAAGCGACGCTCGACCTTGACGACAACCGTCTTCTCGTTCTTGTCGCTGACGACGGTGCCCTGCAGAATGCGCTTTGGCATGGTCTTTTCCTTATGCCTTCTTGGCCGAGGCTTTTTCGGCGGCGATGGTCTTGATGCGCGCGATGTCCTTGCGGACCTGCTTGACGCGCGCGGTCTTCTCGAGCTGGCCGGTCGCCTTCTGGAAGCGCAGGTTGAACTGCTCCTTCTTGAGGCTTGCCAGCTCGTCGTTGAGCTGGTCGGCGGTCTTGGTCCTGACTTCGGAGGCCTTCATAATGGCGTCCCTTCCTATTCTGCGATGCGCTGAACGAAGCGCGTCTTGACCGACAGCTTGGCAGCGCCGAGGCGCAGCGCCTCACGGGCGACCTCTTCCGAGACGCCGTCGATCTCGAACATCACGCGGCCGGGCTTGACGCGGCAGGCCCAGTAATCAACGCCGCCCTTGCCCTTACCCATGCGGACTTCGGTCGGCTTCGAGGTCACCGGAACGTCCGGGAACACGCGGATCCAGACGCGGCCGGCGCGCTTCATCTCGCGGGTGATCGCGCGGCGGGCCGCCTCAATCTCACGCGCGGTGACGCGGTTGGGCTCCAGCGCCTTCAGTCCGAAGCCGCCGAAATCCAGATTGGTGCCGCCCTTGGCGACGCCGTGGATACGGCCCTTGAACTGCTTGCGGAATTTCGTGCGCTTTGGCTGCAGCATCTTTCGTTACTCCAATTCCCTTCGCCGATCAGGCGTTTTCGCGTTCGCGGCGGCGCGCGGACGGCTGCTGGTCGCCCTCGGTCGCACGACGCTCAGACGCCATCGGGTCGTGTTCCAGGATCTCGCCCTTGAACACCCAGACCTTGACGCCGCAGATGCCGTAGGCGGTCTGGGCTTCAGCCGTGCCGTAATCGACATCGGCGCGCAGGGTGTGCAGCGGCACGCGACCTTCGCGATACCATTCCATGCGGGCGATTTCGGCGCCGCCGAGACGGCCCGAGCAGTTGATGCGGATGCCCTCTGCGCCGAGACGCATCGCCGACTGAACGGCGCGCTTCATGGCACGGCGGAACGCGATGCGGCGCTCGAGCTGCTGCGCGATCGACTGCGCGATCAGCGTGGCGTCGATCTCGGGCTTGCGAACCTCGACGATGTTGAGGTGCGTCTCGGACTTCGTCATCTCGGTGAGCTTCTTGCGAAGCTTCTCGATGTCGGCGCCCTTCTTGCCGATGATCAGGCCCGGACGGGCGGCGTGGATCGTGACGCGGCACTTCTTGTGCGGACGCTCGATCACGACCTTGGAGATCGCGGCCTGCTTGAGTTCCTTCTCAAGATACTCGCGGATCTTGATGTCCTCGTGCAGGAGCTTGGAGTACTCGCCGGTGTTTGCGTACCAGCGGGAGTCCCAGGTGCGGTTGATGCCGAGGCGGAAGCCGATCGGATTGATTTTCTGACCCATTATGCGGCCTCCTCTTTGGCCTCGACCTCACGAACGACGATCGTGAGGTGCGAAAACGGCTTCTCGATGCGGCTGGCGCGGCCACGCCCACGGGCATGGAAACGCTTCATGACGATCGACTTGCCGACATAGGCCTCGGCCACGATCAGCGCATCGACATCGAGGTCGTGGTTGTTTTCCGCGTTGGCGATCGCCGATTCCAGCGTCTTTTTCACGGTTCCAGAGATACGCTTGCGCGAGAACTCGAGATCGTTGAGAGCAGCCGCGACCTTCTTGCCGCGGATCAACTGCGCAACGAGGTTGAGCTTCTGCGGGCTGATACGGATCGTGCGCAGAACGGCACGTGCCTCGTTGTCAGCAAGCCTGCGCGGAGCTTTGGCCTTGCCCATCTTTATTTCCTCTTCGCCTTCTTATCCGCGCCGTGACCGTAATAGGTCCGGGTCGGAGCGAACTCACCGAACTTGTGGCCGACCATGTCCTCGTTCACCGAGACCGGGACATGCTTCTGACCGTTGTAGACGCCGAAGGTGAGCCCGACGAACTGCGGCAGGATGGTAGAGCGACGGCTCCACATCTTGATCACTTCCGAGCGGCCGCCCTCACGGACCTTATCCGCCTTCTTGAGCAGATAGCCGTCGACGAACGGGCCTTTCCAGACTGAACGTGTCACTTCTGACTACCTCTTCTTACTTCTTGCGCTGATGGCGCGAGCGGATGATGAACTTGTCAGTCGACTTGTTCGAACGCGTCTTCTTGCCCTTGGTCGGCTTGCCCCACGGGGTGACCGGATGACGGCCACCCGAGGTGCGGCCTTCACCACCGCCGTGCGGATGGTCGACCGGGTTCATGACAACGCCGCGGTTGTGCGGGCGCTTGCCCATCCAAACCTTGCGGCCGGCCTTGCCGAGATTGATGTTGCCGTGGTCGGGGTTCGACACCGCGCCGACAGTGGCGATGCACTGGCCGGAGACGATGCGCTGCTCGCCCGAGTTGAGACGCAGGATCGCCATACCCTGGTCGCGACCGACCAGCTGGGCGTAGGAACCTGCCGAACGCGCGATCTGACCGCCCTTGCCCGGCTTCATCTCGACGTTGTGGATGATCGTGCCGACCGGCATGGCAGCCAAAGGCATCGCGTTGCCAGGCTTCACGTCGACCGATTCACCGGCAATGATCTTGTCGCCGGGAGCCAGACGCTGCGGCGCGATGATGTAGTTCAGCTCGCCGTCGTCATACTTGATCAGCGCGATGAACGCGGTGCGGTTCGGGTCATACTCAATGCGCTCGACCGTCGCGGCCACGTCAAACTTGCGGCGCTTGAAGTCGATGATGCGGTACGAACGCTTGTGACCGCCGCCGATGAAGCGAGCCGTGATGCGGCCGTAGTTATTGCGGCCGCCCGACTTGGTCAGGCCTTCCGTCAAGCCCTTGACCGGCTTGCCCTTGTAGAGGGCCGAACGGTCGACCAGCACCAGCTGGCGCGTGCTCGGCGTTACGGGGTTGTAGGTTTTCAATGCCATCTTCTTATCCTCGCCCCTTTATTCAGAGGCCCGTGGCGACGTCGATCGAATGACCGTCGGCCAGGGTGACCACAGCCTTCTTGACATCGCTCTGACGGCCAACCGTACCGCGGAAGCGCTTCACCTTGCCCTTGCGGACGAGTGTGTTGACGCCTGTGACCTTGACGCTGAACAGCGCCTCGATCGCAGCCTTGATCTCAGGCTTGGTCGCCTTGCGGGCGACGTTGAACACGACCTGGTTCTGCTCGGAAGCCATGGTCGACTTTTCGGTGATCGCCGGGCTGACGATCACGTCGTAGTGGCGAAGGTCAGTCATTTAAAGCGCTCCTCGAGAGCCTCGACGGCGGCCTTGGAAAGGACCAGCGTGCCGCGGCGCAGAATGTCGTAGACGTTGATGCCCTGGATCGGCAGCACGTCGATGTTCGGGATGTTGGTCGCAGCCCGCTTGAAGTTCTGGTCGAGCTCGGCGCCGCCGATGACCAGGGCATTGGACAGCCCGAGCTTCTCGAAGCTCGCGACCAGCGCCTTCGTCTTGGCCTCGGCAAGAGCCAGATCATCAACGATGATGATGCTCTCTGACTTCGCCTTCGCCGACAGCGCATGCTTCAGGCCAAGCGCGCGGACCTTCTTGGGAAGATCGTGCTCGTGGCTGCGCACGACCGGGCCGTGAGCCTTGCCGCCGCCGCGGAACTGCGGAGCGCGCGCCGAATGGTGACGGGCGCGGCCCGTACCCTTCTGCTTGTACATCTTGGCGCCGGTGCGGGCGATTTCCGCACGGCCCTTGGCCTTGTGCGTGCCCTGCTGCTTCTTGGCCAACTGCCAGCGAACGACGCGCTGCAGGATGTCCTCGCGCGGGTCGAGACCGAAGATCTCTTCGTTCAGCTTAAGCTTGCCGGCGTCCTTGCCGGCGAGGGTTGTGATCTTGAGATCCATTGTCATGCTCCCTCGGCGACGGTTTCGGCCTTGGCGTCAGCCTTGGCACGGATCGCGGCCGGCTTCGGCGCATCCTTCGGCAGTTCGGCCTTGGCGGCGTCGCGCACAAAAATCCATGCTCCCTTGGTGCCGGGAACGGCGCCACGGATCAGGATCAGGCCGCGGTCGGCGTCGGTCGAGACGACCTCTACGTTCTGCGTGGTGACGCGGGTAGCGCCCATGTGGCCGGCCATCTTCTTGCCCTTGAACACCTTGCCGGGGTCCTGGCGCTGGCCTGTCGAACCATGCGTACGGTGCGACACGGAGTTACCGTGGGTCGCGCGGCCACCGCCCATGTGGTGCCGCTTGATAACGCCCTGGAAGCCCTTGCCGGTGGTGGTGCCGGTCACGTCGACCTTCTGGCCGACGACGAAGTGCTCGGCCGTAATCTCGGAGCCGACGTCGATGAGGTTCTCGGGGCTCACGCGGAACTCGGCGAGCTTGGCCTTCGGCTCGACGGAAGCTGTCGCGAAGTGACCGCGCATGGCCTTCGACGTGTTCTTCACCTTGGCGAGGCCGACGCCGAGCTGGACGGCCGTGTAGCCGTTCTTCTCCTGCGTGCGCTGCGCCACGACCTGCAGGTTCTCCACGCGGAGAACAGTGACCGGAACATGCTCGCCGGCGTCGTTGTAGACGCGGGTCATGCCGACCTTCTGTGCAATTACACCTGAACGCATTTTTTCGTTCTTCCTTCAGAGGAGCCGTCGGCGAACCTAAGGCTCATGTCCTTTCCAGGTTTCCCTGTCGGGGCTACCGCCCCTTACTCTCGCCCTTAGAGCTTGATCTCGACATCCACGCCGGCAGCGAGGTCGAGCTTCATCAGCGCGTCCACGGTCTGCGGGGTCGGGTCGACTATATCGAGCAGGCGCTTGTGGGTACGCATCTCGAACTGCTCGCGGCTCTTCTTGTCGATGTGCGGTGAGCGGTTGACCGTAAACTTCTCGATGCGGGTTGGCAGCGGGATGGGGCCACGAACATTGGCCCCGGTGCGCTTCGCCGTCGAGACGATCTCGCGAGTCGATGCATCGAGCACGCGATGATCGAACGCTTTAAGTCGGATGCGGATATTTTGCCCGTTCATCTGGTCGTTCCTTGTTCTGGCGCGGCGCGGGCGATACCCCGCCCGCGACAGATCTGGTTTTCTTGTTCTTACTCGACGATAGCGGCGACGATGCCGGCGCCGACGGTGCGTCCGCCTTCACGGATGGCGAAGCGCAGGCGCTCTTCCATCGCGATCGGCACGATCAGCTCGACGTCGACCGTGATGTTGTCGCCGGGCATCACCATCTCGGTGCCGGCAGGCAGCGTCACGATGCCCGTCACGTCCGTCGTGCGGAAGTAGAACTGCGGACGGTAGTTGGTGAAGAACGGCGTATGACGGCCACCCTCC
>NZ_JAEULZ010000007.1 GCF_016793485.1 Mesorhizobium sp. | reverse complement strand
TGGTAGCGGAGGAGGGATTTGAACCCCCGACCCCAGGATTATGATTCCCGTGCTCTAACCAACTGAGCTACTCCGCCAATCCGGCAGCACGGAAACAGCGGGCTGTTCCACGCGACCCTCAAGGTGGCGCGGATATACGGTTCACGCGGCAAGGCTGTCAAGCTGCCAACGCTGGGAGGGCCTAGTTTCCGGGCGAAGTTTGCCGGTGTCAGGCATTTGGCCGCACGCCTTGAGTTCGCGGGGCGGCACCGTTATGTGTCCGTCACAATTTCCTGAGTTGGCAAGTGATGAATCCGCGCATTGCAGTCCTTGGTTGCGGCTATTGGGGCTCGAACCACATCCGTACGCTCAAAGGTCTTGGCGCGCTGCATGCCGTGGCCGACGCCAACCGCGCGCGCGCCGAAGGGTTCGCCAGCGAGCAGGAGTGCCTCGCGCTCGACCCGGACGCACTGTTCGCGCGCGACGACATCGACGCCATCGTCATGGCGCTGCCGCCGCAGTTCCACGCCGACATGGCCGTCCGCGCGGTTGAAGCCGGCAAGGACGTGCTTGTCGAAAAGCCGATCGCGCTGACCGTCGCCGACGGCGAGCGCGCGGTGGCCGCGGCCAAGGCCAATTCGCGCGTCTTCATGGTCGGCCATGTGCTGCGTTTCCATCCCGCCTTCGAGAAGCTCAAGGAGCTGATCGACGCGGGCGAACTTGGCGACGTCAAATACATCCATTCGCACAGGCTGGGCCTCGGCAAGTTCCACACCGAGAACGATGCGCTCTGGGACCTTGCGCCGCACGACCTTTCGATGATCCTCGCCATTACGGGGGAGCCGCCGTTGGAAGTGCGCGGCGAGGGGGCGGCCTTGCTCGATCATCTTTCCGATTTCGCGCATGTCCACATGCGTTTCCCCAGCGGCATCAGGAGCCACCTGTTCGCTTCGCGGCTCAATCCTTATCGCGAACGCCGCCTGACGGTCGTGGGCACCAAGGCCATGGCCGTGCTGGACGATGTCGAGCCATGGGAGCGCAAGCTGGCGGTCTACCGGCATGCCGTCTGGCAGGACAGCGGCCACTGGGCCTTCACGGCAAACGACCCGACATATGTCGAAGTTGGCGCAGGAATGCCGCTGACCCGCGAACTGGAGCACTTCATGGAGTGCATCCGGACGCGGAGCGAACCGCGCACGGGTGGCCAGGAGGCGATCACCGTGCTTCGCATCCTGACGGCCGGTACCGTCGTGCACGTCTGAGGTAGCGTACCTTATTCGGCCGGGATACCTGCCGATGCTTCCGCAAGGCGCGATAGCATGGCCTCGGCCTCGCGGCCGCGTTCCGAGCGCTCGATGAAGCCGCCTCCGAAGACACGCGCCTCGTTGCCCTCGTCGCTGTAGAGCACGCAGGCCTGGCCACGGGCGATGCCGGACTCGCCTTCGCTGAGCTCGACCCAGACCGCATCTGCATCGCGTCGCAATACGGCGGGGCGAGGCGGGCGCGTCGAGCGCACCTTGGCGAAAAGCTCGATGCCTTCGTCAGGCGTCTCCGAAAGCGGCGCGTCGCCCAGCCAATTCACGTCACGCAGGTACACGCGACGCGTCTCGAGCGCCTCGCGCGGGCCGACGATCACGCGGGCGCGCTCCGCATCGACATGCACGACATAGAGCGGCTCGCCGGACGCGATGCCGATGCCGCGGCGCTGGCCGATCGTGTAGTGCAGGATGCCGTCATGCCTGCCCAGCACACGGCCGTCGATGTGCACGATGTCGCCGGGATTGGCGGCTGTCGGTCGCAGCTTGGCGATTATGTCGGAATACTTGCCCTGCGGCACGAAGCAGATGTCCTGGCTGTCCGCCTTGGCGGCGACGGTCAGGCCCATCTCCTCTGCGATCGCGCGCACGGCGGGCTTTGGCATGTCGCCCAGCGGAAAACGCAGGTAGTCGATCTGCGCCTGCGTCGTGGCGAATAGAAAATAGCTCTGGTCGCGATCAGCGTCGACCGGGCGGTAAAGCGCGCGATGCGCGCCGTTCAAACGGCTGCGGATATAGTGGCCGGTGGCGAGCGCGTCGGCGCCCAGTTCGCGGGCCGTGGCAAGCAGGTCGGCGAACTTGACCGTCTGGTTGCAGGAGACGCAGGGGATAGGCGTCTCACCGGCGACATAGCTCGCCGCGAAGGGGTCTATGACCGCCTCGCGAAAACGCTGCTCATAGTTGAGCACATAGTGGGGAATGCCAAGCGTCTCGGCGACGCGGCGTGCGTCGTCGATGTCCTGTCCCGCGCAGCAGGACCCGGCGCGATGCACGGCGGCGCCGTGATCGTAAAGCTGCAGCGTCATGCCGACGACGTCGTAGCTTTCGCGCTTCAGCAGACCCGCGACGACTGACGAATCAACGCCGCCCGACATCGCGACGACGACGCGGGTCTCTTCCGGCCTTCCGGGAAGGTCGAGGCTGTTCATAATACCGTGGTCCGTTGCATGCGGCCGAGCCGATCCGAGAGCGGAATATAGGGCAGGGCGTAGCGCAATGCCAACGCCGCGCCCAAAGCCGCATCCGGGCAAACCGAAATGAGCCGCTGTCTCAAGTCTTAACGAAATCCCTAACGCGGGATTCAGGAAGCTTACTTACCCATTAGGAAACGCTTAGGCAATTTTTAAAGCTGTGGCCGTAATGTGACGGTCGTTGCGTCTGTAGCGTTTGTGATTGTGTAGAGAGTACGATGACCGATCTTATTAGACCGCGAGTCAAATACGTGATTGGCCCGGACGGCAGTCCGCTGACGATAGCGGACCTTCCCCCGACCAACACGCGACGCTGGGTCATCCGGCGCAAGGCCGAAGTTGTCGCGGCGGTTCGCGGCGGGTTGCTCAGCCTCGAAGAGGCTTGCCAGCGCTACAAGCTCACGACCGAGGAATTCCTGTCCTGGCAGGCTTCGATCGACGAATATGGGCTGGCCGGGCTGCGCACGACCCGCATCCAGCAATACAGACACTAAAGATCGCCGCTATCCTTTCCTGGCATGCTCCGAGCCGCCGCGGGCTGGCTTTTGAGCAGGGCAGACGCCGTGGCCGTGAGGACGGCTGACGCAGCAAAGAACCAAAGTCCCGGCTGGGTGATCGCGGATGCAAGGCCGCTGGTCTTGGCGGCGAAGATGACCAACGCGACAAGCATGACATCCAGCATCGACCAGTTCGACAGGGCACGCATCCAGCCCGGCACGCTGACCGCCTCTTTTGCGTCTGCGTAAGCTGCGACATGCAGCAGCCCAAGCTTCAGGCAGGGCAATACGATCGAAAACAGCGCGATGATCGCAGCCAGGATGGTTTCGCCTTCCATCCAAAGGCCGGCGACGATCTTCAGAAGCGAAGGTTCATCCGAAAGGAAGTAGAGCCGGTCGATCCTGATCAGGGGCAGCACGAGCCCAAGCCCCAGCGACAAGCCAGAGGCAAACAGCATGACCGGGAGAGCTAAGCGCATCGCTTCGCCATAAAGCAGGCTGCGATGTTATAAAAGGGACGGCGTTGGAGGATCGGCAGGTCAGCCGATCATGGCGCTGCGGAGGCCGGTATCGGGTTCACGGTTCTTGGCATCGCGCGATTCCAGGGCTTCCGCCTTGGAAAGCTCCGCTTCAGCTTCGTTGAGTATGTTCTCGGCCATGGTTCGCTGCTGGAGCAGATCCTGCTGGGAATTATGCAGATTGTCCCTGCGCTGGCGCGCAGCCTTGGCGAAGGTCGGATAGGCGAAATGACTGATGTCGGTGATGCCGGCTTTCTTTTCCTCGGCGAGGATCTGGACATCGAGTTCGTTGGCCATGCGCTCGAACTCGGCGATCATCATGTCGAGTTGCAGCAGTTGCCGGCGCTTTTCGTTCACCTGGAACTGCTTGAGCCGCACGAGATTGTCACGTGTCTTCATGGTCCGAAACTCCCGGCTACGCCGACGCCCTCACAAACTACCCTCCGGCGTAGACGACGGCACCAGCGCGGAACCATAGGAAACAAAATCCTAAGATATTTCGCCGGCGGTAACCATTCGTTTACGCGCATTGTTAATCATAGGCGTCAGGACTTAAGGCGGGGTAAAAATCCGAGTTTGCAAATACGTCGAATCCACTGCTTTTGACCTAACTGCTTAGATAAATTCATTAAAGCAGTGAGTGAGGAGCGAAGACGATGGATTCGGCTTTAGATTCAAGATGGTGTGCCAGATAGCTGAAAGATCGGTTTTTGCTTGCCAAGTCGAATTATGTTTTGTTAACCATTCGATGGCAGCTTCTGATTCAGGCATGAACTGCTCCGATACCGGATGCCTCTCGAGACGGTCCGGCAGCAGAAAAGGGGAATAGAATGCGCGTTCTGCTGATAGAAGATGACAGTGCGACCGCCCAGAGCATCGAACTGATGCTCAAGTCGGAGAGCTTCAATGTCTACACGACCGACCTCGGCGAGGAGGGTGTGGATCTGGGCAAGCTCTATGATTACGACATCATCCTGCTCGACCTGAACCTTCCCGACATGTCGGGCTACGAAGTGCTTCGCACGCTTCGCCTCTCGAAGGTCAAGACGCCGATCCTCATCCTTTCCGGCATGGCCGGCATCGAGGACAAGGTCCGCGGCCTGGGCTTCGGCGCGGACGACTACATGACCAAGCCGTTCCATAAGGACGAGCTCGTCGCCCGCATCCATGCCATCGTGCGCCGCTCCAAGGGACATGCCCAGTCGGTCATCCAGACTGGCGACCTGATCGTCAACCTCGACGCCAAGACGGTCGAGGTCGGTGGGCAGCGGGTGCATCTGACCGGCAAGGAATACCAGATGCTGGAGCTGCTCTCGCTGCGCAAGGGCACGACGCTGACCAAGGAAATGTTCCTCAACCACCTTTATGGCGGCATGGACGAGCCCGAGTTGAAGATCATCGACGTCTTCATCTGCAAGCTTCGCAAAAAGCTCGACGCGGCTTCGGGCGGACAGAATTACATCGAGACCGTGTGGGGCCGCGGCTATGTGCTGCGCGAGCCGGAAGACATTCGCGAAAGTGCCTGAGTTTCTTCGGCAGGACGAAAAAGAGAACCCGGCTTCAAGGCCGGGTTTTTTGTTTCAAGCGTTTGATTTCGTTTGATTTCAGGCCGCATTCTCGAGAATACGGAAGCGGTCGAGCAGTTGCGGCCGGTTGAAAGGCTTCAGCAGATAGCCCTGAGCACCGGCACGCTTGGCGCGCATGATCGCGGCGATGTCGACTTCGGTAAGGCAGACAGCGATTTGTGGCTTCACCGGGCTGTCGATGGCGCGCACGCGGCGGATGAACTCGACACACGTCATGTCCGGAAGGGCGCCATCGACGACGATGATCTCGGGCATGTCGGTTGAGCAAATAGCGATGGCGTCAAAACCCGTCGCCGCTTCCAGCATCTGGAGATCCGTGCCGCCGAGAATGCGCTTCGCCACCTTTCGGATGACGGCCGAATCATCGACGAAAAGGCAACGCTTCATGTCCACGCGGTCCTTGCTTAACGACGCCGGAACAACCGCTCCCGGCAGATGCAGGGAGCTTAGGACCATTGCGTAAACAAGCCGCGAAGCGGTTAGGTAAAAATTTCGAAAATCCTACGCGTGGGCGGCGGTCAGCACGACCTCCTCGGCCGTCGCGTGGATCGAAATCGTCATGTTCGCTTCCCGCGCGAGAAGAAGCGTGTAGTAAGGCTGCACGGAATGCGCGTCGATCGGCTCTTCCGGCTTGTGACCGGAATGCAGTTCGAGGAATTTTGGCGGGACGCGCAGCATAGGGCCGCTGGAAGCCAGCGTGAACTTCGGCTGGGTGTGTACGTCGTCGAGCGTCACCGCAATCCTGCCGCCACGCGGAATTGCTGCGAGCGCCACAAGCACGAGGTTCAGGAGCAACTTGACCTGGTTCTTTGGGAGCAGTGCTCGCCCGCCACTCCATACGAGCTCGGGCTTCTCGTTCTTCAGGAAGGCGGTTGTCACGGCCTCGGCGTCGCCTGTATCGATCTGCATGCCGGCCGAGCCGGCCGCGCCGAAAGCGATACGAGCGAACTGCAGCCTTGCGGAGGCGTTCTTGGCGCTCTGACGGATCAGGTTCATCGCGTCCTCGTCCGCGCCACCCTCGTCAAGCAGTTCAAGTCCATTGTTGATGGCGCCGACCGGCGAAATGATGTCGTGGCAGACACGGCTGCACAGCAATGCCGCCAGATCAGGTGCGGAGAGCGTAAAAAGGTCAGACATTAACGATTGATCCCCTCGTCAAAATAGCCGGACGCCTCCCAATACGAATCACCACCCGCCCCACGCGCGCAATTGGTATACAGCCTGGCCGCCAGCGGCAAGGATTCTGCAGCAAAACGGTGCGTTTGCGCCATCGATCCGCCATCTTCCTCATGCTTAACAGTTGGAAAAGGATTGGGGCCTAGTTTGGCAACATTCCCATCAAGCGGCCAAAAGAGCCGCGTCGGGGCAAGGCGTCGGCGGAATGGCTCCCGGACGGAGATTTGGAAGCATGTTTTCCCGACTTATCAACCGGATGTCGTTCCGGGGCATCGCATCGACGTTCGCACTGACGTGCATGCTGGCCTTCTCAACCGCGCCGGCACGGGCGCAAGAATACACGGCGAATGAAATCGTTGAGTCGGGTCAAAGATTCTTCGGCGCCACCTCGGGCGGCCTCGCCAGTGTGGTCGAGAAGATATTCTCATCATACGGCTTGCCCAACGGCTATGTCCTTGGCGAAGAAGGATCGGGTGCGATTGTCGGCGGCCTGACCTATGGCGAGGGCACTCTTTATACGAAAAATGCCGGCGATCATAATGTGTTCTGGCAGGGCCCGTCGCTTGGCTGGGACTTTGGCGGCCAGGGGTCGCGCACCATGATGCTTGTCTACAACCTGGACGACGTTCCGAACCTCTACAATCGCTTTGCCGGCGTTGCCGGTTCGGCCTATGTCGTCGCCGGCCTTGGCTTCAACGTGTTGAAAAACGGCAACATTCTGCTGGTTCCTGTCCGTACGGGGGTCGGTGCGCGACTTGGCGTCAATGTCGGCTACCTGAAACTGACGGACAAGCCGACGTGGAACCCCTTCTGATCCAGAACGGGCGGAAAGTCATTCTTCGCGGCGGCCTCGGGCCGCCTCTTCGGTGTTGGACTCCGACTGTCCCCACATGAATTTAATGCAACTTTGAAGCTTGGCACTGGATTTCGCAGCGCGCCGCTGGCAAAAGCGGTTCGGCTCGTATTGCCGCCGCGCACGGAAGAAATATGCAGTCCAGCCTTATCTTCATCCTTGGCTTTCTGTCGGCCGGGTTTATCGCCCTGATCATCGCTCCCATGGCTTGGCGCAGGGCCGTGACGCTGACGCGCAGAAGGATCGAGGCGTCAGTGCCCCTGACGCAGGCGGAGATACAGGCGGACAAGGATCGCATGCGCGCCGAATTCGCCATGTCGACGCGCCGGCTGGAAATCAATTTCAAGAATTTCCGCGAAAAGGCCGCGGCCCAGATCGTCGAGATCAACCGCAATCGCGAGGAACTGAAGCAGTTGATGGCCGAACGCACCGAGCGGCACGAGGCGCTGACTCGGCTGGAAGTCCAGTCGGGCGAGGTCCGCGCCGAACTGCGCAAGCGAGAGGACGAACTGGAGATACTCACGCAGCGGCTCGAAGAGGGGGACACCCTGATGCGACAGCGGGCCGATGAAATCGAGAAACTCGGGCGCATGTACGACGATGCGAGTTTCACGGCTTCGAACCGTCAGGTCGAGATTGCGGCGCGCGAAAGCGAGATCGAGAAGCTGAACACCGAGATGATTGCCCTGCGCAACGAACGCCGGGAGATCGACCGCCGCAGTCACGAAACCGTCGCGGAAGGTCGTGGAGCGCGGGAAGCTCTGCGGGCCGAGCAGGAGCGGTCGCTTGCGCTTGAAGCCCGGATCGAACGGCTTCTCACGACGATCGCCGATCGCGACGAGAAGATCGACCGCAGCGAGCGTGAGGTCGGGAAGATGAGGGAGACGGTCAGGACGTCTTCCGATTCGGAGGGTGGGCTGCAGTCGCAGATCGCGGAGCTGGAAGCGGACAAGGCGAGGCTGGAGGCCGAAAGGGCTGACTTCGCCGAACAGCTTTCCGCCTATGTGACGGGCGCGAAAAGCAAGGAGGCCGAGCGGCTGATGGCCAAGCTGTCTGCCGACCGCGACCAGCTCGACGAGCGTGTGCGCGCGCTGACGCGCGAGAATCGCAAGCTGAAGGTCGATGTCGCCGTCCACGAGCGGACAAAGTCTGACGACTGGAACGGCGAAAAACGCGAGAGCGCACGGCTGCGTGAGGAAATGAACGAACTTGCCGCCGAAGTCATCCGGTTGACGGCGGCGCTCGAGGGACCGAACTCGCCGATCGACAAGGCGCTTGGTCCTGCTGGCGAAGCGCATAATGATGCGGGCAAGAAAACCCCAAGCCTCGCCGACAAGGTGAGGGAACTGCAGCGGGCAGCAGCTTCGGGCTGATCAACCGTTCTGCTGGAAGTGATGCAGGACGACTGCCGAGGCGGCCGCGACGTTGAGGCTGTCAAAGCCCGGTGCCATGCCGATCCGGACCGTTTCCAGGCGTGACATCAGCGTCTCCGGCAAACCTTCGCCTTCCGTGCCGAAATAGAGAGCAACGCGTTTGGGCCGCATAGCTTCCCGCAGATCTGTGGTGCCGGCGGGGCTGAGCGCCATCTGGTGAAAGCCTGCGTCGCCCAGAAGGCTGACGAGCGCAGCACTGTCGGGGGCAATCGCGAAAGGGACTTTGAGCGCCGCACCTACGGAAACCCTGATGGCCTTGCGGTAGAGCGGGTCGCAGCAGCTCCGGTCGAGCAGCACTGCATCCGCACCGAAAGCGGCAGCGTTTCTGAAGATTGCCCCGACATTGTCATGGTTCGACAGGCCGACAAGCACGACCACCAATGCTTGTCGAGGCAACGAGGCGACGAGACCTGCCGGCGTGTCGTCTGTGCGTTTCCTGCCGATTGCGAGGATGCCGCGATGCATGTGGAAACCGGCGATCGCGTCCATCACTGCCTGCGAAGCGACATAGACGGGCATGGAGGTGGGCGCGTTGCTTAGCGTGTCGGCCAGACCTGCCAGCCGGTTTTCCAGCACCAGCACCGACTCGACCGCGAAGCGCCCGGCCGAGAAAAGGACGTTGAGGACGACCTTGCCCTCGGCAATGAAACGCCCCTGCCGCCCTGCGAGGTCGCGCTCCTTTATGGCGACGTAGGGCGCGATACGCGGATCCGATGGATCGTCGATGCGGATCGGCGTCATGCCTGGGATCGCACCTTCCGGCGAGCGAGGCGAAGCGCGTTTGCCGCGACCGAGACCGAGGAAAAGGCCATGGCGGCGCCTGCAAACATGGGGGACAGCATGCCGAAGGCGGCAAGCGGAATGCCGATCAGATTGTAGACGAACGCCCAGCCGAGATTTTGCCGGATGGTGAGGCGTGTCCTTGCGGCTATGTCGAGGGCCGCAGGGACAAGGCGGAGGTCGGGACGCATCAGCGTGATCGGCGCTGCCTCGCGCGCTACATCGGCCCCGGACGACAGAGCGATGCCAAGGCGAGCGGTCGCGAGCGCCGGCCCGTCGTTGACGCCGTCGCCGACGAAAGCGATTGCGTCGCCATGCGTGGCTGCAAGCGCTTTGAGGACCTGGACCTTTTCCTCCGGCTGCAAGCCGGCGCGGATTTCGTCGATTCCGATCGCGCGCCCTACCGTGTTCGCAGCGGCTTCGTTGTCGCCGGTCAGCATGACGGTGCGCAGGCCGCGCGACTTCAGCTCGGCCAGCGTCGCGGCTGCTTCCGGGCGCGGCTCGTCGGCGAAGCGCAGGGCACCCGCCAGCTTGCCGTCGACGATGACGAAAGCGATCGTGCCTCCAGATCCGATCTCTCTGGTCGTCTCCGTCGTTTGCGATGCGGCCACGCCGAGGTTCAGCGCCAGCTTTTCATTGCCGACAGCCACCATATGACCATCGACAGTTCCCGAAAGGCCTTGCCCGTAAGTGGCGCGAACGTTCGTCGCGGCATTGATCGAGATGCCCTCCTGCACGGCATGCGCAACCAGCGCCTTGCCGAGCGGATGTTCGCTCTTAGCCTCGATGGCGGCGGCCAGGCTGAGCATCGAACGGACGTCACCGTCCGTTGCGTTCATAGCGGCTATCGTTGGCTTGCCAAGTGTCAGCGTGCCGGTCTTGTCGAAGGCGACGACTGCGATTTCACCTGCCCGTTCCAGCGTTTCGATATCGCGGATCAGGACGCCCGCCCGCGCGGCGGCACCCGTGCCGGCCACCAGTGCCGTCGGCGTGGCAAGGCCTAGCGCGCAGGGGCAGGCGATCACCAGAACTGCGATCGTCGCCGACAGGCCGCTGGCTGCATCGCCAAGCGCCAGCCACCAGACGAGGAAGGTGACTGCTGCGACGATAAGGATCACAGGCACGAAGATCGCCGAGATACGATCCACGAGTCGCTGGATCGGCGCTTCGCCGGTCTGCGCTTCTTCGACAAGCCGCGCCATGCGGGCGAGGCGCGTATCTTCACCCACCCGGCTGACGACTATTTCCAGAGCCGCTTCGCCGTTGATGGTGCCGGTGAGGACCGTGTCGCCTTCGCCCCGCTCGACGGGAAGGCTCTCGCCTGTGACCAGCGCCTCGTCCACGGAGGAATGTCCGCTCCGGATGATGCCATCGGCAGGAAAGCGCGCGCCCGGCCGGACGAGCACCACATCGCCCTTGTTCAGGTCAGCGGCCGGGATTTTACGCGTGCCCTCAGCGGCGATCAGTTCCGCCTCTGCTGGATGCAACTTGCCGAGCGCCGAAAGCGCCGCACCTGCACCGCGCTTGGCACGGGCCTCCAGGTATTTGCCGAGCATGACCAGCGTCAGGACGACTGCCGCGGCTTCGAAATAAAGATGGGCGTGACCGTTGCCTCTGACAACCTCGACAAGCGACGCGACGAACGCGACGGACGTGCCGAGCGACACCAGTACGGCCATATTGGCGCTGCCGCCGCGAACCGCGTTGAACGCCTCGCGGTAGAAGCGCGTGCCCGAGGCAATCATGACGCCGGCGGCTAGCGCGGCCTGTGTCCACGGCCCGATCAGCGCGTGGCCTGCTCCGATCATCATGGGGAGTGTACCGATGACGAGCGGCAGGGTCAGCAGGGCGGATATGCCGAAGCGGAGCAATGTCGTGCGCTCTTCGGCAAGCCGGGCCGCTTCGCGCTCCGCGTCGGCGAGACGCTGCCTTGCCTGATCGGACTCGCGCAGCGTCGCGCCATAGCCTGCCTTTTCGACGGCCGCGATCAGTGCTTCCGGCGTAACCTCGCCGGTGATCTCGATGTTTGCGCGCTCCAGCGCGAGATTCACCTGGGCGTCGGAAACGCCGTCAACACGCGACAGCGCCTTCGCCACGCGCGACGAGCAGGCGGCGCAGGTCATTCCCGAGATGTCCAGGCTGACGTGGCTCATGACAGCGCCGTTCAACCTTCGACGCGGGCGTCGTAGCCCGCATCCTCCACAGCCGCGACAAGCTGTGCGGGATCGACTTCGGCGGAGGTTTCGAGCGTGGCAGATCCGGCCTCGAGGTCCACCGTAACGCGCGTCACGGCGGGCGCCGCCGACAGCACCCGGCTGACGGCGTTGGCGCAGCCCCCGCAGGTCATGCCATCGATTTTCAATTTGACGGTCATCGCCATCCCTTTCACTCGATCGTTATCGAGATAAGGGTTCCAGCAGATGGAAGGTCAAGGGGTCGGCATCGGAGCCCAAGCCCTAGGCGTCGCCAAAGACCTCGTCCAGCGTATGCAGGACCTTGCGAACAGCCTCGGATTTGCAGCTGTAGTAGATCATCTGGCGGTCGCGGCGGGTTTCAACGAGGTTGAGAGCCCTCAGTTTGGCGAGGTGCTGCGAAAGGGCGGACTGGCTCAGCGACACCTTTTCAGCGATCGTTCCGACCGTCAGTTCCTCGTCGAGAAGATGACTCAGGATAGCCAGTCGCTTTTCATTGGCGACCAGAGCCAGGAATTCCGCAGCGGCTACAGCATTGTCCAGCAGTTTCTTCGACACCATCCGATCCCCTGCGCCGTTTCGTCGGACGCCGAGGCGACACTTCCGAATTCCACGCTCGAATTCTACGGAAGCGATGAGGTGCTTCACGCAGCACATTGCAAGCTAGAGCACCATCATCAAATCTCAAGGCACGTGAACGCGGAAGCTGACCAAAAAAATGTTACAGCTGAACGGCTTCCCGCGCTTCCTTGGCCATTGCCACGAGCATTTCCCGCATCTCCCGCGCATCTTTTAGCGGCGCGGGGAAAAAGATGCGTCTCGCTTCGTCGCCCGCCACGATGTCGAACCCGTCAATATCCAGGCCCGTCATGATCCAGCCGGCGCTGTCGGCCTTGGCGAAATGCCGCGCATAGTTGGCGATCGCGTCGAGATGATCGTCGTTCATGTGGTCGACTGCGCGTTGTTCGGCGGCGGCGAGTTCTTCGACCGCCGGGCCGTCGAGCACGATATCTTCGCGCTTGAGCGCATAGGCCTTGCCGAAGCCGCCATTGAGGCTCGCGCGTTCGATATCGAGGCGGAAAAACGAGAAGTCGCCAAGGCCGACATAAAGCTTCGCCTTGGGATTGCGGCTCAGGTAGCGCCACTCGGCGCGAATACGCTCCGGCGTTTCGCGCTCCAGCTTCACCGCGCGGCACTGGAGCGTGATACGCGCGTGGGCGAGGGGATCGCCTTTGCCCGGTTCCCCAAGCAGAAGCGAACAGCGCTGGTCGGCAACGATGGCCTTCGTGTGGGCTGCGAGGCCGGAAACGAGGATCAGCGGCGAGCCATCGGCGTCGGTGGCAACACCAACACGGCTTGCGAGCGGCGCGCCGGTTTCCGGGTCAAGAGCGGCCAGCGCTCCGAAGCGGGCTGCGCGAACAAGCGTCTTGGCTAGCCGGATTGCCTCTGCGTCGGTTTCGCGTAGCACATCTTTGGGCTGGTCATTCATGATCGCTGCTTAAAGTTGACTGCGTTGATCCGGTTATCGCTTCGTCCGGACCATATGGCAAGTGCCGGATGCGATCGTCGTCAGATGGCTCTATCCATGGCTGCGACGGTTGCCTGGCCGGCGTGCCGCACCTCGCCCTTGAAGTGCGCAGCCGCGCCGGGCTCTATCTCAGCCACCAGGATACGGTTCAGGTCAACCGGCCGCGGCATGGTCACCTGACCGCGTGGGACACGCACAAATCCCAGCGGGCCGTAATACGGTTCGTCGCCCACCAGAAGAACCAACGGCGCACCAGCCTTTTTCGCAGCATCGACCGCAAGCGCTACAAGCTTGCGTCCGATGCCGAGGTTCTTGAAGGCCGGTCGCACGGCGAGCGGACCAAGGAGTAAGCCCAGACCTTCCGAGGCCGCGATACGTGTCATGCGAACCGAGGCGATGACCACGCCGTCATGAACCGCGACGAAGGACAGCGCGCGTTCGTGCGGACCGCCCTCGCGGATCTTATAGGCCGCGCGGACAAAGCGTCCCGGTCCGAACGCTTCCTCGTTGATGTGTTCGATTTCGGCATCGTGCGCCGGGCATTCCGGCAGATAGGTCACGTCGGCGGTCATTGTCTCGTCCGGTCGAAGAGGAAGGGATGCCGCGAAGGCGCGGCGGGCCATCGGCGCCTTCAGGCGCGGGCTTCCATTCGTCGTCGGTTGATCCGGATCGCGAGCATGGCGCGCCCGCTAACATCATTTCAGGCGCACGTCTACGGCTTTTGTCTTTTGCGGTGACGGAGTGTCGCCGCAGTTTGTCCTGTGCTTCGCACTTCCTGGAACCTAAATACGCAGTCAGGAACGTGGAGCGCTGTCATGGGAATGCTGGTCGACGGAAAATGGGTTGACCGCTGGTACGACACAAAGGAATCCGGCGGCAAGTTCGTGCGGCAGGACGCCAAGTGGCGTGACTGGGTCACGGCAGACGGAAAGCCCGCGGAAGGCAGGGCGCGCGGCTTCAAGGCCGAGCCTTGCCGCTACCATCTCTATGTCTCGCTGGCCTGTCCCTGGGCGCATCGCACGCTCATCTTCCGCAAGCTGAAGAAGCTGGAAGACGCAATCTCGGTTTCGGTCATCCACCACTATATGGGCAAGGATGGCTGGACCTTCCTGGCCGAAGATGGCGCGACGGGCGACACGCTCTACGGCCTCGACTTCCTGCACCAGATCTACACGAAGGCCGACCCGGACTATTCAGGGCGTGTCACCGTGCCGGTTCTCTGGGACAAGAAGGACAAGACGATCGTCTCCAACGAGTCCCCGGAAATCATACGCATGCTGAACTCGGCCTTCGACCAATGGGCCGATGCCTCAGTCGATTTCTACCCTCAGCCCCTGCGCGAGGAGATCGACCGTATCAACGCGCTCGTCTATCCATCGGTGAACAACGGCGTCTACCGGGCAGGCTTCGCCACGACGCAGGAAGCCTACGAGGACGCCTTCCGCGAGCTGTTCGCGGCGCTCGATCAACTGGAGGAGCGCCTCCTTTCCAGGCGGCGTTATCTTGCGGGCAACGTTGTCACCGAGGCCGATTGGCGGCTTTTCACCACGCTGGTGCGCTTCGATCCCGTCTATGTCGGGCACTTCAAGTGCAATCTGAGGCGGATCGCCGACTACCCCAACCTCTCCAACTACCTGCGCGATCTCTATCAGGTGCCAGGCGTGGCTGGCACGGTCAACCTGCATCACATCAAGTGGCACTATTACGGCAGCCACGCGACTATAAATCCGACTGGCATCGTCCCGGTCGGACCGGAGATCGACTACGGCGCGCCGCACGACCGCGACCGGTTTGGCAAAGCGGCTTAGCTTACCAATCGGGAGACACGGGCACAGCGCTGAATACCTCGGCGATGCGCCGGCGTGTCGCCGGCGTGGTCGCCTGAGGCAGAGCGTCGAGCGGAAAGAAGCCGGCTTCCGCGATCTCCCGGTCTGGCAGCTTCGGCGCAGCCTGCCGAAAGCTTTCGATTAGGTAGAAGGCAACATGGTCGCGGCGGCTTGCCTGACGGTTGAAATGGATCGATTTCAGTACCGGCTCGCCGGTGATCTCGATGACGCCTTCCTCGAACAGTTCGCGCTCAAGCGCCTGCATGGCCGTTTCGCCGACCTCGACGCCGCCACCGGGCAACTGCCAGCCGGGCACATAGGTGTGCCGGATCAGGAAGACGGCGTTTTTCTCTCGGTCGTAGACGAGGCCGCGAACGCCGAAGGTCATCGGCCGTTTCAGGCGGAAGTACAGATGAAAGAGACTTGCCCGAAAGCGTGGCCAACCCGTCTGGCGAAACCGGTCATTCGCAGGCGGCGTCACCGGAACATCCCGGCCGCGAACTCATTGCCGTCGGTACGTTTCAATCCAAGCCCATCTCGGTCTAAAAGGGCACGATGTTCAGGCTCGCCCATATCTCCGACGTCCACCTTGGTCCTCTGCCCGATGTAACCTATCGCGACCTCGCGTCAAAGAGGATGGTCGGCTACGTCAACTGGCAGCGCAATCGTCGCCATATCCTGCACGAAGGCGTTCTCGGCCATATCCTCGACGACATCAAAGCCTCGGGCGTCGATCATCTCGCCGTTACCGGCGACCTAGTGAACCTCGCGCTCGATGCGGAGATCGAATTGGCGAAGCTCTGGCTGGAGGCGCTCGGATCGCCCGAGAGTGTTTCGGTGGTTCCCGGCAACCATGATGCCTATGTGCCCGGCGCTTTCGACAAGGCCTGCCGCTTTTGGGGGCCGTGGATGTCCGGGGACGGGGGTTCCGCGACCGCCGACCGGCATTCCTTTCCCTACCTGCGCGTGCGGGGCAATGTGGCCCTGATCGGCGTCTCCAGCGCCCGCGCGACGGCCCCCTTCATGGCGAACGGCTTTTTCAGGGAAGACCAGTCGCATAGGCTGGCGACCCTGCTCGACAAGGCGGCGAAGCAGGGGCTGTTCCGTGTCGTGATGATCCATCATCCTCCCGTGCGCGGCGCGGTCGCCCAGCACAAGCGCCTCTTCGGCATCGGCAATTTCCAGAAGACGATCGCCCTGCATGGAGCGGAAGTCGTGCTGCATGGTCACTCGCACGAGCCGACGCTGAACTGGATCGGCGGAAAGGGGCGATCGAAGGTGCCAGTCGTCGGGGTCGCCGCCTGCGGTCAGTCGTTCGGCGGCGCACATCCGCCGGGGCAATGGAACCTGCTGGAGATTTCGGGCGACCCGGATGCCTGGTCGCTAAGGCTTGTCCGTCGGGGGCAACATGGGACGACCATGCCAGTCGAGGATTTGGCGAGTGTCGATCTCGTCGGTGACGCTGATAGCGGGGCAAAGGTCGTGACCGGCAGGACGCGATAGAACTACTGACCGGAACCGAACGTGTTGATCAGCCGGTCCCAGAGCGTAAGCACCGTGGCGATCAAGCCGACGAGCGCACCGGCCGCGACCAGTCCCAACCCGGAAAGGAATGCCGGCCAGCCGCCACGCCGCACGACGGTTGTGGGCGGGGTCTCTGTTGCGGCTTCATCGCTCCTCAGGGACTGAATGTCCCCGTCCATCATGCGCTCCCGCTCAATCAGGCGTTCGGCGACGTACCGCGCGACCTGGTCGGCGACCGGTTTGATGGCGATGTCCTCGGCCAGCACAACGCGGCCGGCCCGGGTATCCCTGAGAAAGCGGTAGGTTCGGCGGTCGCGCGCCATCGCGACATGACTGACCGCATCGATCCAGAGGCGCGGCTGCAGCCCGGACGATATGGTGAAGTCGAAGAGATCGGCGTCAGCCGGCACCTCGGCGAAAACCGGCGCGAGCTCCGCCGCCATCAGCTCAAGCCGCGTGCGCGTGGCCTCCCGCAGCTCGACGACGACATCGTCGCGGTCGGCCATCGCGTTCTTGACCTCCCGGACGACGTCGACAAGGCGGCGTATCTGGGGCGGTTGGTCCTGGTTTTCTGCCTTGTCGCTCATGGTTCCCAGCCCGGAAAACATGGTTAACCATCAGCTAATTTTGTCTTTTTTCGGCATTTCGCTCAAGCGGCGCATTTGAGGCGCCGCCTGAGCAATACAGGTCGGGCTGGACTATTTGGCCGCAAGAATCCTGTTCACGGCCGACGTGACCGCCTCAAGCGAAGCGGCGACGATGTTGGTGTTGATGCCCGCGCCGAAGATCGTGCCGCCCGGATGTTCCATCTCGACGTAGCAGATTGCCGCCGCGTTCGAGCCATGCTGGATCGAATGTTCGGAATAGTCGCGCACCGAGACCGGAATGCCGACATGCCGCGAGAGCGCGTCGACAAAGCCGTCAATGGGACCGTTGCCGCCGCCCTTGATCACCAACTCCTTGCCCTTGTCGAGGATGGTCGCCTCGACCACGCGGCGGCCCTTGGCTTCCGTGTGCGGGAAGGTCTGGTGATCGATGAATTTCAGGCGGCCCGTGGGCTGGTCGACATAGACCTCACGGAAGCGATCGTAGATGCGCTTGGACGAAAGCTCCTTGCCCTCGGCGTCGGTGATCGCCTGGATTTCCTTCGAGAACTCGATCTGGAGGTTGCGCGGCAGGTTCAGCCCGTAGTCGGCCTGCAGCACATAGGCGATGCCGCCCTTGCCGGACTGGGAGTTGATGCGGATGATCGCCTCGTAGGTGCGGCCGACATCCTGCGGGTCGATCGGCAGGTAGGGCACTTCCCAGAGCGGCTTGTTGGCGACCTTGATCGCCTTCATGCCCTTGTTGATCGCATCCTGATGCGAGCCGGAGAAGGCCGTGTAGACCAGTTCTCCGACATAGGGATGGCGCTCGGGAATGCGCAACTGGTTGGAATACTCGTAGACATCCTTCATGCGGTTGATGTCCGAGCAATCCAACTCGGGATCGACGCCCTGCGTGTACATGTTGAGCGCCAGCGTGACGATGTCGACATTGCCGGTGCGCTCGCCATTGCCGAACAGCGTTCCCTCGACGCGATCCGCGCCGGCCAGCAGGCCGAGTTCGGTCGCCGCGATGCCTGTGCCGCGGTCATTGTGGGGGTGCAGCGAGACGATGACGTTTTCGCGATTGTCGAGGTTGCGGCACATCCATTCGATCTGGTCGGCATGGATGTTCGGCGTCGACATCTCGACAGTCGCCGGCAGGTTCAGGATGAGCTTGTTGTCCGGCGTCGGCTTCACGATCTGGGTGACGGCATTGCAGATTTCCAGCGCAACCTCGAGTTCGGTGCCGGTAAAGCTTTCCGGCGAGTATTCGAAGCGGAAGCCGCCGCCAGCCTTCGCGGCCATGTCGGTGATCATCTTGGCCGCGTCGGTGGCGATCTGCTTGATGCCGGCCACGTCCTTGGCGAAGACGACGCGGCGCTGGAGCTCGCTGGTCGAATTGTAGAAGTGGACGATCGGGTTCTTCGCCCCCTGCAGGGATTCGAAGGTGCGCGCGATCAGCTCAGGCCGGCACTGGACCAGCACCTGCAACGAAACGTCGTCCGGTACGCCGCCTTCCTCGATGGCCCAGCGGGCGAAGTCGAAGTCGGTCTGCGACGCCGAAGGGAATCCGATCTCGATTTCCTTGAAACCCATGTCGAGCAGCAGGCGGAACATGCGCGCCTTGCGCTCCTGACCCATTGGGTCGATCAGCGCCTGGTTGCCGTCGCGCAGGTCGACGGAGCACCATATGGGCGCCTTTTCTATGCGCTTGTTCGGCCATGTGCGGTCGGTCAGGCCGACTGCCGGGTAGGGTTCATACTTGCGGGCGGCATGGGGCATGCCCTTGCGCATCGCGGCTTCGTTCTTTGCGTCCATCGTTTTTCTCTTCCCGGCGGCTGCGGACCATGCGCAGGCGTCGCCTGACGAATATTAAACCGGAATTGTGACTGCAAGGAGCTGGCGGCGCGAAGGCGGCTCGTTCGACCGCCGGGCGCTCCTTAACGGACCCGGCGATCGCCGATAAGGCCGAGAAGAAGAAGCGTCGAGGACAGCGCGCGCAAGGTCTCGGCCGCAAAGGCGGGCCGGTCAGACGTTGTCATGTGCGAGCGCGAAAACATGCGCGGTGACATACAGGAGCCGCGTTTCGCTTGCAAGAGCGTCGCTCACTCCCGCACCCAGCGGGAGACAAGCCGTGCCAGAAACGGGCCGAAAGCAAGCACGAAGACAAGCCTGCAGCTCTGCAGAGCCATGACGAAGGACATGTCGACGCCCTTCGATGCAGCAGCAATGATCGCGACGGAATCCAGCCCGCCAGGGCTTGTCGCCAAATAGGCGGTCAGCGGGTCGATGCCGAGTTGGTGGCTGAGCAGCCAGGCCAGCCCGCCGCAAAACGCCATGAGCGCGAGGATCGAGCCGACGATCTGGGGTAGGGCGCGGGCGGCGTGCAGCAGGATACCGCTGGTGAAGTTCAAGCCGATTGTCCAGCCGATAAGCGCGTATGACGCCGCCAGCAGCCACTCCGGTAGCTGGATCGGGACCCCGAAACCGATATGGGCGATGGCGCCCAGGATAGCGGCGCCCAGGAAGTAGGGCGAGGGCAGGCGGGCGATCCGACCCAACACCGCACCGACAGCCGCAATCGCGATCATCGCGCCGAAGGCGGGCCACTGGATCGCCGGAAACCAGATATGGGCTGGAAGCGCCACACCTGACGTGTCGACCCAAAGCCGCGCAACCAGCGCGGCCGCGACCGACACCATGATGACGCGAAGATATTGCATGAAGGCGACGAGCCTGACGTCAGCGCCAAAGGCTCCGGCCATGAGCACCATCGCGGTCGCGCCTCCCGGCGCCGAGCCCCACACAGCCGTGGAGCCGGGAAACACCTTGAAACGGCTGATGAACCAGCCGAGGAAACTGGAGGCTGCAAGCGTCGCCACCACGACAGCGGTGACGAGCAGCCAGTCCGAGGTGAAGGCGGCGACGATCTCTATCGAGATGGATGCTGCGACGAGGCAGCCGACGATCGCCTGCGCCGCGCCGAACAGCGGTCGCGGGATGCGAACCGTCGCACCGTTCGTGCCGGCTATGATGGCCGCGAACATCGGGCCTATCAGAAACGCAGCGGGAAGTGCCGTGAGATCGAGGAGGGCGACGAAGATCGCCGAGACAGCAAGCAGCGCCGTGCACTGGGCAGCCGCAGGCCATGTTCCAAGGCGCTGGCGGTCGGGTGGGAGGGCGTCCATCATCTCTCTGTAAACCCGACTCGGTGTCGCTGTCAGGTCCAGCCGCAGATTAGTTTTGGCCTGCTGGTCAGGCGAACGGAATGGCGCTCGTCCCCGGAGGCAGCTTGGCTTCGTCATCCGGCTCGACGTGGATCGTGACGCGCACGCTTGGAATTTCGGCTTTCAAAGCTTCCTCGATGCGGTCGCAGATGACGTGGCTTTCGCGCACGGTCATGTCGCCGTCCACGATCAGGTGAAACTCGATGAAGGTCGCGCGGCCGGCGATGCGGGTCTTGAGATCGTGGACCTCGATGGCGCCCTTGGAGTGGACCGAGACGATATCGCGGATGCGGACGTTTTCTTCGACACTGACGGCCTTGTCCATGAGGCCGCTCAGCGACTCGCCCATGATCTTCCACCCCTGCACCAGGATGTTGATCGCCACGAGCGTGGCGAGCAAGGGGTCGAGCACGTTCCAGCCGGTGAAGACAGCCAGAATGAGGCCGGCGATGACGCCGACCGAGGTCATGACATCGGTCATCAGATGATGTCCGTCTGCCTCGAGTGCGGGTGAACGTGCGGCACGACCCTGGCGGATCAGGATGGTCGCCCAGATGGCGTTCAGGACGGCAGCTCCGCCGTTGATGGCCAGCCCCTGCCATGGCTGCTCCAGCGGCCGCGGCTCGTTCAGCGTCTGCACGACCTGCGACATGATCAGCAGCGCCGCGACGATGATCATCACGCCCTCGAAGACGGCAGCGAAATATTCCGCCTTGTGGTGGCCGTGCTGATGATCGTGGTCGGCAGGCCTGTGGCTGATGCTGATTGCCCAGACCGCGGCGATCGCCGTCACCACGTTGACGATGGATTCCAACGCATCTGAATAGAGCGCTACCGATCCGGTGATCCACCACGCAAACAACTTGAGGCCGAGCACCCCCAACGCGACCACGATCGACCAGACGGCCAGGCGGGCGACCTTCTGCTTGGTACTTGCCGTCGATGTTGTGGCAGGAGACATACTCAACTCAGGCGGCCTTGACCTTAGCCTTGCGCGGCAGATGGGCGACGACGTTCTCGATCATCCGCATGCCGGCGTTCTGGCCGAGAGTCATGATCGATTCCGGATGGAATTGCACGGCGGCCACAGGCTCCTTGCGATGCTCGAAGGCCATGATGACACCGTCTTCTGTCTCTGCCGTGACAAGGAATTCGTCGGGAAGGCGGACCGGATCGGCGAAGATCGAGTGATAACGGCCGACTGTGACCTCCTTGGGCAGACCGGAGAAAATGACACCCGGTTTAGACACCCTGATGCGTGACGGCTTGCCGTGCATAGGGACATGAAGCTGGCGCAGTTCGCCACCATAGGCTTCGGCCAGCGCCTGCAGGCCGAGGCAGACGCCGAAGATCGGTAGGCTGCGCTGCCTTGCCTTCTTGATGGTCGCGGCGCAGTCGAAATCCTTGGGCATGCCCGGCCCCGGAGAAAGCACTACGAGGTCCGGCTTCAGCCTGTCGAAGATTTCCTCGGGAACCGGGGAGCGCACCGTAGAGACGTTCGCGCCTGTCTGGCGGAAGTAATTCGCCAGTGTGTGAACGAAGCTGTCCTCGTGATCGACGAGCAGGATGTTGACGCCGTCGCCGACACGAGCGGCTTGCTGCTCGGAGGCGGCCGTATTGCCGGCCTTTGCGTCACGAATGGCGGAGAGCATGGCGGATGCCTTCAGTTCGGTTTCGGCTTCTTCTTCCTCGGGAACGCTGTCGAAGAGCAATGTGGCGCCGGCGCGCACCTCGGCAATGCCGTCCTTGATGCGGATGGTGCGTAGTGTCAGGCCCGTGTTGAGGTCGCCGTTGAAATGCACCATGCCGATGGCGCCACCATACCAGGCGCGCGGGCTCTTCTCATTCTGCTCGATGAAGCGCATGGCCCAGAGCTTCGGCGCGCCGGTCACGGTCACTGCCCAGGCATGCGACAGGAAGGCGTCAAACGCGTCCATGCCCTCGCGCAATCGGCCCTCGATGTGGTCGACCGTGTGGATGAGACGCGAATACATCTCGATCTGGCGGCGGCCGATGACGCGCACGGAACCCGGTTCGCAGACGCGCGACTTGTCGTTACGGTCGACGTCGGAACACATCGTCAGTTCCGACTCGTCCTTCTTTGAGTTCAGCAGTTTCAGGATCTGCTCGGAGTCTGAAATGGCGTCGTCGCCACGTTTGATAGTACCTGATATCGGGCAGGTCTCGACGCGACGACCGTTGACGCGCACGAACATCTCAGGCGACGCGCCAATGAGATATTCACCCTCGCCGAGATTGATGAAGAAGGAATAGGGCGACGGGTTGATCTGCTTCAGGCGGCGGGAGATGTCGGCTGGCGTGGTGTCGCAGCGCTCGTAGAACATCTGGCCGGGCACCACCTCGAACAGGTCGCCGCGACGGAAGCTTTCCATCGCCCGCTTGACCAGTTCGGCGTATTCGCCGGGCTCGTGGTCGCCGCGCGGGGGGATGCGGTCCGATGGCTTGAATGGCGTCCTTTCGCCGTCTCGCGGCAGGCCGACCGTCGAGAAACCGTTGCCCGAATAGTCGTAGCGATCGTGCCAGGCCTTTGCCTGATGGTGGTCAACAACGAGGATCTCGTCGGGCAGATAGAGGACCAGGTCGCGCTGGCTTTCGGCGCGCTTCAGCGAGTAGTCGACCGGATCGAACTGGAAGGCGAGGTCGTAGCCGAAAGCGCCGTAAAGGCCGAGATTGGAATCCTGGTCGGTGTGGAAAAGCGCGGTGATGGCGCGCAGCACAGTAAACACCGACGGAACGCGGCTGCGCTCCTCCTCGGTGAAGACGCGGCCGGGTTCGGAGACGGTAAGCGCCAGTCGCTGCTTCGAGGTCTGGGTGAGCGTCAGCTCCTTCAGGGCCGAGACGGCCTTGCCGATGACGGGAAGCAACACTTCGCCGCGTGCGTTCAGCGCTTCGATGCGCATCGCGCGGCCTCGTGCGGAGATGACGACAGGCGGATCGATGATCGCGGTGTCCCAGCGCGTGTAGCGGCCGGGATACTCGTAGTTGGAGGAAAACACAGCGCCGCGCCGGCTGTTCAGGCCCTCGACATAGGCCTCGATCGCGCCGGCGTAGGGCGTGTCGTG
The DNA here is from genome assembly GCF_016793485.1 of Mesorhizobium sp. Taxonomy (GTDB): domain Bacteria; phylum Pseudomonadota; class Alphaproteobacteria; order Rhizobiales; family Rhizobiaceae; genus Mesorhizobium_K. Next base: position 4,886 of record NZ_JAEULZ010000007.1, on the reverse strand, counting down.
TCGTTCGCGGACAATCGCCACGCCACCCGCGGTGACGAACTTTTCCGCTCCGTTTTCAAGCACTTCGATGGTCATTCCCCGTCTCCGTTGATCCTGCCCGGGATCCGGAAAGCACTTGAAAAAACAAATGGCCGCCCGGACTTTCCGTTGCGGCCACCCAAATTCTCGCGCGCATGCGCTGTCAGGCCGCTGTCAGCAGGCCCACCACCAGTTCATCGCGTTCGAAAGCTTCTTCATGGCAATTTCCATAGCGGCGATTGACGGAGGTCGCAACTGGAATCGCGACGACGCTATTCGGCCGGTGCGGCAAAGCCCGCAGCCGCCGCTTGCCGGTCAAGCGCGTATGAGAACACCGCTACGCATAGTGCAGTTAGCGCGAGTGCCGCGCCGACAAACGGCAAATTCTGATACGAAACTCCAAGCGAAATTGCCGCGCCGCCGATCCATGCTCCCGCCGCGTTGCCAACGTTGAACGCGCCCTGGTTCAATGTCGCCGCGAGGTTCGGCCCGTCGCTCGCGGTCTGAACGACGCGCATCTGTAGCGGCGGAACAATGACGAACGCGACGACGCCCCACAGGAAAACCATGACGACCGCTGCCGTCGCAACACTGGCGAGTTCGGCAAAGAAAAGGTGGATCAGGACTATGGCGACCAGCGCTCCGATCGTGGTGGGCATCAGCTTCCAGTCGGCAAGCCTGCCCCCGATCACGTTCCCGATCGTCAGGCCGGCGCCGAACAGGAGCAGGACCCATGTGACGGCGCTAACGGAAAGGCCGGAAACGTCGGTCAGGATCGGCTTGATATAGGTGAAAACCGCGAACAGGCTGGCAGACGCCAGTGCCGAGATCGACATGGCGAGCCAGACCTGACCTTTGCGAAGGACGCGAACTTCACCCGCCAGGCCGTCCTTGGTCACGGGCGCTACGCCCGACGGCACCAGCCAGGCGATGGCGACGACCGAGATCAGTCCAAGGCCGACGACAACCCAGAAAGTCGAGCGCCAGCCGAATGCCTCGCCGAGCGCGGTGCCGGCCGGTACGCCGAGGATGTTGGCAAGCGTCAGACCTGCGAACAGCAGCGACATCGCCCGGGCCTGCTTGTTCTTCGGTACAAGGCTCGCGGCTACAACCGACCCGATGCCGAAGAACGCGCCATGGCCAAATGCCGTAACGACGCGCGCGGCCATAAGTGTCCAGTAGCCGGGAGCGACCGCACACAAGAAATTGCCGACGACAAACAGTGAAGCAAGAAATACCAGCACGGACTTGCGTGGCAGGCGGGCTGTCGCCAGCGCGATGATCGGTGCACCGATCACGACGCCAAGGGCATATCCCGTCACCAGCATGCCGGCCGCAGGGATCGAGACGCCCAGATCGGCGGCAATCTCCGGAAGCAGCCCCATGATGACGAATTCAGTCGTGCCGATGCAGAACGATGCAATGGCGAGGGCAAAAATAGGCAGCGGCATGGAGGATCCGGACTCTGGCAGAATGCCTAGCTATGGGCCCGCACCGTGAATCCGACAATTGCACTTGCTGCAATGCAGCAATGCGTTTTCGGTTAGCAGGACGGCGCGATGAAAGTCTGGGTAACCACCGGCCGCGTCTCTTGACGACGATAAACTTTAGGTGAAAGTTTCACCAACAAGAAAAAAAGACAACTGAGCGGAAAGGTCCTGAGGAGGTGGCTTTCCGTCCGGTAGACTGAACGGGACGAGGAATTGGCGCCGTTGCGCCACAGGGAGGGACACCATGACATCGATAACGACGCACGGTGCTGCGGCGCCTAGCGGGCAATTGCATCGGACGATCAACTGGCAGGGCGCCTTCTGGGTCGCCAGCGGCGTGCCCGCGCTGGTGCTGTTCTCCATCGGCGGCATTGCCGGCACCACCGGCAACCTTGCCTTCGCGATCTGGATAGCCTCGGTCATCCTCGGCCTGATCCAGTCCTTCACCTATGCCGAAATCGCCGGCCTGTTTCCGTCCAAGTCCGGAGGAGCGTCGGTCTATGGCGCGACGGCTTGGCTGCGCTATTCAAAGTTCATCGCGCCGTTGTCTGTGTGGTGCAACTGGCTGGCCTGGACGCCTGTGCTTTCCCTCGGCTGCTCGATCGCGGCGGCCTACATCCTGAGCGCGCTCGCGCCGATCCCGGGCTTCTCGGAGGCTTCGCCGGAGGTCGCCGCATGGCTCGCCGATCCGGCCAATGCCGGCAAGGCGGCTGCCGACGCCATTGCCGCGCTGACGGCTGCAGGCACCCCTGCAATCCGCGACTGGACGCTCTGGAGCGGCTCGCTCGGTCCTGTCAGCTTCTCGCTCAACGCCGTCTTCTGGATCGGCGTCATCCTGATGCTGATCGTGTTCTCGATCCAGCATCGCGGCATCCTCGGCACCGCAAACGTGCAGAAGGTGATCGGGCTGGTCGTCATCATCCCTATGCTGATCGTCGGTATCGTGCCGATCCTTACCGGACAGATCAACTGGGACAACTACACGCCCTTCGTTCCGCTGGCCTCGGCCTACTCGCCGGAGCCGGGCGAATGGAACATCGCCGGCTGGACGCTCGTCTTTGGCGGCATGTTCATCGCGGCGTGGTCGGCCTACGCGTTCGAGACCTCGATCTGCTTCACCAGCGAGTTCAAGAACCCGCAGCGCGATACGGTCAGGGCTATCCTCTATTCGGGCCTGCTCTGCCTCGTGCTCTACAGTCTCGTGCCGTTCACCTTCCAAGGCGTGCTTGGACTCGAGGGCATGCTCGCGGGTCCGATCGTCGATGGTTCAGGTGTCGGTCACGCGATGGCGTCGATGGTCGGTGGTACCGGCATCATCACCTCGATCATGATCATGCTGATGATCCTGGCGCTGATGCTGGCCATCATGACCGCTATGGCAGGTTCGTCGCGGACGCTTTACCAGGGCTCCGTCGATGGCTGGCTGCCGAAGTACCTCAGCCATGTGAACCAGCACGGCGCACCGACGGCGGCGATGTGGACGGACCTCGTCTTCAACCTCTTCCTGCTGGCGATCGCTGCGGCGGACGCGACGAGCTACTTCTTCATCCTCGCGGTGTCGAACTGCGGCTACATCATCTTCAATTTCCTCAACCTCAACGCGGGCTGGATCCACCGCATCGACAACGGCCACATTCCGCGGCCGTGGAAGGCGCCGACGCTCTTCATCGCGGCGGGCTGCATCCTCTCCTTCGTCAACGCCATGTTCATGGGCGCCGGCGCCAAGGTCTGGAACCCGTGGGCGCTGTGGGCCGGCATCATCGCGGCGGCACTCATCATCCCGGTGTTCTGGTACCGCCACTATGTGCAGGATGGCGGCAAGTTCCCGCCGCACATGCTGGACGACCTGGGCATCAAGGAAAGCGACCTCGCCGTGCGCAAGGCCGGCATGCTGCCCTACCTGACGCTTCTCGGCGGCGTCGCCGTCGTGCTGATCGCGAACTGGATCTTCGTGATCTGACCGACGGAAGGCTACTTTCTTTAAAAGGCCCGGGGTGAAAACTCCGGGCCTCTTTTGCGCCTTACGCTTCCAGCGCGCCCGACCTTGCGTCGCTGCTGCGCTTTTCGCCGATCAACTTGATGAGGTTGTCGCCGGCGCGGCCAGACCGGCCGACGACGCGGGTGAACACGTAGCCGGCCTGCGGCGCCAGCACATCGATCGAGCCGTCCGGCTCGCCCGGCGTGTGAACGATCGTGGCGAGCTTCGCCCCCTTGCGGACATGCTGGCCGGGCTCGACATGAAACAGGATCGCGCCCGAGCGCGGCATGTCGACCATCTCGACATGATCGATGGGCGCGGCGATTCCGTTGAATTTCCTCGGCTTTGCGGCCTTCTCGTCGGCGATGACGCCGCGCGTCGCCAACACCCGGTAGAGACCTTCGGCGTCTGACTTGGCGTATTTTTCGTAGACGTCGGCGAGACCGCGATATTCGACCGTGGTGACGACGCGCCGGTCGAAGGCGGCCTTTTCCGGGGGCATCTGCAGATAGGGGTGGATCGCCGCCTCCTCGAACGCCGCGCCCGATGGTCCATCCCAGAGGATGACGGCATCGACGCCCATCGCTCCGGCACAATCCTGCATGGCCGGCCAGAGTTGCGCCGGGACGTAGAGGTAGGGGACGGACTCGAAGTCGCAGTGCAGGTCGAGCACGATGTCGTGGCCCATCGACAGTTCGACCAGCAGGCGCTTGAGGCGCACGTCGGCGGTGGCAGCGGGATTGGCCGGGGGCAGGGCGTTCTTGTCGGGGCGGTTGATCAGGGGGAAGTCGCGATTGAAATTGGTGCGCGTGCCCAAATGGAAACGCCCCTCGACCTCGCCGAAGAAGAACTGCGCGCGGCCGACCGGATTGGCTGCAGGGACAATGGTGATATCGCCGAGGATGCGGCCCTCGGCCTCGGCCTTGCGCAACAGCGGCATCAGCGAATGAACGGCGACGACGCCGGGAAGCTCGCCTGCGTGGAGCGCTGCCTGGATATAGGCGGTGGGGGCCGTCTTCGACGTTCCCTTGAAGCGGAACACGGTCAGTTCGTAGGACGCGCCCTCGGTGTCGCCGGCAAGCTTTTCGATCGTCTTCTTCATAGGAGTCTCCTGATCGCCCGGAAGATGCCTCGTGTCATGTGTCGTATGCAATGGAAATGGGACATGCGGGATCGTTCCCGCGCCTTGTTTTTTGAGGCCGGGGTGTGGGAAGCGGCGCATGGCAGCGACGTCTTCTAAGTTAAGCAATTGACGCGCCGCCATGCGCCGCCGGCGTTTATCGGCCTGCCGGCGCCCGGCCCATCGGACTCCGATCGTCTGGAGTCCGCGAGCGCACGAGGCGACAGGCGGTCGGACGTCCCGCTCAGTCCAGCGGAAGCACCCGGCGCCACACTTGCCC
>NZ_JAEULZ010000023.1 GCF_016793485.1 Mesorhizobium sp. | reverse complement strand
GCGGGTCGATTCCTTGTTCATGTCGGCGTCGACGAGCTGGCCGATGCCGCGCTCGATGGAGTCCATCAGGCTCGAGGTAAAGGTCTTCTGCAGGTCGATGCGGCTCTTGGCGGCGCCGAGGTTGGTGGCGGCCGTCGTCATCGACTTGAGAGCGCCTTCGACCTTGGTCAGCATCGACGTGATGAAACCATCGGTCACGCCCGAAGCCGTGATGTCGAGATTGTAGACGGAGATGCTTGCGATCGACGTTGCGGTGTTATCCGCAGTGCCCGCGGCCGTTGCGGCGGCCGTGTTCGCGGCGGCATCCGTGCCGCCGCCTGCAACCGTCGCGGCGTAGGACGTGTCATATGCTGACTGAGCAGCCGTCGAGCTCCAGATCGAAGTACCACGGTCGAGAATACCGTCGTTCTTGACCGCGGTGCCTGTGCCGTTGTCGAAAAGCTTGATGCCTTCGATCTTCACATCGATGGTGCTGAGCGAAGCCGTGCCCGCCGCTGAGCGGTTGAAGGCCGAAACGATCTTGACATCCTGCTGAACGGCATCGGCCGTACCGGCGTTGGCGCCGGCGGCGGTCTTGTCCGAGGTGACCGAGAGCCAGTTGGCGCCGGAGAAGGTGGCGGCGTCGGCGTAGCTCTTGAGCTGGCCCTGCAGCGCCTTGATCTCGACCTGGATCTTTTCCTTGTCGGCGGCGGACGCGCCGTTGGCGGCGACGAGCTTGACCTTGATCTCGTTGACGGTCTCGATTGCCTTGTTCATGCCGGTGTAGGCGGTGTCGACCTTGGAAGCGCCGAGGCCGAGCGAGTCCTGAACTGTGGACAGCGCCTTCTGGTCGGAGCGCATCGTCGTTGCGATCGACCAGTAGGCGGCGTTGTCGGCAGCTTCGGCGACGCGGAAGCCTGTCGCGATGCGGCTCTGTGTGACGGCAAGGTTCTTGTTGGTGGCGTTGAGCGTCTGCAACGCCGTCATCGCCGAGGCGTTCGTCATGATGCTGGACATGGTACGCGTACCTTTACTCGAATGCTTTTTGCATACCGGCCCGACCGGTATGACGGTACGGCATCATGCCAATGATCGCGTCCCCGCTGGATCAACCCGCCATAGTCGCAGGAACTATGCAGGGACGATCACTGCAATTTGGATAAGGGACGTGGTTAACGAATTATGATTTTGAAGGGTCCGCGGGTGCGTCAACTGAATGAGCGCACAAGGCTGCCCACAAGCAGGTTCCAGCCATCGATCAGGACGAAGAACAATATCTTGAACGGCAACGAAACAACAGTCGGCGGCAGCATCATCATGCCCATCGCCATGGTGATGGTGGCGACGATGAGGTCGATGACGAGGAACGGCAGGACGATCAGGAAGCCGATCTCGAAGCCGCGACGGATCTCGGAGATCATAAAGGCCGGAATCAGCACGCGCAGGTCGATATTCTGCGGATCGACGGTGTCGCCGCGCTCGCGGGCGAGATCAGCGAAGAGGTTGAAGTCCTCGTCACGGACGTTGCGAATCATGAAGCCGCGGAACGGATCGGAGATGCGCTGGAACGCCTGCGTCTCGTCGATCTGGTTGTCCATCAGCGGGCGCACGCCATTGTTCCATGCCTGATCGAATGTCGGCGCCATGACATAGAAGGTCATGAACAGCGACAGGCTGACAATGATGAGGTTGGCCGGCGTCGTCTGCAGGCCGATGCCGGTGCGCAGGATGGAAAAGGCGATGACGAAGCGCGTGAAGCTCGTCACCATGATGAGCAGGCCCGGCGCCACCGAGAGGATGGTAAGCAGACCGAACATCTGGATGATGCGGCCGATGGTGGTGCCGTCCGCCTGACCGATCGCGCCGAGATCGAGCTGCTGGGCGAACGCCGTGGAGGCACTGCCAAAAAGCAGGACAGCGATCAGGACGAAAATCCGGGCGGGGCGCATCATTCGAACAGCAACGTCCTGATGAGAACCTGCTTCACGCGGCCGTCGCTTCGGATCGCGGCGCGTTCGTCCAGGTTTTCCCTGAGGTGGCGGAAGCCGCTGGCTCCCTCGATCTCGTGCATCTTGATCGTGCGGATGTAGGCGATGAGGTCCTGAGACACTGCACTTGCCAGATCCGCGGTCTGCGGCGGCTCGTCCAGAACGAGGGAGACTTCCATGCGGACCCAGACATCCGGCGGGGAGGCGATGTTGGTCGTGATGGCGGGCAGCGGGATCACCGTTTCGCTGACAGGCCCGGCTGCCTCGGTGCTCCCTTCCTTAGCTTCCTTGCCATTTCCACCCGCCTCAGCCGAGGCAGGCACTTCCGAGTCGGGCTTTCCGCCAGTCAGGAAGCCGCCGGAAACCCAGCCCATACCGGCCGCGGCCGCCGTCAGCGCAACCAGCATGCCGAGCTGGACGACGAGCGACGGGCCGCCTTTGGCCGGCGGCGCATCGATCGCGGGAGCTTTCGCGGCGGCGGCCATCAGAAGGGCAGCACCTTGTCGAGGAACTGTTGCCCGTAGGGCGGCTGCTGGACCTCCGTCAGACGTCCACGGCCGCCGTAGGCGATGCGGGCTTCGGCAATGCGTTCGTAGTTGATCGTGTTGTTCGGCCCGATATCGATGGGTCGCACGATGCCGCCGATGGTCAGGACGCGCAGTTCGGCGTTGACACGCACCTCCTGCGATCCCTGGATGACCAGGTTGCCGTTGCCGAGAACCTCGGTGACGACCGCCGCGATGGAAAGCTCAAGGTCTTCGGAGCGCTTGGTCTCGCCGTCGCCGGCCGCAGCGGTGGAAGAGTTGACGCTCGCGTCGAGGCTGCCGCTGGAACCTATGCCATCCCACTCGTAGTCGATGGCGCCGCCGAGCGACCTGCTTGCCGTGCGCTTGCGGTCGGATTCGTTTTTGAAACGGGCGCGATCGTTGATCTTGATGCGTACCGTCAGGATGTCACCCGGCGAGAGCGCGCGCGGGTCGGTGAACAGGCGGCTCTGGCGATCGTTCCAGAGTGAGAAGCGCTTCTCGGGCGCTGCCGGATAGCCGGCGTAGGTCGCTGGCGGCGGCGGGGCGCTGGCAAGGCCCGAGCCGACGGGGGACAGCTCCGGCTCACGGCCGATCTCCTTGAGGCTGCCGCAGCCGGCCATGAGCGATGCGACGAGAAGGACAAGCAGGCTGCGGATCATGACGGGTCAGTCCTGCGCGATGCCGCAGCCATGACGCCGGTCAGCATGGCCGCTGCCTTGCGCTCCATTTCGTTGAGGATGACGCCCGCCTTGCGGGGCTCGATCTGCATCAGGATGCTGGCTGCGAGGACGGCATCCATTTCCGCCAGCCGTTCGGCGGCAGCGTCGGGCCTCATGCCGGAATAGATCTTGACGACATCGTCCTTCGCCCTGGCAAGGAATTCCTCGCGCCTCTTGAGCCAGGTTTCGTATTCGATCCGCTTTTCTTCCAGGGCGGCGATGCGCTTGTCGATCTCCTGCTGAAGCGCCTGCAACTCGTCTTTCTGCAGGGCATAGCGACGGTCGCGCGCTGCATCGGCGATGTTGGAGCAGAAGCGCTCGACGTCGGTGCCGGACTCCAGCGGCTTCGCCCTGACGGTTCCGGTCACGGCTTCGTCCACGAATGGCTCCTCCGGCGCCAGCAGGCCGGGTTCCTCCACCTGCTCGACCAGCGCCTGGGTCGCGCCTATGCCGGTGGACAGGACCAGCGCCAATGACGCAGCCGCCAGAGGGCAAAACATCTGTCTGGAGAGGCGGAAGCGGAGAAAGGCCATCATCGGACTCACTGCAGGACAAGGTCGGCCTGCATCGCGCCGGCGGACTTGATGCCCTGCAGGATTGCGATGATGCCGTCCGGTTTGACGCCGAGGCGATTGAGGCCGGATACGAGGGTTTCTAGGTTAGAGCCGTCGAGAAGGGCGAGCTTGGCGTCGGGCCAGCCGGCGTCGATCTCCGTGTACGGCTCGACGGCCGTCTCGCCGCGAGAGAAGGGCTCGGGCTGCACGACGACGGGCGCTTCCGTGACGCGGACGGTCAGTGTTCCATGGCTGACGGCGACGCGAGAGATGCGCACGTCGTTGCCGATGACGATTGTCCCGGAGCGCTCGTCCACCACGACGCGGGCCGGCGCGTCGGCTGCAACCACAAGATTCTCCAGTTCCGCGAAAAAGCGGGCAGGAGAGACCTTTTCCGGCTTCTTGATGATGATGGTGCGCGAATCCTGATCAAAAGCGACACGCATCCCGTAGCGTTCACCGGAGTAGGCGTTGATGGTGTCGGTGATCCGCACAGCCGTGGAGAAATCGGCGTTCCTGAGCTGAAGCACGAGATTGGACAGCGCCGCAAAATCCGCTGCGACCTCGCGTTCGATGATGGCTCCGTTGGGCACGCGGCCGGAAGTCGGAACGCCCTGCGTGACCTGCTCGGCCTGACCCTGTGCGTTGAAGCCCGAGACGAAGACAGGCCCTTGGGCGACGGCGTAGATTTCACCGTCGGCGGCTTTTAGCGGCGTCATGATCAATGTGCCGCCGGCCAGCGAGGACGCGTCGCCCATGGATGAGACGCCGACATCGATACGCGCGCCTGACTTGACGAACGCCGGAAGGTTGGCGGTCACGATGACAGCGGCGACGTTGCGCGACCTTGCACGATTGCCTTCGCCAGCGATGCCGAGGTTTTCGAGCATGGCGCGCATGGACTGTTCGGTGAAGGGCGAGTTGCGCAGGCTATCGCCCGAACCGTTCAGGCCGATGACGAGGCCATAGCCGACAAGCTGGTTGTCGCGGGCGCTCTGGAGCTGCGCGATATCCTTGATACGGGCTTCAGTGCCATGCGGCGGCAACTGGCTGCCGGACGAGGGAAACTGCTTGAAGGCGCCTGCGCCTTCCTGACCGATCGGCACGCCGCCCTGGGGCGCGGGAAAACGATCAACGACGGCGCCGCCTTCTGGCGGAGGCGGGGTCTCCAGCATGAGATCGGCCCCGGCTGCCGGTGAGGCCGCCAGCGCGAAGGCGAGCAGGACCGTGAGGGGACGCAGGCCAATCATGAAGTTCCGACCCTGATCGAGCCATCGGCCATCACGACGCCCGAGAGTATCTTGCCGCTGTCGATATTTCGCACGCGCACCAAGTCGCCGGCAGCGCCGGGCTGCAGAGTTACGCCGGTGGCCGAAATGGTGAGACCGCCGGCGATGAATACCATTTGCACGGCCGCGCCCTGCTCGACGATCCATGCCTCGCGGAGCGCCGCGGCGGGAACATAGCGACCGGGCAGCAGGGTGCGCTTGGCGACCTTGCCGTCGAGCTGCGCGGGGCTGACGACGACGCCGGGCGGGATGACCCGATCCGGCTTGAGGGTCACTTCCTTCAGCGAGGCCATATCGATCGCCTCGCCGGGGTAAATGACGCGGTTGGGTATGAACACGATTTCCTGGGCGAACGCAGAACCGCCTGCGAGGCAGGCGAAGGCGGCCAGCGCGAATGTCCTTGCCAGAAATCGCATCGTCATCTGCTTCACCGGATGTTCTTCGAGACGACGGCAGCCATCTCGTCGGCTGCCTGGATGACCTTCGAGTTCATCTCATAGGCGCGCTGGGCGGATATCAGCTCGGTGATTTCCTTGACGGGATCGACGTTGGAGTTTTCCAGATAGCCCTGTTCCACGGTGGCGAAGCCGACATCGCCAGGCGAGCCGACGGTTGCTGGACCGGACGCCGCAGTTTCCTGGAAGAGATTGTCGCCAAGCGGTGCGAGGCCGGCCTCGTTGGCGAAACTGGCGAGCGTGAGCTGCCCGAGTTCCTGAAGGTCGGTCTGGCCGTCGATGCGGGCATAGACCTGGCCGGTCTTGTTGACGACGACGGCGAGCGCGTCGGTCGGGACGGTGATCGCGGGGATGACATTGTAGCCGTCCACGGTGACCAATTGGCCGTTGGCGTCGGTATTGAAGGAGCCGGCGCGGGTGTAGAGGGTCTGCCCCTCCGCGCCTTCGATCTGGAACCAGCCATTGCCGGTCAGCGCGAGGTCGAGGCTGTTGCCCGTCTGCGTAAGGCCGCCCTGGATGTGAACGTTGCGGATCGCCGCGGTCTTCACGCCGAGGCCGATCGAGACGCCTTCGGGGACGAGGCTTGCATCGGCGCGCGACGGCACGCCCTGCATGCGGTCGACCTGATAGAGCAGATCGGAGAATTCCGCGCGCGCTCGCTTGAAGCCGGTCGTGTTGATGTTGGCGATGTTGTTGGCGATGACCTCGAGATTGGTCTGCTGGGCATTCATGCCCGTGGCGGCGATGGCGAGCGCTTTCATGACTTGTTACCCTTTTCTGACTGTCCGTCAGATTTGCATCCTGCTGACTTCCATGTAGGCGCTGACGATCTTGTCGCGGATGGCGACGGCAGCCGTCAGCGACTGCTCGGCGCTCATGACCGCGTCCACCACCTCGCGTGTATTCGCCTGGCCCTGCATGCCCTGCACCGAAAGCTGCTCGGCCTGCCGCAGCGTATCGACGGCGTTGGTCGCAAGGTCCGCCATGACGGAGGCGAAGGAGCCCGCCGCATCGGCCGCGCCCGCCGCCGTGCCCGGACCAGTTGTCCCGCCATTTCCGAGGCCGGACGATTTGCCGATGGTGCTGAAGTCGATAGCGCCGAGGCCGCTTATCATGACTGGCTCCGCATCAGGTCAATGGTGAGGGAAATCAGTTCGCGCGCCTGCTTGATGACCTGCAGGTTCGCCTCGTAGGACCGATTGGCCTCGTTCATGTCCGCCATTTCGATCAGCACGTTGACGTTGGGCATCTTGACGTAGCCCTTTTCGTCGGCGGCCTCGTGGCCAGGCATGAACTGGACCGGGAACGCGCCGTCGTCGCGACCAATCCGGTTGACCTCGACCATCGAGCCGCCGGTGGCGCGGTCGAGTTCGGCGGCGAAGGTGATGGTCTTGCGGCGATAGGGTTCGGCGCCTGGCGCGTCGCCGGTCGACTGGGCGTTGGCGAGGTTTTCCGAGACCACGCGCAGGCGCTCGGACTGAGCGCCCAACCCGGATGCTGCGACTTTGAGGGCGGCGGCCAACGGATCCATGACTAGCCTTTCGACGCTGTCAGGAGCATGCGTTGAAAGGCTTTGACGATCGCCGTGTTCAACTCGAACTGGCGGCGGACTTCGCCGGCCTTCATCAACTCGTCTTCGAGGACGACCGAATTCTCCGACGGCAGGACCGACGGCTCGTCGGTCTGCTCGTTGACTGCGAAGCCGGACCCGCCGGCGCTACCCGCAATATGCCCCTGCTGAGTCGTGGCAAGCCTGACGCCCGTCTTGTCGAGCACGCTTTCGAATGGCTCGACATCGACAGCCTTGTAGCCCGGCGTGTTGACGTTGGCGACGTTGCCGGCAACCGCCGTCTGGCGCACGGCAAGCCATTTCGACTGCTGCGTGGCAAGGGCGAATAGGTTGACGGTCTCCATGCAAATCTCCGGCCGGATATGCGCAGGGTAGGCCGCCAGTCTTGCGTGGGCCTTGCGGGGGGCTTACTCGCGGATACTCAGGACCTTGTCCTTGTCGGTGACCACAACCAGCCTGCCGTCGCGCTCTTCGATCGCCTTGACATAGGCTCCGTCCGGCAGAACCGAGCCGATCTGGACGACGAACAGGCCGGTGTCGTCCTCGATCATGGCGCGTCCGTTGGCGATCTGGATCACGTTGTACCCGACAATGGGGGGAGGAAATGGCTGTTCGTTGACGCCGGGAAGGGCTGCTGCGCTGCCGCCGTCACTGCTTGGATCCTTCACGGCAGTCCCTGTCGAACGCAGGTCGAGTTCAAGGTCGAGGAATGGAATTTCCTGGTTCGCGGCAGGCGCACCAACCCGTTCCGTCTGCGCACCGAGGATGATCGGCTCGCTGCCGTTCCCGCCGCCGCCAAACCGCATCGCCCTGACGCCGAATTCGTCGGGATTGAAGAAAATATACCATGGAAACAGGGCGCAGACGAGGCCGAGCGTGACGCCCAGCGCAGCAAAGGTCAGGTCGCTGCGACGGTCGCGACGCTTCGCTTCCTGTTCCGGTGTCAGAGGCTTGATCGAGCCGGCAGGCTTATCATCACCGGCGGTGCGGTGATGGTCGTTCCTGGCAATTCGATCATCCACGTCGGCAAGGTCCGCGAGCCGGTTCTCGCGGACCATGCTATCAGCCTTGCTGCGCCACATGCGGCCTGTCCTTCGATTTCAGATAGCGGGCGAGATCGGCAAAGGCGTCCGCCGAGGGTGGGTCGCGTGGCGTCTGGGTCATCGCGTCGTAGATCACCGGCACCTGCCTAACCGCGGTATCCAGTTCAACATCGGCGCCGGGCTGGTAGGCGCCTAGAAGGCGGATGTCTCGCGTCGATTCGAAGCGGGAAATCATCGCCTTGAGTTTCGTCACCAGAGTGCGCTGGTCGTCCGTCCATGCCTTTGGCGCGAGGCGCGAGATGGAAGCCAGAGGGTTTACCGGGGGGTAGCGGCCCTGCTCGGCGATGGAGCGATCGAGGACGACGTGGCCGTCGAGAATGCCGCGCACGGAATCGGCGACCGGATCGTTGTGGTCGTCTCCGTCGATGAGCACGGAGATGATGGCGGTGATCGAGCCGGCGCCCTCCGTGCCCGGACCCGCGCGCTCCAGCAGCTTGGGCAGTTCTGTGAAGACGGAGGCAGGATAGCCGCGTGCAACCGGCGGCTCGCCGGTGCCGGTGGCGACCTCGCGCAACGCGTGCGCAAAGCGGGTGATGGAATCGAGGATCAGCAGGACGCGGTCGCCCTGCTGGCGGAAATGCTCGGCGACGCGCATCGCGGTGTCAGGCGCCCGACGCCGCATCATGGCGCTCTCGTCGCTGGTCGAGACGACTGCGACGGTTTTTGCCATGCAGGCGGGGCCGATCGTATCTTCCAGGAATTCGCGCACCTCGCGACCGCGTTCACCGATTAGCGCGACGACGACGGTGTCGAAAGCGGAAGCCGAGGCCAGCATGGCGAGGAGGGTCGACTTGCCGACACCCGAGCCGGCGAAGATACCGAGACGCTGGCCGAAGCAGATAGGCGTGAAGACATCGATCACCTTGACGCCGGTCTGGAAACCCTCGCCAACGCGCTGCCTGGCAAGCGCGGGAGGCTGCACGAGCTTGGCGGCTTCCTCGAGATCGCCATGCGCCAGATGCGGTCCGCCGTCGATCGGTCGGCCTAGCGCATCGATGGCGCGGCCGCGCCATGAAGCGTGCGGGAGGATGGCGAAGGGTCCGAGGTCGATGACGGTGTCCCCGACACCCGCGTCGCCGGCGCGCTCAAAGGAGGCGATCAGCACCTCGTCGGGGGAAATCTGCACGATCTCGCCATGACGGATGCCTGCACGGCTGCGATGCTCGACCATGTCGCCAAGTCGGGCGACAGACGACAGGCCGCGGACGCGGAAATGCGTCGGCGAAACCTCGATGACGCGGCCGCCGTGACGGATGAGCGTATGTTTGTCGGAGATGCGACGCCAGGCGCGCTCGATCGCGTCGAGCGGATTGTCGCCGGTGGCGAACTTGCCATCAGAGGTGCGGAGGGCGACCGACATGCGTCAGCTATTTCCCGCCGAGGGTCTTGATGGCCTCGCCGTACGACGACTCGGTGCTGCGCAGCAGCGCCGCGCCATTCTCGAAGGCGCGCTGCACCATGATCAGGCGGGTGATTTCCATCATCGGGTTGACGTTGGATTCCTCCAGGAAACCCTGGGCTACGCCAGCGTCGATCCGATCGACCACCGGGTCCGGCTCGCCCTGCGGCACGATGCCTGAATTGCCGAAACGCGTGAAGTTGGGGCCGGGGTCAAAATTGAAAAGACCGAGTGCGCCGACGAGATTGTCGCCCTGGCGCAGCGAGCCGTCCGCGCCGGCGCGGGGCGGACCATTGCGCGGATCGAGCTGGATCGGCGCGCCGCCGGCGTCGAGGACGGCATAGCCTTCTATCGAGACCAGTTCGCCGTTCTCGGTCATGGTGAAACGGCCGTCGCGCGTCATGACGGTGCCGGCAGGCGTCTCAATGCCAAACCATGCGTCGCCTCGGATGGCGAAATCGAAGGGGTTTCCGGTTTCGCGCAGGGGCCCCGCAGCAGTCGACAGATAGGTGTCGCCGGTGGAGACGAAGGCAAGCTCCTTGTCGCCGAGACCCGAAACGACGTCCTCGAACTTCACACCGGTGGCGCGGAAGCCGATGGTCGAGGTATTGGCGACGTTGTCGGCGATCGTGTTCAGCCGCTTCTCAAGCGCGACCTGAGAGGAGAGGGCGACGTAAAGGCCTGTCTGCACGCGGAGGTCCTACCGTTTCATCGACTGGATCGCGAACAGCACGTCGGCGGAAATTCCATAATCGACCGGCTGGAACAAGGTCGTGATCAGGGACTGCGTGGTGGTGGTCTGGTTTTCGATCTCCCACATCGTCGTGAAGCGCGTCAGGAATTTCTCTAGCCGCTTGGGATCGGTAAAGTCCGCGATGTCGAGCTTGGACTCAAAATATTTCACCTGCTGGTCGATGTCGGCCGAGGCGAAGGAATCGGGAAGGCTGAGCGTGGTGCGTACGACTTCGGCAAGGGCCGGATCGGCGAGGATCGCATAGAAGTTGGTCAGGCTCGATGCCTTGCGTTCGAAATAGAGTGCGAGGCGCACGCCTTCATTGGATTCACCGGCGTTCTCCTCCAGCGTCTGGCGAAGATACTTGTCGATGGAAGGCTGCTGCGCGCGCGTGGTCGTGGTGGCATTCGCGCCAAGAGCCTCGAAGTCGAAGGCCGCGACGAAGGCGGTGTAGCGCTTGTCCTCTTCCTTGTTGGCGGGACTGTTTGCGTCGCGCACCCCGCCGGCGAGCAGTTCCTCGATGTAGTCAAGGTTTTCGGTAGCGCTGTCGAGCCCGTAGGCCGCCATGGCGTAAGTCAGCAGGCGCTCGTTGGCCATCAGGCCTTCGATTGAAGTGACCTTGCCGATGTTGGCGCGGTAGTATGCCGTTTCCTGTTTCACATAGGCGGACTCGGGATCGAGCCCGGCGATCTCGGCCTGCATGAGGTAGTTGCCGGGAACCTCGTACTGCGCTTTGTTGTAAACGGTGGCGAGCTCGCCGTAGCGCTCGAAGTTGTAGGTGTTGACGAATTCAGCGTAGCGCTTGTCCTGCAGCTTGTTGGCGAAGCTGTCAGGGTCGGAGGTGCCTTCTTTCAGCGCCTTGACCATAAAGGCCTTCGCATAGGTCATGTCCTCCAGCCCGTACGCCTTCATGGCATAACGAAACAGGCGATCGTCCTTGACGAACTCGTCGATGCTTTTCACCTTCGAGATGTTCTCGAGGTAGTATTTCGTCTCGCGGTCGACCACGGGCTGCTTCTCGACGCGCTCGATCGACTTGGCCATGTCCCTGACGATGAGCTGGTAGCTGAGATAGGTATTCACCAGACAGGCCCCCGGTCGCGAAGCTTATTCCGCAAGGCTAGAGCCTATTGCTTGCGCGAGGCTGAAGCCTTTCCGAGCCAACGTGAGAGGCGAAGTGGATTCAAGCCTCACACAAGGCACGGGGGATAATCCTTGATAGTCATATCTTTGCGAGGACGCTGCCCAGTGGGAATTCTGATCGGACTTGTGGTGACACTTGGCAGCGTGCTCGGCGGGTTCATGGCCATGGGCGGCCATATCAGCGTGCTGATCCAGCCCTGGGAAGTGGTCATTATCTGCGGGGCAGCACTCGGCTCGTTCCTCGTCGCGAACCCGATGAAGGTGGTAAAGGACACCGGCAAGGCCTGCATGGAGGCCTTCAAGCAGGCTGTGCCAAAGGAGCAGGACTACCTGGAAGTGCTCGGAGTACTGCATGCGCTGATGCGGGAGCTGAAGTCTAAGTCACGCAGCGAGGTCGAGGCGCATATCGACAACCCGCAGGAATCCGCGATTTTCCAGGCCTTTCCGACGATCCTCAAGAACCAGGACCTGACGAACTTCATCTGCGACTACTGCCGCATCATCATCATCGGCAACGCCCGACCGCACGAGATCGAGGCGCTGATGGACGAGGAAATCCAGACGATCCGGGCCGATAAGCTGAAGGCCTATCACGCGCTGACGGTGATGGGCGACGGCTTCCCGGCGATCGGCATCGTGGCGGCCGTTCTGGGTGTGGTGAAGGCGATGGGCGCACTCGACCAGTCGCCGGAAATCCTCGGTGGGCTTATCGGCGCCGCGTTGGTGGGCACCTTCCTCGGCATCTTCATGTCCTACTGCGTGGTCGGCCCGATTGCAGGCAAGGTGAAGACCGTCCGTGAGAAGAAGAACAGGCTCTATGTCATCGTCAAGCAGACGCTGCTCGCCCATATGAACGGTGCGCTGCCGCAGGTGGCGATCGAGTTCGGGCGCAAGACGATTTCGGCCTATGAGCGTCCGTCCATCGACGCCGTCGAGCAGAGCACGATGAACGCGACCGGCGCCGAGAAGAAGGCGGCATGAGCGCGTCATGAAATCCGCCGTTCCCAGCAGCCCGGCCGAGATGCGGGCTTATATCATCGAACGGTTGACCGGGGAGACAGGTGAGCCGGACCGCGTGACCGACGCGGCGCGCACCATCGTCGAAAAGGCGGCGCCCGAGGTCCGCCAGATGCTCAAGAAGGAACTGACGCTGGATGTGACGCTGGACGTCACGGGCGTCGAACTCGTCCGCATTGCCGACGTGAAGCCCGATGGCGATGGGCATGCCATGACGGTGATCGTCTCGGGAGTCGGGCCGGACGCAGTGGTCATGACGATGGACGCTGAGGCAATCGCGCTTGCGGTCAGCGCGCTCTTCGGCGGCGACCCGGGCATCGCGGTCGCGCCGATCCGACGCCAGCTCTCGCCGACCGAGACGGTGGTCGCCTCGCGCATCTTCGAACAGTTTGCGACGGCGCTGATACGGACAGGGGATGGCCATTTCGAACTGTTGGCGCCCGCACCCAAGGCGATCTCCGGCGATGACATGAGGAAGTACCCGCTGAAGGACGGTGCAGGCGCGCGGGTTACCCTTTCGCTGGCCGGTTCTGCTGCCAGCGGGATCATCCAGCTGACCATGCCGCAGCGGCTTCTGTTGAAGGGCTCCGCCGCTGCCTCGCCCGGGAACTCCGGGCCGGGAGACATATGGCGGCAACGTTTCGGGGAGGAAGTCATGCGCTCTGGCGTCGAACTTCAGGCGACGATGCCGCTTGCTCGAATGACGCTCGGCGATGTCGCATCGCTGCAGGTCGGTCAATTGATCGAATTCCAGGCCGATGCGCAGTCGCAAGCCAAGCTGTCCGCGCGGCAGAAGACCCTGTTCGTTTGCGAATTCGGCAAACTCGGTCAGAACTACACGGTCCGCGTCAGGCATCCCTTCGATGCCGGGCAGGACCTCATGGAAGGACTGGTTGCCGGGCGCTAGAACCAGCACTGGCAAGAGTTGGAGATGATGATGACTCAGGGCAATGCAGCCTTGGACGAAGAGAACTCGCAAGAGCAGCTCAACCGGGCGATCGAGGAATTGCACGGGGTGCTGCATGACGAGGAAAAGCAGCGGCCGCAGACCGCGCCTGCTTCGCCGGCGGTAATGGCAATACCCGTAAGCGGCCCGAATGCTTCGCTCATCATGGACATTCCCGTCGAGGTCCAGATCGTGCTCGGCAGCACCGAGATGGCTGTTTCCGACCTGATGGGGCTGCAGAAGGGCTCGACCGTGGCGCTCAACCGACGCGTCGGGGAAGCGGTCGACGTGATGGTCAACGGCCGCCGGATCGCGCGGGGCGAGATCACGGTCCTGGAGAACGACCCGTCCCGCTTTGGCATCATGCTGACAGAGATCAGCGGCGCGACGAAGCAGGGCTGAATGGCTGATACGTGGCTGACGGAGACCGCATGAGCAGGGCCCTGGAGATGACGCGGGCGCAGAAGGCCGCCGCCATCCTCGTGGCCATGGGCAAGCCGTCGGCCAGCAAGTTGCTGAAATTCTTCAAGCAGGAGGAACTGAAGGCGCTTGTGGAAGGGGCGCGCCTGTTGCGCACCATCAGCCAGGCCGACCTGGAGAAGATCGTCGCGGAATTCGAGGCAGAGTTCGCGGAAGGCGCTGGCCTCATGGATTCCAGCGACCAGATGGATACGATCCTCAACGAGACTCTGTCTCCTGAGGAGATGAACGCGCTGATGGGGGTCGACCAGCCAATGGCCGCTGAAAACGGCCCGCCGCCCGTCTGGCCCGACGTCGAGAAAGCTGATCCGGCGAGGATTGCCGCTTTCCTGACCGAAGAGCATCCGCAGACGGCCGCCCTGGTGCTGTCGAAACTGTCCCCCGGCTCCGCAGCCAACGTGCTGCTCGTCCTCGACCGGGATGTACGCAGCGAGGTCGTCAAGCGCATGATGTCGATGGCGACGATCCCGGAAGTCGCGACCGGCATCATCGAGGACCAGTTGCGGACGCGGCTGCTTTCGGAAAGCGCGACGCGCGACACGTCGGCCGGACAGATCCGCGTCGCCAGCGTGCTCAACGAGATGGACAAGGACAAGCTCGACGAGGTGATGCAGGAACTCGAGCATTCCGGTGCGACCGACGTGCAGGCCTTGCGCGCCAGGCTGTTCGCGTTCGAGGACATCGTGCAGCTCACGCAGAAGGCGCGGGTCGCGCTGTTCGACAGCATTTCGACGGAACTCGTGACGCTGGCCTTGCGCAACGCGCCGCCGGCGCTGACGGAAGCGGTGCTTTCGTCGATCGGCGCCCGCGCGCGGCGCATGATCGAGTCCGAACTCGGCCAAAGTTCGGACAGCATCAACGCCGCCGATATCACGCGGGCCCGCAAGGCGATCGCCGCCGGCGCGATCCGCATGGCGCGCGAAGGCGTGTTCGAACTGCCCAGCGCCGAAAGCGCTGCGGCCTGACGTCCGCAACCCGGTTCCTGACCCTCTCAGAGAGCGATCGCCATGGCGGAGGACGTCGACAAGGAAAGTAAAACGGAGGAAGCCTCCGAGAAGAAAATCCGTGACACGATCGAGAAGGGCAACCTGCCCCAATCGAAGGAAACCGGCATCCTCGCCTCCTTCGTCGCGATTCTCCTGTTCATGGTTTTCTTTGCCGGCGGCTCCATCGTTGAACTCGGTTCCTTCCTGTCGATTTTCCTCGAAAAGCCCGACGCCTGGAAGATGGACACGTCGAGCGACGTGGTGGAACTATCCCGGATGGTGACGATAGAGATCGGCAAGGCGGTGGCGAGTCTGCTTCTGCTGCTGATCGTGGCGGGCATCGGTTCGTCGGTCTTGCAAAACGTGCCGCAGTTTGTCGGCGAGCGTATTCGCCCGCAGGCATCGCGTATTTCGCTCACGAAGGGGTGGAGCCGGCTGTTCGGCGTCCAGGGCTTCGTCGAGTTCCTGAAATCCGTCGGCAAGATGGTGTTCGCTATCGCGGTGCTATGCTTTGTGCTGTCCGACAGCCTGAGGCAGTTCCTGGCCGGAATGCTGACCCAGACGACCGATTTCGTGCTCGTCATCCGCAGTATTTCGATCGACATCCTGGTTTCGATCGTGGCGGTCATGGGCCTGATCGCAGGCGTCGATATCGTCTGGTCCCGCTTCCACTGGCGCCAGGACCTTAGGATGACGAAGCAGGAGGTCAAGGACGAACTGAAGCAGTCGGAGGGTGACCCGATCGTCAAGTCGCGCCTGCGTTCGCTGGCGCGTGATCGCGCAAGGCGACGCATGATCACGGCGGTGCCCAATGCGACGCTGGTGATTGCCAACCCGACGCACTACGCGATCGCGCTGCGCTACGTCCGCGAACAGGACAGCGCGCCGATGGTGCTCGCAAAAGGCACCGACCTGGTTGCGTTGAAAATTCGCGAGGTCGCGGAGGCAAACAACGTTCCCGTATTCGAGGACATCGCGCTCGCCCGTTCCATGTACAAGCAAGTTTCGGTGGATAGCGTGATCCCACAACAGTTCTACCAGGCAGTCGCCGAACTGATCCGTGTGGTGTACGCAAACAAGGCCAAGCGAAAGCTCCAATGAACCGACAGCCGCATGCAGCGTCGCGCGAGGCGATCGTCGCGGAAGCCATCAAGGATGTGGTCGGCGAACTGCGTCTCGTCGATGCCTCCGACTATATCGCGTTCATTCGCCTCGAGCATTTCGCAACGGTGTCTGATATCGTCGACTCGGCTGCGGAGCTGTTCTTCATGCCCGGTACGCTGCGGCTTGGCCACGGCGGCGAAGCGCATGTGACATGGTCGGAACCACCCCGCATCGTCCTCGACCTCGAATTGCGACCGCCGGGCGCCACCGTCTATTTCGCGCTGATCCTGGAGGACGAGCGGGCGGCGGTCGAGGTCAACTACGTGGCATTCGACCGTCCGGAAGCCGATCCGACGCTGAATACCGCTTTCCTGGTCGACGCGCTGGAGCGGTGCAGGATCCGCAGGACGGAAACCGTCGGCGGTCCCTGAGCCGCCTGCGTTCTATTCGATCAGTCCGAGCCGCAACGCCTTCGCCACGGCATGCATGCGGTTGACCGCGTCGAGCTTCTGCGTGGTGTTGGTCAGGTACTGGTTGGCGGTGTGGACCGACAGCTTTAGGAAGCGTGCGATTTCCTCGCTGGTATAGCCGTTGGCGGTAAGCTTCAGGCATTCCAGTTCGCGCTTGGAGATCATGGGGTACTTCGCGCCTTCGCCGGGCCGGATTCTGGCTACGGCTTCGAACAGCGAAAAGCAGCGCGCGTGAATGTCGAAGAGGCTGTCGGGCGTAAGATTGATTTCGAAGCCCAGGAATACGACCAGTCCGCACCGGCCCCGTTCCGTATGCACAGGGAAGGCGATGCCCGCCATCTCAGGGACCAGCGCTTCCGGCATCCGGGTGGTCCAGGCGAGTTTCCCAAAATGCTCCGATGCGCCGATTGCGGGCTCCTCGGCCCACCAGAGCGGTACGCTCGACGCGCGTATATGCCGGACAAGCTCGGGCCTGTCCTCGCCGGCGACAAGAATGGTCTCCGAGGAAACGGCAGGGTAGCTCGAGTCGAAGCAGGGCCAGAGGATCGGACGCTCCGGCGACGGCGGTGTAAAGAAGAGGCCGAAGCCCTCAGCATTGATGTCGACCGCGATCCATCGGGCCCGGCGCACGGCGTCGGGGATCGTCGTCGTCCGGTGCGCCTCCGCGTTGAAGAGCGGATTTCCGAACAGCGGCTGGCGCAGATCCTGCGCTGGATCTTCGAGATTGCGGGCGGGGTCGGTCAAATCATTCCACTCCGGATCGCCGTGGCGATCGCCATTGCGCGGTTGCTCGCCGACAGCTTCTGGATGGCGTGGGTCACGTAGTTGTTCACGGTGTTGCCAGACACGCCAAGGATGAGCGCGACTTCCTCGGTCGTCTTGCCTTCGGATACCCAGAGCAGGCATTCGCGCTCGCGATCCGAGAGAGGGTCGCGGGTCACTGCCGCCCGAAGCAGGTCGGGCATCTGCGACAGCGCGTAGCCGCAACGCATCTGCGCGCCGACGAGCCTGTGTTCATCAATACGATCGACGTGTTCCGAGGAGAGAAGCAGGTAATAGCGCTGGCGTCCGGCCTGCACCGCGAGCGCATAAAGTTCACAGTGGCCAAGGACATCCAGCAGGGCGGCTTCCTCGCCGTTTAACAGGTCGGGCATTGCCGGCGCGTGCGATACCAGGAGGCTGCGCGGCCTAGAACCTGGGGCGGCCGCCGGGAGTTGCGCCAACCTGGCAATCAGGTCGTGGCCGACCAACTCGATGGCGTCATGAATCCAGTTGGAGGCAAGGATGCGCGCGATGTTTCGGTCTTCTTCATTGACGATGGCGACGAGCATATAGGCATCGGCGAGAAGTTCGGCGGCCAGATCCATCAGGAAAGCCGTGAGGTCGCTGCGCGACGACAGGGCCAATGGCTGGAAACTTTCCGGCGCCTGAAGGGCGAGGCTTGTCATCGAGTGTTCGGCCAGACTCTTCCGATGCCGGCCACGGCGGATGCCGCAAGACCGGGCTGCTAATTGTCCAATAGGGTGAAGACGCAGGGATACTTAACGCCGCAAATCCTGCCGAAGACGGAAAGCCTGCCTGCAACACACATCTCGGTGCGCCCGGCTAGCCGGAGCAGATGAGATGTGTGCGTTCGTCGGCCCCCCGTGGAACGGCTGATTCGGGTCTAATCTACCCGCAGACGAATCGGACATCAAACCCAGATTGACAAAAGTCCGTTTCGGAGTCCTTCAGACAGACTCAGCGGCGCAGGGTCATGGCCCCACAAGCATCGTTCGGGGAGTATCTAGCTCCTTGGCGGCGGCGCATCCTCGCGGCCGATATCCTCGTCCCAGATATCTTCTTCGACGAAGTCGTCCCAGTCGCCTCCAGCGTACTCGCCGCGCCTGACATTGGTGTTCAGGGCGCCGCAGCGACGAAAGACATCCAGCACCCTTGCAGCGTCGTCTTCGTGGATGCGTGCGGTGACGAGCGTGGAACCTCCCTTGATCGACTCCGCCCAGACCGTCCTGGCGCGACCGTGGGCATGGCTTGACCGGCTGCGCGCATCCGCTACGCGGCTGAGCACCGCCCCTATCAGGCCGCCGGCCGCTGCGCCGGCAATGGCCGCCCACAGCCGGCTGACAGGAAGACCGCTGCCGGGAAAGGCAACCGTGGCGAGTCCGACAAGGACGCCGCAGACGCCGCCGATCGCCGCGCCGAGTGCGATGCCTTGCAGGATTTTCACGGAAGCACGCCGGGCCTGCCGGACAATGGTAATGTCCTGACTATCGACGCCCACCTCCGACAGCGCGTCCACCGTTGCCGTCACCTCGTCATAGGTGTCGAACAGGGCGCTGACAGTTCTCATGCTCGCCTCACCTTGAAGTCTTGACCGTGAGGGGCACTATAACCCAAGAGTCGGATGTTCGCGGAAAATATCAAGACGGGAGGAATTGCGTGGTCGAAACTCGCTGGCGGCATATGTCGAGCGCGCCCAAGGACGGCAGCCGCATCCTCGTGACGGTCCGCTCGTCGGAACAGGGTGCGGCTGAGGTGGACGTGGCCTACTGGGCCAGGGCCGACCAGTTCGGCATCGAAGGCTGGCGCGCTGCGGACTCGTCTCCCGGGCAGATCTTCGCCTATGCCGATCCAGAGTTGCAGTGCTGGATGCCGTTGCCTACCGCAAGTCAGGACGCCGGGACTGATGAGGGCGGCCTCCCCGAGCCGTGGGCGGGCGATGACGCGGAAGAGCTATACGGGTCAGGAATATAACTTCGGAAGCTAACTCCGCGGCGAGTAGCGGCTGCCGAGCGAATAGCGATTGCCGGCATAGACCAGCCGGTTGACGGTGGCGACCGACGCGCCGGACCATGTGCGGCGGTGGAGAAGCAGGCAGGGCGCGCCGGGCTCGATCATGAGCAGTTCGGCGGTTTCGGTGTCAGCGGCGACGGCCGAGATGACGTGCTCGACCTCGGTCAGCGGCGTGCTCTGCTGGAGATAGTCGAAGGTGGTCGTCGTCTCGAAATCCTGCGCCTCATAATCGGGGACGAGTTGCGAATTGACGAAACGCTCTTCCAGCAAGACCGGCACGCCGTTTTCGTGGTGGATGATAATGGAGTGGCCGACCGGCGAGCGGCTGGAGAATTCGAACGCGGCGGCAAGGTCTGGCGCGGGAACGATGGTTTCGAGCGTGACGACTCTCGCGTGATGACGCGCCCCCCGTTCAGCGATCTCGTCGGCGATGTCGTTGATCTCGATGAGGGCCGATTGGGGCTTGGGCGGCGCGACGAAAGTGCCGACGCCCTGGATGCGCAGGAGGTGGCCCTGGGACGTCAGTTCCCGCAGCGCCCGATGGACAGTCATGCGGGAGACGCCGAGCGAGGCGACCAGTTCGTTTTCCGACGGAAGCTTCTGGTTCCGACCCCAGGCGCCGTTGCCGATGTTGGTCAGGACATATTCCTTGACCTTCTCGTAAAGTGGGCCGGCTGAATCGGGCAGCGAGGCGGCGGTACGCGCTTTGCTTGCGGAAGCGCTTTTCTGCTTCATCCGGCCGCCTCTCCAAGTCGTATGATGGTTTTCAGTCCCTTCGATTGTCCTGCCAGAAGGCGCTCGTAGGCGGCGGGAACTTCGTCCAGTCCGATCTCCGTATCGATCAGCCGGGAGAGTTGCGGAGCCAGGCTTGGAAGCAGGGCAACTGCCTCGGGCAATTCGTCGATGAAGGCGTGGCAGCCGATGAGGGCTGTCTCGCGTTCCACCAGGACGTTCAGATCGAGTTCGACCGGCGCATTGGCGATGCCGACCAGCGCGATGGAGCCGCCGCCGGAAAGCAGGTCGAGCGTCGTCTTGAGGACCCGCCCATCGCCCGTGGCGTCGCAGGCATACAGCAGCGGCTGGCCGCCGAGAGCATCGCGGATCGATTGTCCGTCGAGATCGGCCACTTTCGCGCCCGTGACATCGGCGACGAGGCTGGCGCGTTCGGCATTCCTGTCGGCGACAAGAACCGGACCTTCGTGGAGTCGGGAAAGCAGGAGCGCGACGAAGCCGCCGATCGTGCCGCAGCCGATGACCAGCACCGGCTGGCCTGACGGAACCGCCTGCTTTCGTATGGCGTGAAGCGCCACCGCGAGCGGTTCGGCCATGGCTGCGATCGCAGGATCAAGACCGGGATCGTGCCGGTGTACGAGGCGCGCGGGAAGGGTGGCGAGTTCCGCAAAACCGCCGTCGCAGACTTCGCCGACGAAGCCGAGCTTTGCACAGACGTTGGTGCGGCCACTTTTGCAGGCATAGCATTCGCCGCACCAGAAGCGCGAGTCGGCGACGACAGTGTCGCCTATGGCGAGGCCGGTTACGCCGTCTCCAAGACCGGTGACAACGCCAGCGAATTCGTGTCCCGCCGTCGAGGGCGAGCGGCTGATCCAGTGGCCGGTCCGGTAGTTGTGCAGGTCGGAACCGCAGATGCCGGCCGCTGTCGTGCGAAGTGTGACCCAACCGGGCGCGGGTGGGCCGGGAGGATCGATATCCTCCACCCTGAGGTCGCGCGCAGCGTAAAGCCGGACTGCTTTCATCGTCTGCTCAGAGGTATTTCTTGCGCACGTCGGACACCGCATGCTCGTGCGAGGAGAAACCCTCGTAGCGCGCCAGCGTCCAGGCGGTCTTGGCGAAGTCGGGATAGGCGGATTCCGTGACGTAGCCGACAGACGAGCGCTTGACGAAATCGTGCACTGAAAGCGGGCCGTAGGTGCGCGCCCAGCGGCTGGTGGGCAGGACGGCGTTGGGGCCAAGGCCGAAATTGGCGATGGACACCGGCGTGTGCGGCCCCATCAGGATCTCGGCGGCCTCGGTGATGTGGGCGAGGTGGCGGAACGGGTCGATGGAGAGGATTTCCAGATGTTCGGGCGCGTAGCCGTTGACGAAGTCGTAGCTCGCTTCGAGCGACGGCGTCAGCACGATGCCGCCATAGGCGCCGGTCAGCACGGCCTTCGAGAAGGCAACGCGCTGCTCGGTCATGCGCGCCCAGTGTTCTGGCAGCGAAGCCAGCGCCTCCTCCGCGACACGGCGGCTGTGCGTCACCAGATAGGCTGAGGAATCCGGGCCATGCTCGGCCTCGATCAGCAGGTCGAGCGCGGCGAGACCGCCCTTGACCGTGTCGTCGGCGAGAATGATGGATTCGGACGGGCCGGCGGGCAGGCCCGGATCGATGACGCCTGACAGCAGGCGCTTGGCGGCGACGACCCACGGGCTGCCGGGACCGACGATCTTGAGCGCGGGCTTGACCGTCTCGGTGCCGAAGGCGGCGGCGGCGACAGCCTGTGCGCCGCCCACCTTGTAGATGGTCTCCACGCCCGCGATGCGCGCGGCGACCAGCGTGGCGGCATCGACGGAGCCATCGGGGGCGGGCGGGGTCAGGATTGCAAGATCAGGCACGCCGGCGACGACGGCGGGCACGGCCGTCATCATGGTAACGGACGGGAACGCGCCCTTGCCGCGCGGGACATAGATGGCGACGGATTTGATGGGCGTGATGCGATCGCCGGCATAGGCGCCCGGACGGATTTCCTTCAGCCACATGGCTTCCGGCTTCTGCTCCTCGTGGAAACGGCGAATGTTGTCGATGCCGAAGCGGATCGCGGCGATCACCTCCTCATCGACCTTGTCGAAAGCGGCGTCGATCTCGGCGGGCGTTACCTTCAAGCTGCCCGGTTTCACATCCGCCTTGTCCAGTTCGCGGGCGAAACGCAGCAGCGCAGCGTCGCCTTCCGCACGCACGGCGTCGATGATCGGTTTCACCTTTTCGGTGAAGGCGGAAAGGTCGGTTTCAGACCGGCGGTAAAGCGATTCGCGGCCTGCCGCGTCGAGCTTTGCGATCTCGTGAAAGGACACGTCTGTCATGGTTCGGTTCACTTCGACTTGAGAAAGATTTCGAGCCCGACCAGCCGGTCGAGCGCGATGACGGCCACGACCGCGCTGGCGATGAAGATGACGGAGATGGCGGCGAGGTCGGGGGTGATGATGGAGCGGATGGAATTGTAGATCTGCACCGGCAGCGTGACGATGCGCGCATCGACGAGCAGCAGGCTGACCAGAAATTCGTTGAGCGCGAGGATGAACATCAGGAGTGCGCCGCTGATGATGCCGGGGGTCACGGCGGGCAGGGTGACGTGAAAGAAGGTCGACAGCGGCGGCGCGCCGCAATTGGCGGCGGCAAGTTCGAGGTCAGGCTCAAGGCCCGAGGCGCTGGCCATGACGGCCCAGACCATGAAGGGCAGGTTGATCACGGCGCAGGCGACGCCGACCGGCCAAAGCTGCCCGAGCAGGCGTATTTCGCCGAAGAACAGCATGAGGCCGATGCCAGAGCCGATGAGCGGGATGGTAAAGGGAAGCAACAGGTAGATCTGGATCGGCGTCTCGAAGCGCACGCGATATTTGGCGAGCGCGATGCCGGCGAGCGTACCGACAGGAATGGCGACAAGCGTACAGACGGTGGCGACGTAGAGCGAACGGCCGAAGGCGCGCCAGAGATCGCTCGCACCGGCAATCTTGGAGTACCATTTCAGCGACAGGCCGTCCGGCGGGAAGTCGATCATGTTGCCCGCAGTGAAGGATGCACCGAGCACGACGATGGTCGGGACGGACAGGATCACCAGAACGCAGATGACGATCGTCCAGAAGACGATGCGCTGGCTGAGCGGCATGGTCATCGGCGCGCTCCCTGGCTTGCCAGCGTGCCTGCGCCGAACAGCATGAAGACGACGCCGACGAGCAGCGAGCCGACGGCAACCAGCAGGAGCGCAAGCGTCGAGCCAAGGCCCTGGTCGGAGGTGCGGAAGAACTGGTCGTAGATGGCGTTGGCGATGAAGTCCTGCGAGCCGCCGCCAAGGATCGCCGGCATGGCGAAGTCGGTGAGCGAGAGCGTCAGCACGACAAGGCCGGCGCCGACGAGGCCGGGCTTTACCAGCGGCAGGACGACGTGGATCATGGCGCGGACCCAGTTGGCGCCGAGCGAATGGGCGGCCGATTCCAGTTCCTCGGGGATGGCGGTCATGGCCGGCGCGAGCATCAGCACGGCGAAGGGCAGCATGTACTGCACGAGGCCGAAGAGGACGGCCGGATAGTTGTAGAGCAGGCGCATCGGCGCGATACCGATCAGGCCGAGCGCCTCGTTGACCATGCCCTGGTTGCCGAGCACGATCAGCCAGCCATAGGCGCGCACGACCTGGCCGATGAAGAAGGGCAGGAACAGAGCAATGAGCAGGATTTTGCGCAACACCGGCGAGCGCGTCCGCACCATAAGATAGGCGTAGGGGAAGGCAAGGATGAGCGTCACGACCGTGACGATGACCGCGCCGAGAAGGCTGCGGGTCGCGACCGTCCTGAAGAGGCCTTCCGTCAGCGCGCGCTGGTAGTTGGCAAGCGTGTAGTAATCGGATGGCAGGAAGGTGGAGGTGTCCAGCGTGCGCAGGCTGGAATCCGCGATCTGGATCATGCCGATGACGAGCAGCCCGACCAGCAGGATCGCCGGGCCGAGCAGCAGATAGGGCACGGACCTGCCGAAGCGCGCCGGCCATAGCGCGGCGGCGACAGCTTCCGCCGCGTCCATGATACGCCAGCCGATCGGGTAGGCCTTGAGCGATCGCACGAGATGTTTCCGCAACAGGATAAAGGGCCGCCGCCGAAGACGGCGGCCCGATGGACTCAGCCCTGCATGATGGACTTGAACTTGGAGAACCACTCGCTCTCGTTCTCGACCTGGATCTTGGAGGAGATGCGGATGAGGTGTTCGAAGTCCTCCGGCTTGGTCGGGTACGACGGATCGTTGACGAGATCGGCCGGCGGATTGACGCCGGGGACGACGCCCGGAAGGCCGAGGCCGTCGAGCCAGACCTGCTGGGCTTCCTTGGTCAATGCGAAGTTGATGTATTCCTTTGCCCAGTAGAGCTCGTTCTCGGGCAGGCCCTTCGGAATCCAGAGGCCATCGGTGTCGAACTTGCAGCCTTCCTCCGGCACGGTCCACGCGATCTCGACGCCGTTCTTCTTGGCCTCGCGGGCGTTGGTGGAGATGGTGCAAGCCGCGTCGATCTCGCCGCGCTGGAACCAGGTCGTGAAGTCCGGGTCTTCGCCGAGAAGCGGCGCCTGCGCCTTCATCTTGGTGATGAAGTCCCAGGCCGGCTGCATGTTTGCCGGGATATCCTCGAGCTTGCCGCCGCCGGCGACCTGGGCCGGGAAATGGAAGCCGATGCCGTCATTATAGAAGGCGAGGCGGCCCTTGAACTTCGGGTCGAGAAGATCCTTCCACGACTTCGGCGCGCCATCGGGGAAAGCTTCCGGGCGGTAGGCGAGAACGTAGACATAGCCGTAGGTGTTGACGATCGGATAGCCGTCGAGGCCGACCGGTTTGGCGAGATCGGTTGTGTTGGCGAGGTTCGACAGGTCGGAGAGGTCTTCGGTCACGCCGCGCAGCGCCGACTTGGTGGCGTTGGTGGTGGTGTCCCAGTTGATGTGGATCGGCGGCACGCGCCCTTGAGCGACGGCGGCCCAGACCTTCGGCTGGATCTCGTTGTCCTCGGTCAGGTCGTGGCGGATGGCGATGCCGGTCTTGGCGGTGAAGGGATCGGACACGCCGGCCTTGAGGCTGTCGACCCAGCTTCCGCCCCATGCGCGGATGATGAGCTCGGCCGGCTTGGCCGGCTCCTGCGCGAAGGACGGGCGCACGCCAAGCGCTGCCGCGCCGCCGAGTGCGGCGGCGCCCTGCATGAGCGTGCGGCGATTGATCGAGCTGGACAGTATCCCTGTTTTCTTCATGTCATTCTCCTCTGGTTTACCGGCGTTCTGTAGCGTCCGGTTTTGCGTTGAAAACGTGCATGTCGGCTCCGTTCCAGCCGACGGATACGCCGTCGCCCGGTTCGAACTGGTTGTGACCGGCAGGGTCGCGGTCGAAGACGCGCAGGACGTTGGCGCCCGAAAGCGGCACCTCGACCTCGTACACGACGCGGTCGCCTTCGAAGATGACGTCCGCGACGGTGCCGGGCAGGATCGTCTCTAGACCGGATAGCTCGGCGCTGTCGCCGGCGATGCGGATCTGTTCGGCGCGGATTGCGCCGCGGACTTCTTCGCCCGGGGCCGGCGACGTTGCGCCGTGGGCCTTGCGGCCGATGAACTCGCGGCCGTTCTGCGCGAAGACGACGCTGTCGTCCCTCGCACTTGCGACCGATCCGGAGATGAAGTTGGTGACGCCGATGAAGCCGGCGACGAAGGCGCTTGCCGGCTTGCGGTAGGTGTCGACGGGATGCGCGTTCTGGCGAATTTCACCGCCGTCCATGACGATGACCTCGTCGGAGACGACGAGCGCCTCGCGCTGGTCATGCGTGACGTTGATGGTGGTGACGCCGAGCTCGCGCTGGATGCGGCGGAATTCGAGCTGCATCTCCTCGCGCAGCTTGCGGTCGAGCGCGGCGAGCGGTTCGTCGAGCAGCAGAAGGTCGGGCTCGAAGACGAGCGCGCGCGCGATCGCGACGCGTTGCTGCTGTCCACCGGAAAGCTCATGCGGACGCCTGTCGCCGAGGCCGCCGAGTTTCACGAGATCAAGATAGCGCTCGACCCGTTCCGGGATGAGGCGGGCGTCTGTCCGGCGCATCTTCAGCGGAAAGGCGACGTTCTGCGCGGCCGTCATGTGGGGGAAGAGCGCAAGGCGCTGGAACACCATGCCGATCGAGCGCTTATGCGGCGGCACCGCGCTGACGGGCTGGCCGTTGATGAAGATTTCCCCGTGCGTCGGACGCAGGAAGCCGGCGATCATTCGAAGCAGCGTGGTCTTGCCCGAGCCAGAGGGGCCGAGAATGGTCAGGAACCTTCCCTTGGCTAGGTCGAAGGAGGCCGACGTTACGGCGTGCAGGCCATCATAGACCATGCTCACGTCGCGGACGGAAACTGCCGGTAGAGCGTCGGCCTTCGGGTCAGGCATGGAGCGCAGGAATTCCTTCAAACGGCATCAGGTTCATCTGAGTGGTATATACAAGCATGTACAACATACCTCGGCAATAGCCGGCGAACCGCTTTTCAGATCGAGGCCAGTATGCCTCCATCGACTGGAATGCTCTGGCCCGTGACATAGGCTGAGGCGTCGCTGGCAAGGAAAAGGATCGCGCCGGAGAGGTCCTCCATCCTGCCGAAGCGGCGCAGCGGGATCTTGCCAAGCATTGCCTGCTCCCATGCGGCGTCGGCGTAGAAGATCTCCGTCATGTCGGTGCGGAAATAGCCGGGCGCGATGGCGTTGACGCGGATGCCGGCGGATGCCCACTCGGCCGCAAGCGCGCGCGTCATGCCGAGCAGGCCGGATTTCGAGGAACCGTAGGGTACTGCGGTCGGTATGCCGACATAGGAGGTGAGCGAGCAGAGGTTGACGATGCTGCCGCCCGAGCCGCGACCGGCCATAAGCCTTGCGGCCGCCTGCGCGCAGAAGAAAGCACCCTTCAGGTTGGTGTCGACGATGCGGTCCCACAGAGCCTCGTCCACGTCGAGCGATGGGCGAACTTCCTCGTAGCCGGCATTGTTGATGAGGATGTCGATGCCGTCCATCTGCCCGGCGAGAGCCTGGAGCGCGATGCCGGTCGCCGCGACGTCGCGGACGTCGAGCGCAATCGGGATGGCCTTGCCGCCAGTAGCGCCGACCGCTGCGACGGTATCGTCAAGCGACGAGAGGTCCCGCGCCGTGACGCCGACGGTTGCTCCCGCGCTGGCAAGGGTCTCGGCGATCGCACGACCAAGGCCACGGCTGGCGCCGGTTACGACAGCCTTTCGGCCCGAAAGGGAAAAGAGTCGGGAAACGTCCTGCATGCCTAGCCTCGTCGTGTACCGCTGTTGTCTATACAAGCATCAGCGACGGGGCAGGGACAAGTCTGGCGGTTGCGGCCGCGACAACCCTAGCGTCCGCATTTCTGCAATCTGGCTGCGGCGATTGCGCGCTCCTGTTCGCGGAGGTGCTCTATTCTCGCAGTCTGCCGGTCGACGATCTTCGAGGCGACCTTCCTGCCTCCGAGCACCCATGTCGGGATGTCGGTACGTTCGACATTTCCCCGGTTGATGGCCGTTCGCGACAGTTCCGCCGATACCCGGCTCATCAGTTCGTTGAGTTCGATGCAGTTCATCGTCGCGTAGTCGGAAGCATCCACCGGCCGCAAACTCTGTGAGCAGCCAGAGACGACCAGACATAAAAACAGCCAACGCGCTGCAGGGATTGCGGGCAGAAATCTTTTCAGGCGCGGGTGGGCGTTGCGGGTCATGTCACGGCGGTCGGGTGTTGCGAGCCGGCTGAACCAGCGCTGAGTCCAATCTTCTTGCGCAGGATGGCGAATTTTCCCGCCCCATGCAAATCCCCGAGCCGACTCTGCAATGAAATAAATTTCATACTATGATTTTTGTACCGAGCCGATTGACAGATCGTCGGGCGTGCGATTTTATCCGCCGCGTTGCGATAAAATTCGCAATGTGAAATTTCTTGCATTCGCACCGAAAGGCTGTCAGCGTCGATCGCGAGGGCAGGAGTCCAAAGCGGAGGAGAACATGAAAAAGTTTGGATGGGCCGGGGCCATGGCCGCGGCGACGATGACTGCTGCGCTCGTTTCGACGAATGCCGCAGACGCGCAGAGCAAGTTCCAGTGCAAGCCGGGCGAAACCTACGTGATGAACGTCATGGTGTCGGCGCATCCCTATTGGGTGCCTGTCTACCAGGGCTTCAAGCAAGCGGCCGAGGCGATGGGCTGCGAGACGGTCTTCTCGGGTACGCCCGATTACGACATCACCAAGCAGATCGCATCCTTCGAGCAGGATCTGGTCAAGAACCCGGCGGGCGTCCTGCTGCATCCGATGCAGTCGGATCCCTTCATCGAGCCGATCAACCAGGCGATCGCCAATGGCGTGAGCGTCACAACCTTCGCAGCGGACTCGCCGAAGTCGAAGCGCACCGCCTACGTCACTTCGGACAACCTCGCGGAAGCGAAGTTCGCGGCCGAGGAGATCGTCAAGCAGGTCGGCGACAGCGCGGAATATGCGGTGCTGGAGAATCCCGGCCAGAGCAACCACGACCTGCGCGTCACCGCGCTGATCGACTACATGGGCAAGAACTACCCGAACATGAAGCTCGTCGGCCGGCAGGCGACCAACCAGGATTCGAACGCAGCCTACAAGGCGACGGCTTCGATCCTGCAGGCCAATCCGAACCTGAAGGCGCTGTGGATTCCGGAGGCAGGCTCGGCCGAGGGTGCGGTGACCGCCGTTCTCGAAGCGAAGGCCGACGTGCTGATCATTCACGCCGACGTCACGCCCGCGACGCTGGAACACATCAAGGCCGGCAACATCCACATGGCGCTGAACCCGAACCAGGGCGTGCAGGGCTACATGGGCTTCATCGCCACCTTCCTCGGCGCACATCCGGACCTGTTCGATCCGTTCAACGACTACAAGGTGTCCGGCTACAACCCGATGCAGATTCCCTTCGTGGACAACGGCTTTGCCGTCATCACCAAGGAGAACGCCGACTCCTTCGACCTGAACAAGTACATGGAAGGCCGCGACCCGAGCTAAACCCGGGAAGCGCCAAGGCCCGCGCCGTCTAAGGCGGCGCGGGCACCAGTTTCAATTGAATGCAGGGCTAGCGGCATGTCCGGGCACGCTGAAAACGACCCGATCCTGAAGATCACCGGTCTCACCAAGTCGTTCGGTCCGGTGAAGGCGCTGCGCGGCGTCGACTTCGAACTGAGGCGCGGGGAAATCCACGCGATCGCCGGCGAGAACGGCGCGGGCAAATCGACGCTGATGAACATCATCGACGGCATCCACAGGCCCGACGGAGGGTCGATGCTGCTGGACGGCAAGCCGGTCAGCATCACGTCGCCGGCGATGGCGCAGCAACTGGGCATCGGCTTCGTGCATCAGGAAATCGCACTCTGCCCGGACGTGTCTGTCGCCGAGAACATCTTCATGTCTGTGACCAACACCACCCGTTCGCTGCTGATGGACTACGCGACGCTGGAGCGGAAGGCCGGCGAAATCCTCGGCCAGCTGGGCGACATCGATCCGTCGGTGCTGGTGCGCACCCTCTCGATCTCGCAGCAGCAACTGGTGGAGATCGCCAAGGCTTTGACGCTCGACTGCCGGGTGCTCATCCTGGACGAGCCGACAGCGGCGCTGACGGAGCGCGAGGCGCAGATCCTGTTCGGCATCATGCGCAAGCTCGCGAGCCAAGGCATCTCGATCATCTACATCTCGCACCGGATGGTGGAGATTTTTCAGAATTGCGACCGCGTGACGGTGTTGCGCGATGGTCAGTACATTGCCACGAAGAACGTGGCGGAGACGACACCTGGCGAGGTCGTGAGCGCCATGGTCGGCCGTGTGATCGACAATCTCTATCCGGCCAAGCTTGGCGACAACGAGCGCTCGGACGAGATTATCCTCGACGTGCGCAACCTGACCGAACGCACACGTTTTCGCGACATTTCCTTCCAGCTCCGCAAGGGCGAAATCCTTGGGCTTGCCGGATTGATCGGCGCGGGGCGCAGCGAGATCGTCAAGGGCATCTGCCGGTTGGAAGGAGAGGTCACGGGCGAGGTCAGGCTGCACGGGCAGCCGCTCCAGATCGCGCACTACGGCGACAGTATCAGCGAGGGCATCGTCTATCTCTCCGAGGATCGCAAGGGCGACGGGCTTTTCCTGGACATGTCGATCGCATCGAACGTGGCCGCACTTTCGGTCGAGCAGGTGGCGTCGCGACTCGGTATCATCGACGAGCAACGGGAAACCGCACAGGCGGAGCTCTTGGGCAGCCGCCTGAACCTCAAATGCGCGCATGTCGGTCAGCCGGTATCGGCGTTGTCAGGCGGCAACCAGCAGAAGGTGGCGATCGCCAAGATGCTGTCGGTCAATCCGAAGGTCATCTTCCTAGATGAGCCGACGCGTGGCGTGGATGTCGGGGCCAAGGCCGAGATCCACCGCATCCTGCGCGATCTCGCGCGGGGCGGCGTGGGCATCATCGTCATCTCCTCCGAACTGCCTGAGCTGATCGGCGTCTGCGACCGCGTTCTGGTCGTGCGCGAAGGACGCATTTCGGGAGAGGTGAGCGGCGACGAAATGACGGAGGACAGGATCATGTACCTGGCTTCCATTGGCGAGGAACGGGCGCTGGCGTCATGAAGACGGAGGAAACCATGACATCGATAGCGACGCCTTCGGCCAAGGTACGCCCCGCATCCGTCGGGCTGATGGGCGGCGTTAAGCAGCTGCTGCGGATGCGCGAGACGGGCCTGATCCTGATCATCCTCGCGCTGTTCATCGCGATGTCCTTCGCCTCGCCCTACTTCCTGACCTGGAACAATCTGCGCGCCATGGCGATGGCGTTCGCGGTGGAAGGCATCGTCGTCGTTGGCATGACGATATTGCTGATTTCTGGCGGCATCGACCTCTCCGTCGGTTCTGTGACGGCGCTGGCGATGGTGATCGCGGGGCTGCTGTTCCTGAACGGCGTCGATCCGTGGATCGCATCAGGCATCGCGATCGCGGCCTGCACGGCCATCGGTGCGGGCATGGGCTTCTTCGTCACCCGGGTTGGGCTGCATCATTTCATCGTGTCGCTGGCGGTGATGGTGATCGCGCGCGGGCTCTGCCTGCTGGGCACAGGAGGGCGGCCGCTCGGCCTCTACACGCTGCCGCCGGAATTCAAGTTCATCGGGCAGGGATCTATCGGGGTCATCCCGGTGGTCATCATCATCTTCGTGGTGGTGGTGGTCGTATTCGATTTCCTGCTTCGACGCACAACCATCTTCCGCAAGGTGTTCTACACGGGCAGCAACGAGAAGGCGGCGGCCTATTCGGGCATCCGCACCAAGAAGGTCGTTTTCCTGACCACGACGCTGTGCTCGGCGCTCTGCGGCGTCGCCGGCATCATCTACATGGCCCGCTTCGGATCGGCGCAGCCAACCTTCGGCATCGGCATGGAACTGAACGTCATCGCGGCGGCGGTGATCGGCGGGGCGAGCCTTTCTGGCGGTTCGGGCACGATTTTCGGCGCGATCCTGGGGACCATCCTGCTTTCGGTCGTATCAAGTTCGCTCGCCCTGCTTGACGTGTCGGTCTACTGGCAGGACATCATCCGCGGGTCGATCCTGCTGACCGCGGTGACGATCGACCACTACCTCAACAAGCGTCGCGGCTGACCGGAACCGACTGAGATGGCTGAACGTAAAGAAGACTTCGAATCGATCAGGCAGATCTACACGGTGTGCGTGCTGCATTTCATGGACGGCATGAAGCAGGCCGACATCGCCTTGACGCTCAACCTGTCGACCTCGAAGGTCAACCGGCTGATCACGCAAGGCCGCAAGCTCGGCATGGTCAAGATCGCCATCGAGAGCCCGTTCCAGCGGCTTGTCGAGCTCGAAAAGCGTTTGAAGGAAAAGGCTGGCCTCGCCAGCGCGGTGGTGGCGCCCACGGTCTCCGGCAGCCCGGAGACGACGCTGAAGCAGGTCGGTCGCGCGGCGGGCAACCAGTTGCTCGAGACGCTGCGCGACGGCGATGTCATCGCCATCACGGGCGGCAAGGCAGTGAGCGCGGTGGTGGAAGCGCTTGAGCCGGAGCGGGCATTCGACGTGACCGTCGTGCCGCTGACCGGCGGCGTGCAGGGCAAGTTCTACACGGACGTCAACCATCTCGCCTCGCGGCTGGCGGAGCGGCTGGGCGGAAGGAGCATGCTGGTGCATGCGCCGCTCTTCGCCGAAAGCCGCGAGCAGCGCGACATGCTGATGGAGATGGGCTCGGTGAAGGAGGTGTTCGACCTCGCGCGCAAGGCGTCAGTGGCGCTGACCGGCATCGGCTCGATCCTGACGCCGGGTTCGAGCTATTACGACCTGCATCCCATGCCCAATCCGGACCGCCAGTTTCTCGTCAAGAGCGGGGTGCGCGGCGAGTTCCTGGCGCATCTTATTCGCGAGGATGGGACGGTGGGCGACTATCCGCTGAATTCAAGGCTGGTGGCGCTGGAGCCCGACGAGCTTTCGCAGTGCCGCCACACGATCGGGGTCGCTGCCGGCGCGGAGAAGGTGCTGCCGATCCGCGCAGTGCTGAGCGGCCGCTTCCTCGACTCGCTCGTCGTCGACGAAGAGACCGCAGGCGCCGTGCTGGACGCCATGGAGAATTTGCAAGATGTCGCATGAAATGCTCGTCCGCGAGATCGGCTCGTCCGGCGTGCAGGCGTCAGCCATAGGGCTCGGCACTTGGGCCATCGGAGGCTGGATGTGGGGCGGGACGGACGAGGCGAAATCGATCGCGGCAATCCAGGCCTCGATCGATGAAGGGATCAGTCTGATCGACACGGCTCCAGCCTACGGGCAGGGAGTGGCCGAGGCGATCGTCGGCAAGGCGATCAAGGGACGGCGCGACAAGGTCGTGCTGGCGACGAAATGCGGACTGGTGTGGCATACGACCAGGGGCAATCACTTCTTCGACTATGACGGCCGGCCGGTGCATCGTTATCTTGGCGCGGACTCGATCGTCCATGAGATCGAACAGAGCCTGAAGCGGCTCGGGACGGACACCATCGACCATTACATCACGCATTGGCAGGATTCGACGACGCCGATTGCCGAGACGATGGAGGCGCTGTCGAAGCTGAAGGCGCAGGGCAAGATCCGGTCGATCGGTGCGAGCAATCTCTCGATATCAGACCTAGAAAGCTATGTGTCGGTCGGCGGGCTCGATGCCATCCAGGAAGAATATTCCATGGTGAAGCGCGACATCGAGACGACGCTGCTGCCGATCGCGCGGGATAACAGTATCTCGACGCTGAGCTATTCGTCGCTGGCGCTGGGGTTGCTGTCGGGCAAGATCGGCGCAGACCGGGTCTTTTCAGGAGATGACCAGCGTAAGGACAATCCGCGTTTCTCGAAGGCTAACCGCGAGAAGGTGGCGCGGCTGATGGACGACATCGCGCCGCTAGCCGAGGCGCATGGCGCGACGCCAGCGCAGCTGGTGATCGCGTGGACCATACAGCAGCCGGGCATCACGTTCGCGCTTTGCGGCGCGCGCAATCCGGAGCAGGCGAGGGAGAATGCCGGGGCGGGGCGTATCCGCCTGTCGAAGGCCGAAACAGAGACGATAAGCGAGGCAGCCAAGCGCCATCTGGCCGACCTGGACGCCTGATCGAACACACCGAATCGAGACCCGACACCGTTCGCGAAACGGTGCATGATGAGTATTGCCAACGGCCATGTCCGCACAAAGAGACGAAAACCTCGAACTGATACGCCGCAACGGCGCGTTCGACGTTGTCGTCGTCGGCGGCGGCATCAACGGCATCGGCGTCTTTCGCGAACTGGCACTCCAAAACCTGCGGGTGCTGCTGGTCGAGCGCAACGACTTCTGTTCCGGCTGCAGCGCGGCACCGTCGCGGATGATCCATGGCGGGTTGCGCTATCTGGAGAATGGCGAATTCGGCCTCGTGCGGGAGTCGCTCAGGGAACGCGATGCGCTGCTGACCAACGCGCCGCATATGGTGCGTCCGCTGCCGACGACGATCCCGATATGGTCGGTCTTCTCGGGGCTACTCAACGGCGCGGCGGGCTTTCTTGGCCTCTCCAGCAAGCCGTCAAGCCGTGGTGCGCTGCCGATCAAGATCGGCCTTTCGCTCTACGATTGGACGACGCGGAAAAAGCGGCTTTTGCCCAAGCACAGTTTTCGCGGGGCGAGGGAAACCCTGCGCCGGTGGCCGCAGCTTTCGCCGCGCCTGCTCTTCTCGGCGACCTACTATGATGCGTGGATCAGCTACCCCGAGCGGCTTGGGGTGGAGATGGTGATCGACACCAAGCGCCTTGCGCCGGAAAGCGTCGCGCTGAACTACGCGCAGGTCGAGAGGGCAGGGGACGGTTTCGTCGTTGTCGACGGACAGTCGAGCGAGCGAATTCCCGTCAGCGCAAAAGTCATCGTAAACGCCACCGGCGCGTGGCTGGACGAGTCGCTCGACAGTCTTGCGGGCGAAAAGCAGGATGAGCCCTTCGTCTCCGGCACCAAGGGGTCGCATCTGATCCTCGACTGCCCGGCGCTTCTCGAAGCGCTGGGCGGACACATGATCTTCTTCGAGAATGCCGACGGGCGCGTCTGCATCGTCTTCCCCTATCTTGGCAAGGTTCTGGCAGGTTCGACTGACATCCGCGTCAAGGCCGCGGCAAGGGTGCGGTGCGAGCCGGAGGAGAAAGACTACATTCTGGATGCGCTGCGCAGGGTTTTCCCCGGCGTCGGCATCGCGGCGGATCAGGTCGTCTTCAGCTACAGCGGCATCCGCCCGCTGCCGACGAGCGACCAGGAATTCACCGGTCGTATAACGCGCAGCCATTTCATCCATCGCGTTGAGGGGGCTGTGCCGCAGTTCTGCATGGTCGGTGGAAAGTGGACGACCTTTCGCGCCTTCGCCGAACAGACTGCTGACGCGGTTCTTGCAGAGCTTGGCTGCGGCCGTGTCAGGGACACGCTCGCTCTGCCGATTGGCGGAGGGGATGGGTTTCCCGACGTCGTCGGCGAATTCGAGGCTGAGCTGGTGGAGCGCTACGGCATTGACGCCGGACGCGCCGCCTATCTCGCCGACGCTTACGGGACTCGCGCGGAGGATGTGCTGCGCTCCTGCGAGCAGCGAGAGGATGATCGGCCGCTGGATGGTTCGAGCTGGACCACGGAAGCCGAGGTTGCGTTCCTTGCCGCAAACGAATTCGTCGTTAGCCTTGAGGACGTGTTGCTGCGGCGCACGCCGCTGTCGATCAGGGGCGATGTGTCCACGGATATCGTGCAGCGGGCAGCCGGGGCGATGGCAGGTGAGCTCGGCTGGAGCGACGAGCGGAGGGACCGCGAGATCGCGGCTTTCTTCCGCAATCTCGAAACCTATCATGGCGTCCCGAAGGACCTGCTGGATCGACGATCCAGGGAGAGGAGTTTGACATGCGCGTGAGCACCAAGGCCCGGATGAACCGCCTTTTCACAAATGGCGGTTGTCTCGATGTCGCGCTGGATCACGGCGTTTGCAACGAGCCGAGCTTCCTCGTCGGGCTGGAGGACATGCCGCGCGTCGTGGACACGCTGATCAAGGCCAGGCCCGATGCGATCCAGATGGCCTATGGGCAAGCCGACCTGCTGCAAAGCCGGCCGGAGAAGGACAAGCCTGCGCTGGTCATGCGCCTCGACATGGGCAACCCCTACAACGCCCAACGCCACCGCGTGATGTGGGCGATGTTGCAGAATTTCGACGAGCCGATTATCGGCGCGCTGGAGATGGATGCGGCCTGCGTCGTCGTGAACCTGTTCATG
This sequence comes from Mesorhizobium sp., assembly GCF_016793485.1. Lineage (GTDB taxonomy): Bacteria > Pseudomonadota > Alphaproteobacteria > Rhizobiales > Rhizobiaceae > Mesorhizobium_K. The sequence goes on along the minus strand of NZ_JAEULZ010000023.1, from coordinate 31,499 downwards.
CTGCCCGACGAACCGGAGCTGTTCCGGCAATGCGTCGAGAACATCAGCAAGGTGCGCGCGGCCTGCCACAGATACGGCATGCCGCTGATGATCGAGCCACTGGTGATGCTGCCGAACGACATCAAGGGCGGCTATCAGGTCGACGGCGACGCCGAGAAGATCGTGACGCTGGTCCGTCTCGCTTCGGAGATGGGCGCGGACATCATCAAGGCCGATCCGACCGACAATCCGGAGGATTTCCATCGCGTCGTGGAGACTGCGCGGGTGCCGGTTCTCGTGAGGGGCGGGGGCCGGGAAGATCTGAAGGTCGTGCTGAAGAAGTCGGCGGCGCTGATGAAGCAGGGCGCGAAGGGCATGGTCTATGGACGCAACATCTACCAGCACGACAATCCCAAGGCCGTCGTGAATGCGCTGATGGCTATTGTCCACCAAGGGGCCGACGGCGAGGAAGCCTGGGATATCTACAACCGTGGCTGAGAACCGCCCCTACCTGCTCGGGCTGGACGCCGGCAACACCGTCATCAAGGCGGTGCTGTTCGACCGGCATGGCAAGCAGATCGCTTCGCACGGTGTCGACGGCGCGACCCACAAGCCGTCGCCCGGTATGGTGGAGCGTTCGCTGCCGGAACTCTGGGAGAATGCCAAGACTGCGATTGGCGGCTGCATCGAAAAGGCCGGCATCGACCCCCGCGACATCGCCGCGATCGGCACGGCCGGCCACGGCAACGGGCTCTATCTGTTCGACAGGGATGGGCAACCGCTGATCGGTATCCAGTCGCTGGATATCAGGGCCGCCGCGCTCGCTGCGGAACTGGACGAGGCGGCAGGCGGAAAGATGCATGCGATTTCGCTGCAGCGCCCGTGGCCTTCGCAGACGCCGGTGCTGCTGGCATGGCTGAAGCGGCATCGGCCGGACCTGTACGAGCGCGCCGGAACGCTGTTGTTCGCGAAGGACGTGGTGACACGGTATCTGACCGGCGCGCGGGTAAGCGAGATTTCCGACATGTCAGGGGCCGGGCTATTGCGCCTGCCCGACACGACCTACGACACGGAGTTGCTGGCGCTCTACGGGCTTGAGGATGCACAGGCGCTGATGCCCGACCTGCTGCAGCCGACGAGCGTCGCGGGCAGGGTGACGCCCGAAGCGGCGCAGGCAACAGGGCTGGCGGCGGGAACGCCTGTCATGGCCGGATATTTCGACGTCGTCGCTTCGGCGCTCGGGTCGGGCGCGGTCGGTCCCGGTGCTGCGTCCATCGTTGCCGGAAGCTGGTCGATCAACCAGGTCTTTTCGGAAGCGCCTGTGCGTGACGAGCGCGTGTTCATGGTCGCGGCCTATGGGCCGGGGCTGTTCGTCAACATGGAGAACAGCGCGACCTCGGCTGCAAACCTCGAATGGTATGTGCGCTCGCTGATCGAACGCGGCGGACATCACGACGATCCCTTTGGCGTGGTCAACCGGCTGGTGGGCGAGGTCGCTCCGGCGCATGATGATCCACTGTTCCATCCGTTCCTTTATGGCGGGCGTCTCGGCGCCCACCAGCGCGGCGGCTTCTTTGGCCTCGCCGGGTGGCACGGCGAGGGACACATGCTGCGAGCGATCTTCGAAGGGGTGATGTTCGAGCATCGCCGCCACATCGAGGTTCTGGATGAGGCCGGCGTGAGCTTCGCGAACGCCGCGCTGTCGGGTGGCGGGTCGCGCTCCGACCATTGGCCGCAGATGTTTGCAGACGGGCTCGGCGTTCCGGTGACCGTCGCGGAGGCGAGCGAGACGGGCGCGCTCGGCGCTGCGATCGCCGCCTCAGTCGGCGTCGGCATCTATCCGGACGAGCGTGCGGCGGTGCGCGCCATGACGCGGCCCGCGCGCCATTTTGCGCCCGATCCGGCCATGGGCGCGCATTATGACCGGCGCTATGCTATCTGGACTCGTCTGACGCAGGCCGTCGACCCGCTGTGGCGGGAACTGGGAGAGAGAAAGACGGACGCATGACGCTCGAAGGGCGCTACGACTACATCGTCGTCGGGGCTGGGACGGCGGGCTGCGTACTTGCCAACCGGCTGACGGCTGATGGCAGGACCCGGGTCCTGCTGCTCGAGGCCGGAGGCTCCGACAACTATCACTGGGTGCATATCCCGGTCGGCTATCTCTACTGCATCGGTAATCCGCGCACCGACTGGATGATGAAGACGGCAGCCGAGCCCGGTCTCAACGGCCGCTCGCTGGCCTATCCACGTGGCAAGATTCTGGGCGGCTGCAGCTCCGTCAACGGCATGATCTACATGCGCGGGCAGGCGGCCGACTACGACCGCTGGCGGCAGATGGGCAATGTCGGCTGGGGCTGGGACGACGTGCTGCCCTATTTCCTCAAGTCCGAGGATTTTCACGGCGGCAAGAGCGGCCTGCACGGCAGTGGTGGCGAGTGGCGGGTCGAGAAGCAGCGGCTGACCTGGGACATTCTGCGCGCCGTGCAGGAGGGCGCGAAGGAATTTGGCATCATGCCGCGCGCCGACTTCAATGACGGCAACAACGAGGGCACGGGCCTTTTCGAGGTCAACCAGCGTCGCGGCGTCCGCTGGAACACGACAAAAGGCTTTTTGCGTCCCGCGTTGAAGCGGCAGAATCTGCGGCTCGTCACCCACGCACTGGTCGATTGCCTCGTGTTGGCGGGAAAGCGTGTCGTCGGCGTGCGCTATTGGCAAGGCGACACATTGCACGAGGCGCGCGCGGATGGCGAAGTGTTGCTTGCGGCAGGCGCCATCAACTCACCGAAAATCCTGGAACAGTCGGGAATAGGGCGGCCGGATATCCTGCGAGGGCTCGGGATCGAGGTCGCGCATGAAAGCCAGGGCGTCGGCGAGAACCTTCAGGACCATCTGCAGATACGCACGGTCTTCAAGGTCACCGGCGCGCTGACGCTGAACCAGATGTTCAACAGCCCGATCGGCAAGGCACGGATCGCGATGCAGTATGCGCTGATGCGATCGGGGCCGATGTCCATGGCTCCGTCGCAGTTCGGCATGTTCACGAAGTCCGACCCGTCGATGGAGACGCCGGACCTAGAGTATCACGTGCAGCCGCTGTCCACGGACAAGCTCGGCGATCCCCTGCATCCGTTCCCAGCGATCACCGTCTCTGTCTGCAACCTGCGGCCGGAGAGCGTCGGCAGCGTTCATGCGACGGACAGGGACCCGAATGTGCAGCCCGACATCAGGCTGAACTATCTCTCGGCCGCAAGAGACAAGGATGTCGCGGTGACGGCCGTGCGGCAGGCGCGCCAGATCATGACGGCGAAGGCGTTGCAGCGTTATCATCCGCAGGAAATCCTGCCGGGCGTGGAGCATGAATCAGACGAGGCGCTGCTGAAGAGGATTGGCGACATCGCAACGACGATCTTCCACCCTGTCGGGACATGCCGGATGGGGCCCGATGCACAATCCGTCGTCACGCCGGACCTTCGCATGCGCGGGCTGGACGGCCTGAGAGTTGTCGACGCCTCGATCATGCCCAAGATCGTTTCCGGCAACACTGCCTCGCCTGTCGTCATGATTGCCGAAAAGGCGGCCGACATGATCGTGGCCGACCAGCGGTGGGCAACGGTTTCGCTGCAAGCAGCAGCAGGCTGAGTTCCGGATCGGCCTCAGCCGGCCAGCAACTTTTCGACCTCATCCCGGATAGGCATCGAAGGTGCGGTGCCGGGGCGGGTGACGGAGATGCCGGCGACGGCACAGGCAAAGCGCACGGCCTCCAGCGGTGAGGCCCCGCGGGCGAGCGCCGCCGCGAAGCCTCCGTTGAAGGCATCGCCAGCACCGGTCGTCTCTACAACCGGACCGGCCGATATTGCAGGCACGTGCTCCGACTGGTGCGCGGTATGAAGAAGCGCCCCCTTGTCGCCAAGTGTGATGACCGCCGTCCCCACGCCCATGGCAAGCAGCCTGTCGGCGGCCTTACGCGCATCGTCGAGGCTTGCGACCTTCAAGCCGGTCAGTTCTTCCGTCTCGGTCTCGTTGGGAGTCAGGTAGTCGCTTAGCGCGTAAATGCGGTCAGGCAGTTTCGCCGCGGGAGCCGGGTTGAGGATCGTTGTGACTCCGGCTTCCCTCGCGATCTCCAATGCACGTTCCGCTGCATCGATCGGCTGCTCGAGTTGCGTGACAAATACGCCGGCTGCGCGGATTAGCGTGGCATTCGCGTCGATGTCTGTGGGAGAGATCAGTGACGCCGCGCCGGGCGCGACGATGATGGCGTTGTTGCCGGTGGTCTCCTCGACGAAAATGTAGGCGGCTCCGGTATAGCTGTCCGGTGTTTCGATCACGGCGGTTTTCACGCCGGCATCCTTCCAAGTTGCGAGCGCCATGTCTGCGAAGGGATCGCGGCCGAGCCGCGTGATGAAGGTGACGTCCGCGCCGAGGCGACCAGCCGCGACCGCCTGGTTGGAACCCTTGCCGCCAGGGCCGAGCTTGAAGCCGGAGCCCAGAATGGTTTCACCCATACGCGGCGCGCGGGTGGCCCGGTACGCGGTGTCCGCGACGAAGACGCCAAGGATGACGACGGGTTTCTGCGCGGTCATGGCTTATGCGGCATCCGGCGGGATAACGCCCTTGCGGAACGCAAAGCAGCCATAGAAGCGCCGCTCGCCGGTCTGGATAACGCAATAGGCCTGCTTGGCGCGCTCATAGAAGGCGTAGCGCTCGATCGAGATCATCGGCCAGCGCTTGCCCTCTGCCTTGTCGATCACCTTCTGCACTTCCTTCTGGACCGGCGGAACTTCCTTCGGTTTGCCGACGATCTCCATGCGGGCCGCTGCATCATCGACGAAGCTGTCGAGGGGATAGACAGAAAGGATCGCCTCCGCTGCCTGCGCAGCGGTCGTGTTGTCCAGCCTCAGCAGCTTTCCGAGCCTCGTCTGCCTTGCAACGGAGTCGGCAGGGAAATTGGTGTCGCAGATGATGAGATCATCGCCATGGCCCATGGCGCGCAGGGCATAAAGCACCTCCGCGTTGAGAAGCGGATGAACACCTTTGAGCATGTGTCGAATTCCTCCAGGATGAAAATCTGTTGCAGGTGATCAGACCCGCTGCCCACTCTGCGGGTCGAAAAGATGGACGAGTTCCTTGCGCGGCCTCAGCCGAAGCGTGTCGCCCGGCTTGAAATCGTGCCGTTCGCGGAACAGGGCCACGATTTCACTCTCGCCGAAGCGTAGGACCACGGTCGTTTCCGATCCGGTCGGTTCGACTACTGAAATCCGCGCTGCAATGCCATCCTCGCCGACGATCTCGAAATGCTCTGGGCGGACGCCGTAGAGAATGTTCTGCCCTTCGGAGACATTGTGCTCTCCGGCGAAAGGCAGGAGAGCGCCGTCGACCAGCACACCATTACCCTGTACCCTGCCCTTCAGGATGTTCATGGCGGGCGAGCCTATGAAGCCGGCAACGAAGGTGTTGGCTGGCCGGTCGAAAAGCTCGAGCGGGGCGCCCATCTGCTCGATCCTGCCGGCCTGCATGACGACGATCTTGTCAGCCATCGTCATGGCTTCGACCTGGTCGTGGGTGACGTAGACGGTGGTGGTCTTGAGGCGTTGGTGGAGTTCCTTGATCTCCGTGCGCATCTGGACGCGCAGCTTGGCGTCGAGGTTGGAAAGCGGTTCGTCGAAGAGGAAGACCTGGGGGTCGCGCACGATGGCGCGGCCCATGGCGACGCGCTGGCGTTGTCCGCCCGACAACTGGCGCGGATAGCGACCAAGATAGGGCAGCAGGTCGAGGATTTCGGCTGCCTTGCGCACGCGCTCGTCAATAGCCGCGCGATCGGCTCCACGCAGCTTGAGCGCAAACCCCATGTTCTGGGCGACGGTCTTGTGCGGATAGAGCGCATAGTTCTGGAAGACCATGGCGATGTCGCGCTTGCTTGGTGGCAACTGATTGACGACACGATCCCCGATGACGATGGTGCCACCGGTCACCTCTTCCAGACCCGCGATCATGCGCAACAGGGTCGACTTCCCGCAACCCGAAGGCCCAACGAGCGCAACGAATTCACCGTCGGCGATATCGATGGAGACCCCGTGCAGGACCTGCACTGCACCGAAAGCCTTTGCGACATTGCGGATTGCGACCTGCGCCATCGTCCCCCCGGTCATGTTTCTGGCGGCAGAAGCTAGCCAACACCAAAGACCGAGTCCATCGCCAGTTTCACCGGCAAATCAACTTGGCCAATCGCGTTGACTCCATTCGGGCTTCATCCATAGTGTCAGGCGATTGCCTGCGTTTGGCGTCCGAGCGAGGACGACCAAGCCCGAACAGCCGGGCCGTTTTGTTGGAGGACAGGATGAGCCGTGGTGCAATGAACTGAAATCCAAATCAAGCTTGGGAGGTAGCTAGATGAAAGTGAACCACTACGAGTATCTGATGCGGGCCGGCGCGACCCGGCGTGCCGTGCTCAAGGGCGCGGCCAGCATGGCAGCGGTTGCCGCAGCCTCTACGGGCACGCTTGGCGCACTGACGCGCCATGCTTCGGCACAGGACAATCTGCGTGCCGAGATTTTGAAGATCCCCGGGGTCGGCAAGGGGTCCCCGACCGACGCCGACTGGCAGAAGGTTGGCGAGATGTGCCTTGGCGCAACCAAGGCCAGCGTCGCCGAAGGCGAGTTCGCCGGCGTCGAACTGACCTTCATGGGCCTGAACAACCAGAACCTGCACAACTTCCTTTTCCGCGGCTTCCTGAAGCCGTGGGAGGCCTATACCGGCGCCAAGATCAACTGGATCGACCTCGCACAGGCCGATTACAATGCCCGCCTCCAGCAATCGATAGCGACCGGCACGGTCGATTTCGACATTCTCGAAATGGGCGCGCCGTTCGAGGGCGATACCGCTTCGAAGGGGCTGCTCGACGAGATGCCTGACTGGGTGGCGAAGCAGATCGATTCGGACGACCTCGTCGGCTATTTGAAGCCGCCGGTCGGAACCTGGGAAGGAAAGACTTATCGCGTCAACATCGACGGCGATTGTCATACCTTCGCCTACCGCAAGGATTATCTCACCGATCCGGCGATCTCCGGCGCCACGGGCGTCACCGAAATGCCGACCACTTGGCAGCAGGTCAACGAGTGGACCAAGAAGATCAAGGGCCAGAAGGATCCGCTCACCGGTCTTGACGCCTACGGCTTCATAGATCCGCTGAAGGGTTGGGGTGGTTTCGGCTTCTACTTCCTCGAGGATCGCGCCACAGCCTACGCGAAGCATCCGGACGACAAGGCCTGGCTGTTCGACGCGGATACGATGAAACCGCGCGTCAACAACCCGGCCTTCGTCCAGGCCATCCAGGACGTGATGGACCTGATCGCCGCCGGAGCCTACCCGTCGGACCAGATCAACGCCGACCCCGGCACGACCGCCTTCCAGCAGTTCCTCGCCGGCACCGGTGGTGCGCTGACCTGGTGGGGCGACGTCGGCTCGATGGCTCGCACCTCCGACACGTCGGTTGTGGGCGACGTCGCGGCCTTCTCAATCCTTCCCGGCTCTGACCGCGTCTACAACTCGAAGACAGGCGAATGGGAAACGCCTGATGGCGGCAACTTCGCACCAAACATGGCCTATATCGGCTGGGGCGTGTACGTGACGAGCCGCGTGTCGGGTGACGAAAAGAAGCGCAAGGCGGCGTGGTCGGCGGCTGCGCATCTCGGCGGCAAGGACCTCAGCCTCTGGACTGTGGCCTATCCGTCGGGCTTCCAACCCTACCGTCAGTCGCACTTCAATTATGACGAGTGGGAAGCGGCTGGCTACGACCGGGCCTATATCGAAAACTATCTCGGCTCGAACGCGGACAGCTACAACCATCCAAACGCCGCGATTGAACCCCGCATCCCCGGCATCTTCCAGTACTACTCCGTCGCCGAGGACGAACTGGCGAAGGGCTTTGCCGGCCAGTACAAGTCGGCTCAGGAGACAGCGGACGCCATTGCTGCTGCCTGGGAGAAGATCACGGACCAGATCGGACGCGAAAGCCAGATCAAGCTCTACAAGGCTTCGCTCGGTCTTTAATCAAGCAGGGAGCGCGCGAGGCCCGCGCGCTCCCAACTTTCTGCCAGAAGGTTTCTCCAGCGACGATCATTCCGTTGTCGCAGGCCGCATGTAGGTGACAGTGGGGGTGCATTGAGCCAGGGGGACCTTCTTCACGTCGTCACTGCGGACGATATCTCCGACAGACGAAGGCTCTTCGGCCGTGCGATCGTCTGGGGATCGGCTCTCGTCGTTGCGCTTGTCGCGGCGCTGCAAACAGCACAGCACATGGGTTATGCCGACTTTGGTTTTCAGACGTGGCGGCCGGTGCTCTACGCATACATCTTCTGGGCTGCGTGCCTGTGCTGGAGCCAGGTTCTCATTCGCGGAGAACACGGCAAGCGCACGCTGTTCGTATTGCCAGCCGCTCTATTCGTCGTTTCGCTTACCGTTTTCCCGCTGCTGTTCGGGTTGGTCATCGCCTTCTCGAACTGGAACCTGTCCTCCCCGCTCGGTCGTCAGTTCAACGGGCTCGACAACGTTCGCCAGATGTGGGCCGACCCGTTCTACTGGAACGCGCTGCGCAACATGGTCTGGTACACGCTGGCAATTCTCGTCGAGTATGTGATCGCCTTTGCGCTCGCCCTGTTGCTGAACTCTGAAATCCGCGCGCGGAAATTCTTCCGCGTCGCTTTCCTGCTGCCTCTGATGCTCTCTCCGGTCGCTGTGAGCTGGATGATCGGCAAATCGATGCTGGAAATCCGTTTCGGCCCGGTCGCTCGTTTTGCCCGCTGGCTTGGCTGGGACAATCCTTCCTTCTTCGGCTCGCCTGAAGTCGCGCGTTTCACGATCATGTTGCTCGACGCCTGGACCTTCATCCCGTTCATGATGATCATGATCCTGGCCGGCCTGCAGGCAATTCCGAAGGAGTTGACGGAGGCAGCCAAGGTCGATGGCGCGGGCCCATGGAAGAGTTTCTGGGAAGTGACGTTCCCGCTGATGCTGCCGGTCTCGATCACGGCGATCCTGATCCGCATCATCTTCAAGCTGAAGCTCGCCGACATCATCATCAATCTGACAGCGGGCGGTCCGGGTGGAGCGACAGACTCGGTTACCTCTTTCATCTTCCGCGAGTACCGGGACCGCTCGAATGTAGGCTACGGAACGTTGCTGGCCATGGTCTACCTCGTCATCATCATCATCGCGATGACCATACTAATGAAGGTGGCTGACCGTTTCGCGAGGCCGCGCACATGAGCGAAGCGATTTTCAGGGACAGCGAGAGCGATCGTGCGTTCCGCGCGAAGCGTTTCACCGGAAAGGCATTGATCTACATACTGCTGATCGCCTGGGCGATCGTGTGCCTGTTCCCGATCTACTGGACGATCACCACCAGCTTCAAGACCGCGCCTAACGTCATGCAGGGCGCGCTCATTCCGTGGGTGGACTACAAGCCCGCCTGGCTCGGTTGGCGTTCGCTCGGCCTCTCGCCAGAAACCATCGGCGCGGAAAGCACTGTCCGCGACGAGTTCATGAAGCGCTTCCTGAATTCGGCAATAACCGCGATCTCCGCATCCACCATAGCCGTCATCCTCGGTTCGCTGGCTGCGTACGGCCTGTCGCGGTTTTCCTACCGGTTCGGCTTCATGCGGAACTCCGACATCTCCTTCTTCTTCCTGTCGCAACTGATCCTGCCGCCGGTCGTGCTCGCGCTGCCATTTCTGGTGCTCTACAAGCAGCTTGCACTGCTCGACACGCGCATCGGCCTGATCCTGCTTTATACGCTGACGGTGTTGCCGATCGTCATCTGGATCATGCGCGACCAGTTCGAGTCGATCCCGACCGAATTGGAAGAGGCTGCATTGGTTGACGGGCTTTCGATCTGGGGCGCTTTCTTCAGCGTCATCCTGCCGATCGCGCTGCCGGGCATGATCGCGGCCTTCATCCTCAGCCTCGTGCTGACGTGGAACGAATATTTCTTCGCGGCACTGCTGACCTCGACCCATGCCAACACGCTGCCGGTCATGGTCGCGTCGCAGACGGGTAGCCAGGGTATAAGCTGGTGGTCGATGGCTGCACTTTCTTTCGCGGCGATCATACCGCTGATCGTCATCGGCGTCGTGCTCGAACGCTACCTGATCAAGGGCATGACGGCGGGCGCGGTGAAGTAGAGCCGCCGTCGCGCGGCGCCTCAGCAGGCTTATTCCATGTTGGTGTGGCGGGAGCGCATTGCTTCCGGCGTCGTGCCAAGGATGTCCTTGAGCCTGAGGATCATGATCTCGAACAGGAGGAACAGCGCGCCTTCGAAGACCGAGCCCATCGGCAGGACGGACGTGCGCTTGGTGCCCTGGTCGTCGGCCATGGTCTGCGCGGGAATGAGGATGGTTTCGTCGGAGAGAGCCGCCGCACTTGACTTGGGTTGAGCGGTCACGAGCAGGTTCCATGCGCCTGCATCGCGCGCGACCTTCATCAAGGTCAGCACGGTCGTCGTTTCTCCCGGGCCGGAACTGGCGAAGAACACATCGCCTTGCCCGAGCGCCGGCATCGTCATGTCGCCCACCACCGAGACCGGCAGGCCGAGATGGAAGAGACGCATGGCGAAACCCTTCATCTGCAAGGCTTCGCGACCGCAACCATAAATGCCGATGCGCCGCGCGTTGGCGAGCGCAAGGCAGGCGCGCTCTATTGCATCCTCATCGACGCGCGAGAGGACGGCATCGAGTTCACCGAGCGCCCGGCCGAAAAGAGCGTTGGCGGGATCGGTCATGACAGTTCAGCCATCAGATCGCGGTTGCGGGAATAGAGTTCACGAAAAATGCGGTACTGGCGCGCATATGTGCCGCGATGCGCGCGCGATGGGACAATGCGGCGCGCCTCCGGGTTCCAGGCCGAAATGTCTTTCTTCCTGACGTCGCCGACTGCGAGCGCGGCCAGAAAGGCGTCGCCGTAACTTGCTCCGACCGTCTTTGCGCAAACGGTCTGCGCCATTCCGGAAATGTCTGACGTCGCCTGCGACCAGACCGAGTTCTTCGTGCCGCCGCCGACGGCGAGCAGCTTCTTCGGCACCTCGCCGATTTCTCGATACGTATCGATGATGTGCGTGGTGCCGCAGGCGATGCCTTCGAGCAGCGCGCGGTAAAGATCGCCGCGCGTGTGGGTGAGGTTGAGGCCGAAGATCATGCCTTTTGCATGCGGATCATGGATCGGCGTGCGCTCGCCCGAGAAATAGGGGAGCATCACCAGTCCCTTCGCTCCCGGCGGGGATGCTTCCGCTTCGCGGGAGAGTTTTGCGAAAGCTCTGCCGCGATCGAGCTCGCGCGCCGCAATGTCGCGGAACCAGTGGGTCAGCGTTCCGCTGGTGGCGAGTCCCGCCATCGAAGCGTGCTCGCCGGGGAAGAGCCACGGCGCATACCAGAGCCGGCCGTCGGCGATGCGCTTTTTCGACAGCATGATGGTGAAGATCGTGGAGCCGTACATCACCATCATATCGCCCGGCTTCGTGACGCCGACGCTCAGCGCCTCGGAAGCCGCGTCGATGGTTCCCGCGATCACCGGCGTGCCCTTCGCCAGCCCGGTCGCGCGTGCCGCCGCCGCGGTAACGTGGCCTGCGATATCCGTTGTCCAGACGATTTTCGGAAGCCGTTCCGCCTCGATGATGTCAGGTGCGAGTTCGCTGCTCCACTCTTTCCGGTCGATCGGATAGAGCGGCGAGAAATTGGCAGCCGAATAGTGATCGATCACGCATTCGCTGGTGAGCTTCTGCACCAGATAGGTTGTGGAGGTAACGATCTTCGTAGCGCGCTTGAAAATGTCCGGCCGGTTCCGTTTCAGCCAAAGGATTTTCGGGCCTACCGACTGCGAGGTCAGCGCGTTGCCGCAGAGGTCGAGGATGCGCTCCCGACCGATGGCCGCATTGAGCTCCTCGATCTCTTTCGCGGCGCGCGTATCGACGCCGTAGAGCGCGGCGTTAGAGAGCGCCTCGCCGTTCTCGTCCACCGGTAGCATGCAAGGGCCGATGGCGCTTGTGCCAACCGCACGGATCGTCTCGGGCGCGATGCCGCTCTCGGCCAGCATTTTGCGGCATATGTAGGTGAAGTCAGCCCACCAGTCCTGCTTCGGGCGGTGTTCGGCCCAGCCCGGTTTCGGAACCAGCATCTTGTGGGGTCGTGAGGCGCTGGCGACGACTCGGCCGGATTGATCGACAATGACCCCTTTCGACTCGAAGGTGCCGATGTCGATACCGAGATAGTGCCTCATTCGTAGTCGTCCCGGTCGAGGCTGAAGCTGTCGTCGATCCGGCTGATCGACTCGACCAGAAGCGTGGTCAGGCCCTCCAGGTCGGAAAGGTCGCAGACCTCGAGCGACGAATGCGAATAGCGCATCGGGAAACCGACATCGATGGAGGCGACGCCTCCGCCGACAAGCTGGACGTAGGACGAGTCTGTCAGCGCGCCGACATGCGCGCTTCGCTGCAGCGGGACGCCGATACTTTGCGCCGACTGGTCGAACAAGGTCACCAAAGCAGGATGTGGGATCGTGCCGTTCAGAGTGCCGCGGCCATGGAAGGAATACATGCTCATGGCCGGCCCGCCGCCAAGCTGGATGTCGCCGCGATAACCCATGTCCGGCGTATCCGTCGCCAGCAGCAGGTCGAGCTGGATCGCGATGTCGGGTTGCAGAACCTGTGCCGCCGTGAGTGCGCCGCGCAGGTTGAATTCCTCCTGCACGGAAAACACGAAGTGAACCGTCGGCCGGTCGGGCCGCTCGATGATCTGCCGGGCGGCCTCGATGACGACCGCGCAGCCGGCACGATCGTCGATCGAGGTGCCGGCGATACGCTGTTCCGAAAGCTCCAGCCAGTGGGGCCTGTAAACGACGGGTGACCCGATATCGACACCCGCCTCAAGCGCTTCTTCCGCACTTTCAAACCCGGCGTCGATATAGAGGTCCTGATAGGGTACGACCTTGTATTTCTCCTCGGGCGTTGTCGCGTGGTGGCTCTTGTTGGCAATGATGCCCGGCCGGTCGCGACCTGGCGCCACGCAGATCAGCACTTCCTGCGAGGGCAGGGCACGTTCCGGCACCCCGCCAAGCCGCTCTATGCGCAGGAACCCGCTCGGCTCGATCTTGCGCACGATGAATCCAAGCTGGTCCATATGCGTGAAGAGCATGACTGACGGCGCGTCGGAATCGCCGTCGAGCGTGGCGATCAGGTTCCCGAGCCCGTCGGTGCGCGTCACCAGCCCCAGTTCTTGCAGACGGGCTGCAAGGTATTTCCGCACGCGCCCTTCATAGCCGGAGAGGCCGGGGATGAGCATGAGGTCGCAGAGCAGTGTCTTGAGACGCTCTCCCACCTCGCCGGGATTGACCTTCCTGCTCATGCGCCACGCGCCGCCCGTGCGAGCCGCATGAATTCGGCGGCGCGGTCCGGGTCCACGGCGTTCCACGTGTTTCCGTCCACCTTCAGCGACGAGCCGACGATGCAGCCATCGGCAATCCTGAGCACATCGCCTACCGTCGCGTGCTTGACCCCCGTGTTGGCAAGCACCGGCGTGTCGGGCAGAACCTTCTTCACGGCTTCCAGATCGACCATCTTCGCCGCCTCGCCGGTAATCTGGCCGGACACGAGAATTGCATCGGGTATGCTTGAGAACACGGCGCTGCGCGCGCGGTCGGGCAGGCTGCGCTGATCAAGGGAATGAGCGAACTCGGCTGATACATTGTACAGCAGCGCAAGATCCTGCCTGTGCAGCCGGTCGCGATAGCGCATTGCCTTGCCAGCGTCCGGCGTCCACGGCCCCATGTCGGAGGCGTATGTGCCCGTGAATATCTCGCGTACGAAAGCTGCCCCGGTGCCAGCTGCCAGCGCGATGGATGACATCGGGTCCCAAAGGACATTGACGCCGAAGGGCACTGTTATCCTGTCGCGGACGCGACCGATCGCATAGGCCATCATCGCGGTCGAAGCGGTGTCGACGGCGAACTCGTAAGGACGGTCGTTCTCGTTCCCGAACATGATGGCGTCGAAGCCTGCCTTTTGCAGCGCATCGATGTCCTTGGCTATGCCGTCGATGATCCCGTCGAGTCCCCGTTCGGCATCATACAATGGTGATCCTGGCAACGCGCCGAAATGCACCATGCCGATCACCGGCTTGCCAGCGCCGAACACGCGCTTGAATTTCTCGGTCACACGTCCTCCCGTCATGCTTCTGGATTCAGATATTTTCGAGGATGCTAGCAATCGGCTGCAGCTATGCCAACTGTCAGCCTGACGCTGTTTGCATCGGCACGGTTGATGCCTGTGGAATGAAAAACTACGCTCGCCCGGATTCGGTCGGTCCAGTCGACGAAAGGGGTCGCAATTCCGGCAGATGATTCTAGGAATCAAGGGCATCAAGGATTTGCTTTGACGCCTATGCATTGGAGTATCGCCTGAAAACCTTTGTGATCATCGGCGGCGGAGCGAGCGGCGTTCTGGTCGCGGCTCCGTTGCTTTCCCATCCTTCCACCGAAAAAGTCACCGTCATTGAGCGCGGTGAGGCGGTCGGCGCCGGAGTGGCCTATGGCACGGAGAATCCGGGCCATCTGCTCAATGTTGCCGCCGCCGGCATGAGTGCGTTTCCAGACAAGCCGCAGCATTTTTTCGAGTGGCTAGCCGGGCAAAAGAACTGGATGCCGGAGGGCGGCTGGACGCCGGGCACCTTCGTGCCGCGACGGCTCTATCGCGACTATATCGCGAGCCTGCTGTCGCCTCACATGCTGGACGATAGACAAGGCCGGCTTGCCGTCATCTCCGATGAGGCCGTGGATATCGTCGAGTGGGCTACCGGCGTGGTGGTCACGACGAAATCAGGCGGCCGATTTGAGGCCGACGCAGCCATCCTGGCCACAGGCAACGAAGGGCCGGTGTTGCCACCGGCGCCATGGCGGCACGATTTCTGGTCGACCCGGTCGAGGTTCGATATTCCTCGAGATGCGCCAGTCGTGATCGTCGGCACAGGACTTTCCATGATCGACAGCGTCGTCTCGCTGCTGGACGCGGGCCATGTCGGCAGCATAACCGCGATTTCGCGGCGCGGTCTCCTCCCGCAACCGCACGGCCCTTACAAGGCGGTCCGGTTCGAAGTCGCGGAAATCCCATTCGGGAGCACCCTGTCGCGCCTTCTCCACTGGCTGCGCGGGCGTATCGCCGACAACGATGGCGACTGGCGGGGCGTGGTCGATGGACTTCGCCCGTTTACCCAGCGCCTGTGGCAATCGTTCCCGCTGGCGGAGAAACGACGCTTTCTACGCCACGCAAGGCCCTGGTGGGATGTGCACAGGCATCGCATGGCCCCGCAGGTGCGCGCGCGGATCGATGCGGCGGTGGCTTCTGGACAATTGACGGTGACGAGCGGGCGCCTTGCTGGCGTCGACCAGACAGACAGTGGCGCCCGGATCAGCTTCGTGCCGCGCGGCAGCTCGGTCGTCGAGACGATACCGGTGCAGCACATGATCGAGTGCCGCGGTCACAATGCCGACCTGAGCACGACACGCAGCCCGCTTCTCCAGAACCTTCTGTCGCGAGGTGCGATCAGGCCGGATGCTCTCCGGCTGGGCGTCGATGTCGCGCCGGGTTGTGCCGTGATCGATGCACAGGGCAAGACATCGGAGCGCATTTTCGCCGTAGGGCCGATCACGACGGGCGCTTTCTGGGAGATCGTGGCGGTGCCCGACATCCGACAGCAGGCCAAGGCCCTGGCTGCCGAATTGGCTCACTCCTAAGCAATCGGGTGGCGCTCGATATTTGCGTCTGGAGACGATAAACGACCACTCGTTCTTTCCGCACAGCTAGATATTCGCGGATTCGTCAGGGGTTCTCATGTCCAATCGTTCAAGCGCGCCACCCGCAATCAGCAGTTTCGGCGTCGAACGCCTTCCGAGGATCACCCACGGTCGCGGCAGCTATGTCTATGACGCTGAGGGCAAGCGCTATCTGGACGGCTCCGGCGGACCGGCGGTCTATGCGATCGGACATGCAAACGAGGAAGTGAATGCGGCCATCGCGGCGCAGCTTTCCCAGATCGCCCACGCCTATCGCTACACATTCACCAGTGATGCATCGGAGGAACTGCAGGAAATCATCCTCGATCGGACGGGCAACCATTTCGAGAAGGTGATCTTCGTCTCCAGCGGTTCGGAGGCCGTGGAATCCTGCCTGAAGATCGCGCTGCAGTATTGGTCCGCCGTCGGCAAGCCTACGAAGCGCCGCTTCATTGCACGTCGGAGATCCTGGCACGGCAACACGCTGGGCGCGCTTTCGGTTTCCGATTTCAAATCGCGTCGCGCCTCTTTCGAGGGGAGTCTGCTCGACGTGTCCTTCGTTTCGGCCGCCAATGAATACCGCCCGCCCGCTGGCGTCCCGCTGGAGGATCTGGCGCAGCACCTCGCCCGGGAACTCGAAGAGGAAATCCTGCGGGTCGGCGCGGACAAGGTTGCCGCGTTCATCTTCGAGCCGGTGGTCGGTGCCGCCGGTGGCGTCGTGCCGCCTCCGCCCGGCTATGCGAAGGCCGTCGAAGAGGTGTGCCGCAGGCATGACGTGCTGATGATCGCCGACGAAGTCATGTCAGGCTCAGGCCGGGTGGGTACGTGGCGCGCGCTGGAGCCTGAGGGCGTCGTCCCCGACATCATGTCGGTCGCCAAGGGCCTCGCCGCCGGCTACGTGCCGCTCGGAGCCGTGTTGTATTCGAAGAAGATAAGCGATGCGATTCTGGCCGCCCATGGCGGCGCGCAGACCGGCCATACCTTCACCGGCCACACGGCGGCCTGCGCGGCCGGTGTCGCCGTGCAGAAGCTGATCACCCGCGAGGGACTCGTCGAGCGCGTCAGGACGAGGGGGGCAACGCTGAAGGACGAACTGCGCCGCGCGCTGGCGCACATACCGGAAGTCGGCGACGTGCGAGGTCGTGGCTTCTTCATCGGCATCGAGCTCGTACGCGACCCCAAGACGAAGCAACCGTTTTCGGCGGACCGCCATCTCCACGCGCAGATCGGCGCGACCGCCTTCACGAACGGGCTGATCGTCTATCCCTGCACGGGCAATGTCGATGGCGTCAACGGGGATACGGTGATCGTCGCGCCGCCCTACAACGCCAGCGAGGACGAACTGGCGGAGATCGTTGATGTTTTGTCGAAGGCAATCGAGGATGCAGTCAGGTCGACAAAGGGCTGACAACAACGGCTTTGCTTGTCGATAGCGTCCCAACGCTGTGGGTGGGGTGGTAGCGGAGGAGGCACCGGAGGGTCGCGGAACTGTGCGGCGTTGAGGCTGATGGGCTTGGGGCACGTGCGGAAGCACATGCGGTACACAGAGTTAGTGCGCCGACACCGGCCGAATTCCGCCCGTGAGCACCTCCTTGTCCTCTGTAGTACAGAGGTACGGGCTTCCTAGACGCTTCGGCTGTGCCAAACCTACATTCTGACAGTCACTTTCGTTCGACGTCGGTGGCTAGTTCTGTATGAATTTCGCGATGCCGATTCTTGGAAGTTCATCGTCATGCGATTGGAAGATGTAGTCGACGCCTACCTCGGGGAGTGGTTGTCTGGCCTGCCGCCGAAGGATGCTACGATCGAGTGGTACCGCGAGCGGTACAAGCGACCCTATGCAACCTTGGGAGGCAATCGAAAGTTCTGGGACCTTGTCACTCCGCGTGCGAGCCAACTCCTCTGGGACGCCACTGATCTGCTGCTGGAGCGGGCAGGTGAACAGCGGCGTGTGCAGCGAGAAACGGCCCGCCGATGCCTTGTGGAGGCGCAAGAAAGTCATCTGACTAAGGCGAAGAAGACGGGGCGCCTATCCGCCGATGCGGTTGTTGCTGGTGCGACCAAGCGGCTATCAGAGGTTAAGCGTGCTACCGGTTCATACACTGTGCCTGTCAGCTTCGCGCCTTCAGCCAAGGATACAAACTACAGGATTGGCCCTGCAGCGATCCTGTCTCGGTCAGAGTTCCAACGAATACACAAAGCCGCAATCGACGCGAACGGTTCTACTCCCGGTTGGTTCGGACCGAGAGCGCTGGAGGAATGGAACCAGTTCTCCGAGCGATACGATCATTTCATCTTGGTTGATATCAGCGGCCACGAAACGGAGATGGCTTGGAGAACGGCACGTGATGTTGCTGACTACGTCCTCAATTTGATCCGAATGAGGTTCGGGTACTACCACATGGATGACGTGCGTGTGGGTGGCGGCTTCATCTGGGAAACGAAGCGCGCCAAAGTGTACTTCGATGAAGCCGGTTCGGCCAATCTCAGCCTGTCCAACGGCCCTTGGGCAAGCCACCTGCACGACGGTTGGGTTGATGACTTTACCAAAGCTCTGGGGAACTTGGTTCCGCTGTTCGCGGGTTTAGGGCGCTGGATGGCTTCCGGTGATTCTCCAACCTCGCCCGTCTTGGAGCGTCTTCGATATGCCAATGCATTGATCGCGGAGGCCTTCAGCGAACCCCATGACCGCATCCGATTGGTAAGATTGGTTGCTGCCCTCGAAGCTCTGGCGGTGCTGCCGCGCGAGGAGAAAACCGAGGGGCTTGCATGGCGCTGTGCGCTAGCTGGCGGTTGGACCGATTGCGGCCGCGCAGTCGAAATCGTGGACGACGTGCGTTATGCGTATCAAGTTCGCAATGCGATTGTGCATGGCGACGGTGCTAACAGCCAAGACGTCTCGACAGCCTTCTATCGATTGGAACGTCATCTTGAACGGATGTATGTCGGATTTCTGACTCTCTACGCGAAGACCCAAAACCAGTACCGTCCTCAGCACATTCGCCAAGTACGAAGGGCTTTCGACAAGCACATAGAGGGCTTCTTCTGGGACCCAGAGGAGGTCTGGTAAGTAGGGCGTGCCCGTCGTGTGTGTGTAACATTCAAATCGTCTAATCTGTTGTGATACAGAAGATTCGCGTCAAGCATACGCCGCCCCCCGAAGATGTCACCAGCGTCCGGCCCGGACCTACTCTAGGATCTACGTTGGTCGCTAACTGCGCCAGGACAAGCAGACCGACCAGACACCAAGCGCCACCGAGATGATGCCTAGAACCACAGAACCGGCTGCGATATACGCTGGCACTCGAACGGCCGGATTGCTCGCTCGCAGATACCAGCACAAGTGTTCGTGCCAACTGGCCGCTCGAATGTCGACAGAATCGATCTCGTCGCGGCCTGCCTCTACACCGAGAGCATCGCGTGTGAACGCATCCATGTAGATGACGCGCTCGCTGTCGCGATCTCGCATCCCTCTTGCCAGCACGAAGACCTTCTTCCCGTTGTGGCCGATGCGAACGATGCTTCCATTCTTTATCCTGGTCCCATCCGGATGCTTTCGATAGTCAGCCGGAATCCTCACCATGTCGATGAAGACTTCCTCCCACGTTGCCTCCTCAACCCTAAGCTTCACCACTCACCCCTCCCATGATGAATCCCGTTAGCGTGTCCAAGCTCACTGCGAGCAGGGATACTCATGCTGCAAGATAACGACTGCGGTAGTGAACCAGTTCTCGGCTACTGAAGCGGGCAATGATTGGATGCTATCCACCATCCTGACGTATGCGCGCATGAAGTCACCAGTCGTCGCCGTCGCGGGGGCGCAGACTCTTGGCAATGCGTCCAGCATCGTCGCGTTGCGCAGGGTGATAAACGACCCAAGGCAGAAACCCTCTTCAACAGAAGAGGCTGTCGCGTCAGGGTCGTCAATCGTAAGCACAACCTCGCGACACCATTCCCTCATCGTAATGGCAGACTCAGCGTGGCTTGGTGTCGACCAGGCGGTCAGCGCCACCAGCCCAAGCTTCGCGGCTTCCAACCTCATACCTCAATCCAAGGCAGGCGGTGGAGGTGCTTCCCGGAATCCGTCTCTCCAGCTTGTGCGCCAGTCCAGCAGCCGGTTCTTCCAGGCAGCCAGCTTCGCCTTGTCTGCGGGTGTAAGCTTGTCCTCGACGGCTAGCAGAACCGCTTCCACTCCGTGAGTGTATCCCTGCCTGAACTTGGACTCTGCATCCGGGTTGTCCGGTAAGTCACTCACCTTCGCCATTGCCCAGTCCTCCCAGTAGTTCAACGAACGGCGGATGATAGATGGAGAATATTCACGAGCGCAAGTACTGCGCATTGCCGTCATTAACCTACGGACGCTGAAGCGCATCTGCAGGCTACACTAACCGCACACGGCAAGCGTGTTGGTCCTCGTCCATCAACGACGAGGAACCAACATGCTTCAACGCATCATCACCATCCTGCTGACGCCGGTCGACCCACGGTCGCTCCGCGAATACCTCCGCCCACCAAGGCCTAGGCGAAGGCGCACCGACTGCAACGACCATCTGAGCGAAGAGTTCTGGGACTGGCTCCTGCGCCATCGGCGGTGCGAGGTCCAGCGATATTCTGACTGGCTGCACGACCGCGCCATGTTGCCCGGACTCGACTCGCTCACACAGTGGGAACGCGAGCAGGCGTTCGAACGACTGGAGGCGCGACGGCTGATGGCCGCGAAGCCCCTCGCCACAGTGATCGACAGCCGGGGCGTCCATCGCCGCAGGCATACCGACTGAAGACCGGCTCGTCTCGGGCATGGCGGGGCCGCACGGCCCCGTCATCGCTTTCAGAGCCGATGATCGATGGGGTCGTGAAGGCGATGAGAACGCTTAACCGCGATGGAGCCAGGGTTGTTCTTCGGACTGGCTATCGTCGTGAACATAAGCGTTGTGGTCGTCATCACCAACTGAGGAGACCAGACCGATGACCGCCAAGACCCCATCCAAGAAGACCGCTGCCCCGAAGGCCAAGCCGGCCGCGAAGAAGCCGAAGGCCAAGACCGCCGAGCAGGTGCCCTACAACAAGCTGCGCCGCCCCACCAACACGGAGCGCTTCCTGCGGTTCCTGAGCCGACAGGGCGGTGCGACCATCAAGGAGATGCAGCGGGAGATAAAGATGCAGACCCACTCCATCAGGGGCGCTATGAGCAACCTGAAGAAGAAGCAGGGCATCGCCATCATCTACGACCGCGAGACCGGCAAGTACCGCAAGGCCTAACCGCCTCATAGACCCAACAGGGCCGGCCGTCGCGCCTACCTTCATCGTTTCCGGGACGGCCCCAACGCCGCGCGTATCGCTCCGCATCGCGGCGCGTAGGCCTGTCGGGCGATAAGGCCTGCGTGTGGCCACGCTTGCGGGCGTGTGCGGGCGTTTCGCCGTTGGCGGGTCGAGGTCGGATTTCCTGCCGAATATATGTGTAAAATCCAGCATCGAATCCGACGTGGTCGGGGGTGCTGCCGTGTCGGCTCAAGGGCATATAGGACAGCCATACTGTCCTATCGCCGGCCCGAGGTACGTCAGGTACACAATAAATACACCACGGCCGGCCTCCCATCGCCGCCCTGCCCCCCGTATGGGACTCATGATCGGGGGAGGACCCATCGATTCCAGAATCTCTCAGCTCATCGATCATCTCGGATTAACCATCGCCACGACCTGGTCGGCCGCGCGATGGTGATGGCAGAGGCCTGGCGGCTCGATGCTTCGTTGCAGATGGTGCTGCTGGGGTGTGGGGATCGAGCGATGAGGCCGTGCGGTTCGGTGTTGGCTGGGGCGTAGCCAGGCGCTGAGGGCTGCGTGCTGTGTGGTGATGGGGCGGTGGTCGGGATGGAGCCCGTCCCGACGCGGTCGCAAGAACACAACGCTACACGGATGGTTAGTTGGTCACCTTGGTCACCTTGGCTCTCTCACATAGAGAGTAACCATCAATATTGCGTATAAGGAGGAATGGCTGTTCTCTGCGGTTCTGAGGGACATCGGAGACGGGCTCTGGTCACCTTGGTACCGATCCAAGATGACCAAGCCCTATCAGCTGTTGGTCACCTTGGTCACCTTGGTATCCCGGTGTTCAGCCATTTCGGAAGCAAGGTGACCAAGGTGACCAACTAACCATCCGTGTAGCGATTCCTCATATCGCAGGCACCTCCGTGCCGGTAATCTCCCAGACCCAGTGGCCATCCTGCTTCACAGCCGCAACGCCCAGCTCCTTCTTCGCCCTTCTGACCGTCGTTGCGCTGTGGCCTGCCAGTTCGCCTTCTGAGAGAACCGTGGCCGCTGCAATGGGGCCATCACTGAGCATGGCCAGTAGGAAGGCCTTCGCGGCCTTGAGCTTCTCGCTGCCCCCGGTGCCTCCCAGCAACATGTCCGCGTTGCCCTCGACCTTGCCGTCCCAGACAATCCGCGAGGTCAAGATGTCGTGGCCGAGGTCGACGCCTTCAATGGTGCAGGCCATGGCCTCGACATCGGCGCGCGTGACGTTCTGCTTAATCTTGGCCAGCAGCCTGCGGCCGGTCGGCTCGTCGTTGGAATCCCGTTCCTCGATGAACGCCCAGGATGAGCGCGCCAAGGCGGTAAAGGCCAGCGAGCCCATCACCTGGTCGATGGCGCGGCCCTGTCCACCCTTCTTGAAGTGGGTCACGATGATGATCGCGACCTGATGCTCTTCCGCCCACTCCTTCAACGGCCCGAGCACTGCGCGGACATCGGTATCGCGAAAACTGTCGGTCTCCTTAGTCGTCCCGATGAACGCATTGACCGGGTCGATGGTGATGACACGGATGTCTGGGAACTGCCGCTTCAGCCTGGTCAGCCGGTCGAGGTCCTCGGCGATGCTGAAGGCGCGACGGCGCTTCTTGCCGTCCTTGCCTGCCGCGAGCACCAACGAGTTGAGGATGATGACCTTGGTCATGTCAGCGCCTGCAGCCTTGAGGCGCGGTGCGATGGTATCGGCGCGGTCGTCTTCAGCGGCCAGGAAGACCGCCATGCCCTTCGGCGCGAAGCCGCTGCCATCGGGCCAGGCTGCGCCGGTGGTGACACGGGCGGCGATGTCGACCGTCACGTGACTCTTGCCCATGTCGGGCATGCCTGCGAGGTTGGAGAGCTTTCCGATGTAGAAGCGCTCAGGCCATAGCGGGTTAAGCGGCTTCATCTCGACATCGCTGGCGAGCACGTAGCCCAGGCCATCGAGCATCGTGTCGCCGGATACCGGTCCGTCGCCTTCGAGCCACTCCGCCTCGATGCCACCCATCTCCTGCAGGTCGGCGAGCCGCTGCTCGTTGACCGCCCGCAGCGCCCGGAGCGCCTGCCGCGCCGCGTATGTCTCGACCGGCCGACCCTTGTGGTCGCGCACGTGGTCGCCGATGCGCCACTCGGTGTTGAGCAGCACGCCTGCGACCGCTCCCACGGGCATCCCGGAGCGCACCATCTCACAGGCCGCATGGAACATGCGGGCGGAGCGGTCCTCGCCGGCCTCATGGCCGTTCACGATGAGGGTGCGCAGATCGTCGGGGAGGCCGTAGTCCTCAAGGCTCTCGACGGCGACGATTTCGACGGCGCTGCACTCGGCGTCGGTCATGCTGTTGGAGGTGGCACCACGTGCTACCTGACCGAAGGCCGTGACGTCGTGCAGCTGCCCGCTGCTATCCAGCAGCTTGGTCGGCGCGACGACACGGCCACGGTCCCTCTTCTTCTGCGATGGATAGTTCACCGTGCCAGGCAACCGCAACAGCCGTCCGACATCGGTGGTCTGCTTGTCTGCGCCGAAGCGCTCGACCATCCAGCGATTCATCGCCTCGACGCGCTCGATGTTCTCCGGTGTCGCCTCCAGCGGCTCGTCCAACCGCATCAGCACGGCCAGGCCACCGCCCGAGTCGATGGTGAAGGTCGGTGGGACCTCGGAGGCGTCGAGCTCGGCACGCTTCCGAGCCTTGCGCTGGTCGAGGGTGAGGGCGTTGTCATCCTTGTCGACGTCAAGGTCGCCGTGGATGTACTCGATGAATGGGATGTCGGGCTTCGTCACCCGCCCGCCCTTGCCCGATGGCTTGGGGGCCGATGCGGACGCGAAGTAGAGGTTGGTATCCGCGTGGCGCTCCAGCCATGCCCGCGCCTTGACCGGGTCGCTGAACGTCGCGGAGATGACCTTGCCGGGCACATCGGGGTGTATGCTGGTGACATTCCACGGCCCGCCCGTCTGGAACTGCTCCAGGAACGCGATGGTGGAATCGAGGTCGTGCTTGATGTCGGTACTCATATCGTACTCCGGGTTGGGCGGCGACCCGACTGCCCCGGAGAGAACAGTCGAGTCGCCTGACGGCCGGGCGCTACCTCGGCCGATGCTGTTAGAATCGCTGACCGAGCCGCTCACGCCGCTCCATCTCGCGGTTGGTGGATGCCACGGTCTTCGCGTGGCGGACGCGCTCGTTCTCAGTCATCAGCCCGAGCCGGATGGTCTCGGTGGACGCCCGAAGCTGCTCGACCATCACGGCCGCGTGTGCCAGGATCGCCGCCGCCACGGGGTCGTCGGTCCGCTCCCGAGCCGCCTGGAAAGCGAAGGCGACATCATCGTCAGCGTCAGTGGTCATGACCGCCTCCCGACCTTGGTCGGCACGACTGTCACGCCGTTGCGAACAACATATCCAACGGGTGGCTTCACCTTGGCCTCGGCAACGGGCACCGAGGGCTGCGGCTCCGGGGGAGCGTATAGCGACCGCATCGCTGCCGTCGCCCAGGCAGAGGCCGCAGGGCCTCCACCGCTCTGTATGGACCGGCCCATGGTCAGCTCCTCCCGTCATCGCGGTCGTCGCGCCGCTCGTTCGGCCGGCGCTTCGCTGCGTTGAAGCGCTTGAACGCGTTCGCGGTGTCGAGCTGCTCGTACTCGCGCCGGTCCAAGTTGAGGGCGTTGGTCTTGCCCGTCACCGGGTCGCGGTTGAGATCTTCGGCCATCAACGTGCCCTCCGGTCGAGCTTGAAGGCTCCACCGACAACCGAGCCCGCTGCTGCGGGGAGGCGGTTGGTGAAACCATGCTGATCGGCGGCCGCCGAAGCACGAACGCGGGGCACGCGGGGTCGCATCGCGAGGAGCCGCTCGATCGTCGCCATCGGAACACGCTTCCCGCCGATGGTCGTGATGTGCGTGCGGTGGTCGTCGGGCCGCGCACCCATCGTGATCACCCTGGCGTTCGCTGCAGGAGCGGAGTCCGCGTACAGCGAATCATACGCGGCCCCGATCTCTTGAAGAGACAGGTCATCCCGCGCCATGACATCGAGGTACCGCATCGCCGCGTCGTATGTGACGCCGCGCTGCTGTGGGCTGGGTGCCCGGTTGCTGACTACGTAGTAGGTTACCATTTTCGTTGTCCTTGTCTGCGCCACGCAGGCGCTGTTGAGTTCGAGGCGCTCGGCGGTGCGGTAAGGAGGTGCAGCCGCACCGCCGAGCGTTGGCGAGGCCCGGTGACCGAGAGTACCGGACCTCGCCGTCGCGCAGCCCCTAACGGGAGGGTAAGACCCGCGCGGGGCGCAGCGTTCAGATGGGCCGTTCGATGCCCAGCAGGAGATACGGGTCAGCACCAGCATGATGCCAGACGTCGCCGGGCTCGCCGGCCTTCAGAGCCGCCCAGACCGCCTCGATCCGCACCCGTTCCACGGCCCTGCGTGCCGCACGGAGCTTGCGGAGCTCATCGTGCCGCTCCTGCGGCGTCATCGAGACGACGTCGCCGTAGAAGCTCTCAAGCTCGGCGAGAGCCTCGGCCTCGATCTGCTTCCTGAAGTGCCGGATGAACAGCGCGGAAGTATCGACGGCGCGAGCCCGGAATCCCTCGGTGAGGGGAGCCGCGTTGATGTTGGTCTCCGGCCACGCGATGGTACCCTTGAACGGGCCGACCCTGCGCACGTGGAGAGCGCCCTTGGCTGCGAGTTCATCGAACTCCTTCCGCATCTTCGCCGTCGCGTCCTCGATGGGCACGACGCTGTTCTCGATCTTGGCGATGTCGCGGTCGATCTCTTCGATCTGCAAGTCCTTCGACAGCGCCAACGCCGTGAAGGTCGTCGTCGGCTGGAGCTTCTGCGGAGGGAGCAGCGTGTAAGGCCTCGCGGTCGGCGGACCCCACTGCCGGGTACTAGGGTTGACGACGGGAGCCTCATAGAAAGATGCAATCGGCGGTTCCACGCGGTTGGCGAGGATACTCCCATCCGCTAGCTGCCCGACGAGCTCGTCGTTCGCCTTGGACGCTTCCCCTATAGCCTTGGCGGCGCGCGCCTTGGCACCGACATCGAGCGCCGCCTTCGCGGCTGCCTGGTCCGCGTACGCTCCCTCGATGACGGCCTTGTTGCCGGTGAGCTTGCGTTCAACGTCGATGGGGCGCTGGCCCAGCGCAATAGCTCGCTCGACGGGTGTCTTATCGGTGAGCTTCTTGTCGGCCTGCCAGGCGGTGAGCACCTGTTCGGCACGGGTGGTTCCGCCGAGGCGGAGGGACGCATAGGTATCGGGTATCGTTGGTAGCATTTCAGTCTCCATTGATCTGGTTGTGAATCCACGCATCGACGGCCGTGCTTGGCCACGCGCGAATCCGTGTGTTGCGAATCCGGACGGGTGCAGGGAACAGGTCGCGCTGGATGAGGTTGAACAGCGTGGTGCGCTTCACGCCGGTGCGTTCAAGCACGGCGGGCAGGCGCAGCAGGGTGGTTGTCTCAGCAGGCACGTCACGTCTCCTTCGTCAGGGTGCGTGAATCGTACCTTCGCTCTCGGGGACTAGTGTAGTCGGCTCAGGTTGATGGAGCAGCGAGTTCGTTCCGCCGAGTCTGATAGACCCTATCGACCTCCGCACGGAGCCGAGGTGCCCAGTCCGGTCGCTGTGACCAACGCCGTGCCGTATCGGAGGCCACACCGGCGTAGCCGGCGATGTACCCCGCGCTGGTGCCCCTGTCGGCCGCAACAAGCGACAGTTCCGTCTGCTCGGCCAGGAGCTCGGCGTGAACCGCTGATAGGGCTGTGTCCGGCTCCTCGTCCCGCTCGGTGCGGGCTACGACGCGCGCGGTCAGGTCTGACGAGCGCATGGCGGTGCCCACGATGAACTCGGCCTCGGTGCGCAGGGCGCGAGTGAACTCATCGGTCTTCAGCAGCCCGGTCTCATGGAGGACGACCTGGTCCCGCCAGCCAGTAGCGCTGGTCAGCCCGAGCGCCACGGCGACCGCCTCGCGCGCACCGGGTACATCACCATGGCGACGGAGGATTCGATGGAGAGTCTTTCGGTCGTCGCGGCGGAGCGACTGCTGGCTGGCGAAGCGGATGGCGTCGGCAGGGTCAGGGTCTGGGACGTGGAGCTTGCGTTGGTACCGCTCGGTGCATGGCTCGCCCATCTCCTTGCCGACCTTGATCGACATGGCGCGCGCGAGGGCGTGAAGCGTTGTGTAGGTGAGGCCGTGGTGGTCGAACAACTGCATGGCCAGATATCTGGACGCGAAGCGTCGGTCGCCCTGGCGGATGCTGGAGGCATCGGCGTCGGGCGCGAGTGGGGCGAGCAAGGGCAGGTCGCGTTCCATGCCCGGTCATTGGCTTGGAACATGCTGATGGTGCAAGTCGAGCCGGAAGTGATGGACTACATCGTCGTTGGCGACGACTCGTCGCCAACGTGACGCGCAGCCACTGTTGGTGGAACGGTGCGTTCCACCCTACTCGACGTAGTCACCCCAGCCGGGCGTATGCTCAAGGTCGTTGAAGCTGATGAGTCCATCGGCGAACGCACGGTCGACCATGGCATCCTTGCCCGTCTTCGCCTGCCACCGTCGAACGATATGCTGGACGTACTTGCCCTCTATCTCGATGCCGATGAACGTTCGGCCGATTTCCTCACAGGCTATCAATGTCGAGCCTGAGCCCGCGAACGGGTCCAACACGATGTCACCCGGCTCGGTGATGCGCTCGATGAGGTCCACCATCACGTTGACCGGCTTCGGGGTCGGATGGTCGCTGGGGAGTTCCTTGCGGGCGGCGGTCCACCCGGCGCTGGGCTTGAGCAGGGATGGAAGGATGGTTCCCGTATCCCGCTTCGGCCACACGTCTTCCCCCTTGCGCTCGAAGAAGAAGATGGCGTCGATGGAGTTCTGCACCCGGCCATCCCATGGCTGTCCGCCCGAGTTCTGCATCGATAGGTAGTGCTTCACCTTCCAGCCGGCCTTCTCGATGCTGCGCTGGGCCTTCATGAACTGTGGGGGCTTGTACGCCGCGAAGGCGAATCCACCACGAGGCCTGAACAGCGCGTAGACCTCGCCCCACGTGGCCCTCCGGTCGTTCGTGACGCCGTCCTTACCCACGCCATATGGCGGGTCGGTGCAGACGACGAATCCCTTGCCGTCGTCCTCCTCTATGGCGTCGGGGTCGAAGAACTCCTTGAGGAAGGGGAGCCCTGCGCTGCTGAAGAGTTCCAGCTTGCTGTGCGCGTTCTCGGCATCGCCATAGCAGAGCACGTGGTTGCCAAGCAGTATGGTGTCGAGGTTCTCTCGCAGGAAGATGGCGGGCTCATCGATCTCGGTCAGACCCTCGTCGGCCACGTTCTTCTTCCGACGCTCGAACGGTGTGCCCTCGCCATCCCAGCTCATCAACGCGTTGACCCAGCGATGGCTGCGGCCGAGCCGCTTCGCCATGTAGCGATTCGTCATCACCTCTGGGTCAAGCCTCTGGGCGGTCTTCATGGATTCCCGCGCCAGGCGATACTGGTCGCTACCCTTGGACAAGTAGCGCTCAGCCTTCGCGAGATGAGCCTCGGCGTTCTGGGTGGCTGGTATCTGCAGCATCACGCCGCCTTCTTGCGGGGAGCCTGTCGACGGTCGCGGAGCTCGTATAAGCCACGTCCTACTCGCTGAATCCGGCTGTCGGCTCTGAGCATCGAACGGTAGAGGGCTGCGCCGATGACACTGGCAGAAGGCTTGTTCTGCGACCCTATCCTTGGGATACGTGTTGCTATCCTTGTATAGTGCACCGGCTTCCCCGCTAGGGTCAGCACGGCCACGATTTCTGCTTCCCACTTTACGTACATCGGGTATCTCCCTCGTTGGCCGGTACGAACCGAGAAGCCTGCCAGACGGATATGACCATCGGGTTGTCCTGCAACGTAGAATTGTAGGGTGCGTGTTAACCGTAGGCGCGGGGCCGATATCCGGACACGCCGAACCGCCATTCTCCCCACAGCGGGCCACACGCGGCCGTACGCGCGTCATCGCTACGATGTGGCGTCGTCGCACCTGCAAGGCCGACAAGGGCGATGTGCGGGCAACTGTGGCGGTCGAATATGCGGCTGTCGCGGTCGTAACGGTTGTTTGTTACACTGCGTGCTGAGATGGGAGGGTCGTCGCAGTGTCACATCCGCCTGCGGTGTTAGATGAAGACGTACGAGTGCTGCGGGTGATCGCCCGTGGCCATCCGAACAGACTGATGACCGCGACGACTCATGGTCGTGCGACCCAAGTCCCAGCGTTGACGTGGGACGAAATACAGGTGGCCGTCAACGCTACGTTCGGTGCCTTGGCAGACGCAATCGCCCACCTCGTGGCCAACGACTACATTCAGTCAGGCCGGCAGCAGCCGAACTTCATAGGCCGGCTGCGCGGAGAGTCGGAGATCTCTTTCTTCTGGGCTACCACGCGTGGCCTGCAGTTCCTCGACGGCTTGGAAAGCGCGCCCCCGAAAAGCGATGCAGGCGGGCTGACCTCAACCACCGAAGATCTTGAGGTAGTTGATAAGGTCATGCGGCATCTGGGCTACGACATGACCCAGTACGGCGTTGGAGCGGCGCTCCTAAGCTTGGAGAGCGGATACAGCCATTCGGAAACCGCCATGAACTTGGCCTTGGTATCGTTCGCTCGGGACTGCAAGGCGGCAGGTACTGATATTTTGAGGCTAGCGGCACTCGCGGCCCACGCCAGCGCTATGATGAAGATACTTGCTGAGTACCGGGACGCAGGGGTGCTGCGCGACGACCTCTTCAAGAATGACATGCGGGCGCTGATGAAGGTGGCGGTGGTGGACCAGGATCAGTCCACCTGGATAGAGCGGGTGCTGAGTGACCCGGTCGCTGCCGGTGACATCGTCGCCACCTCGCGGATCAACTACGATAGGGCGTAAGCGTAGTCCGCGTATTCCTGCATCAGCGGCCGGCGTTCATCGAGCCGCGTCGTCCTCGCATATGCGGCGGTGACTTTCACCGTCCCATGGGCCAGACACCACTCGATGACCTCTTCCGAATACGATGTCTGCTCTCGCGCCCACGTGCTGAGTGTTGCTCGGTAGCCGTGGACCGTGGTGGCCTTGCGGAGACTCTTCTGCACCTCCATCAACGCGTTGTAGGAAAGCGCCGCCTTGGTCTTCGGATTCGGGAAGACCAGCTTCCCCTTGCGCGGAATCGAACGCAGCAACTCCATCGCCTGCGCCGACAGCGGCACGCGATGCTCTTGCGAGGTCTTGGTGTGCTCGGTCGGAATCGTCCAGAGCCCGCCATCGAGGTCGAACTCCGACCACTCCGCCAGTCGGGCCTCGCCGCTGCGGACGCCCGTCAGGATGACCAACAGCAGGCACTTGGCCGAGATGGAGTCGAGTCGGCGCAGCTTGGCGACCACGGCGGGCAGGTCCTGATAGGGCACAGAGGCGTGGTGCTTTTCCCGATGACGCGATGGCGGGAGCAGCGCGTCCAGCGGGCCGGGCGACCGCGCGGGGTTGTCATCGGGCCTCCAGCCCTTCGCGGCCGCATAGTCCAGCACGGCCGCTATCCTGCCACGGACCTTCTTGGCCGTGGGGTACATCGAGGTCCAGATGGGACTGAGCGCCCGGTGGACATCGTCCAGCCCGACTTGGTCGACCGGCTTGCGACCGAAGATCGGATGCACGTGGTCGCGTAGGGACGAGGGCCACTGGCGCTGGGCCTCGGGGCTCTTGTGCGATGCCTCGCGCGTGGCGATGTACTCCTTCGCGACCCGCTCGAACGTAGGCGCGGCGCTCGTCACCTGCGCCCGTGCCTGCTGCTTCGCGACCTTCTTGTCTGCAACGGGATCGCCGCCGTCCCAGACCGTGACCCGGTGCGCGCCAGCCAGCTTCCGTGCCTTCTCCAGAGATACGCGGGCGAGGGCACCCAGCCCCAACGACCGGACACGGCCGTCGCGCTCGTACCTGAACACCCAAGAGCGCGTCCCGTCGTCGCGCCGCTGGACGTAGAGATTATCGTCGGCCCAGGTCAGTCCGGTCTTCGTGACCGCGTCGACCTCGCGCTGAGAAAGTGCTCGCCTGTTGCGTCCCATGCCCATACCTCGTCACTGCGGGGCGGTGCTTTCGCTTCGGTCGCGGGCTTAGTCCAGTCCTTAGTGAGCACATGCGGCTGCACATACGGAACGCGGCCAGCCGCAATGGGGCAGGAAACCGGGATTGTGGGAGGCGCTAGGGCCTCACAGCCGGGAATGCACCCGGTTAAAGGGCCGGAATTGATGGGATTTCAGGACCGCAGCGCACGCAAGCGGACGACGACGGACGGTATGGTGCTGCTAGGCATGTGGTAGCGGAGGAGGGATTTGAACCCCCGACCCCAGGATTATGATTCCCGTGCTCTAACCAACTGAGCTACTCCGCCAATCCGGCAGCACGGAAACAGCGGGCTGTTCCACGCGACCCTCAAGGTGGCGCGGATATACGGT
>NZ_JAEULZ010000038.1 GCF_016793485.1 Mesorhizobium sp. | reverse complement strand
CGTCAATCTGGTCATACGCCTTGAACTCGCCAAAATACTTCGTGATCGCCGCCGTCAGCGACGTCTTGCCATGGTCAACGTGACCAATCGTGCCAACATTCACATGAGGCTTGGTGCGCTCAAATTTACCTTTTGCCATTTGAGGTCTCCGTTCCTGCCGCCCAACTACGGGCGTAAATTAAGTTACCGCGTCAAGCCTTTGGAATTACGCGTATTTCTTCTGAACTTCCTGGGCGACCGCAGTCGGCACAGGCTCATAGTGGTCGAACTGCATCGTGTACTGGGCGCGGCCCTGCGACATCGAACGCAGGTTGTCCACGTACTTGAACATGTTGGCCAGCGGCACCATCGCGTTGACGACGACGGCCACGCCGCGCGTCTCCTGACCCTGTATCTGGCCACGACGGCTGTTCAGGTCACCGATGACGTTGCCGACGTAGTCTTCCGGCGTCACGACCTCGACCTTCATGATCGGCTCCAGAAGCTGCACGCCGAGCTTCGGTGCAGCCTCCTTGAAGCAGGCGCGGGACGCGATTTCGAACGCCAGCACCGAGGAGTCGACGTCGTGGAAGGCGCCGTCAACCAGCGTCGCCTTGACGCCGATCATCGGGAAGCCGGCAAACGGGCCAGAACCCATGACGCTGTTGATGCCCTTCTCGACGCCCGGGATGTATTCCTTCGGAACCGCGCCGCCGACGATCTTGGATTCGAAAACGAAATCCTCGCTCTCGGTGTTCGGCTCGAACTGGATCTTCACGCGGGCGAACTGGCCGGTACCACCGGTCTGCTTCTTGTGCGTGTAGTCCTGCTCGTGGGCACGGGAAATCGTCTCACGGTAAGCCACCTGCGGCGCACCGACATTGGCCTCGACCTTGAACTCGCGACGCATGCGGTCGACGATGATGTCGAGGTGAAGCTCGCCCATGCCGGCGATGATGGTCTGGCCGCTTTCCTCGTCGGTCTTGACGCGGAAGGACGGGTCCTCGGCGGCGAGACGATGCAGCGCGAGGCCCATCTTTTCCTGGTCGCCCTTGGTCTTCGGCTCGATCGCGATCTGGATGACCGGATCGGGGAATTCCATACGCTCGAGGATGACCGGGTTCAGCGGATCGCAGAGCGTGTCGCCGGTGGTCGTGTCCTTGAGGCCGGCCAGAGCGACGATGTCGCCGGCGAAAGCCTCTTCGATGTCCTCACGCGAGTTGGAGTGCATCTGCAGCATGCGGCCGATGCGTTCCTTCTTGCCCTTGACGGTGTTGTCGAGCGACGTGCCCTTGGCAAGCTTGCCCGAATAGATGCGCGCGAAGGTGAGCGAGCCGACGAAGGGGTCGTTCATGATCTTGAACGCGAGCATGGAAAGCGGCTCGTTGTCGTCTGCGTGACGCTCGATTTCCTTCTCGGTCTTGGCGTCGATGCCCTTAATCGCGGGAACATCGACCGGCGACGGCAGGAACTCCACCACGGCGTCGAGAAGCGGCTGAACACCCTTGTTCTTGAAGGCCGAGCCGCAGAACATCGGAAAGAACTTGACGGCGATCGTGCCCTTACGGATGAGCGCGCGGATTTCGTCGTTCGAAGGCATCTTGCCCTCGAGGTAGTTGTTCATCGCCTCGTCGTCCATTTCGACGGCGGCTTCGATCATCTTCTCGCGGAACTCTTCAGCCTTCGCCTTCAGGTCGGCCGGAATCTCGACGACGTCCCAGGCAGCGCCGAGCGACTCGTCGCGCCACACCAGCGCGTTCATCTCGATCAGGTCGACAACACCCTTGAATTCGGTCTCGGCGCCAATCGGAAGCTGCATGGCGACAGCCTGTGCACCAAGGCGCGAGCCGATCATCTCGTAGGAGCGATAGAAGTCAGCGCCGATCTTGTCCATCTTGTTGCAGAAGATCATCCGCGGAACGTGGTACTTGTCGGCCTGGCGCCAGACTGTCTCGGTCTGCGGCTCCACACCGGCGTTGGCGTCCAGCAGCGCGATCGCGCCGTCGAGCACGCGCAGCGAACGCTCGACTTCGATGGTGAAGTCGACGTGGCCGGGGGTGTCGATGATGTTGAAGCGGCGCAGCTTGCCGTCACGGCCCTTCCAGAAGGTCGTGGTGGCAGCGGACGTGATCGTAATGCCGCGCTCCTGCTCCTGCTCCATCCAGTCCATCGTGGCCGCGCCATCGTGGACTTCGCCGATCTTGTGCGACTTGCCGGTGTAGTAGAGGACGCGCTCGGTCGTCGTCGTCTTGCCGGCGTCGATGTGCGCCATGATGCCGAAGTTACGGTAGTCTTCGATTTTATATTCGCGGGCCATGATGGTGCCTCTCAGTCTCTCGTCTGCGCCTTACCAGCGGTAGTGCGCGAAGGCGCGGTTGGCTTCCGCCATCTTGTGGGTGTCTTCACGCTTCTTCACGGCGGTGCCGCGGTTGTTGGCCGCGTCCATCAATTCGCCGGAGAGGCGGTCGACCATGGTGGTCTCGTTGCGGTTGCGCGCCGCGGCGATCAGCCAGCGGATCGCGAGCGCCTGACGACGCTCGGGGCGAACGTCGACCGGAACCTGG
Source organism: Mesorhizobium sp. (assembly GCF_016793485.1). Taxonomy (GTDB): domain Bacteria; phylum Pseudomonadota; class Alphaproteobacteria; order Rhizobiales; family Rhizobiaceae; genus Mesorhizobium_K. Next base: position 346,614 of record NZ_JAEULZ010000038.1, on the reverse strand, counting down.
TAAGTCGCACCACCAACGCGGCGGGAACGGACTTCGACGTGCGGCGCGACATTGTCGAGCGCCTGATGGAAAACCGTGACCGGCTCCTGCTTCGTCTTGGCCTGCACCTGATCGAGGGCGCCATAGACGATCGTCTCGGCGACCGACTTCTTGCCGTCATACATGACGGCGTTCATGAACTTGGTGACGATGAGATCGCCGAACTTGGGGTCCGGATTGATCTCACGCTTCTCTGCACTGTGACGACGGGACATGCTTTTGTCTCTCTTGTCTCAAGCCCGGCGCACAAACAAAAAGCGCCGAAGCCGGGGGACCCTTACTTCGGACGCTTGGCGCCGTATTTCGAGCGGCGCTGCTTGCGGTTCTTCACACCCTGGGTGTCGAGCACGCCACGGATGATGTGGTAGCGCACACCCGGAAGGTCCTTCACGCGACCGCCGCGGATCATGACCACGGAGTGCTCCTGAAGGTTGTGGCCCTCGCCCGGGATATAGCCGATCACCTCGAAGCCATTGGTCAGGCGGATCTTCGCAACCTTGCGCAGGGCGGAGTTCGGCTTCTTCGGCGTCGTGGTATAGACGCGCGTGCAGACGCCGCGCTTCTGCGGGTTCTGCTGCATCGCCGGGACCTTGTTTCGCGTCGCCGGCACTTGGCGCGGCTTGCGGATCAGCTGGTTGACGGTAGGCATTAAATCCTCTTGTCTCTCAATTCCGTATCTTGAGCCCGTTCCGGACCCGTCCTGCTTCGAGCGGGACTGTCGTTTCCATACGCAAATTCGGGCAAAACACCGCTTGTAGCGGTCCTGCCCGAACAAAAGCAGAGGAAGCGGGAGCCGCTTCGTGCATGCCGGAAATGTTCAGTCGCTCGTAAGACGAACCCTGTTTGAGGCAAACTCCTGGGCGAGACGCCCTGGAAAGCAAAACCTCACATCGGCTCAGATGGCGCGGCTTCTACTCGCAACACCCGAAAGCGTCAACCCCGAAGCCACGATTTCTCTCGTGAAATAGGCGCATGCCTGCCATGTTGCAAACCTTCGACATTTTCTTGCGCGTTCCCAAGTCTGGAAAGCAGAAAGTGACCAGCTATTCCTGTCCGCAATCGTCGAGCCGTGCGACAGATACCCCCGCAAGCGAATCTCCGGCGCGCGAGACACGCCAAACAAGGGAATCACCGCATGAACGACAACGATGAGCGCCCCGTCACGATCATCATCGGACGGGTGCGCCGCGACAAGAGCGGCCCATGGGAGGATGTCCACGTGCTTCTGACCGCGCCCGACGACGATTCTGCCGTCCGAATGACGCTGACAGCGTTGACCCGCGAAGGTTATGCCGAGGCCGAGCTCGACCAGATCGGCGACATGGAAGGCGAACCGGACGAGGAACCGCACATTTCGGCATACCAGGGCGCTCTGGAGGGCGAGATTGCGATCGTGGTGATCGGCCGGGGTTGAGAAGCATCCTTTAAAATGGACGCTTTTCGCGAAGTGGCAGGCCAAAAAGCAATCTCACCGGTCCGGCGCGGCGAATGATCTCGTATGCGATGCCGCATCCGAGGACGGTCGCGAACAGCATTGCTCCCACCTCCAAGGCAAGCGGAACCTCATAGATCGTGAACCAGTAGGCAACGACCAGAATGATTGTCTGATGCAGGATGAAGTAGGGGAAAATGGCCGCCGTCAGGTACGCCAGAATCGCGCTTGGATGGTTCGCGAACCTGCGCGCGAGACCGAAAAGCATCGCGATCACCGACCAGGCATAAAACTCCCTCAAGATCAGGACCGCGTTCAGTAGAACCGTGTCCGAACCGACTTCAAACGAATTCAACCCTGCCACCAGCAGCAGAACACCCAGAACCAGGGCGACACCAACGGATGCCGAAAGCACACTGTCCATCGCTCGCCAGAAGTGCTCGTTCCCGGCTCCCATGAACCCGAAGATGAAGGCCGTGAACGTACGGGCGACCAGGTCCCAATCGCCGACCAACGAGTAGGTCCAGGGAAAGTATGGGGCGAGCGCGAAAACATAGAACACAAAGGGAAGCGCCGGCACGAACAGCAGAAGCCATCCACGTCCGCGGGCAAGCCATGCCAGAAGTGGGTCGGCCACTACCCTGCCCGCGCCTCTCAGCAACGGCAGGCACGCCGCCACGACCAGCGTGTAGGCGAGCAGATAGGCCACGTACCAGAGGTGGTACCATTGCGGGAGGGCGAACGCGTATTGCCCCAGACCCAGCCAATCGCGGTAGAAGGCGAGAAAACCGGGCGGGATTTCGTCCCAGTAGCGCAATGACACGTAGGTCTGCGGCATGCAGACGACGAACATTCCGAATATCAGCGGCAGGAGCAACCGGACAATTCGCCTCCGCACGAACTCGACGACGGGCATTCTATCGGAGAGATAGCGCACCGCGACGCCCGAAATGAAGAACAGGAGCGAGAGCCGCCACGGATTGACCATACCCATGAACGGCTCGATGGCCGGTGAACTGTAGCGGCTTGCCACAAACCAGTCCCAGGTCGAGTAGGACATGGCGATGTGGTAGAGAATCAGGACGCCGAAGGCGAATACTCTCAGCCAGTCCAGATCATATCGGCGTCGATTCGCGCGCGCGTCCAAGCGACCCAGGGCTGGTGCAGCGTTCGTCTGCTCGCCCCCTAGGACTTCGTCTGTGTTTGTCATCTGATGAGAGCTTGATCCGCCGCGCCCAAACTTTGCAGCCCAAGCTTACTGCGGTCGATTACGGTGCGCCAGTTGGCGGCATACGGACATGATCAGGCGGTTGCGCGCCCAAAGGGTTCTGTTAATCACGACACGAAACAGGGAGCAGATCATGTCCAGCAGCGCACCAATCCGGCTCGGCATCGTGGGGGTCGGAAAGATCGTTCGCGACCAGCATCTGCCCGCCCTCGCCAAGGACAAGGATTATAGGCTCGTCGCGGCCGCAAGCAGGAACGCAACCGTCGACGGGGTCGCCAACTTCGCGACCATCGAGGACATGCTGGCTTCGGATGTTCAGATCGATGCGGTTTCGCTCTGCCAACCGCCACAGGTCCGGCATAAGGCAGCGCGCGCCGCCTTGCTGGCCGGAAAGCACGTGTTTCTCGAAAAGCCGCCGGGAGCAACCGTCAGCGAGGTCGAAGACCTGAAGGCGATCGCTGCGCGGCAAGGCGTATCGCTGTTCGCAAGCTGGCACTCACGCTATGCCGCTTCGGTCGAGGCCGCGCGCAGCTTTCTTGCCGGGACGACGATCCGCTCGGCTGCCATCGACTGGAAGGAAGATGTCCGGCGCTGGCATCCGAACCAGGACTGGATCTGGCAGGCAGGAGGCTTTGGCGTTTTCGATCCTGGCATCAACGCATTGTCGATCGCCACGCATATCCTGCCGCCGATGTTCGTGACCTCGGCACGGCTGGATTTCCCTGAGAACCGCGACGCGCCGATCGCTGCGGAAATCGCCTTCCGCGCCTCAAGCGGCCAGACGGTGAATGCGTCATTCGACTGGCGCCAGACAGGTCCGCAGACCTGGAACATCACCGCCGACACCGAGGCGGGCGCAATGCTGTTGTCGTCCGGCGGGGCGAAACTCGCCATCGATGGCAAGGTCGTCCACGAGGCGCCGGATACGGAATATCCGTCGCTGTACCGGCGCTTTGCCGAGATCGTGCGCGCGGGGAAGAGCGACACCGACCTCGCACCGCTTCAGCATGTCGCCGACGCCTTCATGCTTGGGCGTCGCAACGTGGTCGAGGCTTTTTTCGACTGAGATCGGGCGTCCTGCCTGCGGCGCCCCTATTGCGTCACGAGGGCGATGGCGAAGCCGTCATAGCCCTTCACGCCGACAGTCTGGATCGCGGTCGCGTCCAAGCGGGGTTCCTCAGCCATGAAGGACAGCGCCGCCCTCGCCCCCTCCACGTTCGGGTCGCGTCCTCTGGCATCGAGCACGGCTCCGTCACGAATGACGTTGTCGCAGATGATGACTGAACCGGGTCGCGACAGGCGCATCGCCCAGCGCAGATAGTTCAGATTGTTAGGCTTGTCGGCATCGATGAAGACGAGGTCGAAAGGTTCGGCCTTTTCCGCGCCGAGCGCTTCCAGCGACTTCAGGGCTGGTCCCTCGCGAAGCTCGATGCGATCGGCAAGTCCGGCCGCCTCGAAATTGGAGCGCGCCACCTCGGCGTGTTGCGGATCAAGCTCCAGCGTCATCACTTTGCCTTCCGTCGGCAGGGCGCGTGCGAGCCAGACGGTCGAGTAACCCCCAAGCGTGCCGATCTCGAGAACACGCTTCGCGCCGATCATCCGCGCCAGCAAATGGAGCAGCTTGCCTTGCGCCGGCGACACGTCGATGGCGGGCAGTCCGGCATCCGCGTTGGCGGCAAGAATAGATTCGAGAACCGGATCCGGCGGTACCAGCTTTTCGGCGATCAGGTCGTCAACGGACTTCCAGACAGACTGACCCATAGTGCCTCCTGATATTTCTAGCGTAAGCCAGATAGCAAAAGGGGCCCTGCAGGGCCCCTTTCATCATTCGCTCCTAACGTCGCCGATCACTCCGCGGCGTTCGTCATGTCGGCGAGCATCGCGCCGGCTGTCTCGGCGCCGGACGCCTTGCGGCGCTCGTCGAGGATCAGCTCGTCGCGCGACGTGGCGATGCGCCTGATCTGGCTCATCTGCCCGCCGGTGCCGGCCGGGATGAGACGGCCGACGATGACGTTCTCCTTCAGGCCCTGCAGCATGTCGGTCTTGCCGGCAACCGCGGCTTCCGTCAGCACGCGGGTCGTCTCCTGGAAGGAGGCGGCCGAGATGAAGGACGGCGTCTGCAGCGAGGCCTTGGTGATGCCGAGCAGAACCGGCTGGCCTTCGGCGGGCTGCTTGCCCTCCTCGATCAGACGATCGTTGATCTCCTCGAGTTCGATCACGTCGACGTGGTCGCCCGGGATGTAGGTCGAGTCGCCCTGCACCGTGATCTCGACCTTCTGCAGCATCTGGCGAACGATCACCTCGATGTGCTTGTCGTTGATCAACACGCCCTGCAACCGGTAGACTTCCTGGATTTCGTTGACGAGGTACGAGGCCAGAGCCTCGACGCCCTTGATCGCCAGGATGTCGTGCGGCGCCGGATTGCCGTCGAGGATGTAGTCGCCCTTCTCGATGGCGTCGCCGTCCTGAAGATGGAACGGCTTGCCCTTCGGGATGAGATACTCGACCGGCTCCAGCGTCGAGTCATGCGGCTCGATGATGATGCGGCGCTTGTTCTTGTAGTCGCGGCCGAAGCGGATCGTGCCATCGATCTCGGCGATGATGGCGTGATCCTTCGGACGGCGAGCCTCGAACAGTTCGGCAACACGCGGCAGACCGCCGGTGATGTCCTTGGTCTTGGCGCTTTCCATCGGGATACGCGCGATCACGTCGCCGGGCTTGACGGTCGAGCCGGGCTCCACCGACAGGATCGCCTCGACCGACAGCTGGAAGCGAGCGTCGCCGCCCTTCGCCAGCTTGCCGACCTTACCCTTGGAATCAAGGATGGTGATCGCAGGCTTGAGGTCCGAACCGCGTGGGGTCGAACGCCAGTCGATGACCTCGCGCTTGGTGATGCCGGTCGACTCGTCGGTCGTCTCCTGCACGGAGATACCGTCGACCAGATCCTCGAACGCCACCTTGCCGGCCACTTCGGTGAGCACCGGGCGGGTGTAGGGATCCCACTCGGCGACACGCTGGCCGCGCTTCACCTTGTCACCGTCGTCCACATAGATGCGGGCGCCGTAGGTGACGCGGTGGGTTGCGCGCTCCTTGCCGGCCTCGTCGAGGATCAGGATCGCCATGTTGCGGCCCATCACCACGAGATTGCCGTCGGAATTGCGCACGACATTGCGGTTGCGGATCTGCACCGTGCCCTCATACGAGGCTTCCAGGAACGACGAGTCGACGACCTGCGCCGTGCCGCCCATGTGGAAGGTACGCATGGTGAGCTGGGTGCCCGGCTCGCCGATCGACTGCGCCGCGATGACGCCGACGGCCTCGCCCTGGTTGACGGGGGTACCGCGTGCCAGGTCGCGTCCGTAGCAGACCGCGCAGACGCCAACCCGGACCTCGCAGGTCAGAGCCGAGCGGATGCGGACCGACTGCACGCCAGCCTTCTCGATCACCTCAATGTCACGCTCGTCCATCAGCCTGCCGCCCTTGACGAGCACGTCGCCCGTGACCGGATGGTTGATGTCCTCGAGCGCCGTACGGCCGAGGATACGCTGGCCGAGAGACGCAACCACCTGGCCGGCATCGACGATCGGCTGCATGGTGAGGCCCTTTTCGGTGCCGCAGTCGAGCGAGTTGACGATGCAGTCCTGCGCGACGTCGACGAGGCGGCGCGTCAGATAGCCGGAGTTGGCCGTCTTCAGAGCCGTATCGGCGAGACCCTTGCGGGCGCCGTGCGTGGAGTTGAAGTACTCAAGAACGGTCAGACCTTCCTTGAAGTTCGAGATGATCGGCGTCTCGATGATTTCACCCGACGGCTTGGCCATGAGGCCGCGCATACCAGCGAGCTGACGCATCTGGGTGGGCGAACCACGCGCACCCGAATGCGACATCATGTAGATCGAGTTCATCGGCTTCTGACGGCCGTTGTCGTCGAACTCAACCGCCTTGATACGGCTCATCATCTCGTCGGCGACCTTCTCGGAGCACTTGGCCCAGGCATCGACGACCTTGTTGTACTTCTCGCCCTGCGTGATCAGGCCGTCATTGTACTGCTGCTCGTATTCCTTGGTCAGAGCCTCGGTGTCCGCAACCAGCTTCTCCTTGGCCGACGGGATCAGCATGTCGTCCTTGCCGAACGAGATGCCGGCGCGGCAGGCATGGCTGAAACCGAGCGCCATGATGCGGTCGCAGAAGATCACAGTCTCCTTCTGGCCGCAGTGGCGATAGACCGTGTCGATCATCTTGGAGATGTTCTTCTTGGTCATTTCCTGGTTGGCGGTCTCGAACGGCACGTTGACGTTCTTCGGCAGCAACTCGCCGAGGATCATGCGGCCGGGAGTGGTGTCGTAGATCTTCGACACGACCTTGCCTTCCGCGTCGACGGTCTTGAAGCGGCCCTTGATCTTGGCATGCAGCGTGACAGCCTTGGTCTCCAGCGCATGCTGAAGCTCGCCCATGTCGGCGAACATCATGCCCTGGCCGGGCTCGTTCTCGTTGACGATCGAGAGGTAGTAGAGGCCGAGGACCATGTCCTGCGACGGCACGATGATCGGCGCGCCTGATGCGGGGTGCAGGATGTTGTTGGTCGACATCATCAGCACGCGGGCCTCAAGCTGGGCCTCGAGCGACAGCGGAACGTGGACAGCCATCTGGTCGCCGTCGAAGTCGGCGTTGAAGGCCGTGCACACCAGCGGGTGAAGCTGGATCGCCTTGCCCTCGATCAGGGTCGGCTCAAACGCCTGGATGCCGAGGCGGTGCAGCGTCGGCGCGCGGTTGAGCAGAACCGGATGCTCGCGGATGACCTCGTCGAGGATATCCCAGACTTCAGGCTTTTCCTTCTCGACCAGCTTCTTGGCCTGCTTGACGGTCGAGGAATAACCCTTGGCGTCGAGGCGGGCGTAGATGAACGGCTTGAACAGTTCGAGCGCCATCTTCTTCGGCAGGCCGCACTGGTGCAGCTTGAGCTCCGGACCGGTCACGATGACCGAACGACCGGAATAGTCGACGCGCTTGCCGAGCAGGTTCTGGCGGAAACGGCCCTGCTTGCCCTTCAGCATGTCGGAGAGCGACTTCAGCGGGCGCTTGTTGGCGCCGGTGATGACGCGGCCGCGACGGCCGTTGTCGAACAGCGCATCGACCGCTTCCTGAAGCATGCGCTTCTCGTTGCGGATGATGATGCCGGGCGCGCGAAGCTCGATCAGGCGCTTCAGGCGGTTGTTGCGGTTGATGACGCGGCGATAGAGGTCGTTCAGGTCGGACGTCGCGAAACGGCCGCCGTCAAGCGGAACCAGCGGACGCAGATCCGGCGGGATGACCGGAACGACTTTCAGGATCATCCACTCCGGACGGTTGCCGGATTCCATGAAGTTCTCGACCACCTTGAGGCGCTTGAGATACTTCTTCTGCTTCAGCTCGGAGGTCGTCGAAGCAAGCTCCGAACGAAGATCGCCAGCGATCTTCTCCAGATCCATGCCGGCCAGAAGGTCGTGGATCGCCTCGGCGCCGATCATGGCGGTGAAGGAGTCCTCGCCGTACTCGTCAACGGCGATCATGTACTCCTCTTCCGAGAGGAGCTGATGCTCCTTCAGAGCGGTCAGGCCTGGCTCGGTGACGATGTAGTTCTCGAAGTACAGGACGCGCTCGATATCCTTGAGCGTCATGTCGAGCAACGTGCCGATGCGGGACGGCAGCGACTTCAGGAACCAGATGTGGGCGACGGGCGCGGCGAGCTCGATGTGGCCCATGCGCTCGCGACGGACGCGCGACAGCGTGACTTCCACGCCGCACTTCTCGCAGATGACGCCCTTGTACTTCATGCGCTTGTACTTGCCGCACAGGCACTCGTAGTCCTTGATCGGGCCAAAAATGCGCGCGCAGAACAGGCCGTCACGCTCGGGCTTGAACGTGCGGTAGTTGATGGTCTCCGGCTTCTTGATCTCGCCGAACGACCAGGACAGAATCTTTTCCGGGCTCGCCAGCGATATCCGGATGGAATCGAACACCTGCGCAGGCGCCTGCGGGTTGAAGAGATTCATGACCTCTTGGTTCATGCCGTTCTCCTTTTCGGGGTCGGGGAACCCCATTTTCCAGTTCTTCGTCGGGCGGTATCGCCCATAGTTCCGGCCGGGCCGGGAAATTCGTCAGATGCGCCGCGGCCCAAGCCGCAGCGCATCTGATTGTTACTCTGCCGCGTCGGGCAGCCGTGACGGCGCGTCGTCGACCTTGGTGTTTTCCAGCTCGACGTTGAGGCCAAGCGAACGCATTTCCTTGACGAGAACGTTGAAGCTCTCCGGAATGCCCGCCTCAAACGTGTCGTCGCCACGCACGATTGCCTCGTAGACCTTGGTGCGGCCGGCCACGTCGTCCGACTTCACGGTCAACATCTCCTGCAGCGTGTAGGCGGCGCCGTAGGCTTCGAGCGCCCAGACCTCCATTTCGCCGAAGCGCTGGCCGCCGAACTGCGCCTTGCCGCCCAGCGGCTGCTGGGTGACGAGCGAGTACGGACCGATCGAACGCGCGTGGATCTTGTCGTCCACGAGGTGGTGAAGCTTGAGCATGTAGATGTAGCCCATCGTCACCTTGCGGTCGAACGGCTCGCCCGTACGTCCGTCGTAGAGCTGCGACTGACCCGACGTGTGCAAGCCTGCATCTTCCAGCATCTGGTTGATGTTGACCTCGTGCGCACCGTCGAACACCGGGGTCGCGATCGAAACGCCGCGACGCATCTGCTCGCCGAGGCGAATGATGGACTCGTCGTCATACTCACGCACCGGCTCGTTGCGATCGTTTGCGGGGATGAGCCCCTCAAGCGTCTTGCGAAGCGGCTTGATGTCGCCGCCCTCCTTGCCACCTGCCTTGTACGCGTCGATCAGCTCGCCGATCTTCCTGCCCATGCCTGCGCAGGCCCAGCCGAGATGCGTTTCCAGGATCTGGCCGACGTTCATGCGCGACGGCACACCCAGCGGGTTGAGCACGATGTCGGCATGCGTGCCGTCCTCAAGGAACGGCATGTCCTCGACCGGAACGATGCGCGAGACAACGCCCTTGTTGCCGTGACGGCCGGCCATCTTGTCGCCCGGCTGCATCTTGCGCTTCACCGCGACGAAGACCTTGACCATCTTCATCACGCCCGGAGGCATTTCGTCGCCGCGCTGGACCTTCTCGACCTTGTCCATGAAGCGCTGCTCGAGCGCCTTCTTGGACTCGTCGTACTGGCCACGAAGAGCCTCCAGTTCACCCTGGAGCTTCTCGCTGTCGACGGCGAACTGCCACCACTGCGAACGCGGATAGTCCTCAAGCACTTCCTTGTTGAGCTTGGTGCCCTTCTTGAAGCCCTTCGGACCGGCAATCGCTTCCTTGTTCTTCAGCATGTCCGACAGACGGCTGTAGACGTTGCGGTCGAGGATCGCCTGCTCGTCGTCGCGGTCCTTGGCAAGACGCTCGATCTCCTCGCGCTCGATCGCCATCGCGCGCTCGTCCTTCTCCACGCCGTGGCGGTTGAAGACGCGAACCTCGACGACCGTGCCGAAGGTGCCCGGAGGCATGCGCATGGACGTGTCGCGAACGTCGGAGGCCTTCTCGCCGAAGATGGCGCGCAGCAGCTTTTCCTCCGGCGTCATCGGGCTTTCGCCCTTCGGCGTGATCTTGCCGACCAGGATGTCGCCCGGCTGCACTTCCGCGCCGATGTAGACGATACCGGCCTCGTCGAGGTTCTTCAGCGCTTCTTCCGAGACGTTCGGAATGTCGCGCGTGATTTCCTCCGGACCGAGCTTGGTATCGCGGGCCATGACCTCGAACTCCTCGATGTGGATCGAGGTGAAGACGTCGTCGGCCACGATGCGCTCGGAGAGCAGGATCGAGTCCTCGTAGTTGTAGCCATTCCACGGCATGAACGCGACGAGCACGTTGCGGCCGAGAGCCAGATCGCCGAGGTCGGTCGACGGACCGTCCGCGATGATGTCGCCCTTGTTGACCTTGTCGCCCATGCGAACCAGCGGACGCTGGTTGATGCAGGTGTTCTGGTTCGAACGCTGGAACTTCATCAGCCGGTAGATATCGACGCCGGACTTGCCCGGATCGAGGTCTTCCGTTGCGCGGATGACGATACGCGTCGCGTCCACCTGGTCGACGATGCCGCCACGGCGGGCGCCGATGGCCGCGCCGGAGTCACGCGCCACAATCGGCTCCATGCCGGTGCCGACGAACGGAGCCTCGGCGCGCACCAGCGGCACGGCCTGACGCTGCATGTTCGAGCCCATCAGAGCGCGGTTGGCGTCGTCGTTCTCGAGGAACGGAATGAGCGCCGCGGCAACCGAAACGAGCTGCTTCGGCGACACGTCCATGAGGTCGACGTTCTCGCGCGGAGCCATCATCACTTCGCCGGCATGGCGGCAGATGACGAACTCGTCGACGAACTGGCCCTTCTTGTCGAGCTCGGCGTTGGCCTGCGCGACGTAGTGCTTGGCCTCTTCCATCGCCGAGAGATAGACGACGTCCTGCGTCACCTTGCCGTTCACGATCTTGCGGTACGGCGTCTCGATGAAGCCGTACTTGTTGACGCGGGCGAAGGTGGCCAGCGAGTTGATCAGACCGATGTTCGGGCCTTCCGGCGTCTCGATCGGGCAGATACGGCCATAGTGGGTCGGGTGCACGTCGCGGACTTCGAAGCCGGCGCGCTCGCGGGTGAGACCGCCCGGCCCGAGCGCCGAGAGACGACGCTTGTGCGTGATCTCGGAGAGCGGGTTGGTCTGGTCCATGAACTGCGAGAGCTGCGAAGAGCCGAAGAACTCGCGCACGGCGGCAGCCGCCGGCTTGGCGTTGATCAGGTCCTGCGGCATGACCGTGTCGATCTCGATCGAGGACATACGCTCCTTGATCGCGCGTTCCATGCGCAGCAGGCCGACGCGGTACTGGTTCTCCATGAGCTCGCCGACGGAGCGGACACGACGGTTACCGAGGTTGTCGATGTCGTCGATCTCGCCCTTGCCGTCACGCAGCTCGACCAGCGTCTTGACCACGGCGAGGATGTCGTCCTTGCGCAGCACGCGCACGGTGTCCTCGGCATCGAGTTCGAGACGCATGTTCATCTTGACGCGACCGACGGCCGAAAGGTCGTATCGGTCGGCATCGAAGAACAGCGAATGGAACATCGCCTCAGCGGTTTCCAGCGTCGGCGGCTCGCCGGGACGCATGACGCGGTAGATGTCGAACAGGGCGTCCTGGCGGCTCTCGTTCTTGTCGATCGCCAGCGTGTTGCGGATGTAGCCGCCCACGTTGATGTGGTCGATGTCGAGGATCTGGACTTCCTTGTCGCCAGCCTCGAGCAGGACCTTCAGCGTCTTGTCGTCGATCTCGTCGCCGGCCTCGAGGAAGATCTCGCCGGTCTTGTAGTCGACGATGTCCTCGGCGAGGTAGCTGCCGAGCAGGTCCTCGTTCGTCGCCTTGATGGCCTTCAGGCCCTTCTCGGCGAGCTGCTTTGCCTGGCGCGCGGTGATCTTGCGACCGGCCTCGACCACGACCTCGCCGGAGTCGGCATCGACCAGGTCGTTGACAGCCTTGAGGCCCTTGAAGCGATCCACGGAATACGGGATGCGCCAATGGTCCTTGGAACGCTTGTAGGTGATCTTGTTGTAGAAGGTCGACAGGATCTCCTCGCTGTCCATCCCCAGCGCCATCAGCAGGCTGGTGACGGGGATCTTGCGACGGCGATCGATACGGGCGTGGACGACGTCCTTCGAGTCGAACTCGATGTCGAGCCAGGACCCGCGATAGGGGATGACGCGCGCGGCAAACAGCAGCTTACCCGACGAGTGCGACTTGCCCTTGTCGTGGTCGAAGAAGACGCCCGGCGAGCGGTGCATCTGGGAGACGATGACGCGCTCGGTGCCGTTGACGATGAAGGTGCCGTTGAGCGTCATGAGCGGCATGTCGCCCATGTAGACGTCCTGCTCCTTGATGTCCTTGATCGACTTGGCGCCGGTATCCTCGTCGATATCGAACACGATCAGGCGCAGCGTCACCTTCAGCGGCGCGGCGTAGGTCAGGTCGCGCTGGCGGCACTCGTCGACGTCGAACTTCGGCGCCTCGAACTCGTACTTGACGAATTCGAGCATCGACGAACCGGAGAAGTCGGAGATCGGGAACACCGACTTGAAGACAGCCTGCAAGCCTTCGTCGGCGCGACCGCCTTCCGGCTCCTTGACCATCAGGAACTGGTCATAGGAAGCCTTCTGAACCTCGATGAGGTTCGGCATTTCAGCAACTTCAGGGATGTTCCCGAAGAATTTCCTTACGCGTCTGCGGCCATTGAATGAAAGGGTCTGGGCCATCGTCGCTCCTTGTTCTTCTCGGGCGCGGCCTCGGCCTGCACACGCCCTGCAATTCTCCGGATCGCTGCGGCGACCCGCTAAAACGGTGAAAAACCCGTTTCCGGAAGGCCGTTTTTCGGCCCTCAGGAAAGAGGTTCTCCCATCACATGCCCCAGTACGCGGGCGCCTCCCCGGAGGGAGTGGCGGGCGGCAAAAGCCACCCGCCAAACGCAACGCTTACTTCAGGTCGACCTTGGCGCCGGCTGCTTCCAGCTGGGCCTTGAACTTCTCGGCGTCGGCCTTGGAAACAGCTTCCTTGACCGGCTTCGGAGCGCCCTCAACCAGGTCCTTGGCTTCCTTGAGGCCAAGGCCGGTGATGGCACGGACTTCCTTGATGACGTTGATCTTCTGCGCGCCGGCGTCCGTCAGGACGACGTCGAACTCGGTCTTCTCTTCAGCCGGAGCAGCGGCAGCGGCAGCGCCGCCAGCAGCGGCAACCGCCACAGGAGCAGCAGCCGAAACGCCCCACTTCTCTTCCAGAAGCTTCGAAAGCTCTGCCGCCTCGAGGACGGTCAGCGCGGAGAGGTCGTCTACGATCTTCGCGAGATCAGCCATTTTTATATTCCTTCACTAGGTTTGAACGTGTTTCTTCAGCAGCGAGGAACAGCCTCATGCCGCCTCGTCCTTCCGGGCATAAGCGCCGATGACACGCGCGACCGAAGCCGCGGGAGCATTGACGACCTGGGCAATCCGGGTTGCCGGCGTGGCGATCATGCCAACCAGCTTGGCGCGCAACTCGTCAAGCGACGGAAGTGTGGCAAGTGCCTTCACACCGTCGGCGTTGAGAGCGGTCGCTCCCATCGCGCCACCGAGAATGATAAGCTTCTCATTCCCCTTGGCGAAATCGGAGGCGACTTTCGGCGCCGTAACCGGATCTTCCGAATAGGCAATCAGCGTCTGTCCCTTGAACAGATCGATGATGCTTTCGGAGCCCGTACCCTGAAGAGCGATTTTGGCGAGACGGTTCTTCGCGACTTTGACGGTGCCGCCGGCAGTACGCATCTTCGTACGAAGATCGTTCATCTGCGCAACGGTGATACCGGCATAGTGGGCCACGACCACCGAGCCGGCGCCCTTGAGGGCGTCGTTCAGGTCCGTGACGAGTTCGCGCTTTTCCGCTCTGTCCACTGCCTATCTCCAGTTGACCGCTACCCCATTTGCGGGCTTCGCGGTCGATTGCCTTTTGCCGGCCGGGCTTTCCAAAACTGGATCACCCGAACGACGGTTCAGAGGATCCTGCCCCCTTTCGCCACACCGCCGGGACCAGCCCACCGATGCGCAGACAAAAGGCAAACACGGTTCAAACCTTTCATTGGAGCGTTCGCTCCGTTGTCGGGTCCGTACCCGTCTCATGCAGGCCATTCGATTAAGGCCATCACGCAGAAGCGCTTCAGGCCGCCCACAATCTCGGACAGGATGACCGGAAACTTCCGCTTCCGGTATCCGGGCCTCTTTCGAGGTCCGGAATTCTTTCGGCGGATCAATGCCTTACAGGCCGATCCGCAAATCTTGAATCAAGCGGTCAGGCTCGCGATGTCGAGCTTGAGGCCGGGGCCCATCGTCGAGGTGACGGACACCTTCTTGATATAGTTGCCCTTGGCGCCAGCAGGCTTCGCCTTGCTGACGGCATCGGCGAACGCACGGACGTTCTCTTCGAGCGCCTTGACGTCAAACGAGGCCTTGCCGATGCCGGCGTGCACGATGCCGGCCTTCTCGACGCGGAACTCGACCGCGCCGCCCTTGGACGCCTTGACGGCTCCAGCGACGTCGGTGGTAACCGTGCCGACCTTCGGGTTCGGCATCATACCGCGCGGGCCGAGCACCTTGCCCAGACGGCCGACAAGCGGCATCAGGTCGGGCGTCGCGATGCAGCGATCGAAGTCGATCGTGCCCTTCTGGACGATCTCGACCAGATCCTCGGCGCCGACGATATCAGCACCAGCTTCCCGGGCCTCATCGGCCTTGGCGCCACGGGCGAACACGGCGACGCGAACCGAGCGGCCGGTGCCATTCGGCAGGTTGACCACCCCGCGAACCATCTGGTCGGCATGGCGGGGATCGACGCCGAGGTTCATCGCGACCTCAACCGTCTCGTCGAACTTGGCAGTGGCGCGCTCCTTGAGCAGCGCCAGGGCCTCGCCGAGCGGATAGGCCTTATTGCGGTCGATGCCCTCGCGGGACTTGGCTACACGCTTTGCAATCTTTGCCATCGTCTCAGCCCACCACTTCCAGACCCATCGAACGGGCGGAGCCCTCGACCATCTTGACGGCCGCGTCGACGTCGTTTGCGTTCAGGTCCTTCATCTTCGCCTGGGCGATCTCGCGCACCTTGGCGGCACTGATCTGACCGGCCTTGACCTTGCCCGGCTCCTTGGAACCCGACTTCAGGTTGGCGGCCTTCTTGAGGAAGTAGCTCACCGGGGGCGTCTTCATGACGAAGGTGAACGACTTGTCCTGATAGTAGGTGATGACGACGGGGATGGGCGAGCCCTTCTCCATTTCCTGCGACTGGGCGTTGAACGCCTTGCAGAATTCCATGATGTTGATGCCGCGCTGACCAAGCGCCGGGCCGATCGGGGGCGACGGCGTCGCCGAGCCTGCCGGAACCTGGAGCTTGAGCTGGCCTGCAATTTTCTTAGCCATTCTCTCTGCCTCTGTTTCTTGCCGGACTTTCGCCCGACGGTTGCAGTGTGGTGGTCCGGTTCGGATGGCTGGCTATAGAAGCCGCCCTCGCCTTCCACCTGTTCAGACCGTGACACTCACGGCCCACCCCTGCCGGCATCCCGGCAACGGGTATCGATCAGCCCTTTTCGACCTGACCGAACTCCAGATCTACAGGCACAGCGCGCCCGAAGATCGAAACTTCCACCTTTAGGCGCGCGCGCTCCTCGTCAACATCCTGAACCGTGCCGTTGAACGACGCGAACGGACCGTCCGAAACACGCACCTGCTCGCCGATCTCGAACGTGACCGACGGCTTCGGCCGCTCCACGCCCTCCTGCACCTGGTGCAGGATCTGCTGCGCTTCCTTCTCGGTGATCGGCACCGGCTTGGCCGTGGCCTTGTCCTCGCCGAGGAAGCCGGTGACGCGCTGGGTGTTCTTCACCAGGCTGATTACGGCATCGTTGAGGTCGGCCTTCAGCAGCACATAGCCAGGGAAGAACTTCCGCTCAGCATCCACCTTCTTGCCGCGACGGACCTCTACGACCTTCTCGGTCGGCACGACGATCTGCTCGATGCGCTCGGAAAGGCCCTTCTGCTTCGCCTTTTTCTCAATGTCGTCCGCGACCTTCTTCTCAAAGTTCGAATAGGCGTGGACGATGTACCACCGCGCAGTCATCCCGATAGAATCTCCAAAAACGTCCGGTGCCAATCGTTCTGTGGTCAGCGTCCAATGCCCAGGATCAGCTCGATGGCGTAAGCCATGACCTGGTCAGCGACGAAGAAGAAGATCATCGCAAGCGCGGCAAAGGCCAGGACCATTGCCGAAGAAATAAGGGTTTCGCGACGCGACGGCCACGTAACCTTTGCGGTTTCCGCCCTTACCTGCTGCAAAAAGGTAAAGGGGTTAGTGGTCTTTGAAGCCATGCCGCTTATCCTGCCGCCTTCGGTTTACCCGAAGAATTTTCTATTTCGATCACCTGCAACCGTCCCGACGCGCAAAACTTTATCAGCGAATCAGAGGGGTTTCATGCAAGCAATAAGGGCACGCAAAGAAGGTTTCCCCCTTGGCGCGCCGTGGTATCTGGAAAGGCATATATAGCCCATCGAACGATTCCACAAGCCCTTACGGCCCTGCAGTTCACGCTTCAAGGAAGCATGCCCCCTGTCAGGCCGGGCGGCACGACTTCGAAAATCTCGATCTGCTCATGACGCCCCTTGGCGCTTGCAGTGCCCAGCGGCCGGAAACCGACATGTGGTACCGCGCGATCCCTGACTGCCTGAGTGGCGAGGATCGACGTGCCGAACTGCTTGTTCATGCCTTCCAGGCGCGACGCAACATTCACCGTATCGCCCATGGCGGTATACTGCTTGCGGTCCTCTGCGCCGACGCTGCCGACGACCGCTACGCCGGTATGCAGCCCGTATCGCGTCACAAGGCTGGGACGACCGGCTGCGGCATTGTCGTGGTTCAGCCTGTCGATAGCGGCTTTGAGTTCGAGCGCACACAGGCAGCCATTGACGACATGGTCCGCATCCTCGTGCGGTGCGTTCCACATCGCATAAATGGAATCACCGAGATACTGCACGATGACCCCGCCGTGACGCTGGACGATGACATTCATGGTCTGGAAATAGCCCGTCAGCATGTCGACCACTTCCTCAGGCGTATGCTGCTCCGAGATCGTGGTGAAGTCCTGGATATCGGTGAAGAGAACGGTCACCTCGCGCCTGGCCGCAGCGCCAGCGGTGGCCTGACCGGAAGCAACGATGCGGCGAACCAGTTCGCGAGGGACATAGACCGCGAAGGAGCGTATCGCGTCTCGCGCCGAAGACAGCGCTCCGCCCAGCATGTTGATCTCCGAAATCAGGGAATGCGTGACCTTCCAGTTCTGGAAATCAAGATTGCCGATCTGCTTGGCGTCGTCGGCAAGGGCCACCAGCGCACGGCTGATACGGCGCGAGATCAACAGCGCCAGCAGGATGCCCATGGCCACGAAAGCCGCCGCCAGCATCAGCTTCTTTTTCAGGAGTTCGATGCTGGCTGCCGTGAAATCCTCCACCGGAGCAGCGATGACGACCTTATAGCCCTTCAGCAAATGTGCGTTTCCGACCTCACCGGATGCGACCCGAATGAGCCATGGCGCTTCCCCCACATTGAAACGCAACAGTCCGTCCTCAGATGAATCAGGTGTGCTGGCGAGCAGGCTCTCGACGGCTCTCAGAACACGATCGTTGGCCACGGCAGGTCCCGCTTGCTCGCCACGCGCCGCAATCTGGGCCACCAGTTCCGGGTCGTTCGCGGCAAATGCGCGATTCCCCGTAGAGCGGGTCGATAGCTGGTCGACAAGCTCGGCCATGACAACCGGGTCAGAATGGACGATGAGCTTGCCGTTCTCGTCGAAGACGTAGCCAACGGAATGCTCGGAAACGGCATTTTCCCTGAGCATGTCACCGATCGTTTCGAGCATAACGTCGGCGCCGATGACGATGCTGTCATCGGTCATCATCGTACCGGCCAGTGTGAGCGTCAGCGATTGAGTGCTGGCGGATACGTAAGGCCCTGTTGAAACGGGTTCGTCCTTGCCCACGGCTGCCTTGTACCAGGGACGGCGGCGCGGATCGAAATCCACTTCGCGCTGTGGCCCCGCACCAATCTGCTGGCCATCTCCGTCGAGAAAATACCAGGTCGAGAGCGGCTTACCTGCCGGCGGGCGCATCACGACCCGCATGCCAAATACCGCCTCCGGAGGGGCGCCGACCGCCTCGCGCCAACGGTCACTGCGCGACACACGCATGGCATGGACGAATGCGCCACTTGGGTATCCCGCATAGACGGCATCCAGGTTCGGCGAAGCCTTCAGAGTCCGCACGAAAAACTCGCGCTTGGCATCCATGTAGAGAGGCGGTTCGGCCGCAAGCGACGGCAGCACCGCGCCGACAGTGATGGTCGAATAACCGTCGCGGAACGTTCCGCCGAAGAGATCGACGGTTCCACGCGACAACAGCCGCATCTGCTGTTCGGCGGATGACAGGGCCGCCTGGCGTCCCTCCTGGAACGTGATCCACATCAGCGGAACGGAAAGCGCCACCAGCAACAGCACGATGACGACGCTCAGGTGAACGCGAAGCGGACGCGCCCAACGCGATTCCGGTTCCATGACCGGCTGCGCATCTGCCGTTTCTGGCTCTTCGGCCTTACCCTCCAACGCGCTCTTTCTCCCTCGGCGCAGCGGCAAAGTTCCTATCTGCGCGTGGCAGATGCTCTACGCCTGACTTGAGCTTCCCTCCAGCCTTCCGATGCTCCTCAAGCAACTCGGCCCACTTTTCGATCGCTGCCTTGCGCGTCAACCGCGTGCGGGCGAAATGTTGCGCTTCGCGAACAATCTCTGCCTCGCGTAGCGGATTCGAGCGCAACCAGTCGATCCGCTCAACAAGGTCAGACGAATCGCGCGCAACCGGCACATAGTGCCTGAACGGCTCCATATCGTTGAAGAAAAATTCGCGGTAAGGCCTGTCCACGACGAGCACGACACGGGCGGCATGCAGGAGCAATTTCAACCTGCCGCTAAACCCAACTCCTTCGACATCGACCATGTAGCGATACTCGGCTGCCTGCTCTTCCATGGGCTTGAAACGCAAATTGCAGCGGTTTTCGGGTAGGTCATGGTTTGGAACGACCTCCACCGCCTCAATGGCATGCAGGTTCCGCTGTGATATCCTGACGAGGGTGGACCTCGCGGAGTTGTTGCAAACTCCCGCCCAGAACGCCCGATTATCGCGGGCGGCAACTTCAGATGCGGCAGCGATTTGCCGGACCTTGGCGTCGAAGTCAGCGAACCTCGCCTCGGGCCACCCGTTGAACGAAAAATCAGGCGCCGCACAGTCCGCGTGGCCGTTCACTGAACAATTTCCAAAAACCGTAATCGGATGCGACTGCCCATAAGGACTGTCATCCGTATTTATGTAGAACCGAGGTAATGCCGTTACGCCAAGAACGGCAATTGCCTCCGAAACCAGATTGGCCGTCTGTATGTGGCGGATTTTCCAAGGTTCGCGAATAACAATTTTCAACTTACCATCTTGGAGAGAGCAGAGCAGTTCCGCTCGGCGCTGGCGGAACAACAACCTATTGATGGAAAGAGATCCTATTTTTTGTAAAGAGACGGGAACGGGCGCAGATGCAAGTAAAGCGGCCCCATCGGGCATAGAATCATCGGATGGCGGAACTGGTATGAAATTAGTCGTGGGCGCGGGCATATCAGGGGCTACCATTGCGCGCATTCTGGCCGAGGCAGGGCATTCGGTCCTGGTCGTGGATGGCGCGACGCATGTCGGCGGCCATTGCCATACCGAACGCGACCCTGAAACGGGTATCATGAAGCATGTGCATGGGCCACACATCTTCCATTCGGACGAAGATGACGTCTGGCATTTCGTTTCCCGTTTCGCCCGTTTCGAACCTTTTACTTTGGAGGTCGATTCGAACGTAGGTGGACGGCTCTTTCACCTGCCGGTCAATCTCGACACGTTGCGAGCCTTTTTTGGGAAAGATTTCACATCCGCGCAAGCTGAAGCGCATGTCAGGGATTGTGCGGTAAAATTTGAACACGCTCCCCGTAATTTCGAGGAACAGGCGTTGTCCTCGATCGGCCCGGAGCTCTACGAAGCATTCTTCAAGGGTTATACGCAGAAGCAATGGGGACGGGCTCCGGCCGACATCCCGGCCGCCGTCTTCAGGCGCCTTCCGCTGCGTTTCAACGATGACAGAAGCTATTTCCATCACTCTCGGGTCGGAATGCCCCGCGAGGGATACACCACCATGGTCGAGCGCATGCTCGACCACCCGCAGATCAGGGTAGAACTCGACACCCCATATCGTCGCGATCGGCAGCAGAACGGTTTCGAGCACGTTTTCTTCACGGGTCCTCTGGACGGCTATTTCGACTACGAGTTCGGCCGCCTGCCCTACCGTTCGCTACGTTTCGAGGATTTCCGCGTCGATGGCGACTTCCAGCAAACCGCGGCGGTAAACTATCCCGGCCTGGACGTTCCCTATACCCGCATCACCGAACACAAGAAGTTCGCGCCATGGGAGCAGTTCGAGCGCAGCATCTGTTCGCGCGAATACAGTTTCGAGTGCGGACCCGAGGACACGCCCTACTATCCGGTGAATCTCGCCGGCGGATTGCCCCTTCTGGACAGGTATCGCGAGGCTGCCGAGACACTCGAAGGCGTGAGTTTTGTCGGACGGCTCGCGACGTTCCGTTATCTCGACATGGATGTCGCCATTGGCGAGGCGCTCAAGGCCAGCCGGATATTCCTCGACCGGCGCAAAGCGAATGAAAAGGTCCCGGCGTTCTTTCACGCCGCCTAAGCGTCAGACCAGCCTGCTCTGCTCGACGGCTGCACCGATGAAGGAGGCGAAGAGCGGATGCGGCTCCTGCGGCCGGCTCTTGAGTTCCGGGTGATACTGCACGCCGATGAACCACGGATGATCGGCATATTCGACGGTCTCGGGCAGGACGCCGTCCGGTGACATGCCGGCGAAGACCAGCCCGCACTCCTCCAGCCGCTCCTTGTAGTCGATGTTGACTTCGTAGCGGTGGCGGTGGCGTTCGGAAATCTCGGTATCGCCGTAAATCTCGGCGATCTTGGACTGCGGAGCGAGCCGCGCGTCGTAGGCGCCCAGCCGCATCGTGCCGCCGAGGTCGCCGGTTTCGCGACGCTTTTCCAGCATGTTGCCCTTGAGCCATTCGGTCATCAGGCCGACGACCGGCTCGCCCGTGTTGCCGAATTCGGTGGACGACGCGTGATCGATGCCAGCGAGCGACCGCGCGGCCTCGATGCAAGCCATCTGCATACCGAAGCAGATGCCGAAATAAGGAACCTTGCGTTCGCGCGCGAACTTGGCAGCGAGAATCTTGCCTTCCGAGCCGCGTTCACCGAAGCCACCCGGCACCAGGATGCCGTGCACCTTTTCCAGCCACGGCGTCGGGTCTTCCTTCTCGAAAATCTCGCTCTCGATCCAGTCGAGCTTAACCTTGACTCGGTTGGCCATGCCGCCGTGCGACAGGGCCTCGATCAGCGATTTGTAGGCGTCCTTGAGGCCGGTGTACTTGCCGACGACTGCAATCGTCACTTCGCCTTCCGGGTTATGGATGAGCGAGGAAACCTTCTGCCAGGCTTCCATGCGCGGCTTCGGCGCAGGCTCGATGCCGAAGGCGGCAAGGACTTCCGAATCGAGGCCTTCCTTGTGGTAAGCGAGCGGCACGTCATAGATGTGCGCGACATCGAGCGCCTGGATGACTGCGGACTCGCGCACGTTGCAGAACAGCGAGAGCTTGCGGCGCTCTTCCTTCGGAATATGGCGGTCGGCGCGCACCAGAAGGATGTCGGGCGCGATGCCGATCGAGCGCAGTTCCTTGACCGAATGCTGGGTCGGCTTGGTCTTCAACTCGCCGGCAGCCGGGATGTAGGGCATTAGCGTCAGGTGGACGTAGACCGCGTTGTTGCGCGGCAGGTCGTTGCCAAGCTGGCGGATCGCCTCAAGGAACGGCATCGCCTCGATGTCACCGACGGTGCCGCCTATTTCGCAGAGCACGAAGTCATAATCGTCGTTGCCGTCGAGGACGAAGTTCTTGATCTCGTCGGTGACATGCGGGATCACCTGTACGGTCGCGCCGAGATAGTCGCCGCGCCGCTCGCGCTCGATGATGTTCCTGTAGATGCGACCGGTGGTGATGTTGTCGGCCTGGTTGGCAGAGCGGTTGGTGAAACGCTCGTAGTGTCCGAGGTCGAGGTCGGTTTCGGCCCCGTCGTCGGTAACGAAGACCTCGCCGTGCTGGTACGGGCTCATCGTGCCCGGATCGACGTTGAGGTAGGGGTCGAGTTTCTTGATCCGCGCGCGGTAGCCGCGCGCCTGCAACAGGGCTCCGAGAGCCGCCGCAGCTATGCCTTTGCCAAGGGAAGAAACCACGCCGCCGGTGATGAAAACATATCGCGCCATGGGAGTCGGTGCTTAACGCGCGGCTTTTGATTCCGCCAGAGGAATCTCGGCGCATGCCCCATCATTTTCACATGGCTGACGGGCAAAAAAGAAAGGCCGGCGCAGGGCCGGCCTTTCTTTCATCATTCTTCGGGGCGCTTCAGAGCACCACGACGTTCGTACCGATCGGCACGCGACGATAGAGGTCCATGACGTCGTCGTTGATCATCCGGAAGCAGCCGTTGGAGGCGCTGGTTCCAATTGACTCAGGCGCAATGGTGCCGTGGATGCGTAGATAGGTATCTTTGCCATTGTTGTAGAGGTAAATGGCGCGGGCGCCGAGCGGGTTCTGTCCGCCACCAGGCATACCCTCGGCGTACTGGCTGTATTTGGCAGGCTCGCGCGCGATCATCTCCTTGGTCGGAATCCAGCGCGGCCATTCCTGCTTGTCGCCGACTTTAACCGAGCCTTTGTATTGCAGGCCCTCCTTGCCGACCGCGATACCGTAGCGGCGCGCCCGCATGGGAGACTCAACCAGATAAAGATAATAGTTGGCGGTATCGACCACGATCGTACCGGTTGGATAGCCAGAGAATTCCACTACCTGCGGCATGAACTGCGGCTTCGGCGTGAACTTCTTTTTCGCTTCACGCTGCTCCAGCGCTGCGTCGAGCGCGCGAGTTTCGGGAAGCATGGCCGCCTTGGGCGCCACCTGCTTGCCGCCAAAGAGGCCTGCGAACAAACCGGTCTGCTTCGGCGCGGCCTGAACCGCTGCCTCGCTACGGAGTTCACTGTTGTTTCCGGTCTGGACGACGTCCATCGCGACAAGCCGAGAAATTTCGGCCTGGCGGGCAACCTCGGCGGCGGCGGCTATCTGGGCCTGCCGCTCCTCCTCCGCGCGGATTTGCGCCAGACGCCTGTCTTCGGCTGCCTTGGCCTTTGCCTCGGCAACCTGGCGGCGCTCCTCGGCAGCCTTTTCGCGGGCGACCTTGCGCTCCTCGGCAGCTTTTTCACGCGCGATCTTGCGCTCATCGGCTTCCTTAGCCAGCCTGATCTTGCGTTCCTCGGCAGCCTTGGCGCGCTCGGCAACCATTTTCTCGCGCTCGACCTTGGCGGCGGCGGCCTTCTTTTCCCGCTCGACCTTCTGAGCAGCGAGCTTCTTCTCGCGCTCAACCTTTGCCGCAGCGGTCTTTTTGTCCCGTTCGGCCTTATCGGCTGCAAGTTTCTTCTCGCGCTCGGCCTTTGCCTTTGCGAGCTTCTCTTTCTCCGCCTTGGCCTTCGCGAGTTTCTCCTGTTGGGCCTTCTCCTTGGCCGCAGCCTTCTTTTCGGCCTCGGTCAACGGCTTGGCAGCCGTCTTGGTGTTCTTTTTGTTCTTGGTGTTTGTCGCCGTCTTCTTTTTCTTCTTGGCCTCTTCCTCGGCCTTGGTGGCGACCTGCACAACCGCTGCCACCTCAGACACGGGTGAAGCCGGCACGGGCGGCGCGGCGAAAGCTGAAACATTCATGGCAAGGCTTGCGCCAAAGCCCAGAAGCAAAAGGCTGCGAAACTGCATCATCACGATCCCGATATGATTTGCCCAAACCGGCCCGAGGCGGGCTAGGACTGCCGCCAGCGACAGAGCAAGGCGTACAGTTGGCGACTTTATACGGCATTAACAAGGAAGCCCTCAAGCCACGCGGCGTCGGGCTTTCGGTCGAATCTTCGTGATCTGGCAGCATTTGCCGCGACTGTGTTCAAACGAACACAGATCACCGTACAGGCGCCTGATCGACTGCGGCTTGCGCCGCAGCCAAGCCGGCTTACTGGTTTGGAACCTGAGGCTGCGCCGGCTGAGTCGGGGTCGTCGGCGCGACGGGAACATCGGTCGGCTGAGGAGCCGAAGCCGCAGGCGGCGGCGCAGGAGCCGTCTCCGCGGCGGGCGTCGTGGGAGCCGTCTCCGCGGCGGGCGGGGTTGCAGCGTCGGACGGCGGCGTAGCTGTGCCTTCCGTGGACGGTGCGGTCGCCGCGCCATCGGTCGCGGGAGGCATGGCAGGCTCAGGAATGTCCGACCCGCCGCCTAGCTGATCGAGAACGCCCTGCCCTTGGCCCTGCTCCGCGGGCGGTTGCTGGTTCAGTATGTCCAGCGGCTGGGCTCCGTAGCGGGCCAACAGCGAAAGACCGAGCGAGGTGACGAAGAAGGCGGCGGCGAGAATGGCCGTTGCCCGGGTCAATGTGTTGGCAGCGCCGCGCGCCGTCATGAAGCCGGATCCGCCCCCGATGCCGAGACCACCGCCCTCGGAACGCTGAAGCAGCACAACGCCTACAAGCGCGAGCACGATCATCAGATGAACGACGACGATAACGGTTTGCATAAAGGCTTCACCAGACAGTCACGTAGGACAAAAATGCACGGGGACGACCAGGCGGCCTCGCGGGAAGGCGGCTCAATACAATGCTTTCGCGGTATTTCCAAGCCCGCGTCCGAATATGGGAACGCTACCCGCCAATGCAATGCGCGTGCACTGCAAAATGCTTTCCGCTTGCGAACTTGCAGCAATCTTCTACTCATCTGCGTCATCCGGCCACGGCCTTAACCGACTCCCATAACGCCATGCAATTCATACCGACTACGGCCCGCGGCCCGATCTTCATGCTGACCGCGACCTGCTCCTACGTGATCAACGACACGTTGATGAAGCTGGCGACGGAAGGTCTGCCGCCCTACGAGGTTCTGTTCCTGCGCGGCGTCGCGGCGCTACTGCTGGGCATGCCGATGTTGCTGATGCTCGGCTATCGCACACAGATGCACCTGCTGTTCGAACCACGCGTCTTGATGCGCAACCTTTTCGAACTCGCCGGCATCCTTTGTTATGTGGTGGCGCTGGCAAACATGCCTATTGGCGATGCTTCAGCGCTGGGGCAGATCACACCCCTGCTTGTGCTGCTTGGGGTGTCGATTATCTTCGGCGAGAAAATCGGTGGCCTGCGCATGGCCTTGATATGCATCGGATTTGCCGGCGCCATCATGGTTGCGCAACCAACCATGCAGGGAATTTCGCCCTATGCCCTGCTGGCTCTGGCGAATGCCGTGTTTTGCGCGGCGCGCGACATCGCAGGCAGGCGCGTAGCCGGACACATTCCCGGCATGATCGTCGCGATGTCGGCGGTGGTCGTCGTCCTGGTGGGCGCCGGCGTAATGCATGTGTCAACCGAGGAGTGGGTTGCGCCGGGTCAGCGCCACCTGATGCTCCTGCTTGGCGCAGGATTCTTTTTGATCTTCGGTCATTTCTTCATCTTCATGGCTTATCGGATCGGTCCGACCAGCGCGGTCGCGCCCTTCTACTACACCTTTACGCTGTGGGCCGTGATCTCAGGCCTGATTGTCTTCGGGGAACTGCCGAATGCGCTTGCGCTTTGCGGAATCGCGCTGGTCGTGGCGAGCGGACTGACCATTGTCTTGCTTGACGAAAGGCGGCGAAGGCTGACAGTGGTGGCGTAACCGCGACGTTATTTTTCGTGGTGGACGACGACCGCACCATCCTCCTTGGTGAAGGAGGCAACCGGACGATCCAGCAGGTCGAGAACCAGCTCCGACGGCCTGCAGAGCCTTGTGCCTTTCGGCGTTTCCACGATCGGGCGGTTGATCAGGATGGGATGCGCCATCATGAAGTCGATCAGTTCCTCGTCGCCCCAACTGAACTGGTCGAGGCCAAGTTCGTGATAGGGAGTGCCCTTCTGCCGGAGCACTGCGCGGACAGGAACGCCCATTGCGTCGATCAAAGCTTCCAGTTTCTGGCGAGTCGGCGGGTTCTTGAGGTATTCGACGACAACAGGCGCCTCGCCACTGGCCAGGATCATGGCCAGAGCGTTGCGCGACGTGGCGCAATCGGGATTGTGATAGATCGTGATCGTCATGGCGCTGTTCTCCCGGAAAAACTCGCCTCCGGACGGCCAATCGCGTCCTTCAGATCGACTGGTAAGCCTCAGCGATCCCGAGGAAATCCGCAGACTTCAGGCTAGCGCCGCCGACCAAAGCCCCGTCCACGTTCTTGACCGCAAGCAGTTCCACCGCATTCGAGGGTTTCACCGAGCCGCCATAAAGAATGCGGGTGCGGGCCGCCTCGGCGCTCAGCAACTGCCTGAGTTCGGCGCGGATATGGGCGTGAGCCTCGGCGACATCGTCCACGGTCGGCGTCAACCCGGTTCCGATGGCCCAGACCGGTTCGTAAGCGATGATGGTGTTGGCTGCTGTCGCGGTCACCGGCACCGATCCGGCGATCTGACGAGACAGGACGTCGAGGGTCGAACCCAGTTCCCGCTCAGTCCTCGTCTCGCCGATGCAGATGATCGCGATAATGCCGGCCCGCCACGCCGCTTCGGCCTTGGCGCGAACAAGTTCATCCGTCTCGCCGTGGTCCGTCCGGCGCTCGGAATGCCCGACAATGACATGCGAGGCACCGGCGTCCTTCAGCATTTCGGCGGAAACGTCTCCTGTATGCGCGCCACTCTCCCGCGCGGCGCAATCCTGCCCGCCAACCTTCACCGGCGTGGTGTTCAGGACTTCAACGGCGCGCGTGATCAGGGTCGCGGGTGGGCATATCAATGCTTCCGTCTCGGCATCGAGCCCATGCATGAAGCCGTGGCCGATCGCACGCAGTTCGTTGAGCGAAGCGCCGATGCCGTTCATCTTCCAATTGCCGGCAACAAGGGGGCGAATTCCGGGCGTCATCAATCAATCTTCCTCATTAAAGCCTGACAGCCTGCGGCCACCGGCACTTTTTCCCTACCAAAATCAGGCCACAAAGCAATCGACACTGTGCCTGAAGGACGCTATTGCGCTTCGTGACGATTGCCGGGCGTCCGTACGGACACGCAAATTTCAGGGTTTTAGATGCTTACAGCGCTCAGAAATGCCGCAGGAACGTGGGTAGCCAAACTGCTGCTGATCCTCCTCGTGCTGAGTTTCGCCGTCTGGGGGGTCTCCGGCCAGATTGCCGCCGACCTTGGCGGTAATTCGGTCGTCAAGGCGGGCGGCACAACCGTTACACCGGTCGAGTACCGCCTCACCTACGACCGGCAACTCGCGGTCATGTCACAGCAATTCGGCACGCGGCTGACGCGCGAGCAGGCACGCGCCCTGGGTATTGAAGACGCCGTTCTGGCCCAACTCGTTTCAGGCGCGGTGCTGGACGAACAGGCCTCCGAGCTAGGCCTTGGCCTGTCGCAGGACAGGCTCGCGCAACTCACCATGTCCGACCCTGCCTTCCTGGGGCCCGATGGGCGTTTCAACCGCCAGCAGTTCGAATATGCGCTGCGCCAGATCGGCATGCGCCCCGAGGACTATTTGCAGAATCGTGGACAGGTCGCGATCCGCCAGCAGATCGTCGAGGCGGTCTCGGATGGAATGAAGGCACCAGACACCTTCCTCAAGGCCGTTGCACTCTATCGGGGAGAGGACCGGACCGCCGAATATGTCGTGCTGTCCAAGTCCCTTGTCGAGCCCATCGAAGAGCCAACCGATGCTGGGCTTGCCGAATACTTCGAGCAGAACAAGCAGCGCTACGCCGCGCCCGAATACCGCAAGCTCGCCTATATCAGCCTCGTGCCGGAAGCGATTACCGACGAGGCGGCGATTACCGATGAGCAGGTAAAGGAAGACTACGAGAAGAACGTGGCCCGTTTCACCACGCCGGAGACGCGCACGATCGAGCAGATCGTATTTGCCGACCAAGGCGCTGCGCAGGCTGCATTCGATTCGATCATGTCCGGGGCGACTTTCGATTCGGTTGTGACTTCACAGGGCAAGACCGCCGCCGACACGTTGCTCGGCACCTTCAGCAAGGACCGGGTACCCGACCCGGCAGTGGCCGAAGCCGCTTTCGCGCTGCAGGCGAATGCGGTAAGCCAGGTGATCGATGGCGCGTTCGGCCCGGTACTGGTTCGCGTGACGCAGGTCACGCCGGAAGTCGTCAAGTCGCTCGCGGAAGCCACGCCGGAAATCCGCAAGGAGCTCGCGCTGGTTGAAGCAAACCGCGTCCTGCTCGACGTCCACGACACCTACCAAGACAGCCGCGCAGGCGGCGAGTCGATGCGCGAGGCTGCATCCAAGCTCGGCCTGACCGTCACGACCATCGACGCGATTGATCGGGCTGCGTTGCGTCCCGACGGGTCCGTTGTCAACGACATTCCGCAGTCGGCAGACGTCCTCGCGGCCGCCTTCGAGGCGGAAAGCGGCATCGAAAACCCTGCAGTCAACGTCGGCAGCACCGGCTATGTCTTCTACGAGGTTGAGGAGATCATCCCGGCCCGCGACCGAACGCTGGATGAGGTCAAGGCCAAGGTCGTGGGCGACTGGAAGGCCGCGGAGGCGAGCAGCCGTCTCGCCGCCAAGGCAGCCGACATCGAGAAACGCCTCAAGGACGGGATGCCTTTCGACACGCTGGCGGCTGAACTCGGCGTCGAAAAGCAAACGAAACGCGGGCTCAAGCGCGAAACCGACGATGTCGACTTTGGCACACCGGGGGTGCGGGCGGCCTTCGCAGTGACGGAAGGCGGAAGCGGGATCGTGGCAGGTCCCTCCGACGACACGCAGATCGTCTTCAAGGTGACGGAGGTGTTCGAACCGGCTGGCGTCGATGCAGCCTCCGTGCCCGCGGAAACACAGAACTCGTTCGCCTCCGGAATGGCGGACGACCTGCTGACCCAACTTGTCGCCAGGCTGCAGGCCGAATACGGCGTGACCGTCAACCGGTCGGCGATCGAACAGGCTCTGGCGTTCTAGCGGCTGGCCATGGCGACGCTGAAGGAATACATCGCGAAGGTCGCTGCGGGCAAATCGCTTTCCTTCGGTGAGGCGCGCGAGGCGTTCGACATCATCATGTCGGGCGAGGCGACGCCCGGCCAGATCGGCGGTTTCCTGATGGCGCTGCGGGTGCGGGGCGAGACGGTCGACGAGATTTCCGGCGCGGTCGCGACGATGCGCGACAAGATGCTGCGCGTTGAAGCGCCTGCCGAGGCGATCGACATCGTGGGGACCGGCGGGGATGGCTCGCACAGCGTGAACATCTCGACGGCATCGGCCTTCGTGATCGCTGCCGCCGGCGTGCCGATCGCCAAGCATGGCAATCGCGGGCTGTCGTCCCAGACAGGCGCCGCGGACGTTCTGACCGCGCTCGGCGTCAACATCGACCTGCCGCCTGACGCCGTCGGCCGCTGCATCAGCGAGGCAGGCGTCGGATTCATGTTTGCGCCCGCTCATCATCCCGCGATGCGCCATGTCGGGCCGACCCGAGCCGAGCTTGGCACGCGCACCATCTTCAACCTGCTTGGACCGCTCTCCAATCCCGCAGGTGTGCGGCGGCAGATGGTCGGCGTCTTCGCGCCCGAATGGATCGTGCCGGTGGCCGAGACGCTAAAGGCGCTTGGCGCGGACCGCGCCTGGGTGGCGCATGGCGACGGTTATGACGAGATCACCACGACAGGCGAGACGCATGTGGCGGAACTGGTCGATGGCCAGATCAGCACTTTCGTGCTGACGCCGGAAGCCGTCGGACTGAAGCGCTACCGTAAGGAAGAACTGCGCGGCGGCGACGCGGCGTTCAACGCCGCTGCCCTGCGCAAGCTGCTTGAAGGTGCGTCCGGGGCCTATCGCGACACCGTGCTGATGAACGCGGGCGCAGGCCTCGTCGTAGCGAGCAAGGCGGACTCCATTGGGGATGGCGTGAAGCTGGCCGCCGAAGCCATCGACACAGGCAAGGCGGCAAAGGTCCTCGACCGGCTGGTCGACGTATCCAAGGGGTGAACTTGGTCGATATCCTGAAAAAGATCGAGGCCTACAAGCGCGAAGAGATCGCCGCCGCCAAGAGGCGACTGTCGCTCGCCGAGGTCAAGGCGCGCGCGTTGGACGCAGATAAGCCGCGCGGTTTTCTTGCAGCGCTGGAAGCGGAGCGCAACAGTGGCGAATTCGCGCTGATCGCGGAGGTGAAGAAGGCTAGCCCTTCCAAGGGGCTCATCCGCTCCGATTTCGATCCACCTTCGCTCGCCCGCGCTTATGAACTCGGCGGAGCAGCCTGTCTGTCGGTGCTGACCGACGCGCCTTCTTTTCAGGGTGCGCCCGAGTTCCTGACGGCGGCCCGCGCAGCCACCAGACTTCCGGCGCTGCGCAAGGACTTCATGTTCGAGCCGTATCAGGTCTACGAGGCGCGCGCCTGGGGCGCGGACGCGATCCTGATCATCATGGCGAGCCTCGATGACGACGATGCAAGGACTCTGGAGGAGACTGCGACCGAACTCGGCATGGACGCTCTGATCGAGGTCCACGACGAAGAGGAGACCGAGCGCGCGCTGAAGCTCTCCTCGCGGCTTATCGGCATCAACAACCGCAACCTGCGCACCTTCGAGACGTCGCTGGAGACTTCCGAGCGGCTGGCGAAGCTGGTTCCATCCGACCGGCTTCTGGTCGGCGAGAGCGGCATCTTCACGCATGACGACTGCCTCCGGCTCGAACGCGCCGGCATCGGCACGTTCCTGGTCGGCGAGAGCCTGATGCGGCAGGCCGATGTCACCGCCGCAACAAAGGCGCTGCTGAATGGCGCGCCGGCCGCGCTGCAGGCATGAGCCGCCTCACCCACCTCGGCGAGGACGGCAAGGCCGACATGGTCGATGTCGGCTCGAAGGAAGAAACCGTGCGCACGGCGATCGCCGAGGGCACGGTAACGATGAAGCCCGCCACGCTGAAGACCATTCTCGAAGGCAATGCGAAGAAGGGCGACGTGCTTGGCGCGGCCCGCATCGCCGGAATCATGGCGGCGAAGAAGACATCCGACCTGATTCCCCTCTGCCACCCGCTGCTGCTCACCAAGGTGACGGTCGACATCGAGCCGGACGAGACGCTGCCTGGTCTGCGAGTTACGACCATGGCGCGCGTGACCGGCAAGACGGGGGTCGAGATGGAAGCGCTGACGGCCGCGACGGTCTCCTGCCTGACCATCTACGACATGGCCAAGGCCATCGATCGCGGCATGGTCATCTCCGGCGTCAGGCTGGTCGAAAAGACCGGCGGGAAGTCGGACGACTACAGGGCTTACGCGTGAGCGGGCTGTTGCCCGTCGACGAGGCGCTGGCGCGCATCCTGGGCGGCGCCGGGCCGGACGCGGCCGAGACCGTGCCGCTGGCCGAGGCGGCGGGGCGCGTGCTGGCTGCGCCTATCAAAGCGCTGCGGACGCAGCCGCCTTTCGATGCCTCGGCCATGGATGGATATGCCGTCCGTGCAAGCGACGTCGCTGATGTCCCTGCCCGCCTGCAGCTTGTCGGCACGGCTGCGGCGGGCAAGCTTTTTCCGGGCGAGGTCGGCCCGGGGCAGGCAGTGCGGATTTTCACCGGCGCGCCGGTTCCCGGCGGGGCCGATACGATCGCGATCCAGGAGAACGTCAGGCCTCTCGACGGCAATACGATCGAGGTGTTCGAGACCGTCGCCGCGGGGCGCCACATCCGCAAGCGCGGGCTTGATTTCGCTGAGGGGGAAGCGCTGCTGGAGGCGGGCCGCGCGCTGGACCCAGCGGCGCTGTCGCTCGCCGCGTCGGCGAACCACCCTGCTCTTCCGGTGGTCAGGAAGCCGCTCGTCGCGCTGATCGCCACAGGCGACGAACTGTTGCCGCCCGGCAGCGCAACCGGTCCCGACCAGATCATAGCGTCCAACGCCTACGGCGTCGCGGCGATTGCCCAGCAGGCCGGGGCAAGCGTTCTCGACCTCGGCATTGCGCCCGATAAAATCGAGGCAATCTCGGGTCTGGTGCGCAAGGCTCTCGAGGCCAAGGCGGATGTCATCGTCACGCTCGGCGGCGCGTCGGTCGGCGACCACGACCTCGTGCACACGGCGCTGAAGCAGGTTGGCATGGAGCCCGGTTTCTGGAAGATCGCGATGCGGCCGGGCAAGCCGCTGATGTTCGGACGCCTTGGCCGCACGCGCTGCATCGGGCTACCCGGAAATCCTGTCGCCAGCCTCGTTTGTTCTCAGCTTTTTTTGAGCCCGTTGCTGGCTCGGCTCGGCGGGCGGCACTACGAAGCGCCTTTCATCGACGCTGTTCTGGGCGGCACTATGGCAGCCAACGATTTGCGCCAGGACTATGTTCGGGCGACCGTTGAACATCTGCCTGAACGAATCGTGGCGACGCCCTTTGCGATACAGGATTCGTCGATGCTGCGACTGCTGGCCGATGCCGGCGGGCTGATCGTGCGCGAGCCTTTCGCGCCGGAAGCGAAAGCGGGCGATCCTTGCCGCGTTCTGCTGTTACGCTGAACAAAACGTCAACATATTCATTAAAATTTAAACAGTTGCGGAACACAACTGGAACAGATAGTGTTTGTTCTGGTTTTGTTTGACCTTGATTCCTCGGGGGAATGTCGATGCTGACCCGCAAGCAACATGAGCTTCTGCTCTTCATCCATGAGCGGTTGAAGGAGTCTGGCATTCCACCGTCCTTCGACGAAATGAAGGAGGCGCTCGACCTCGCCTCGAAATCCGGCATCCACCGGCTGATCACAGCGCTGGAAGAGCGCGGCTTCATTCGCCGCCTGCCAAACCGGGCGCGGGCGCTTGAGGTCATCAGGCTTCCCGATTCCATCGCGCCGGGCCTCAATGCCGCGAAGAAGTTTTCGCCAAGCGTTATCCAGGGCAGCCTCGGTCGCAGCCAGCCGGAGCCTGCGCCGCGCAGCCGGGCGGCCAACAATGACGACGATGCCGCGTCAGTTTCCATTCCCGTGATGGGCCGGATCGCAGCCGGCGTTCCCATCGATGCGATCCAGCACAAGACCCATTCCATCGCGGTGCCGCCGGAAATGCTTTCGGGGGGCGATCACTATGCGCTGGAGGTCAAGGGTGACTCGATGATCGAGGCCGGCATCTTCGACGGCGATACGGTCATCATCAAGAATGCCTCGACCGCCAATCCCGGCGAGATCGTGGTGGCGCTTGTGGATGAGGAAGAAGCAACCCTGAAGCGCTTCCGGCGCAAGGGCGCTTCCATCGCGCTTGAAGCTGCAAACCCCGCTTACGAGACCCGCATCTTTGGCCCTGATCGCGTTAAGGTGCAAGGCAAGCTGGTGGGGCTTATCCGCCGCTACTGAGCTTCCGCCTCAACGGGTGGAATGGAGGTAGCCGGCATGTCCTGGCCTGAGGCTGGTTGGTCCTTGTCTTCGGCTTTCGGGACTGTCCGCGGCTGATATGGCGGCAGTCCCCGGGCTGCTCGCGAAAATGCGCGCTGCACATGCCAAGGTCGGTATGGCTTTGTGACCGCATACTGGATTGCCGGTGCGCCGGTCTGGTCGAAGGTGACAGCAGCACTTCCGTAGAGCGCCAAGTCGCGTGCTGTTACAACTGTTACATCTTTCCAATTGCAGACGCCCTTGGCTGAAGGATCCTCGATGAGGATGAACGTGGTGGTGTTGCAGTAGTCCGCAGCTATTGTGGCGTCCGGGACCAGCGCCACGATTGCGCCGGACGGATGGTTCACCAGACAGACGCCGTCGGCGCATGAGAAGCCGGCTTGTCTGGAACCATCCCCCTCGCCGTCGAATGGTCGAACGATTTCCTGCGCCTGCACTGCGCGGACCCAGTTGTCGATCGTGAACTGGTTCGGTCGTGGCCGGTTGATGGCTATCTGCCCGTCGCCTAGGTTCAGGCCGACAAGCCGGGCATCCTCCGACAGCAACAGGTCGGGTTGTCGCTCGAAAAGCAGGAAGCAGCCGACAAGAGCGACCGGAATGGCTGCGACGCGCAGCCATGTCGACGTGACGGTGGCGGCGAGCAACGCGACCGTCAGCACGGCCACCGCCTCTGGCCTTATCAGTCCCACCACATCGAGGGGCGATCTCTCCGCAAACCATCGCGCTATGGTGATCATGACCGACAGCCCGAAACCCATGATCTGGAAGAATGGCCCATCGAGGCCGAACGGCATGGCGAGCGAGCCCAGCACGGCGAACGGCATGACGACCACCGAGACGATGGGCATTGCAGTCAGGTTGGTGAACAGGCCCAGCGACGGCATCTGCTGGAAATGCCAGGCCGCGTAGATCGCCGTGGCGCCGCCGGCGACGATCGAGGTGACCGCAAGTCCGACGATTGCGGCGAGGCAATAGCGCGCTGCTCTGTGCGGGAGCGATCTTTCCCCTCCCGGCCGCGATGGGCAGTTGCTGCGCCAGTCCGACCACGCGGCGTATGCGCCCACCAATGCGGCGGTCGCCGCGAAGGACATCTGGAAGCTTGGCCCGATCACTTCATGCGGTGAAACGACGATGACGATGATCGCGGAGATGGCGAGGTTGCGGAGCGTGAGCGCCGCGCGATCGAACAGCACCGCAACGAGCATGACCGCAAGCATGATGAAACTGCGCTGCGCCGCCACCTCCGCGCCGGAGATGAAGAGGTAGCCGCAGAGACCGACAAGAGCGAGCGCGGCGGCATAATTCTTCACGGGATGGCGCGAGGAGAAGCCCGGAAAGAGCGCGAAGCCTGCGCGCATGAGGCCCATGATGGTGCCGGCGACCAAAGCCATATGCAGCCCGGAGATCGAGATGACATGGTAGATTCCGCTGCGACGCAGCGCCTCGTTCACATCCTCCGGTATGCCGGCGCGCACGCCGACCACCAGCGCGGCGGCGATCTCGCCCTCAGCGCCGCCGATGTGGCTGCTTATGCGTTCGGCAATGGCAAGGCGCGTTCGCTCGACCGCTGCGCGGAACATCGCGAGCGGCGGCGCAGGACCCGGCGCCGAAGCGCGCTCCGGGCCGCGCAAGAAAAAGCCGCTGCCGCCGATGCCGTCGAAATAGCTTTCCAGCGAGAAATCGTAACTGCCGGGCCTGACCGGTCCGGATGGCGGCATCAGGCGGACGAGCCCGACGACGGTCTCGCCGACCGTCACGTCGTCCGGAATGCGGCGCGCCGAGACACGCACGCGCTCCGGCGCGTAACGCAGAACAGGCCTTTCGGTCGCGACGACATCAATGGTGAGACGCACGCGGCCGTTGGCCATGCGCTCGATCTCTGCGACGCGCCCGGTGAGTTGGGTCGTGATCTCGCCGCCCAGCATTTTCGTGCCGGCGCGCCATGTCTCCGCCTTCGCAAGCAGGACGCCAAGGAAACACAGCAGCGCGGCGATAAGCGCCATCTGCAGCGCGGGCCGGCGGCGAGTAGCGAACACGCACAGCGCGAGCCCG
This sequence comes from Mesorhizobium sp., assembly GCF_016793485.1. GTDB lineage: Bacteria > Pseudomonadota > Alphaproteobacteria > Rhizobiales > Rhizobiaceae > Mesorhizobium_K. Next base: position 310,711 of record NZ_JAEULZ010000038.1, on the reverse strand, counting down.
GCCGCTCCGGCAACGAGCGGCGAAACCGCCGGCTCCGTAGCCATGGAGTAGTAGCTGAGCGCACCAACTGCCAGAAAGACGGGCGAAAGCACGAATGCAATGCCACGATCCAGTTCGAGGGAGACGGCACGGGATACCGCTCTTCCGATCTTGCTCCATGAAAGCAGGTGTAACGCGGTTCTTCGCGTGGGGACTGCCGGCTTTTGATCGGAAGGCCGAGCATTCGGCGGGCTTTTCGTGTCAGGCGGTACCGCAAGGCCGGCGGCCGACGAAACAGCGGACTGGAGCACATCCGAGGCGGCTGGAACAGGCGTTTCGAAGGGCGCAACTTCGGGAGCGAACATGGCCCGTTCGCCGACGCTTTCGGGCGATCCCTCCTTCGCCATGCAGCCCCCACTGCGCCCGATACTTGCACGACGGGCGACCTATGCTACATGAACCCCGACTTTTAGCCACCGGTCGCGCCCCGGGCTATGCGAGCAGCCCTCCGGACCGCACTTCGAGAAAAGAATGTCCAAAACCGTCGTCACCCGATTTGCCCCGTCTCCTACCGGTTATCTTCATATCGGCGGGGCACGGACGGCGCTCTTCAACTGGCTTTATGCGCGCCACACAAAGGGTTCGATGCTCCTGCGAATCGAGGACACGGATCGCGAGCGCTCCACGGAGGCGGCCACCACGGCCATCCTGGACGGGCTTTCCTGGCTGGGCCTGCATTGGGAAGGCGAGCCCATATCCCAGTTCGCGCGCGCGGAGCGTCATCGTGAGGTGGCCGAGGAACTCGTGCGCAACGGCAAGGCCTATTACGCCTACGAAACCGCCGCCGAGCTCGATGCGATGCGCGAAAAGGCGCGCGCCGAGGGGCGGCCGCCGCGCTATGACGGGCGCTGGCGCGACGCCGATGTTTCTGAGGCGCCGGCCGGCGTGAAACCTGTCGTCCGCATCAAGGCTCCGCGCGAAGGGGAGACAATCGTGCGCGACCGCGTGCAGGGGGACGTAAAATTCCCGAACAAGGACCTGGACGACTTCATCATCCTGCGCTCCGACGGTGTTCCGACCTACATGCATGCGGTGGTGGTGGACGATCACGACATGGGCGTCACGCACATCATCCGCGGCGACGATCATCTGACCAACGCGGCGCGCCAGCAGGTCATCTACGACGCCATGGGTTGGGACATTCCGGTCATGGCGCATATTCCTCTCATCCACGGAGCCGATGGGGCAAAGCTGTCGAAGCGCCACGGCGCGCTCGGCGTCGATGCCTACAGGGCGATGGGCTACCTGCCCTCGGCGCTGCGCAACTATCTGGTGCGTCTCGGCTGGAGCCATGGCGACGACGAGGTGATGAGCCTGGATGACATGATCCGCTGGTTCGAGATCGAGGACGTCAACAAGGGTGCGGCGCGGTTCGACTTCGCCAAGCTCGAGGCCCTCAATGGCGTCCATATGCGCCAGACGGATGATGCCGAGCTGCTCGACATCCTGATCCGCACCCTGCCCTATCTGGAGAACGGCAAGACGATCGCCGCCAGGCTGGACGAGCGGACCCGGGCGCAACTGCTGGCCGCGATGTCCGGCCTCAAGGAACGCGCCAAAACGCTGGTGGAACTGGCCGACGGTGCTGCATTCCTGTTTGCCGAACGCCCCCTGCCGATCGACGAAAAGGCGAAAGCGCAACTGGGGGAGCCGCAGAAGGAGATCCTGCGCGGCGCGTTCGCCGCCTTGAAGGCGCAGGAGGGCGACTGGACCGCTTCCGCAACGGAAGGCGCAATCCGGGCCTTCGCCGAGGAAAAAGGGCTGAAACTCGGCGCTGTCGCGCAGCCGTTACGTGCCGCGCTTACCGGAAGAACGACGTCTCCGGGTGTGTTCGACGTGCTGGCCGTTCTAGGCCGCGACGAGAGCCTTGCCCGTATCGCCGATCAAATCGATTAGGACAACGACACTGTCATTTTTGTCATTGAATCCCACCTGTTGCGATGCAACATTGGCATCAACCATAAGGGGTGGGACTGCGTCCGGATTGCCCGGCTTACGCCCGGGTTCAAATCCGGGCGAACATGCCGCGACAACAACAAAATGGGTAGGCTGAAGGAGGTTGCGATGACAACTGCAAAGCTGGAATTTGCCGGCAAAACCCATGATCTCAAGGTGCGTGCCGGAACCATCGGTCCAGAGGTCATCGACATCGGCGCACTCTACTCGACGACAGGCGCCTTCACCTACGACCCGGGCTTCACCTCCACCGCAAGCTGCGAATCGGGCATCACCTTCATCGACGGCGACAAGGGCGTTCTTCTTCACCGCGGCTACCCGATCGACCAGCTGGCCGAGCATGGCGATTTCCTCGAAGTCTGCTACCTGCTGCTCTACGGCGAACTGCCGACGAAGGCACAGAAGGACGACTTCGATTATCGCGTGACGCGCCACACCATGGTGCATGAGCAGATGAGCCGCTTCTTCACCGGCTTCCGCCGCGACGCCCACCCGATGGCCGTCATGTGCGGCGTGGTCGGCGCGCTCTCAGCCTTCTACCACGACTCGACCGATATCTCCGATCCCTATCAGCGCATGGTCGCGTCGATGCGCCTGATTGCCAAGATGCCGACGATTGCGGCCATGGCCTACAAATACCATATCGGCCAGCCTTTCGTTTATCCGAAGAACGATCTCGGCTTCGCGGCTAACTTCCTGCACATGTGCTTCGCCGTGCCTTGCGAGGAATACAAGGTGAACCCGGTGCTGGCGCGCGCCATGGAGCGGATTTTCATCCTGCATGCCGACCACGAGCAGAATGCATCGACCTCGACCGTGCGTCTCGCCGGCTCTTCCGGCGCCAACCCCTTCGCCTGCATCGCGGCCGGCATTGCTTGCCTATGGGGCCCGGCGCATGGCGGAGCGAACGAAGCCGCGCTGAACATGCTGTCAGAGATCGGCACTGTCGACCGCATCCCCGAATTTATCGCGCGCGCCAAGGACAAGAACGACCCATTCCGCCTGATGGGCTTCGGTCACCGCGTCTACAAGAACTACGACCCGCGCGCCAAGATCATGCAGAAGACCACGCATGAAGTGCTTGGCGAGCTTGGCATCAAGGACGACCCGACTCTGGACGTCGCGCTGGAACTCGAAAAGATCGCTCTCCACGATCCGTATTTCATAGAGAAGAAGCTTTATCCGAACATCGACTTCTACTCCGGCATCACGCTGAAGGCGCTCGGCTTCCCCACCACCATGTTCACCGTGCTGTTTGCCGTCGCGCGCACTGTCGGCTGGATCGCCCAGTGGAAGGAAATGATCGAGGATCCGCAGCAGAAGATCGGCCGTCCGCGCCAGCTCTACACCGGCGCGCCCGAGCGCGACTACGTGCCTATCGCGAAGCGGTAAGGCGTAACGAAAGAGCGCGGGCCGGCTTCACCGCCCGCGTTTTTCGATCTCCCGCAAAACGATTTCCGCCGCGAGCTCGCCTGAGGGCCGATCCGTGGACATGCGGCGCGTGACTTCAGCAAAGCCGTCCGTCTGCCAGGCGCGCATCGGCGTATCGGCGAAAAGCTGCTCCAGAGCACGCGCCAGATATTGCGGCCTGACGAATTCGTCATAGGCCTCGGGCGCAACGGGCCGGTCCGCGATCAGGTTGGGCAGCAGTGCGGACCAGACCTTTATGAACCGGTGCGCCATGCGCGCCACGGCGTCCAGCTTGTAGCAGGAGAACATCGGCACGCCGACGAGCGCCAGTTCAAGCGAAACCGTGCCCGACGCGACCAGCGCCGCGTCGGCCTGCCCGAAGGCCTGCCACTTGGCCTGGGCGTCCGTGACGATCTCGGGCTTCTGCTCCCATCCCGAAACGGCCTGTCGAACCATGGCCTCGACATGTGGCACCGTCGGCAAGACCAGACGCAGTGCGTTGCCGCGGGCGCGCAGGAGGGAGACTGTTTCGCCGAACGGGCCGATCAGCTTGCTGACCTCCCCGCGCCGCGAACCCGGCAGGATAAGCAACGTTTTCTGACGATCCGGCGACCAGTCGCGCGGAGCGGCTTGTGCCGCGGCGGCGGCAATCAGAGCAGGGTCGCTGGTCAACCGGTGCCCGACAAAGGTTCCGGGCGGGCCTCCGAGGCGAACGAGTTCAGCCGGTTCGAACGGCAGGATGCAGAGGATGTGGTCGACATAAGGCTTCATCTCGACCGCCCTGCCCGGACGCCACGCCCAGACGCTCGGACAGACATAGTGGACGATGGGAATATCCGCGGCCAGCGCGCGAACCTTCTTCGCTACGCGAAGGGTAAAATCCGGGCTGTCGATGGTGATCAGGCAGTCAGGCTTCGCCTCGGAGATCGTGCGGGCGGTGCTGCCTATGCGTTTGATGAGCCTGGGAAGATCGCGGATGACAGCGCTCAGCCCCATCAGCGCGATCTCTTGTGCCGGGAAAAGCGACCGCAGGCCATGCGCCTCAAGGTGACGGCCGCCGACGCCGATGAGTTCTATCTCGCGCCCGGTTGTCGCCGTAAGAGCAGCAATGATATCCGCGGCTAGAAGGTCGCCGGACTCTTCACCAGCGACGATACCGATCCTGAGAGGCCGGGCCGCGCTCAAAGCCGTTTTCCAGGCGGCAGGCCGACCACGAAAAGTCCGCGCCTGTTCGCCTCGCCAAAGACGTTCTTCGCGTCGAGGACGAGCGATCGATCCGCTTCCACGCCGATCCCCGCGAGGCCGGCCTCATGTGCTGCGATCACCGTCGCCGGTCCAATCGTCGGAAGGTCCATGCGCAGTTCCTGGCCGGGCTTGGCAAACTTAACCAGGACGCCTCGCTTCTTGCCGGCAATGCGGCCGTGTCCGCGCATCGCCTTCACCCGTTCGAGCAGACCGTCCGTGCCTTCGATACCCTCGAGAGCGATGGTGCGCCCGCCGATCGCCACAGCCCCCTGCCCGATGTCGAGCACGCCGACCGCGCGCGCCGCTTCGGCAGCCGCATCAAGATCGCGCCAGTCTGACTTCAGCGGGCTCGCCTCGGTCATCGAGCCGTGAGACGCCAGAAGATCAGGCGCGACTTCGTGCGGACCAATGACCTGAATTCCTTGCGACTCCATCATGCCGACAAGCGTGCGAAGGACGCCGTCGTCGCCCTTCGTCATGTTTGCGAGTATGCGCGGCATAAGCCGAAACAACGCCAAGCTGAGCCTGAGCTTGCTCAGCTTCGGCCGACGGGAGATTCCGCCCGCGAAAACCGCATGCGTCGCGCCGTTGCGCTTAAGCAGCGGCCCCAGTCCTGCAAAGTTTTCGAGCTCAACCTTCTCATGGTCGTATGTGGCGAGGCCCTCGTCGGCCTCGCCGTTCACCATCACCAGAAAGGGTGCATATCCCCTAGCAGCAAGTTTCTCGGCGAGATCGATGGGCAACCTGCCGCTGCCGGCGACGATGGCTACCTTGTCGCCCTGGCGAAGCTTAAGACCGCCGTGCGCCTCAGTCGTCGTCATCGTCGCTGTCTGCGCCCTCACGCAGCGGCGGCACCGTCAGCGGGCGTTTTCCGCGCGCGTGGATAAAATCGAGGATGTCGCGCACGATCGGCGTCTGGCCAAACTGGCCTTCCGCTTCCGGCAGGCTTTCGGACAAGGGCTGCGCGGGGTCGAAGATCATCCTGTACGCACGGCGAAGGGCGTGGATGTCCTGACGCGATACGCCGGAGCGCTTCATGCCGACGATGTTGAGACCACGCAGATTTGCATGGTTTCCCGCCACGATGCCGAAGGGAATGACGTCGCCCGCAACGGCGGCGCAACCGCCGACGAAGGCATGATGGCCTATGCGGCCGAACTGATGGACAGCAGCCAGCCCGCCGATAATGACATTGTTGCCGACCTCGACGTGGCCGCCAAGGGTCGCGACGTTCGCCATCGTCACGTTGTCGCCGACGATGCAGTCATGCGCGATATGGGAGAAGGCAAGGAAATTGCCATTCTCGCCCACGGTCGTCTCGCCACGGCTCGTGTCGGTGCCACGGTTCATCGTGACGCCTTCGCGAATGGTGCAGTTCCTGCCGACAATGAGAGTGGTTGGACCGCCCTTGTGCTTGGTGTTCTGTGGCGGACCGCCGAGCACGGCCGTCGGCGCAACCTTGCAGCCTTCGCCCAATGTAACGCCCGAGTGCACAGTGACCCGGCTTGTCAGTTCGACGCGGTCGCCGAGCTTCGCTCCCGCTTCGACATGGCAGAAAGGACCGATGACGACGCCCACACCCAGCTCGGCGCCGGGCTCGACCAAGGCCAAGGGATGTATTGTGGTTTCCGTACGCACGATGCCGTCCATCATCCCTGCCCCGGAGGCGTCAGCATCGCCGCGAGTTCCGCCTCGGCAACCAACGCGCCATCGACAAAGGCTTCGCAAGCGTAGCGGAAAATGCTGCCTCTCCGCTTCACCTTCCTGACCTTCATCTCCAGCTTGTCGCCCGGCACGACCGGCTTGCGGAACTTTGCGCCGTCGATGGTAAGAAAATAGACCAGCGACGGACTGTCCGTCGCTGCAGCATGAATCGCGATCGCGCCGGCAGTCTGCGCCATCGCCTCGATGATGAGCACGCCCGGCATGACCGGCTGCCCGGGGAAATGTCCCTGAAAATGCGGCTCGTTGAACGTCACGTTCTTGATACCCGTGGCCGACTCCTCACCGTCAATATCGACGATGCGGTCAACCAGCAGCAGGGGATAGCGATGGGGCAGCAGCTTGAGCAGGCCGAGAATATCGACCGTTTCGAGCGTTTTCTCAGCCATCGCCTTTTCCTCGCTTGGATCGTTCCGCAGAAAGCTTGCGAAGGGTAGCGAGGTTACGCCACGCCAACGCAGCCGGCTCGGCCGGATTCCCGCCCCAAATCTCGCCGGGTGGGACGTTATTCATGAATCCGCTGCCCGCCGCAAGACGCGCGCCACTGCCGATCGTCAGGTGGTCCGCGATTCCAACGCCACCGCCCATCATCACGTTGTCTCCGACCGTCACCGAACCGGAAATGCCGGTACGGCCGGCGATGAGGCAATTACGGCCGATGCGGACGTTGTGGGCGATTTGAACGAGATTGTCGATCTTGGTGTTCTCGCCGATGACAGTGTCGGAGAGCGCTCCCCTGTCTACGGCGGAATTGGCGCCGATCTCGACGTTGTCCTGGATGACGACGCGTCCGATTTGCGGGATGCGCTCGGGGCCGGTCGCGCCTCCCGTAAACCCGAAGCCATCCTGACCGATACGCGCGCCGGCATGGAGGATCACACGGTTGCCGATCAGCGAATACACGACGCTTACGGACGGGCCGATGTAGCAATCGCGGCCGATCTGGCAGAGTTTTCCTATGATGGCGTTCGGGGCGACGATAGTGCGTGCGCCGATCGCGACGCCAGGACCAACGACGGCGCCGGGCTCGACGATGACGCCGGGCTCCAGCCGCGCGCTCGAATCGATGATCGCATCCGAAGAAACCCCGGTCTCGCCTGTCATCGGTTCCGGTGACGCTGCTGCCGGGAACATCAGCCGCCCGATCTGAGCAAATGCTGCCTGAGGCCGCGTCGTCACAAGCACAGCAATGCCCGGCTTGGCCTTCTGCGCCATGTCGGCGGAGCAGAGGATGGCTGCCGCATCGAGAGCCTCGACGAGATGGCCGTTGTTCTTGCCCTCGACAAAAACGAGCATCCCCTCGCCACCTTCGGAGGCAGAGGCTATCCCGGCGATCTCGATGTTCGCGTGGGCAGGATCAGCAAGGGCAGCACCGGTCAAATTCGCCACCTCAGCCACCGTGTAGCGGCGGGTCGGCACGAAAAATACCGGGTCCGTCATGCGAATTGAGTGTCCAGATTAGCCGCGTCCCGGCGATGTCGCCGGGACAATGGCGTCCACAGTGCTAGAAGCGGGTGGACATGCCGAAGTTGAATTCCTGCACCTGGTCCTGGTCCTGCTTGAGCACCGGCATGGCATAGTCGACGCGGATCGGGCCGAACGGCGAGGCCCAGATCAGGCCGGCGCCCACCGAAGCACGCCATTCCATGTTGGCGCCCATCACGTCAACGCCGACCATGTTGATGTCGTTTCCATACAGCGTCGCGGCATCGGCGAAGAGCGCGGCGCGCAGGCCGAGGTTTTCAGGCAGGATCGGCATCGGGAATTGCGTTTCCACCGAAGCATTGAAATAGGTGGTGCCGCCGAGATGGTCATTGCCGCCACCCGGAGCCCCGTCATACGGGCCGATGCCGCCATATTTGAAACCGCGGATCATACGGTCGTTGCCCTGGAAATGGTCGAACACCCGCAAGCCGTCATTGTCCCAGCTATACACTTGTCCAGCGCCGCCGCTGACGAGGCCGACAACGTCAAGTTCCTCGGACAGCGTCTGGTAATAGGTGCCGCGCGCCGTCGCTTTCACGAACTTGGCATCTCCACCCAAACCCGCGACTTCAAGCAGACCCGTTACGTACAGACCCGAACGCGGGCTCTGCATGTTGTCGATGGTATTGTAGACGAGGCCGCCCGACACCGATGACTTGATCCAGGGGCTGTTTTCAACGGCATCGATGATCGCCAACGAGATATCGCAGGGTCCATTCGGATCACCACCGGTAGGCTCGCAACCATCTTCCAGATTGTACTCTTCCTGAGACAGGTTGTAGGCGATCTGGGTCGTCAGGTTCTCGGTAATCGGCAGGCCGAACCGGATCGTGCCGCCCGTGGTGTTGCTGTCGTACTGGTTGTAGTCGCGCGTCCGGTAGTAAATGTCGAAACCAGCCGCGATACGGCGTCCAAGGAAATACGGCTCCGTGAACGAAAGCTGATAGTTGCGCGTGTCTGCGCCGCCACCGGCCGAGAACTTTATGAACTGGCCGCGGCCAAGGAAGTTCTTTTCGCTGATCGAACCTTCGAGTTCCGCGCCCGGATTTTCTCCGCCCGTTGTATAGCCCGCGCCGATGGCGAACTCGCCGGTGGACTTTTCGACCACATCGACGACCAGAACCACCTGGTCGGCTTCCGAACCGGGAGCGGTCGAAACCTCGACAGTCTCGAAGAAGCCGAGGCCTTCCAGCCTGCGCTTGGCGCGCTGGATCAAAACCTGATTGAAGGCATCGCCTTCGCTGACTTCGAACTCGCGGCGTATAACATAGTCGCGCGTGCGAGTGTTTCCACGGACCTCGATGCGCTCGACATAGGCCTTTGCGCCCTGGTCGATCGCATAGGTGACCGAGATCGTACGGTTCTCAAAATTGCGGTCGCCGCGCGGGGTGACCTGCGTGAACGGATAGCCCAGGCCAGCGAGATGCTCGGTGAGCTTGATAATCGTGTCTTCGATATTCTTGGCGCTATAGACGTCGCCCGGCTTGGTTTCGACCAGCGGCATCAGCGATTCACTCGGCACTTCCGGCAGCGTGCTGTCGACGTTGATCTCGCTGAACGTGTAGCGCTGGCCTTCATCGATCGTGAAGTTGACCGTGTATTCGTTGGTGGCTTCGTCGAGTTCGCCAGACGCCGATATGACCTGGAAGTCGGCATAGCCACGGTTGAAGTAGAACCGGCGCAGCGCCTCCTCGTCGGCGCGCAATCTGTCCTCGGCGTAGATGTCGTCGCGCATGACAAAGGACAGGATCGTCGACTTCTTGGTGGTAATGACATCCTGGAGCCGACGGCTGCTGAACGCCTGGTTGCCGACGAAATTGATGTTCGCGATCTTGGTGCGGCCACCCTCGTTGATCTCGAACACCACGTTAACGCGGTTGTCGCCAAGATCGATGGTCCGCGCGTTGACGATGGCGTCGTCGCGACCAATCCTGGAATAGGCCTGCTTTATGGCCTCCACGTCGGCGTCCATCTGGTCGGGCGAGAAGGTTGCGCGCGGCTTCAACTGCGCCGTCTGCGTAAGCTGCGCGTCCTTTATCTTCTTGTTGCCCTGGAAAAGGACCTGGTTGACGACCTGATATTCCGACACCTGAATGACCAGCGTACCGCCAACCTGGTTCACGCTTACGTCAGAGAACAGACCCGTACCGAACAGAACTTTCACGGATTCGTCGATGTCGGCCGTCGAGAAGTTGCGGCCCGGCTTGATGGTCACATAGTCGCGAATCGTCTGCGCATCGACGCGCTGATTTCCGCGGACCTCGACAGAGGAAACCACTGCTGCCTGTGCAATCGAAACCGTTGCGAGTTGCGCCACGAACGCGCCAGGCACAGTCAAGGCCGCAGACAACGCTACCGCCGAAGCGGCGCTAAAGAACCCGGATGCTGCCTTCATGGTATGCTTATAAACCCTTTTTCTCGAAGTCCCCACGGCGAGAAAACCGGACGTGTGGTGCATTTCACTCAACCGTAATAACCGGATTTCACCCACAAGCAAGGCTCCTGGTTAATTTGTGTTTACTTAACCAAGCCGCGTTGCTTTCGCGTCACGCATATCCGGCGTCATGGTAAACGCGATCTCAACCGAAGCCCCATGCAAACCAGATTCGTTCATGATTTCAACATCCAAAGAGGTCGTTCCAGAACACGAAGGCCATGAAACCCAACACCAGAAACATGCCGACGCGATAGACAGCCTCCATGGCCCTTTCGGAAACCGGACGGCCCTTGACGGCCTCCAGTCCGTAGAAGACGAGATGCCCCCCATCCAGCGGAGGAATAGGCAGCAGATTGAGAATGCCTATACCCACGGAAAGCAACGCGACCAATTGAACCAGCCACTCGAATCCCAGCTTCGCCGCCTTACCGGCCATGTCGGCGATCTTGACGGGACCACCAAGCTGGCACTTGTCTTCACGCCCAGAGACAAACCGTTTCAAGAATTGACCGGTCCGGACGATGATGTTCCCGGTTTCACTGACCGCTTCGACCAGCGCGCCGCCTGGCGAAAAGTTGATCACACGAGGCTGGCCCGATTCGGGCGTACTGACCACGCCGATGGCGCCGATCTTGATGACATTTCCGAGCGCGTCGGTCTGCTCGATGATCTCCGGCGTCGCTGTGACCGTGATCTCCTGCCCTCCCCGAGCGAGGACGAAAACGAGCGGATCACCGGCCCGGCCGGACACGAGGCGCTGAACATCGGAGAATGATTCGACCGGCGTTCCTTCCACGCTGACAAAGCGATCGCCGGGCATGAAGCCGGCGGCGGCAGCGGGGCTTCCCTCGCGCACCTCGGCGACAATGGGGTCTGAAACGACCTTGCCGTAAATCGAAAACATCACCGTGAACACGGCTATGGTGAGCAGGAAATTGAACGCCGGGCCGGCGAAAACGGTCAGCGCGCGCTTCCAGACGGCCTGCGTATGAAAGGCGACCTTCTTTTCCTCGGCCGTCAGCTTGTCGATCTCGCCTGCATCGGGAGTGCTGGTGGCGTTGATGTCCCCCACGAACTTCACGTAGCCGCCGAGCGGGATGGCGGAGAGCTTCCAGCGCGTGCCGCGGCGATCGTTGAAGCCTATCAGTTCTGGCCCGAACCCGATCGAAAAAGCCTGCACGCCGATGCCACACCAGCGGCCGACGAGATAGTGCCCCATCTCATGGACGAAGACGACAACCGTCAGGACGAACAGAAACGGGATGATGGTGCCAATAAGCAGGCTGTCGGCGCCTAGAAATGTCGAAAATGTCTCGCTCAAGTCGTTCCCTCAGATACAGCGACGCGGGCGCTCAACTCGTCAATGTCGCGCCAATAGGGGCGAATCCGTGGCATGTGGACCGGCACTATGGTGTATTCACTTCCCAAACAGAGCTTGTGCGGGGATGTCGCCACCGGCAAGAAGGAGACCGATGGCGTAGAGCGCAAAGGCGGCTGCGACAAGCCCGTCCGCCCGATCCATCACTCCGCCATGGCCAGGGATGAGACCGCCGGAATCCTTCACGCCGTGGCGTCGCTTGACCCACGATTCGAACAGATCGCCCGCCTGCGAGACGAGCGATAAAAAGAAAGCAACCAGCGCGATCGGGAAAAGATTGTCCAGGCCCGCATAGAGCGCGACCGCATATCCCGCCAGAACGCCCCCAACGGCACCACCAAGCGCTCCGCTTTGCGTCTTGCCCGGCGAGATCGCCGGGGCAAGCTTGGGGCCGCCGACCGAACGGCCGACGAAATAGGCGCATATGTCCGTCGTCCACACCACGGCGAAGAGGAAGAGGATCGCGGTCAGGCCTGCAGCATCGGCGCCGCGCAGATAGGCAAGGGAAATGCCGGAGAGACCGCAATAAAGCAGGCCTGCCGGCACCCATAGATTCTGCCCGGAAACACGGCACTCGACGGCGCTGAGCATTGTCGAAAATAGGAGCAGAATCAGAAGGCTTACCGACGAATAGCCAAGTATCGCTCCAAGCATGATGGCTGCGAGAAAGGCGGACGCGACAAACTGCTGCCGGGCGTTTCCCGTCGCCCGCGTCATTGCGCACCATTCGTAGAACATGGCGCCGGCAATCGCCGCCGCGAGCAACCGGAACGGCAAGCCGCCGGCAAAGGTGATGGCCAGAACGACCACCGCAAGGACGAGCGCCGAAATGATCCTGAGCTGGAGGTTGCTCATCTTTCCGGCGGAACCGGAGTCCGTCACGACGCGACGCCCTCGGGAACGCTGTCGGGAACGGTACCCCCGAAGCGTCGCTCGCGCTCCGCGTATTGTCGCAGCGCCTCGGCGAAGTGCTCGCGGGTGAAGTCTGGCCAGAAGCAGGAAAGGAAGACAAATTCGCTATAGGCCGACTGCCACGGCAGAAAGTTGGAGATACGTTGCTCGCCGCTGGTGCGGATGACCAGATCGGGGTCGGGAATTCCAGCCGTATCCAGAAAGTCCGCAAACCCTTCCGAAGTCAGGTTCGCCGGATCCATCTCACCCCTGACGGCGGCCTCGGCGATCCTTCGGGCGGCGCGCACGATCTCATCCCGGCCGCCATAGTTGAAGGCGATGACCAGGTTCAGCGCACGGTTGGACGCTGTCAGCGTCTCTGCCTCTTCGAGCAAGGTCGCGATGTCTGGAGCCAGCCCCCGCCGTTCTCCAATGATTCTGACGCGAACGCCGCTGTGATGCAGTTCCGCCAGATCGCGGCGGATAAACAGCTTCAGCAGCCCCATGAGGTCGCTGACTTCAGTTTTCGGACGCGACCAGTTCTCCGACGAGAAGGCGTAGACCGTCAGCCACGATACGCCTGAATCGCCGGCGGCACGCACCGCATTCCGGAGCGCCTCGACGCCCGCCCGATGGCCTGCGACACGGGGCAATCCGCGCGCCTTCGCCCAACGGCCGTTGCCATCCATGATGATCGCGACATGCTCGGGCGTCGTCATCTCGTCTCTTTCATCCCCGCCACGCGCAGGGACAACAAAGCAGGTTTCTCAAACCTGCATGATTTCGGCTTCCTTGTCTGCCAGCAAGCTGTCAACCGTTGAAATCGTGTCGTCGGTCAGCTTCTGGACCCGTTCCGATTCCCGGCGATGATCGTCTTCGCCGATGTCGCCATCCTTCTCGGCCTTCTTCAGGAAGTCCATACCGTCACGGCGGACATGGCGGATAGCCACTCGTGCGTTCTCGGCATAACCGTGAGCGACCTTCACCAGTTCCTTGCGGCGCTGCTCGTTGAGCTCTGGCAGAGGAATGCGCAGATTGACGCCGTCAACGATCGGGTTGAAGCCCAGGTTCGCCTCTCGAATCGAGCGATCGACCGCGCTGACAAGGGACTTGTCCCACACGTTGACCGAGATCATGCGCGGCTCCGGCACGGTGACGTTCGCCACCTGGTTCAGCGGCATATCGGAGCCGTATGCCTTCACGACAACCGCGTCCAAAAGGTTGCTGGACGCGCGTCCGGTGCGCAGCGAAGCGACATCGTGCTTGAAGGCGCTGATCGCTCCCTCCATGCGTCTATGGATGTCCTGGAAATCTCCGTTTGCCATGTTCGTCTCCTCGAACTCTTCCCGTTCGGGTTTCTTGTTTTTAGTCCGCAACGACGGTGCAACGACCGCCGCCACGCAGGATTTCTCCGAAACCGCCCTGCTCATGGATCGAGTAGACGATTATCGGAATGTGGTTTTCGCGCGCAAGCGCGATTGCGGCCGTGTCCATGATGGACAGACCCTTCGCGATCACTTCTCCATGGGTGATATGCTCGTAGCGGGTCGCATTCGGGTCCTTCTTGGGGTCGGCGGAATAGACGCCGTCAACTTGCGTACCCTTGAACAGCGCATCGGCGCCGATCTCTGCCGCACGCAGGGCCGCGGCCGAATCGGTGGTAAAGAACGGGTTGCCGGTGCCGCCTGCGAAGATCACGACTTTGCCCTGGTCCATGTAGGCCGTGGCCTGGCGCTGCGAGAAGCTCTCGCAGAGTTCCGGCATGGCGATCGCCGACAGCACGACAGCGTCGACGCCGATCTTGACCAGCGATGTGCGCAGCGCCAGCGAGTTGATAACCGTGGCAAGCATGCCCATGTGGTCGCCGGTGACGCGGTCGCCGCCCTTGGAGGCCACCGCCACGCCGCGGAAGATGTTGCCGCCACCGATGACCACGCCGACCTCGATGCCCATCGCGCGGGCCTCGGCGATGTCGGCTGCTATGCGGTCGACGACAGAGACGTCGATGCCGAAATGCTGCTCTCCCATCAGGGCCTCGCCCGATGCCTTGAGGAGGACACGTCGGTATCGGGGCTTTGCCGTCATGGGTTCCTCGTCAATGGTGGGCCGCTGCGCCGGGTTGCGATACACGAAGGGCGCCGCGATGTCACGCGGCGCCCTTCAGTTTCAGAGTCCGAAACGGCCTAGAAGCGGTTGATGCCGCGTTACTTTTTCACCGTGGCGGCGACTTCGGCCGCGAAGTCGGAAACTTCCTTCTCGATGCCCTCGCCCAGCGCGAAACGGACGAAGCCGGTGATCTTCGCCGGCGCGCCGATCTCCTTCTCGGCATCCTTCAGCGCCTTCTCGACGGTGATGTCGGGATTAAGCACGAAGGCCTGCTTCAGGAGCACGACTTCCTCGTAGAACTTGCGCAGACGGCCCTCGACCATCTTCTCGATGATGTTCTCAGGCTTGCCGGACTGGCGGGCCTGGTCGGAGAAGATCGCCTTCTCGCGCTCTACCGCAGCCGGGTCCAGAGCGTCGACGTCGAGCGACATCGGGTTGGTCGCGGCAACATGCATGGCGACCTGACGCGCGATTGCGTTGGCAGCCTCGGCGTTGCCGGATGTCTCGACTGCCACGAGCACGCCGAGCTTGCCGAGACCATCGGCGACCGCGTTATGCACGTAGGTCGCGACGGCGCCCTGCGAAACCGACAGCTTGGCTGCACGGCGGAAAGAGATGTTCTCGCCGATGGTGCCGACGGCGTCCTTCACCACCTCTGCGACGGTCTTCTCGTTGCCGGGATACTTTTCGTGCTCGACCTTCGCCTGGTCGCCGCCGAAAGCGAGCGCGACCTTGGCGATGTTACGTACGAGATCCTGGAACTGATCGTTGCGGGCAACGAAGTCGGTCTCGGAATTGACCTCGACCACCACGGCCTCGCGGAGACCGGAATCGACGCCGATCAGGCCCTCGGCGGCCGTGCGGCCGGCCTTCTTGTCAGCCTTCGAGATGCCCTTCTTGCGCAGCCAGTCGACCGCCTCTTCCATGTTGCCGTTGGTCTCGGTCAGGGCTGCCTTGCAGTCCATCATGCCCGCGCCGGTCAGCTCGCGGAGTTCCTTCACCATCGCTGCGGTAATGCTCATCGTTGCCTCTTTCTCGAAACGGACCGGAGCACCATCGGTTCTCAATGGCGCTCCGGAACGGCAATTTCTAAAATATTCGTTTGAAGGCCAAGCGACGGCCTCCAGGTTTCAGCCGGAAATCAGGCTTCCGGCTTGGCTTCAACTTCGCCGAGCGTCGGCTCGACCGGAGCTTCGACCGAAGCGCCGACATCGACGCCGAACGAGCCCTGCTGACGGGCGATACCGTCAATGGCAGCCTTGGCGATCAGATCGCAGTAGAGCTGGATCGCGCGGGCCGCGTCGTCGTTGCCGGGGATCGGGAAGTCGATCAGGTCCGGATCGCAGTTGGAGTCGATGATCGCGACCACCGGGATGCCGAGACGCTTGGCCTCAAGAATTGCGATCGCTTCCTTGTTGGTGTCGACGACGAACATCAGGTCAGGCGTCGAGCCCATGTCCTTGATGCCGCCGAGGGCTTTGTCGAGCTTCTCGCGCTCACGGTCGAGGTTCAGGCGCTCCTTCTTGGTGAAGCCCTGGCCGCCTTCGCCGGAAAGGATTTCGTCCAGCTTGCGCAGGCGCGCGATCGAGTTGGAGATCGTCTTCCAGTTCGTCAGCATGCCGCCGAGCCAGCGGGAGTTGACGTAGTACTGGGCCGAACGCTGCGCCGCATCGGCGACGATGTCGGAAGCCTGGCGCTTGGTGCCGACGAACAGCACACGGCCGCCCTTGGCGACGGTGTCGGAAACCTGCTTCAGAGCCTGGTGCAGCAGCGGCACGGTCTGCGAGAGGTCGATGATGTGGATGTTGTTACGGGCGCCGTAGATATAGGGCGCCATCTTCGGGTTCCAGCGGTGGGTCTGGTGGCCGAAGTGAACACCAGCTTCCAAAAGCTGGCGCATGCTGAAGTCTGGCAGAGCCATTCAAAAGTTCCTTTCCGGTTGGCCTCCACGGACGTAGGAATCTTCGGATTGGACCTTTCCGAAAAGTCTGCAACTTTTCGGGGCCAAGCCTTGGACACCACCGGCGGTCGCCGCCGGATTTCTCCCGGCCGGAAACCAAGTCCGTGTGTGGAATGGGCGCGCATATAGCCGCTAAGGTCCGGCAATGCAACCCGTGCGGGCTTTGGGCAGCGCGTTGCGCATCTGTTTAACATTTCCTGCCAATATGTAATCATAGCCTGACATTGGTTCGCCGATAGGAAAATGCTTCGATGAAGCGATACGAAAAGCCACGGCTGGACAAGCGCGTCAGCCTTCAGGCGGTCGCGGCACAGTCCATGTTTTCGTTGCCGCCGGATTCGACGGACGATGAAGATGACAACGGCGAGGGCGGCACTATTAGCTAACCCTAGCCCCGCTCGTTCGTGACGCGCCCAAAAAGCCGGAACCCCAAGCCAAGATTTTAAACGCGCTCGACCAGGCGCAATTTCTGTACGCCTGGTCGATGTACCTTGCCGTTCGCAACCTTCACCCGACGGAAGACAGCGACAATCTCCTCGCGATTGCAGGCGATGGCCCCTGCCCTAAGCGCCCTCGCCCGTTCCAGTCCGGTAAGGTCGTAGTGCGGCGCCGAGGTCTTTGGCGGTCCCTGATAGAGCAGGCGGTGAATGCCGATGATCGCTGCGAAGCGGTGCAGTTCTTCCTCACTGTCGGCCAGCATGTGGCACCATTTGTGCCCGGCCCAGCGCCAGATCGGGTCGTCCACGTAGACCGCCACGCGGTGGGGCCGTCCTACTTTTCGCAGGTCGTTTTGTCGTCCGGCTCGAATACAGCTAGATCGACCAGCCGGCCATGGATTGTAAAGTCACCATAGTCCATGTCGAGATCGCGTGTCAGACCGTTCTCGTAGAGCTTGAAGCTGATGCGATAGTCGGGCGTCTCCTCCCCGCCCTCGCTCGTCTCGTCGAAATAGGCGATATCGACCGGCCAAAACTTCTCGGTGGTCAGCGTTTTCAGCGCCTTGTATTCTGGATCGCTCGCCGACGCGTCGGCCTGCTTGCCAACCACGACGGTCGTCGTCATCGCCTTGTCGGCATCCTCGGAACCGTCGAATATGCTGGTCTCGTAGAAGGTCTCGCCTGACTTGGCGCGCGCTATGAGGTCGAGGAGGTGCTGAGTCGGAAACTGCGTCGGCTTCAAATTGATGCTCTTGGTTTCCGGCTTGTCGATCTGGATCTTCACGCCCGCAGACTCGCGCGTCGCGTTACCGCGCAGTTCCTTGTCGAGGTTCTGGTCCGTGTAGGATTTGGTCGCGAAGCTGAACGTCTTGCCGTCAGCGTCCTCGAACGTGGTCGTCTGCTGGTCGGTCATCTGCGACGCCTCGGTCGTGCTCGACTGCGTCACGTAGCGGAAGCGCACTGTGTAGCCTTCGCAGGCCGAGCCCCGGAGTTCGTAGACCATGCGACCGGATATGCCGGTTATGCCCGAACGCTCCGAGGCTTGCTCCAAATTGAGATCATAGACAGCCCGGTGCTGGATCAGCGGCACAGCGCCAGCGATGCCAACGCCGATCGCGAGAAACGACACGGTGAGAGACGGAACAAAGATGGAGCGCGATGCGCGCATGGATAACTCCTGCCGAAAGCGGCCAATGCCGCCTTAAAGTTGTTCCACCATAAAAAAACTCGTGGCGGAAGCGAGGCAAAAATAGCAGTTTCGGCCGCCACACGCAGGCTGATGGTTACAGAAGAGATAGGACAAACGCGATGGGCGACACAATCGAAAAGCGGCTAAGCAATCTTGGCGTGGCCTTGCCGACCGCAGCGGCGCCTGCAGCGAACTATGTACCGTTCATGCGAAGCGGCAACCTTCTCTTCACTGCCGGGCAACTGCCGCTCAAGGATGGCAAGCTCCAGACATCCGGCCTGCTTGGTCGCGACGTCGACACGGCCGGTGGGCGCGAAGCCGCGAAATTCTGCGCCATCAACTTATTGGCCCAGGCCAAGGCGGCGCTCGGCGACCTCGAAAAGATCGTGCGCCTCGTGAAGATTACAGTCTTCGTCGCCTCGACGCCGGATTTCACCGAACAGCATCTGGTCGCCAACGGCGCATCCGACTTCCTGGCAGAGGTGCTCGGTGAGCGCGGAAAGCATGCGCGATCCGCGGTCGGGACGGCATCTTTGCCGCTCAACGCCGCCGTCGAGGTGGAAGCGATCATAGAGGTTGCCTGACCATGAAGAAGATCGCCTGGCTGACCAAGCGGCCGATCGCGCATCGCGGCTTGCACGACCTGAACAAGAAGGTCTGGGAGAACACGCTTTCGGCTGCGAGCCGCGCGGTGGCTAAGAACTTCGCTATCGAATGCGACGTGCACCTTTCCTCCGACCGTGTTCCCGTCGTCATCCACGACGACGACCTTAAACGGCTTACCGGCGAAGACGGCTTCGTCTGGCAGCGGACGGCTGCCGAACTGCGCCAGCTCAGGGTCGGCGGCACCAAGGATCACGTTCCGCTGCTCTCCGACCTGCTCGGACTCGTGCGCCGGAAGGTTCCGCTCGTTGTCGAACTGAAGGGAACGCCCGGCCATGACGACGGGCTTGTCGAGGCGGTGGCCGCGCAGTTGAAGGACTACAAGGGCAAGGTAGCGATCATGTCCTTCGATCACTGGCTGATCCGCGACTTCAAGACGTACATGCCTGAAATCCCGGCCGGGCTCACTGCCTATGGGAAGGAGACCAAGCTTATCGAGGCGCATTTCTCGATGCTGGCTCACGATCTCGACTTTACCTCATACGCGGCCGGGGACCTGCCGAACCCCTTCGTCAGCTTTGTGAGGGAGCGGTTGAAGATGCCGGTCATCACCTGGACGATCCGCGACAAGCCGGCGATCGACCTTACCTTCAAATACGCCGACCAGATGACCTTTGAAGGCTTCGACCCGGACAAGCTGCTCGGGTAGCTGTGCAGCTTGCTTATGCTGCACGGCAACATACATTGACCCTGCAATGGCAAGCGAACCGGAAAGCACCAACAAGCCCGCCACAGACGGCGGGTTTTCCGTCGGCGTAGCTTCGAGCATCGGCGCATTCACCAAGGACGAGTGGGATGGCTTTGCCGGAGCCTCTCGCGATGAATCCGGGACGCCATACAACCCCTTCGTTTCATTCGACTTTCTCCGGATACTGGAGGAGTCCGGCTGCGCGGTGCGCAAGACCGGCTGGCAGGGTCATCACCTGCGGCTGGAAGATGCTTCGGGCAAGCTGATCGGCGCGGTGCCATGCTACCTGAAATCCCACAGCCAGGGCGAATACGTGTTCGACCACGGCTGGGCCGACGCGTTTGAACGCGCGGGCGGGGACTATTATCCAAAGCTCCAAGCCAGTGTCCCTTTCACGCCAGCGACAGGACCGCGCCTTCTGGTCAGCCGCGACGCCGATGAGGCGACGTCGAAGGCCGCGCTCGCGGAAGGGTTGAAGCAGGTGACGCGCCATATTGGCGTTTCGTCAGCCCATGTCACTTTTGCCGAGGATGACGACATGGTGGCGCTTGAAGCGGCCGGATACCTGCGCCGTACCGACCAGCAATTCCACTTCATCAACGAAGGCTACTCGAACTACGACGACTTTCTCGCCACCCTCGCCTCGCGCAAGCGAAAGGCGCTGAAGAAGGAGCGGCGCGAAGCGCTGGCGACGGGCATCTCGATCGACTGGCTGACCGGAC
Organism: Mesorhizobium sp.; assembly: GCF_016793485.1. Classification (GTDB taxonomy): domain Bacteria; phylum Pseudomonadota; class Alphaproteobacteria; order Rhizobiales; family Rhizobiaceae; genus Mesorhizobium_K. The sequence continues at coordinate 290,383 of NZ_JAEULZ010000038.1, read as the reverse complement.
GCGACCTGACCGAAAAGGTCTGGGACGACTTCTTTGCCTTCTACATGGATACGGGTGGCCGCAAATGGGGCAGCCCCTATCTCAATCGCAAGTTCTTCTCCCTGCTCGGCGAGCGGATGGCGGACGACGTGCTGCTCGTCATGGCCAAGCGCAACGGCCGCTATGTCGCCGGCGCCATCAACTTCATCGGCTCCGACACGCTTTACGGCCGCAACTGGGGCTGCATCGAAGACCACCCCTTCCTGCACTTCGAGGTCTGCTACCATCAGGCGATCGACTTCGCGATCGATCGAAGGCTGAAAGTCGTCGAGGCCGGGGCGCAGGGTGAGCACAAGTTGGCGCGCGGCTACCGTCCAGTGACGACGCAATCGGCGCATTTCATCGCCCATGCGGGGCTACGGTCAGCGGTTGCCGACTACCTGAAGCGGGAGCGCCGCGAGGTCGAGCGGATGGGCGAATACCTGGACGAACATGGACCCTTCCGCAAAGGCGAATTGCAGCAAACGGCTAGTGAACCACCGTCTTTGAATAAAGATTGATGACGACGACGCCGGCCATGATCAGGCCCATGCCTGCCAGCGCCGGCAGGTCGAGCGCCTGCTTGAACCAGACCCAGCCGATGACCGTGATGAGTATGATGCCGGCCCCGCACCACAAGGCGTAGACGACGCCGACCGGCATCGTGCGCAGCGGAAGCGAGAGGAAATAGAAGGCCAGCGCGTAGCCTCCGATCGATACCAGCGAAGGCGCGAGGCGGGTAAATCCGTTGGTTTGCTTCAACGCGGTCGTCGCGATCACCTCGAAAGCGATTGCGATGACGAGATAGAAGTAGTTCTGAACCATGGTACCTCGCCATTGAACGACACGACTCGCCAAGCCATTATGGTGGCCGGCCAGAAAACGGAAGCATGTCATGAACTACGACGACAACAACATCTTCGCTAAAATCCTGCGCGGCGAAATCCCCTCGCACCGCGTGTACGAAGATGCGGACGTGGTGGCCTTCATGGATGTGATGCCGCAGGCCAACGGACATACGCTGGTCGTGCCGAAAGCTCCTTCACGCAACATTATGGATGCCGACCCGACGGTTCTGGCGAACACCATTGGCGTGGTTCAGAAGCTCGCGATCGCAACGAAGAAAGCCTTCGCAGCCGACGGCGTCACCATCATGCAGTTCAACGAGGCGCCCGCCGGCCAGAGCGTCTTCCACCTGCACTTCCACGTCATCCCGCGCGTCGACGGGTTACCGCTGAAGTCGCACACCGGGGGAATGGAGAAGCCCGAAATTCTCGCCGCCAATGCGGAAAAGATTCGCGCGGCGCTTCAGTAGCCCAGATAGAGACCAAGCCCGAAAACGACTTCGGCGACGACGAGCCCGAGCAGCATCCTGCGTCCGATGAAGACATAGGCCGCGAAGCCAACGATCGCCGCTGAGAGGCGCAGCGCCAGTGTCGTATCAGCGGCCGGTCCTGCGGGAAAGCAGATCAGGTTCCCCACCACCGCGGCCACCAAAGCGGTGGCAATCGATCGCACCAGGACGAGTATCTCAGCGTCCTCTCGAAGCCTGCCGCCGAGAAAGACGCCGAATGCACGCCAGGGATAGGTCATCGCCCAGCCGGCAATCAGCACAAAGGCATATGGCCACCACCACGTGTCGATCGCGGTTATCGTCATGTCCGGCGGACCTGCATCAGATGGACGGCATATGCCAATCCGCCGCCCAAAAGGCCGGCTCCAAGCAGGTCGAAACCCGGTGCGACAAAGTGGAGGATCGGTCCAAGCATGAGGCCTAACAACATCGCGACATAGGTCGCGGTTTCTCTCGCCGAGCCCCAGAGCGACGTCAGGAAATACATCGGGGTCAGCAGGAAAAGACCTGCGGCGACTGCTGGCGGCAGCGCGGGCGCGACGGCATAAACGGCGGCGACGACCACCATGTTGACGACGACCAGAATCGAGCCGAGGCCAAAATAATAGCTGGTCCTGAATTCGCGCGGCACGCGGCGCAGGTTTTCCATCGCAATCACCCATGACGTGACCGCAACGAAGTGCGCCAGGAGATACATCGCCAGCCTGCTGGTGCGTGGACCGCGCATTTCCGGCACCAGAGCCACCACCATCGGTGTCAACCGCACCGACGACAACGCCACCGCGAAGGCTGCGGCCAGCAATCCAGCCCCCGAAAGGATCGCGCCGAGCAGAACCACCATGGCCGGCAAGGCCCAGATGGCGAGCACCATGAACACCGCCAACCCCATGCTGACTCCGGCTTCCTGCGCGAGGCCCGCGAAGCCGACATGCGCCGTGCAAAGGACGAGACCCGGGACGGATACGGACTCGGACGCGCCGATCAAGAACCATCGGCGTCGGTCCGCGAAGCTCGGCTGCGGGGCGTCTATTTCTGAGAGGTCAGGATTGGGGGGCATCGTTGCCGGATATCATGCCGCCGTTATGCGCGCGACGCGAAAGCGGCGATTGGCGTAGCAATTTCCGTCACTTTCGGGCCGACCTTAACGGGGATTCGTCATGTTCATCCCCCACATAATTTTGTTCGCAACTGCGAACAAACAGATTTACGCTGCCTGATTTTTCTGCAACCTTAACAATTGCCTAATTTTAAAGCTGGCACTGCGACGGCCTTAGGTTGCGCAATAAAAAGAGTCTCCTGGAGGGATGGGAGGCCAACGAGAAAAATGACCAACAGAGGGGTCAAACAATGGAAGCTGCAGAACTACTGACAAGGATAGAGGCGCTGGAGGCGTCTCTGAAAATGGCGACGACCGTCAATTCGGAAGTCTTCTACTGGTGGTGCACCGCGCTGATGGTTGCAATCCATGCGGGGTTCCTGGCGTATGAGATGGGAGCTTCCCGCGCCAAGAATGCGCTCGCGACGGGCGTCAAGAACTTGGCCGCCTTCGCCTTCCTGATCCCGTTCTTCTATTTCGTGGGCTGGTACATCTACAACGCATTCCCGGCCGGCTTCGTGCCGGGGGACGCTTCGGGCGCGATGCCCTGGAGCGCCAACATGGGTCCGAACCTCGAAGACAACGCCTCGGGCATCTTCTGGGCGGCCTTTACAATGTTTGCCGCAACAACGGCATCCATCATGTCGGGCGCGGTGATCGAGCGCATTCGTGTGTCGGGCTTCATCATCCTGGCCATCTTCCTCGGTTCGGTCGTCTGGGTTTTTGGCGCGGCATGGGGCTGGCACCCAAGCGGCTGGCTGACCTCGACCTTCGGCCTGCATGACATCGGCGCGGCCGGTTGCGTGCACATGATTGCCGGCTTCTTCACGCTCGGCGTGCTTATCAATCTCGGCCCACGCATCGGCCGCTTCAACGCCGACGGCACGGTCAACGAGATCAATGGCCACAACATGCCGATGTCGCTGATCGGCCTGATGCTCATCGTCATGGGCTTCTTCGGCTTCCTCGGCGGCTGCATCATCTACACCGGCGACACCTGGATGACGATCTACAACACGCCGACCACCTTCTCGGCTTTCGCCTTCAACACGCTGATGGCCGTCGCAGGCGGCATGATCGGCTGCTACCTCGTGACCCGCGATCCGTTCTGGATGATGTCGGGCGCGCTCGTCGGCGTTATCTCCTCGGCGCCGGGGCTCGACGTCTACTATCCGCCCCTCGCCTTCCTGATCAGCTTCGCCGGCGGCCTCGTCATTCCGAAGCTGCACAACATCCTGCTGACGAAGTTCAAGATCGACGATGCCGTCGGCGCCGTGTCGGTTCACGGCTTCGGCGGCATCTGGGGTCTCCTGGCGGTCGGTATCTTCGCGGCGGGCTATCCGAACGTCGAAGGACCGGCGATCTCGCTGAGCGGCCAGTTCATGAGCATGCTGGTCTTCCTCGTGCTTGGCTTCGTGCCGGGATATGTCTTGTCCTACATCCTGAAGATGGTTGGGCTCCTGCGCTCCGATCCTGCAGCAGAAAAGGCTGGCCTCGACGCGACGGAAGTCCCGGTCAAGGCCTATCCAGAATCCCGCATTCCGGCCTTCGGAGACGGCGCGCTGACGCCGGCCGAATGACCGTACGAAAGCTAAGGAGACAATGAAATGAACTCTGCACCTATCACGACCTGGGAAGGGGCGACCGCCTACTTCACCTTCGCCGACAGCCCCGGCGTCATCACCATCTGTCTGGTCGGCGCGATCGCGGTCTGCGTCTATGCCATCTTCAGCATGGTCCAGCACGAAAACGCCAGCTACAAGAAGCTGAAGAGCAACGGAACGCCACCGTCGCTCTAAGAACCATTCGATACAAAAGCAAAAACGCCGCCCTCACCGGGCGGCGTTTTTCATTGGCAACCGGAACGCCAACTGGCATCACACGCTACGCACAAAAAAGCCCCGGCAAACCGGGGCTTTTTTGTTTTCGACCGAAATAGCTTCAGTTTTTGCGCGGGAGCTGCGGCACAAGGCTGCGCTTACCGGAAGGAGGCTCCTTGCCCGAAGACTTGGGAGCCGGCTTGGCCTTCGCGGCAGCCGCCGGCTTCTTCGCCTTTTTCGGGACGACCTTCACCTCTTCCTCGGCGGGATCTTCCTTCTTCGGCTTGACGCGCTGCTCGTCCGCGATCGTCTCGAGCTTGAGGCCGGTCTTGCCGTCCTCCTTGGTCTCGACCGTCACGCGCACCGTGCCACCCTTCTTGAGCTTGCCGAACAGCACCTCGTCGGCCAAAGGCTTCTTGATGTGCTCCTGGATGACGCGCCCAAGCGGACGTGCGCCCATCTTCTCGTCGTAGCCCTTGTCGGCGAGCCACGCGACCGCTTCCGACGATAGGTCGAAGGTGACGCCACGCTCGGAGAGCTGGGCCTCGAGCTGCATGACGAACTTCTGCACGACCTGATGGATCACAGGCACCGGCAGCGCGCCGAACGGGATGATGGCATCGAGCCGGTTGCGGAACTCCGGCGTGAAGAGGCGATTGATCGCCTCCACGTCGTCGCCCTCGCGCTTCGTCGAGCCGAAGCCGATCGCCGCCTTCTGCGCTTCCGAAGCGCCCGCATTGGTCGTCATGATCAGGATCACGTTGCGGAAGTCGATCTGCTTGCCGTTATGGTCCGTCAGCTTGCCGTGATCCATGACCTGCAACAGGATGTTGAACAGGTCCGGATGCGCCTTCTCGACCTCGTCGAGCAGCAACACGCAATGCGGATGCTGGTCGACACCGTCGGTCAAAAGACCGCCCTGGTCGAAGCCGACATAGCCGGGAGGCGCCCCGATCAGGCGGCTGACCGTGTGACGCTCCATGTATTCCGACATGTCGAAGCGCAACAGCTCGACGCCGAGCGAGGCCGCAAGCTGCTTCGCGACTTCCGTCTTGCCGACGCCGGTGGGGCCTGAGAACAGGTAGCAGCCGATCGGCTTCTCCGGTTCACGCAGGCCGGCACGAGCGAGCTTGATCGCCGAGGTCAGCGCGGTGATCGCGGTATCCTGGCCATAGACCACGCGCTGCAACTCGACCTCGAGATTGGCGAGGACAGCCTCGTCGTCGGCCGACACGGTTTTCGGCGGGATGCGCGCCATGGTCGCGATCGTCGCCTCGATCTCCTTGATGCCGATCGTCTTCTTGCGCTTGCCTTCCGGCAGAAGCATCTGCGAGGCGCCCGTCTCATCGATCACGTCGATCGCCTTGTCGGGGAGCTTGCGGTCGTTGATGTAGCGCGCCGAAAGTTCCACGGCCGCCTTGATGGCGTCGTTGGTGAACTTCACGTTGTGGAACTCCTCATAATAGGGCTTCAGGCCCTTCATGATGGCGATGGCGTCATCGACGGTCGGCTCCTTCACGTCGATCTTCTGGAAGCGACGCACAAGCGCCCGGTCCTTCTCGAAGAACTGGCGGAATTCCTTGTAGGTGGTCGAGCCGATGCAACGGATCGCACCGGAAGACAGCGCGGGCTTCAGCAGGTTCGATGCATCCATCGCCCCGCCGGACGTCGCGCCGGCTCCGATCACCGTGTGGATCTCGTCGATGAACAGCACAGCGCCGGGGTACTCTTCCAGCTCCTTGACGACCTGCTTTAGGCGCTCCTCGAAGTCGCCGCGATAGCGGGTGCCGGCGAGCAGCGTGCCCATGTCGAGCGCGAAGATCGTGGCGTCCTGCAGTACCTCGGGAACATCGCCCTCGACGATGCGCTTGGCGAGGCCCTCGGCGATCGCCGTCTTGCCGACGCCGGGATCGCCGACATAGAGCGGGTTGTTCTTCGAGCGGCGGCACAGAACCTGAATGGTGCGGTTGATCTCGTCAGTCCGCCCGATCAGCGGATCGATCTTGCCGGCGCGGGCTTTCTTGTTCAGATCGACGCAATAGGCCGTCAGCGCGTCCTGCGGCTTTTTCTTGCCGTCCTCGCCCTGCTCGGCGTTGCCGCCGCGCTGCTCATCCTCGGCACCGCGCGGCGAGCGGGATTCACTCGAACCCGGACGCTTTGCAATGCCGTGGCTGATGTAGTTGACCGCGTCGTAGCGGGTCATCTGCTGTTCCTGCAGGAAATAGGCGGCATGGCTCTCGCGCTCGGCAAAGATCGCGACCAGCACATTGGCGCCCGACACTTCATCGCGACCCGAAGACTGCACGTGGATGACCGCGCGCTGGATGACGCGCTGGAAGCCAGCGGTCGGCTTGGAGTCCTCATCGTAACCGGTGACGAGGTTGTCCAGTTCCGTATCGATATAGGTGAGAACGGTGTGCTTGAGCTCGTCGAGATCGACGTTGCAGGCGCGCATGACAGCGGCGACCTCTGCGTCGTCGATCAGCGCCAACAGGAGATGCTCGAGCGTTGCGTATTCGTGGTGACGTTCATTGGCGAAGGTCAGCGCCTGATGGAGCGCCTTTTCCAGGCCTTGGGAGAAAGCCGGCATTTTTTTACCTCACTTGTTCTTCAGCATTATGCACTGAAGCGGATGCTGGTTCTGGCGAGCAAAGTTCGTCACTTCTGATACCTTTGCCTCGGCAATTTCCTGTTGCGGAAAGTTCCCGCAAACGGTGGCCCCATGTTTGTGTATATGGAGCATGATCTCTTCGGCAGTTTTTCGATCCTTACCAAAAAAGCGCTGTATGACGTCCACGACAAACGCCATCGGGGTTTGGTTATCGTCAAGCAATAGTACGGAATAGCCCGACATTTGCCTTCACTTCTTCTCCATCACGCATTGCAGCGGATGCTGATTCTGGCGGGCGAAATCCATGACCTGGGACACTTTCGTCTCGGCCACTTCAAACGTGTAGACCCCGCATTCGCCCACTCCGTGGTTATGGACATGGAGCATGATGCGGGTCGCGGCCTCGCGGTCCTTCTGGAAGAAGCGCTCCAGAATGTGCACCACGAATTCCATCGGCGTGTAGTCGTCGTTGAGGATCAAGACCCTGTAGAGACTGGGTTTCTTGGTCTTGGGTCTCGTCCGCGTGATAACAGCAGTGCCGCGGCCGGGCGAACCGCGGTCGTCGTCACCGTCCTGCATCCGCGTGGCGCTTTTAGAGGTGGCTGACCGGCCACCGTCGAAACCGCTGATCTTCAACCCGAGAATTCTCATTTCAATGCTATACCCGACCAACCCTATGTAGTGCGTCGAGTGTCGATTTTAAGCCCTTCTGATCCGGTGACAATACGGCCCCTCCACGCAATCCCGGCGATTCCGCAATCGTGATGGACACGCCGGAACGGAGACGCTGGAGGGGGAAGGGTTCCTACGTGTTCTTGAGCTGCGATTGAGTTCTAACCACGAACCGGAACTGCGTCATTCTGGCCACGGCGCCTCGACCGACGACGCCAACCTTCGCATAGTCCGAAGCCTCGACTTCTCTTGGGCGGAGGTGCATCGGTCCTGTGACAGGGTTTCGTGCAGGGTCGATAAGTTCCTGACCGACCTGTCGGCGTCTACGAAAGCCTGGGTCATATGCACTTCACGAGGCGCCCGACCCGCCTTTCGATCCGGCTATGGTGCACAGCACAACACGTCAAACTGCATGCATGCGTCGGGAAAAGCACTGCATCTTCGGAAAATGAGTCTCAAAGCCCGACAAAAGTATGAACGTGTCGGTTACCATAAACAGTTTGGTAACGCTGCGTCTCGTACTGTCGCTCAAATAAACGAGGCGGACCTTTGCCGCCTCCCCCGTGCAACGTCAATCAAAGGGTGTAACAGTGCGTCAGATCTTGGCTCGCATCGCTCACCGTGCAGTCTCTTCCGCCAAATCGACGTTAGCTGTTGCGATCGCCGCGACGGCATTGGTCGTGGCCCCAGCGCACGCCGTTTCGAAATATGCTGCCATCGTGGTGGACGCGAATACAGGCAAGACGCTGTTCTCCTCCAATGCCGACGAGGCTCGATTCCCGGCTTCGCTGACAAAGATGATGACCCTCTACCTGACATTTGAAGCTTTGGAGTCGGGACGCATCAAGAAGTCCTCGAAAGTCCTGTTCTCCAAGAACGCCGCCAACGAGCCGCCGACCAAGCTTGGAGTGAAGGCTGGCGGATCGGTGTCTGTCGAGACGGCAATCTATTCGCTGGTGACCAGGTCGGCCAACGACGCTTCGACGGCGCTTGCCGAAATGCTCGGCGGTTCGGAAGCCGAATTCGCGCGCATGATGACGACGAAAGCCCGCCAGCTTGGCATGACCGGCACGATTTTCCGCAACGCAAACGGCCTGCCGGATCCCGCGCAGCGCTCCACCGCACGCGACATGGCGACCCTCGGCATAGCGCTGAGGGAGCACTATCCGCAGTATTATGACTATTTCTCGACGCGTTCCTTCCAGTACGGGAAGCAGCGCTTGCCCAATCACAACCGGCTACTGGGCCGCGTCAAGGGCGTCGACGGCATCAAGACGGGTTACACCCGCGCATCGGGTTTCAATCTCGTCTCGTCGGTTTCGGACGGCAATCGTCGTATCGTTGCCGTCGTGATGGGCGGCGCAACCGGCAAATCACGCGACGACCAGATGGTCAAACTGATCAGCACCTATCTTCCAAAAGCCTCAACGAGGCGCGGCGGTAGCGATCTGGTGGCAAGCGCAGCAAAAGAAACCCGCAAGTCCCCTATCAAAGCCCTGGCGGCGCTGCTGCCGATCGAGAACGCGCCGAAGCCGAAGGCTGCTTTGCGCGTCGAGGAAGAAGAGGTCGCCTTCGCGACGGCCGAAACTGTCCCCACCGCAAACGTGCAGGAAGAACAGGGTTCGGCAGAACCCGAAGTTCCGTTCGCTTATGCCGAACCCATCCCTGCCCGCATGGCCGACATCGATCCGATCAAGACTGCGGCTGTGCCGAAGTCGGGTTGGGCGGTCCAGGTTGCATCCTCGCCGAGTGAAGTCGAGGCACGCGCGCTCCTGACCCGCACCAATCGCCAGGCCGGTGAACTGCTCGCAAGCGCATCGGCCTTCACGGAGATTTTCGAGAAGGGCGGCGTGACCTACTACCGCGCTCGCTTCGGCGGCTTCGAGTCCAAGAACGCTGCCTGGAACACATGTAATGCGCTTAAGCGCAAGAAGATCGATTGCTACGCCGTGCAGCAGTAACTCAGCCAAGCTGAGAAGGGTCTCTGGAATGTACCGTGTCGAAGGAGAACTACCCGTGATCGGAGAGCAGGACGTCCTTGGCTTCGTTGATGCGCGCCGCGAGGAACGACGTCCCTCCGAGGTCGGGGTGCAGGCGTTGCATCAGGCGGCGGTGCGCCTTTCGGATGTCCGCCGTGGTCGCGCCCGTTTCAAGACCAAGGACCTTGTAGGCCTCCTCCTTAGTCATGGGGCCAGAACCTGGCGGAACACCATGCCGGTCGCGACCATTCGGCTTCAGGTCGTCGCGCCAGATGGGAAACCGGCTGTCAAGATACGTCTCCAGTAGTTGGCGGCTCTCGGAGTCCGACGAAAGCTCCCGGTAGACTTCGAACAATTGCCTGAGCGACAGGGCTGACAGCATTTTTTGTTCGTAGGTTCCGGCAAGGACCATACCCTCGAGCGCGCCTGTATCGTGATCCAGTTCCATCTCCAGCGCAGCAGTCCTGACCGTCGAGCGCTGTCCGGGTGACTTAGACACCGGTGCCCTGGCGCGGCCAAGCGTGTACCAGCCGGCGGCGCCCGACAGCAGCATTCCACCGAGACCAGCACGGCCGAGCGCGATCAGGCCAACGCCCACGATGGCAAGCAGCGCCGGCCCTGCCAGGCGCAGGCTTCTCGCAATGCTTTCAGCATCCGCCTTGAGAAACGCCAGGAACAGTCCAGCGAGGACCAGCAGGACGGCGGCGACGCCTATGAAAACGCTCATCGCGTTCCGCCGCCTCGCAGGTTTTCAATCATCAATCGATCCTCTGGGCGGCCGCGCGCCTCCAGCGCCTTCAGACCACCTGTGGCGAACACGGCGACCGCGGCGAGCAGTTTCGCCAGTGTCGCGGCGGAATTGCGGTCGAAGCGAAACCACGCGCCTTTCGACAGTCGAGCGATCTCCTTGAAGGCCGTTTCTGCCCGGACGTCGCGCCCCTCCTGGAAGACGAAGACAGGGACGCCGCGCAGCCCAAGCCGACCCGCCTTGTCCGAAAGATCGTCTATGTCCTCCTCCATCGCGTCACCGATGTAGATAAGCGCGTCGACCTTGCCGCGCTCCCTCTCCTTCAGCGCGTGGCCAAGAACCTTGCCGATCTGCGTATAGCCACCCTGGCAGGATATGCCGGTCATAAGCCGCTTCAGCGCCAGCGTGTCCTTCACGAATTTGGACGCGCGGCATTCGCCGAGCCCACGAAAATACACGAGTTGCACGTCCAGGCCGCCGGCCTTGGCCGTCGCGTCGAACATTTCGGCCTGTAGCGTGCAGGCCATGTCCCATGTCGGCTGGCGGCTCATCGTTGCGTCGAGTGCGAGGATCAGCCGGCCTTCTCCCGAAGCGCGCGCGGCAATCACCTTGGCCCGTTGCACGAATGAAGCGATGTCGCCGGACGATGACCGCGCCGCAGGCGTTGTCGCTCCGGTTGCCGGAATGGGCGTCTTCCTCTCGTTCATGCCGAGAAGATGTGACGGCGCGCTCCGCCTTGCAAGCCCGCCCTCGCGGCGGGAAGCCGGCTCATCTCAGAGAAGTCCGAGTTCGGCCAGTTCCCGACGTAGCTTAGGGGGCATTTCGGCAATGTCGCCGCGCGCGCTGCCGAGATCTGGCGGGGCCTCTTTCGCGTGCAGATAACGCCAGCCCTGAAAAGCGCGACGCGGCTGCCAATCCGTTCGCATCACCTCAGGGTGGAGAACCAGATGGCACCGCGATATCCCCTCATCGTCAACGAAAGGTCGCACATCAAGGAGGGTTTGCCGGCACTGCACGGATCCCTTGATGACCCAATAGAGCGAGCCGCCGTCCAGAAGCTCGGCCCTGCGTGTGGGAACCATCCGTGTCGTGTGCCATTGCTCCACAGGTTCGCGTGCCCGTCGGCGTTGGTCGAGCCGCAAGGCGATCCATTCCTCCAGATCCTCGACGCTTTCGCAGCCGACGCAGAGTTTGATCAGGTTGAGAGACATGCCCCAGATTTAGCGATGCGTCGCGGCGGGTCAATGTGGATGCTGTTTATCAACAGGGGCTGTTGAACTGCGATCGGGCGCGGGCCGACACGCCCCGATCATAGCAACATTGAGTTCGATGGGCGACGTCAATCATTCATGGCCGGTGCTTCGATGATGTCGATGAAGGCGCCATTGGGCTCGAAACGGCAATCAATGCCCATCTCCCGGTTTTCACCCTGCACCGTGCCCAGCACCAGGAACTTGCCGTCTCGTTCGACCGCCGGATCGGTCGTAATGGCGAGAAGGTCAACCTCGTACCGCGCCGCCGCGGCCTTCTGGCAAAATTCGGGCATTTCTCCCTGCGGAACGATAGTCCCCGCGCCGGGGTCGTCGAAGGCACTTCCGCTTCCGAGAGTTGCTGCCAGCGCAGCGCCGGCAATCGCTAGACGAAGACAAAATTTCGACGGACGTGATGTCATCGCTGTTTCCTCCTGCCGTCAGCCAAGGCGGCATATCGCTTAAGTTGCAACGCGCCCCATTCTGACAAGGCCTGCGATAGAAAGAAACGTAATTTACGGTATTGTTCGGCCACGGACTGGCCGAAATATGCGCGAGCGCAATCCTATTTCGGTCCGATCCGGAAGTCCGAGCCCTCTGGCAGCAACTGGCCGCCATCCACCACGATCGTCGTGCCGGTGACATAGCTCGCCTCGTCGGACGCAAGGTAGAGAAAAGCGTTCGCCACGTCGCGCGGCGTGCCAAGCCGGCCGAGTGGGATCGAGTCTTCCATCGACTTGATGAACGCGGCGTCACGTTGCTCCCTGATAGATTCCGTCATGATGTTGCCCGGCTCCACCCCGTTGACCGTGATGCCGTAACCGGAAAACTCGAGCGCGGCCGAGCGGATAAAGCCATTGATACCGGCCTTCGTCGCCGAATAGTGGCCGTGTCCGGGGCTGGTCACATGCGGTCCCGTGATCGAGGACGTGAACAGCATCCGCCCGCAACCCTGCGCCTTCATCGGCGTCAGCGCGGCGCGCGCGGCATTGAAGGTACCCCGCAGATTGACCGCCATGACCCGGTCCCAGTCGTCTGACGTGGTATCCTCGATCAACTGCCAGGGATAGATACCGGCGTTCTGTACAAGGATATCGAGTCGCCCATAGCTATAGAGCGCGGTGGCGACAGCTGCTTCAGCGTCAGATGTCCGTGAGATATCGGTCGTTACAAAGGATACGGCGAGTTCCCTTGCCGTGGCGGCGCCAGCCTGGGCAAGAGAGTCAGCAAGCACGAGGCGGGCGCCCTCCTCCGCAAAACGCTCCGCGATCCCCCTGCCGATGCCCCGCGCCGCGCCAATGACCAGCGCTACCTTGCCGTCCAGCCTGCCGACCATATCGTCTCCTCCCCTCGTCATTTCCTCCAGAGAAGCGGTTCCCACTTTGTCGACCGTCGGTCAACCTCGGCACGGGCGCCAGAGCGGGAAGCGACATCGCTCAACCTGGCAGGAATATGCGATCAAAGACTTGCAGCGCCAGTCCCGCCAATCCGCCGATAATCATGCCGTTGAAGCGGATGTATTGCAGGTCACGGCCGATGTTGAGTTCGACCAACCGCGTCAGTTGGCCGAGGTCCCACCGCCTCACCTGATCCGCAATAAACGTGGACACACCGCTTTTCTGGTTTTCCACGAACGACGCCAGCGCGACGACAAAACCCTCGTTCATGTCGGCGCGGATGCGCGGATCGGCTGCAAGATGCCGGCCCACATCGACGAACATAGACGCCAGATGCTGCCTGATGACGGACTTCTCTGCGATTGCATCCTGCTCCAAAAAGGCGCGGAAGCTCTGCCAGATATCCACGGCAAAGTTCGAAAGCTCCGGTCGGGCCAGAAAATCCTGCTTCAGCTTTTCCGCACGCTTTGCGTAGTCGTTGGAGGTCCGTAGCTTGTCGATGAACTGGTGGACGAAGCGATCGAACTCGTGGCGCATCGGGTGGTCCGGATCGGCTCGAACTTCTTCCAGCAGCGAACTTGCCGAGGCAACGATCTTCTTCAGGAGGTAGGCGTCGGCGCGGAACAGATTGAACAGGGAAGGCAGTTCCTCGCGGATGCGTTCTCGCATCGACGCAAGCGCCTGTTCGTCGTTGAGGAAGCGGCCCATCACCCTGGTGAAGTCGTCGAGCAGGTGCTGATGCCTGTTGTCGTCGGTGAAGGCGGTCAGCAGATCGGCCCCCAGAGGCGCGACATCGACCTTATCGATCTCGCTCAGCGCCCTTTGACGGACGAAGTCGCGCAGGCCGGAGTTTTCGATCGCGGACATCGTCTGCGGCACAAGACGCGCGACGAAACGCGACAGCCCGTCAGCGCGTTCCGGCGCCGAGAGCCAGTCGGCTACCAAGGCCGCGAAATCGACCTCTTTCAGCTTTTCGCGTACAGGCTCAGGCGACAGGAAATTCATTTCGATGAAACGTCCGAGATTGTCGGCGATACGGGCCTGATTTCTGGGGATGATTGCGGTATGCGGTATCGGAAGACCAAGGGGGCGGCGAAAGAGTGCCACCACCGCATACCAGTCGGCGATGCCGCCTATGGCAGCCGCTTCAGCGAAAGCCGCGACGAAGGACAGCCAAGGCCACTGGTCCTGAAAAATGCGCGCTGTGACGAAGATGGCGATGCACAGGAATAGAGCGGCCGCGGCCACTGCCTTGGTCCGGCGCAGGGCGACGAGTTTCTCCCTTTCCGTCTCGAAAGACGCCTGGGCAGCGAAAGCAGGTGCGGAAGACATCAGGCCCATTCTCCGGCTTCAGGACTGTGCTGATACCTAGATAGGGATTTTATTTCGTGCTCAATCCATACCCGTGCAGGTTCGCAGTCTGGCGCCGAAAACAACGGGCGTCGCTTTCGCCGTCGTACCTCGGACTTGATGCAGACCGGTTCCAGCCTCAAGCTAATGATAGGAAAAGCCATAAACTTGAATTATGTAATCAAGTTTTGTTGGCGTCTTGTCTGGAATTGTTCTAAGAAATGGGCCATATAGCACGCACACAATATCGCCGAGGTTTCCTTCATGCGACTTACGCGACAGACCAACTACGCAATGCGCATCCTGATGTATTGCGCAGCCAATGACGGACGCTTGAGCAGGATTCCGGAAATCGCGAGCGCGTACACCGTCTCTGAGCTTTTCCTTTTCAAGATTCTGCAGCCACTGGTCGAAGCCGGTCTGGTGGAAACAGTTCGCGGCCGTAACGGCGGCGTGCGCCTGGGGCGGCCAGCGGAAAACATCAGTCTGTTCGATGTCGTGCGCGTGACGGAGGAAAACTTCGCCATGGCGGAGTGTTTCGAGAACGATGCGACCGAATGTCCGCTGGTCGATTCCTGCGCTCTGAATGCGGCGTTGCGCGAGGCGCTCAATGCTTTCTTCGAGGTGTTGATGCGCCATTCGATTGCCGATCTGGTCGCCCAGAAATCCAGCATGCGCGGGCTTCTCGGGATCGAAATGCCAGTCGAGCAGAGAGCGCTCGCGGGATAAGAGCCTGACGGGTCAGCCCAGCCCCGCGGACTGCGGTAGAACGAATGGCGCGCCTTTGGCCGGCAGAGCGCCGACCTTGAGGTCGCATTCGAACACTTCGGACATCAGCTCGTCGCGAAGCACCTGTTCAGGCGAGCCGGACGCTGCCAGCCGGCCGCCATGCATGACGAAAATGCGGTCGGCGAACATGGCGGTCAAATTCAGATCGTGGAGAATTGCGACCACCCCTCCGCCTCGCGTCGCAAACTCACGCGCGATGTTCATGATGATGAGCTGGTGCTTGATGTCGAGGCTCGACACCGGTTCGTCGAGGAACAGGAAACGCGGAACGCGGTCGAGCACCGGCTCCCAGACTTGGCAGAGAACACGGGCGAGTTGAACGCGCTGCTGTTCGCCGCCGGAAAGCTCCTGATAGAAGCGACCGGCGAATCCTTCGAGGTCGACGCGCGCAAGTGCGCGTTCCGGCAGTCGTTCCGTTTCACCTGGAAGCGCTCCCGACCTGCCGCCCGTCAGGCCGAGCTTGACGATCTCACGGACAGTGAACGGGAAGGACAGCGCCGTGGATTGGGGCAACACCGCCCGATGGGAGGCTGCCTGCCACGGCTTCATCGCTGAGAGGTCACTGCCATTCATCGTTATCCGCCCGGTATAGGCGAGCTCGCCTGACAGCGCTTTCAGGAACGTCGTTTTTCCCGAACCATTCGGACCAACAATTGCGACAAGTTCGCCGGGTTGGACGTCGAAATCGACGCCGCTGATAATCTGGTGGCGGCCGATTGAAACGGTAATATCGCGTGCTTCGATCATGACCGACTACAGGTCCAGTACGCCGCGTCGGCGCAGCAAAATCCACAGGAAGAACGGCGCGCCCACGATCGCGGTCACGATGCCGATCGGCAATTCCGCGGGAGCGACGATGGTGCGGCTGACCGCGTCTGCCAGCAGAAGCATGCAAGCGCCCAGCAACGCGGAGGCCGGCAGCAGGTAGCGATTGTCCGGACCGATCAGGAGCCGGAGCAGGTGTGGAACCACGATGCCGACAAAACCAATGCCGCCGCTGACGGCCACCGACGCGCCGACCGCTGCGGCAACGGAAATGATCGCCACATATTTCAGCCGCTGGATGGGTATGCCGAGGTGGCTGGCGGCAGCCTCACCGAGAGCCAATGCGTTGAGGCCCCGCGCCAAGAACGGAGTGGCCAGCAACGCGATGACGATGATCGGACCTGCCGCGGCTATTTTCGTCCATGTCGCGCCTGCAAGCGAGCCCAGACCCCAAAATGTCAGATCGCGCAACTGACGATCGTCCGCCATGTAAACCAGGATGCCGGAAAGAGCGCCTGCCATGGCGCCAAGCGCGATGCCCGCAAGCAGCATCGTTGCAATGGAAGTTTGTCCGCGTCGTGTGGCCACACCGTAGAGCAGCAGCGTTGAGGCAAGGCCGCCGCAAAACGCCGCAAGCGGCAGCGTATATATGCCCAAGAAGCCGGAGACTGGACCAAGCAAAGTCGCGCCGAGCACGATGACGACGATGGCGCCGAGCCCCGCGCCAGCAGAAACGCCAACCAGGCCCGGGTCCGCAAGTGGATTGCGGAACAACCCCTGGAGTACCGTACCGGAAACGGCCAGCGCCGCGCCAACGATAACGCCGAGAATCAAACGCGGCAGGCGGATGTCGTAGATGATGATGCTGTCGCGCATGGAAAGCGGATCGGCCGAGGACGAGGCGAAGAGCCAGCCGCGGACGACTGCCCAGGCCGACGCGTCTGACGCGCCCGAGGCAAGGCTGAAAAGCGCTGTGGCTACCAGCAAGGCTACGAGCGCGACAATGGCGACCCTCGCACGGCGCGAACGATCGCCATCGGGTGCCGTACCCCGTCTGGCCACGACCGTGTCGGCAATGATCGCCACCGGCATCTCAGCCCTTGATCTGATCGCCGTAGAGGGCGGTTGCGAGGTCGCGGATCGCTCCGGCTGTGCGCGGGCCAAAGCCAAGCAGATAGCTGCCGTCAATGCGGACAACCCGCTTTGCCTGTCCGGCCGGCGTCGATGCGATGGCCGGATGCGCGAAGAGGTCGGCATTGGCGGCACTGTGGTCGCCGCCGCGATCCATCATCAAGATGACGTCAGGATTCGCTACGATCGCGGCTTCGTCCGTCAGTTGCTTGTAGCCCTCGAAACCCTCGACGGCATTGACGCCACCAGCGAGTTCGATGATCCCGTTGGCGGCGGAATTTGATCCCGAAGCGAGAATCTTTCCGCCCTGCATCGAGAGGATAAAGAGGACGCGCTTCTTCTCGGGCAGTTGCGCCGTCAACTGTTCGGCCGCCGCGAGGTCCTTGTCCACCTGTGCGGAAAGTTCGGATGCCTTCTGGTCCACGCCGAGCGCCTGGCCGACGACGCGGATCTTCTCCAGGATACCGGCGTGATCATATGTGTCCGGGACCGTGATGACCGGCACGCTTGCTTTCTTGAGGACGTCGATCGCTTCCTTTGGCCCGCTGCCCTCCAGGAGAAGAATGCCAGTTGGATTGATGGACAGGACGCCCTCAGGCGAGAGGGCGCGCATATATCCAACGTCCGGAAGCTTCGTGGCGTCCTCGGGATAAGTGCTGGTGGAGTCGCGCGCGATCAGGTTGCCCTGTTCGCCGAGCGCATAAACTATCTCGGTGATCGACCCGCCTACCGAAGCAATACGCGACTTGTCCTGGAAGACAGCCTGACCTTCCTCGGCCAGGCTGGAACCAGCCGCCAGCAAAACACACAGCGACGCCAGGCGACCCGCGCGCAAGAACAAACTCATACTCTTCATCAAACTTTCCTCAGGCAGCTGTCCGGGACAGGGTGCGCGGCAGATTTTCAGCCAGGAAGCGCCAGTCGTCGCGCTCCGTTTCGCCTTCATGGCGCTGACCGAAGAACTGGATGATCAGTTCGTGGTTCGCGCCATACGCCTCGATCGACGTGACATGCCCGTCCTTGGTCGGCTTGCGCACGGCCCAAAGTTCGACGACGTGGTCCATGCGCAGGTGAAGATGGAAGGTCTCGTCCAGCACGTTGATCCACGGCCCCATCGTCTTGATGTTGGAGACCGGACCTGAGTGAATCTGTATGCAGCCGCGATTGCCCACGAAGCACATGATAGGAACCGCGTCCGACGCCGCGTGATTGAACATGGCCTCCAGACTTTCGCCCGCGAGCTCCCACGCGTAGTCGCCCCCGACCATCCGCAGGGCCTGATGACGCGAGAGCTTCAACGCCTTCAGCATGCCGAAGAACTGATGCACGTCCGTCATGCTGCTCCAGCGGTCGCGCAGTTCTTCAGCGCTGCCCGGCTCGCCGGCCGCAGCAGGGGAATCTATGCCTTTCAGCGAAAGAGTGGGTGACTGGTCAAACGAAACAAGCGCGGCGACAAGCCGTTCATAGGCGTCGACGTTTGACGCCGGCCGCAAATGAACCTTGTGAACCGCGTCGCCAGCGTCATCGAAGAACTGCAGGGAACGCTTGATCTCGTCGCCAACGCGCTTCTCCACGGCAAAGCCATGTGTCCATATCTTCGGGAAGATCCGCAGGTCGATTTGTTCGCCAAGAGCAAGTGCGGCGTGCTCGCCGGTCTGGATCTTGTCGTAGACACCGATCTTCTCGTGCACGGCGCTCTCGTTGCGCGTCAGCGCCAGCACTTCGCCCACGGCTTCAAGCCCAAGCAACACGTCGTTGACGCGAGGTTCGATGCGCCGGACGCCTTCCCCGCAATGCGCGGCCACAAGTTCGGCCTCGGAAATGCCGAGCTGCGCGGCGAGTTCCCGCTCCATCGTCTTGGGGTTGTCCGCACGAGCGGTCCTGATCTCGTGCGGTGCGGGTTTGACGCGCTGGTCCATATGCTGACTGCCTATTTGTTGAGAATGAGCTTACCCTGACGGGTTATCTTCAGGCGGTAAAGCGACCCGCCATGATTGATTCCGATTTCATAGAGACCGTTGAACAGGGATTCGCTCGTGACCGTGCGTGAGGGCATCCGCAGGGGCGCATAGTGCACCTGTTCTTCCTGCACCGGACGGCGTGGCCGGAACCTGAAATCATTCTGGTTGTGCGTATTCATAGTCCGCTCCTTTCCACTGTCGGCTGGGCCGATTTGTCCGACCGGGCTGAAACGTGATTTGATTTCTTGACTCGAATAATCATGTTTATTAGTCAGTGCAATACCGGACTAAATGAGTCAACATTTAAAGCATTCCGGGGACGACGAAAATGCAAGCGAGCTCCATGCCAGCCAGCATTGAAATTCAGGCATTGGAGTTGGGACATGGGGATGGTCGGTCGAAATATGTCGGTTCTGCTTGGCGGAGCCGCAATGACGATCTTGTTGGGTTCACAGGCGGGTTGGGCGCAACAGGCACAACCGACGACGGCAGAAGCGACCGAGGAAGGACAGGTCGTCAATCAGACTGACAAGAAGGGGCGCGTGACGTTGCTCCAGCGAATCGTTCTCGGCGCGGGCGCCGACAAGGTCGCGATCGATACGCCGCAGGCCGTGACCGTGCTCGACCAGCAGGCGATCGACAACGCCCAGGCGCAAACCATGGGCGGTCTTTTCAAGGACGTTCCCGGCGTCACCATGGCCGGCAGCGAGCGCGTCGTGGGCCAGGCTTTCAACATCAGAGGTATCGGCCAGACCGACAACTCCGCCGACGGGTCGCGCATCATCATAAACGTCGATGGCGCGCCCAAGTTCAACGAGCAGTACCGAATGGGTTCGTTCTTCTCCGAGCCGGAACTCTATCGGCGCGTTGAGGTGCTGCGTGGCCCTGCCTCTTCCACGCTCTACGGCGCCGGTGCACTTGGTGGCGTCATCAACTTCACCACAAAGGACGCTGCCGAATTCCTGCAAGACGGGCAGAACACCGCTGTCCGTCTGAAGGGCGGCTACGATTCGAACAACAATGGTGCGCTTGCCTCGACGATTCTCGCGCACCGGTTCAACGAGGGTCTCGAGGTGCTGGCGGCCGGCAATTTTCGCCGATCGGACAATTTCGAACTCGGCAATGGGACCGAACTTTCGGGATCCGCCTTCGATTCATGGTCGGGCCTGCTGAAGGCGACCGCCTATATCGGCGATGAGGGTATCGCCCGCGCGTCTTACCAGCGCTGGCAGAGCAACAAGGACCAGACCGACTACGCCCAGACGGGTACGCAGACTAACCAGTTCGGCTATGTCGATCGCGACGTCACCGACCAGACCTTCGTGCTGAGCTATGAAAATCCGTTCACGGACAATCCGTGGTTGGATATCGACATCGCCCTGACCTACTCGGACACTGAAAACGACCAGAGCAACGCTTCCAACGGCTTCCTGACAAACCCGAACGACCAGTCGACCCTCGCGATTCTGAACGACACGCTATACGCGTACAAGACGTGGCAGTTGAAGGGCGAGAACACTATCGACTCGACGTTCGAGAATGCCGAGAACCACTTCACATTCGGTTTCCAGGCCAGCACACAGGATCGCGTTGCCGAAAAGACCGGCCTACCGCTGACCGCCCATCCCGAAGGCACCGAAAACAAGCTCGGACTCTTCGCCCAGAACGAATACATCTGGAACGAGCAGCTGACGGTCATCGCCGGTGTCCGTGGCGATTTTCACACGGTGACGCCGTCAAGCGGCATCCCCAACGCGGAAGACATCGAGGATAGCGCATTCTCTCCCAAGATCGCCGCGCTTTATGACTTCAACGACTACTTTGGCGTCTTCGGTTCGGTTGCCTACACCGAACGCATGCCGACGATCGATGAATTGTACTCGTGGGCTCCCCCGACGCCTCCGGGCATGTTCGGTCCTGGCAACAAGGGCAAGACGCTCAGCCTCGACCTGCAAAAGGAAAAGTCGACGAACTACGAAGCCGGCTTCACGGTTTCCGGCGCAGACCTCCTGACGTCCGGGGACGTGCTGAACGTCAAGACCACGGGCTTCTACAACGACCTGACCAATCTGATCACCTCGAGCGCGAACGTGCTGCCTAGCAGCCCCCTGCCTGCGCCAGCGTACTACTACAATATTGGCAAGGCCCGGATCTATGGCGTGGAAGTCGAAGGCGCCTACGATGCGGACTATGTCTTCGCGGGTGTGGCCTACACCGCCACATGGGGGCAGAATCGCGTCGAAGGCGCGAACTTCAATCAGCCGCTGGCGACGATCCCGGCGCAACGCGTCGCGCTGACGATCGGTGGTCGTATACCGGACTATTTCCTCGAATTCGCCGCTCGCATCACCGTCGCCGCTGATGCGAAGAACGGTGCGCAGCAAGCAGGTTCGCCCACGTTGACTCCTCCCATCTATCCGGTCGCTGGCTGGGAGACGCTGGACCTGTACGCGACATGGAGGCCGCAGGACGGCAACTTTGCCGGCTACGAGGTTCTCGCAGGCATCGACAACGTGTTCGATGAAGACTACCGCGACAACCTTTCGCCAGACATCGCGAAGGGCCGCAACTTCAAGATCAGCCTCTCCAAGCAGTTTGGATGGTAAGATGACGCGCGCCAGCACATTCGCCAGCCTCGCGATTTCCGTTCTGACTTCCTGCCTCCTGGCGGCATTGCCCGCCAAGGCGCAGCAGGCCGCGCCCTCTGCAAGCAACCTCGTGCTTGAACTCAATGGAGCACAACCTTCGGAGAAGGGTTGTCGGCTGACCTTCGTGGTCACCAACAACCTGGGAGCGGAACTGGCCAAGGCCGCGTTCGAGATCGCGCTATTCAACGACGCAGGCGTCGTCGACCGCCTCACTGTGCTCGACTTCAATGAACTCCCGGCGGGCAAGACCAAGGTCGCGCGTTTCGACCTTGCCGGGACGGACTGCACGAAGATCAGCCGCGTACTGATCAACCAGACGACGGAATGCACAGGCGTCGGCATCGAGCCGGACGCCTGCCTAAGCCAGCTCAAGCCGGAAACGAAGTCGGCCATCGTCTTCGGTGTGTAGCCGTGGCGTTGGGCGTTGAACCAGTCTTTGCATCCGGCGGGCCGGCATGGCCGCTCGCCGGCATGCCTGCTGGATTCGAGCCCGACGATCCGGATCTCGATATCCCGCACGGCGCTGTACGGAATGGCGTAAGAGAAGCGCCGGAACGGCATTTCCCGGTTCAGCGGGATCATGCTGTCACCCATACCGCAACGGAGCCGCTCGCCCCGACGAAGCCTCTTGCGAAAGGCGGCAAATGGAACCTCGCCATTGTCGCCTCTTGCATCTTTCACGCAGCCATAGCGGGCTTCTTTCTTTACGCCGTAGACGAAGCCGTCCTGACGGAAGGAGCGGACTTTTCCGGCATCGCCTATCTCGGCTCTGGCGAAGACCAGATCAAGGCAGGCGAAACTTCTGAAGATGTGGACGATGCCGTCGATGTGACGATGGTCACGATGCTGCAGGCAAAGCCGGTTGAGACCGTCGACGCAGAAGCGGTCCCTGTCGTGGACGCAGCCGAGCCCATGGAGACGGTGGAAGCGGTTACTGGCGAAGCCGAAACGCTGCAGCCCGTATCCGAGCCGCCAGTCCAGCAGGTCGCGGAGGCAACTTCCGAACCCGTAACCACCGAACGGACGCAAGCCGCGTCGGCAGAGCCGCAGCAAACGGCCCAAGCCGAGATAACCACAGCCGAACCAGTCGAGAATCGGCCCGCACCGGCCGTCACCGAGCAGGTTCCGGAGGTACTCGCGACGGATCGTGTGGAACTGGTCGAGGACGACAATGTCGTCCAGAAGCCGGCCGAGGTACAGGCCGCCGAACCGGTAGAGGCAGCGGAGCCTGCGCAGGCGCAGCCGACCGAGAAGATATCCGAAATTCAGGAAGAGGCTGCGACCGTTGCTGCCGCGCAGCCAACGGAAACGGAAGTTGTCGAGGCGGTGACGGCCGGTAGCGCGTCATCAACGCCAGCCGACGCACAGGCAACCGAAGCCGTCCAAGCCGAACGCTCGGAAGCGCCAACGACCGAAACTGTGGAAAGCCCAGAGGTCGAGACCACGGACGTCTCGCAGGCCGAACCGAATGAAACAGAGGTCGTAGAGCCCGAGGCGGTCGAGACCCCGCAGGAGGCGCCCCGGCCCGAAGCCAAACCGCAGCAGGTCGCGGAGGCAAAGCCAACCGAACAGCCCGCCGAGCGCAAAGCCTCCAGACAAGAGCAGCCAAAAGACGCGCCGAAAAAAGAAGCCGCTGCGCAGAAGCCTGACAAGAAGGTTCCGGAGGGCAAGAAAGCTGCGGAGAAGGCCGAGCCAAAAAAGACACGTTCGGGCAATGGCGGCCAGAGCCAGGCCAACACGCGGCGCGGACAAGCGGACGGGCAAGAAAAGGGCGACAGCAAGCAGGCGAGCAAGGGCGGCTCGAAGAACGGCGAGGTCGGCAATGCGGCCGTATCGAACTATCCCGGCAAGGTCGTCGCCAAGCTCCGCAGGGCGATGCGAAAGATTCCGAAAAGAACTCTTTCAAAGGCGCAAAACGACCTTCAGGTCGCTTTTACTGTCAATGCGGCGGGTGGGGTCAGCGGCGTACGCATCGCTCGCTCTTCCGGCTCAGCGGAAGTTGACCAAGCTGCGCTAGCTCTTGTCAAACGCGCAGCGCCTTTCCCACCTATCCCACCAGAAGCACAACGTTCCAGTTGGCCGTTTGCCGTGCCGCTCGGCATATTTCGATGACTTTCAAGCATTGGTCCTATCTTGACGCCAGAGCTGAAAAATTCGCAACGACAATGGAATTTCCTAACCAACGGCATGTCAGTGAAAAGCAGCATAATCGAAAGGAACGCCATGTTTATCGCTATGAATCGCTTCAAGGTGAAGAAGGGCTCGGAGGAGGCTTTCGAAAACATCTGGAAGAATCGCGATTCGACGCTGCACGAGATGGCCGGCTTCAAGGAGTTCCACCTTCTGCGCGGGTCGGAAAACGAGGCCGAGGGCTACACACTATTCGCCTCGCACACCGTCTGGGCGAGCAAGGACGATTTCGTCGCGTGGACCAAGTCGGAGAATTTCCGCGCCGCGCACCGCAACGCCGGCTCCAACGACGTACACTATATGGGACATCCGAATTTCGAAGGCTTCTCCGTCGTCGAGGGCGCGTGACTTGTCGCGCGCCGATCCTGCGCGGACGATTCCGGTCCTGCCTTCGCCTGACATCGGCGAGACGAGAGCCTTCTACCGCGACAGCCTCGGCTTCTCGGTCGTCGGCCCGGATATGGACGGCTACCTGATCGTTCGCCGCGACGAGATGGAGATCCATTTCTGGCTGGCCGAAGACCGGAAGCTGCCGGAGGTTTCGTCCTGCTACATTCGTGGCGGCCAGGTTTCAGCGCTTTACGCAGAGTTCTCCCAACGCCGCGTCGATCGACTCAGCGACTTCACGGTGCGGCCGTGGGACATGAAGGAATTTTATGTCCACGATCCGCACGGCAACCTGCTGAGATTCGGATGCGCTCCTGAAGAGGCTTAGCCCGCTCCCGCAAGCAAGCTGGCATTGCCACCCGCGGCCGTGGTGTCGACGCAAACCGAGCGCTCATGCGCATAGGCGGCAGGATAAATCACTTCGTCGACCAGCGGCACGATGGGACCTTTCCTTTCTGCCAGCGCCAAGCGAATGGCTTGCGCAGTAGCCATCCCACCTGAGAAGGCGACGACATCGATGTCCAGCGCTTTCAGGTCTGAACCTGCGACGGTACCGTCCAGAGCATGGACTGGCAGTCCTTTTCCGGTCAGCGATGCGATCGCCGCGGTTGCGCCTCGGCCGACTGCAATCGCCGCGTTGCCGGCCGCCAACGCCTGAATTACCTGCGCTAGAAGCGTTTCGCCGTCCGGCCCCAGGCACAGAACCCGGCCGCGCGGCACAAGCGTCAACGTGTTTGCCTCGCCCGTCGGGCCGGGGAGGTCCACCGGTCCGAAATCGAGCGCGGCGGCAGCCCTGATTGCTTCTCCACCCTTGCCGCGCAGGTGCTTTCGCAGCACCGCGATGCGGTCAGCGCGGGCCGACCAGCCACCAAGGGTAGGATCGGGCAGATTGTCTCGGAGGACCTTGGAAGAAACATCGGCGATGGGATGGTCGTCCGCTTCGCCGCTAAGATTTCCGTTCACGGACTTGCGGAAACGGCGCAGATAGTGCGGTCCGCCGGCCTTTGGCCCTGTGCCCGAAAGCCCCTCCCCGCCAAATGGCTGGGAGCCGACGACCGCGCCGATCTGGTTGCGATTTACGTAGATATTGCCGGCGTGGATGCTATCGACGATGTGCTGGACGCGCGCCTCGATGCGCGTGTGCAGCCCGAAGGTGAGGCCGTAGCCCTTGCGGTTGATCGCCGCGATCACGTTGTCGATATCGTCGGCTTCAAAGGTCGCGACGTGCAGGACCGGGCCGAAGATCTCGCGCTCCATCTCTTCGATGCCGGAAACCCGGAAGATGTGCGGCGCGACGAAACGGCCGCCAGACGGCGCATCCAGCCTCGCGATCAGGCGACCCTTCGCTTCCATGCCAGCGCAATAGTCGCCAATCGACTTCTGGGCATCCGAATCAATCAGCGGGCCGACGTCCGTCGCGATCTCCCAGGGATCTCCGACCACCAGCGCTTCCATCGCGCCTTTCAGCATCTCCAGCATCTTCTTCTCCACGTCCTTCTGGACGTAGAGAATCCGAAGCGCCGAGCAACGCTGCCCCGCGCTTTGGAAGGCAGAAGCCAGGATGTCGCGCACCGCCTGCTCCGGCAGCGCGGTGGAGTCCACGATCATGGCGTTGAGCCCGCCCGTCTCGGCGATCAGCATGGCGTCGGGTGCAGCGGTTTTTGCGAGCTGGCGCTCGATCGCCTTGGCCACGTCGGTCGAGCCTGTGAAGCAGACACCTGCTATGCGTGAGTCCGCCGTCAGCGCCGCTCCGACCGAGGGGCCGTCGCCTGGCAGGAGCTGGATGATGTCCTCTGGTACGCCAGCCTCGCGCAACAGGGTTACCGCACGCGCGGCGATAAGGGGCGTCTGCTCGGCCGGCTTGGCGATGACAGTGTTGCCGGTGACAAGCGCCGCAGCGATCTGGCCGGTGAAGATGGCGAGCGGGAAATTCCATGGGGAGATGCAGACGATCGTGCCCCGGGCATGTGTCCCCTGCTCCACGCCGGCCGCTTCCGCAGCGTAGTAGCGCAGGAAATCAACCGCCTCGCGAACCTCGGCGATGCTGTCGGCGAGCGTCTTGCCCGCCTCGCGCGCGCAGAGGGTGTAAAGCTGGAAGGCGTTCGCTTCGTAGAGATCGGCAGCGCGGCGCAGGATCGCGGCCCGCTCGGCGACAGGACGACGCGCCCAGGTCACATTCCAGTTCAACGCATTCTTGATTGCGTGCGGCACATATTCAGTCGCCGCCTCCGTGACGTTGCCGACGATCTCTTCAGGACGCGCTGGATTAGCGATTTGACGCTTGGGCCCAGCGTTTCCGATGCGTGCTTCCGGCTCGGCATGCCAGGGATACGATCTGTCGAACGCCTGTCTAGACTTTTCGATCTTCCCCAGCATGACCGGGTCGGTGATGTCGAAGCCGCGCGCATTCTCCCGGCTTGTGCCGAAGATTGCGGAGGGTTTCGGGATTCCAGGGTTGGCGGCAAGGCCCTGCTCGGCCACCATTTCGAACGGATCTCGCGCGATCATCTCCGGCGGCACGTCCTCGTCGGTCAACTGATGCACGAACGAGGAATTCGCGCCGTTCTCCAGCAGGCGACGAACCAGATAGGCGAGCAGGTCGGAATGCGCGCCGACCGGCGCGTAGATGCGGGTGCGCGTCCCTTCCACGTTGCGCACGGCCTCGTGCAACTGTTCACCCATGCCGTGCAGGCGCTGGAACTCGAAGCTCGTCCGGTCAGACGCCATGGCGAGGATCGCGGCAACCGTGTGCGCATTGTGAGAGGCGAACTGCGGATAGATGCGATCCGTCATCGAGAGGAGCTTGCGGGCGCAGGAGATGTAGGAGACGTCGGTGTTCGGCTTGCGCGTGAAGACCGGATATCCTTCCAACCCGAGCACCTGCGCACGCTTGATCTCGGTGTCCCAATAGGCACCCTTTACCAGCCTGACCATGATCTTGCGGTCGAGCTTTCTGGCCAGCGAATAAAGCCAGTCGATGACGAAGGCGCAGCGCGGGCTATAGGCCTGCACGACGACGCCAAAGCCGTCCCAACCGGCAAGCTCCGGTTCGGCCAGCACGCGCTCGATCACGTCAAGCGACAGGTCGAGGCGGTCGGCCTCCTCGGCATCGATGTTGAGGCCCATGCGGGAATGTCGCGCCGCAAGCGCCAGTTCCAGCAGGCGCTTGGACAGAACCGGCAGCATCTCCTCCCGCTGCGCCTGTTCGTATCGCGGATGCAGCGCCGAGAGCTTTACCGAGATGCCGGGATTGAAGCGGATATCCGGGCCGTTGGTGCCCGCATCCAGCGACGAGATCGCATCCCGGTAGGCTCGGAAATAGCGCTTGGCGTCTTCTTCGGTGCGCGCTGCCTCGCCCAGCATGTCATACGAATAATGATAGCCCTTCTTGATCATTGGCCGACCACGCTTCACAGCCTCGCTGATGGTGCGGCCGAGCACGAATTGCTCGCCCATCTCGCGCATCGCGGCGGCAACGGCTGTCCGGATGACCGGTTCGCCGAGACGGCGAACCATGGAGCGCAGGGTGCGCTCGATGCCGCCTTCACCTTCGTCCAGAACGCGACCGGTCAGCATCAGCGCCCACGTCGAGGCATTGACGAAGATCGAAGCGGAGCCGCCGGAATGCGCTGACCAGTCCTGCGGCGCAATCTTGTCCCGGATCAACTCGTCCATCGTTTCGGTGTCGGGCACGCGCAGAAGCGCTTCGGCGAGGCACATGAGCGCGACGCCCTCCTTGGTCGACAACCCGTAAGCCGAGAGAAAAACCTCCATCAGGCGCGGGTCCGATGAAGCGCGCACGGTTTTCACCAGGTCCGCGGCGTGTCGGGAAATGGCCGCGCGACCCGTGTCATCAAGAGCGGCAGTAGTGACCAGCCGCTGCACCGCCTCGCTTTCATCGGGCAAGTAGTTGGCGCGGATTGTGGCGCGAAGGGCTGCAAGCGTCGGCATGAGACGATCCCGGCAATGACAACGACCTGACCCTAGCACATCAGGCAATTTCGCAGCGGTCTGAAAATATCGACATCACAATACAAAAGGCCTAAAGTTGTGAATTATTTTTGCCTGATATTACCCGCTGTGACCCAATGCCAGATCAATTGGACCGCCTTGACCGCAACATCATAGCCGCGCTTGGACGTGAGGGACGGCTTTCCATGGCCGAACTCGCAGCCAAGGTCGGCCTGTCGAAGACACCCGTGCAGGCACGCGTCAAACGGCTGGAGAAAGACGGTTACATTCGCGGCTATTCCGCCGTCATCGACCGCGAGCGCATGGGCGAAGGCCACGTCGCCTTCGTACAGGTGAAGCTTTCCGACACGCGCTCGGCCGCGCTGGATGCCTTCAATCGCGCAGTTCAGGGCGTAGCGGAGATAGAGCAGTGTCACATGATGGCGGCAAGCTTCGACTATCTGCTCAAGGTCCGGACCGCCGACATAGCCTCGTATCGCCGTGTTCTCGGGGAGCGCATCTCTGCTCTGCCACACGTCGCGCAGACTTCGACCTTCGTTGCGATGGAGACCGTGAAGGATCGGTAATTCAAAGCGTTCGTTCCCCCCGCGGCCTATGCCGGCGGGTGGAAGTCGACCTTCCTTTGAACGGCCTGGTCCACATCCTCCGGAGCCATGAGAACCGTGACCCGGGACTTCACCATGCCGCTGGCCTGAGCAACAATAGCGGTCGCCGCCATATCGATGTTGCTCGGCAGATCGAGGATAATGACGAAGTCGTCGCTGCCGAAGGCGAAATAGAACACCTCAAGTTTGCCGCCCATCTCCTTGGCGAGTTTTTGAACCATCATTCGGCGTTCTGAACCGCCCTCCTTCAACAAGCCCTTGAGACCTTGGTCCGTGTAAGAGCCCTGGACGAGATATTTCGGCATGGCATCCCTCCTCTTTCCGAAGTGTGGTTTCAGGACACAGGCTACAGCCAGCAACTGGATCGCGAAAGGCCGTCTAGAAGTGGCCGCTTAGCGTCCTAGTTCGCCAGCGTATTCAGAAAGGCAATCAGTTGCTGGCGCTCGCGCTCCGAGAGCGACAACGGATGAAGCTCGGTTTCGCCAGACACTGCGGCGGGAGCGCGCGCATAGTGATCGATCACGGCGTCGAGCGTCTTGAACTGACCCGCATGCATGTAAGGTGGCCGCGTCGCGGCACCGCGCAATGACGGCGGCTTGAAGGCGCGTGTCAGCCGCGGATCGTCCCGCACCACGAAGCGCAGTTCGCCGCAGGATTCGGGGAGAGCGTCGCTGTATCGACCAAAACAATTGAACGGATCGGCAACTACCTCCGCGACCGCCGTTTCGCGCCCGAGGTCTTCAGACAATCCCTCGACAGGCGGCACGCCGGTGTTGTGGAACGAGTCGTCGGTCAGGCGCGGGCCGGTGTGGCAGGTCGCGCAGGCCGCCTTGCCAATGAAGAGCTTCAGGCCGGCTATTTCCTCGGACGAGAAGGCAGCGTCGCTTTGCGGTTCTTTTCCGGCGGCAAGCGCTTTCGCAAACCGGTCGAAGCGGGTTTCCTCCGGCACGATGGAGCGCTCGAAGGCGGCGATGGCCTTGCCGAGATTGGCGAAGACGCGATTGACCTCATCCTGCTGATCGGTCGGCATGGCATTCCATGCCGACTGCTCGGCCTCCGTCCCGAAAGGTCCCGCACTTGGGGGCACTCCGGAAAGGTCGGGCAGCTTTCCGAAAATCCGCTCATAGCGCTCGGCAAAATTGTCGGCGATGAAATGCGCGTAGAAGGCGCGCGTGCCGGCGTGCTCGCGGCGATCCTCCAGCGGCGTCAGCGCTTGTGCCCACAGGCTGTCGCGCCGGCCGTCCCAGAAGAACCATGGCCCCCACGCGACGCCTGCCAACGGCATGGTGCGGCGGTTGCCGACGCCAACGCCCCTGCCGAGCGGCAGGTCGTCCTGGAACTGCCTGTCGATCAAGTGGCAGGTGCCGCAGGCGACGACGCCGTCCGGGCTCATGCGCTGGTCAAAGAAGAGCGTCGCGCCCAGAGCCGCAGCGGCCGGGTCGTCGGCATATTTGTTGGACGGGTCTGTAGGAAGCGGCGGAAGGAACGCAAGCGAGAGCGAGGCGATCGCCGCCTTCTCTGCCTCGCTGAAGTCTTCGCCGCCACAGCCTGCGAACGCCAGCGCAGACGCCAATATCGCCGCGCTATACCAGGCCGAAGGGCGATGTCCCATGGCTACAGAACCAGATTGAACGTCGCTGTATCAGTCCCGGCAGGCGACGTGATATCGAAACGCAGTTCCCATCTGCCGGCCATCGAGAATTTGATACCTTCGATACGATAGTGCCCTTCACCAAGGTTACGGGTGACCTCCGGCGCGGTCGGCAGTCCGTGGTTGTGCTCAGGCATGCCACCATCCACCTGGATCACCGCGTCGCTGACCGGTTGTCCGGCTGCCGTCTTCACCGTGATTGTCCACGACTGCAACTCGCCCTGTTTTATTTCCGGAGCTTCAGGCGCGATTGCAGCGACATAGAGGCCGTTGGCCGTCGTCCGCTCGCGCGACATGTCGAGTTCGGGTTTCTGGGCCACGGGCGGCGCAAGAAGATAGGCACCGAACGCCAGCGCAAGCAGCATCGCAAGCGCATAGGGTCCAATCGACCTCAAGACGTCCTCCTCTATGCTTTCGGCGGCCATGCAATTGATCCCGCCAAGGCTTTGTGCAATCGCGACAAAAAGCTATAGGGTCCCGCAAGATGGAGGAACCCCTTGTGAGTGGCGGAATCGTATCTATCGGCGAATGCATGCTGGAATTGTCCGGACGGGGCGGCGAGGACTGGCGCATGGGGTTTGCCGGCGACACGCTGAACACGCTGTGGGCTCTGCGTGCGCTCGCGGAGCCCGAGCGTCCAGTCAACTATATCTCGGCTTTCGGCGACGACCCCTTTTCGCACGACCAGATCGCTTTCTTCCGCGACAATGGCATCGGCATCGGTGACAGCCCAGTCATTCCGGGCGCTCGACCGGGTCTCTATGCGATTACACTGACAGGCGCAGAGCGATCCTTCACCTACTGGCGCGGAGACTCGGCGGCGCGCCAGCTCGCGCACGATCCGGCGGCCCTGGCGAAAAGCCTCGAGGGTCAGTCTCTTGTCTACTTTTCCGGTATCACGCTCGCAATTCTGGACGACCAGCCTCGCAGTCTCCTGATCGATGCGATTGCCAAAGCGCGGAAAGCCGGGAGCCTCATCGCCTTCGACGCCAACTACCGGCCGCGCCTGTGGAAATCGCCTGAAGCGGCGAAGCGCGCGATCGACGCAGCGTTGCGCGTCACCGACATCGCGCTGCCGACCTTCCCCGACGAGCAGGCGCTTTACGGCGACGAGACGCCGGAGGGCACGACGAAGCGGCTTGCGGATGCCGGCGTTGCTGAGGCGGTGGTGAAAAACGGCGACCTGCCCGCCTACATCTGCCATGCTGCGAGCAGCGAAGTGCTTCCGGCAGTCTATGTCGAGAAGCCTGTCGACACCACCGGTGCCGGCGATTCCTTCAACGGAAGCTATCTGGCCGCCCGCCTCGCCGGCCTGCCGCCGGTCGAAGCCGCGAAGAAGGCGCACGCGGTGGCTGCGGCGGTCGTGCAGGTGCGCGGTGCGCTGGCCCCTTTCGAGACACTGCGCGCCGCGTTCGGATAACTTAGAAAACGCCCGCCAACCACCCCTGCTAGACTAGCCATTGAATACTATAGGTGGGTATATTATATGATTCCCCGAACGAGGGTTGCACGATGAGCCATACAATTCACGAAAAGACCAAGCTGCTGAACAGGGTTCGCCGGTTGCGAGGGCAGATGGAGGCCGTCGAACGCGCGCTGGAACAGGAGCGGAGTTGTTCGGATGTGCTGCAGCTAATCGCTGGAGTTCGCGGCGCGATTAATGGGCTAATGGCCGAGATCGTCGAGGACCACATCCTGATGCATGTCTCGAACGAGAAGCTGCAGCAAAACGAAAGAAATGAGGGGGCAGCCGAACTGATCGATGTCGTTCGCGCTTATCTGAAATAGGACAATCATCTCATGTCGGCCTTGGATACATCCCCCCGCGCTCTCGCGGATGCCGCAGCCGCGTGCGCAATCGCGCCCGCAGCGTCGTCGCATCAAGGTCATGACCGTCATGGTCACGGCGCGGACAAGACCTCGGCCACGGCGGACGAAGGTTCCAGCATCCAGACCGAGAAGCACTGACTATGGCCGTACCTTCGCCCTGTCTCGACCTATGCAAGTTCGACCGCAAGTCCGATATGTGCGTCGGGTGCTTCCGCACGACGGAGGAAATCCGCATGTGGAAAAAGATGACGGATCACAAGCGGCACGCGATATTGGCGGAACGCAGCCGGCGGCAGAGCAAGTTGGCGGCGAGAAAGTCGATGTCGTGAAACGGGTGCCCCCCGAACCGACAGCCCGCGTCGTTCGCTGGCAGGCCGGGAACGTCGATCTCGGCATCGAAGAGGCCGGCACGGGCGCTTCCGTGCTGCTCCTTCCTGCGCTGAGTTCTATTTCCTCGCGCGGCGAAATGCGGCCGTTGCTCGATCTCCTCGCGCAGCGTTTCCGGACCACCAGCGTGGACTGGCCCGGCTTCGGCGACCGCGCCAAGCCCCAGGCTGACTGGACGCCGACGCTTCTATCGTCCTTTCTGACCTGGCTCCTATCACAAATACCCGCGCCCCGCGCCTTGGTCGCGGCTG
Organism: Mesorhizobium sp.; assembly: GCF_016793485.1. GTDB lineage: Bacteria > Pseudomonadota > Alphaproteobacteria > Rhizobiales > Rhizobiaceae > Mesorhizobium_K. The sequence continues at coordinate 257,521 of NZ_JAEULZ010000038.1, read as the reverse complement.
GCCATGCCGCAGCCTACGCGGTCCACCACGCCTGCAATGACCCAGGAAGTATAAGCCGCCTCGTTCTGATCGCGCCGACATGGCGTGGTCCGTTACCGACCATGATGGGCGGCCAGAGGCCGTGGTTCGCAAGGATACGCGCAGCAATCGACAACCCCATTGTCGGCCCGCTGCTTTACAGGCTCAACGTCAGTCGTCCCGTGGTCGGATTGATGGCGCGCGAGCACGTCTACAGCGATCCCGAATGGCTTTCTGGCATGCGACTGTCGCAAAAGCTGGCCGTAACAAGCGCGGTCGGCGCGCGTCATGCCTCGGCGCGTTTTGTGACCGGCGCGCTCGACCGTTTTGCAAACCGGGAAGCCTTCGTCGACGATATAAACCGTCTGACCGTGCCCATCCTCGTCATCTACGGTGCCGAGACGCCTCGCAAGTCGCTGGCGGAGATGGAAGCGCTCGCCGCGCTCCCGAACGTCGACAGCCTGGTTCTGCCGCACGGCAAGCTAGCACTTCACGAGGAGTTTCCCGCAGAAGTGGCTGCGGCTGTATTGGCCTTTCTCTCGAAACAAGCCTGATTTATGCCGCACCGGAGTCCATCGCACGGCTAAGTGGCCATGCTGAACCGGTATTCCGTCACCTGGCGATAGACCTCATCCGGGCGCAGCAAGGCTTGCGGAAAGTAGGCACGGTTGGGCGAATCCGGCCAGACCTGCGGTTCCAGCGCCAGGCCCGCATAGGCCTTGTACATGCGGCCTTCATGGCCCGGCACCGGACGCTCGATCTTCGCGCCGGCGTAAAACTGTACGCCCGGCTCCGTCGACCAGACTTCCATCTCGACGCCCGAGGTCGCGCCCTTGACCCACGTCGCCTGCCTGAGTGGTCCCTTGTCCGAGTGGAGGCAGAAGTTGTGGTCGTACAGAACCTGCTCACCCTCCTCCTCCAAATCGACAGCGCGGGGTTTGCGGAAGTCGAAGGCCGTATCGTCGACCGGCTGCACGACGCCGGTCGGGATCAGTTCGTCGTCAACGGGCAGATAGGCGCCGGCCGGGATGACCATGCTGTGGCCTAGGATGTCGCCGCTACCGCCGTCATCCAGATTGAAATAGGAATGGTGCGCAAGGTTGCAGAGCGTCGGCTTGTCCGTGGTGGCCGTCAGTTCGACCGAAAGCACGCCGCCGGCCTTGACGCGGTATGTGCAGACGACATCCAGATTGCCCGGAAAGCCCATCGCGCCATCCGGATCGCGCAGGGACAGCGTGACGAAGTCCACGCCGTGGCTCGCGACGTCCCAAACCTGTTTGCCGTAGCTATGCGAACCGCCGTGAAGCGTGTGCTTGCCGAGGAAGTTCTTGTCGGCCTGATAGGTCTTGCCATCGATGGTGAACTGGCCGTTGGCGATGCGATTGGCGTAGCGGCCCGCAATCGCGCCCATGTAGGACGAATATTGCGGATAGGGCTCGAACGTGTCGAAGCCGAGCACCAGCGGGGCATCGTGCCCGGCAAGGCGCAGATCCTGAACGGATGCTCCCCACGTCATGACATGAGCCGTCAGTCCGCCGCCGGTTATACCGAAACGATGGACCGGCTTGCCGTCCGCGGTCGTCCCGAAGATTTCACCGTCTGCCATCGCGCGTCTCCTGCCGCTGAACGTGTAAACAAAACAGGCCGGGTTTTGGCCCGGCCTGCAAGAAAAATCAGAGACCGAGGCCTCCGAGGCAGACATATTTGGTATCGAGATAATCCTCGATGCCCTGATGTCCGCCTTCGCGACCGACACCGGATTCCTTGACGCCGCCGAACGGAGCCTCGACGGTGGTGATCAGCCCTTCGTTGATACCGACCATGCCGTATTTCAGCTCTTCCATGACCCGGAACGCGCGGCCGAGGCTGCCCGTATAGGCATAGGCGGCGAGGCCGAACTCGGTATCGTTGGCGAGCTTCACGGCCTCTTCCTCGGTCTCGAACTTGAAGACCGGGGCGACGGGTCCGAAAATCTCTTCCTTCATGAACTTCATCGTCGGCTTGGCATCGGCGATGACGGTCGGTTCGTAGAAGGAGCCGCCGAGCGCATGGCGCTTGCCGCCTGCGACGACACGGCCGCCCTTGGCCTTGGCGTCCTCGACGAATTCCTCGACCTTCTCGACAGCTTTCACGTCGATCAGCGGGCCCTGCTGGGTGCCGTCCTCGAGGCCGGAGCCGATCTTCAGCTTGTTGCTGGCAGCTGCGAGCTTCTCGACGAAGGCGTCGTAGATGCCGGCCTGCACGAAGAAGCGGTTTGTGCAGACGCAGGTCTGGCCCGAGTTGCGGTACTTGGCGACCATGGCGCCCTCGACCGCGCGATCCACGTCGGCATCGTCGAAGACGAGGAACGGCGCGTTGCCGCCGAGTTCCATCGAAACCTTCTTCACCGTGCCGGCGCACTTGGCCATCAGCATCTTGCCGATCTCGGTCGAGCCCGTGAAGGTCAGCTTCTTGACCAGCGGGTTGGAGCATATCTCGTCACCGATCTCGCCGGCCGAGCCGGTCACGATGTTGATGACACCCTTCGGGAAGCCCGCTTCCTCGGCAAGCACGCCAAACGCAAGCGCCGAGTAAGGCGTCTGTGACGCCGGCTTCACAACCGCCGTGCAGCCTGCGGCGAAGGCCGGGCCAAGCTTGCGGGCGAGCATGGAGGACGGGAAGTTCCATGGCGTGATCGCGGCGACGACCCCCACCGGCTGCTTAGTGGTGATGATGCGGCGGTCGGCCCATGGCGACGGCACCACGTCGCCATAGGTGCGGCGGCCTTCCTCGGCGAACCAGAGGACGTAGGCGGCGGAGATGCCGACTTCGCCCTTGGCCTCGGCAAGCGACTTGCCCTGCTCGGTGGTTAGCAGTTCGGCGAGCGCCTGCTGGTTGTCCATGATGGCGTCGTGCAGCTTGCGGAGCAGCTTGTGGCGCTCCAGCACGGAGGTCTTGCGCCATGACCGGAACGCTTCCTCGGCTGCCTCGATCGCGCGGCGTGTTTCAGACTTCCCCGACTTCGGCACGGTGCCGATCTTGAGCCCGGTCGCGGGGTTGGTCACGTCGACCGTTGCGCCGCTGTCGGCCTGAACCCATTCGCCGCCGATGAGGTTGGCCTCACGCAAGAAATGGCTGGTTTTCTGGAGCATCGTTCTGCCTCCTGTGCGACATGTCTGGCCGCGTTGTGTGATTGTGGGGGACGCCGAGCGTCCAGAGCCGATGCCGCTTTAGCGCACCGGACCTAAGTCGATCAATGTTTATTGGCCGAAAGGGCTTGGTCCAGCGATGCGCGAGAGGCTACGCGTTAGCCAAAGACAGCCTGCACGACCGTCAGCCAGAAAGCGGTGGTCAACACCGCGCATGCCGTGGCTATGCTGACCTGGCTGGACGCCAGCCCCTGCCCGGTTCCGAACTGCACGGCGAGGAGATAGGAGTTCACGCCGGAAGGCAGTGCGGCAGCAACGACAGCCACCTTGGCCGTCATTGGTGGCAGGCCAATCAGCAACGCCAGGCCGAGGACCAGCGCCGGCATCAGGAACAGCTTCAGGACGGTAAGGGCAGCAGCCGGCAAGATGTTTCCGGAAATGCTGAACTTCCTCAGCCCAAGTCCCATCGCAAAGAGCGCGAGAGGTCCCGCGATGTCGGCAAGCGCGTCCACCATACGATCGACGAACAAGGGAAGCTGCAGTCCGGTGATGCGCCAAAGCAGGCCAGCAAGAATGCCGATCATCAGCGAATTGGGCAAAACGCGCCTCAGGAACGCGCGCAGGATTTCGCCCGCGCTGATTCTGCCGCTCTTGCGGTGTCCGAACAGGTCGAACACGATGATGGAAACCATGGTCATCAGGGGAAAGTGGATGGCAATCAGCAGGGAGAGGACTTCGAATCCTGGCGGGCCATACACACCGAGCATGAAAGGGATGCCCAACAGCACAAGGTTGGAATAAGCGGCCGAAACACCCCCGACAACGCCGGCCTGCGAGTCGCGTTCGAACGCCCTCGTCATGACGAGATGCCCGGCGACCCATGTCAGGGCGGCGCCAGCAAAATAGACGCCCCAGAGGGCCCATGGGGCGGAGCCATGGAAATCGGCGGCTACCATCGTTCGAAAGAGCAGGAGCGGCAGGGCCACGCCGACTGCAAAGTCGGTCAAGGCATCTCCCACCTGAAGTTTCAGGTAGCCGGTCAGCCCGGCAAGGTAGCCGAGCGCGACAAGCCCGAAGACGAAAAGTGTGGTTTCGATGACCGAGGACACGGTATTTCCGAATAGGCTACGTGCCTGCCCCGCGCAATGCGATTGCCCGATTTTGATCATTGTCGGCTGGCAATTGCATGGATAGATCGGGCTTTCCGGAGCAGACATGCAAGCTGCGCGTTCAGTTTCGTCTCGATATGCCGCCGCGGCCAGACTGGTGGCCGTCATGGTCGCCCTGCTGGGTCTTGCGACACCGGCCCCTGCCGAGGAAAAAGGCAGGCTCAGCGGAATTGCCCTCGTCATCGGCCAGTCAGACTACGAACACATCACCGCGCTGCCAAACCCTGCGAATGATGCGCGCGAGGTGGTCAAGCTTCTCACCGATCTCGGCTTCGATGCGCGCGGCGTGACCGACCGCGATGCGTCAAAACTCAAGCGCGACATCGAACGGTTCGTCGAGGACGCCGAAGAGGCGGACGTCGCCCTCCTCTATTATTCAGGACACGGCATCGAGGCCGGCGGTGAAAACTGGCTAATCCCTGTCGACGCGGACGTGTCGTCGCTTGCGAATGCGTCGGAAGCGCTGGTTCCGCTTTCCGGCATCATGGACGAACTGAAGCAGAAGGCGCCCGTCGCGATCCTGCTGCTGGACGCCTGCAGGACCAACCCCTTCCCGCCAGACGCCGTCGTTCGTCGTCAACCAAAAGCCTCGGGCGACAGGATGACGGCGAGCGGACTGGCTCCAGTTCGCGGTGCGGTCTCGCTCAAGACCAAAGATGCGCCCACAAATGACAACCTCGGCACAGTGATCGGTTTTGCCGCGGAGCCCGGGCAACCGGCGCTGGATGGGACGGCAGGCGAAACCAGCCCCTACGCTTCGGCGCTGCTTCGCCACCTCGGCGCGATGGAGGGGGCCGAATTCGGCAACGTCATGCGGATGGTTACGGAGGAAGTCTATCTCGACACAAGGGGCGCGCAGCGGCCGTGGGTCAACGAGAGCCTGCGCAGGCTTCTCTATTTCGGCGTCGCGCAGGATGAACCCGCCGGCGACGAGGCGCTGATAACCGGCGAGCGGCGGCAACTCCTGCTGACCATAGCGGACCTGCCGGACGTGAAGCGTTCGCAGGTTGAATTGGCCGCAGCCAAGGGCAATGTGCCGCTGGACTCACTTTACGGCGTGCTGCGAGCGCTCGGCACAAACGACATTCCTGAGAATCCCGCGGACCTGGAGAAGGTGCTCGACGCACAGGCTGAACGCCTGACCAAGATGTTCGCGGAACGGGATGCGCTGAGGACCGACGACCCGGAGATCGTCCGCCTCGCTTCGGCAGCGGACACCGCGATCCGCGAAGGCGCGATCGTCACCGCCCGGCAATTCCTCGACCAGGCCGTCGCGCGTGTCGAGGCGACGAGCGGCGCAGTCGACGCTGCCGAGGATGCCGTCAAGCAAAAGCGTCTTGCCGATGCAGCGATCTACATCCAGCGCGCCGATGCCGCCTCCCTCGTCTTCGACTACGCGGCTGCCGCCGACGATTACGGCAAGGCTTTTGGACTGGTCGAGAAGTGGGACGAAAAGCTCGCCTGGAACTACAAGAACATGGAGGCCGAGGCCCTTGGCGCGTTCGGCGACAACAAGGGTGACAAGGCCGCGCTCGACCGCTCGATCAAGGCGTACGAACAGATCCTCGGGATGCTGCCCTATGGCGACCGGGGAGAAGACTGGGCGATAACCCGCAACAACATGGCGGTCGTGCTGCAAACAGTCGGCGAGCGCGACACGAACGATGCGCAACTGTTGCAGGCGGCCGAGATTTTCCGAGAGTCGCTAGGCGTCTTCACCGAGACGAAGGACGACGTGAACTGGGCTGCTGCCCAGAACAACATCGGCAATGTCCTGCTCGTTCTCGGACAGCGCCGGGGCGATGCGAGCCAGCTCAACGAGGCCGTCGCTGCGTTTCGTGCGACGCTGGAGAAGCGCGATCGGACCAAAGTTCCGCTCGATTGGGCAGCGACGCAGAACAATATAGGGATCACGCTCTATGCGCTGTCTGAGCGCGATCCGAATGTCGCGCGTCTCACGGAGGCGGAGGCCGCCTATCGCGCGGCTCTCGAGGTCTACACGAAAGGGGCTGCCCCGGTTCAGTGGGCCATGGTGCAAAACAATCTCGGCAACACGCTGAATGGACTTGGCAATGCCCGCAACGACAAGACCGCTTTCGAAGCGGCCGCTACCGCCTTCCGGTCGGCGCTGGAGGTCCGGACGCGCGACACCTTCCCGATCGACTGGGCGACCAGCAGGCTCAATCTCGGCAACACGCTGACGCACATAAGCAAGTTCGATCTCGATACTGCCCTGTTGGAAGAGGCGGTGGCCGCCTACGAGGACGCGCTGCAGATCTACACGCGGGATAAGTTTCCGATGGATTGGGCATCAGCCCAGAACAATCTGGGGGCGGTTTACCAGACGCTGGGGCAGCGCACCTCCAATCCCCGCCGGATGGAGGAGTCGGTGGCAGCCTTCGACGCCGCCGCTCAGGTTTACACGCGTGACGCGCTGCCGCTCGACTGGGCGATGACGCGCTACAATTCCGGTAACACTCTCCAACTGCTCGGCGGCATGAGCGGAGAGCCCGCGCGGTATCGCGAGGCTGTCCAAGCCTACCGGGACTCGCTTGAGGAATATCGGCGCGACATCTGGCCTCACCAATGGGCCCTCACGCAAACCGGCATCGCTTCCACCCTCCTTTGGCTCAGCAACAGCGAGGAAGGGACGCAAAGCCTGGTCGAATCGATTGCCGCCCGCCGCGCGGCGCTTGAAGTGCTGACATTTGAGAATACTCCCGTCGACTGGGCCAATGCCCAGAACGGACTGGGCATGGCCCTGCTCAACCTCGGCACGCGCCAAAACAGCGGCGAGCACCTGGAGGACGCCGGGGCGGCATTCGAGGCGTCTCTACGGGTCTTCTCGCGTGAAGCGCAGCCGCTACAATGGGCGTTCGGCCAGAACAACCTTGGCGACATCCACTGGAATCGAGGAGTTCTGGGCGGCGGGAACGCGGATTACGCCAAGGCGATCGCGTATTTCGAAAGCGCGAAAGAAGGTTTTACCGAGTCCGGCTTCGTCCCACCGATTGCAATCACCGATCAGAAGATCGAGCTGATCCGGCAGGCGATGGCGGCGAAGTGACCTTGGCCGCTCTTGCCTTTCTTTCGCAATTCCCATCCCTATATCGGACCATATGGGGAGTGAATTGCGAGTGTTTCGCGTAATTGCCGCAGCGTTCATGTTGTTTTTCGCGGCGGAGGCCAGTGCAACCGAGGCCGGGTGGGCGCTTCTGCGCGAAGGCGAACAAATCGTGCTTCTGCGCCACGCCATGGCGCCCGGCGCGGCCGAACCGGCCACGTTCGATATCGAAAAGTGCTCGACGCAGCGTAATCTTTCGGAACGCGGCAAACAGCAGGCGCGAAAGATCGGCGCGTTGTTCGCCGCTCGTGCGGCTCCGACGGGCCGCGTGCTGACAAGCCGCTACTGCCGGACGAAGGAAACGGCACGACTCGCGTTTGGAGACGCGGAAGAGTTCGCGCCGCTGGACCCACCCGCCGCGGACGAGGCCGCCCGCAAGGAGCAGATCGATGCGATCCTTGGCGAGATTCGTGATTATTCCGAGTCGGGCAATCTGGTCCTGGTGACCCATCTCGAGACGATTCAGGCGCTGACAGGCGGCCAAAGCGCCCGTGAAGGCGAGGCTGTGATCGTTGTTCCCGAAGGTGACGGGTTACGGGTCGTCGGCCGTATTATTTTCAATTAGACGTGCAAACCCTTCCGTAGTAAGCCGCGCAGACATCCGCCGGCCCTTTTCATGACGGAAAAAAGCGACTAGACAGCGCCTCAACGAGCCGCGCCGGGGCTGAACGCCTTGGTTTGCAGGGATTTTTGAAGGAAGAACCGTGCCGACCACTTTCGAGAAAGTCGCGAAGATCATCGCGGACACCAGCGAGATCGACATCAACACGATCACCCCGGAAAGCCACACGATCGACGATCTCGGGATCGACAGCCTCGATTTCCTCGACATCGTCTTTGCGATCGACAAGGAATTCGGCATCAAGGTGCCGCTCGAGAAGTGGACGCAGGAAGTCAACGACGGCAAGGCCTCGACAGACGAATACTTCCTGATGAAGAACCTCTGCGCCAAGATCGACGGGCTCGTGGCTGCAAAGGCCGCTTGATCAAGCCGGCCGTTTAGGCGAAACGGCATCATGAACTCCAACGACGTTCTCATAACCGGCATTGGCCTGGTGTCTTCCCTTGGCGAAGGCATCGACGCGCACTGGCAAAAGCTGGCGGTCGACCCGCCGGCGCCTGTGATCGATGACTCGCGTTTCCCGCCTTATCTCGTTCATCCGCTGCCTGTGATCGACTGGGGCCTGCAAATTCCCAAGCGCGGCGACCAGCGCCAGATGGAGACATGGCAGCGGCTCGGCACCTATGCCGCCGGGCTGGCGCTCGACGACGCAGGGCTGAAGGCCGACGAGGCGCTTTGCTCGACCATGGACATGGTCGTGGCTGCCGGTGGCGGTGAGCGTGACGAGACCGTCGACACGACGATCCTCGAAGCTTCGACGACACGCAACGACCGAGGCGTACTGCTCAACGAAAAGCTGACCACCGAACTGCGCCCTACCCTCTTCCTGGCGCAGCTCTCCAACCTGCTCGCAGGCAATATCTCGATCGTACACAAGGTGACGGGTTCCTCGCGCACCTTCATGGGCGAGGAAGGCGCAGGCGTTGCCGCCGTCGAGACGGCCGCTGCTCGCATCCGTTCGGGTCAGTCTTCTCACATGTTGGTCGGCGCAGCCTTCCAGACCGAACACTACGATATGCTTCTCGGCTACGAACTGGGCGGCTATTTGCACCGCGGTCCCTGGAAACCGGTCTGGCAGCGCGGGGGCTCCGAGGGTGGCGGCGTGATTACTGGCTCGGGCGGTGCGTTCCTCGTGCTTGAATCGCGCGAGCATGCCGAAAAGCGGGGCCGAAAGGCTTATGCCCAGCTCGGACCAATCGTTTCTGGCCGCGCGCGGCGCAGGAAGGAGAGCCTATCCGACGCCCTGTCGGCCTTGGCCGCGAAGACCGGGCTGCCGGGCCAGAAGCCGATCCTCGCGGTATCGGGCGTATCGGGCGCGCACGCCGCAACGGCGGCCGAAAAAGACGTGTTTGGCGCATTCCCTTCGGTGGCGCTGCGAGGCTTCACAGGCATCACAGGCCACATGAAGGAGGCCCAGTTCCCATTTGCGGTCGCGCTGGCTGCGCTCGCAGTCAACAACGGCTCCGCCTATCCTGTCTTCGACTCCGAGAACGAGCGCCCCTTCGACGGAGATACGAGCACTGTCCTTGCAACAACCGTCGGCTATCACCAGTTTGAGGGCATTGCGCGGGTTCTTGCCGCAGACACTCCCGGGGACGATGCATGACGAAGCTCACCGATCACCTTGGACGACCGATCGTAGCCGTCACCGGCATCGGAATCGTGACGTCTTTGGGCGTCGGCAAGCAGGATAACTGGAACGCGCTGACCAGCGGGCGATCCGGCATCCACCCAATCACGCGGTTTCCCACCGATCACCTGAACACCACCATATGCGGCACCATCGACTTTCTCGCGTCGAGTTCAAAGGGCGCCACCGCCCTGACGTATGAGCTCGCCGAAACCGCCGCACGCGAGGCGATCGGCGAGTCCGGTCTACCGTCCGAGGATTTTGGCGGACCGCTTTTCCTCGCCTCCCCGCCAGTAGAACTGGACTGGGCGGATCGCTTCAATCTCTACGCTCCAGGCCACTCCGGTACGGCCACCGACACGGTGCTCGAGATCGCGCGCGGCCTCAACTCCCAGGACATCTTCGAGGCGGCCCAGTTCGGCACAATAGCCGACCGACTGGCAGACGAGTTCGGCACGCGCGGCCTGCCGATCACACTCTCCACCGCATGTGCATCAGGTGCGACGGCCATTCAGCTCGGAGTCGAGGCCATCCGGCGCGGCGAGTCGGAACGTGCGCTTTCGATCGGCGCTGATGGTTCGGTGACGGCCGAGGCGCTCATCCGCTTCTCGTTGCTGTCGGCGCTTTCCACTCAGAACGACATACCGGAGAAGGCATCTAAACCGTTCTCACGCGATCGCGACGGCTTCGTCATCGCCGAAGGCGCGGCGGCGCTCGTGCTCGAATCACTGGAAGCCGCTCTCGCGCGCGGCGCTACGGTGCTCGGTATATTGAGCGGCTGCGGCGAGCGTGCCGATGATTTCCACCGCACCCGTTCGAAGCCGGATGGCTCGCCTGCCATCGCTGCTGTACGGGCGGCGCTTGCCGATGCTGGCCTGTCCGAAGACCGGATCGGCTATGTGAACGCCCACGGCACCTCGACGCCTGAAAACGACAAGATGGAGCATCTTTCGCTGTCGACCGTCTTCGGCGAACGGATACGCGATATTCCGGTTTCGTCAAACAAATCGATGATCGGCCACACACTGTCGGCAGCAGGGGCGGTGGAGGCGGCGTTCTCGCTGATGACCATGCGTGAAGGCGTCATTCCGCCGACCATCAACTACGACCATCCCGATCCTTCGATCGAACTCGATGTCGTGCCCAATGTGAAGCGTTCGGCCGATGTTTCGAGCGTGCTCTCCAATTCCTTTGGCTTTGGTGGCCAGAACACCTGCCTTGTCTTGGCGCGGGAACCCGTCTAAGCGAACGCCCTGACGTTTTAGGGGAATTCGCCCGCACAATGCGCGCTTTGCAACTGATCGAGGACCGCCGGCTCGAAGCGGTCGAAATCCCGTCTCCGCCGGAGCCGGGGCTTGGCGAAATCACGGTCAGTATCAGGGCAGTCGCGCTGAACCATATCGACGTCTGGGGCTGGCGTGGCATGGCCTTCGCCAAGCGCAAGCTGCCGCTCACGATCGGCGCCGAAGCTTCAGGCGAGGTCGCTGCCGTCGGACCGGGCGTTTCCGGGCTACTTCCGGGCCAACTCGTCTCGATCTACGGCGCGCGCACCTGTGGGCTGTGCAAGGCATGCCGCGAAGGCCGTGACAATCTTTGCGAACATGTCTCGGGCGTCCACGGCTTCCATCTCGACGGCTTCGCGCAGGAGAAGATCAACCTGCCGGCGCGTCTGCTCGTCCCCGCCCCGCCCGGCGTCGACGCGGTCGGCGCGGCTGTTGCGCCGGTAACCTTCGGCACTGTCGAGCACATGCTGTTCGACAATGCGAAGCTGCAGCCGGGCGAGACGATCCTCGTACATGCCGGCGGTTCGGGCATCGGCACCGCCGCGATCCAGCTTGCCAAGAAGATGGGCTGCACGGTCATCACCACCGTCGGTTCGAACGACAAGATGGCGAAGGCCAAGGCGCTCGGCGCTGACCACGTGATCAACTACCGCGAAGACCGGTTCGAGGGCGCGGTCCGCAAGATCACCAAGAAGAAGGGCGTCGATGTCGTCTTCGAGCATGTCGGAAAGGACACGTGGGCGGGCTCCATGCTGTCGCTGAAGCGCGGCGGACGGCTGGTCACCTGCGGCTCTACGTCGGGCGTCTCCACCGACATGAACCTGATGATGCTTTTCCAGCAGCAACTGAAGATCTTCGGGTCGTTCGGCTGCCGCATGGAAAACATGGCGAACGCCATGCAGAAGATGGCGTCCGGTCTGGTTTCACCCGTCGTCGACACGGAAGTGGACTTTGCCGGGATCGGCGAAGCGCTGAAGCGCATGGAAAGCCGCGATGTCTTCGGCAAGATCATCCTGCGCCTGGGCTGAGGCTCGCCTTGACGCGTAGCATGTCCTTCAATTTCCGCTACAGGGTCGTGCGGCCTCTTGTCCTGTGGTCACGCAAGGTTGGCGACTGGCTGATCGCGCGGGTGGCCATGACGGCGCTGTGGTTCCTGCGCAAGCTTCCGCCTGATCGGGCGCTGGATTTTGCGGGCCGCGCTTCGAGGAAGGTCGGGCCTTGGCTGGGGCGGCACCGTACGGCGTGCGACAACCTGCGACATGCTTATCCCGAAAAATCCGAGGCGGAAATCGAGGCGATTGCCCTCGAAATGTGGGACAACATGGCACGGCTCGCGGCCGAATACATATTCCTCGACCAGTTGTTTGATGCCGACGCCCACAGCCGGGCAGACGGACGTATCGAAATCGTCGGCGCGGAGCTCTTTCATCGGCTCGCCGCCGAAGAGAAGCCCCACATCCTTTTCACCGCGCATACCGGAAATTTCGAACTTCTGCCCATCGCTGCGGCCGTCCACGGCCTGAACATGACGGCTTTGTTCAGGCCCCCCAACAACCCCTACATCGCCGACTACATTCTTTCGACGCGCACGTCGAAGATGGGTGGACTTCTACCGACCAGCGCCGGTGCAGCGTTCACTCTTGCCGCGATCCTTGAAAAGGGTGGCAATGTGGGGGCGCTGGTCGATCAGAAATACCGCAGGGGCGTCGAGACCACCTTCTTCGGTCGCTCATGCGAGACGAACCCCGTCGTGCCGATGCTTGCCCGGCGGTTCGATTGCCCTATTCATCCGGCGCGCTGTGTACGCCTGCCCGGCAATCGCTACCGGCTGGAAATCCACGAAGCGCTGGAATTGCCCCGCAGGCCTGACGGCGAAATCGACATCAACGCCTCGGCCCAGTTGCTGAACGACGTGGTGGAAGGCTGGGTGCGTGAGGACCCGGGCCAATGGATGTGGTTCCACAAGCGCTGGGGTGTAAGTGGGCACAAACGAAAACGCCGCACCCGCGCCAATCCGCCGCCCGCAACGGCGGCCTAGCTCCGATCAGGCGGGCTGGCCAGGTACAACGCGAATGGTGGTGCTCCACGGGTCCTCATAGCTAGCCGCTTCCGACGCCTTCGATGAGCGCAGTTCGACCCAGTCGAGACCCGATAATCCGCGGTCGCGCTGGCCCGCGCCGGCGCTTTGCCAAGCGTTGGCGCCGATATGGTGGTGATAGCCGCCGGTGGACAGGAACACCGCCTGCGCCCCGTATTTCGCCACGGTGTCGAAGCCGAGAGTGCGCTTCCACCATTCTTCCGCAGCGACCGGATCGCCGACGCGCAGATGGACGTGGCCGACAACGGACCCTTCGGGAGCGCCCTGCCACTTGGAACTGCCCGGCGACACCGCGCCACGGACGCCTTCGACATCCATGCGATGAGTGGCCATCTCGATCTGGTTGCCATTCCATTTCCAGTCGGTGGGAAGCCGGTCGGCATAGATCTCGATGCCGTTGCCTTCGGGATCGGTCAGGTAGAGCGCCTCGCTCACCAGGTGATCGGAGGCTCCATCAACCGGAATCCTGTTTTCGATCGCGTGATTGATCCAGCGGCCGAGGTCGGCCCTGGACGGCAACAGGAACGCGGTGTGGAAAAGTCCGGCGCTGCGCGGGTCATCCGGTTTGGCAGCCTTGTCGTTTTCGATGACGAGAAGCGGCCTGTTCTTCGAGCCGAGCGTGATCGTCTCACCATCTGACGACAACTGTTCGAGCCCGACAACCGCGCTATAGTAGTCGGCCAAAGCCTTTGCGTCTCGCGCCTTCAGGCCGACCCGACCGACGCTGACGGGCGTCTTCACTGCGAACGGAAGATCAATCATGTGCTGTCCTTCTGCAGCGGCCAACGCTGCCGGCGCCGCTGCCATCATACCCAATCCACCGATAACCGAACGTCGGTCGATCTCCACGAATCCACTCCCGTCCTTGGTCACCAGTTGTCCGTATAGATACTTCGGGCGCCCGTTCACACAATACCAACAATCTCGAACACGACGTTCGATATTCGTTGACTACGACAATTCTTGCGCCTTCCGCAGCCGCTCGCTACATCCGCCCCATGAAAGTAAGCGAAGCAGAAATTCTCATCGTCCCGGGCTACACCAATTCCGGGGCCGATCACTGGCAGAGCCGCTGGGAGGCGAAGCTGTCGACGGCGCGCCGCGTGGAACAGGCGGAATGGTCAAAGCCCGTGCGGGAGGACTGGACCCAAGCCGTAGCTGATGCGGTGAATGAAGCTGAACGGCCCGTCGTGCTGGTTGCCCATTCGCTCGGCGTGCCTACCGTGATCCAGGCTATCCCGCAATTCCGGAAGCGCGTCGCGGGCGGCTTCTTCGTCGCTCCGCCTGATGTCGCCAATCCATCGATCCGGCCAAAGCATTTGATGACATTTGGGCCCTACCCTCGCGACCCATTGCCCTTCCCGTCCGTGGTCATCGCGAGCCGCAACGATCCTTATGGCGCGTTCGAGGTCGCCGAAGACATAGCCGGTGCCTGGGGATCGCTCTTCATCGACGCGGGCGAAGTCGGCCATCTCAATGCGGAATCCGGGCATGGTCCCTGGCCGGAGGGTTCGATGACATTCGCGAAATTCCTCACAGGGCTAAAAGCGTAGCAATCGGATGGGCAAGCGCGTCCTCGTCGTCGGAGCCGGCATCATCGGCGCGTCCGTCGCCTGGCACCTGACTGGACACGATTGCGAGGTGACGATCATCGATGCAAGTGACGGCGGCGGTCTCGCGACGCGCAACTCCTTTGCCTGGATCAACGCCAGTTGGGGCAATCCCGAGTGGTACTTTCATTTTCGCCGGCGCTCCATGGCAGGCTGGAGAAACCTGGAACGCAACGTGCCGGGCCTGTCGGTCGACTGGTGCGGCGGCCTATTATGGGACCTGCCCCAAGCTGAACTTGCCGCATACGCACGGCAACATGCGGGCTGGGGGTACGGCATCCGTATGGTCGACCGCGACGAGGCCCTGAAGATCGAGCCAAGCTTGAAAAACCTGCCGGAAGTGGCGCTCCATGTCGCGGAGGAAGGAATGCTGGAGCCGGTTGCGGCGTCGAACTCGGTTCTAGCGGCCGCAGTTGCGCGCGGTGCACGCTTCATCGACCGAACCGAGGCCATGTCCCTGCATTTTCACGCTGGCCGTGTCGCCGGGATAGAAACGACGAACGGCGAAACGCTGTCGGCGGACGAGGTGCTGATCACAGCAGGCGCCGAGACCGCAAGGCTTCTCGAAACCGCTGGCGTGAGCCTCGCTATCGACGCACCGCCGGGTCTCATTGCCCATTCGACGATTTCCGCAAGCAAGCTGCTTAACGGGCTTGTCATGACCCCCGACTTCCATGTTCGCCAGACCCGGGAAGGCAGGCTTGTCATCGGGACCGACTTCGCGGGAGGCGATCCGCAGGGACGCGACAAGGAGATGGCCACCGGCCTGCTCGACAATGTCCGGACCATGGTCCGCGGCGCGGAGCACCTGGAGTTGGGTTTCATCACCGTCGGCCATAGACCAACACCGCGCGACGGCTATCCAGCGATCGGCCGACTGGCTGGACTCGATGGCCTCTATGTCGCGGTGCTTCACTCAGGCGTGACGCTCGCGCCCGTCGTTGGCGAACTGGCGGCTCGGGAAATCGCTACGAACGTGCGCGATCCCGACCTCACGCCTTACGACCCTAACCGCACCGCCTTGCAGCCGGGACAGTGACGGCAGGAGTTCAGTTCCCCTTGAGCGATGTCTGGATCGCCTTCAAAAGTACCTCGGAGCCAAGCTTCATCACGGCCATTTCCTGGCCCATCGCGAGAAACTGGTAGCCCATCGAGACAAAGCGTCCCGCGAGCGACGGATCTACAACGTAGATGCCGGCATACTTGCCGGCACGACGAGCACGGCCGGCGACCTGCTCCACGACCGGCATCATATCCTCAAGCGTAGAATTGATGCGCTCTCCGTTCGTCCAGGCGATCGAGAAGTCCGAGGGACCGAGGAAGATCGCGTCGATGCCGGGCGTATCGAGGACCCGGTCCAGGATATCCACCGCGGCGCGGGTTTCGATCATGGCAAAAGACAGGGTCCGCGTGTTGCTTTCACGCAGCCACTGCGCGTGGTCGCCCTTCCCGTGACGGGGAAAGCCGAATGTCGGCCCCCAGGAGCGCTCGCCGACCGGCGGGTATTTCATCGCGGCGGCAAAGCGCTGGGCATCTGTGATCGTGTTGATCATGGGAGCGATGACGGCCTCCGCGCCAAAATCCAGCGCCCGGCTCGCCATGTCGAAGCGGCCAACCGGGATCCGGACAAGCGCTGGCTTTCCGAGACGGAGGATGGGTACAATCGACCGAAGGACGCTGTCTTCGTTATGCCCGCCGTGCTGCATATCGAGCGTGACCGCGTCAAAGCCTTGCGACGCCAGAATCTCGACGGTCAATGCGTCAGGCACGCCCGACCATGCGCTACAAACGGTTTCGCCGGCGGCGAGCTTTGCTCCAAGTGACATCGAACCTCTCCCGAATCTTCCGTTTGTCACGCCAGCAAAACGAAAAGGCAAAGAAAAACCGCCCGGAAGGGGCGGTTTTTCCTGCTTCCGATGAGCTGGATCAGCTCTTCACCTGCTCGATCGCCTGCGCGAGCAATTCGTCCATGGTGCGCCGGATCTGATGTTCCGACTGGTCGACGCCCGCGGCGTCGAAATCCGCCTTCACCTTGCGCAGGACGTCGTCATCGCCGGCTTCCACGAAATCGGCCGCGACTACTTCCTTGGCATAGGCTTCCGCGTCCGCGCCGGCCTTGCCAAGCTTTTCAGCAGCCCAGAGACCGAGAAGCTTGTTGCGCCGCGCCGTCGCCTTGAACCGCAGTTCCTCGTCCAATGCGAACTTACGCTCGAAGCCCTTCTCGCGGTCGGAAAAATCGCTCATCAATATCCTCCAGATGGGTGACGGTCATCCGACCGAATGTGGTGGTTGCCCGCACAAACCAAAAGCCTGCGCCCGGGTCAATACGATCACGGCATGTTGCAGTGCGGTATTTCGCAGCGGAAAGCGGTTGATCGGCCGCTTTGACGATTGAGCATGTAAGCCGATTCGGATAGACCGGCATTGAACGATACGTCCGGCGCATTATGTCTTCCGGGCCGTTCGGTCCATCCGCCGGCTCGACAAATCCAGGAAATCCAATGAAAAACCGCCGCCGCATTTATGAAGGCAAGGCCAAAATCCTCTATGAAGGACCCGAGCCCGGCACCTTGATCCAGTTTTTCAAGGACGACGCGACGGCGTTCAATAAAAAGAAACACGAAATCGTTGACGGCAAGGGTGTGCTGAACAATCGGATTTCCGAGCACATCTTCAACCACCTGAACCGCATGGGCATTCCGACGCATTTCATCCGCCGGCTCAACATGCGCGAGCAGTTGATCAAGGAAGTCGAGATCATCCCGCTCGAGGTCGTGGTGCGAAACGTCGCTGCCGGCTCGCTCGCCAAGCGGCTTGGCATCGAGGAAGGCACCGTATTGCCGCGCTCGATCATTGAGTTCTACTACAAGGCCGATGCGCTGGACGACCCAATGGTTTCCGAAGAGCACATCACCGCCTTCGGCTGGGCAAGCCCGCAGGAAATCGACGACGTCATGGCGCTCGCCATCCGCGTCAACGACTTCCTCTCCGGCCTTTTCCTCGGCGTCGGCATCCAGCTCGTCGACTTCAAGATGGAGTGCGGCAGGCTGTATGAGGGCGACATGATGCGCATCGTCGTCGCCGACGAGATTTCGCCCGATTCGTGCCGGCTGTGGGACGTCCAGACGCAGGATAAGCTCGACAAGGACCGTTTCCGTCGTGACATGGGCGGGCTGGTCGAGGCCTATCAGGAAGTGGCGCGCCGCCTCGGCATCATGAACGAGAACGAGCCCCCTCGCCCGACCGGACCCGTCCTGGTCGCGACCGGCGACGGCCGCCGCGGCAAGCCGCACTGACATCACAGGAGCATTCACGCGTGATCAAGGCCCGCGTCACCGTAACACTCAAGAATGGCGTGCTTGACCCGCAGGGCAAGGCGATCGAGCATGCCCTCTCCGGACTTGGCTTCGACGGCGTCGGCTCGGTCCGTCAGGGCAAGGTCTTCGACCTCGAGTTGGACGGCACCGACAAGGCGAAGGCCGAAGCCGAGCTGAAGGCCATGTGCGACAAGCTTCTGGCGAATACGGTCATCGAGAACTATAGTGTGGCGCTAACCTGAGGTTGTAGCGAGGAAAGCCTGTGACGGAAGTCAGCAATGACCTGATGTACGAACTTCTGAAGAAGATACATCAGCGGATGGACAGGCTTGAGAATGGTATCGGTGAGGTCAAGCACGAAATCGTGGCTATGAGGCTTCAGGCTCTTAGCACCCAGACCGACATAAACAACATATATTCCGTTACCGCCCGTATCGATCAACGTCTTGAGCGTATAGAACAACGCCTAGAATTGCGCGAACTCGCCGAACCGCCCCAAGTACCGTACGAGCCTTGATGAAAACCGCCGTTGTCCTTCTTCCTGGCCTCAACCGCGACCGCGACATGATCGCGGCGCTGACCAAGATTTCCGGGAAGGCGCCCGTGACGGTCTGGCAGACCGACACGGAAATCCCGGATGTCGATCTCATCGCCATTCCCGGAGGTTTCTCGTTCGGGGACTATCTGCGCTGTGGGGCGATCGCCGCGCGCTCGCCGGTCCTGCGCGCGGTTGCCGAAAAGGCGGCGAAGGGCGTTCAGGTGGTCGGCGTCTGCAACGGCTTTCAGATCTTGGTCGAGGCCGGCATGCTTCCGGGAGCGCTGATGCGCAACGCGTCGCTGAAATTCGTCTGCCGCGAGGTGAAGCTGAGCGTGGCGAACGCCAATACGGCCTTCACGCGCAACTACACGCCCGGCCAGATCATCCGCACGCCTGTCGCACATCATGACGGCAACTATTTCGCCGACGCGGAAACGCTGGCGCGCCTTGAGGGCGAAGGCCAGGTCGTGTTCCGCTACGCCGAAGGCACCAATCCCAACGGCTCGATCAACGACATCGCGGGAATCGTGAACGACAGGGGCAACGTGCTCGGCCTGATGCCGCATCCCGAGAACCTGATCGAGGCCGCGCATGGCGGAACCGACGGACGCGGCCTGTTTGAAAGCGCGCTCGGCCTGCCAGCTCTGAAGGCTGCCTGATCCGGCAATTCCCATTTCGTCGGCGCTGGTCCACGATGCGCCATCAGCCGCGCGATTCGAGAGGCCGCATGACCAGATTTCCCTTGGCACTCGCAGTCGCTTCGGCTTCCCTGCTTGCGCTGTCCGCCTGCCAGTCCGACAAGCGCCCCGCCAATCCCGGCGCCTCCGGCAAGAGCGCGTCGCTGCGCGTCATGGAACAGGTGGCAATCGCGGCGCACAAATGCTGGTTCGCCAGCAAGGACCCGGCGTTCAGCAAATATTCAATGGCCAATGAATTGAACAACTTCGGCGGCACACCGCGCTTTCTAGTCGTCCCCAAGAACAACTACGGCGGCAAGCCTCTACTTGTCGTGCAGGCGCAGGGTCAGTCGAGCCATGTGGAAGCCTTCGGTCCGATGATGGAAGGGCCTACTGGCTCCCGGATCAGTTCGGATATCAACCGCTGGAAGGCTGGCGACAGCAGTTGCGGATCGGCAGCTTAGTCCCCAAAGCACAATGGCCGCCCTTTCGAGGCGGTTGGTGGCAGATATTTCGCTTTAAAATCAATGTCCTCTTGGAGGTAGTCGAATATCCGTCGAATAAATGCTGGCGAACGGTCCTGAATAGAAGAGCCCGGCCGTCGCCAGCCGGGCACGAAAAAGCCCGCCAGGGCGAACCGTAGCGGGCTTCTGTAGGTGGCCGCCTATCGGGCGGGATTGGCGGCATGCTGCCTGAGATTGGTTTCAGGTTGCGCCCCTTAGCTTGCCTGAGGCTGACCGATCAGGACCGCTTGCCCATGTCGGCCTTCACATTTTCCAGCACGCGGCTGCCCGCGTCCCCTGTGGCGTTGCTGACCTTCAGGAGCACCAAGGCGAGCTTCAGGCGCCCCAGGCGCGTCCTGAGCAGCGCAGCGAGGATCAGGAGCACTATCGCGGCGTAGGTCATGCCCAAGGCAGCTTCCAGAAGTCCTTGGCCGATAGCACCGGCACGTCGCCTGTTGGTGGCGGAACATAGGCGGCGCCTTTGCCAAGGATCGTCAGACCGTCGACCTTGAGGGCATTGGGGTTGCCGAAAGCGCAGGCCACCGGCACATGCTCCTGCGGCACGTCGGGGCGCTTCCTGCGCAGGTTGCGCAGCACTTTCACACCAGCGACATAGCCATCGCCATCAAAGCGGGTGCCGCCGCTGTCCCCGCCGTCGGTCACGTCATCGAGACATTGCACCTTCGGATCGTTCTTGAAGCACGAACCGATCTTCGGGCCTTGGCCGCAGTGTTCGGAGGAGCCGAGATATTCCTCCAGTTCGTTCCCGTCCTGCGGCTCGTCATTGATGTCGCCGCCGTGCTCGTTTTCGTCCTCGACCTCGTCCATGGCGTACATGGCGATGTTGGACTGATTGTAGGGACCGCCGCCGAGTTCCCAACCCAGGGTGCGCTCGAGGTCCGCGTCGTCGTGCTCGCGATCGGAATCGTCGGCCGCGCCTTGCCCTTCAGACGTCCAGCCGAGCGCCGGCTCGGTGTCCGGGTCCGGCTCCATGTCATCGAGCATGTTTATGAGCTTCTCGATGCTGGTGGCGATCGAGGCGCGGTCCTTTCCATCAACGGTCAGGAAGAACACGCCATCAGCTTCTGCCAGGGCAGCAGCCGCGTAGGCTTCGCCCTTCTTCGTCAGGTCTATGTCGGTTTGCATTGTGGTTCTCTGGATTTGGCTTCTTACGGCCGATGCCAGCGGTCAGCACTGGCGCCGGGAGGGTAAGAACATGGCCAGAGACCATGCGCGACGGCCTTTCCCTTGCGGGTCTTGTATAGCCGACGCCCTCCCGGCATAGTGGTGCCGGTCGCGCCGACGACAAGTCGGCTCGTCCTATTCCGTTGGCAGAATTGATCCAGGCAAGGATCGCCCTGCCAACGCTCTGGATTGCTTCAGGCCCGGCAAGGCCTTCGGCGGGAGTTCTTACGCTCCGCCAGTCAAGTTCCGCTTATTCGCTGATTTCGTCAAGCATCCCCTTTGGGGGGAAGCTTCGCCGTCCATTTGTCGCCATGAATGCCCCACAGGGCTATGCCGACGTGCTCCGAGCCGTCGAACCATGCCGAGCAATTCAGCTTCGGGAAATGCAGCACACGCGCCACTGGCCACGCCTGTTCGATTAGCGTGTCACCGACCCCTTTGCGCCAAGGGGTCCAGCCCTTCGTCGGCCGGCGGGTCAGTTCTGAATCGTGCATCAGGCCGCGCGCACGATCAGCTTGTGCCCGTCGGCAGTGGCGTCGTTGATCTTCTGAAGCAGCGCCTCAACTGACTCCGTCGACTGCGTATCGCCATGCAGATTTATCGTGATCGCCTGTTGTGGCTGTGCGGGTGCTGAGGAAGCGGATGCCGCACCGCCACTACCGCCCGCCGCACCGCCGCCCCTGGCGCCACCGCCCTTGCTAACACTGGCGATCGAAGCAACCTGAGCGAAACCTGTTGCCGCTACCGCCGCGACCGCAGCCCATCGAGCGGGACCAATCAACGTGCGATCGGCGAGAACATTCGTGATGCCGATGTAGGTGTTGACCAGCGCACTAGCCACGCCGAAGGCTTTGGCCGCCGTCAGATTTTTCTCACCGGCCGCATCGATAATGCTCGCAATACCGCTCAGCGTCGTTGCGACGTTCGAATACATCTCGGTCCGCTGGCGAGATTCAGCCTGGGCGCGCTGCTCAACGATCTGGCCCATGCGTTCCTCGTGCTCGGCACGGGCACGCTCGACCAGTTCGTAGTAGTCGGCATCGCTGAGAAGCTTTGCCTCGTAGAACTCCTGCAGGTCGACGAGCTGATTGGCATAACCGACACGGGCCTGCTCTTCTTCGGACATGAGCGAGAAGCGCAACTGTTCCAGCCGGCGGTCCTGCATCTCGCGGTAGCGTTCCGCTGCCTTGCCGGCCTCGTCGCTCGCCTTGGCGGCGTTGACCGTCGTACTGTCGAACGTCGTCTTCAGAGCGTCCTCCAGCGCCTTCGCGCCGATCTCGGTCAGTTCGAGGTTGGCCTTCAATTCCTTGATCTTGTCGTTGAGCCCGCTGCCGTCGATTACGTCTTGGGTCTTTGCCAGGCCGGACACGTCGTCAGGCACGCGCACGAAGGGCACTGACCCTATGCGGGGATCCTGCATGCCACGCGCCTCAAGGTCCGATCGCGTCATCACGCCCTGGCCCACTTCCCTTTGAAGCCCGCGGCCGGCGATGGCGAGTTCGGCGTTCTGCATAGCGATTGCTGCTTGCTGGCGCTTCAATTCGAGCTCGAGCAATGACTGCTTGGCTTTGAACTCGCGTTCGCTGTTGGCGATGATCGTGGCCGTGGCGGCCGTCTGCTTGTCGGCCGTGAGACTGATCGCATCGGTGTAGGCTTTCTGGACGCGCTGAAGGTCGGTGATCTGCGATTGCAGCGTGCTGAGCGGCATGGCCTGCTCGGCTAGCGCGCGCGTCGTGTCGTCGATGGCTAGGCTGGCGTCCACACCATAGGAGGAAATCAGCTTGTAGGCGCCATAAAGCGCGCCGGCCGCTGCGATCCAGGGACCGGCGACGCGGACAACCGCTCCTAGAATGCCGATGAAATCCTTCATGGCAGCATTCAAGCCGCCTTGTGCCGCGTAAAGTTGAACGATCTGCGGAAGCTGCTGCGCGGCGATCATGCCAACGGGAGCACCCATGGCGAGGCCCTGGCCGATGTCCGCCACCTGGTAACCGAGATTCTGCCGGCGATAGTTGCTGTTGTCGTTCGCTCCCAGACGCGCCTGCGCGACAGCCAGCTGGTTTGTCGCCGCTGCCTCGCGGTTGATCGCTGACGTCGCCAATCCGTGCCGCTCGGCAACCATGGACAAGAGTTCGGCGCGCCTTTGCAAGGTGATCAGACCCTGTTGCTGCGCAGTGATCAGCGTGCGCTCGGCGCGGGCATATTCGCTCTGCGCGCGAAACGTCGAGTCGTACCTACGCTGTATGGAAGCCAGCCGGCTGTCGACGCTCGTCTGTACCCGCTCGACCTGTTCGCCCGTGACAGCGACACCCTGCTGCGCGCTGCTGAGGCGCTGCAGCCCACGGGTCGCCTCGTCGACACCGCGGCTCGTGGCCTCGATCGAGAGACGGGAAACTGCTTGCTGCACTGTCGCCATTACGAAGCCTCGTCGTTTGCCGGGGGCACGAGTTGCACGAAGCCGGCCGCTACGACCTCGCGCGCGCATTCCCTGGCCGATTGGATGCATTCGCGCTCGGCCTTCAGCAGCCGGCGCTTACGGTAGCCCTCGGCCGAGTCGAGCGTCTGCGCGATGGTGACCAAGGCGCGCCACAGGACGCGGCGGTTGTTCTCGGATGCTTCAAGCGGGGTCATCGAGCATGCTCCATTGCTGCAGCTTCCATGCGCGCCAGGCCAAGCCGATCGGCGAGGCGCTGTGCTTTGTCGACGGTCGTGTTGATCGCGGTATTCAGCGACAGCACCAGTGCATCATCCTTCGCCCGCAATGCCCGACGCATCAACTTGCGCAATCCGTCGAGCCGGGCACGGTGGCAAACGAAGTCCGCGAACAATTCGGCTTCGCTGTCAAGAACCACGCGATCCCAGCCCATTTTCAGCGTGCAGAGATCAGAAAACGCGCGTTTCTGTGCAGGATTCATCCACGCCGGAGCAGGAGGAATGCCGGTTTTCTGCGGCTTTGCGGGTCGTTTAGCCAAGATCAGCCCTCAAAATTCGTACGCAGGGAAAAAAATGCGGGAATGAAACCCAAGCGGTTGCCGGCCCTTGGTTCGCACAGAGATTTACCCGCCCCCCCATGGTCAGCCCTCGAGGAACACGACAAGGCCGAAGCTCCTGCCACCGATCAACAGGCGCCGGCTGATTATCGCGTCGGTCGGCTTGCGGTTGGTGATAGGGAGTTCGCCAAGGTCGATGACGTCGCTCTGGTGATCGAGGCTTGCCACCATTTCGTCGGCGAGACGCTTGAGCCCGTGAGGGTCGACCTGTGCAATGTCACGCATGGGGTTCTCCTGAATTGGACCCGCCGACGCGTGCGACCAAGCAAACAGCGTCGGCGGGCTGGACGGCGCGGGCCATGGCCGCGCTCCATATGGCATTGGGTAGACCGAACACGGCGGATGACGCGTCGGTCGGTGACGATGTGAAGGACCGGGCCAGGGCATTGACGACGCGCATGTTCAGCGGAAGCGTGATGACGTTCCCGCCGGCGGTTTCGACTTCGAAAGAGCCGTCCACCTCGTCGGGCTCGTCGATCTCATCGTCTGCAGCGAAGTCGGTGTCGCTGATCGCCGTCGCGATGCCGAGTTCAAGGGCGCGTTCTGCGTCGAACTCTTCGCCTGCAGCGACTAGTGCACGATAGGCCGCTTCATCGATGCCGGCCGATTTGGCGATGATGATGCCGATCTCGTCGAAAGCGCGGTTCTCTTCCGGTGTGCCGCCGTCCGTCTTGTGCGCCATGAAGGTGGCATTCGACCGGCAAATCCGTTCCTTCCCGGCCAGGAACATGTCGAGCGCGGCTGAGTGGCAACGGCCCTCGGCAATGGTGACGCGGCGCGCGGCGCGATGGTTGCGGATGGCCAGGAAGACGTCATTGGCCAGGCTTGCCTCGCCTCCATTCGAGTCGATGCGCACGACAAGGGTGTCGACGGCCGGGTTTCCCTTGAGCATGGCGAGCAAGTCGATCGGGTTGCCGTCGGAAATGTTGTCGTTGTCGATCCGCCCGGATAGCGTCAGGTCGAGAAGATCGATCGGGTCGCGGCCGGCCTGTTTCGATCCAAATTCAGCCAATGCCGCATCAGCACGCGCGGCGATCCAGCGATCGGCGAAACTCTTGATCAGCGGGACCGTGACAGTCGCCGTCAGCTTGGCGCTTTTGGCCTTGGCAGCGGTCGCGCGGTCGACAATGGCGGCAAGCTCGCGGTCGCGCTCGGCGCGTTCGAACTCGTCGTGCGCGGTCGACATGCGCGTCGACCAGGTCAGGCCAGGCGTGTAGTCGCTTTCCATCAGCCGAGCCTCGCCAGTTCAGCGTCCTTGTGCAGGATCGCCCGCAGGTTGGCGATGCGCTGGCGAACCTCGATCGACGTGCGGACCAACCACGACGTCCCGACACGCGAGTTGCTAGCCTCCGCATTGGCCGTGGCGAGCGCTTCGCAGGCGGCTTCGATGTCGAGCAGCGCGGCTGCGCCGTGTTCGCGGATTGCAGCCCGGAGCGGCTTGGCGGCTTCGTCCAAGGCCTTCGCGTAGTCGCGGCGCCAGGCTTCGCCGCACCCGTCGGCCTTCTCGCGAGCGGCCCGCACTTCGGCTTCGAGCGGTTCGATTTTGGCTTGGGCGCGCTGCACGTCGGCCATGCTCTCCATGCCCCAACCGCGTTGCTGTTCGGCCCGGAATGTAGCCGCTGCGTCCTTCAATGCCTCCTGCGCTTCCCGCAGGCGGTTGCGCGCGTCGGTATGGTGTTCCTCGGCCGCGACGAGCATGGGCGGCTTGGCTGGCGGTAAGAACGTCCGGAAGCGGTCGACGGCTTCGTGAAGGGGAGTAGCCATCTGGCGGCCGGCGAAGTTGAAGGGCGTGTTGATCATCATGCGAATCACTCTAGCGGGTTTCGTCAGGGCGTGATGAAACGGGGATGAAACGCTCTGCCAGTTCGGCCAGGGCAAGCCGGACACCTTCGTCGACATAGTCCGGCACGTCGGCGTCAAAGTCGCGCAACACCTTCGCACCGATCAGCATATCTTCGGCGATCGCCTCGTCGATCTCGACAAGCTTGATCCGAATGCCGGGCAGGATCTCCACGTCGGTGCGCACCTCGCGCTTGCCGGCGCGGCGCAGTTCCCGCCATCTGCGAACGCGCGCGGTGCTGGTCACGGCAGCCACCCGGCAACGGCGGCGACCACGAAGCTGATCGCCGCGAGGGCGACGAGGTATTCAGCGGCGTGGGCCATCATTGCCCCCTCGATGCAGCGAGGTAGGCATTGGTCGACGCGGGCGCTTCGCTGGCGCTGGGTAGTGGTAAACTATTAGCAGGTGCTCTCGTCACCCCATTCATGTGCCCTTTTGGGGCCTTATCGGGTGCTCTCGTCACCCCATTGGGGTGCTCTCGTACCGCCATAAGTTCGACTATGGGGTGCTCTCGTCCCCCCATTGGGGTGAGCACGTCACCCCGCGTTTTGTTTTTGCCGGTGGGTTTGGCCGGAACGGTTTCGGCATGCGGACGCCACTTCATGAAGTCCTTCGTCGGGACGTCCAGCACCTTCTGAGGATAGTCGATCGCATACTCGGTCAGCGTGTAGGTGTTCGCCCTGTTGCCGTCCGCCCGGCTCGATTTCCAGTCGAAGCTACCGCGACGGGCAACCTTCACAAATCCCCGTTCAAGCAGGGTCCGCAGGGCACGATCGGCGGGGCGGTTACTGCAGTTCAATGCAGCGGCCATCTCGTCGCCGCTGAAGGCGATGTCGCCATTGTTGGCCCCGTTATACCTCCGCTTGAACTCGACGTAGAGCTGGCGCTCGTAGACGTCGAGCGACTGCCAGGCAGCGCTGTTCGCCATCCATTCGTACAAGCGGATGTGCTTCGGCTCGCCAGCGTGACGGGACGAGCGTGTCATGTGGCACCCCACCCGGAAAGCACCGTCCGCAGCGATTCCTGCTCGACCTTGTTGATGCGATCGCAGCGCTCCCAGGCCTCGGGCTCGATGTGGTCGACGATCTCCTGCCGGATTGTTTCGCGCAGATCGTTCGGGTCCATCGCGTCGAGTTCCCAGCATCGATGCCCGAAGTTCTGGACAAACCACGCGTAGCGGGGATCCTTTCGCTTGTCGGAAGCAGGGAATGAAGGCAGCCCGTCTAGGTCTCCACGCAACAGCGCGACGCGCCGCAGGTGCACGTGTCCGCCGCCATACTTTGCCAAGCGATCGGGCAAGTCGCGCTCCGACATGAACATGCCGGAAGGGTCGTAGTCGCCCGCATAGAGAACTATTAGCGGCCGGCCGTCGTCGTCACTGGCGACGTCGTGGATAGTCGTCGAGCCGGAGAAGCCGTGCATGACGCGAAAGCCGACCGCGTACTGCTCCAGCACCGGCGCCAAGATGCCTCGCACCGTTCCCTTTTCCGACCAGACTTCGACCCGATAGGGCTGCTGATTCCAGAAATCGCGGCGATATGACCGCGCGACGACTCGAGCAAACTGCTCGGGATCATCCCAGCACGCCGTCCGCTCGATTTCGCGGGTCTCATCGACAATCCAATCCCACGGAATGATGTTGCGCTCCCGAGCCTCCTTCAGAAGCCTGTAGACGCGCTGCATATTCTGGCGGGACATCGACGAGGTTAGGCCGGACGTGAACAGCTTGTAGCCAACGCCGCGGCCGGTAATGGGGCGCGCTTCCTCTGCGACCCGGTACATGGACTCCATCAGGTCGATCGACCTCTGAGCCATGCCCCGGACCTTTTTGGAACGGGTTTCAATTTGCTCCGATTGGTACTGATTTTGTTGACAATCGGCTGGATTACCCTCATTTTCATTGAACGTCTTCTGTCCCGACGACGTCTGTTCTACCGAGCCCGGCGCCTCACCCGCGCCGGGTTTCTCTTTATCAGGCGGCTGCATTGGACACCCCCGAACGAATGTCGTTTGCAAGGCGCAGCGCGGCGATTGCGCCATGCGTATCGACCGGAAAGCGGGAACGGACTTCCACGACGATCGGACCAGGGCGCCTTTCCTTCGGCGTCTCGACGATCCATCGTGCTGCCTCCAGGATTACGAAGTCGGGATCGAGGTCGGACATCATGCGGCCTCCGCGACCGGAAGCGCCGAAAGAAACGCTTCAAGATCAGCAGCGAGGATCACGGTGCGGCGACCCGCCTTCCGTGCCTTGAGCTGCTTGGCCTTGATGTACGAATAGAGCTTGGTACGGCCGATGCCCGACGCAGCTACTGCTCCGTCGATGTCATAGGCGACAGGTGCTGAGGTTTGCATTTAGTGCTCCATGAATGTGCGCGTATGCGCGTTCGTTCACGGGGCAGTGTTAGGTTTGCGGTATCCCCACCGTCATACGAAACGTTCGGCGCGGAACGTTTCCAAGATTGTCGCTCTAGTCGTTGAAGCCTGCCCGTCGCCGAGCCAACTGGCGCCGCTTCCAAATCTTCTCGATTGCGTCTTCAGATAGACACACCACCTCGGCGACGATCGAACATCCCGAAGGTCGGATGCCCACGGTCGCTGAAACATCGCCACGTGTTGGCTGTAGCCCCATGCGCGTCGCAATGAGGACGGCCTGGTAGATCGCTTCGTCGCGATGCAAATTGCCTATCGGATGCTTTCCGGGCTTAGCCTTTGGGCGGCCGTGTCGTGCCACTTCCAGCACGTAGCGCTGCAGATCATGTGTGAGAGGCAGATGGCGCTCTGTTAGGTGCTCTGCGATTGAAACCAAGGCATCGTGAGCGATTCGGTCCCCCTCCGTCGCCATGGCGATCAAATCGCCACAGTGCTCGCCTGTGAATAGGTAAGATGGGGCGCCCCCGTCAACGTCGACGCTATGCCCCGCTGCGAACATCAAGTTGAACTTGAGAGAACGCTCGGATGCGCTTGGGTCTCCGAACCAAGCGTTTTCGGAAAGGTAAGCAAAAATCGCTTGTCGGATGTCGGACTCGGCGCTCATCAGGTAGCCCGGTGCATTTGAATGATATTGCTCTCGGCAGGCACCAGAGGCACCACAGCCCGTGCCGCCAGCTCTTCAAGGCCTTCGGCTGCCTCTCTCGCATAGTGGCGCTCGATCATCACGACAGAGGTGTCGTGTAGGGCAGCGACGAGACGTATGGGCAGGTTCGCTCTTAGGCCGCGAACGATCGACGAGTGCCGCAAAGCGTATGGGATAACCTCGGGCATCGCCGCGCGCTCTCGGATAGCTTTCCACGGCACCGTAACCGCCGACGATCCCGGCCACGGAATGCGGTCGACCTTCTCCCACCTTATGCCGCCGGCCGGTTGCTGATACCGCCAGCGCTCCAGCAACCACTCGTCGCCTGCCCTGCCCGTTACAGCCGGCAGCAGTGCATCGAGGACGTCGCTTCCAACCGGAACGGGGATGGAGCCCGACTTGCCCTTACCCTTGCGCGAGGCGGGCACCATGAGGCGGCTCTTGGCCCGGACATAGTCCCGGACGCGAAGCCGGGTCACTTGGGAAAGCCGGGCGCCGGTAGCGGCCAGCACGATGACCAGGCGGGCAAGATCACCATCCCAATTCTGCTCCGCGTCTATTTCCTGCGCAGCTCGGATCAGCCGGCCGACCTGTGTGTCAGTGAGGATCTGACCATCACGAGCGATCGCTACAGCATCGTCGTCGTCGACCACTTCCGCCTTGAGCCCATGCTTGATGACTGTAAGCAGTTGCGGGTCCAGCCTGGACCTGTTGGCCGCATAGCCGGCGTTAAGCGCAGCCTTTAGATCGTTGATGAGCCTTTTTTTCGTCGTGGCCTTCAGCGTCTCAGGCAGCCGCTTGCGCCACGACTCCAGATCCTTCTCTTTGAGCGCAGGCAGGGTCACAGCAGCCAGCGGATCGGCTGGGACCGCATTGCGCCTTACGCCGCTATCTTGCCCCAACAGGTACCGGTGCAGGCGCTGGCTCGCGTCTGAATTGACGTCCCGCCCCTGTCTGCGGGTTTCGCGATTGTCGCGCTCGGCAATGTAAGTCTCGACCACAAGCCGGACGGTGAGCACCGGCCCGTCGGCTTTTGCTTTCGCCTCCATGCGTGCAATTGATACAATTTCGCGGGCACTTTTCTCGGCCTGGAGGTAGGTGAACAGCCCTTCGGTCGGCTTATCGTTTATGTCGTTGGCCGGCCCGATCGGCGCCTGCTTGTAGGCTGCGCCTGCACCGCGGTTGCGCCAGCGGGCAAACCAGACGCCTCCCCTTGCGCCTTTGCGATACCAGACCGCTGCATCCGCATCGAGACGCCGGGCGTATTCCCCTGGCCCCAACTTGGAGCGCGCGTTGGCCGTGGTGATAGGGGTTTCGTTGAGGGTCTTCGACATGGCGTTGGGCCTTTTCGACTGGCGATACGTCGAATATACGTCGAATAAACCACCGTGTACACAAATGAACGTTGGAGTACGGAAACCCCAGAACTCCGGGCTTTCTATGAACGCAGGCGTACGCCAGAATGAAAAAATGGCCGCCCTTTCGAGGCGGCCATTATATTTTTAGGATCGTTTTGCAGGAACGTTTTCGAAGTAGCCTTACGCCCATTTGCCTTTACTCAGTCCCAGAATGGACGGTTGGATTCCCGGAAGGCTTCGGAACGGGAAACACCGATGTCCTTGAGCAGGTCGTCGCTCAGTTCCATCAGGGCGATGCGGCTGCGCCTGCGCTGAACCGCCATCTCGATCATCGATATCAAACGCAGCAGCAAGCCGCCGCGAGATTCAGAAGTCCGCATCGAAGTGTCGGTGCGGGTCGTCGTGAATGTACTCATTGCCCTCTCCTTATGGTGACAAGCGATCAAATTGTATCGCTTGCCTCCAATGAATTGACTCTATTTCGAAGGCAATATATGAAATTGTCACGATGACAAATTGGCTACCGAACCTATCCGAAGGCTCCGGCCCGCTTTATCTGCGGCTGGCAGACCGTATTGAAAGCGATATAGCCCAAGGTATTCTGCCGTCGGGCTCGAAATTGCCCCCGCAACGCGATCTCGCGTACGACATCGGGGTTACAATTGGTACAATTGGACGTGCTTACGCTCTTGTGCGTGAGCGCGGTCTCGTTAGCGGCGAGGTTGGACGCGGCACATTCGTGCTTGGCCGAGAGACGGATCAGCACACCGTTGTCCCGGACGCTCCGCAGCCGGCGTTTGAAGGAACGCGGCGCAGCATGGAAGGCAGCCCCTCCGGCCGCCTCATCATGGACAGCACGTCAGCCCCCGATGTCGGACAAGCTGATACCGTCGCGCGCATTCTTGCCGACGTGATGCGGGATCATTCGGGCCGGGCGCTCGACTACACGCGCTCATGGCCAGAGGACTGGCGAGAAGCGGGGTCGCGCTGGCTCGGTTCCAGCGAATGGACGCCGAAGCCTCAATGCGTCATTCCGACGATCGGCGTGCATGCGTCCGCCATGGCGGTCATCGCGGCCATGACCTCGCCCGGCGACAAGATCGTGTTCGAGCAACTGACCTATTCCTCGATCGCCCGCAGCGCGAACCTCATGGGTCGGCGCAGCATTGTCGTGAAGCTCGATGCCCAAGGGCCGGACCCCGAAGATTTCGAGCGCGTCTGTGCCCAACAGCACCCGAAAGTGGCGTTCTTCATCCCGTCGCTGCACAACCCCACCCTCAACATCATGCCACTGCAGCGTCGGCGCGAGATCGCCGAGATCGCTCGACGGAACAATGTCTGGCTGATCGAGGATTCGATCTACGGCGCACTGCTCGACGAGCAGCCGACGCCGCTATCGGCCTTGCTGCCCGAGCGAACCTTCCATATCGGCGGCCTGTCGAAGACGGTGGCGGCCGGCGTTCGCGGCGGATGGGTCGCCTGCCCTGCCAATCTCGCACCGCGCATCCAGGTCGCTCACAAGATGGTCACCGGAGGCATGCCTTTCATGTTGGCGGAGCTTTCGGCGCGTCTCGTGCTTTCCGGCGCGGCCGATTCAATCCGGCAGGCTTCGAGAGCCGAAATCGAGGCGCGCGAGGCAATCATGCGGCAGGCCTTTGCCGGACTTGACTTCGTCTCGCACAAGCGGGCGCCCTTCGTCTGGATGAAGCTGCCGGACCCGTGGCTGTCGGGCACCTTCAAGCAGGCCGCCGCCAGTGAAGGCGTGCTGGTGGATGACGAGGATGAATACAAGCCGGGGCGTACCGAAGAGGTTTACCACCGCATCCGGGTCGGTTTCTCGATCGTGAACCGCGATGAGATGAAGACCGGCCTTAGCATCGTCCGGCGGCTGCTCGACAATCCGGCCGCAGGCTACGACAGCTACGGCTGAAGCGCGGCCTGCCCTGTTGGCTGTAGATTGCCGCCGAAAAGGCTGCATTTTTCTTTGCAGTGCGGTATGAGCCGCAGCGCGGCTGGGTTAAGGATGCCCAGCGTGCCCCTCCCCGCTATCCGGAGCCGACAACAGCCTATGACCGCCGAGAAAACCGTCGCCATTACGCCAGAACTCATCAAGGCGCATGGGCTGAAGCCTGACGAGTACCAGCGTATCCTGGACCTGATCGGCCGCGAGCCGAGTTTCACCGAACTCGGCATCTTCTCGGCGATGTGGAACGAGCACTGCTCGTACAAATCATCCAAGAAATGGCTGCGCACGCTGCCGACGTCGGGCGAGCGCGTCATCCAGGGACCGGGCGAGAACGCCGGCGTGGTCGATATCGGCGACGGCGACTGCGTGGTCTTCAAGATGGAGAGCCACAACCACCCGTCCTATATCGAGCCCTATCAAGGCGCAGCCACGGGCGTCGGCGGCATCCTGCGCGATGTCTTCACCATGGGCGCAAGGCCGGTCGCGGCCATGAACGCCCTGCGCTTTGGCGAGCCCGATCATCCGAAGACCCGCCATCTGGTCGCGGGCGTGGTGTCGGGCGTCGGGGGTTACGGCAACTCCTTCGGTGTTCCCACCGTTGGCGGCGAGGTAAATTTCGATCCGCGCTATAATGGCAACATCCTCGTCAACGCGTTTGCCGCCGGCATCGCCAAGACCGACGGTATATTCCTCTCCGAAGCCAAGGGCGTCGGCCTGCCGGTCGTCTATCTCGGCGCGAAGACGGGCCGTGACGGAGTCGGCGGAGCAACGATGGCGTCGGCCGAATTCGACGACAAGATCGACGAGAAGCGCCCGACCGTGCAGGTCGGGGACCCCTTCACCGAAAAATGCCTGCTTGAGGCCTGCCTTGAGTTGATGGCGTCAGGCGCGGTGATCGCCATTCAGGACATGGGTGCGGCGGGCCTCACCTGCTCGGCCGTCGAGATGGGCGCCAAGGGCGACCTCGGCATCGAGCTCGATCTTGACAAGGTGCCGGTGCGCGAGGAGCGCATGTCGGCCTATGAGATGATGCTGTCGGAAAGCCAGGAGCGCATGCTGATGGTGCTCCGCCCCGAGAAGGAGAAGGAAGCCGAGGCGATCTTCAGGAAATGGGGCCTCGATTTCGCGATCGTCGGCCACACGACTGACGACCTGCGGTTCCGGATCCTGCACAAGGGCACTGAGGCCGCCAACCTGCCGATCAAGGATCTGGGCGACAAGGCCCCGGAATATGATCGGCCATGGGTCGAGCCGAAGAAGCTCACGCCGCTTGCCGCCGACGATATTCCGCAGGCCGATGTCGCCGACGCGCTCCTGAAAATGCTCGGCGGTCCCGACCTGTCCAGCAGGCGCTGGGTCTGGGAACAGTACGACACGCTGATCCAGGGCAATTCGCTGCAACTTCCGGGCGGCGACGCGGGCGTCGTGCGTGTGGACGGGCACCCGACCAAGGCGCTGGCCTTCTCGTCCGACGTGACGCCGCGCTATTGCGAGGCCGACCCGTTCGAAGGCGGCAAGCAGGCTGTGGCGGAGTGCTGGCGCAACCTGACCGCGACCGGCGCGGAGCCCCTCGCCGCGACCGACAATCTGAACTTCGGCAATCCAGAACGGCCGGAGATCATGGGCCAGTTCGTGCACGCCATCAAAGGCATCGGCGAAGCTTGCCGCGCGCTCGATTTCCCGATCGTTTCGGGCAACGTCTCGCTCTACAACGAAACCAACGGGCAAGGCATCCTGCCCACCCCGACCATCGGCGGCGTCGGCCTGCTGCCTGATTGGGCCAAGATGGCGCGCATCGCCTTTGCGCGTAAAGGCGAGGTCGTCCTGCTCGTCGGCGGCCCGCCCGGCTGGGGTTCGCATCTCGGGCAATCGATCTATATGCGCGACATCCATGGCCGCACCGACGGCCCGCCTCCGCCTGTCGATCTTGCGCATGAAAAGCGCGTCGGCGATTTCGTCCGCAAGCTGATCCGTGAAAGCATTGCGACTGCGGTCCACGACGTCTCGGATGGTGGTCTGGCTGTGGCGCTCGCAGAGATGGCCATGGCGTCAGGCATCGGCGCGACGATCCCCGGCCTTGAAAAGGCGGATCCAATACCCGTCTTCTTCGGCGAGGACCAGGGACGCTACGTCGTTACCGTAAAGCTCGATCCGCAGAGCGAAGAGATGACGGCGCTCTGGAACGAAGCCAAGACGCTTGGCATCCACGCACCATGGATCGGCACGACCGGCGGCTCGGAATTGAAACTCGGAAAGGCGCGTGCGATGCTCGTTTCCGAACTGAAGTCCGCTCACGAATCGTGGTTCCCACGTTTCATGGACGGGAAGTAAGCGGAGACTGCTGATGGCGATGGATGCACGCGAGATCGAACGGCTGATCAAGGAGGGCATCCCCGACGCAAAGGTCACGATCCGAGACCTCGCAGGCGATGGCGATCACTATGCCGCCGAAGTCGTCGCGGAGAGCTTTCGAGGCAAGAGCCGCGTGCACCAGCACCAGATGGTCTATGATGCCCTGAAGGGCAACATGGGCGGTGCGCTGCACGCCCTGGCGCTCCAGACCAGCGTTCCCGGGTAACCATGTCGGTCGCCGATTTCGTAAAGGGTGTGGTCGCCGATGTTCTTCAGGACATGCTGCGAAAGTCGTCCGCCAGCAAGCGCGCAAAGCGGCGCAAGCGGACCAGCAGCCTGACGGTCGCTGAAAGGCTGCGACGGCTTGAGCGCGAGGCCAAAAAACCAGCCAAACGCCAGACCAGCAAACGGAAGACCGTGAATGCCCGCTCGAAGGCAAAGCAGCGCAGCTACTGAGTGGGACGGTCTGTCTTTTCTTTCACGGCGAGTATCGGCCCGGCGGGATGGCTTCCGCCAACCAGATATTTGCTACCGTCGTGAAGCGCGGAGATAGCGCCGTCAAAGAAGAGTGCGTTCCTGATCCCCAAACCATCGCGAAACAGCCTTGCGAAGCTGCCGAGGCTGACGGACTGGCGTGAAATCACGAAGACGACGTTTTTGCCGCCATTCGTGCCGACGCCGTTCCTGATGTAGCGGGAAGCGCCGTTCTCCTCAAAGCGAGGATGCAGCTTGCCGTCGATGACCAGCATCGGACCTGACTGGGTAGCGAGCACCGGCTTGATGCCCGACGTGGCGAACGCGCCTGACTCAATAACGCCCGCGTTGCCTGAAAGATCGACATAGAACACGCCATTCGGCTTCATGAAGAAATTGCCCGGGGCGTCGCCGAGATTGAGCGGCGACGCCTCGCGTCCGTCTTCGACATAGAGGCCGACCGGGCTCAAATCCTCGTGATACATGCCGGCGTTGGTGGCGAAGACGAACGACTCCGCTTTCGCGAGCGCGGCAAGGCTTCCGTAGGGTTTCGCCGTCGCGTCAGCGCGCCGGAGGACAGCATCGTATTGGTCGAGATCGGCCTCACAGACGATGTAGTTTACCGCCTCGAAGACCATATCGCGGCAAGGCGGCGGCAGATAGGCGGCGGGTTGCGGCTTCGGCTCGATCACGGGCTCAGGCATCCTCCACCACCAAATCGATGCGCCGACCGTCGCGAGAAGAAGCAGTAAAACGCCTGCTATCCAACGGCTCATCCGTGGTCCATTCGTTGCCGCCTTGTTTCAAACCGGCAGTGGGTTTATTTGATTGTCATGTTTCGAGCCCGACTCCCACGGGCATGAAAGGACAAATCATGAGCGGAATCAGCGAATACATCGACAGCGAGGTGAAGGGCAACGACGTGGTGCTTTTCATGAAGGGCACCCCCGGCTTCCCCCAGTGCGGCTTTTCTGGCCAGGTCGTGCAGATTCTCGATTATGTCGGCGTCGAC
The DNA here is from genome assembly GCF_016793485.1 of Mesorhizobium sp. Taxonomy (GTDB): domain Bacteria; phylum Pseudomonadota; class Alphaproteobacteria; order Rhizobiales; family Rhizobiaceae; genus Mesorhizobium_K. The sequence goes on along the minus strand of NZ_JAEULZ010000038.1, from coordinate 221,491 downwards.
TACAAGGGCGTGAATGTCCTGACCTCGAACGAACTGCGCCAGGGCATCAAGGAATACTCCAACTGGCCGACCATTCCCCAGCTTTACGTGAAGGGCGAATTTGTCGGCGGCTGCGACATCATCCGAGAAATGTTCCAGTCCGGCGAACTGCAATCCTTCCTCGATGAGAAGGGCGTGACCGTAAAGGCCGCCTGATCACATTGCACATTGCATGGCCCGGAAAAATTCGGGTCGCGTCTCTTGAATGCGCCGGCTTCCGGCGCATTTCCTTTTGATTTGGAATAATTCATGGACCAGAAGCCAGCCCCCGCAGCTCACGCTTTCAAACTCCTGATACCGCGTTGGGAGTTTATTGCGCTGGCTGCCGCGCTGATGGCGCTCAACGCGCTCGCCATCGACATCATGCTGCCCGGCCTGCAACAGATCGGAGCCTCGCTGGGCGTCGAGAACGAGAACCATCGGCAATATGTGATCACTGCCTACATAGCGGGTTTCGGAATCTGCCAGCTTTTCTTCGGGCCGCTGTCGGATCGTTTCGGTCGGCGACCGCCGCTGCTTGCTGGCCTGGCGGTCTATGTCGCAGCGGCGCTTGCCGCCGCCTTCGCGCCGAGCTTCGAGACTTTGCTGATCCTGCGGTTCGTGCAGGGCATGGGTGCCGCCGCGACGCGCGTGATCACCGTGTCGGTCGTTCGCGATGTCTTTGGCGGTCGCGCGATGGCCGAGGTCATGTCGCTGGTCTTCATGGTGTTCATGGTGATCCCGGTCGTTGCACCAGGCATGGGTCAGATCGTGATGCTGTTCTCCGAATGGCATATGATCTTTGTCGTCATGGCGCTGATCGCGCTTGCGATCACCATCTGGGCGACTTTCCGGCTGCCAGAAACGCTTCATCCGGAATACCGGCGCGCTTTCAATGTCCGCACCATAGCGGACGGCTTCCGCATCGTACTGACCAACCGCGTCTCGCTTTGCTACATGCTGGCGACCACGGCGATCTTCGGCGCGCTGTTCGGCTTCATCAATTCGGCGCAGCAGGTCTATGTCGGCATCTACGGGCTTGGCGTATGGTTCCCCGTGCTCTTTGCCGCCGTCGCCGGCATGATGGCGGTGTCGTCCTTCGTCAATTCAAGGCTCGTCGGGCGGTTCGGCATGCGGAAGCTCTCGCACGGTGCTCTGGTCGGCTTCATCGCGGTTACAAGCCTCTGGTTCGTGCTGTCGCTGTTCGGCCAGTTGCCAATCTACGTCTTCGTGCCGCTCTTTGCCGCCGCAATGCTGCAGTTCGGCTGGATCGGGTCTAACTTCAACTCGATCGCCATGGAGCCCCTCGGTCATCTGGCCGGCACCGCTTCATCCGTCCAGGGCTTTACCCAAACGCTCGGGGGAGGCGTCATCGGGGCGACGATCGGTCAGCTCTTCGACGGCACAACGACGCCACTTGCAGCGGGGTTCTGCGCCGTCTCCCTGGTCGCGCTGGTCTTCGTGTTGATCGCCGAGCGCGGGAAGCTGTTCCAGTCGCACAGCCACCCGACTACGTAGCCTTCACGCGCGGCTGGGCGCGAGACCCGCAAAATCGAAGATCCTCGGGTCGAGCAAATGCGAAGGACGCACGTTCGCCATGGCGCGGATCATCGTGTCCTTGCGGCCAGGCATCTTCGCCTCGATGTCGGCGAGCATCGCTTTCATGGCGTTTCGCTGCAATCCGTCCTGGCTTCCGCAGAGGTCGCACGGGATGATGGGGAACGCCATCGCGTCGGCAAACCGCGCAAGGTCGGTTTCGGCCGAGAACGCAAGCGGCCTCAACACGAAGAGATCGCCCTCGTCATTCAGCAGCTTTGGCGGCATGGCGGCCAGCCTGCCTCCGTGGAAGAGGTTCATGAAGAAGGTTTCGAGGATGTCCTCGCGGTGGTGGCCAAGCACCAGCGAAGAACATCCCTCTTCGCGAGCTATCCGGTACAGGTGTCCGCGCCGCAGCCTTGAGCAGAGCGAGCAATAGGTTTTTCCGTCCGCGATCTTGTCCGTCACGACGGAATAGGTGTCGCGGTATTCGATGCGATGCTCGACCCCCAGCTTCGCAAGGAATTCGGGCAGAATATGTTTCGGGAAGTTCGGCTGGCCCTGGTCGAGATTGCAGGCGAGCAATTCAACGGGCAGCAGACCACGCCATTTGAGATCCAGCAGGATCGCCAGTAGCCCGTAGGAATCCTTGCCGCCCGACAGCGCCACCAGCCAGCGGTCGCCTGCTTTCACCATCCCGTAATGCTCGATCGCTTCGCGGGTGTTGCGCACGAGCCGCTTGCGCAGCTTGTTGAACTCCAGCGACGACGGCACATCGCGAAAGATCGGATGCGTCCCGCCCTCACCTTCCGCGATCTGGTCTTCCGTAACGGCGATGTTCATAGGCTCGTTCCGATTACACGCCGAAAATAGACCATCCGGTGCGCTGCGCCAGCATTTCCAGCGCCTGCGACCCCAGAAGCGAATTACCATTTTCGTTGAGCCCCGGCGACCACACCGCAATGGACGCCTTGCCGGGCGCGACGACCAGGATGCCGCCGCCGACGCCGCTTTTGCCCGGCAGGCCGACACGATAGGCGAAGTCGCCGGAGCCGTCGTAATGGCCACAGGTCAGCATGAGCGCATTGATGCGACGTGCGCGATCACGCGATACGACCGTATGCCCGGTCACGGGGTTGCGCCCGCCCGCGGCGAGGAACAGCCCGGCATGGGAAAGCTGACGGCAGCTCATCGCCAGCGCGCACTGGTGAAAATAGACGCCAAGCACATGCTCGGCAGGATGGTCGAGCTTTCCGAACGAACGCATGAACTGGGCAAGCGCGAAGTTGCGGAAGCCGGTGTCTGTTTCAGAGCGCGCGACCCGGTTGTCGATCACGATGGTCTCGTCGCCTGCCAGATAGCGCACGAACTGGACGATCTCGCCGATCGCCTCCTTCGGCTGATGTCCGGCCAGCAGTACGTCGGCGACCGCTATTGCGCCAGCGTTGACGAAGGGATTGCGGGGCTTTCCGTGTTCAAGCTCCAACTGGACGATGGAGTTGAACGGCGTGCCGGAGGGCTCACGGCCAACCCGGCTCCATAGGCGATCACCGACAGTGCCGAGTGCCAGCGTCAGCGTGAAGACCTTGGAGACGCTCTGGATCGAAAAGGCCGTGTCGGCTTCGCCGGCCGTGAATTCCCGCCCGTCGATCATGGTAACGGCGATGCCGAAATGGGCGGGATCGACGGCGGCCAACTGCGGGATGTAGTCGGCCACCTTGCCGCGTCGCGTCTTGGTGGCCATCTCCCGATGGATGTCGTCCAGCAAGGCTTGCAGGTCGTCCATCTGCCGTCTCCGTCCACAAACGAAAAAGCCGCCCGAAGGCGGCTTTCCCAGAAATCCGTAACCTTCGGAACCTCGTTAGCGCGAGTAGAACTCGACCACCAGGTTCGGTTCCATCTGCACCGCGAACGGCACGTCGGCAAGACCCGGCACGCGCTGGTAGGTCGCGACCATCTTGTTGTGGTCGACCTCGATGTAGTCGGGCACGTCGCGCTCGGCCAGAGCCACGGACTCGAGCACGATCACCAACTGCTTCGACTTCTCGCGGACCTCGATCACATCGCCCGGCTTGCAGCGGTACGAACCGATGTTCGTGCGGCGGCCGTTCACGTTGACGTGGCCATGGTTGATGAACTGACGGGCCGCGAAGATCGTCGGCACGAACTTGGAGCGGTACACGACCGCATCAAGGCGCGACTCCAGGAGGCCGATCAGGTTCTCGGAGGTGTCGCCCTTGCGGCGGTTGGCCTCCTCGTAAATCTTGCGGAACTGCTTTTCCGAAACGTCGCCATAGTGACCCTTCAGCTTCTGCTTGGCGCGCAGCTGCAGACCGAAGTCGGACAGCTTGCCCTTGCGGCGCTGGCCGTGCTGGCCGGGACCATATTCACGCTTGTTGACCGGGGACTTCGGACGACCCCAGATGTTTTCGCCAAGACGGCGATCGATCTTGTATTTCGCGGATTCGCGCTTGCTCATCGCATTCCCTTTCAAAACAATACACCCGGAACGGCATGTACCGGGTGAAGGAAACGCGCCCTCCTCTGATCTCCGTTTTCGAGACCTGACAGGGTTTCCCACGCACGCTTTGCGAAGAAACCCACGGGACACGTCAAATAGCACCGCCGGACCTCTCGGCCCGGCGATGGCGGCTAACTAGTCGAAGGGTGCTGGATTGTCAACGCCGAGGCGAACCGGAAGCTCAATCCTTCTTGTAAGGCAAGCCCTTGCGCTTGGTCTCAGCGAACTCCTCGAGCTGCTTTTCGCTCATGGATTCGTACATCTCCTTCGATGCGCCCTTGAGTTCGCCCTTCTTGGTCTCGCCGCGCTTGGCGGAAAGGGCAGCGCCGGCGGCCATCTGCTGTGCCTTGGATTTCGCAGGCATGTTTGCCTCCTGTGGTCGAGGCAAGAGAAACGCTGGCGGCCAAACGATGTTCCGACAACGGGCTCAGTGCACCGTCAGGCCGAACCCCTGCATCAGCCGGCGCGTCGTGAACTCGGCCTTGCCTGAAGTGAATACGGCGAGATCGGCGCGTTCAGCCAATACCGGGGGCAAGACCGCCGCACGCTGCTCGCCAAGCAGCGAAAGCGCACGCCTGGCGATGGCCTCGGCGGGATCGATCCAGTCAACAGGCCACGGCGCCGTCTTGCGCATGCGGTTCACCAGGAAGGGATAATGCGTGCAGGCAAGCACCACGATATCGGTTCGCCGGCCGTCCTGCTCCATGAAACAGGGCGCGATCTCGGCGCGGACTGCTTCCTCATCTACAAAACCGTCGCGCATGTAGGTTTCGGCCAGCTGAGCGAGATTGCCGCTGCCGACCAGCCTGACATGGCATTTCGACGCCCATTGCCTGATCAGGTCGCGCGTATATTGCCGTTTCACCGTGCCGGGTGTGCCAAGGACCGATACGAGCCCCGACCGCGTGCGTTCCGCCGCGGGCTTGATAGCCGGCACCGTTCCCACGAAGGGATGGCCGGGAAAGCGCTGCCGCAGCGCGTCCATGACGAGCGTGGATGCCGTGTTGCAGGCGATGACCGATATCTCGGGATCGAAGCGCGTCAGTAGGTCCGCAAAAAGCGACAGTATGCGCTCCCTTAGTGCCGGCTCCTCCCACGCGCCGTAGGGGAACCCGGCGTCGTCCGCGACATAGACGAAGCGCCGGTCGGGCATCAGCACGCGAGCTTCGCGCAGCACCGTCAGTCCGCCGATGCCGGAATCGAACATCAGGATCGGGCGGTCAGCCATTGTCGTCATCCTTGGGCTCGGCCGGCTTGCGACGGTAGTCGCCATCTTCATGCGCATCGCGGTCGGCCTTCGCCTTGCGTTCGGGATAGCCCTCACCGCGTGGCGCGCGAGGCGAGAAATAGTCGAGCGAAGAGACGATACCGCGCAGAACCTTGATTTCGGGCTCCGTGAAGCCCGGCCGCGTCAGCACCGCGCGCAGATTGTCCACCATCTTGGGCTTCTTGGGCGCGGGCCGGAAATAGCCGCGCGCCTCCAGCGCCGCCTCCAGATGGTCCAAGAGACCCTGAAGCTGGCGCTTTTCGGCCGGTTGCGCATCGGGTCCCGAAAAAGCCGTATCGGTCTCCTTCTCCAGACCGGACTTCATCCACTCATAGGACATCAGCAGCGCGGCTTGTGCGATGTTCAGCGACGCATATTCGGGATTGACCGGAAAGGTCACGATCTCGTCGGCCAGCGCGACCTCTTCATTGTAGAGGCCGAAACGCTCGCGGCCGAACATGATGCCGGTCTTCTCGCCAGCCCTCGCCCGCGCCCTCAGCACCCTGCCCGCCTCGACCGGACCGCGCACCTGCTTGAAACCGTCGCGTTCGCGCGCAGTCGTCGCATAGACGAAATTCAGGTCGGCAAGCGCCGAGCGCAGATCATCGAAAACGACCGCGCCATCGACGACGTGGTCGGCACGGCTGGCAGCGGCGCGCGCCTTCTCGCTCGGCCAGCCATCGCGCGGGCTGACCAGCCTGAGTTCCGAAAGGCCGAAATTGGCCATGGCGCGGGCGACCATGCCGATATTCTCGCCAAGCTGCGGCTCGACGAGAATGATGGCTGGGCCCTTTTGCGGATTTGCGGAGGCGATGCTGGATGCCATGGTTTCCGGTCAATCAAATTTGCGAACTTTCTGTGTCCCTGCCATAGATGCATGCGGAATTGAAGCTTCGGACGCCGACGTGTCTGGCAAGAGCGGTCCCCTCATCATAACGCAGTTCGGTCCGGCCGCGTCCGTAGCGCTGTCGGTTGTCGCCGCACATGCCCTTGGCCTCACCGATACCTGGTGGGCGGCGATCAGCGCTTTTGTGGTCATGCAGGAGAGTCTCAGGGCCTCCTTTTACCGAGGATTCCTGAGAATAGCTGGCTCCGCCGTCGGCGCCGCGATCGCCTTCGTCGCAGGTCCGGCGCTTGGTTCCTATCCCCTGATCTTCGTGCCGTTCATGGGTCTAGTCACGTGGGTGGGCCTCATCGGGGCGGTCGTGTATTCGCACGGCTACGCATGGGTGCTGGCGGTCGTCACGTTCGTCATGGTGATGTGCGAAGCCGTCGGCCCAAACAACGACTTCGGCCATTTCGCGCAGGAGCGCGTTACGAATGTCGTGGTTGGAACGGCGGCATGCATCGTGGTCGCTGCAGTGATCGAGATCGTGCTGGGGCTTCGTCACGACCTTTCCCGCAATCCACGGCCGACACCGCCGCAGCAGACAGCCACGCATATCGACCCACGCGAAGCGATGATCCACGCCCTGCCCGGCGGTCTGGCGATCGCCCTGCTTGCCGGCCCTGCAAGCCTCTGGCAGCTCGACGCTGTAACCCAGGGCATGGTGACCACCATTGCGGTTCTTGTCGTTCCGCTCGATCACCGTTCGGGGCTGCCACGCGTTCTCGTCATCGATCGCATGTATCAGCGGATCGCCGGTTGCCTTGTTGCCGGCGCGCTTGCCTTCCTGCTTTTTCCTCTGATCGAAAACCAGCCGATCCTGTGCCAGGCGGCACTCATTACGGGCGTTCTCGCCGGCACGGTCGCCCAGACGCGGTTTCCTACAAGGCGCTACGCGGCGATGCAGTTTGTCATCGCCTTCATCATGGTGTTCGTTCAGGATCAGGGCTGGACGGTCGATGAGGAGCAGGCGTTCGGACGTCTGGCGGGAGTGCTCGTAGGTATCGCCACGCTTTACCTCCTCTACGCAGCCGTCCAGCGCTTCGTACCAAAGCCGAATTGACGTTGCCGCACGCGCCCATGCTTTGTATAGGAACCGCATCCTGGACCGTCGCGACGGTCGCTCCCAAAGCAAGGTTGGTTCTATGGCGAAGATCAAGGTGGACAATCCAGTTGTCGAACTGGACGGCGACGAGATGACCCGCATCATCTGGCAGTTCATCAAGGACAAGCTGATCCATCCCTATCTCGACATCGACCTGAAATATTACGACCTCGGCATGGAAAGCCGCGACGCCACCAACGATCAGATTACGATCGACGCGGCGAATGCGATCAAGAAATACGGCGTCGGCGTGAAATGCGCGACGATCACGCCCGACGAGGCGCGCGTCGAGGAGTTCAAACTCAAGAAGATGTGGAAGTCGCCGAACGGCACGATCCGCAACATCCTCGGCGGCACCATCTTCCGCGAACCCATCATCATGAAGAATGTGCCGCGCCTCGTGCCCGGCTGGACGCAGCCGATCGTGGTCGGCCGTCATGCCTTCGGTGACCAGTACCGCGCGACCGACTTCAAGTTCCCCGGCAAGGGCAAGCTGTCGATCAAGTTTGTCGGCGAAGACGGCAAGACGATCGAGCACGAGGTGTTCGACGCGCCTGGTTCGGGCGTGGCGATGGCCATGTACAACCTCGACGAGTCGATCCGCGAGTTCGCCCGCGCCTCGCTGAATTACGGCCTGCTGCGCAACTACCCGGTCTATCTCTCGACCAAGAACACCATCCTCAAGGCCTATGACGGGCGCTTCAAGGATATCTTCCAGGAAGTCTACGAGAAGGAATTCGAGGCCGAGTTCAAGGCGCGCAAGATCTGGTACGAACACCGCCTGATCGACGACATGGTGGCTTCTGCGCTGAAGTGGTCGGGCGGCTACGTCTGGGCCTGCAAGAACTACGACGGCGACGTTCAGTCCGACACGGTTGCGCAGGGCTTCGGGTCGCTCGGCCTGATGACTTCGGTGCTGATGACGCCTGATGGCAAGACCGTCGAGGCCGAGGCAGCACACGGCACAGTGACGCGCCACTACCGCCAGCACCAGAAGGGCGAGGAAACCTCGACCAACTCGATCGCCTCGATCTTCGCATGGACGCGTGGATTGGCGCATCGCGCCAAGCTGGATAACAACGCCGCTCTCAAGAAGTTCGCCGAGACGCTGGAAAAGGTCTGCATCCAGACGGTCGAGTCCGGCTACATGACCAAGGACCTGTCGCTGCTGATCGGCCCCGACCAACCCTGGCTCTCGACCACCGGCTTCCTCGACAAGATCGACGAGAATCTGCAGAAGGCGATGGCTTAAGCCTTCATCCCGGTTTTCAGAAAAAACCCCGGATCGCTCCGGGGTTTTTTCCATTGCCTGTCAGGCAGCCTCCAAAGCGGCCTTTACCGCAATGATAGCCTCCGCAGCCTTCGTCGCGTCCGGGCCGCCGGCCTGGGCCATGTCGGGACGGCCGCCGCCGCCCTGTCCGCCGAGCGCGGCGGAGGCGACGCGGACCAGATCGACCGCGCTGAAGCGGCCGACGAGGTCTTCGGTGACGCCGACCACGACGCTCGCCTTGCCGTCCTCGCCAGCGCCGACAAAGACGACAACGCCAGAGCCCAGCGACGACTTGCCGGCGTCGGCGAGCGACTTCAGGTCCTTCGGCGCGACGCCCGTCACGGACTTGCCGAGGAAGCCGACGCCGTTGACGACTTCATTCTCGCTCGCCGCTCCGGCGCCGGCTGAAGCGCCGCCGCCAAGCGCGAGCTTCTTGCGTGCATCGGCCAGTTCGCGTTCCAGTTTCTTGCGCTCTTCCATCAGCGCCTCGACACGCGCCTGCACGTCGCCGGCCGCCACCTTCAGCGTCGCCGCCACCGACTTCAGCCGGCGATCCTGCTCGTCGAGATAGCGGCGTGCGGCCTCGCCGGTCAGCGCCTCGATGCGGCGCACGCCGGCGGCGACCGGACTGTCGGAAACGATGCGCACGAGCCCGATGTCGCCGGTGGCGCGCACATGGGTGCCGCCGCAAAGCTCGATCGAATAGGGGCGGTTCGCCTTGGCGCCATGCAGGCCAGTGCCCATGGAGACGACACGCACCTCATCGCCATACTTCTCGCCGAACAGCGCCATCGCGCCTTCGGCCCGGGCGTCGTCGACCGACATCAGCCGCGTCGTGACGGGGCTGTTCTGGACGACGATCTCGTTGGCCATGCGCTCGACTTCCTCGAGCTCCTCCGTCGAGACCGGCTTGTTATGCGAGATGTCGAAACGCAGGCGTTCGGGCGCGACGAGCGAGCCTTTCTGGGCAACATGGGTGCCAAGCACCTCGCGAAGCGCCTCGTGGATCAGGTGGGTCGCCGAATGATTGGCGCGTAGCCGCGAGCGGCGCGCATGGTCTACTTTCAGTTCGACCGCAGCACCCGTCTTGACCGAACCCTTCGTCACCTTCCCGAGGTGGACGAACAGGCCGTCGGCCTTCTTCTGCGTGTCGGTAACCTCGATGGCGAACCCCTCGCCCGTGATCGTACCGGTATCGCCCATCTGGCCGCCGGATTCGCCGTAGAAAGGCGTCTGGTTGACGACGATGGCGACGTTCTCGCCAACGCCCGCCGCATCGACCGCCGCGCCGTCCTTCACCAGCGCGAGCACGATGCCTTCGGCCTGTTCAGTGTCATAACCCAGAAACTCGGTCGCGCCGGCTTTTTCCCGCACGGGGAACCAGATCGTTTCCGTCGCAGCCTCGCCGGAGCCGGCCCAGCTCTTGCGCGCCTCCGCCTTCTGGCGCTCCATGGCATCCTGGAAACCGTCGAGATTGACGGAGATCTCGCGCTGGCGCAGCGCATCCTGCGTCAGGTCGAGCGGGAAGCCATAGGTGTCGTAGAGCTTGAACGCGGTCTCACCGTCGAGCATGTCGCCCGCCTTGAGCTCGGCTGTCGCCTCATCGAGCAGGCCGATGCCGCGCGCCAGCGTCTTGCGGAAGCGTGTTTCCTCCAGCTTCAGCGTCTCCGTGATCAGAGCCTCGCCGCGCGTCAGTTCGGGATAGGCCTGCCCCATCTCGCGGATGAGCGCGGGCACCAGCTTGAACAGAAGCGGCTCCGACGCGCCAAGCAACTGGCCGTGGCGCATGGCGCGGCGCATGATGCGGCGAAGCACGTAGCCCCGGCCTTCGTTCGACGGCAGCACGCCGTCCGCGACGAGGAAGCATGACGAACGCAGGTGGTCGGCGATGACCCGGTACGAGGCCACGTTTTCCGTCTCCGGGCCGCGACCGAGCGCCGACGACGTGGCGTCGATCAGGTGACGGAAAAGATCGGTTTCGAAGACGCTTTCGACGCCTTGGAGGATCGATGCCATGCGCTCAAGGCCCATGCCGGTGTCGATGGAGGGGCGCGGCAGGTCGATGCGCTCTTCCTTCGTCACCTGCTCGTACTGCATGAAGACGAGATTCCAGAATTCAAGGAATCGGTCGCCATCTTCCTCCGGGCTGCCGGGAGGGCCGCCCCAGATATGCTCGCCGCGATCGATGAAGATTTCCGAGCACGGGCCGCACGGGCCGGTGTCGCCCATCGCCCAGAAATTGTCGGAGGTCGGTATGCGGATGATCTTGTCGTCGGAGAAGCCGGCGATCTTCTTCCACAGCGCGGCAGCATCGTCGTCCGTGTGGTAGACGGTGACGAGCAGCTTGTCCTTCGGCAGCCCGAAATCCTTGGTGATCAGGTTCCAGGCAAGCTCGATGGCGCGCTCCTTGAAGTAGTCGCCAAAGGAGAAATTGCCGAGCATCTCGAAGAAGGTGAGATGGCGCGCCGTGTAGCCGACATTGTCGAGATCGTTGTGCTTGCCGCCGGCGCGTACACTCTTCTGGGCGGTGGTCGCGCGCGAATAAGGGCGGCTTTCAAGCCCGGTGAAGACGTTCTTGAACTGCACCATGCCCGCATTGGTGAACATCAGCGTCGGGTCGTTGCGCGGCACGAGCGGGCTGGAGGCCACGACCTCGTGACCGTTCTTCCTGAAATAATCGAGGAAGGTCGACCTGATCTCGTTCACGCCACTCATGGAAATGCCTTCTGAAACGGGCGCTGCGCCCGGAATTTGGGTTGGGGCCTTTTAGCCGCCGGCCCTGTGGCTGTCCAGAAAGCGGTTTCGGTCCAGCGAATGCGCGCGACGCGTTCCGCAAGCACCCCACCCCGGCGCCACGCGCCGACCCTCCCCTGCAGGGGAGGTTAAACGCGCACTTTCTCGTCGCCACGCCCTGCTTTCGCAGTCTGGCCTTTGAACTGTGTGGGAAGCGGCGCATGGCAGCGACGTCTTCTAAGTTAGTAAGTTGACGCGCTGCCATGCGCCGCCGGCGTTTATCCCCCTGCCGGCGCCCGGCCCATCGACTTCCGGTAGTCTGGAAGCCGCGAGCACACGAGGCGGCAGACGGTCGGACGTCCCGCTCAGTCCAGCGGGAGCACCCCGTCGCCACACTTGCCCCTGGATGCTGGCTGTACACACCAGGTCCCACAAGCAAGTTGCGGGATGGAGTATCGCCCAGCCTTGAAGCGTGTGGATAAGTCGTGCGGATTTTCTTGCCATACCTAATGAAATCAATGGGTTGGGTGGAGATGTTTTCCCCACGGAGCGCCACCCTCCCTTCTCCCCTTGAGGGAGAAGGTGGCTGAGCGAAGCGAAGTCGGATGAGGGTACCCTGGCGCTGACTTACCCCTCATCCGTCTCGGCGCTGACGCGCCGATCCACCTTCTCCCTCAAGGGGAGAAGGGAGGGTGTCTCAAAACAAAAAAACCGCCGGCACGAAGGCCGGCGGTTTCATACGCATTACGCTGTTTGACCTGGCGGCTCAGCCGGCAGCGGCGTCGTCTTCGTCGAAATCTTCGCGCGATCCGTTCTCAAGGAACTTTTCGGCGATGAGGCCGGCGTTCTGCCTAAGGGTGAGTTCGATTTCCTTCGCCACTTCGGGATTGTCGCGCAGGAACAGCTTTGCGTTCTCGCGGCCCTGCCCGAGGCGTTGGGAGTTGTAGGAGAACCAGGCGCCGGACTTCTCGACCACGCCGGCCTTGACGCCAAGGTCGACCAACTCGCCGGTCTTGGAGACGCCCTCGCCATACATGATGTCGAACTCGACCTGCTTGAAGGGCGGGGCCAGCTTGTTCTTGACGACCTTGACGCGGGTCTGGTTGCCGACCACCTCGTCGCGGTCCTTGACCGAACCGATGCGGCGGATGTCGAGGCGAACGGAGGCATAGAACTTCAGCGCATTGCCGCCGGTCGTGGTTTCCGGCGAACCGAACATGACGCCGATCTTCATGCGGATCTGGTTGATGAAGATCACCATCGTGTTGGAACGCGAGATGGAGGCGGTGAGTTTGCGCAGCGCCTGGCTCATCAGGCGAGCCTGAAGACCGGGCAGCGAATCGCCCATCTCGCCCTCGATTTCGGCGCGGGGGGTAAGTGCTGCCACCGAGTCCACCACCAGCACATCGACCGCACCGGAGCGTACCAGCGTGTCGCAAATCTCCAGCGCCTGCTCGCCGGTGTCGGGCTGCGAGATCAGCAGGTTTTCGAGATCGACGCCAAGTTTGCGGGCATAGACGGGATCGAGCGCGTGTTCCGCGTCGACGAAGGCGCAGATGCCGCCCTTCTTCTGGGCCTCGGCCACGGTATGGAGCGCCATCGTGGTCTTGCCGGAGCTTTCCGGACCGTAGATCTCGACGATACGACCGCGCGGAAGTCCGCCAACGCCGAGCGCGATGTCTAGCCCGAGCGAACCGGTCGATACTGTCGCGATCTCGACCGCCTGTTCATTGGCGCCGAGCCGCATGATCGAGCCCTTGCCGAAGGCGCGTTCGATCTGCGAAAGCGCGGCATCCAGAGCCTTAGTCTTGTCCACCGAATTATCCTCTACGAGCCGCAATGAATTCTGCGCCATGATATCACCCCTTGGTCAGCAATGAAGGCCGGAACGCTGCTTCCTTTTGTCTTGTGTACATGGTTTGTTCTATTTTTGCAAGAGCGATCAAATTATTGAAAAATAACGATTTATCGTATTTGTTCTTTTTTTATTCCGCCCGACCGCATCCGGATGTATACCCTTGCGCGAACTGACGGCGAGCACGCCGCCCGAATCGAGGCGTGGTTGCGGGGTGCCTGCCCCGGACATACTCTCCGGCAAAACCCGGGCCTACCACGAATGACACTTCCAAAAATCCTCGCCGTCGGCGGCGCGCATATCGACCGGCGCGGGCAGATGACGAGCCCGTTCATTCCCGGCGCCTCGATCCCGGGAACCATGCGGGAGGATGTCGGCGGCGGGGCGTTCAACGCGCTGCGGTCATCGGTGCGGCTCGGCGCGCGGGGCGCGATGCTTTCGCTGCGCGGCGGCGACGGGGCCGGCGAAACGGTCGCCCGCGCGATCGCGGACGTCCGGATCGACGACCTTTCGGCCGTGTTCCTCGACCGCTCGACGCCAAGTTATACGGCTCTGCTGGACAGCGCGGGCGACGTGGTCGCGGCGCTGGCCGACATGCAGCTTTATGAGATCGCCTTTGCCAAGCAGTTGCGGCGCGCCAAGGTGCGCGCGGAGGTCGCCGAAGCGGACGCCGTTCTCTGCGACGCCAACGTGCCGGCGGCCGGGCTGGAGAAGCTCGCCTCGCTCGCCGCTAGCAAGCCGCTCTTCGCGATCGCCATATCGCCAGCCAAGGCGGTGCGGCTGGCCGGCATCCTGCCGGCGCTGACCTGCCTCTACATGAACAGCCGCGAGGCCGCCGCGATCTCCGATGTGGAGGGCGGTGGGCCCATCGCGGATCTGGTTGAAGCCCTGCGCAGGTTGGGCCTCGGTCGCGGAGTCATCACGCATGGAGACCGTCCGGTGACGGCGTTCGATGCTTCCCAAACCATCGTGGTAACACCGCCCCCGCCGCGACGGGTGGCCGACGTTACTGGCGCGGGCGATGCGCTGGCGGGAGCGATGACGGTCGCAATCCTTCACGGCAGGCCGATGGACGTCGCCCTGCGCGAAGGCGTGGCGGCAGCGGTGCTGGCGATCGAGACGCCGGACGCCGTGCCGGACCTGTCGCAGCCGGCGTTCCGCGACATGCTGGCCCTTGTGCCGGAGGCGGTCGAAATGCCAAGGAGCAAGCCATGACCCCAGACACCGCCCGCGCTTACGTCGATATCCTGCCATCCGTGGCATCCGCCCTTGCGGCCGGACGGCCGGTCGTGGCGCTGGAAAGCACGATCGTGACGCATGGCATGCCTTACCCGCAGAACAGCGTGATGGCGGCCAATGTCGAGAAGATCATCGCCGACGAAGGCGCGGTGGCGGCGACGATCGCGGTGATCGGCGGGCGGATCAAGATCGGCCTCTCCGACGGCGAACGGGAATCGCTTGCGATGACGTCGGGCGCGATGAAGCTGTCGCGGGCGGACCTCGCTTTCGCGGTGGCGGAAGGTCGCACGGGCGGCACGACCGTGGCTGCGACCATGATCTGCGCAGCAATGGCCGGCATAAGGGTGTTTGCGACGGGCGGCATCGGCGGCGTTCACAAGGGCGCGGAGGAGACGTTCGACATCTCGGCAGACCTCGATGAACTGGCGCGGACCCCTGTCATCGTCGTGTCGGCGGGGGCGAAGGCGATCCTCGACATCGAGAAGACGCTGGAGGTGCTGGAAACGCGCGGCGTGCCGGTGGTGGCGCTGGCGGCCGATGTGATGCCGGCCTTCTGGTCGCGCGCATCACGGTTCCGCGCGCCGCTCAGGCTGGAGCAGCCGGAAGACATCGCGCGGCTGTTCGAGACACGACGCAGGCTCGGGCTCGACGGCGGCCTGCTGGTCGCCAACCCGGTGCCGGAGAGCGACGAGATCCCGGCGGACGTGATGGCTGTCTATATCGAGGCGGCGCACCGCGCGGCGCAGGAACAGAAGATCGCCGGCAAGGCGGTGACGCCGTTCCTGCTGGCGAAAATTCTCGAACTGACCGACGACGCGAGCCTCAAGACCAACATCGCCTTGGTCGAGAACAATGCGCACGTCGCGGCAAGGATCGCCAAGGCGCTGTAGAACAGCTTTTACAGCAATCCGGACGCAAAACCGCTGCGCACTTTTGCTGGAATTGCTGGGCGGCCGACTATTTCTTTTTCGGCTTCGCTTTCTTGGGGGCCTTCGCCTTGGCCGCCTCGACCCTGATCGAAGCCTCGATCGCCCTGCGTGCCCACGGCGTCATCTCGTCGGGATCGTCCAGCGCCTCGTCGGGAATGCTCCAGTATGGCATCGGGGTGACCCTGCCGGTCTTGGAATGGGTGTAGACCCATTGCCGGCAGCCGGCGGCCACGAAGTCCGGCGCCGAGGTTTCGTCGGCCTTCAGCATTAATTCGTCGTCGAGGTCGATCGCGAAGATCAACCCGTCGCGGTAGATGCTCTTGCCGCCGAACATTTTTCTGATGCTCACCGGCCCGACGCCAGCGAACAGTTCGTGGATACGCTCGTTGTCCATGGACGGAGTATGGCAGCAGCCGCAGCGCCTGTCATTGCCCGGCCCCGCCCCTGCCCCATATGCTCCTGACATAGCTCATGAACGGGAGTTGACCGCATGCCGATGCTGCTCAAGGGATCGTGCCGCTGCGGCGCTGTCGACTTCGAGGTCGAGAGCCATACGCCGGCGCCGTTCATGCTCTGCTATTGCTCGATCTGCCGCAAGCAGCAGGGCGGCGGCGGATATGCGATCAACCTCGGCGGCGTGTTCGAGACACTTAAGATCAAAGGCAAGCGCTCGATCGGCGTCTACCAGGCCGAAATCGAGGACGACGAGCGGCCGCATTGCGAGACATCCACGGGCGAACGCAACTATTGCCGGAAATGCGGCTCGGCGCTGTGGCTCTATGATCCGACATGGCCGGAACTGGTGCATCCCTTCGCGTCGGCCATCGACAGCGACCTACCGAAGCCGAAGCACCGCGTGCATATCATGCTGAAATACAAGGCCGACTGGGTGGAGCCGGATATCCGGAAAGGCGACAAGCAGTTTGAGCTATACCCGGAGGAATCGATCGCCGACTGGCACAAGCGGACGAAGATGTGGGTGGAATAGGCGGAAAGCCAGCGATTGATTGCCATCCCATTTTGGACAATAGCTGTCGGGCGCATCCAACTCGACCACTGGCGAAAACGTAAACCTGCCGTGATCTCCGAAACCCTCGCCATCGCTGCCGCGCTCTGCGCCGCGCTCAGTTCCATGTTCATCAGCGAACTGAAGGGGCGGGTTCCGCTTCTTCAACTGGCTCGCTGGCAGATGAGCGCCGCCTTCGTGATGACCGCGCTGGTTTCAGTCTTCCTCGGCGGTTGGCAGACCGTCGGCGGATGGCAGTTCGGCTTCCTCGCCGCTTCCAGTTTCTTCGGGATCGCGATCGCCAGCACCACCTATTTCGCCGCGATCTACGCGGTCGGGCCGCGCATCACCGCCCTGCTGTTCTCGCTGACTTCACCCATCGCGCTCGCGCTGGGCTATCTGGCGCTCGGCGAAACGATCACTGCCCGTCAGGCGCTTGGCGTGCTGCTGGTTCTCTGCGGCATCGCTCTTGCGATCGGCGTCCCACGCCGCTTTCGCGCCAAGGGAAATTCGGAGCCGGCGATGTCCGTTATCGCGCCCTCCAGCATCCCGGTGACGGTGGCGCCAAAGCCTCCGCTGAGGGGACCGCTGCTTCCCGGCATCATCTTTGGCGTGATAACGGCGCTCGGCCAGGCGCTTGGAACGCTTTTCGCCCGTCCGGCGATGGCGTCTGGCGTAGAGCCTTTTGCCGCGATGGCAATCCGTTCGGGACTGGCGGCGCTGTTCTTCCTGGCGTTGATGGCGCTGCCCATCGGTCGCGCCAGACAGGCGCAATTCCAGATGAGTTCACTCAATCTGGCGGTCGCTTCGGCATTTTTCGGAATGGTGCTCGGGATGTCATGCATGATGGCCGCCCTGCAAGACGGCGACGCCGGAATCGTCGCCACTCTCTCGTCCATGACGCCGGTTCTCATCCTCCCGATGGTGTGGATCAGGACCGGAGAACGACCCAACGCGCAGGCATGGCTCGGAGCCGCGCTGGCAATCGCCGGGACGGCGATGATCAGCCTTTGAGATAATTTGGGATCAGTCAGGCCGCGCTGGCGGCCCTCGCCTCGGCGAGCGCCTTGAGGTCGGCGGGCTTGAGTTCGACGGATTCGCCGCAGCCACAGGCCGAGCTCTGGTTGGGATTGCGGAAGGTGAAGCCGGTGCGCAGCGTCGTCTTCTCGAAATCCATCTCGGTGCCGAGGAGGAAGAGCGCAGCTTCCGGCGCGACCCAGACATGCGCGCCGTTGCGCTCGACGTGATCGTCGCCCGTCTTGGGTTCGGTCACGAGATCGACCGTGTATTCCATGCCGGCGCAGCCGCCCTTTTTGATGCCGAGGCGAATGCCCATCGCATCATCGCGCGCGGCGACGATCTCGTTGACGCGCTCGGACGCGGCGTCGGTCATCGAAATGACAGTGAAACGGCCCATGTCAGCTCCAGTCTCGCGCGGGTTAAACGCCCGTGGATCATTCATAGATGGTCGATAGGACGCATTTTGGCAAGGTTGTCAGGAATTCTCGTCATCAAAGTAGCTAACTAAGTCGCGATGGCCCTCAAGCACGGCAACGACCTCCAAAATGTCGTCACCGTACCGAAAGAAGATGACGTAATTCTTGTGTGCAACACTGCGCAGACCTAGGTCGAGGTCGAACCTCTCCCGCCCTAGCTTGCCCGGAAGTCCAGCGATCTTCCTGCATTTGCCGCGCAGTTCCTCAACGACTCGCTGGCCAAGAGTTTCGCTGTCGGTAGCTATCGCAATATAGGCAGCAATGTCGGCGATGTTGTCGAGAGCTTCGCTGGTATAGCGAAGTTTCGGCATCAGCGCCTCTCAGACGCCAGATTCGCCAGCCGTGTCTTTACGGCAGCGGCGACTTCTTCATCTGTGTGACTACCGCCGCGCTCGATCGCGGCTTTTAGAGTCTGACGGAGAGCTGCCAGCTTGGCTTCGCGCTCCTCGACCAGCCGCAGGCCTTCGCGCACGATTTCGCTGGCCGAGCCGTAGCGGCCATCTTCAACGGCCTTTGCAACGAAGTCTTCCCAGCGCTGTCCGAGCGATACGTTCATGATGCATCTCCAGTGAACGCATCATAGCAGATGTCAAAGATAGCGCAAATTTTGTTACACTTAATACCAACACCGATTAGGGCCTTCGAACATGCACCTAAGGCGCCACGCAACATAGCGAAGGTCTTAACCTTTCAGTGGCAATCGTTCGAAATCTTCTGGATGAATAGTGTTGAACATAGATACATCAAAAGCCCTTCGGCTTGATTCTAAACCACCAGATTGGGGCACTGTTACAAAGGCGGCCGCACTGGCGGCAATCGTCTTCGCAGTGGCTGCGGGCAACTACGCTTTCGGAAATATTATCGCGGCGTCTCTGAGCCTCTTCCTCGCAGCTTTCGTGACATTCATCATCCCAACATTGGTAAGCCACGTCCGCAACGGAACAAAAGTCACAATTGAACTCACACCGACAGGAATGACTCTCTCATCCCTAAAATATGGAGAGATACCATGGTCTGTGATCCGACATGCAGAAACGTGGAGAAAAAGAAAGATGGACTCTGTTCTTCTTAGAGTTTCAGACGAATACTTATACAATATGAGGACGACGTTTCTCGAAAAGGCGACAGGAGTAGGAAACAAACTTATCTCGGCTGACGGCATTCTTATACCACATCGCCCATTTGGCCGTGATGTGGACGAACTTCGTGACCTGATTAACGCTTACGCTCGTAGTTATTCAGAGCGAAAGTCAGGGATTTAATACCACCCCACCGCGACCTGGGCCTCTTCCGACATACGGTCGGGGGTCCATGGCGGGTCGAAGACCATCTCGACGTCGACGTCGGAGACGCCTTCCACGGCGCTGACGGCGTTCTGGACCCAGCCGGGCATCTCGCCGGCGACAGGGCAGCCGGGGGCAGTGAGCGTCATCTGGATCTTGACCATGCGGTCGTCCTCGATGTCGATCTTGTAGACGAGGCCGAGTTCGTAGATGTCTGCGGGAATTTCCGGGTCGTAGACCGTCTTCAGCGCGGCGACGATGTCGTCGGTGATGCGGGCGAGTTCTTCCGCGGGGATGGCGGAAACCTTGGCGGACGCCGCTTCGACGGCCGCAGGCGGCTGCACAGGGGTTGCAGCGTCGGCTTCGTTTGTTTCAGTCGTGACCTTCGTTTCTTCCATCGCCGTCATCCGAAGAACTTTCGCGCCTTTTCGAGCGCATCGACCAGCGCATCGACCTCTGCACGCGTATTATACATGCCAAACGATGCCCTGCATGTGGAGGTGACGCCGAAGCGTTTCAACAGCGGCTGTGCGCAATGGGTGCCGGCGCGGACGGCCACGCCCTGCCGGTCGATGACCATCGACACGTCATGGGCGTGGATGCCCTGAAGCTCGAAGGAGACGATCGCGCCCTTGCCCGGCGCATCGCCGAAGATGCGCAGCGAGTTGATCGAGCGCAGGCGCTCGTGGGCATAATCCTTAAGGTCGGCCTCGTGCGCGGCGATGCGATCACGGCCGACCGTCTCCATGTATTCGAGCGCCGCGCCGAGGCCAATGGCCTGGACGATCGGCGGCGTGCCCGCTTCGAAGCGATGCGGCGGGGCGTTGTAGGTGACGTTGTCCTCCGTCACCTCCTCGATCATCTCGCCGCCGCCCATGAAGGGCCGCATGCGCTCCAGCATCTCGACCTTGCCGTAAAGCACGCCGATGCCAGACGGGCCGTAGACCTTGTGGCCGGTGAAGACGAAGAAGTCGCAGCCGAGTTCCTGCACGTCGATGGGCATGTGGACCGCGCTTTGGCTGCCATCGACCAGAACCGGAATGCCCCGATTATGAGCGATCTCGACGATCTGTTTGATCGGCGTGACGGTGCCCGTCGCGTTCGACATGTGCGTGATGGCGACGAGCTTCGTGCGATCGGTCAGGCGCTTCTCGAACTCTTCGATATGCAGCGCGCCGAGATCGTCCACTGGAACCCAGACCAGCTTCGCGCCCTGCCTCTCCCTGATGAAATGCCAGGGAACGATGTTGGAGTGATGCTCCAGGATGGAGAGCACGATTTCGTCGCCGGCGCCGATGTTCGGCATGCCGAAGCCGTAGGCGACCGTGTTTATTGCGGCGGTCGAGTTGGAAGTGAAGACGATGTTGTCGACGGAGGGTGCGTTGAGGAAACGGCGAACCGTTTCGCGCGACTTTTCATAGGCGTCGGTCGCGGCGTTGGAGAGGAAATGCAGGCCACGATGGACGTTGGCGTATTCGTTGGAATAGGCGTGCTGGATGGTGTCGAGCACGACCTGAGGTTTCTGCGCCGACGCCCCGTTGTCGAGATAGACGAGAGGCTTGCCATAGACCTCGCGCGACAGGATCGGGAAGTCGCGGCGGATGGCCTCGACGTCGTAGGGGGCGGTGGATATTTTCTGGTCCATCAGTTTAAGGGAGTAGGGAATAGTGAGTAGGGAGTAGTGAAGATGCCGCCACTGCGATGTCGTCTCATTCCCTATTCACTACTCCCTACTCACCACTCCCTATTCGCCTCTTACCCATGCTCCGCAAACCACGCGTCGAGCCTCGCTTCCAGCGCTTCGACGATGGCCTCGTCTTCCAGTTCCTCAATGACCTCGGCGACGAACGCCTTCACCAAGAGGCCGCGCGCGGTCTTTTCCTCGACGCCGCGCGCCATCAGGTAGAAGAGATGGTTGCGGTCGATCTCGGTGACGGTGGCGCCGTGGCCGCACTGAACGTCGTCGGCGAATATTTCGAGCTCCGGCTTGGTGGAGAACTCGCCGTCGTCGGACAGCAGCAGCGTGTTGCAGGCCATCTTGGCGTCGGTCTTCTGCGCATACTGGTGCACGTTGATGCGGCCCTGGAAGACACCACGCGCCTTGCCGGTGACGACGTTGCGGATGACTTCCGTGGACTCGGTATGCGGCACGGCGTGGTCGAGTACCATGGTTACATCGGTATGCGTGTCGCCGGCGAGCAGGTTGATGCCGCGCAGCGTGAAGGTCGAGCCCTCGCCTCTCGCCTGGACATTGATCTCCTGCCGCACGAGCTTGCCGCCCGCGTTCATGACGAAGACCGTGAGCTTCGCGTCCTCGCCGATCCAGGCGTTGAATTGGCCGAGATAGGTCGCGGCGTCCGGCTGCTCCTGCACGATGAGCCAGACGAGTTCGGCGCCGTCGCCTACCGTGACGTTGGCGACCGACGTCGAGAAGGCACCGCCGCTTCCCGTCTGTCGTTCGACGACGACGGCCTTTGCGCCGTTGCCGACACGCACGGGAAGCCGCACATGCACCTGACCGCCCGCCTGCACGTTCTGCAGCTCGATGGGGTCGGCAAGCTGCGTGCCCTCAGCGATATCGACGAAGTAGCCGTCGGCGGCGAAGGCAGTGTTCAGCGCACCGATGGCGTCGTCATCGCCGAGAGGTGCCAGCGCTTCGGCGAAGCTGCCGTCAACGAGCTTGTCGGCGACGCGCTGGATAGTGACGCCTTCGACCTTCTCGGTCTTGTCGGAGGCAACGCCGTTCAGCACCGCGAATACGGCAGCGCCTTTCAGCAGCGGCTGGACCGGCTTTGCCTTGGCAGTCTCATCGAAGGAAGGAACTGATGTCAGCAGGCGGCGCAGGTCGGTGTAGTGCCAGGACTCGACGTGCTTCGTCGGCAGTCCGGCCTTGATCTGCTCGATAGCGTCGTCGCGGCGGACCATGACCGCGCCATCACCGGGGAGCAGCGACAGCCGCTCGCCGAAGGCGTCAACCAGCGCCGTCTCGGCCGGCGTGAGCTGGGGTTGGGCGTGGACGTTCATCGGTTCAGGCCGCCTCTCCGATCACGCCGGCATAGCCGTTCTCTTCCAGCTCAAGCGCGAGGCTCTTGTCGCCGGTCTTGATGACCTGGCCCTTGTAGAGGACGTGCACGCTGTCGGGCACAATGTGCTCCAGCAGGCGCTGGTAGTGGGTAATGACGACGAAGGCGCGGTCGGGCGAGCGCAGTGCGTTGACGCCATCCGAGACGATCTTCAGCGCGTCGATGTCGAGGCCGGAGTCGGTTTCGTCGAGAACGCAGAGCGAGGGTTCAAGCAGCTTCATCTGCAGTATTTCGGCGCGCTTCTTCTCGCCGCCGGAGAAGCCGACATTAAGCGGACGCTTCAGCATCGCCATGTCCATGCTGAGTTCGCCGGAAGCCTGCTTCACGCGCTTGATGAAGTCTGGAACCGAAAGCGGCTCCTCGCCGCGCGCCTTGCGTTGCGCGTTCATCGCGACCTTCAGGAATTCCATGGTGGCGACGCCAGGTATCTCCATCGGGTACTGGAAAGCAAGGAAGATGCCCTTGGCGGCGCGCTCGGCCGGATCGAGTTCGAGGATCGACTCGCCGTTGTAGAGGATGTCGCCCTCGGTGACCTCATAGTCGTCGCGGCCGGCAAGGATGTAGGACAGCGTCGACTTGCCCGAGCCGTTCGGACCCATGATGGCGGCGACCTCGCCGGCTTTGACCGTGAGGTTCAGGCCGCGGATGATTTCCGTGTCGGTGTCCGCGATCTTCGCGTGGAGGTTTCTGATTTCTAGCATTTTTCTACCTCAAATTCTAACGGCGCGCTGAATCAATGTCAGAGTGCCTAGCGCCGCTCGCAACCACCCTTAAAATCAATCGCGAAGCAACCATCCAACCGAAAAAGCCCGTTGCGCCTATCGCAGCAGCGTAGGCGCCTAACGACTTGATCTCTGGCCAATCGCCAACAGCGCCGATCAAAGCCAAAATGGCTCCAAGGACAGCTGCTGTAAGCAGAACTGCAAATACAGCAGCAATGGCAGACTGTAGCGCTTTTGCGGTACTGCCGACGTCGATCACCCGACACTCCCCTCAAGGCTAATCCCGATCAGCTTCTGCGCCTCGACGGCGAACTCCATCGGCAGCTGCTGGATAACGTCCTTGACGAAGCCGTTGACGATGAGCGCGATGGCTTCCTCTTCGGGGATGCCGCGCTGCATGACGTAGAACTTCTGGTCCTCGGAAATCTTCGAGGTGGTGGCTTCGTGCTCGAACTTGGCGGTCGCGTTCTTGGCTTCCATGTAGGGCACGGTGTGCGCGCCGCACTGGTCGCCGATGAGGAGCGAGTCGCAGTTGGTGAAGTTGCGCGCGCCGGTCGCCTTGCGGTGGGCCGAGACCTGGCCGCGATAGGTGTTCTGGCTGAAGCCGGCGGCGATGCCCTTCGAGATGATGCGGCTCCGCGTGTTCTTGCCGAGGTGGATCATCTTGGTGCCGGAGTCGACCTGCTGATAGCCGTTCGACACGGCGATCGAATAGAACTCGCCCTGGCTGTCGTCGCCGCGCAGGATGCACGACGGATATTTCCAGGTGATCGCCGAGCCGGTCTCGACCTGCGTCCAAGAAATCTTGGAGCGGTCGCCGCGGCAATCGCCACGCTTGGTGACAAAGTTGTAGATGCCGCCCTTGCCATCTGCGTCGCCGGGATACCAGTTCTGGACGGTCGAGTATTTGATCTCGGCGTCGTCGAGCGCGACCAGTTCGACCACCGCCGCGTGAAGCTGGTTCTCGTCGCGCTGCGGCGCGGTGCAGCCTTCGAGGTAGGAGACATAGGCGCCCTCCTCCGCGATGATCAGCGTGCGCTCGAACTGGCCGGTGTTCTTCTCGTTGATGCGGAAGTAGGTGGACAGTTCCATCGGGCAGCGGACACCCTTCGGCACGAAGACGAAAGAACCGTCGGTGAAGACGGCGGAGTTCAGCGTCGCGTAGAAATTGTCGGTCGTGGGAACAACGGTGCCGAGATACTTCTTCACCAGTTCGGGGTGCTCGCGCACGGCTTCCGAGATCGAGCAGAAGATGACGCCCGCCTTGGCAAGCTCGTCCTTGAAGGTGGTGACGACGGAGACGGAATCGAAGACAGCATCGACGGCGACGCGGCGCGGCGCGCCATTGTCGTTTGCCTCAGCGAACAACGCCTCGCCATTTGCAGGCTTCTGGACGCCGGCGAGAATCTCCTGCTCCTTGAGCGGGATGCCGAGCTTGGCGTAGGTCTTCAGCAACTCGGGATCGACTTCGTCGAGCGACTTCGGGCCGGGCGTCGATTTCGGCGCGGCGTAATAATAGATGTCGTTGAAATCGATCTTCGGATAATCGACGCGCGCCCAGGTCGGCTCCTCGAGCGTCAGCCAGCGGCGATAGGCCTGCAGACGCCATTCGAGCATCCAGTCGGGCTCGTCCTTCTTTGCGGAAATGAAACGGATGATGTCTTCCGACAGGCCCTTGGGAGCCTTCTCGGTCTCGATCTTCGTCTCGAAGCCGTATTTGTACTGATCGACATCGATCTTACGGACGCTGTCGATCGTCTCCTGCACAGCAGGCATATCACACTCTCCAATCCTCGCCGGGTTAAAGGCCCGGCAGTTCTCAAGTCGTGACGCCGCCAGACGGCGACGCAAGGCTCATATAGGGTGTTCCCTTCCAGAAATCACCCGGCGGAACGGCATGGCACCTTTCCGCAAAATGCACGTCCCGGCAGCCGTTAGGCCGCCCTGTTGGCGCGACGCGCCAGAATTCCCGTCAGCGCCGATGCGAACAGCTCGATGTCCTTCGACGTCGTGCCCCGACCGATGGAGACACGCAGCCCGCCCTCGCTTTCACGACCCATGGCCTTCAGAACATGGCTCGGTCCGACCCTGCCCGACGAGCAGGCCGAACCGGCGGACACCGCGACGCCCGCGAGATCGAATCCGATCTGCGCCGTCTCCGCCTTGAGGCCGGGTATGGCAAAGAAGATCGTGTTGGCAAGTCGCGGCGCGCCGTGTCCGAAAATTTCCGCGTCGGGCGCAAGCGAGAGGATCGTCGACTCGATGCGGTCGCGCATGGCCGCGATCTCGTCCTTATATATAAGGCCCTCGCGCGCGACGCGGGCGGCTGCGCCGAAGCCGACGATGCCGGACAGGTTTTCGGTGCCGGCGCGATGACCCTTCTCCTGCCCGCCGCCTGACACAAGCGGTTTCGGCATCATCAGGTCGGACGCAGCGGCGAATGCGCCGACGCCGGTCGGCCCGCCGATCTTGTGCGCGGAGAGAATGAGATAGTCGGCAACGCCGTCGGCGAGATCGAGCGGGATACGACCTGCCGCCTGCACGGCGTCGAGTACGAGGACACCGCCCGCCGCTTTCACGACCGCCGAAATTTCGCGCACCGGCTGGATGACGCCCGTCTCGTTGTTGGCGAGGTGGATGGCGACGAGCGGCAGCCCTTCTTCGCGATCATGTGCGGCGAGCGCGGCGGCCAGCGCCGGAAGATCGCAAAGGCCGTTCGCATCGACGCCGATGCGCATGACGCGCTCAGGCGCGAAGCGGCCGCCGTTGAGCAGGCAAGGATGATCGGCGGCGCAGACGTAGAGCTTCGACATGCGTACATCGCCACGCCCCATCTTCCAGTCTGGGGTGAGCAGCGTCGAAGCGGCTTCGGTTGCGCCCGAGGTGAAGACGACATGGTCGGGCTTGGTGTTGACCAGCGCAGCGATTTCGCGTCGCGCATCCTCGACGATGCGACGCGCATTGCGCCCTTCATTGTGAACGGAGGAAGGATTGGCGGAGACATCGAGCGCAGCAAGCATCGCGGCGCGCGCCTCCGGCAGCAGCGGCGCGCTTGCGTTATAATCAAGATAGGCGCGATGCCCGGTCATTCGCTCAGTTCGTCTCCTGGGGTATTCGTTACCTTGGTATTCGTTACCTGGGTCTAGGACCCCGATTACGCATTCTCTGGGTAGGCGCGTTATTTCCTTGAATTTGCAAGGGCAGCCGTCCTATTTACGCGCTTTGCCGGCCGGGGTGGAAACCCCACCCACTTTTGAACAATTCTAAACTAGGTTCTATGTAGGCGAAAGTCCTGCGTCAAGGCCGTGGGAGAATTGAGCCAGCCGGCGGTAGACAGGGTGATGGAGTTCTTATGCCTGAGGTGATTTTCGCGGGTCCTGCCGGTCGTCTGGAGGGTCGGTATCAACCGTCCACGGAGAAGAGCGCGCCGATCGCAATCATCCTTCATCCGCATCCGCAGTTCGGCGGGACGATGAACAACAAGATCGTCTACGACCTGTTCTACATGTTCCAGAAGCGGAACTTCACGACGCTGCGATTCAATTTCCGCGGCATCGGCAGGAGCCAGGGCGAGTTCGATCACGGCACCGGAGAACTCTCCGACGCGGCCGCCGCGCTCGACTGGATTCAGTCGCTGCATCCAGACTCGAAGACGTGCTGGGTGGCAGGATATTCATTCGGCGCGTGGATCGGCATGCAGCTCCTGATGCGTCGTCCTGAGATCGAAGGCTTCATCTCGATCGCGCCGCAGCCGAACACTTACGACTTCTCCTTCCTCGCTCCGTGTCCGTCGTCAGGCCTCATCATCCACGGCGACGCAGACAAGGTCGCGCCGCCGAAAGACGTGCAGGTGCTTGTCGACAAGCTGCACACGCAGAAGGGCATCACGATCACGCAGAAGACTCTGTCGGGCGCGAACCATTTCTTCTCGAACGACTCCGAACTGCTGCTCGACGAATGCGCCGACTATCTCGATCGCAGACTCGCCGGCGAGCTCTCCGACCCGAGACCGAAACGTCTGCGCTGATCGCTGCAACTTCACTTCGGAAAAACTCCAACACGACTGGTGTGTCTTCCAAGACAGAGTCGTGGTGGAAAGTTTTGCTGCGCTCTTCACAGATACTCGACAGCCGACTTACTGCGTGTCAGGCTCCGAATGTGACGAATCACAATCCCTAGACGAGGGGGAATTCACGTGAGCAAGACTGACAAGACGAAGAAGCCTGCCATGGCGGCGAAAGCTGCGGCTCCAAAAGCGACGGCAAAGCCCGCCGCCAAGAAGCCCGCTGCGAAAGCTGCCGCCAAGCCTGCTGCAAAAGCGACGGCCAAGCCCGCCGCCAAGAAGCCGGCTGCTAAACCTGCGGCCAAGCCCGCTGCCAAGGCTGCTGCGAAACCCGCAGCGAAGGCTCCGGCGAAGGCGGCTGCAAAGCCCGCTGCGAAGAAGGCTCCGGCCAAGGCCGCTGCCAAGCCCGCCGCGAAGAAGGCTCCTGCAAAGGCTGCTGCTGCAAAGCCGGCTGCCAAGAAGGCACCTGCGAAGAAGGCTCCGGCCAAGAAGTAAGCTCGAAGCAGTTCAGACTGCTTCGTTCTTTAAAGGCGCGTGGTTCTACTACGCGCCTTTTGCTTTATTCAGTACACCGCCAGTAACCGGAAATCCGCATCCCGTCGTGCCCGGGAACGTCAGCGGCAGCGATTTCAGCGAACGAACGGCCAGGAAGGCCCACGCCTCCGCCTCCGTCGCATCTCCATCCAATCCGACGTCTTCCGCCACGACGACCTTCGCATCGTGGGCCATCGCACCGGCACGAAGATCGCCGACGATGTGCGGATTCTTGCGACCGCCGCCGCACAGAATCCAGAGCGTTGGCCTGCCCGGCAGATGATCGATCGACTTGAGGATTCCCTGCGCTGACACCGCAGCCAATGTGCGCGCGCCATCGGCGAGCGAGACGTCCTGCATGAGGGCGAGCGTGAAGTCGCTGCGGTCGAGAGACTTCGGCGGCGCCTTCGCGAAAAACGAATTGTCGAGATAGCGCGCGACGAGCGCGCGATCGACGACGCCCTTGCTGGCGATCGCGCCGTCGGCGTCGAAGGCAACGCCTCCCTCGCGCGAGACCCACTGGTCGATCAGCCCGTTGCCGGGACCTGTGTCGAAGGCGATGGGATCGCCGTCGCGCGGCACGTATGTGATGTTGGATATGCCGCCGATGTTGACGAAGACGATCGGAAAGCCGGCTGCGAATTCCGGCGCGAGCGAGCGGGCGCGCGCGGCGTGATAGGCGGACACGAGCGGAGCGCCCTGCCCGCCGTGACGCATGTCATTGGCGCGCATGTCGTGCACGACATCGAAGCCGAGTTCCTTCGCAAGCATAGCGCCGTCACCGAGTTGCACCGTGAGGCCGAGTTGCGGACGATGCAGTACGGTCTGGCCGTGGAAACCGACGACGTCGGGGCGCTGCCAATCCGGTCCTGCGACTTTCAGGAAGTCGCGAACGGCCTGCGCATGGCGAAGCGTCAGCTCGCGTTCGAGCGCTGCGAGATCGCCCGGCCGCTCGTCACGTGACACGATCGCCTTCGCCGCTTCCAGCCCCGCCTCGATGCGCTTGCGGAACGCCGCGTCATACGCCACGGACAGAGACGGGCCGGTTGTCGAAACCGTCTCGCCGTCCGTCTCCAGCGCCGCCACATCGATGCCATCCATCGACGTACCGCTCATCAGGCCGATCGCGCGCAGGGCTGTCATTGAGAGGGCATCCTTGTGATTCACCGTCGCGGGATGCTAAACGCCCGCGACCAAACTTGCCATGCGGCGCGCCGCACGGCGTCTCCCGGGAATAAGAATTATGTCTGCCTTCAAGTCCGATTTCCTGCGCACGATTTCCGAACGCGGCTTCATCCACCAGATCTCCGACGAGAGCGGGCTGGACGAACTGTTCCGTACGGAGAGCGTCAGCGCCTATATCGGCTTCGATGCGACCGCCAAAAGCCTGCACGCAGGATCGCTCATCCAGATCATGATGCTGCACTGGATGCAGAAGACCGGCCACAAGCCGATCGCGCTGATGGGCGGCGGCACCTCGATGATCGGCGACCCTTCGTTCAAGGACGAGGCCCGCAAGCTGCTGACGCCGCAGGACATCGAGGACAACCTCGTCGGCATCCGCTCCAACTTCGCGCCGTACCTCGACTTCAACGCGGGCGCGATGATGGTCAACAACGCGGACTGGTTGATGGGCATCCGCTATGTCGAGTTCCTGCGCGATGTCGGCCGCCACTTCTCGGTCAACCGGATGCTGAGCTTCGATTCCGTGAAGCTGCGCCTCGACCGCGAGCAGTCGCTGTCGTTCCTCGAATTCAACTACATGATCCTGCAGGCATACGACTTCGTCGAGCTGAACAAGCGCTTCGGCACGCGGCTGCAGATGGGCGGCTCCGACCAGTGGGGCAACATCGTCAACGGCATCGACCTCGGCCACCGCATGGGCACGCCGCAACTCTTCGCGCTGACCTCGCCGCTGCTGACCACATCCTCCGGCGCGAAGATGGGAAAGACCGCGTCTGGCGCCGTGTGGCTGAGCGCGGAGATGATGAGCGTCTACGATTTCTGGCAGTACTGGCGCAACACCGAGGACGCCGACGTGGAGCGTTTCCTCAAGCTCTACACCACGATGCCGCTCGACGAGGTGGCACGACTGGCGGCGCTTGGCGGCGCGGAGATCAACGAGGCCAAGAAGGTCCTTGCCACCGAAGTGACCGCGATGCTGCACGGCCGCGCGGCCGCGGAACAGGCCGCTGAGACGGCGCGCAAGACGTTCGAGGAAGGCGTAACGGCCGATACGCTGCCGACGGTTGCGATCGACGCCGCTCAGTTGGCTGCCGGCGTCGGCGTGCTCGCGCTGTTCGTGAACGCAGGGCTGGCGGCGTCGAATGGCGAAGCGCGGCGTCACGTTCAGGGCGGCGCCGTCCGGCTCAACGACCAGCCCGTTTCAGACGAACGCCGCCTTGTGACGAACGCGGACCTCAATGCGGACGGCGCGATCAAGCTGTCGCTCGGCAAGAAGAAGCACGTGCTCGTGCGGCCAAGCTGACGGCTCTTACCGGAACTCGAAGATCGAGCGGAAGATACCGGGCGCGATCACCGACAGGGGATTGACCTGGACGGTGGGGGCGTCAGCGTCGCCGGTGAGTTTGAAGGTCACGCCGATCAGGCCGCCGTCGCGCCCGTTGCCAAGCAGAACGCCGACGATCGGCAGTTCGCCGAAGATGCGGTTGAGGCCGTAGGCCGGCATGAAGGTGCCGGTCATGTCCATGTTGCCCTTCTGGTCGTAAAGCGTGCCCTGGAAGGACGCGCCGACAAGCTGGCCGCGCAGGACGCCGTCGGACAGGCGCAAATATCCGGTTCCCTTCTCGACCTTCGAATAGAGGCGTTCGAAGTTTACACGCGAGGTGTCGATGTCTCGCCGGACGGCCTGGTTCAGGCTGCGGTCTCCGCCCGCCGGCGTCGTGGACACGATGGAACCCAGTCGCGGCTCGTTGACCAGCACGAAGTCGCGCGCGTCAACCTGGCCGGTCATCGGGCCATCGACGCCCCCGGCAAGGGCAAGATCGATCTTGCCGCCCTGCATGTATTCGTAGAGGTCGAGGAAGCGCAGCACGGCGCCGGCATCCGACGAGTTCGCACGCATCGTCTTGCCGCCGTCGGCGATGCCGTTTCGCAATTGTATCTTGCCGCCCGAGGCCGAGACGGCATCGACCTCCAGCCTGTCCACCCTGTCGCCCCTGCCGCGATAAGCGAGCTTCACGTTGCCGAGCTTTTCGTCGTGAAAGCCGGTGACGCTGTCGACATTGACCGACAGCGTGACAGAACCGACCGAACTGCCGTCAGAGGACTTCGTCGCCGTACCGGAATCGGACGTGAACTGCTTGACGACCGAGCGGGCGTCGAGCGACTTGCCCTTTACGTCGACCACGTAGCCCTTGCCGGATTGCTTGACGGAAACGGCCACGTCGTCGTTGCGGTTGAGCTTGACGTTCGAGAACTGCGCCTCGCTGAGGCTGCCGGACGCAAGCAGCACATTGCCGGCGATGCCGAACGTCTCGCCGCTGAGCTTGAAGTCGGAGAGGCGCGACTTGCCTTCGATGTCCTCGAGCAGGAAGGAGACATTGCCGCCGATGCCCGGCCCCTTGCTCCAGCCCGCCCATGGGATGTTGACTTGCGCGCCAGTGAGATCGGCGTCGATCCGCTTGATGCGATCGCCTGCGTCCACCTCCACCTTGACCGGCCCCTCGATGAGGCCCGCGAGTCCTGGAACGACAAGCTCGCGGGCCTTGTCGTCCAGCGTCAGCGTGATCAACCGCTTGCGTTCAGCTTCGCTGCCGCCCAGCGGCTCGATCGCCGCGATCTGGGCGGGAACGCCGTTGAGCTTGGCCTTCGCGTCGATGACGGCTTGCGTCTTCTCGACGGTTATCGTGCCGTTTGCGTCGGTGATGACCTGGCCATCAAAGGGCTTGGACATCGACAGGTTCTTGTAGTCGAGCGCAACCAGCCAGTTGAGGCGCGCCGGGTCGATGCCCTTCTGCAGCGGGATGTCCGCCTTTACATTGCCGGTCACTTCGCCGCCACTGAAGTCGTCCGGCACCAGCCCGGCACGGCGCATGGCGTTGATGGGCTCGTAGGAAGCGAGTTCGGCGACGGCCGGCGCCTCGCCAGCGACATCTATGTCGAGCGCGCCGATGACCGGCGGCACGTTCGCTTTCCTGATGGCGAGATTTCCATTGCTCGCGGCAACCGTCCGGCCGCTGGGCAGGTAAACCGTACCCGACGACAGCGCGATGTCGATGTCGGCTCCGCGGTAGTCCACAACGCCTGTCGCGTCGCGGACAGGCGGGATAAGGCCTGCCGTGTCGAAACGTGTGCCTTCGATGCGGAAGCTGCCGAACGACTCGTCGCCCGAAAGAGGTATTCCGTTGCCAAGGCGGCCGGGCTCGAAACGCACCTGCAAACGTCCGTCGGTAACGCGGCCGCCGAAGACATTGCCGAGCACCCAGTTGCGAGCCGGCCGGGCGGAAAACCAGGGCCACAACTGCTTAACCTGCGACACCGGCATGTCGTAGGCGCTGAACGC
Source organism: Mesorhizobium sp. (assembly GCF_016793485.1). Taxonomy (GTDB): domain Bacteria; phylum Pseudomonadota; class Alphaproteobacteria; order Rhizobiales; family Rhizobiaceae; genus Mesorhizobium_K. Next base: position 189,420 of record NZ_JAEULZ010000038.1, on the reverse strand, counting down.
AAGCGACAGGCCCGGCACCTTACCCGGAACGAAAACCATCGACGCAGTTCCGAGGACTTCGCCGGGGCCGTTGGCTTTTACAACGATCTGGTCCGCAGAGAGCTGCCGCCGTTCCGGAAGGTAGGCGCCGGTCAATTGTACGCCGGCATTGAGCGCCGGTTCGGTTGAACCATCCGGAGCGATACTGGCGCGGGAACTGGCGAGATTGAACCTGTAACCCGGTTCGTCATCCGGCTGGCCAGTCGCAGGCCGCGGACCGACGAGGCCGCGAAACTCGAACTGCGAACGCCCGACAGACGCGCTCAGGCGACTGATTTCAAGACGATCCGTCCCGGCAACCAGCCGACCATCGAAGCCAAGATCGCCGGAAACAGCCCCACGCGGGCCCAGATCGACGCCCCAGTCCGAAACCTTCAGCGACGCGTTCAGGCTGCCCTGCCCCGAACTTTCCGATCCGTTCAACACGAGATCGACTGCGCCGACGTGGTTTCCAGCTTGCCCGGCTTCGTCGGGAGCCGGCGTCGTGGCGGTCAGTTCCACCGACACTATCCGCCCCGTGCCGTCGTCGCGTTCCGCGGCAAGGCCAAGTTCCACCGGCCGCGAACCGATCTCGAGTTGCGATGAGAAAATGAGGCTGTCGCCATCCGACTCCGCCAGCCGGGCCTCCAGGATCTTGACGGCGGCAACGCTGCCGCCGGGCGGCAGGACGACTTCGACATTCTCCAGAGTGATGCCCCGCAGCGCCTTGGAACTAACGGCGTCGAGCGCCCTGTGCGTCGCCGCGAAAACCGCCCTGGTGACGAGATCCGGAACGATCAAGCCGCGCTCGTCGCGAAAGGCCTTTGCCCAATCGGCCTGCGCACCCGTTCTCAATTTGCTGACGATAATGCTGGCATCAGACAGACGGGCGCTCGACACCTTCACATCGCCCGTCAGCAACGGAAGCAGCCGCACACCAAACCGGACGGAGCCAGCGCTTGCTATCTTCTCGCCGTCGCTCTGGCTCCTGAGATCAACATCGTTCACCTCAAGCGCAAGGAAGCGCATCCCGTCGAGCGTTATGTAGGCCGGCCCCATCGCGACATCGACATCGACGCCGGCGATCTCCCTCAGCGCCGTCTCAGCCGCAAGGCGGATGCGCTCCGAGCCGATACCCGACAGGCCGACCAGGTAAAGCGCGGCGACGGCGACAAGAACGAGGGCAAACAGCCCCCCAACGACGGCGGCTAGAATCTTCAGCGCGCGGCCGGAACTCCTGGGGCGTGGCGGTTTGGGATCCTCGGCGGCGGAAGGCAGGCTCGAGAGATCCGCGATCTCTTCGCGCCGGAACCTGATCTTCTCATGCCGCTGCTCGTGCTCCACCCGATCTTCCGTATCTCGCTCATGCGCCGTGGACGACTCCCGCCCCAGCCTATAACTGTGAAGTGTTTCCTGTAACCTGATCAAGGGCATGGCCATGGCCGAATTGGCAATTGGAGACCAAGCGCCGATTTTTTCTTTGCCGGCCGATGGCGGCATGGTCGGGCTGGCAGAGCTTCGCGGCAAAATCGTGGTGCTGTTCTTCTATCCGAAGGACAACACGGAAGCGTGTACCGCCGAGGCCATTGATTTCACGCGACTGAAGGGCGCATTCGCGAAGGCAGGAGCAGTGGTGATCGGCATCTCGCCGGACAGTCTACGAAAACACGAAAATTTCAAGAAAAAACATGGGCTTGAGACGATTCTTGTCGCCGATGAATCAAGGAAGGCGATCGAGGACTATGGGGTGTGGGCGGAGAAGACGATGTACGGACGCGCCTATATGGGCGTTGTGCGCACGACTTTCCTCATCGACCGCGACGGCAAGATCGCCAGGATCTGGAGCAAGGTCAAAGTTTCGGGTCATGCCGAAGAGGTACTTGGGGCTGCAAAAGCGCTTTAGACCCTACGCGAAGCCTCCGCTTCCGGAAAATGCAGGGCTAAGGGCTTTGTTAACCCTAACAATGTGTAATCAGCACCATCGCAATTGTAGCGGCGTGGGCGCTGGTTCCAGTGAAAGAGGCAAGTCAGTCAACAGTTTTCGGCAAACGCAGGGAGCCCCATACCGTCATCATCGCGCGGGGCGATGAGATCCGTCACTTCCAGGTGCGTCCCTGGGTGGCTGCCCTGGCCGGATCAGCGTTCGCCGCGCTGGCGATCGGTTATCTGCTCGCAACCTCCTATCTGGTGCTGCGCGACGACCTGATCGATGCGACCACGGCCCGCCAGGCGCGGCTCCAGCAGGCCTACGAAGACCGCATATCTGCTTTGCGCAGCCAGGTGGACCGCATCACCAGCAGGCAGATGCTCGACCAGCAACTCATGGAGGCCAAGGTTGGCGAACTGCTGGACCGGCAATCACAGCTCACCCAGCGCCAAGGCCGCATCGAGCCCATCCTCGACCGTGTCGGCGAGACGGCCACTACCTTGCCAAGCGAAGTTCCCCTACCCTCCGACAAACCGGACGTACGCGCGTCCCTGACGCCGGCAGGCGCATCGGACGCGCAATACGCAGGTCTGGCGGCCAAGCCCTTTTCCTCATGGTCGACACGCAACTCGTCAGCAGAGGCTGAGTCCAGCGCCGACCGCGCCGATCGGCTTTTCGTCGCGATAAACCAATCCCTGCGCTCAATCGAATCCGACCAGCTCAGCAGGATCAACGCGATCGCCGAAGACGCATATCAAACGGCGGATGCCATCGCGGGTGCGTTGAAGGACTCTGGGCTGGAGGTCGATATTGCCGGAGAGACCGGCTTAGGCGGTCCGCTGGTCGCCATCGATACGCCAGCGCTATTCGACACGAAGGTCAAGGAACTGGACGAGGCGCTCGACCTGCTCGACCGTATGAAGACCGAGGTGCGGCAACTGCCGATCGCGAATCCGGCACCCGGCTATGGGGTATCAAGCACGTTCGGGGCGCGCAGAGATCCGCTACTTGGGACACCGGCGATGCATTCCGGAATGGACTTCCGGGCGCCAAGCGGCGCCGACATCCGGGTCACGGGAGCCGGCACAGTGGTCATCGCCGGATGGAACGGCGGCTATGGCCGCATGGTCGAGGTGCGCCATGCGGGTGGCTTCACCACGCGCTACGCGCACATGAGCCAGGTTCTCGTCAAGGAAGGCCAGCAGGTCGCGCCCGGCGACCTCGTCGGCAAGGCCGGCAGCAGTGGACGCTCGACCGGACCGCATTTGCACTACGAAATCCACCGCGACGGCAAAGCGATAAATCCCGTGCCCTTTCTCAAGGTCGGCAAGACGGTAAGCCAATATCTCTGACCTGCCCTCGGCAGGCCGCGACTGCCTACGTGTGGCGCACGCGCGGAAGAAAGGCGATGACCGCCAGCGCGAACCAGGACGCAACGACGAGGCCGACGAAAACGCCGACCCCCAATCCAACCATGAACATTGCCCGCTCCCCAGCTAAGGCCTGACCAACAAGTCGGGGATTAGGCCGCTTCCCCTGGCGATTGAAGGGGGGTCGCGCAGGTCGTTAAAAGTTATCCACAATGTGACGCACGTCTAAATTGCATCTTTGTTCCGCGATTTCAGCGGCTGGTGCCCGATACCCGTACGCATCGGCGAACCTTGCATTTGCTCGTATCCGCCGCAGGCACGCTGCGCAACTGGGCCTTCTGCATGCCGGAACTGCAGAAGGAACTGTCGCGCACAAAGCGGTTGAAAAGCTGGGAGGACGGATCGTCGGGAGCCGGATAGCTGAGCAGCGCTGCGCCCTCCGACTTCAGGATGGCCTGAACGCGAGTGCAACTCATAGACGTGGTCTGGTAGCGCGAAATAGCGGACGCCTCGGCCGCCGTCATCAGGAGGACCGGTAGCACGATTACGAGCGGTCGCATGCAATTCCCCTTTTCAGGAACCCCGCAGCGCAAGGACGTTAGCAAGGGCAACACGGTCTTTCGGATGACAATGTCGTGATGGCGGCGGCTAGCGATAATCAAGGAACTCGATCTGCTTGCATCGATAGACCGGACAGGCAGGAAGGTCGGAACTCGGAATGTAGGCCCGCTGCGTGGTTTCGTCCGGCTGACAGAAATTCCGGTTTTTGACGTATCGGTCGTACAGCAGGGCGCCGGATTTCGACGTGTAGCGCAAGATCGCCGCGCCATCGCGATTCAAGGCTGCGGTAACGCCCGAGCAGGTCATCGACGTCGACGTGTAGCGGTTGATCGCCAGCGCCTCAACCGGGAGCACAGTGAGCGGGACGACAACGGCGCACAAGCCGATCAAGGTTCGTCCCGTCATTCTGGACACATGCATGTTGGCCTCCTGATGAGCGACGGCGCAAATCGCAGGGCATCCTACCCCAATTCAAGGGTCGTGACGCCAAATAATCCGGAGTAGAGCGGGATCGCGCCGCCATGGTACATACGCGTTGTCTCAAAACCGGGTACAAGGTTCGAGGCCGCAAGGAACCTCGCAAACTCACCCTGAGGCTGCGGGACATCAATGAAGACTTCGCCCTCCGCCTGGTCTGCCAGTGAGACGAACAAGGCTTTCGCCGTCGGCAGGTCGATCGCGGCAAGGCATCCGATCTTCGAGCCGACGCCGCACGCGCGCATCACGCCGTAGCCCGCCATGCGCCCGCCGGAAACGGCGACGCTAACGATGTGCGGCGGAGCGAGCCACCGTTCCAGAAATGCCCGACGCGGTTGTGGGAAGATTTTGCCGTCGAAGGTTATCGCCTCCTCCAGCAACGCGGGCGTGAAATCGACAGGTCGCGGGACGCCGACGTCCACCCCCTCGCCCACGGGTGAAAACCTGCCGCCGAAACGAATGGTGCGGTAGGCCGGTACAAAGCCCTTGGACAGGTAGTTGTCGAACTGAGCGTCGACGCCGTCGAGACCGACGATCCGACCCGAGAGCCGCGCCATGCCGGCGTCCCAGACAGCCTTGCCATGGCCCTCGCCGCGATGGTCCGGATGGGAGATGTAGAGGCCGATGAAGCCGTAGGAGACGCCATAGCGGACCGCGCAGATGCCGGCGAGCATGTCGCCATCCACGAAGGCGCCTAGGAAGCCCTCGGGATCGGCCGCGCTGAAGGCCGCCGCGTCGTCGAGGCCGGGATTCCATCCCTCGCCCGCTGCCCAGTCGACGAGCGTTCCGACCTCCGCCGGATCCAAGGTGCGAATGATGCGTGGCGTCATCAAATCAGACCTAGCGCCTCGTGTGGCTGCCAAAACCTGTAACGTCATATGCTGACGTTTCAGCCCATGTCGAGACAGTATAACGCGGAGACGGCTACCCCGCCCTTCGCTTTGCCGAAAGGTCAAGGCGGCTTCCGGCAAGCGCCAAGGCGAGGCCGCAGGCCGTCATTGCCGCCCCTGCCACGGTCAGCGCTGGCAATGCAAAACCCCGGTCTATCAGACCGCCGCCGATGAACGCGCCACACGCATTGCCCAGATTGAAGGCTGCAATGTTGAGTGAGGAAGCGAGAGCCGGGGCTGCTGGCGAAGCATGCACCACGCGCGTCTGCAGGGGCGCGATCGTCGCGAATGCCGCGACACCCCAGCAGAACAGAAAGACGTAGGTGGCCGCAAGATGGAACATCGCCCAGCCGAAGACGAGTTGAAGGGCGGACAAGACGGCGAGGATGGCAATCAACGAGGGCATCAGGGCGCGATCGGCTAGCCGGCCGCCAACCGGGTTTCCAAGCGTTAGCCCCGCGCCGAAGACCAGAAGCGCAATGGCAACCGTATCCGGCGACATACCGGTCGCGTCACGCAGAATGGGCGCTATGAAGGTAAGGATCACAAAGACGCCGCCAAACCCGAAGACGGTCGTGCCGAGCGCGAGCCAGAGGCTGGCGCTTCGCAGCGCGACGAACTCGGACGCGATGCCCGCCGTGGGCGGCGCCTGCATCGGTCGGATCAGAAAAGCGATGGCAATTGCCGCGGCCGCGCCGATTGCGCTCACACACCAGAAGGTGGCGCGCCAGCCGAACATCTGACCGATCGCCGTTCCGCCGGGAACGCCGAGGATGTTAGCGAGCGCAAGGCCGGTGAACATCAGGGCGATGGCGCTGGCTTGCCTGTCTGATGGCACGAGGCTTGCCGCGACGACTGCGCCGACGCCGAAAAAGGTTCCGTGGCAGAGCGCCGCCACCACGCGGGCGATCATCAGGATCTCGTAGCTGGGCGCGATGGCGGCAATCACATTGCCTGCGATGAACAGGCCCATGAGCGATAGCAGCAGTGACTTGCGTTCGAAACGAAGCGTGCCGAGCGTCAGAATTGGAGCGCCGACAACCACGCCAAGCGCATAACCCGCCACCAGAAGCCCGGCCGAGGGAATGGAGACTTGCAGGTCCGCCGCGATCTCCGGCAGCAGGCCCATGATGACGAATTCCGTCGTGCCGATGGCAAAGGCGGCGGCGGTCAGGGCGTAGATCTGGATCGGCAACGCGGTGCGGGCGGTGGGGGCGCCGTTGATTGTCATGGCACACTCTCTTCCGGCGCAAGCACCACACCCGGGTTCAACAGATTGTCGGGATCTAGCGCTCGCTTGATCCGCCCGGACAGATGGCGCGAAGCGGCGGATTTGCGCTGCGAAACTGCGTCTCGCTTGGCGCGGCCAACGCCATGTTCGGCGCTGATCGAACCGCCGAGCCTGTCGACCTGATCGTAAAGGCCTTGCAGCAACTCCGCATGGAGCCCGGTGTCCGTTCCAGGCGGAAGCACGAAGTTGACGTGCAGGTTGCCGTCGCCGATGTGGCCGAACGGAAGTATCCGGATGCCGAGGCCAGCGAGTGTTGCCTGCCGCTCCTCTACCCAGGCGAGGAGTTCTGGAATATCCGCGATGGCGACCGCCACGTCGCTGCGCAGGATGTAGCCGAAAGCACGGGCGCTCTCGCTCTGTCCTTCACGCAAACGCCACATGTTGGCGCGCTGCGCCTCGTTCTCGGCGACGGTTCCGTCAAGGCAGAGGGCTTGCGCCAGGATGTCCTCCAGCATGGCATCCACCTGCCCGCGCAGGCCCTCCGTGAATGTCCAGGCGACCTCTATGAGCACATGCCACGGGGCCGGATCGCCTACCGGCCGGCGCACGCCGGGAAGTCCGTTGACGGCGATCTCTACACCCTCAGAGGAGATGATCTCGAAGGCGGAAATCAACTCCCCGAACCGGCTGCGACATGTCCTGAACAGACTGACGGCGTGCTGCGGCGTCTCGACCGCCAGCCAGATCGTGACACGCTCGCGCGGCTGCGCCATCAGCCTGAGGACGGCGGCTGTCACGACGCCGAGCGTTCCTTCCGAGCCGATAAAAAGCTGCTTGAGGTCGTAGCCTGTATTGTCCTTGCGTATCGGTCGCAGCAGATCGAGGATCGTCCCGTCGTGCAGCACCACTTCCAACCCGAGCACGAGTTCGCGGGTCATGCCGTAGCGCAGCACGTTGAGGCCACCGGCGTTGGTGGCGAGGTTGCCGCCGATACGGCAGGAGCCGCTCGATCCCATTGCCAGCGGAAACAGCCTGCCAGCCCCGGCAGCGGCGGCCTGCACGTTGTCGAGGATACAGCCTGCCTCGGCGATCAGATAGTCGCCGGCAGGGTCTATCGCGCGGATGCGGTCGAGGCGCTCGACCGAAAGCACGACCTGATTGCCGCTGGCATCCGGGACGCCGCCATTGACCAGACCCGTGTTGCCGGCCTGGGGAACGATTGCCACGCCATGCTGCGAGGCGAGCGCAAGAACCGCCGCAACTTCCGCGGTGCTGCCCGGCCGCAGCACGGCGGCCGCGCGACCTCGGTACTGGTCCCAGAAATCATGCGCGAAGCGCAGCGTGTCGGCCGTTTCCGTCCACACATGCTCCGCGCCGATCGCCGACCGGCATCCGGCAAGAAAGGTGTCGTGCAAGGAATGCGCCTCAGCCCTTGAATTCGAGGATATAGAGGCCCCCATTGTAGTCGTTGGCGTAGACCAGCCCCTCCTTGTCGACATAGACGTCGCAGTTCTGGATCACCTTCTTGCGGTTGGGGCGCCGGTCCATCAGCGTCGCAGGTTCCGGCGGGACGAACGCGCCGACCTCTTCGGGCCGATACTGGTTGCTGATGTCGAAGACGCGAATGCCGGCGTTCTGATAAGTCGCGAAGATATATTTCGAGCTGACCAGACCGTCCGGCCGGTTTTCATAGATGTTGTGCGGACCGAAATGACCGCCCTTGGACTTGTAGTCGGCCTCGGCCGGTTCCGGGAACGTCGAGATGCTGACCGGGTTGGACGGCTCGCGCATGTCGAAGAGCCAGATCGGCTTGAAGCCGTCCTCGTAATAGTCGAGCACAGACTCGTCCGCGACGACCAAAATATCCCGATCCGGCAGCATCAGGCAGTTGTGCGTGCCGCCCTTGAACGGCGGCGACCAATTGCGGTGAACCTTCAGCTTGGGATTTGAAGCATCCTTGACGTCGAGGATGACGAGGCCGGCGTCGCGCCATGCGCAATAAGCCGTATCGCCCGAAACCGTGGGATGGTGCAGGCCGGCGCGCCTGTCCGATGTCGGCACCTCGCCCGCCGCCTCGTTCATGCCGGGCAACCAGTAGCGGCCAGCTTCGACGGGGTTGGCCGGGTCGGACATGTCGATGGTGATGAAGATGTAGTCGGTGAAGCCGTCAAGCAGCGCCGAAGCGTAGGCGTAGCGCCCGCCAGTGTACCAGATACGATGGATGCCGCCCCCCTTGACGGACATGAAGCCGATCTTGCGCGGCTTGCCGGGCGTGGAGATGTCGTAGACCGCCATGCCGGCGGTCCAGTTCTTTTCAGCAACACCCGAGGCCGTGCCGACCTTCTTGCCGATCTGGCCGGTATAGTAAGCCTTCTCGTCCTGGAATTCGGCGGAGGCGAACATGTCCTTGGCGTTGATGACCAGAAGCAGGTCGCCATAGGTCTGGAGATGGATGTTCCACGTGTTGGGCGGCGCGGCGACATAGTCCACACCAACCGGATTGCGGGGGTCGCGCACGTCGACCACGCTGAAGCCCTTGGAGAACATGTGGCCGATATAGGCGAAGCCCTTGTTGACCATGAGTTGCACGCCGTCCGGCCGACCGCCCTGGTCGCTATGGCCAATGAGCGTCATGTTGCGGGCGAAGTCGGGCTTTGGCAGGCTGGACGCAGACATCTCGGAAAGTCCTGTTGCTGTGGCGTCGGAAGGACGCCGTGACCGGGCAAAATTGGGGGCGGCTCGTGGCCGCCCCCATGTCGTTTGTCAGTTCACGCCCCAGATCTTGGCATAGGCGTCGGCATAGCCGTTGCCCGGGTCGTAGATGTTCTTCGGGCCACCATCGTATTCGATGTTGGACTGCAGGAAGAGATGGGACGGCGCAACGAAGCCACTCTCCTTTTCGCCTGCGAGGGCGCGGTTCGCCTCATCGACGATCTGCCAGCCCTGCAGGATGAGCGGTTCGGCCACGGTTGCGGCCTGGTATTCGCCAGAGCGGATACGCTGGAACGCAACCTCGCTGCCGTCACCCGCCGAGATGGCGAGCGGATTGCTGGTGCCGTTGATGCCGGCGGCTGCCAGCGACGGCGCCATGAAGTCGAAGGTCAGGTCGTTGATGCTAAGCGAGGTCGTCCAGTCGGCGCCGTAGCGCTGCAACAGTGAGGTCGTGAGCTGCGGCATGCGGTTCGAGGCGTCGGCCAGCGGGGTATCGACGATCTCGAGCACCTTGCTCTCGCCGCAGGCCTTGATGACTTCGGCCATTGCATTCGATTTCTTGACCGCGATCTCATAGGTGCTGTCGGTGAAGATCACCGCGCCGACCTTGCCGTTGAGCTCCGCGCAGGGCACGGACGCGGCTGCGCGTGCGACTTCCAGCGGATCTGTCGTGATGTTGGTGAAGATCGGCAGAGTGTCGTGCGGGCCGGACTTGCCATAGGCGTGCCAGCCAACGACGACGATGCCCTGCTTGGCCGCATCCTCGATCACCGCCGCCTGCTCGGTCGCGTCGATGCCACCAAGCACGATGACATCGGGCTTGGAGGCGATCGCCTGGTTGAGCGCCGTGGCGCGACCGGCGACCGAGCCCTGGCCGTCGCTTTCCTTGAAGGTCCAGCCGATCCTTTCGGCCGCCGCCTTGACGCCCTCGCCGGCGCCGCGGGCACCGCCGTTGCGCTGGTCGGTCGACACATAGATGATGGTCTTCCCCGTCTGCGCCTTGGGTCCGGTGGTCGGGCCGCTCCATGGTGCGTTTGGTGTGCTGAGCTTCGTTACGAACTCCTTGGCGTCGGACACCGCATCCGCGGAGGCCGATGCGATACCGAGCGCCGACACCGCGCACAGGGCGGCGGCAAACTGCAACTTCCTTGTAATCCTCATGTTTCACTCCTCCCGAAGTATGCTTCTCCGCGACATGCGAAGACTTGTGTCATCCGCCGGCTGGCGGATGTGCGTTGCTCGGCGATGGTGCCGCCGCAGGCTTGGCGAGACCGCGACGCTTCTGTGCGTAGCCAGCGAGGCCGATGGCGATCAGAAGCGTGACCCCGTTGAAAAGCGGCTCGATGTAGAAGGCGCCACCGAATTGCTGGATGCCGGATATGCCGACCGCGAGGATCGCCACGCCGACGATCGTGCCCCAGACATTGACCCGACCCGGGCGGATGGTGGTCGATCCCAGGAACGCGCCTACCAGTGCGGGCAGAAGATATTCGAGGCCGACGCTTGCCTGACCGATGCGGAGACGAGCAGCCAGCAGGAGGCCGGCAAGCGCCCCCAGCAATCCGGCGGCGACGAAGGCTCCGATGATGAAGCGCCGGTTGGGAATGCCGTTCAGTTCGGCCGCGCGAGGATTGGCGCCGATCGCATAGAGGCAGCGGCCGATCGGCGTGTATTCCATGACGATCCACATGACGAGGCTGATGACCAGCACGTAGAATGCGACGACGGGAATGCCGAAGGGTTGCCACGTATAGAGGCCGGTGAAGCCCGGAGGCAGCATGCCGACGATCTGGCGGCCCTCCGTATACCAGAGGGCGATGGCATACAGCACCGTACCCGTGCCGAGCGTCGCGATGAAGGAATCGATGCGCGCAATCTCCACCAGCAGACCGTTGAGCAGTCCAAGGAAACATCCCGCCAGAAGCACGATGACCACGACGGCCGGCCACGGAAGGCCGACGTTGGTCTGGAGCGCGATCGCGAGGATGTGCCAGAGCACGATTCCGTATCCGACCGTCAGGTCGATGCGCCCTGCCGCCATCGGGATCATCGCCGCGAGCGACAGGATTGCAATGATCGCCTTGTCGCCGAGAATGGAACGCAGGTTCAGCATCGTCGGGAAGGTGTTGGGCAGCAGGATCGAGAAGATGACGATCAGCAGCACCGTGAAGATGAGCAGGCCATAGACCGGAATGAGCCTGGCGATCTTCTGGCCGGTCGACATCGTCTCCAGTTCGACGGCGGTCGGCTCCAGTGCTGTCGATTTGACGGATTGCATGTGTCTATCGATCTCCAGCCTGATTTGGGACGCCGTGCGAGGTACTTTCCGCCATGGACGAGGCAAGCGTCACGGCCTCGACGCTCATCGCACCTTCGTCGATTTCGCTCTCGATCTTCCCGTTGCGGAACACGAGGGCGCGATGGCAGATGGCCGCCACCTCCTCGAAATCGGTGGAGATGAGCAGGATGGCCTGACCCGCCTCCAACTGTTGGGCGAGCAGGCGGTAGATTTCGTTCTTGGCGCCGACGTCGACGCCCGCGGTGGGATCCTCGAGGATGAGAACTTCCGGCGAGACGCGGATCCAGCGCGACAGCACGACCTTCTGCTGGTTGCCGCCGGACAGGCTCTCGATCGGCGCTTCCGGCGCGTTCGGAACCAGCCCGACGCTGCGACCGGCATTGCGGCATTCGTCGATCTCGGCGGCGGGCGACCTCCACGACAGGAGCCTGCTGCCAGTGGCCAGCGGGTTCAGATACATGTTTTCGCGGATGGACAAGCCAGGCGCGATCGATTCCGCAAGGCGATCGGCGCCGATCACGCCGAGACCTCCGGCGATTGCCTTGTCGGGCGAAGAATGGTTCAGCGGTTTCCCGTGAATTGTCACGGTTCCGGAGATTTGCGGCTCGTCGCCGATCAAAATGCGGCTGACCACCTCATGGCCGGCGCCACGCAGGCCCACAAGGCCGACGATCTCGCCGCGCTTGACGGAGAAGGATACGGGACCGACGGTTTCGCCCGCGACATCCGTGCAGACGAGTACGGTCTCGGCCTCCTTGCGGGGCGGCCGGACGAACGCGTTTTCGAGCGCCCGCCCGATGATGGAACTGACGAGACTCTCGGGATTGGATTGCGCAGTGCGTCGCGCATCCGCAACGCGACCGTCGCGCAGCACGAGCAGACAATCGGATATGGCGAAAATCTCGTCGAGGCGATGCGAGACGTAGATCATGCTGACGCCGCGCTTCTTGAGGCCGCGCAGCACCGAGAACAGCACCTCGACATCGTCCTTCGGAAGGCTGGCCGTGGGTTCGTCGAGCACCAGCACGCTGGCTCCCACACCCACCGCGCGGGCGATCGCCACGAGCGACTTCTCGGTGCGCGTCAGGTCGCTCACCCGTTTGCGCGGATCGATGGCGGGCGCGATGTCTCTCAGGGACTGCCGGGCCTGCTCCTCCACCCGCGTCCAGTCGATCAGGCCGAACCGTCGGTTGAAGCCCTGCGCCATGGCAATGTTCTCGGCGACGGTCATCCATTCGATCAGGCCGAGATCCTGATGGACGAAAGCGATCGCATGCCGGTCACGGCGAAGGTCGTAGGGTTTGCCGTCGAGCAGGACTTCGCCACTGTCGGCGGCGATGACGCCAGCCAGAATCTTGACCAGCGTGGACTTGCCGGCGCCGTTCTGCCCAAGAAGCGCCAGGATGTCGCCGCGCGGCAGCGTCAGGTCGACGTTCTGAACCGCCTTCGTCGCGCCAAATGTCTTGTAGAGCCCCCGTATGGTCAGGGCATCGGATACGCCAGCTTCGGGCGCAAGGGCCGCCTCGGTCGTCATGACGTGCCCTCCTCCCCAGAACGGCTCGCGAATTCAACAGTGATACAATGCTGGCCATTTTTCTAAAAATATGCAAGAACAATCTTATTCTTGCAGTCCGCGCCAAGATTTCGGCGGTTCGGCAGGCAAACGGGCGTCGGTCATAAAGGGAGGAACGGGTGCCGAGAGGTGTAACAACCGCTGCGAGGCTGGAGCGAACGACGCGGCCGTTCAAACTCCTGCCCGGCGAGGAGCGCCGCTTCTCGGAACGCGGGCGCCGCGAACCCTCGATCGCCGTCATCGACTGCAACCGCTGGAGCGAATCCTCCGCAGGCGACCATATGCACAAGATGATCCTGGTCGTGCGCGGCCAGATCGACGTCGAAGGCGGAGCCGGCGGATGGCTCGTCATCCCCAACCACATGATCTTCGTTCCGGCCGACCGTCCGTTCAACCTGCGCACGTCGCGCGGGATGCGCGCGCATGTGGTCTTCCTTGATCCAGAAGATCACCCCTGGCATCACCACGGTTGCTGGGTGACGCAGGCCAATCCCCTCGTCCACGAACTGCTTGCGCTCATGCTGACAATGGCTCAGCGAGGGCCCGATCAGGACGAGACTTTGCGGCAGCTTTTCAGAACGCTTTCGCACCTCTGCCAGGAATGGTTCTCCAATCCCAAGATGTTGTGGCTTCCGGCGGCAAAATCCGACGAGATGCGGGCGTTCATCAACTATGTCAGCGCGCATCTGGAAGACGCCACCGTTTCGGACGCCTGCGATGCCTGCCATCTCGCGCCGCGCACCATGCAGCGCCTGTCGCACGAAGAGTTCTCGTTCGGACTGAAGACGCTGATCATGGAAGTGCGGATGATGCGCGCCCTAGAATTGCTGAGCCAGGACAATCTGCCCATCGAGGCCGTCGCCCAAAACGTCGGATATTCGAGCGTCAGTTCGTTCACCACGGCTTTCAGCAATCGCGCCGGTTTGTCGCCGGGCGAATACCGGCAACGCAATCGGGCTGCCTTGCAGTCCTGCAGCAGCCAGACGGATTCCGCACTGCAACATCAGGCCGAAAATAGTAAGAACCCAAAATAGTTCATAGATTTGGATCGAAAACGGCGCACAAACCTGCTCGGACAAGCAATTCAAGGCCGACGCCTCTCATGACATGTGATCGAAATTTCTGTTGTCGTGGACTACATCCCCACAACAACCAAATGAACCATTTTGAATTTGCGCTTGTTAAATCCAGTTGCTGGATTTATGGTCTCTCCATCGGGGTTCAAAAAAACAAGGAGGACTTTTGATGAAGCATGTTTTCGGTCTGGCCGCGCTGGCAGCGGGATTGGCGATCGCGCCAGCACAGGCTGCAACCGTTTCGCTGTTCTGCTCTTCGGCCGGCGCTGAATATGAGATGTGCAAGACCGCGGCCGACGCCTGGGCCAAGGAGACCGGCAACGAGGTCAAGATCAACAAGATGCCAGCGGCATGGGACGAGGCGCTGCCACTTTATCAGCAGCTCCTGTCGGCCCAATCGCCGGACGCTGATGTTCTGCTGCTCGACGTGGTCTGGATCGGGCTGTTGCAGAACCATCTGCTCGACCTCAACGAAGAGCTCTCGAAGGAAGACATAGCCGCGCACTTCCCCTCGACCGTGGAAGCCGGCACGGTGAACGGCAAATTCGTCGCCCTGCCCTGGTATGTCGATGCGGGCCTGATGTTCTACCGCAAGGACCTGCTCGAAAAATACGGCAAGCCAGTGCCGAAGACCTGGGCCGAGCTCACCGAAACCGCAAAGGTGATCCAGGACGGCGAGCGCGCGGCCGGCGCGAAGGATATGTGGGGATACGCGTGGCAAGGCCGCTCCTATGAAGGCCTGACCTGCGACGCAATCGAATGGATCGGCAGCTACAATGGCGGCACCATCGTCGACACCAGCGGAAACATCACGATTGACAATCCGCAGGCGGCGGAAGCGCTCAAGATGGCGGCTGGCTGGGTGGACACGATCAGCCCTCCTGGCGTGCTGAACTATGACGAGGAGGCTTCGCGCAGCACCTTCGAAACCGGCAATGCCGCATTCCTGCGCAACTGGTCCTATGTCTGGGGCACATCGCAGGGCGAAGGGCAGCCCCTCGTCGGCAAGGTGGGCGTGACGAATCTTCCTGTCGGAACGCCCGAGGGCAAGTCGAGCGGCTGCATGGGCACGGCGCATCTCGGCGTGTCCAAATACAGTGCCAACAAGGAAGCGGCTGTCAGCCTCGTGAAGTACATGGGCGGCGTTGCCGAGCAGAAGCGCCGTGCGATCGAGGGCGCCTACAACCCGACCATCTCGGCGCTTTACGAAGATGCCGACGTGCTGAAGGCTATCCCATTCCTTAAGGATGCGCAGACCGCCTTCGCCGACAGCGCGAGCCGGCCTTCGGCGATCACCGGATCAAGCTACAACCGCGTGTCCCAGGCCTTCTACACGGCGGTTCATGGCGTGCTGGCGGGTGAAGCGGAAGCCGACGCTGCGCTGAAGGGACTGGCCGGCGAGCTCGAAACCATCAAGCAACGCGGCAAGTGGTAAGACGCCGTCAATAAATTGCGGTCGGGCGCCAACATGCCCGACCGCGCACTTCATTTCTCCTGAAAGAGTATCGCGATGCTGATCGGCAACGCGCCCTGTTCGTGGGGCGTCTTCTATCCCATGGGCAACACAATCACGGCGGACGGCTATCTCGACGCCATTGCCCGCGCCGGATACGAAGCCACCGAGCTTGGCCCGCTGGGTTTCCTGCCGACCGAACCGGCAAAGCTCGAGGATGCGCTTGCGCGACGCAAGCTAACGCTGACAGGCGGCGCACATGTCCACACGCTTGCCGCGCCAGGTACCTGGCCGGAACTCAGGGCATCGCTCGACAGCCTCGGCATCATTCTCTCGACGCTCGATGCACCACATCTGGTTTTGATGGACGAAAGCGAGTGGTATCCTAGGGATCAGCCCGGCGTGGTCGACGAGGCCGGATGGAAGACCATGATCGGCTACGTTCGCGACGCGCAGACGCATGTCCGTGACACGTATGGTGTCGAGCTTACCTTCCACCCGCATGTCGGAACCTGCGTGGAATTCGAATCGCAGATCGACAGGCTGCTGGAAGAGACCGACGTCAACCTCTGCTTCGACACCGGCCACCATGCGTTCTGGAACCAGGACCCGGTCGCCTACATGCGCAAGAACTGGGAGCGCATCGGCTACATGCATCTGAAGAACGTCGACCCAAAGGTGCGGGCGCGTGTCCTCGCAGGCGAACTCGGACCAAACGAATCCTTCGCGGCCGGTGTCATGAGCCCTCTGACGGAAGGAGCGGTCGATATCCCGGCAGTCATCTCGTTCCTCAAAGAAAAGCGCTATGACGGGCCGTGCGTGATCGAGCAGGATCCGAGCGAGGACGGCGACGACCCGGAACAGCTCGCCGCAAAAAACCTCGTCTACCTCAAGAGGCTGGTTACAGAATGAGCAGGATCGTTCCAAAAATATTTCCCGACGCGGAAACGCTGGGCGTCTCGTTCGCGACCCGCCTGCTCGCGCAGATCGACGCGGCGCGGATGGCAGGGCAGCGTTTCCTGCTCGGCTGCCCGGGAGGCCGCTCGCCGCGACCGGTTTACCTGGCGATGGGGCGGCTGCTCGCCGAAAAGCCGAGGTCTCTTGCCCACGTCACCATCGTCATGATGGACGATTATCTCGACAAGACCGAGCAGGGTTTCGCGCATGTATCGATCGAAAGCCATTTCTCGTGCCGCCGTTTCGCGCGCGACGAGATCATCGCGGTCCTAAACGCCGGTCTCGCGCAAGCGGATCGAATTCCGTGGGACCAGGTCTGGTTTCCTGATCCGGGCAAGCCTGAAGCTTACGACGCCCGCATCGAGAGCGCTGGAGGCATCGATGTCTTCATCCTCGCCTCCGGCGCAAGCGACGGCCACATCGCGTTCAATCCCGCCGGCAGCGCCCGCGACAGTGGAAGTCGCATCGTTCCACTGGCGGAAGAGACGCGCGTCGACAACATGAAGACCTTCCCAGACTTCCGCAGCCTGGACGAGGTGCCGTCGTTCGGCGTGACTGTCGGCATCGACACGATCTTCAAACACTCGAGGGCGGCCGTGATGATCGTTTGGGGTCAGGGTAAACGGCAGGCCTTTTCGCGGCTGGCCGCCGCCCAGGGATATGAATCCGATTGGCCGGCAACCATCGTCGCGGAATGCCGCCACGGTGAAATCCTCGCTGACGAAGAGGCGGCCGGCACATGAGCCGCACGGCCATCGGCGTCGATGTCGGCGGCACCAAGATCGCCGCCGGGCTGGTCGATCTCGATACCGGGCGGCTCGTTGACAGCATCGAGGTCTCCACCCCGCGCAACCAGGATAGCGGGGCAGTCATCGACGCCATAACGGGCTGCGCCGACGCGATCAGGTTGAAGGCCGCCGGGGCAGGCCTGGACTGCCGTGGGCTGGGCGTCGGCCTGCCGGAGCTGATCCGGCTGGACGGCGTGCCGCGCAGCCGCTGGATCGCGGACTGGAGCGATTGCGACCTGCCCAGGGAGCTTGCCGCCTTCAGCCCGGTCATCGTGGAAAGCGACGTGCGGGCAGCCGCGCTGGCCGAACTGCGCTACGGACATGGCCGGATCCTGCCGAGCTTCGCCTTCCTGGTGATAGGCAGCGGGTTGAGCTTCGCGTTTTGCGAGGGTGGCGCGGTCCGGCGCGGCGCAAACGGCTATGCCATCCACTTCGCATCCAGCGATCTGGTTTCGATCGACGGCGCGACAGGCGAGAACTCAGCCTTCAATCTGGAGGCCTTCTCGTCCGGACATGGCATGGCCGAGGTCTTCCAAAGCCGGACGGGAGAGCAGAAGACCGCGCGTGAGATCGTCGAGGCAGAGGATCGGCCTGAAGCCGCTGAACTGCTGGACCAGGCGACCGAAGCTCTGGCAAGCTACATCGGGCAGATGATCAACATGTTCGATCCGCATGGTGTGGTGATCGGTGGCGGCCTCGGGACGTCGCCAGCCTATCTCCGGCGATTGAAGGCCAAGGTGCCGGCCTACATCTGGGCCGAAGATTGCCGGTCGCTGACTATCCTCCCGAGTGCGCTGGATGCGAGTGCCGGCATTGTCGGCGCCGCAGCACTTCATGCAGACCTGTCGGAAGTGGATTGACGCGATGGGGTCGGTAAGCCTGCACGGCGTTTCCAAGAGCTTTGGCAAGCTGGACATCATCCGCAACGTCGATCTCGACATCGCGGATGGCGAGTTCGTGGTTTTCGTCGGCCCCTCGGGCTGCGGAAAGTCCACCCTGCTCAGGCTTATCGCGGGGCTGGTACCGGCAACGGCCGGCGAGATCGCGATCGACGGCGAGGACATGACCGAGGTGCCGGCTTCCGAGCGCGGCATCGCGTTCGTGTTCCAATCCTATGCGCTTTATCCCCACATGAACATCGCGCGCAACATCGGCTTCGCGCTGGAGACGACCGGCATCGGCCGCGCCGCCATTCGGACGAAGGTCGAGCAGGTCGCTTCCATGCTGAAGATCGACCATCTGCTCGACCGGCTGCCCCGGCAACTGTCCGGTGGACAGCGGCAGCGCGTCGCGATCGGCCGCGCGCTCGTGCGCCATCCGAAGGTCTTCCTGTTCGACGAGCCGCTGTCGAACCTCGACACCGACCTGCGTTCGGAAATGCGGGTCGAGATCGCTCGCCTCCACGAAGAGCTCGGCACCACGATGATCTACGTCACGCACGACCAGGTGGAGGCGATGACGCTCGCCGACCGCATCGTCGTGTTGAACGAAGGCCGCATCGAGCAGATCGGCTCGCCTCGTGAGCTTTATCGCCAGCCGGCCAACCGTTTCGTCGCCGGATTCATTGGTGCGCCGCGCATGAACTTCGCGCCGGTCACGGCGACGGCCAGATCGGAAACCGTTCGACTGACCGGACCGGGCGGCCTCGACCTTGGCGTGGCCGGCAACTGGTCCGCGACGGCAGCATCGATCGGTGTGCGGCCGGAAGCGCTTTCCCTCGCCACCGGAGAAACGGCCAAGGCGTCCGGCGAACTTCTGCGTGTCGAGGACCTCGGCCACGAGCATCTCGCCTATGTCAGTATCGCCGACGATCTCGTCTGGACCGCCAGGGTCGAGCCCAACCACGAGACGCAGCGCGGCGCCCGCGTGGGCCTCGGCTGGCCCGATGACGCGCTGTTTGTCTTCGACGGCGAAGGACGCCGCCTCGGCGCACAAGCGGGGATGCGCGGGTGATCGCCCGGGTGATCGCGCGGGGCCGGAGCCGCCTGGAACGCCGGGAGGCAACCGCCGCCTGGCTCTTCCTTGCGCCGGCACTAATCGCCCTCGCCGCGGTCGCCTTCTGGCCGCTGGCGCGGACGCTGTATTTTTCCTTCACGGACGCTACCTTCGACGACCCGTCGAACTATGGTTTTATCGGCTGGCGCAACTTCACCGATATCGCAGGCGACAAACTGTGGTGGCTTGCGCTGCGCAACACGCTCACTTTCACAGTGATCTCGGTCGCGCTGGAGACCTGTCTTGGACTCGGCATCGCGCTGCTGCTCAACCAGACGATCCCTGGTCGTGGCGCGATCCGGGCGGCCATCCTGATCCCGTGGGCGATCCCAGTCGTCGTGTCCGCGAAGGTCTGGGAATGGATGCTGCACGACCAGTTCGGCATCATCAACAATGCGCTGATCAACCTCGGATTGATCGAGCAGGGCATCGCCTGGACGGCCAACCCCTCGCTGGTGATGGGCGTGGTGATCTTCATCGACGTGTGGATCACCACACCCTTCATGGTGCTGCTGATCCTTGCCGGTCTGCAGCTCATCCCCGAGGAAGTGCAGGAAGCCGCGATCGTCGACGGCGTGCCGTGGTGGAAGCGCTTCTGGTCGATCACCCTGCCGCTGCTAAGGCCCGCGATCGGCGTGGCCGTGCTGTTCCGCGTGCTCGACGCGATGCGGATGTTTGACCTGAGCTACGTGCTCGCCGGCAACAGCCAGCGGACGATGACCATCTCGATCTATGCGCGCAACCAGCTCGTCGCCTTCCAGGAGATCGGGCTGGGCTCCGCGGCATCGACCTGGGTCTTCTTCGCCGTGGCGATGGCAGCGATCCTGATCATCGGCACGCTGCGGCTGGACAGGGCGACGAGCCGATGACGGAGGCTATCGCCAACACGCGGACAACCCGCAAGCCCTCGCGTTACCGCTGGCGCAGGCGGGCGCGGAAAACCGGCATGGTGGCCGCCGGCCTGCTGGTGCTCTTTTACACACTGTTTCCGTATTACTGGGCGATCGTCTCGTCCTTCCGCTCGGGCTCGCAGCTGTTCAGCTCCAATCTGCTGCCAACCATCGACTTCACGCACTACCGAGCGTTGCTCGCGGATCCTGTTTTCACGCGCGCCATCCTGAATTCTCTGATCGTCGCGGGAAGCACGACGCTGATCTCGCTGGTGCTCGCAACTGCCGCCGCCTATGCGCTCGGACGCCTGAACTTCCTCGGCAAGCGCGCGGTGCTGCTGACGATCCTCGTCGTCTCGATCTTTCCGCAGATCGCCGTCATGCCCGGCATGTTCGAGCTCGTCCGCTGGCTGGGGCTCTACAACCGCATCGGTTCGCTGATCCTGGCCTACCTGATCTTCACCGTGCCGTTCACGGTGTGGGTGCTGACGTCGTTCGTGCGCGAGTTCCCGCGCGAACTGGAAGAGGCCGCGATCATGGACGGCTGTTCCCACTGGCGCATCCTGACCCGCATCCTGCTGCCGTTGATGGGGCCGGCGCTGGCAAGCACCGGCCTGCTGGCCTTCATCCTCGCCTGGAACGAGTTCCTGTTCGCGCTGACGTTCATCCTGTCGGACGAGAACAGGACCGTGCCTGTGGCTATTGGCCTGATCTCAGGCAGCAGCCGTTATGAATATCCGTTCGGCCCGATCATGGCGGCGTCGGTGATCGTGACGCTGCCGCTGCTTGTGCTGGTGCTGATCTTCCAGCGTCGGATCGTCAGCGGCCTGACGGCGGGAGCGATCAAGGGCTGAGTGCTATTCGAATCCACGAAAAAGATCAGGAACGACGCCGGTAACGCTCCACCTCTCGGCGGGCGCGGCTTCGACCGTCGCTAACAGCGGCATGGCGGCAGCGCCAAGCGCGATCATGTCGCGGTCCATCAGCCCCTTCTGGAGCCGCTTCTCAGTGCGGTCGGCGCGCACGGCGATGGTGTGGGGCAGTGGTTCGGCCCGTTCGATCAGCCCGTCGATGACCCATTCGGGAAGATCACCGCCGAGGATGATCGTGTGCGGGTCGAGCGTATTCTCCAGCATGGCGATCAGCCAGCGCAGCCTCGTCGCCGCGTCCGCGATCCAGGCATGCGTGGCCTGAATGTCCGTTTCAACCAGGAGCGAGAGAGCCTTTGCTTCGTGGCGCTGGCGCAGGCTTCCGGCGCTCAGCCAGTCCATGAGGCCGTCGACAGACAGGATCGATTCGATGAAAACATCCTTGCCATCGCGGTCGACAAGGATGCGTCCCACCTCGCCGGCGTTGGTCCAGCCGCCGCGAAACAGCGCACCGTCGTGGACGAAACCCGCGCCGAGTCCGTGCCCGAGGAAAAGATAGCAGAAGTCCCGGACCGAGCGTCCCTTGCCGAATGTCAGTTCCGCCAGCGCGCCCGCGTTCGCGTCGTTCTCGACGACAACCGCCATCTGCTTGTCTTCGGCGAGGCGGCGATCGAGTTCATAGGCACGCAACTCGCTCCAGAAGGACCCCTCGAGCCTGTCGGTGTCGAGGTCGTGGGCATCGCGTAGACGCGGCGAGGCGATGCCTATGCCCCATACGTGTTCACGCGAGACGCCCAGATCGTCGATCAGGGTTTCGACGAGCGCATCGATTGCGCGATGCACCTTGGGCAGGGACGACGTGTCGACTTCCAGGCTCCGGTTGGCCTTGGCGCGGAAGGCAAAATCGAGGACCGACGCCCGCACCACATCGCGATCGAGATGCAGCCCGATCCCGAAGCCGCTTTCGGGCACGATGCGATAGTTCGTCGGCGGCTGGCCCTTGCCGCCATACACCTTGCCCGCCGCCTCGATGAGCCCTGCGCGCTCAAGGTCGCCAATGATGTTCGACAGCGATTGCGGGCTGAGCTGGGTGACTCGCGCAAGATCAGCCCTGCTCTGCGTCGGCTCGCGTCGCAAGAGGTCGAGGACAGTCTGCCGATTGAGGCGCTTGGTGAACATGGAGTTCTTGCCAAGGCCATTGTCCCGAAGCTTCAAATCACATAATTCCAGTTAGTTGAATAAATCGATTGGATGTGCCATCTAGCACATCGTGTCCATTTCCCGCCAGCATCTTCGGAGAACAGAAGCATGACAATCCGCGTCGGCCTGATCGGTCTCGGCGAAGTCGCCCAACTCATGCATCTTCCGCTGCTGGCTGATGACCCGCGGTTCAGCATTGACGCGGTAATGGACGTCGCGCCATCGCTGGTTGCGCATATTGCCAGCCGGTACAGCGTAAAGCGCACGTATTCCGTGGCGTCTGACCTGCTTGCAGATGCAGACCTCGACGCCGTTTTCATCCTCACGCCGGATCAGATCCACGGCAGGCTGCTCGCGCAGGCGATCGATGCAGGCAAGCACATCTTCATCGAGAAGCCGGTCTGCCTGACCGCCGACGAACTGAAGCCCCTCCTGCCCCGCACCGCAAACTATCCCAAGACGATTTTCGTCGGCTATATGCGCCGGTTCTCCAGGCCGTTCCTCGCCCTCAAGGAGCGGATGCCCGCGCAGCAGGATGTGCTGCACGCTCGGGTTCGCGACATCATCTGCGAAGGGCCCTTCTTCATCCGCCAGACCCGCAACGTCTTTCGACCGAAGGACGTGCCCCGCGAGATCATCGAACAGGGCCGCGTGGAGACCGAGGCGCTGTTGCGCTCGGTGGTCGGCGCCAACGCGACCAAGGAAGAAGTCCGTGCCTATCAGGTGCTCACTGGGCTTTCCTCGCACAGTTTCTCAGCCATGCGCGAACTGCTCGGGGTGCCAACGCGCGTCCTTGCCGCAAGCCAGCATCGCGGCGAAAATGTCTCGGTATTGTTCGACTACGGCCACTTCACAGCGGTCTACGAAGCGCTGATCGACAATGTCGCGCGCTTCGACGCAGGCATCGACATCTATACCGATCGCGCGCAGTTCAGCATGAACTATGACACGCCCTACATCCGCAACCTTCCGTCGAGGCTGGTCGTCACGCGATCGACAGACGAGACGACCGGAACCGAGGTGGTCGGGCCGAGCTATGAGGATCCGTTCCGGATCGAACTCGACGCATTCCACGACTGCATCGTTACCGGCAAGCCGCCAAAGACGACCTTGCAGGATTCGCTTGCTGACCTGACGCTGTTCGCAGACGTCGCACGCGCTTTCCTGCGCTGACCGCGCCAAAGTAGCCTTGCTTCGGCGGAACTATCCTCCGGCTCGTCCGTTTCTTCCGTCCCTCATGTCGGAGAAAAAGCATGGCAAACGGTGAAGTGGCTGGCGACGACGAACTGGCGCGGGAAATCGCTCAGTTGAAAGCCGAGATCGGCAATCTGAAGGCCGCCCTGGCCGAGCGCGCCGACGACATTGTGCAGGGAGCCTCGCGCGCGGCTGAGGTCGTGACGCAGCCTATCCGGAACAATCCAGGCACTGCGGGAATGCTTTTCGGCGCTCTTGTCGGGCTGGCTGCTGGAATTGCTATCGCCCAGGCGACCCGGGACGAACCGCGACACTGGTACGACCGTTATCGTTAGCTTCCGCGGCGATGAACGTTTGAACTAACGTCAGCCGCCGCCGGAGACTTCGACGATCTCCACCCTGCGGTTCTGCGCGCGGCCTTCCTCGGTCCTGTTGGTGGCCACCGGCGCAACCATGCCGGCCCCTGCCGGCGTGATGCGCGATGCACCGATCTCGAAGCCTGACACCAGCGCGTCGGCGATTGCCTGCGCCCGTTGCTGCGACAACGTCATGTTGTATTCGAACTCACCCTGCGCGTCCGTGTGGCCGACCACAAGGATCGACAGGTCAGGCTTGGCTTTCAGCAACGCGGCAAGCTGCTCGATCTGCGGCTGTGACTCCGGGAGGATCTCGGCCTTGTCGAAATCGAAATAGATGCCGTAAATCGCGATCCGGCCGTCGCGGGCCAAGGCCTCGTCGATCTCACCTGCCGCGATTACGGCCGCTTTTTGCACTGGCGCGGCGGTCGTGTCGGAGGGAGCCGGGCTATCCGACGGAACAGCGTCGTCTGAAGGAATCGGCGCCTGTTCGGCAGGAACGGCGACATCAGGATTTGCCGCAGCATCACCTATCGGATCAGCCGGACCGTCCGCCCCCGCCGGAACCACCCCCGCCAAAAAAAATACCAGCAATGCCGCACGAAACGGACTCATCAACAAGGCTCCGCCCAAGATCGAAACGGGGCGCATCATAGTGACCCGAGGTCGCACCGCAACCGTCTCGGAGGCGGACGAAGCGCCGCAGCCGTACCCCCTTAGGCGATGTTACGTGTAGCGAATGGTCACGCGCACGTAGCGGCCATTATAGGGCTGGTAATACAGGGTTCCGCACTTCCAGATCACGACCGTGCCGCCTTGGTATTTGTATTCGTTCTTGATGCAGCCCTTTGGCAAGGTGTTGATGTAGATCGTGGTGCGCTGGATGACCATGGCCGCCTCGGCGCGGGCCACGAAAGACTGCGGAACGGAGAAGCTGGCGTATCCGCCGGCGACAGCAAGCGAAAAAGCCGCAGCAGCGACGGCACTACGAAACAGACTGGAAACACGCATGTGAATACCTCCCTTTCGTGGCGCTACATTAGCAATGTTCACAGCGGATGAGCAGTGGCCGGCGGGCCACATGGCTGCATATTCGCCCATATTGTCCAGATATACCCGCGGGCGCTAAAATGCATCCGGCGTCGCCAGGCTTGAAGCTTGCACGCCGTTAAGGGAGGTTCATCGTGAAATCGCTTGTTTCGATTGCTGTCGCGGCCCTTGTCCTGTCGCCGAACGTCCTCTTCGCCCAGACGGCCGCAGAAAGGCAGGCCTGTCAGGCGGACTACGAAAAATATTGTCCGACGGTGCAGCAAGGCGGCGGACGCATCATCAAATGCCTGAGCGAACACCTCGACCAGCTTACGCCGCAGTGCAAGAGCGTCGTCGAGGCAAACATGCCCAAGTAGCGACCGCAGCCTGAATGGTCGGTATGTGACAGCCGGCTGCAACAACCGGCTGCCCTTGCCTGTGCGTCTGCGCGCCCGCTTGTCCGATTTCACTGGACGGCTCCGGCCGAATTTGCATGATCCGCGCAAACGGCGAATAAGTCGGACAAATTGAGGAACGCCTATGAAGACCAAGCATTGGGATCGCATCGGAAATGGCGGTCTGACATTCACCGAACTCGGGTTCGGAACAGCCCCGCTCGGCAATCTCTACCGTGCACTTACCGATGAAGACGCCCAGGCGACGCTCGATGCAGCCTGGGACGCAGGCGTCCGCTACTACGATACCGCGCCGCTCTATGGTCTCGGCCTGTCTGAAACCCGCCTGAACCAGTTCCTGCGCGGCAAGAAGCGCGACGAATACGTGCTTTCGACCAAGGCCGGTCGCGTCCTCAAGGTATGCCCGCCTGACCAGCGCACCGGCATCGGCAAATTCTTCAACACGCCATCGCGCCAGGAAGTTTTCGACTACAGCTATGACGGCGTGATGCGCTCTTTCGAAGCTTCCTTCGAGCGACTCGGCGTCGACAGCATCGACATCCTGCTCGCACACGATGTCGACATCTTCACGCATGGCTCCAAGGAAGCGTCCGACGCTCGCGTCAACGAGTTCATGAAGTCCGGCTACTACGCCATGCTGTCGCTGCGCGACCAGAAGGTCATCAAGGCTTTTGGCAGTGGCATCAACGAATGGCAGGTCGCACAAACGCTGGCCGAGCGTGGCGACTTCGACCTGTTCCTGCTTGCCGGACGCTACACGCTGCTGGAACAGGAGGCGCTGACGTCCTTCCTGCCGCTTTGCGACAAGCGCGGCATCGGCATCATTCTCGGCGGCCCCTACAATTCGGGTATCCTCGCTACCGGTCCAAAGCCCGGCAGCTACTACAACTATTCGGAGGCGCCGCAGGACATTCTGGACAGGGTCGCGAAGATCGAGGCGGTCTGCAAAAGGCATGGCGTGGCGCTGATCGAGGCCGCGTTGCAGTTCCCCTCGCTCCATCCCGCCGTCGTCTCGCTGATCCCCGGCGGGCAGCGACCCTCGGAAGTCCAGGCCAACCGCAAAATACTGGATGCCAAAATACCGGTGGAACTCTGGGCCGACCTGAAGGCGGAGGGCTTGATGCGAGGGGATGCCCCCACCACCTAATCGGCAGAAATCGGCTTCCTGCGCCGAAAAGCTAATGGTAGCGCTGCCAGCAGCGCTACTGTAAATGGTCTGATCGAATTTGGAACGCTCCTAACATGTTAGACAAACCAGCCAGGACTCTTCGTCTGAGCGCCGAGGACAACGTCGTCGTCGCCACCGAAAAGGCCGAGCCAGGCGCGACGGTCGCGCCGGGTGTGATCGCCCGCCAGCGCATCCCCTTCGGCCACAAGGTTGCCATCGTGCCGATCGAACCGGGACAGCCGGTGCGCAAATTCGGCCAGATCATCGGCTTTGCCAGCAAGCCCATCGCGCCCGGCGACTGGGTCCATGAGCACAATTGCGACATGGGGCCGGAGCACGGAGCCTTCGAGCGCGACTACCAGATCGCGCAGGGCGCGCGGCCAGAAAACATCCTGCCCGTCGAGGAACAGGCGACCTTCCAGGGCTTCCGCCGCGCCAACGGCAAGGCCGGCACGCGCAACTATGTCGGCATCCTGACGAGCGTGAACTGCTCGACGACGGTCGCCGGCTTCATCGCAAAGGAGATCGAGCGGTCAGGCATCCTCGACGACTATCCCAACATCGACGGCATCGTTGCGCTCAAGCAGGCCAATGGCTGCGTCATCGACTATCGCGGCGTCATCTTCGACACGCTGAAGAAGACGACCTGGGGCTATGCGACGAACCCCAACATGGGCGGCGTCGTGATGGTCGGACTTGGCTGCGAGGGCTTCCAGATTCCGCGCTTCAAGGATGCCTATGGCGTTCAGGAAAGCGAGACGTTCCGCACCATGACGATCCAGGAGGTCGGTGGGACGCGAAAGACCGTCGACGCCGGCGTGGAAGCCGTCAGGGCGATGCTGCCGACGGTGAACGCGGCCAAGCGCGAGACGTTGCCCGCTTCCGAACTGATCCTTGCCCTGCAATGCGGCGGCTCGGACGGATATTCCGGCATCACAGCGAACCCCGCTTTGGGCATCGCAGCCGACATTCTCGTTCGTAACGGTGGCACCGCGATCCTTTCCGAGACACCGGAAATCTACGGCGCCGAGCACCTGCTCACCCGCCGCGCCAAGAACAAGGAGGTCGGCGAAAAGCTGATCGAGATCATCCACTGGTGGGAGGACTATGCCGCCCGCAACAAGATGGAAATGAACAACAACCCCTCGCCCGGCAACAAGCTCGGCGGACTGACGACCATCCTCGAAAAGTCTCTGGGAGCGGCCGCGAAGGGTGGATCGACCACGATGAACGCGGTCTACCACTATGCCGACCCAGTGACCGAGAAGGGTTTCGTGTTCATGGACACGCCCGGCTACGATCCCGTCGCGGCGACGGGACAGGTGGCGGGCGGCGCGAACATCCTCGCCTTCACCACGGGACGCGGCTCGGCTTACGGGTGTAAGCCGACGCCGTCGATCAAGCTCGCGACCAACACGCCGATGTACGAGCGCATGGTCGACGACATGGACATCAATTGCGGCGACGTGCTGGACGGGGTGACCTTGCAGGAAAAGGGCGAGGAGATCTTCAAGGAAATCCTGGCCGTCGCATCCGGCAAGAAGAGCAAGTCGGAAGAGCTCGGCTACGGCGACAACGAATTCGTTCCCTGGCAGATCGGCGCGACGATGTAGCCGTGCCCGGCACTACGCCGGGCCTGGCGCGTTTCGGTAGTCGAGATTCAAGGGCCGATAGGGGTCTGCCAGTGCAGGATTGAGCCTGCGTCTCGCCGCTGATTTCGAGCAGGCCTGCATGAATTCGCGTCGCATCAGGGCGCGGTTGGTCGTGATGTTGTCTGGATGCCGCCGGTAGTACACGGCGATCGCATCGGAAAAGGCGCAGCGCGGTTCGACTTCGAACAGGCGAAACAGAAAATCCATGTCATCCGCCATGACGAAACCCTCGTCGAATCCGCCCAGCGATTCGACGAGCTTCCGCCGATATAGGCCCGAACCGAGTTGCACCGCTCGCAGGACATGCCGGGTCGAACCCTCGGCGGGCTCCAGGCTTTCCTCGTCGATGAGGTCGAGTTCGCAAATCTGCGCATAGGTCAAGTCAAGCTGGCTGTCGGTTCGCAGAATTGCCAGATCCTGGCGGAACCGCCTCGCCGGGGACACGTCGTCCGAATCCAGAAAGGAAACGAAGGCGGTTTCAGGCAAAAGTCTGGTCAAACCCGCGTTGCGCGCCGATGCCACGCCCCCGTTTGGTTTCTGGAAAAGACGGATTTCCGGCGCTTCCCGCATAAACGACCGCACCACATCCGCCGTGCCGTCGCGAGAGCCGTCGTCTATGACGATGATGTCAAGATCGGCTTCCATACGCTGGCGCAGCAAGGACCGGAGAGCGGAGCCGATGTACCGTTCGCGGTTGTAGGCAGGCATGATGACGCTGGTCTTCATGCGCTAAAGCCGTCCGTCCGTCTCGTCCTTTCCGAAGATACCCTTGACGTCATAGAGGACCGCATCCTCCCTGCCGAAAGCACGCACGCCGGCTGCGCCGATTTCGGCGAATTCACGATGCCCAACTGCCACCACGACGGCATCGTAGGCGTCGTCCGAAGGCCGCTTGTCCAGGCAATCCAGACCGGTCTCCTCGCGACAGGCTTGCGGCGAGACCCACGGGTCCCAGACATCAACCAGCGCGTTGAACTGCTCGAGTTCCCGCACGATGTCGATCGCCTTCGAATTGCGCATGTCCGGGCAGTTCTCCTTGAAGGCGAGCCCCATCACGAGAATGCGGCTGCCCACCACGGGAAAGCCGCGCCGCATCATGAGGCGGGCGACCTGGTCGGCGACATAGCGCCCCATGCCGTCATTGATGCGCCGGCCGGCGAGGATCACCTCGGGATGGTATCCGGCTTCCTGCGCCTTGTGTGTAAGGTAGTAGGGATCGACGCCGATGCAGTGGCCGCCGACGAGACCGGGCCGGAACGGGAGAAAATTCCATTTGGTCTGCGCGGCCGCCAAAACTTCCAGCGTATCGATGCCGAGGCGATTGAAGATGATCGCAAGCTCGTTCATCAGCGCGATGTTGAGGTCGCGCTGGGTGTTCTCGATGACCTTTGCGGCCTCGGCGACCTCGATCGAGCTGGCCTTGTGGGTGCCTGCCTTGACGATCGAGCGATAGAGCGCATCAACCGCTTCCGCCGCTTCCGGCGTCGAGCCGCTGGTGACCTTGGTGATCATCGTCAGCCGGTGCTGGCGGTCGCCCGGGTTGGCGCGCTCCGGGCTGTAGCCGACGAAAAAGCCCTTGTTCAGCTTCAGGCCGGACAGTTTTTCGAGGATCGGCACGCAAACCTCACGCGTGCAGCTTGGATATACCGTCGATTCGTAAATAACGACCGCGCCCTCGCCCAGCGCCTTTCCAACCGTCTCCGTCGCCTTGATCAGGGGTGTCAGGTCGGGACGGTTTGCCTTGTCGATCGGCGTGGGAACGGTGACGATGAAGACGCCGCACCGGCGCAGCGCCTCGGGATCGTCCGTGAACTCGATCTGCCCGCGCTGCCTGAGATCATCTTCACTCACCTCTAGCGTCGCATCGCGACCCGCGAGCAGCTCGTCGATCCGCTCGCGGCGGATATCAAAGCCAACGACCGGCCTGACCTTCGCGAATTCCATCGCCAGCGGCAGGCCGACATAGCCCAACCCGATGACGGCTATCCTGCGGTTGTCCAGATTCATTGCTTAGCGGCTGCCTGCACGTCGGCCAGATACCAGTCTATGAATTGCCTCAGCCCGACCTCGATGTCGGTGGCGGGGCTGTATCCCGTCAGGGCATGCAGCAGCGCGGGCGAACCGGCAGTGCGCAGCACATCACCCTGCTGGATGGGCAACAGGTTGAGGATGGCCTTCTTGCCGAGGATTTCCTCGATCGTCTCGATGTAGCGCATCAACCCGACTGTGCGGCCCCCGGCGATGTTCACCTCGCGGTAAGGCGCGACCGCCGAGAGCGTATCGGTGACGCCCAATGCCGGTTTGCCGACCTGCGGTATACAATCGACCAGCCGCCTGACCGCCTCGGCAAGATCGCCGACATAGGTGAAGTCGCGCTCGTGCTCGCCCCTGCCGAACACGTCAATCGGCCTGTCGTTCACGATGGCGCGAACGAACTTGTAAAGAGACATGTCGGGCCGCCCGTAGGGGCCGTAGACCGTGAAGAAGCGGCAGACCGTGGTGGGTATGCCGAAGAGATGCGCATAGGAATGCGCCATCACCTCGCCGCCCTTCTTGCTGGCGGCGTAGAGAGAGACCGGCCTGTCGGTGGGGTCGGTCTCGGCGAATTCCGGCTTGTCCGACATGCCATAGACCGAGCTGGTGGAGGCAAACAGGAAATGTTTCGGCTGCACCGCACGGCAGACTTCCAGCATGTTCAGCATGCCGGTCAGGTTCGAACTGGCATATGAATGCGGCTGTTCGAGACTGTAGCGCACGCCTGCCTGTGCGGCGAGGTGAACGATGACGTCGGGATTGGCCTTGTCGGCCGCCATGCGAAGCGCCGATGCGTCTTCCAGCATCGCCTCGACCGCTGCGAAGCCGGGCATTGCGGCAAGAATCTCGTGCCTGCGATGCTTGAGATTGACGTCGTAATACGGCGTCATACCATCAAAGCCAACGACGGAATGCCCCTCGGAGAGCAGCCTGCGGGCGAGATGGAAGCCGATGAAACCGGCCGTGCCAGTGACAAGGAAACGCATCAAGCAGCGACTCCCGGCGCCAGCAAATAGTTGGCATGGCCCTTGTCGGTGAATATCCGCACCACCCGATAATCGGCGCTTTTCACCCAGCCCATGAACGCTGTCGTGTTGCGGTTGGCGATCTCCACGAAAATCAATGGTCGAAAGCGCCGGATCAGTTCCCGCGAGCCTGCCAACACGCCCATTTCCATCCCCTCGACGTCGATCTTGAGCAGGTCGACAGGACCCGATACCAGCGAATCGAGCGCGGCGACACTGATTTCGCCATCGGGGTCAGGCATCAGGCTGGTGGCGCCCAGGCCGCCTCGCCCCGAAAAATGCAGGCTCATCCGGCCCTCGCAGTCCGCCACCCCCACCCCGAGGCGGGAGAGATCGACATTTGCGAGACCGTTGCGCTCTACCGCACTCCTTAACGCCTTCGCTGCAGCGGGCAGCGGCTCAAAAGGCAGGACGGAGGCCGCTTTCATCGGGCCGGCGAAGAACACCGTGTGATTGCCGGTATTCGCGCCGACATCGACGACATGAGCGCCCGGCTTGACCACCTTGCGCAGTTCTTCCAGTTCCATTGCCTCGAAAAACAGACCGCGCGATTGCTCGCGCTCGATGCCAGCGTTACGGCCGGTATAGGGCAGATGGTAGACGCTTTCGCCGTGGACGATTGGCAGGAAGACAGGGCTTTCATCAAGTCGGCGAACCACATCCTCCTTGGCCTTTTCGTTGAGGGGTTGCGGCTGGCCGGACGTTTCAAGCAAAGGCTGGGCGGATTTCAGGCAGCGGGCGTTGTCCCAGATGTCGAAAAGATAATCGAGCCGACGGTCACCTCCCCCTTTGCCAATACGCTCCAGCACGGCCGCCGCGACTTCCGTCCTGACGAAATGCGTCTCGGGCATCCACCAGTTGAGCAAGGCGTGGGGCAATCTTTCCGGCTCATCGAAGGCAAGGCGGCTCAGTCGCGCCACCGCGTCATCCGCGCCGGCGACATGCGCTGCCCCGAAGATCGCATCATAGAGGCCGAGGCCGGGCGAAACGAGTTCAAGCGCATCGGCTGCCAGCGCCTCTCCGGGACGCAGCACGATCATCCAATCGGCGCCGGCCTCACACGCGCGCGGCAGAGCGGCGGCCTCCCCAAGCTGCGCATTACCATCGGGCAAATCCAGCGCAACCGACTGCACGTCGGCAAACCCGCCTTTCGCAGCAGGTACGGAGGGCTTTTCGCCGGCCAGCGAGACGATCGCGAGCTTCATGCAGCGCCCAGCGAATGGTCCACGCCGGGATCCACGGCCTCGTAGCTGTCCGACCTGCTATAATTGTCGTGGTAAGCCACCAGCGGCCCTTCGATGTTCCCGCTCGCGTACACGCCGAACTTGAAAT
This sequence comes from Mesorhizobium sp., assembly GCF_016793485.1. Classification (GTDB taxonomy): domain Bacteria; phylum Pseudomonadota; class Alphaproteobacteria; order Rhizobiales; family Rhizobiaceae; genus Mesorhizobium_K. Next base: position 156,928 of record NZ_JAEULZ010000038.1, on the reverse strand, counting down.
ACGGCCCCTTTATCTGGTTGCGGTAGCCAAGCGGTCCCTCAAAGCGAAACAGCCTTTCCCCGTCCAGAAACGCTTCGATTGTGGAGTCGCCCTGTTTCGACCAGTGAAGTCGGAAGACGAAATCCAGCCATTGGGCATGCGGCAGGTTCGCAATCTCATGGAAAACATATCGCCTGTCCGGGTCCTGCGACGCGATTTCCGAGAAAGCGCCCGTGAAGCGCAGGGCCCCGTCTAGATAGCGCATCGCCAGCGGAGGCTTGCCGGCTGGATCGCCGAGCTCTGCCTGGTCATGCCATTGCGCAAGAACGATTCCCACGCCTTTGGGCGGAGAAAAATCCTCCGGCACGTAAGTCGAAAAGCCGTACCAGGTGTCGGCCTCGAACGGTGCATTGTACCAATCGCGCAACTCTGCGCGCAGCCCCTGCGAAACGACGTCGCCAGGCCTGATCTCAAACCGGCACGCCTTCGTTCCGGTGCGCACGACTTCGTCCTGGATAACGGCCGAGTAGTCGTGCGCGAGACGACGCGTGCTCCAGCCCGAGAAATCGCCGCTTTCGAAGTTCAGCCTCACCCTGCGGCTACCGGCAGGATCGCTCTCCAGGGACCGCACGATGTCCTCGTGCTCCTCAATCGTTCGTCCGGATGTCGCGATGCGCCGTGCATCGGCTGTGGCCATGCCTGCCTGCCTCATGCTTTAGTGAATTCCTTGACGGCCAGAGTAAACCGGATGGTCATTTAAGACGTCGAAAGCTCCAGCGAAAGTCCTTCCGTACTTGAGCAGAGCCTAAAGTTGCCATGGCGCAGCTATTCACAAAACCGTCCCCTACGTCTAATGGTAACCGGGCCCGTCGGACGCTATAAGTTGCGCGGCCAATCGATACGAAGCGGAAGCGATCAATGCGTGACGGAGTCCAGCAGGCCAACCGTGCCCCGCACATCCTGCTCTACAGTCACGACACGTTCGGACTGGGGCATCTGCGGCGTTCGCGCGCCATCGCGGAGGCGCTGGTTTCCTCGCTGGAAGGCTCATCGGCGCTGATTTTGACGGGATCGCCTGTCGCGGGCCGATTTACATTTCCTCCGGGCGTCGATCATATCCGCATGCCCGGCGTGGTGAAGACGGTCGATGCCGACTATGTATCGGAATCCCTCAACCTCGATATCGAGCAGACAACGGCGCTGAGAGCCAGCGTAATCCTGGCCGCGGCGGTCACATTCAATCCCGACATCGTGATCGTCGACAAGGAGCCAGCCGGATTTCGCGGCGAGCTCACGACTACCCTGGAGATACTCAAGGAGATGGGACGCGCCAAGGTTGTGCTTGGCATTCGTGACATTCTCGACTCGCCGGAGGCGCTGAGCCAGGAATGGGAACGCAAGGGTGCGCTCGACATTGCCGACAAGTTCTACGACCAGTTCTGGGTCTATGGAGACCAGAGCATCTATAACCCGCTGCAGAGCCTGGGCCTGTCGGACGATTTCAAGAAGCGCATGCACTACACCGGTTATCTGCGGCGCGCTGTGCCAAATGAGACGCCTGCCGCGCTTCCGGACAAACCCTATGTGCTGGTGACCCCCGGCGGCGGCGGCGACGGCGAGGCACTCGTCGAGTGGACGCTGCGCGCCTATGAAAACGACCCGACGCTGCAGCCCGATGCGCTGATCGTCTATGGCCCCTTCCTCAATGGGGAAAGGCGCGCCGCATTCGACCAGCGGGTGGCGGCTTTGGAGCCGCGCGTCTCCGCGGTGGGCTTCGATTCCCGGATGGAAGGCCTGATGCGCAACGCCGTGGGTGTCGTTGCGATGGGCGGCTACAATACTTTCTGCGAAATCCTCTCCTTCGACTGCCGCGCAGTCATCGCGCCGCGCACCGTGCCACGCATGGAGCAGCATATCCGCGCGTCCGTCGCCGAAGAGCTGGGCCTCATCCGCATGCTCGACCGCGAGCGTGACGGCGAAGGGCCGGAGGTCATGGCCAGGGCGATCCGCGAACTGCCCTTGCAAAGCCCGCCATCCGGCAAGGCTCCGGTGGGATTCATGGACGGACTCGAGAAGATCATCTCGCTGACGAAATCGCTGCTCAACGTACCCGCCAAGGCATGACCGGAAATCCATTGCCGGCCGGACGACTTGCCATCGTGGTCAAGGGTTGGCCGCGGCTGTCGGAGACGTTTATCGCACAGGAGTTGGTAGCCCTAGAGGCGCGCGGATTCGCCTTCGAAATCTGGTCCATGCGACACCCGACCGACAAGAAGCGGCACGCGCTTCACGACGCACTGAAGGCCAAGATCCACTATCTTCCGGAGTACCTGTACCAGGAGCCGCTTCGTGTCCTGAAGGGTCTCTTCCACTCTGCCCGACAGCCGGGATTCGGCCGCGCGCTGACGCTATGGTTTGGCCACCTGCTGCGCGAGCCGACACCCAATCGCGTCAGGCGGTTTGGCCAGGCGGCCGTGCTTGCCCGCGAGGCGTCGCCCGACCTCGCCTTCATCTATGCCCATTTCATGCACACGCCGTCGTCGGTAGCGCTCTACGCCAGCATGATGCGTGGCGTCCCCTGGGGTTTTTCGGCGCACGCAAAGGATATCTGGAAGTCGCCGGAATGGGAGAAGCGCGACAAGCTCGCCCGCGCCCAGTTCGGAGTCACCTGCACGGCACTCGGCGCAGAACATTTGCGCAGCCTGTCGATTGATCCGGGCCGGCTTGATCTCGTCTATCACGGCCTCGACCTTTCGCGGTTTCCGTCGCCCCCGCCTCCCCGGCCTGCCCGCGATGGTTCCGGCGACCCCGTCACCATTGTTTCGGTCGGTCGGCTGGTCGAGAAGAAGGGTTACGACCTGCTCCTCAACGCGCTGGCGCGGCTGCCGGCGACGCTCAACTGGCGGTTCGTGCACATCGGCGGCGGCGACCTGTCGCAATCGCTCAAGGCGCGGGCGCAAAAGCTTGGACTTAGCGAGCGCATCGAATGGGGCGGCTCGCGGGCGCAGGACGAAGTCATTGCCGCGCTGCGGGAGGCGGATATTTTCGTGCTGCCATCGCGTATTGCGAGCGACGGCGACCGCGACGGCTTGCCTAATGTCCTGATGGAAGCCGCAAGCCAGGAACTTCCCATCCTGTCGACGCGTGTCTCCTCCATTCCCGAGTTCATCCACGACGGCCATGAGGGAACCCTTGTGGAACCGGACGACCCTGAAGAGCTTGCGGCGGCTCTGGCGAAGATGATCGCCGATCCGGCTGGCCGCGTCGCAATGGCCGTCGCCGCTCGCAAGCGCCTGGTCGAAGCCTTTGGCATGGATGCGGGCATCGATCTGCTCTCGGCACGTTTGCATACGGCCTTGGCCTCATGACCGACATCGCGTTCTACGCGCCTATGAAGGCCCCGGACGACCCGGTACCTTCCGGCGACCGCACAATGGGACGCGCCTTGCTTGCGGCACTCGAAGGGGCAGGCCTAGGGTTCGTTTCGGTCGCCAGCCGGCTGCGCAGCCGTGATGGAGTCGGCGACGCGGCCTCGCAGGACCGAATATTCCGGGAAGCGGAAGCCGAGATCGCACGGCTTTCCGCAGGCCCGAAGCCGGACCTTTGGTTGACCTATCACAGCTATTACAAGGCTCCCGACCTGATCGGCCCGCGCATCGCCCGGCTTTGGAGCATCCCCTATGCGATCGTCGAGGGAACGCGCGCCTCAAGCCGCCTGACCGGACCCTATGCGCGTTTCGCGAAGGCCGCAGAAGCCGCTTGCGATGCGGCCGACGTCATATTCACCCTGACGGACTACGACCGGGAGGCACTGGAGCGCGACCGTGTCGGCGGTCAGCAGATCGTTGGGCTTCGGCCGTTTCTCGCATCGGAGGCGCTGCCGCCACAGCCGCCCAGACACGACCCTTCTGACACGACACGGTTACTTGCCTGTGCGATGTTCCGTTCCGGCGACAAGCTGGCAAGCTATTCGGCCTTGGCGTCGGCTCTGGCGCTTGTACAATCGACGGACTGGACGCTGGACATTGTTGGCGACGGGCCGGTTCGGGCGGAGGTTGAGGGTTTGTTTTCGCGGTTCGCGGAGAAGGTGAGCTTCCTGGGTGCGCTCGATGCCAATGGCGTCGCGGCGCAAATGGGCAAAAGCGACCTGCTTGTCTGGCCAGGCATCGGCGAGGCCTTCGGCATGGTCTATCTGGAGGCGCAGGCACAAGGCTGTCCTGTGCTTGCCGAGGACAGGCAGGGCGTGCGGGACGTCGTGCGCGATGGCGGTTGGCTGGTGCCTGCCAACGATCCGGCCGCGTATGCGAAGGCAATCGACAGGCTGGTCGGCAACCCGCGCGAATGCGCCGCGAGGGGCGAACGGGGACGCAAGCAAATCGCAGTCGACCATCTGCTGCCCGCCGCCCGTGCTGCGCTGGCGGCCGAACTGGCGCCGCTTCTTAGGGAACAACGCCGCTGACTGCGAAGCTTGCACTCCTGCGCCACGGCCATACGGCGTGGAACCGCGCCGGGCGCATCCAGGGGCGCACCGACGAACCCTTGGACGATGCGGCGCGCGAACACCTCGCCGGCCTTCGCCTGCCGGGCGAATTTTCGGCCGCTACGCTCGTCTGCAGCCCGCTGGTTCGGGCTGTCGAGACCGCTCGTATCCTGGGCCGACGCGACCCGCTGGTCGCGCCGGAGCTTGTCGAGATGGACTGGGGCGGCTGGGAAGGGCAACGGGGCGTGGACTTGCTCGCAGACGGCAATTCGGGCTATCGCCATATCGAGGGGTGGGGATGGGACTTTCAGCCACCGGGCGGCGAGACGCCCGAACTTGTCTGGGAACGCTTGCAGCCTTGGCTTTCTTCGGTCGAGGGTACGGTCATCGTTGTCTCGCATATCGGCGTCATGCGTGTGCTTCTGGCAAAGGCGACGGGCTGGAATTTCGAAGGTACCCCGCCGTTCAAGGTAAAGCGAGACCGCCTGTATCGGATCGACGTGCAGGACGACGGAACGCTCAGCCATGACAACGATCCCGTTCGCCTGATCGCTGGCTGATGAAGCGCGTCGCCATTATCGTCACGCATCTGCTTGGCACCGGCCATCTGAGCCGGTCGATCACGCTTGCGCGGGCGCTTGCCGATGCGGGCCTCGAGCCGCAACTCATCTCGGGCGGCATGCCGGTCCGGCACCTCGATCTCTCGCGCATCGGTTTCGTCCAGTTGCCGCCGGTGCGCTCCAATGGAACAAGCTTTACAAGCCTGCTGGACAGCGATGGCAATCCGGCCTCCTCCGATCTCATGCAGGCGCGCATTGATGCCCTTGTGGCTACGCTTCGCGAGGACGAACCCGACGCGCTTATCACCGAACTCTTTCCTTTTGGCCGGCGCGTGCTGCGCGAGGAATTCCTGACCGCGCTTGCAGCCACAAGGTCGACGAAGCGCCCGCCCCTCATCCTGTCGTCGGTGCGCGACATCCTTGCGCCTCCGTCCAGTGAGAAAAAGGCTATCCAGACCGAGAGCTGGCTCTCCGAATTCTACGATGGCGTGCTGGTTCACTCCGATCCCGGAGTGGCTGAACTCGACGCCAGTTGGCCTGTGACGCCGCAGATTGCGGAACTGCTGCGCTACACCGGGTTCATCACTCCTGCTCCTCCGGTTCCCTCGCCGGTAGACACCCATGGCGCAGGAGAAATCGTCGTTTCGGCAGGCGGGGGCGCTGTCGGTCGCAAGCTGTTCGAGACAGCCATCGCAGCCGCACGCATGAGCCGCCATCGTTGGCGGCTACTGGTCGGAGGGGCCGACGCTGATGCTGTCTGTACGCGGCTGAACTCCCTTGCAGAAGGTGGATCGGCCATTGCGGAGCCCGTCCGCGCGGATTATCGCGCCATGTTGACCCGCTGTGCGGCTGCAGTCGGGCAATGCGGCTACAACACCGCGATCGACTGGTTGCAGGCCGGCGTGCCGGGCGTGTTCGTGCCCTTTGCCGAAGCCGGCGAGGTCGAGCAGACGCTGAGGGCATCCCTGCTTCGGGATCGCTACGGCTACGGCATGATCGCCGAGGAAGAGCTGACCGCCGAAAATCTCGCCGCCGCGGCAGACAAGGCGGTGCTGCAAGGGCGTTTCAAAGCCAACAGCCTGAATTTCGATGGTGCGGCGGAGACCGGCCGCATCCTGATCGAGATGCTGGACAAACGCGAATGAGCACCCCGCTTCCATTGGCGATGGCCGAACTTGCGCGCTGGCGTGCCGAGGGCCTCACACTGCCTGTCTGGTGGCGTGACGACGATGCAATCGAACCCACGCCGGCACTGGACAGGCTGCTTGCTCTTGCAGAACGGTTTCGCGCGCCGCTTCATCTTGCGATCGTGCCTCAGCCAGCACAGCCGGAACTTGCCGAGCGCCTGCGCAATGCAGTCGACGTCTTCGCGCTGACGCATGGCTGGAAGCACGCCAACCACGCGCCGCCCGATAGGAAAAAGGCAGAGTTTGGTGCGTACCGCCCCCTCCCCGTCATGCTTGGCGAAATCGCCGAAGGCCGGAAGAGATTGCGCGATCTGTTTGGCGACAAGGCGCTGCCGATCTTCACGCCGCCGTGGAACAGGATCGCGGACGCCGTTGTCAGCCAACTCGCCCCGGTCGGCTACAAGGCGATCTCGACCTACACACCACGCGCGACAAGATTTGCTGCCGACGGCTTGTTGCAGGTCAACACGCATCTCGATCCCGTCGCTTGGAAGTCCGGAGGTGGACTGCTCGGCCCGGACCAACTCGACGCCCAGATGTCGCGCGAACTGGAAGCGCGGAGGACAGGAAGCGCCGACAACGGCGAACCGTATGGCGTCCTAACGCATCACCTCGTCCAGGACGATGCGACGTGGTTTTTTACTGAGCGATTGTTGGAGACGTTGGCGGCTAGCGGTGTTGCGCGCTTCACGTCGCCGCTAGATGGCTAAGCTGAAGCGCTTTTTCGGAAATCCTGTCCCCGCACCATTCCCTAGCGGGCTCGCGGGTAGAGATGAAAATGCTGGCCCTGCCTGACCGCGAAGGAGTTGGGATACACCTTCCGCGCGGCTTCCTCGATGGCGCGCTGGTCGATGTCGTCACGCATGTGCATGTGGTGGTACATGCCCCAGCGATGAACGCCGGCTTCAGCGCACATCTTGCCGACATGGTCCCAGGTGGAGTGGCCGAACTTGACGTAGCGCGGATATTCCTCCGGCGTGTAGGTGGTATCCAGCAGGGCAAGATCGGCGTCGTGCGCAAGCCGCAGAACTTCGGCATCGCCTTGGCCGCCGTCATGCTCGAAGTCGGTCAGGTAGCTGAAGACGGCGCCCTGCCGTTCGACGCGATAGCCGACCGCGCCGTTGGGATGGTTTAGCGCGCCAGTGACCAGCGCCACGTCTGGCGACGGCTGCAACACGTCGCCGGGCGAGAACTTGTGGTATTCGACGTCCGCACGCATGTAGTCTTTGGTGATCGGGAAGTATGGCGGCCGGAAGATGCCGTCGACCAGTTGCTCGGGCGTCGAGCCGTCCAGCATGTGCCCGGCCCAGATGCGCAGCTTCGCCTTGTTCCAGAAGGCAGGCAGGAAGTACGGCAGGCCGATGATGTGGTCGTAGTGGACGTGGCTGAAGAAGAGGTCGATGTGAGTGACACCCTCCTCCAGCAATGACTTCCCGAGGGGAATGATGCCGCTGCCGGCATCGAAGATCATCACGCCGGCGCCTGTACGGACCTCGACACAGGACGTATGGCCGCCGAACTCGAGCGCCTCGGCGCCGACCATGGGAAACGTGCCGCGCGCGCCCCATACCCGAATATCGATAGCAGGCGTCAACGACATCAATCAGGCCTTCGTGGCCGACCGCAGGTTCGCCAGTTCACTGGTGGTGCGCGCCAGACGCTCGGCCAGCGAGCGCATGACTTCGACGGTCACTTCGGGAAACTCCTTCAGGAGATTCAGGAAATCCTGCTTGCCGATCCGCAGGGTCGAGACATCGGAAATGGCGGTTACGGTGGCGGTGCGGGGCATGTCGCGAAGAATCGCCATTTCTCCGACGATGTCATTGCGCTTCAGACGCGCAACGGTCGCGATCCCGGTGGGCGTCTTGATCTTCACGTCGGCTTCGCCGGAAACCAGGATGAATGCTTCATACCCTTCCTCGCCCTCCACGCAGAGATCCTGGCCGGGAGCAAAAAGCATGCGGCTTGACGCAAGCGCCAGCAATTTCAGCCGACGCGGGGCGACGTTGGTGAAGAGCTCGACTTTCGCGAGCAGCAATGCGTCTTCTTCGAGACTCATATGACCCTCCTGCTGGCGGCGGGAAAACTCATCGGTCTTTTCATCCTGCTGTCTCGTCCGAAATCAGCGCCCCACGCGAAAACTTCAATACCCTGTCAAAAAGCGCCGCCTGGGATTCCGTTGATGTGATCCACAATACCCCGAACCCTCCTTTGTCCGACTTTGACATGTCGAGAATGCCGCGGACAACCCTCTCCACGGTTCGGTTGTCGAGAGCGTTAAGGCCGCGGTTGACGATCAGGAACTCCGGCCGGCGCAAAAGCACGCGTGCCAACCCGAGTTGCTGACGCTGCGAGAGGGACAAGCGCCGGCCGCCGGATCCGATTTCGTACTTCAACCCACGCTCAAGAACGGCGTAGGACAGGCCAAGTTCCTCAAGGATTTCGCGCAACAGCGCACTGACGCGGTCCACCGCGCCCGCGCGGCTGTCCACGATGCGCCCGAACAGGATGTTATCCTGCAGGGACGCGTAGGGATTGATCTCGTCGGGATCGTGGAACGAAAACTCCGCAGCCACATGGGGAGGCAGATTCTCGCGGAAGTTCATTCGCGCGGCGACAATGGCGTCGCGCAGGTCTTCGGTCAGCAGATCCAGTCGATGGCGGGGCTCGTTGTAGTTCAGCGCTACACGAATGAATCGCTGTTGATCCATCCGGACCACAGTGGCGAAATCCACGCCCTCGGTTCGGCCCAGCGCCGCGCTGTAGTCCGGCAGCTTTACAGGGTCGATAAGGTCCAATCGCTCGAGGATTTTCATGTTGTCCGACACTTCGCCGAAGAGGTCGACGATCACGGCGGATGCTTCACGGCCGAGTTGATAGAGTTTTCGGTCGAGCTCGTTGCTCGCCAGGAAATCCCAGAGCGGCGAGTCCGCCGGGAATTCGCTGGGCAGCATCTCGGGCGAGGACGCCGCGCCGAAGATGACGTTCTGGAATAGCGTAAGCTGCGTGTTGAACTGCGTCAGGACGAAGGGCTCGACGTCGGCGGCATTGTCGCCTTTGGTGAGGCGTTCCAGGAAGATGCGGCGCGCATTGAGAAACATCTCCTCGCCGTCGCCATCGGTCGCATCGGAAAGCTTCGTGCGCAGGCCAAAGGCGTAGAAATCCTCCTGCAAGTTCACCATCGCCAGCACCTGGGTAATCCGGGCGGCCAGTTCCTCCCCGGTGCTCGCTCCGACCGCCTCGTAATCGACCCAGTCCGCGTTGCGGTCGAACTGCGGATTGGCGGATGCGGTTGCCTCTCTGACGAAGATCTGGCTCATTGCCTTGCCCTCGGGCGGCGGCCTGAACGGGGCGTGGCGCAAGCCGCTGAGCAATGCATCGCGCGCCGTGCCGTGCGCGAAAAAGGGCTCCGGGCTGACATAGCCGATACGCCGGCCCGTCTCCCATTCCGGCAGGGAAGCCAGCGCTACTGCGCCGACATTCAGCGTACCCGCCGAAGGCGACATCAGCCTCGCGATAAGCTCGCCAACGACCTCAGCCCCATCGCCCGTTGCGCCGACTGCGGCGACGTGGTCGCGCAGTTCGATCGTGAGGTCGAGCCCCTGCAGCAGCGACTTGCCGGACTCATCCGCGGCCGCGACCTGGCGGAACACGAACGGACCCTCGAGATGGGGCACGTTGCCGGTCTGGAGTTGCTGCATCAGCGGCGGCGACAACGGCGTGATATCGAAGGCATTGACGACCTGGGTGTATTTCACCTGGACGTCGAGGCGCTGGTAATCCCAGTCGATCAGTTCCTTGATGGGGCCCGGCAGGTCCTTGTAAGCGGCGATGACCGCGACGAGCTGGCCGATGTCCAGACTGCCGCGGATCGCCAGGATGCCGCCGCCAAGGTAGAAAACGAAGGGTGTGAACTGGGCGAGGAAGTTATTGATGAACTTCACCATGAACTTCCACTGGTAGAAGTCGAAGCGGATGAAGAATATCTTCGCCAGGCGATCCGAAATGTCGGCGCGCTCGAAATTGGTGCTGTCGTTAAGGCGGATGTCGATCGCGCCATCGACGATCTCGCTCACCCGGCCAGAGAGGTCGCGGGCCGTCAACTGACGCTGCAGCGCGAGACGGCGAAGCCGCGCCCTGAGCTTGGGGATCAGGATGGTCTGCACCATCAGGATAGCTAGCGTGACGAGGCCGAGCGCCCAGCTTTGCAGCATGATGAAGAGCAGCGCCGCACCCGCCTGGCCGACAAGAAAGGCCGGCGTCGCGAAAGCCTCGCCGATGAAGCCGCCCAGCGGGTCGACCTCGTCCTTGATCATCGTGGCGATCTCGGAGCTTCTGACGCGCTTGTACTGCGGATACGGAAAGCGCAGTACACGGTCGACGAGCTGGTAGCGAAGTCGCCGCAACATGCGTTCGCCGAGGCGGCCTTTGTAGGTGTTGATGTAGAGCTTGAACCAACCGTTGATAATCACATAACCGAGAAACGCCAGGGAGAGCGCGATCAGCGCGCCCATGCGGCCAACCTCGAATCCTTCGAAGATCGTGAAGGACTGATCGCCGAAGGGATTGCTGACGACGACCGGCATCACCTTCTGCGTCGCGTCGGGCGTTTCGAAACCACCTCCCTGGATCGGGCCGTTCACGATCTGCTTGGGGATGTCGAAAGCAAGGAAGTAGGTCGGCATCGACAGGGCGACGACGATCAGAATCCATATCTGATGGCGCTTGGAGTGGCTCCAGATATACCTGAAAAGGTTCTGCTCCATCCTGTCGTTCATGCGGAATTCTTCCACGTCCGAAGCAAGCAGCCACCAGATTGCCCCGGATCGACCATCCGCGGGGCTTTCACCTCAACAAGACTATGCACTCGTCTCACTTGTAGGGGTCTGCGGCGTCTCGCAGGCCATCTCCGAAGAAGTTGTACGCCAGCACCACCAGAATGACAGGGACCACCGGCCAGAGCAGCCAGGGATACAGCGCGACGGCATTGATGTTCTGTGCCTCGGTCAGAAGCACGCCCCAACTGGTGATCGGCGCCCTGAGCCCGAGACCGAGGAAACTCAGCGTCGTTTCGCCCAGGATCATGGTGGGGATCGCGATGGTGGCCGTGGCGATAAGATGCGATGCGAAGCCCGGAACCAGATGGCGGAACACAACGCGCCTGTCGCTGGCCCCCATGACCTGCGCGGCGGATACATAGTCCTCCTCGCGCAACGCCAGCAGCTTGGATCGCACCGTTCGCGCCAGACCTGTCCAATCCAGCAGGCCCAGAATGACGGTTATGCCGAAATAGACGACGATTGGCGACCAGGTAATGGGCAGAATCGCTGCCAGCGCCAACCATAACGGAATGGACGGCAGCGACTGGATGACCTCGATCAAGCGCTGGCTCAGCGTGTCGAAGAGCCCGCCGTAATAGCCGGCGAGACCGCCGATCACGATGCCAAGCACCAGACTGACGCCAACACCGAGAAGGCCGATCGTAAGCGAGATGCGCGCCCCATATATGATGCGGCTGAAAACGTCGCGTCCAAGCCGATCGGTGCCCATGAAGAAGAACGTGCCATCCTTGGGCGGGCAGACGAGGCGGAAGCTTCCTTCGATCAGACCCCAGAACTTATAGGTCTCGCCACTGCAGAAGAAGCGCAGACGCTGAACCTTGGTAGGGTCGGGAACGTACTCCCGCTTCAGGTTATCCATGTTCAGCTTGTAGTCGAAGCCGTAGACGAACGGACCGATGAACTGGCCGTCGTTGAACAGATGGACGCTTTGCGGCGGCGCGTAGATGAATTTCGAATTGCGCGTCTCGAGGTTATAGGGCGCCAACATCTCCGAAAACAGGATCGAGATATAAAGGATCGCGAGGAAAATACCGGAAATAAGCGCGGGTTTGTGGCGGCGAAATTTCCACCACATGAGCCTGCGTTGGGACGCTTCGAAAAGCGCCTTCTGGGCATCCGTGAATTGATAGATCGCCTCGGGATCGAAAGGACGATCCGAAACGGTATGCGGCAGCCTCGTGGCGTTCGCGGGCAAGGTCATTTGCGAACTCCTCCGCTGAGGCGGATACGCGGATCGAGCCAGGCAAGCGCGATATCGGAAATCAGCACGCCGATGACCGTCAGCAACGACAGGAACATCAGGAAGGACCCGGCGAGGTACATGTCCTGCTTCTGCAGTGCGGCGATGAGCAGCGGGCCTGTCGTTTCAAGCGAAAGCACGATCGCCACCACTTCGGCGCCGGAGATGATCGCCGGCAGCAGCGAGCCGATGTCGGAGATGAAGAAGTTGAGCGACATGCGAAGCGGATACTTCACCAGTGCCCGAAACGGGTGCAGACCTTTCGCGCGGGCTGTCGTCACGTATTGCTTCTGGAGTTCGTCCAGCAGGTTGGCGCGGATGCGGCGAACCATGCCGGCAGTGCCGGCGGTTCCGATCACGATCACCGGCACCCATATGTGGTCCAGCACCGACAGGAACTTTTCCCAGCTCATGGGTTGGTCGATCAGTTCGGGACTCACGAGCCCCCCGATCGACGTGCCGAACCAGACATTCGCCAGATACATCAGCACGAGCGCGAGCAGGAAATTGGGGATCGCCAGCCCCAGCAACCCTAGAAATGTGAAGCCGTAGTCGCCCCAACTGTACTGCCGGGTTGCCGAATAGATGCCAATCGGAAAGGCTACGAGCCAGGTGAATATGATGGTGGCTATGGAAACGACGACGGTCAGGAAAAGCCTGTCTCCCACGACCGCCGTCACCGGCAATTCATAGGCGAAGGAATAGCCGAAGTCGCCGACAAACATGCCGCCGACCCAGTTGAAATAGCGCTCGACGGGCGATTTATCAAAGCCGTACTCCTTGCGCAGGTATTCGATGCGCGCGGTGTCAACCGACTCTCCCTGCGCCTTCAGCTCGGCGATGTAGCTTTCCAGATAGTCCCCCGGAGGCGCCTCGATGATGGCAAAGATGAGCGCGCTGGTGATCACCAGCGTCGGGATCATCATCAGGCACCTGCGGAAGATGTAGTACAGCATTCTAAAGCGTATCCCCGCCCAGCCAAGCCGCCTCGGCCTTACATGCAGCCGACATCGTTACACCGCCGGTGGCCATGCCCATATGTGAGGCGCGCCGCCTCATCACTCGTCCATCCAGAAGGCGTCCATCTCATAGACGCCGAAATAGCCGTAGGGATCGAAGCTCGAAATGCCTTCGGCGGGCACGTTCTTCAGCTTGTTCGAAATCACGACCGGCACAAGCGTGGCCGTCACGATGCCGATGGAGAAAACCTGGTCTGCATTTATATCGAGTATCTCGCTCCAGATCTTCTCATGTGCCGCGCTGTCCTCCGACGATAGCCACTGCTTGTAGAGGTCGACCAGTTTTTGCGCCTCTGGAAGGTCGATCTTCTGCCCAGCCGTGCCCTGGCTGCTGATGTAGGTCCCCCACATCGGCCACTGCAACTGATAGGGATCGCTGGGGACGAATTCCTGAGGATTGAATTCCGCGGTCGGCGCTCCATTGTCAACGCCGGCCCAGACCGACATGTTGGTTTCGCCGGCGGCTACGCGGCTGCGGAAGATATCGCGCTGGCTGGTGCGGGTCAGCAATTTGATGCCGAGTTTCTTCCAGTCCTCTGTCACCAGTTCGAGAACGTCCGCTTCCATGGTGCTTTCACCGGTACTCTCGACAATGATGTCGAGCGACCGGCCGTCGGGCATCTTTCGCATACCGTTCGCGTCACGGGTCAACCCCATCTCGTCGAGCAGAGCGTTGGCCTTTTCGAGATCGAACTCGGCATAGGCATTGCCGAGTTCGTCGCGGTAGAGCGGGCTGCCGGGGAGCACGGTGCTCGCGCCTTCCTTGGCCAGCCCCGCAAACAGGACCTGGTTGATCTCGGAACGGTCGATGCCGAGAGAGAGCGCGCGGCGGAAGCGCACGTCGCGGAAGAGCTTGCGCCAGCCCTCGTCGTTGGCGTTGAGGTTGGGATAGATCGCGACCGCAGAACCCTTGCCGACCGTCCAAAGCCGGACCGTGTAGTTGTTGCGCTTCTCGCCTTCCTTCAGGAAGGTGTAGTCAGCGAAACTGAGATACCGCTCCTGCAGGTCGCTCTCACCCGAACCGGTCTTGGCCGGAATGATCGAGCTTTCCGCGATGTTGACGACGACCTGGTCGACATAAGGTAGTTGCAGGCCGTTCTGATCGACCTTGTGATAGTACGGATTGCGCTTGAAGACGTAGCGGCTGGACGGCGGATTTGTCGTGTTCGTCCAAGGCTGCAGAGTGGGCAGGTCCGGGTTTTCGAATCGATAGCTGCGGCCCTTGCGGATCTGCAGTCTCGTCCAGTCCTTGACCTTCTCCTTCTGGACCTCGGCTTCGAGCTTTGCGGCATCGGCATATTTGGCGTGGAACTGCTTCAGATAGGCGGACGCGCTGTAGATATCGAGCGGCCTCGCCCCGGCGAGCGCTGGCAGGAACAGCGGATTGGGATCCTCCCAGGTATAGCGGACGGTCAGGTCGTCGATCACTTCGAACTTCGGCCCCTTGCCGTTGGCAAGCAGCGCGGAGTCGAGGCCGCCGCGATCCATGTCCTTGTCCGTCAGGATATCTTCCCACTGGAAGCGGAAATCCTCGGCGGTGAAGGGGCTTCCGTCGGACCACTTGTGTCCGGGACGCAGACGAAGGGTGAAAACCCTGTTCCTGTCGTTTTCGTAGCTCAGCAGGATATCGGGTTGCATTTCGAGCGCGCTGTTATAGGCGACCAGCCGGGCGTAGCCATAGACGGTCATCAGACGCAAGTCGCCCTGTTCGGACATAAGGGTGCGGATGGTGCCTCCCCTCTTTCCGGCGGTACGGCCCGTCGACTCGTCGATCGTCACCACCTTCGGTTCCTTCGGAAGCCTTTCCGCTTCCGCAGGCAATTTCCCTTCGCTCACCGCAGTCGCGAGCAGGGGCGCCTCTTCCGCATTCGCGGCGGGGGCGACCACGATGGCCAGCAGGGCCATCAAGACGGCAAAGATTCTCATGCTCTGAACTCCCTGAAATCGGCAGTCTTGCGTGCCAGAACCTGATGTCCGCCGCCAAGATCGACGGCAGCGAGATCGTTCATATCGCCGCGGAACGCTTCCGGCCAGTTGCCCGGGTCGGATGACCCCTTCAGCACCAACTCGTCGAGGACGAGCGGCCGATCGAGATCAGCAAAGGGCACAGCCTTCAGCAGCGCGCGTGTGTAGGGGTGCGTGGGGGCCTCGAAGATAGCGCGGCTCGGTCCGATCTCGACGATGCGTCCGGCAGCCATCACGGCAACGCGTTCGGCCATGTAGTTCACCACGGCAAGGTTGTGTGCGATGAAAAGATACGTCAGGCCGAGTTCTTTCTGAAGATCCTTCAGCAGGTTCAACACCTGCGCCTGGACGGACACGTCCAGAGCGGAAACCGGCTCGTCGAGGATGAGAAGGTCCGGGTTCATCGCGAGAGCGCGCGCGATGCCGATGCGCTGGCGCTGGCCGCCGGAAAAGCTGTGCGGATAGCGGTTGAGCGCGTTGTGCCCGAGTTCCACAGCGGTCAGCAATTCCTTGGCACGCGCCGTCTGCTGCGCCCGATTGCCCTGGTCGTGAATCTGCATGGGCTCGCGCAGGATGTCGGCTATCGTCATCCTGGGCGACAGGCTGCTCACCGGGTCCTGGAAGACCATCTGCAGGTGCGGGCGGAACGCCTTTAGCTCCTTGTTGTCCAAGGCGAGCACATCGACCTGCTTTTCGCCATCGTCGAAGACGACCGACCCGGAATCCGCCGTGATGGCGCGGGTGAGGATCTTGCTGACCGTGGTCTTGCCGCTGCCGCTTTCGCCGACAAGGCCGAGGCATTCGCCACGCTTGATGGTGAAGCTGACGTCGTCGACGGCCTTGAGCACCCGCGCCTCGCCGCCGAAGAGCGACGCCTTGCGCAGGTGGTAGATCTTGCTCAGGTTGGAGACCGTCAGAAGCGGCCTGCTGTCAGGCTGTTCGCGGCGCGCTTCGGTCTTCCTGGCCTCGATCATGTCACGCTTGCCGCCGCGCAGCGCGACCAGCCTCTGGTCCGGCGCCATGTCGAAGTGCGGCGCCGCGTTCAGCAGCGCTTTCAGGTATTCATGCTGCGGATCACGGAATATCTCATCCACAGGGCCGGCCTCCACGACCCGGCCATCATAGACGACCACGACCTCGTCGGCGAGATTGGCCACTACGCCAAGATCGTGGGTGATCAACAGGACCGCCATGTTGAATTTCGCCTGAAGATCCTTGAGCAGCTTCAGAATCTGCGCCTGGACGGTCACGTCGAGCGCGGTGGTCGGTTCGTCCGCAATCAACAAGGCAGGCCGGCAGATCAGCGCCATGGCGATCATGGCGCGCTGGCGCAATCCGCCGGACATCTCGAACGGATACATGTCGTAAGCGCGATGGGGATCAGGGAAACCGGCCAGCCCGAGCGTCTCTTCGGTCGCTGCCCGTAGTTCCTTCCGGCTCAGGCCTTTACCCAGAGCGTGAATGCGCAGGCTTTCCTCAACCTGGTCGCCGACCGTGTGCACTGGAGACAGCGACGACATCGGCTCCTGGAAGATCATCGAGACGGCCGAGCCACGCAGCGACCGCACATGCGGCCCATTGGGCGGTAGTTTCGCCATGTCGACGACAGCGCCATCCTTCGGCCGGAACTCTATGGAGCCGCCGACGATGGAGCCGTTCTTGGGCAGAATCTGCATAATGGCCTGGGCCGTGACGGACTTGCCAGACCCGGATTCGCCAACGACGGCGGTGACCGCACCCTGACAGACCCGAAACCCAATGCCCTTTACGACCTCGACCGGCGAGCCGTTTACGTCGAACGCCACCCTCAGGTCGTTGACGCGGAGAACCTCACCCTCATCCAACTCGCATTCCCCAACCCGCTTTCGATACGCTGCCGCATCATGCTGCTTAGGCCGACGACCATACGGCCATCAGCGCCGTCTGTAACCCACAACCCATGTCTCGATTTGATACGCCGGTCTTCGTCGATCAGGACTTCATGTTCTCCGCTGCCCCGGCATAGCCGCCCCCTGCGCCGTCGAGAAAGTGAAAGTGCTCATCCGACATCACAGACGGCACGTAGCAGGTCAGCATTGCACTATCTTGAACGCAAAGTCCGTAGCGAAGATTTTTCGCAACGCGCTCCCCCTCAAGAAAATCGGTCAATCTGGCCAGCTCGGAGTCCCCCAACGACGCCGTCACCCTCAATCCGTCCTGGAATTTTCTATAGTCCGTATTGAGAGAAGTAAATTGCCTGTAGTGGCGGGCATTGAAGGAACCGATATTGATTTCGAACCTGAGGACGAACCACGCCCACAAGGTCCAAAAGTAAAGCCCGGACTTTCGCAGCCACAGCGGATATCTTTCCCGCCCCGCCCGCGCCTCCAGTTCCAACCCTTTTGGCGGCCAAGCCCCAGTGGGCCCTTCCTTGGGCATCGGCGACCCGCCACCGACCACATGCATGCCGATCAATGCAAGAAGACGTTGCGCGACGTCGGAAAATCGCTCCTCGGCGCCGGCCCCGGGTTCGGCGATGATCGAGACAATCTTTCCATGCGGCGGGGTTATCGGCGACCATCGGCAGGAAAGGCCTGTGAGGTCTGGGCGACTGCCGGCATCCGCAGCCCGAACCGCATATTTTCCGGCCTTCATAAGCGCTTCCGCCCGCGAAAGGCCACCGCCCTGAAATGCGAAGTTGTTAATGGCGTCCGAAACACGCACCGCCTGGACGAGCAGATCAAAACCCTCCGCGCGGATGTCGGCAACGGGAATCAGCGCTGCACGCAATTCGAGGTCGAGCTCATCCCGCGCCCAGGCAACCATCCTGGCCAGCGTGTCGGCCACGACCTCGCGGTCCTGGGCGGCACAAATGGCCGCCGCGCCATCACCCCCGAAGATATAGGGAAAGGTCTGCGTCCCCAGCGCATTCATCAAAGCGCTGATCACCCCGACGCCTGCCATGTTGACGGCCTTGTACCGTCCTTGCGCAATCGCCTTCCTCGAACTGACGACGTCGGTCACGGCTATAAGCCAGTTGTCGGGCACCCTGCGATACGACTCCTCGTCGAGCACCGCATTGAACTCGGCGCTCACAGGAAGGGAGCGGGTGAAATTTTCACTTTCCACGGACAAGGCCAGTCCTCCGCCTTTGATCTGAGCGCGCCGCGCAATGGTCAGCTTAAATTTGCCGGAACACTAAAAAAATCACTGTCGTCTTCCCACATGCTACGATTGGGACGGTCGGGCGGATTTTCACGAAGGTTTTCATGACGGACGCAACGCTTGTAACCGGGATCAACGAGTGGCTGGTCGATCAGGCCCTCGGCGAGCCGGATGTCGTCACCATGTTCGAGGGCTTGTGCAACCGGATTCACGGGATCGGGATTCCACTTGGGCGCGCGCGGCTCACCTGGCCGACTTTGCATCCACTATTCAAGGCCGAGACCATAGTCTGGAGACGCGGTCAGGCAACGGAGTTCGAGCAGTTCCTGCATCAGGAGAATGCTTCGGACGCGTGGCTTCAGAGCCCCATGAAATACATGTTCGACCATGACCTGAACGTGCTTCGCCGCAATCTGGACGGCCCGGCCCAACTCCTCGACTTTCCGGTCCTGCACGAACTGGCCGAGCAAGGCCTGACCGACTATCTCGTCCTGCGGACCGCGCTGACTATACGCAACGAAATCGATACCACCAAGACGCTCGGCATCATCGCGACGTGGTCGGCGGACAGGCCGGGAGGCTTCACCAACGACGAACTGGAGGCGATCAAGAAGATCCAGCGCCGCTTCGCGGTCGCCTGCAAGACAGCGATCCAGGCCCGCATTGCCCGCAACATCTCAGAGACCTATCTCGGCCGGGAGGCCGGCAACCGCGTCCTCGCGGGCTCGATCCGCAGAGGCGACGGCGCGGAAACGCGGGCGGTGGTCTGGTACAACGACCTGCGCAACTCGACCGCGCTGGCCGACACCATGCCCGGCAAGGACTTCATCCAGCTCCTCAACGAATATTTCGACGTCACCGCGACCCCCATCATCGAGGCGGGCGGCGAGGTACTCGATTTCGTCGGCGACGGCGTGCTGGCGATTTTCCCCTATTCCGATGCCGACCAGCAGAAGCAGGCAGTTATGGCCGCCACCACTGCGCTGACCAACGTTCTTGCCGCGCGCGACAGGTTGAACGAGGCGCGCATGGATCAGGGGCTCTTCCCCATAAAGTTTGGCATCGGGCTGAACACGGGAACCGTCATGTTCGGCAATATCGGCGTGTCGCAGCGCCTGACCTTCTCGGTCATAGGGCCGACCGTCAACGAGGTATCGCGCATCGAGTCGCTGACGAAGGCGACCGGCGTCGACGCGCTGGTGACTCGCGACATCGTCGCGCTCCAGCCCGAGAGCTGGGTCAGCATCGGCCGGCAGCGGCTGAACGGCGTGTCGGAGGAAATGGAGCTTTTCACCTTCGCCGAGGAGCCGGTACAGCCGGCCATCACGGTGGAGGCGATTGAGCTGCCGCTGATCGTCAAGAACTGACGGTCAGCCGAGGTCCAGACGCTCGATCTCCTCACGACGGAAACGCAGGTCGTAGTCGAGCAGGAATTCGTCGAGCTGCGGCGGTTCCACCGACGTGCCGGCCAGCATGGCGTGCACCTGCCCGCGATGATGGATGTCATGCAGGAAGAGGTGCGCCAGCAGATCGCCAATGCGTTCGAGGATCATGCCGGCGTCGCCGCGGTCCGTCGGGACGCGGCGATCCAGATCGCCAGCCTCCAGGCCGTCGCAAAACGCGACGAGTTGGCGATCAAACTCGGCCTGCGCTTCGGCCAGGCTTTGCGCATCCGCGAACGGTTTGAAGCAAGTGCCGATGGCGCGGCCGACGCCCTTCTGCTCCAGCATGTCTAAATAGAAGAGATCGACCAGCAGCACATGGTTGAGAGTTTCCCGGATCGACGGGAAGAAACTCGTCCTTTCAGCCTCGAACTCACCGGGCTGCAATTCGAGCACTGCCCTGTAGAGCCGGTCGTTCGACCAGAGGTTGTTGCGCGCCATGCGCTGCAAGTGGCCAAGAAGATCCATCAGCCACCGTGGATGCGCAAGGCGCGGATGCCGGCCCAGAACAGAACAAAACCTGCAAGATTTATCAGGAGCAGCAGGTTCATCCGACGCCGCAGCCCCTGCGTCTCCTCATCCCGCGCAACCTTCCAGTTTGTGACGGTGTGGACGATCTTGGCGCGCTGCGGCAGGCCGGTCTTGTTGATGAGCTCGGGCGAACGCGCCTCGATGCGGTAACTCAGCCGGATGGCCATGATGAAGATGACGATCATGACGATCGCCCATATGCCGGCCAAAACGTAGAATGTCGTGTCCAAGACCGGCCCCCCGTACCGAACGGCCGCCCGGCCGGTTCGGCGATCAGTCCCGGGGCAATTGCTTCGGATACTGGACGCGCGGCGGCAGGCGGTGGTGCAAAAGTGCCAGCGCCAGAAGGCTGACGCAACTGATCAATATGGTCGGGAACAGCCATGCGCTCTGGACGGGCGAGGCAAGCGCCACCAGCGGCACCGCGCCAGCGGGTGGATGCGTGACCCGCAACAGCGCCATTCCGGCGATGGCAACGCCCACGGCGACGGCCGCTATCCACCATACCCCGGGGAACGCGAATGCAGCGGCTACGCCGAGCACGGTCGCCAGCAGATAGCCGCCGAAAATGTTCATCGGCTGCGCCAGCGGGCTGGCCGGCTGGCCGAAGAGCAGGACGACCGTGGCTCCGAGCGCTGCGATCAGCAGCGGCAGGCTCGTCGCAACAGACAGCCCGCCGACCGCACCGATGCCGATCATCGCTCCGGCGCCGGACTTGAGGTGAGCCGCGATCTGGCCTGCCGGCTCGTGCCGGGCCGTAAAATGTCTGATGTGGTGACGCATCTCGGGCGGAACCAAAGCGAAAAGGACCGGCTCCGTTAGCAATCCCGATGCCGTGGCGGCAACGGAAGAAATTCGTTTTTTCGGGCCTACTGGGGAAAATTCGTTGCGCCAAGCAAAAGGCGAGCGAAGGTCTGGCCGCTACCAGTCCATGACCACCTTGCCGGAATTGCCTGACTTCATGGCCTCGAAGCCGGAGATATAGTCGTCCACGCCGATGCGGTGCGTAATCAGGCCGGACACATCCAGCGGCCCCTGCACCAGCGCGATCATCTTGTACCAGGTCTCGAACATCTCGCGTCCGTAGATGCCCTTCAGGTGCAGCATCTTGAAGATGACCTTGTTCCATTCGATCTCGAAACCGGTCGGCGCGATGCCGAGGATGGCGATCTTGCCGCCATTGTTCATCGTGTCGATCATGTCGCGGAAGGCCGCCGCCGACCCGGACATCTCAAGCCCCACGTCGAATCCCTCCTTCATGCCCTCCTGCTTCATCACGTCGGCGAGCTTCTCTTTCGACGCATCGACGACGTGATGGACGCCGAGCTTCTTCGCCAGCGCCAGTCGGACCGGATTGATGTCGGTGATGACGACCTTGCGTGCGCCGACGACCTGCGCCACCAACGCGCCCATGATGCCGATCGGCCCGGCTCCGGTCACGAGCACGTCCTCGCCGACGAGGTCGAAGGACAGCGCGGTGTGCACGGCATTGCCGAGCGGGTCGAAGATCGCCGCGACTTCATCTGGAATATCGTCGGGAATCGGCACGACATTGTGCTGCGGGATCGCCACATATTCCCCGAAGGCGCCCGGACGGTTGACACCGACGCCAAGCGTGTTGCGGCACAGATGCCCCCTGCCCGCCCGGCAGTTGCGGCAATGGCCGCAGACGATATGTCCCTCGCCGGAGACGCGCTGCCCGACCTTGTATTCCGTCACCGCGGCGCCGAAATCGGCAACCGTGCCGACGAATTCATGGCCGGTGACCATCGGCACAGGCACCGTCTTCTGCGCCCACTGGTCCCAGTTGTAGATGTGGACGTCCGTTCCGCAGATCGCGGTCTTGCGGACCTTGATCAGGACGTCGTTCGGGCCGATTTCCGGCACCGGCACCTCTTCCATCCAGATGCCCGGTTCGGGACGCGCCTTAACCAGCGCACGCATCATGTTGGACATGGACTTCTCCGGGACAAGTTGAGGATAGTCTTGAACGCATTTTGCACGATTTTGAAGCCAGTATGCTGGACATCATTATGTTGCGGCGACTGAATATCGTGTGCCTGCGGGGCGGGTTGGTGTGAGCGGACAGCCATTTCGCATCGAAATGCCGGAATATCCGGTCGTCAGGTTTCTTTTCATTGCGCTTGGCGTTTTTATCATCTGCATTACGATCTACGAGCTCGGAAGAGGCGTCTGGCCGCTGAATGTCACATCGCCGTTCTTCCTGTTTCTGATCCTCGGCGCCTGCACCGTCGGAGGACCGACGATCCTGGGCGGCTTGTTCGGCTGGTCTGCGACGTGGGACGTCACGCCCGGCCTCATCACCATTTCACTGCGCAACCCTTTCCAGAGGAAAGTCGTGCGATTGAAGCCTTCGGACGTGCTCGGCCTGCAGGTCGTCGAGCGCGAATCCTCCGAAGGCGAGAACACGTGGTTCGTTCAACTGACGACCAGTACCGAGCGTTTCCAGACTTATGATCTTTCGACGCGCAGGGCAGCGGAAGATTTGCTGGGACAGGTCAACCGGGCGTTCAGTCCCTGATCTGTCGGTATCTGCGCGGCGGAAATCACGCCACGCCCAATTCCCTGCCGACCTCGCCGAACGCCTCGATCGCCCGCTCGACATCGGCCGTGGAATGCGCCGCCGACATCTGCGTCCTGATGCGGGCCTGGCCCTTTGGCACGACCGGAAACGAGAACCCGATCACGTAGATGCCCTTCTCCAGCATCTTTTCGGCCATTTGCTGCGCCAGCGTCGCCTCGCCCAGCATGACCGGGATGATGGGGTGATCGGCGCCGGCGAGCGTAAAGCCGAGCTTCGTCATGCCGTACCGGAAAAGCCTGGCGTTCTCATAGAGGCGTTTGCGCAGGCCGTCTCCATTCTGGATCAGGTCAAAGACTTTCAGGGACGCGCCGGCGATCGCGGGCATCAGGGTGTTGGAGAACAGATAGGGCCGCGAGCGCTGGCGCAGCCAATCCACCACCTGTCGCTTGCCGGACGTGTAGCCTCCGGACGCACCGCCGAGGGCCTTTCCCAGCGTGCCCGTGATGATGTCGACGCGCCCCTCGACGCCGCAATGCTCGGCCGAGCCGCGCCCATGCTGCCCGACGAAGCCGACGGCGTGGCTGTCGTCCACCATCACCATGGCGCCATATTTCTCGGCAAGGTCGCAGACACCCTCCAGATTGGCAATAATGCCGTCCATGGAGAAGACGCCGTCGGTTACGACCAGCTTGAAGCGGCTGCCCTCAGCCTTCTTCAGTTCTTCCTCAAGCGCCGCCATGTCGTTGTTTGCATAGCGAAAACGCTTCGCCTTGGAGAGCCTGACCCCATCGATGATCGACGCGTGGTTGAGCGCGTCCGAAATGATCGCGTCTTCCTCGCCGAGCAGCGTCTCGAAGAGCCCGCCATTGGCGTCAAAGCACGAGCCATAGAGGATCGTGTCCTCCATCCTCAGGAACTGCGAAATCTTCGCTTCGAGCTGCTTGTGTTCTTCCTGCGTGCCGCAGATGAAGCGAACCGACGCCATGCCGTAGCCGTAGCGGTCGAGCGTGGCCTTGGCCGCGTCGCGCAGTTCCATGCTGTCGGCAAGCCCGAGATAGTTGTTGGCGCAGAAGTTGAGCAGCTTTCGGCCGCCGACCTCGATCTCGGCCGACTGGGGCGAGGCGATCACCCGCTCGGACTTGTAGAGCCCGGCAGCCTTCAGTCCGTCCAACTCGGACGAGAGGTGTTCCAGAAACGCGTTGGTCATCGATGAGCAGCCCTGCATCACATCAGGCGGACTTTTGCGCGAAGGTATCGAAAAATCTATGACAAACGCGACGAAAAACGGAATGGGCGAGACGTGGGACCTCGTCCCGCCCATTCCTTCGCCCGTGTCACCAAGCCCTATGACAAGGGTGAGCCTATGATTTCGATCCCGTTGCGCGCGCAGGCCTCGTAAAGCGCGATGATCATCGCGGGAGTAGGCTCGACCTGCGGCGGCAGGCCGGCGCTTGTCGCCGGTTCGGCCATCTCGCGGATCATGTTCTCGAAATCGCCGCCCGACGTGATGGTCAGGCAACGCGCGCCTTCCGGAGATTCGACCCTGAACGAATGCGGCTTGCCCTTCGGCGCGAGCACCGTTTCGCCCGCCTTGGCCAAGCTTTCCTTGCCGTCGATGTGGATGCGCATTTCGCCTTCGAGAATGTGGAACACCTCGTCCTCGTTGCGATGGATGTGCAGCGGCGGCGACTCGCCATACGGCATGTAGTGTTCGACGACGCTTACCCTGTCCTCGCCTGCGCTCCAGGAGACGCGGATTTTCACCAGCGTTCCCTTGAACCAGAACATGTCGCCGGGCTTGGCTATCGTCGTGTGCATGGTCATTCGGCTTCTTCCCTCGTCGTTTCATTACAAGGGAAAGATAGGCATGCGCTGTAACCGCTCGAATGCGACCGCATGCTGAATGGTATCGACTTCGGAAACAGTCCGGCCCTGCCAGAACGGACGCGGATTACGAAAAGGCCGGGTAAAAACAAAACACACCGATAACCATTCGAACGAATTGCGGTCGTTTCGCGAACGCTCGCAGGCCACTTATGGACATGCCGTTAACCCTTCTCGCGCAATGGGTTAGGCTATGGAATCCCCGGACCGCCCCCGCAAACCGTTCATGCAGCAGCAGACCGCGAACACCAGTTCGCGGCGGCTGATCGTCTTGATCAAGGGCGCATACTGGTTTGCGCTCCTTCTCATCGCCGCGATCACCATGACATCCTTCGTCATGCTGCAGCAGATGATGGCGGCGCAGCAGCGCGACGACGCACTACTCACCCTGGCCAATGCACAGAAGGCGCTTTCGCAGCGTGTGGTCTTTCTCGCAGGCGCGATCGGCGACGCCCAGCAAAAGGACCGGCTCACGCTGATCGCTTCCCTGCGCAAGGCCGTTACCGAATTCGAGGCCAATCAGGACATCCTGCTCGTCCGTACCGCCGCCAATACCAGGTCCGAGGACCAGCTCGATCTCCAGTCACTGGAAAGCATTCTTTACGGGACCCCTTACCACCTCGATCTCTATTCGACCGAGCTTGCGGCGAATGGCTGGCGTTTCATCTCGGCGCTCGAGACCGAGCTCGGCGTGAAGGGGTCGGATTATCGCGCAGGCAAGGAGCGGGCCATTCTCGACGAGACGGTCGCTAACGCGACGCTCGAAGGTTTCACGGCGCTTGGCAACAGCATCACCGCGCAGGCAAACGCCCGGCTCGACAGCACCCTTTCGCTGCACCGGACGCTTTTCTATTCGACGATCGGCGTCATCATCCTTGTCGCCCTGTTCGTCTTCCGCCCGATGTCGGACGTCATCTTGCGCCGCACGGACGAGTTGATGGACGCACGCAACTCGATGGCCTTTCTCGCCGTCCACGATGGCCTGACCGGACTGCACAACCGCGCCTTTCTCACGGATCATTTCGATACGCTCATCAAGGGTGCGCAGCGGCGCAACGAGCGCATGGCGGTCGTTCAGATCGATCTCGACCGCTTCAAGCAAATAAACGACACGCTAGGCCACGCCGCCGGAGACTTCGTGCTCGTAGCGACCGCGCAGCGCATGCGCGAGTCCTGCCGCGCGTCCGATATCTGCGTGCGGCTTGGCGGCGACGAGTTCATCATGATCCTTCAGGGCGCTGGCGCCACCGAAGACATCAACATGGTGGCGAAGCGCATCATGACCCGCATCAACGAGCCGATCGTCTTCCAGGGCGCGACGATCCTGCCCGGCGCAAGTGCCGGCATCGCCGTCTATCCGGTCGACGCCGACAACGCCAAGGACCTCGTGGTGCATGCGGATTTGGCGCTCTACAACGCCAAGAAGCTCGGCGGTGGCGGTTTCTCCTTCTTCTCCGAGGAACTGCGGCTCGAACTGGAGCACCGCAAGCAGCTCGAGCACGACCTGCGTGTCGCGATCGAAGAAAAGTCCTTCCAGGTCTATTTCCAGCCGCAGGTTTCACTGACCACCGGGTCGATTGCCGGCATCGAGGCGCTCGTTCGCTGGAAGCACGAAACGCGCGGCATGATCTCGCCCGGCGAGTTCATTCCGATCGCCGAAAAATCCGGACTGATGGCCGACATCGGCCGCATCGTCATAGCAAAGGCGATCGCCGCCGCTGGCGAGTGGTACCGTGCGGGACTGCAATTCGGACGGCTCGCGGTCAACGTCTCGGGCACCGAACTGCGCGAAGTCGACTTCGACAAGTTCCTCTTCGAGACGCTGGAAACGGCGGGGCTGCCGCCACAGAAGCTTTCACTTGAAATCGTCGAATCGGTCATCCTCGACGACGAGAAGACGGGCATCGCGGCCAAGCTCCGGCATATCCGCTCGGCGGGCGTGCATCTCGAACTCGACGATTTCGGCACCGGCTACGCCTCGCTCAGCCACGTCAACCCGAACGAGATCGACAGGCTGAAGATCGACCGCCGCTTCGTCCAGAACATCAACGCCAACAGCGACAACACCAAGATCGTGCGCGCCATCACCGAGCTGGCGCGCGGGCTGGGCATCTCCATCATCGCCGAGGGCGCGGAAACCGAAGAGGAACTCACCTCGCTGAAGTCAATTGGCTGCGACCAGGTGCAGGGTTACTCGATCGCCTTCCCCATGCCCACCGAACAGGCACAGGAATGGCTGGCGCTCCGCAATCCGAAGAAACCTCAGCTGACATTGGTGCAAGGCAACCGGGCCTGACACGCTCTCAGTCGGTGGTCTGGATCATTCCAATGCTTCGCTGTCGTGCTAGGCGGAAGGCATGATTGTCCCGATACGCAGCGAAGATGAGCCCGCCGTCCTGGCGCTAAACAACAGGCATGCCGAAGAACTGTCCTGGCTGGAGCCGGGAGAGTTGTCGCATCTCGTCGCGCAGGCTTTTCATGCGCCGAGGATTGGCGATCTCGAAGCCTTTCTCATAGCCTTCGACCAGAACGCCGATTACGACAGCCCCAACTTCTTGTGGTTCAAGGCGCGTTACCCGCGCTTCGTCTACGTCGACCGTATCCTCGTGGCACCGGAAGCGCGTGGGCGCGGTCATGCCCGCAGTCTGTACGACGACCTTTTCGACCGCGCCAAACGCGCAGGCCATGATGTCATCGTTTGCGAAATCAACTCCGATCCACCCAATCCGGTTTCGGAAGCCTTCCATGCGGCGCTCGGCTTCTCTCACGTCGGAGACGCCGTCATCCACGGCGGCAAGAAGGCGGTTCGGTACTACGCCAGATCTATCTAGACCCTCATTCCGAACCGCACAGCGTCGTAGATCGCGGCGTGGATATTGCGCGCCGCAACAGCATCGCCAATCCGGTACAGGATGAAGTTGGCCGTGCTGTCCGTTGCCGGGAAAATGTCGCCGTCGCCCGAAACCAGTCGGTCGTAATCGACAGCACCCCTGTTCTTCGACAAGGGCCTGAGCGACAGGTAAAGGTCGTCCAACGGCAGCGTACCGTGCTCGACCACCACCTGATCGACACGACGCTCGCCGCGCCAGCCATCCGCGAAATCCGAAGACAGCACCGCCACGAGTTGGTTGCCCTCGCGGCGCACCGAATGCAGGCGCGTGTTGATCGTGATCGTGACGCCCTTCTCATGGAAGACGCGCATGTAGGGTACGTGGTTCGTGCCGCCCATCTCCGGCGCGAAGAAGCGTTCTGGTGATAGCAATTCCAGCTTCGAACCCGCATTGGCGATCAGTTCGGCCGCCGTCATGCCCTGATGGCCACCATTGTCGTCATAGAGCAGCACATTCTCCGCCGGCTTGACCGCGCCGGAGACGATATCCCAACTCGACGTGACGAGCTCGTCACCCGACTCCAGCGGCGGATTCTGCGGGAGGCCACCGGTCGCGATGATGACGACATCAGGCGCGAGCAAAAGAACGTCGTCCTGTTCCGCCCAGACATCATAGCGGATGTCGACGGCAAGCCGTTCGAGTTCCGCCAGCCGCCAGTCCACGATGCCGATCAGTTCGCGCCGGCGCTGGTTCTGCGCCGCGAGACGGACTTGCCCGCCAGCCTGCCCGGATGCCTCCAGCACGGTGACCTTGTGCCCACGCTCGGCTGCGACACGCGCTGCCTCCAGACCTGCGGCGCCGGCACCAACCACCACCACCCGCTTCGTCGGACCTTGCGTGCGGACGATGATCTGCGGGATAGTCGCCTCGCGCCCCGTCGCGGCGTTGTGGACGCAAAGCGCCTCGCCGCCCTCATAGATACGGTCGAGGCAGTAGGTCGCGCCGACGCACGGCCTGATCTCGTGTTCCCGCCCTTCCATCACTTTCCGGACGATGTGCGGATCGGCGATATGGGCTCGCGTCATGCCTACCATGTCGAGCTTGCCGGACGCGATGGCGTGGCGCGCCGTCGCGACGTCCGAGATGCGCGCAGCATGGAACACCGGAAACTTCGTCGCTTCCCTCACCGCGCCCGCAAAGTCGAGATGCGGCGAAGCGCGCATACCCATGATCGGGATGACTTTGGTCAGCGCGGCATCGGTCTCGATGGAACCGCGTATGATGTTCAGGAAGTCGAATTTGCCCGATGCAGCCAGGCGACGCGCGATTTCCACGCCCTCTTGCTGGGACAGGCCGGCAGCAAAATCCTCGTCCGCCACCATGCGGATGCCAACGATGAAATCCGCGCCGACCGCAGCGCGCACCGCGTCGATGACGCGCCAGGTGAAACGCAGCCGGTTGTCCAGCGAGCCGCCATACTCGTCGTCGCGATGGTTGGTCGCGGGCGACCAGAAGCCGTCCATCAGGTGGCCGTAGGCCTCGAACTCGATGCCGTCGAGCCCGGCTTCCTTCATGCGCTGCGCGGCCGACGCGTAGTCCGCGACGATGCGTTCGATATCCCATTCCTCGGCCGTCTTCGGGAATGCCCGGTGTGCGGCTTCGCGGACGGGTGAGGCGCTCAGAACCGGCAGCCAATCCGCCTTGTTCCAGCCGGTGCGGCGGCCGAGATGGGTAAGCTGGATCATCACCTTGCAATCGTGCTCGTGGCAATCATCCGCAAGCTCGCGCATCCAGCGCACGATCTCGTCACGATAGGCCTGCAGGTTGCCGAAGGCTGCCGGGCTGTCGCGCGACACGAGCGCAGATCCCGCCGTCATCGTCAGCGCCATGCCGCCCTTCGCCTTCTCGGCGTGGTAGAGCCGGTAGCGCTCCTTGGGCATGCCGTCCTCGGAATAGGCCGGCTCATGGCTGGTGGACATGACGCGGTTCTTCAGCGTCAGGTGCTTCAGTTGAAATGGCTGGAGAAGCGGGTCGGCGTTCATGGGCTCGTCTCTGGCTGGACCTTATCTTAGGCGTCGCAGCGCAGAATGCCCAATGCGTAATAGCGTCCCCATTTGACGCATTTGCGATCTCGGTCTTCGGCTACTCGCACTGGAACCGGCTGAGCGCCCAGTCCTTCGACATCGAGGCGATGTCGGAGATGCGCCAACGGCCGCCAATCTCCTTCAGCCGCCACTGCACGGCCTGCTCCTGTCCTTCCGCCATGAATTTCGCTACGACGGTCGCATCGCTCTCGGTCATCAGTTCCTCGAGCTTCAGGGTTGCGACGACTTCCGCAGGGTCGAATTTCGTGTCGTTGAACGGTAGCGCCGGGTCGAGGCACCCCTCGCCGCCGCCTTGCCGGATTTCGTCGTTGAGGTTGAGCACCTTGCGCGCGGGATCGATGAAGTCTCCCCGCGCCGACGCTTCGAGTTCCAACCCGGGTTGCAGGTAGAATGGCCGGACGACCTCACTTGCCGGCCCGGCCAAGGCAATCGAGGCGGTTGCAGTCAAAAGCAGCACTGCTATCAGCGGCATCATCATGGCAGCTTCCCCAAGCAAATCCTGGCTTTCTAGTACCACGAATCCTGCATGGATGCTTTCTTCCTGGCAATGAAATCTTTAAGCGCCTCGTCAATCGCCTTGTCCAGCGGCGGCGCCTGGTATTCGGCGAGTGCGCGCTTCCAGCGACGGTTGGCCCGGATCGCCGCGTCCTCCGAGCCGGCGGCTTCCCATTTCTCGAACGGCTCGTTGTCGGCGATCTCGCTGTCCCAGAAGGCGGTCTCGTAGTTCTGCATCGTGTGCGCGCAGCCGAAGAAGTGGCTGCCTGGACCAACCTCGCGAAAAGCCTCCAGCGCCAGCTCGTTGTCGTCGATCTTCACGCCGTCGAGATAGGTGTGCAGTGCGCCGCAGAAGTCGGCGTCCATGACGAACTTCTCGTAGGACATCGACAGCAACCCATCGAGGAAGCCGGCCGAGTGCAGGATAAAGTTCGCGCCGCAATGGACCGCCGCCAGCATCGACACTGTGCCTTCGTTCATCGCATGCGCATCGGGCAGCTTGGATGTGGTGAAATTGCCGGAGCAGCGCAGCGGCAGGTTCAACCGCCGCGCCAGTTGCCCGATCACCATGGAGCCGATCGCCGGCTCCGGCGTGCCGAAGGTCGGCGAACCAGAGCGCAGAGACATCGAGGACAGGAAATTGCCGAAGATCACTGGCGCACCGGGCCTCTCAAGCTGCGTCAGCGCGCAGCCGGCCATGGTCTCGGCGAGCGACTGGGCGATCGCGCCGGCATTCGTCACCGGCCCCATCGCGCCGCCTAGGATGAACGGCACGATGACCGCCGCCTGGTTTGCGCGGGCATAGGCGCGCAACGCAGTCGTCATGGTCGCGTCCCAGACGAGCGGCGAGTTCACGTTGACGTTGCCGAGGATCACGCAGTTGCGGTCAACAAAGTCCTCGCCGAAGAGGATGCGCGCCATGTCGATGGAATCCTCGGCGCGGCTTTCTGCGGTCACCGAGCCCATAAAGGCGCGGTCCGAATATTTGACATGGCTGTAGACCATGTCGAGGTGGCGCTTGTTGACCGGGACATCGACGGGTTCGCAGATCGTACCGCCCGAATGATGCAGCCATGGCGAGGACTGCGCCAGTTTCACGAAATTCCTGAAGTCCTCGATGGTGCCGTAGCGACGACCCTTGTCGAGGTCCATCACGAAGGGCGACCCATAGGCGGGCGAAAAGACGACGCTTTTCCCACCGATGAGCACCGAATTGGCCGGGTTGCGCGCGTGCTGGGTAAATTCGGCCGGCGCGGTCTTGAGGAGCTCGCGCAGCATGCCCGGCTCGAATTTTACGAGAACACCGTCGATTTTCGCGCCGACGCGCTTCCAGTGGTCGAGAGCAACCGGATCGTCCCGAAATTCGATGCCGATCTCGGCAAGGATGCGGTCGGCTGTAGCCTCGATCCGGATCAGGTTCTCTTCCGAGAGAATGTCGTAATTGGGGATGTTGCGGAGGATGTAAGGCCGTCCCAGCCCTTCCGGGCCATGCGAGCGCATCTCGCGTCGCGCGCTGCGGCCTCCGCGCTCACGGCGCCGGCCTGCCTCGGTTGTCTTCTCGGCTGAAACGACTTCCATCGCCATCCTCCTGACCGGGTACGATCATACCCTAGCCAGCCGTAGAACGGCGGGTTTTCTGTTTAACGCCCCCGCATGCCCGGTTCACGACGCCGGCCCGCCAAGTCTTTGCCTGTGATTGGTCGTTCTCGCAGGGCTGTCCGTCCGCCGAATCCCTGTATAATCGGCCCATGCCCATCCGCCATCTTTCCGAAACGATGATCAACCAGATCGCCGCCGGCGAAGTCATCGAGCGTCCGGCGAGCGTGGTGAAGGAACTGGTCGAGAACGCGCTCGATGCCGGAGCGTCCCGCATAGAGGTCGCCACCGGCGGCGGCGGGCTGTCTTTGTTGCGCGTGGTGGACGACGGCGGGGGGATCGCCGCCAGTGAACTGATGCTCGCGGTCGCGCGCCACTGCACCTCCAAGCTATCCACCGACATCCACGACATCCGCTCGCTCGGTTTCCGCGGCGAGGCCCTGCCTTCCATCGGCTCGGTATCGCGGCTGGCGATCCGTTCGCGCACTGTGGAAGCGGATGCTGCAGCGGAGATTTCCGTCGACGGCGGCCGCGTTTCCGCCGTGCGTCCGACTGCCGCTAACCGGGGCACATCGGTCGAAGTGCGCGATCTCTTCTTCGCGACGCCAGCCCGTCTCAAGTTCATGAAGGGCGAGCGCGCCGAGAGTTCAGCGATCACCGATGTGGTGAAGCGCATCGCCATCGCCTTCCCCGCCGTGCGCTTCACGCTTTCGGGGACCGATCGCTCAACGCTGGACCTGCCGGCAACGGACGAAAGCGAGGATGGCTATCTGCGGCGCATCGCTCAGGTGATGGGCGATGATTTCCCTCAAAACGCGCTCGCCATCGACGCTCAGCGCGAGGGCGTTACGCTTGCCGGCCACGTTTCCATCCCGTCCTACAGCCGCGCCAACGCCCTGCAGCAATATGCCTATGTCAACGGCCGGCCGGTACGCGACAAGCTGATCGCGGGGGCCATTCGCGGCGCCTATGCCGATCTGCTCGCCCGCGACCGCCATCCGGTCACGGTGCTGTTCCTGACGCTCGATCCCGCCTTGGTGGACGTCAACGTGCACCCGGCCAAGGCCGATGTCCGTTTCCGCGACCCTGGCCTCGTGCGCGGGTTGATCGTCGGCGCCATCAAGCAGGCGTTGGCGGGTGCCGGCATCCGCCCGGCGACATCGGGCGCAGCCGGCCTCGCTGGCGCGTTCCGGCCAGGTGCCACGACCTATGGCCATTCAGGGCCGGCGAACGGGCACCGCAGCTTCGACCCCGCCTTCCGCGCCTCGACCTCCGGTTACGATCCCGCGCAATCTCCCTACAGGCCGCTCGGCCAGGGCCTGGCTGAAGCCGCGCAGGCGATATTCGACGCTCGCCCCGTCGCCAGCGTCGACGCCCGCGCGGGAACCGCCTCGCTGGACGAAACGCTGCTCGGCATGGAACTGGGTGCCGCGCGCGCGCAGGTACACGAGAACTACATCGTGGCGCAGACGCGCGACTCGCTGGTCATCGTCGACCAGCACGCAGCGCATGAGCGCCTTGTCTACGAGGCGCTGAAGAACGCGCTGCATGCGCGGCCGATGCCAGCGCAGATGCTGCTGCTGCCCGAAATCGTCAACCTGCCGGAAGACGACGTCGACAGGCTGGCGCTGCATGCCGAGACGCTGTCCCGCTTCGGCCTTGGCATCGAGCGTTTTGGCCCGGGCGCGGTCGCGGTGCGCGAAACGCCGGCTATGCTCGGCGAGACCAATGTCGGGCAATTGATCCGCGACCTCGCCGACGAGATCGCCGACAACGACACCGTCGACAGCCTCAAGGCGCGGCTCGACCGCATTGCATCGACCATGGCCTGCCATGGCTCCGTCCGCTCCGGCCGGCTGATGAAGGCGGAGGAGATGAACGCGTTGCTGCGCCAGATGGAGGCAACACCGGGTTCAGGCACCTGCAACCACGGCCGCCCGACCTATATCGAGCTCAAGCTCGCGGACATCGAACGCCTGTTCGGCAGGCGATGAGTTCTCCCCAAATCGGCCCGAATCTGCGCCATTGGTGTCCAAGGGCAAATCTGGGGGTCTCGTGCGCACAATCTTGGGCTTTTCATCTCTCGTCGTCGCAACGCTCGCGGGTTCGCCGTCGATGGCGGCGACGGAAATCACCTTCGACGATCTGGCCTGTGCGGCCGAGCAGGCTACCTACACGCTGAAGAGCAACCCTGCGTTCAGCGCAGGCTTCATCCCGGCGAAGCACTTCGCCAGCACGCCATCGAACCTCTACTTCTGGATCAAGTCGCCGCAGCGTACCTACTGGTTCACCTTCGGTGTCGGCGTCGGCTACACCGGCATCTCGCTTGGCCCGGTCGGCGATCCCTATGTGGCTGACGGCGGCGACCCGGATAATGGGCCCGTCGTCATCGAGCCGGACGACACCAGCAGCCGGTCCCTTCGCATCTATCCGATGCAGCGAGATTTCACTGTGCTCGAAAACCCGCCAAATGCAGGCGATCCGGCCCCGGATGTGTGGTTCGCACCCGAGATCGGCTCCGTCCTCTGGTATTCGCCGCGCGACGTGACGCTGGACGAGACCGCCGAGAGGGACCCGATGGAGCGCGGCGTGTTCATCCGGACGGGCTGTCTCAAGGAAGCGCAACCGCCTGCCTTGCCCTGATACGATCCGCCAGCTTGACCTCTCCCGGGATTTGTGGCGGAACAAGGCGATGATGAACCGTTTTGAAGGCCCCGGCGCACGGGAAGCCCGCATCCGCTACCTCGATGGCGATTTCCAGGTAACCAGCCCCGGCGCATTCGTGCGCTGCGCGGTCACCGGGGAATCCATCCCACTCGACGAGTTGCGCTACTGGAGCGTGGCGCGGCAGGAGGCGTATGTCGATGCCGCGGCATCGCTGAAGCGAGAAATCGAGGTCAATCCGGAACTTGCCGGGCACGCCGCCTGACGCTCGTCTTCAGCGCCCGAGCCGCCTTTCCCGCCAAGCATTCTGGGTTTCCTCGACAATGCGCCGCGCCGCATTGGAGTTTTCGAACACCGCGTCGATCTCCAGCACATTGAGCTTGTCGATCAGTTCCGACGGCGCGATGCCGTTGCGCAAGCGGGCGAAATCCTTGGCCGTGGTGATGACCTCAAGGCCGCCGTCGCGAGCGGTCGTGACGAGATCGGTCAACTCGCCGTTCGAATAGAAATGGTGATCCGGAAACGATCGCGACACCACGATCTCGCCGCCGGCATTGACGACCGTCGTGAAGAATTTTTCCGGGTGGCCAATGCCCGCAAACGCGAGGAAGCGCCTGCCTGCGAACTTGTCGGCGCTGCGCGCCTTCAGCCATGCCTCGAAGATCGGCTTGCCGGCGCGCGCAGCCTGCCTGACGACGGTTTCGCCTGCCTGATCGTCGCCCATCCGCACGATGCCCGTGGCGAAGCGCACCTGGTCGATGAGAGGCGCACGCAAGGGGCCGCCGGGCAGCACATGGCCGTTGCCGATGCCGTAGCGCCCATCGACCACCACCAGCGCATAGTCCATGTGGACATGCGCGCTCTGGAAGCCGTCATCCATGATGATGAGGTTGCAGCCACGGTCGAGCAGCAGTTTCGCGCCGGCGACGCGATTTGGCGTCGTCGCGGTCAGCGCATGGTCGGAGAGCAGCAGCGGCTCGTCGCCGACCTGCCGCGCGCTGTCCTGCTTGCGGTCGACCACATGCGGCTCGTGGATCGTCCCGCCGTATCCGCGCGACAGGAAGCCCGGCGTCAGGTTCATCTGCTTGGCCTGCTTGGCCAGCGCGATGGCGACCGGCGTCTTGCCGGTGCCGCCGACTGTGAAGTTGCCGACGCAAAGCACGGGAACGTCCAGCCTTTCGCGGCGGGCGTTGACCATCCTGCGGCGCGCGATCGATCCGTAGACGCTCGAGATGGGATAGAGCGCGCGTGCGCGCCAGTCCGTTTTCTCCCACCAGAACGGAGGCGCTTCGGCGGCCATGCTGCTATCGCACCCCCTTTAGCCGCGACTTGACGATCAGCGGCTGGATGAAGGGCTCCAGCGCCCTCATCGTCTTGCCGAGCGCGCCGCGCATTTCCTCGACCGTCGCCACGCCGGCGGCCATCATCCTGCGGCGCGGCGCGTCGTTCAACAGCAGGAAGTTGATGGCTCCCGCCAGCATGTCGCGGTCGGCGACCAACTTGGCTGCGCCGCCGTCGATCAGGCGCTGGTAGGCCTCGCGGAAATTCTGCACGTTGCGGCCGGACAGCACTGCGGTTTCCAGCATCGCCGGCTCGAGTGGGTTCTGGCCCCCTTCTGCCGTCAGCGAGCGCCCGACAAAGGCCACCTCGGTCAGCCGGAGGTAAAGTCCCATCTCGCCGATAGTATCTCCGAGCAGGATGTCGGTGTCCGAGCGGATGCGGTCGCCCGAACTGCGCTTCACCACCTTCAGGCCCATGGATGCGAACTCGGCCGCGAGCGCCGGTGCCCTTTCGGGATGACGCGGCACGATGATGGTGATCAGGCCGGGGTGGCGCGAGCGCAGCAGCAGGTGGATATCCGCCGCCATCCGCTCCTCGCCGTCATGTGTCGAGACTGCGGCCCATGTCGGACGCAGGCTGAGTTGGCGCGAGATCGTTTGCAGCGTGCGCGCATCCACTGGGGGCGGGTTGGTGTCGACCTTCAAGTTGCCAGACACGGTGACCGGCCGCGCGCCGAGCGTCTCGAACCGCTCCGCGTCCTGGTCCGACTGCGCAACCACATGCGACAGGTTCTCGAACAACGCTTCCGCGATGTAGTGCCGCTTCTGCCAGGCGTTGAAGGAGCGTTCGGACAGCCGCCCGTTCACCAGCACCTGCGGAATTCGCCTGAGCCCGAGTTCCATGATCGTCATCGGCCAGATTTCCGACTCGGCGATCAGCGCGAGGTCCGGCTGCCAGTGGTTGAGGAAGCGCGAGATCGCCGGCTTCAGGTCCAGCGGCACGAACTGGTGGATGATGCGGTCGCCCAGCCGCTCGTCCGCGACCTGCGCCGAGGTCACCGTGCCGGTCGTCAGCACGACATTGACGCCGAGAACGAGGATATTCTCGATCAACGGCACGATGGCGATCGTCTCGCCGACGCTTGCCGCGTGCGCCCAGATCAGCGGGCCATCGGGGCGAGGCTTGCTCGGGTAGCCCGAGCGTTCGCGTCGGCGGTTGGGGTCTTCCTTGCCCTTCGTCGCCCTCCAGGCGACGTAGGGACCAACGAGCGGAAAGGCGGCCGCGCCGGCAAAGCGGTACGTTGCCCAAACGGTGCGTGCCCATCTCTCGCTCATGCTTGACCATCCGCGAGTGCGTAGGCATGGGCCGTCGTCGCGTTGAGGCGCTCCGTCACAAGCAGTCGCTTGCGCTCCAGTTCGGCATCGTCGGCGTCCCTGGAAACGTAGATCAGATCGCCGACAGCCACCGCCCCCTTACCAAACGGCAGGAATACAGTCGTCTTGTCCCAACTCTGTTCAAGCACCTTCCGGCGACTGGTAGCGAACGCCATGGGAATGATAGGCCGGCCCGAGATTCGGGCCAGGAGAACGATGCCGGAGCCGGCGTCGCGCGGCGTTCCGTGCGGTATGTCTGCGATCATGCAGACGTTGTTGCCGTCATCAAGCGCCTTTTTCAGGGCAACGAGCGCGCGCGCCCCGCCCTTGTCCAATCGATGCCCCGAGCCACGCCCGCCCGAACCGCGCACGGCTTCGATGCCGAATTTCTCCACCACCATCGCGTTGAGCTCGGCGTCGGCGCTGCGCGAAACCATCGCCACCAGACCGCGCTTGGGCGGGTAGAAGACCGGAGCGAGGATATGCTGCCCATGCCACAAGGCTATGATGAAGGGCTGCTCACCTTCATACACATCGGAAAGGTCGGTAGAGCCGGGCGCGAGCGGGTTGGTGCTCTTGATGAGGCGCAGGCCCTGGGCGATCAGCGATGTGATGGTCGCCTTGGCAAACCGCGACTCGACCAGCGGCCCGCGAACCCTCGTCCAGAGGGTCTTTCCGCGGCTGGGGGCCGGCGTGCTGGCCGCAGGTCGCTTGGCCGGCTGCGCTGCAGTCTGCTCGTCCATGCGTTATTCCGATCCGCCCTTCGCCTCCGGATCAAGCAGCCGGTGCAGGTGGACGACGAAATAGCGCATATGCGCATTGTCTACGCTGGCTTGAGCCTTGGCCTTCCAGGCGGCGTGGGCGGTCCTGTAGTTCGGGTAGACACCGACGATGTCGAGGTCGTCGAGGTCGCGGAATTCGGTGCCGCCGAGATTCTTCAACTCGCCGCCGAATACGAGGTGCAGAAGCTGTTTTTCACTCTCGCTGCCGGACATTGTCATGACCCTGACTGTTTTGCCGCCTGTCTAGCGCATCGGTCCGGAAATCGGAATCGATTTTATAAGCTGACGCCGGCGGGTGTCTCGTGCCGCCCCGTCACCGCGCAGGATACCGCATGGGCTGCGCACTATCCGAAGAATCGTACGCTTTTCAACTGTTTCCGTTCAGGCTTCGCCTCGTATGGTGCGGCCCATGGCCGCGAGAAGCTCACCGCTGCCCGCCACAAGCAACCCATGGACGGTCTCGCGGCCACCATAGGTCGGCGAAACGCCCCCGTCATCCAGGATCGCGCCACCGGCTTCATGCAGGATCAGGTCGGCGGCGGCGAGGTCCCAGTCCTGCGAGTTCGGCTTGATGAACGTCGCGTCGAGCCGGCCGTCGGCGACCATAGCGATCCTGTACGCCAGCGACGGTATGTATTCTGCCCGCTTCACCCGGTCCCTGAGAGCCGGAGGCATGGCGTTGATCATCGATACCGGGCCGCCAACCACGGGCGGCGATCGCGGCGCGCCGATGCGGAGAGGCTTGCCATCCCTGAAGGCGCCGCCGTTGGCCTTCGCCAGATATGTTTCGTTCTTCGCCGGGCACTCCAGCACACCAACAAGCGGCCGTCCGCCTTCGGTCACCGCCGCCGACACACACCATTCGCGGCGTCCGTCCAGGAATCCGCGCGTGCCGTCGATCGGGTCTATGATAAATGTGCGACGCGCCTTGAGCCGCGCCGCATCGTCCGCCGTTTCCTCGGACAGCCAGCCATAGTCCGGCCGCGCCGCAAGCAGCGTCTCGCGCAGGAACTTGTCGGCCGCATAGTCGGCCTCGCTCACCGGCGAGCTGCCGCCCTTCAGCCAGACCTCCGGGTTCTGGCGGAAATAGCGCATGGCGATCTTGCCCGCCTCGCGGGTCGCCTCCTTCAAAAGCGCGAGATCGGCGGCCAGATCAGCAGCCACCCCGGCGTTGATTGCGTCGTCAACTGCCGGCAAGGGTCATGCCCTCAATGAAAAGCGTCGGGCTGGCGGTCGCATGATGCCTGTCGAGATCGCTGGCAGGAACCATCCTCAAGAACATGTCCTTGAGGTTGGAAGCGATCGTCACCTCCGCCACCGGGTAGGCCGGTTCGCCATTCTCGATCCACAGGCCCGAAGCGCCGCGGCTGTATTCGCCGGTGATCATGTCGACACCCTGCCCGAATACCTCCGTCACGTAGAAGCCGCTCTTCAGCGACTTGATGATGTCTTCAGGCGTGCGCTCGCCCGGCTCGACGGCAAGGTTCGTCGAGGTTGGGGACACCGACGAGCCGCCACGCGCACCGCGTCCGTTTGTGACCAGACCGAGTTCCCGCGCGGCCGAGGTGGACAGGAACCAGTGGTTCAGCACACCCTTCTCGACCATCAGCAGCTTTTCGCCGGCCACGCCCTCGCCGTCGAACGGCCGCGAGGCCTGTCCGCGTACAATCGCCGGATCGTCGGTGACGGTGATGCCTGCGGATGCGACCTGCTGGCCCATCTTGTCGCGCAGGAAGCTGGTCTTGCGGGCGACCGCAGCGCCATTGATCGCCCCGGCAAGATGCCCGGCGATGCCGCGCGCCACGCGCGGGTCGAACACGACATCGACGGTTCCCGTCTTAGCCTTGCGGGCGTTGAGCCGACGCACCGTGCGCTCGCCCGCCTTGCGGCCGATCTCCTCGGGAGCCTCGAGGTCAGCGAAATGCAGGCGCGACGAATATTCGTAGTCGCGTTCCATGCCGGTCCCCTCGCCGGCGATCACGCTTGCCGAGCGGCCGAAGCGCGAGCCGACATAGTGCCCGACGAACCCGTGCGATGTCGCCAGCACCAGGCCGCCGAGCCCGGCGCTGGCCCCGCTGCCGCCGGAATTGGTAACGCCCGGCACCGCAAGCGCCGCCGCCTCGGCCGCCAGCGCCGCATCGCGCAACGCGTCCGCCGAGACTTCCGTCGGGTCATAGAGGTCGAGGTCGCGAACCATCTTCGCCAGCAGGTCGGCGTTGGCAAGACCCTGGTAGGGATCCTCCGGCGAGACTTTCGCCATCGCCACCGCGCGTTCGGCAAGCGTCGTCGGGTCGGACGAGGCGGTGGCGGAGATGCTTGCAACGCGCTGGCCGACGAAGACGCGCAAAGAAACGTCGTCTCCTTCGGAGGAATTCGTGCCCTCGACCTTGCCCAGCCGGACGGAGACGCTGGTCGAGCGGCCGCGCACTGCGACCGCGTCCGCCGCATCGGCCCCCGCCTTCTTCGCGGCTTCGACAAGGGCGGCGACCTGATCGGTCAGTCGCCTCGCGTCCGGTCCTTCATTCATGAAACTGTCCTGACGGCATAAAATGGTGTTGGGCACCATCTATTGTGCCGACCCCGCTTCTGCAATGGCGGAACCGGCGTTCAGGCTGCGTCCCTGGCCTTGACCGCCGCGTCGACCGCCCGTTTCAACTCGTCCTTGATGCCGGCGGTCTCGGCCAGCAGGGCATCGATCTTGAGGAAGTCCAGCACACGGTACTTCGAGACGGGCGGTCGCAGCAGGATGTCGGGACGGCACTTGTGCAGCGTGTTGGCGATGATCGACTGCATGAGCAGTTGCGTCGCGCCAAACATCAGATCCACCGACGTCGGCTTGCGTCCTTCCACCTCCTGCGGCGCGCCGACAACGTCGACGGCGATGACGATGTCGGCCTTGCCATGCAGCAAATCGAACGGAACCGGGTTGTAAATGCCGCCATCGATATAGGTGCGTCCATCGCGCACGACCGGCGCGAACACCGCCGGGATCGCGGCCGATGCCGCCAGCGCGCCGCGCAGGTCGCCATGGGAGAAAACAGTCGCGTGGTGCCCGTAATAGTCGGTTCCCGTGACCTGCAGGGGAATCGCCAGTTCTTCGAAAGAATTGGGGACATGATGCGGCAGGAACGCATGGAGGATGCGCTCGATGTTGAACTGGGCAACCTTAAGCCCGCCCACCATCCCGCCAAGAGATTGCGGCCGCACACTCCACATGCGGCTGATGATTTCCGCACGACGCGAGAGGATCGAGCGCGCATAGTCCTCGATCTCCTTCCCGGTCATGCCGGATGCAACGGCCGCCCCCATGATTGCCCCGATCGAGCTTCCTGAGATCGCGACCGGCCGGATGCCAAGTTCGTCAAGCGCTTCAATGGCCTGGATGTGGGCGAGACCTCGCGCGCCGCCGCCGCCGAAGGCCACCGCGAAGGTCGGACCGTCCGTCGAACCGCCCCGGTGGCTGCCTGCAAGGCTGCCCGTCAGGCCGGCCGACGTCTGGTCGTTCATCCCTTCGTTCCTTCCTCGAACGGCGGCCCGATCACTAGAATGGCCGGGTCTGCGGTCAGCAGCCTACGGGCGACATCGCGGACCTGCTCCAGCGTCACGGCGTTTATAAGCGCATCGCGCCGCTGCATGTAGTCGATGCCGAGGCCTTCCTGCTGCAGCGACAGCAAGGTTGCCGCAATCGCCCCCGACGTGTCCAGATTGTTCAGCGCGTAGGAGCCGATGATGTATTTCTTCGTCGCCGCCAGCTCCTTCTCGGTCGGCCCCTCCTCCGCCATGCGCCTGACGACATCGCGGATGACGCCCAGCGTTTCGGGTGCACGATCCGAGCGGGTCGCAGTCCTGATGACAAGGCCGGAGGAATATTTGTTGGTCACAAGCCCGGAACTGACGCCGTAGGCCAGTCCGCGCTTTTCCCTGACCTCGTCGAACAGCCGCGACGAGAACGTACCGCCGCCGCCAAGGATTTCGTTCATCACATAGGCGGGAAAGAAATCGGGTGACGCGCGTGCGACGCCCGGAAATGCAAGCTGTAGCGAGGTCTGCGGCAGGTCGTAGTCGACCCGCACCTCCTGCCCGAGCTTGATGTCGACCATCGGCACCGGACGCAGATCGGCCTTTTCCGGCAACGCACCAAACAGGTCATCCAGCTTCTGCTTCAGCGTTTCCGCGTCGATCGCACCGACCACGGAAACCTTGAGCGTATCCTTCGCGAAGATGGCCTTGTGGTAGGCGCGCAAGTCGTTGGCGCTGATGGTCGCCAGGGTCTCCTCGGTGCCGTCGTCGGGCCGCGCGTAGGGATGGTCGCCATAGAGCGCCTGCTGCCACTTCTCCTGTGCCGCCGTTTCGGGGTCGCGAGCGTTGGCGACTATACCGGCCACGATCTGAGCGCGAATCCGATCGATCGGCGCATCATCGAACCTCGGCTGCGCTACCGCGAGCTTCAGCAGGTCGAGCGCCTCGTCGCGCCTATCCGCCAGCATCCGCATCGAGCCGTAGATCGTATCGCGACCGGCGCCGAACCGCATCTCGGCGCCGGCTTCATCGAGCTTCGTCTGGAATGTGTCGGAATCGAATTCGCCGGCGCCTTCGTCGAAAAGCCCGCTGATCAGTTCCGACATGCCTTCCTTTCCGGGCGGGTCCTGCGTGTTGCCCCCCTGGAAGGAGAAGCGGACCGTAACGATCGGGACCGTGTAGTCCTCGACCAGCCAGGCAGTGATGCCCTTGTCGCTTTTCACTTCCTGTATGGCGACTTCCGCGCCGGCGGGAAACGTTGCGAGCGATCCGGCCGTCAGCAGAAACGCAAGACCGAAAGCACGAGTCTTCTCAAACAGTTTCGTCATCTTACTCACGTCAATTCTGAACGGGTTCGGCAGGCATCAGATAACCCGTCACGGAGTTTCCGGCCTTCAGATATTTCGCTGCGACTTTCTGGATTTCCGCGACTGTCACCTTCTTGATCCGGTCGGGCCAGGCCTGGATGTCCTCGACCGTCTCGCCGGTGGCCAGGGACGAGCCGTAGATGTTGGCCATGGAAGACTGGTTGTCGCGGGCAAAGATCATCGACCGCACGAACCTGTCCTTCGCCGCCTCCAGTTCTCGGTCGCCGACGCCATCCTTGACGATGGCAGCGATCTCGGCGTCGACGGCCTGCTGCACCTCATCAAGCTTCGCGGAGCCGCGCGGCGCGCCGTAGACGGCGAAGGAGGCCGCATCGAGCCTCGAGCCGTCGAAGTAGGCTCCCGCCGACGACGCAAGGCCGCTCTTCACGACAAGCGCCTGATAGATGCGGCTGCGCAGGCCGCCGCCCAATATCTCGGCCAGGAGGTCCAGCGCCTCGGCCTCGCCATCCTCAGCCGTATTGTAGGAGGGAACCAGCCAGGTCTTGGAATAACTCGGCGTCGTGACGCGTGGATCGGTCATCGTCACCGTGCGCGCGGTGTTCTGTTCAGGTTCGGTTGGACGCACCCTTGGCGGCAGGTCCGGTCCGCGCTTCACCTGCCCATAGGTCTTTTCAGCCAGCGCACGAACTTGGCCCGCATCGACATCACCGGCGACGATCAGGATCGCGTTGTTGGGCGCATAGTACTGATTGTAGAACGCCACGGCATCGGTGCGGTTGAGCTGCTCGATCTCGTGCATCCAGCCGATCACCGGAACCCGATATGGATGGTTCTGGTAAAGCGTCGCGTTTACCTCCTCCGAAAGCAGCGCCTCCGGGCTTGTCTCGATGCGTAGACGGCGCTCCTCGAGCACGACATCGCGTTCCGGCCCGATCACGTCGTCGGTCAGGATGAGGTTGCGCATCCGGTCGGCCTCATACTCCATCATGCTTCCGAGCGCATCCGGAGTGACCGTCTGATAATAGGCCGTATAATCGTTGGACGTGAAAGCGTTCTCACTACCGCCGATCTCTGCGATCCGGGCGGCGAAATCGCCAGCCTTGTAGTTTTTGGTGCCCTTGAACATGAGATGTTCGAAGAAATGGGCGATTCCAGACTTGCCTGGAGGCTCGTCGGCGCTGCCGACCTTGTACCAGACCATGTGCGTGACGATCGGCGCGCGGCGGTCGGGTATCACCACCACCTGCATGCCGTTGTCTAGCATGAAGCTGGAGACTTCATTCTCGACCTGCGCCTGCGCTGCCGGTGTCTGCGTGGGAGTCGTGTCGGCTCCCGCTGTTCCGGCCAGCCCGGTCAACAGGATCAGGAGTGTCGCGCCAAGCCGCAGCCTACGGCCCAAAAAGCTCTTCAATTCCATATCTGCTCCGCTGATTTGCGCGCGAAACTACAGGGAACGGCCTGCCGCCTTAAGTTAATTGTTGGTCATGTGGGCGGGAAAAGAGGCCGAAATCAGTTCGCCCCGATGAAGCGGACCGTCGTCTCGCCGTAGTTGCGCTGGTCGAGGACCGAAAAGCCCTCGCCTGGCGTGAACAGGGCCGAACTCGCCTCCTCTACGACGCAAAGCGCGCGCGGCGAAAGCCAGCCACCCTTGCGCGCCGAACTCAGGGCCAGTTCGCCCAGCCCCTTTCCATAGGGCGGATCGGCGAAGAGCAGATCGAAAGGCGCGATCGTGCCCGCATCTCCCAGGCCCGTCGCGTCGCGCCGAAAGATCTTCGTCCGGCCCACAAGGCCGAAGGATTCGACATTCGTGCGGATCAGGCCGCGCCCTTCCGCCGATTCCTCGATGAACAGGCAATGCGCCGCGCCGCGCGAGAGCGCCTCGAGGCCCAGCGCGCCTGTGCCAGCGAAAAGGTCCAGCACGCGCGCGCCTTCGAGCTTGTCGGCGAAGCGATGCGTGAGCACATTGAAGACCGCCTCTCGCGTCCGGTCCGTCGTGGGCCGTATCGACTGGCCACGCGGCGTGGCGAGCGGCCGCCCGCGAAACTCACCGCCGACGATGCGCATGTCTAGCCGCGTCCCCCGCCGCGCGGTCCTCTCGGACCGCCCTTGCCGGGACCCGACCGATTGCCTTGTGGCCTGTCGCCGTCGCGTGGCTTGCGGGGGTCAGGTTTGCCGCCGGCCTTGCCGAACGG
This sequence comes from Mesorhizobium sp., assembly GCF_016793485.1. GTDB lineage: Bacteria > Pseudomonadota > Alphaproteobacteria > Rhizobiales > Rhizobiaceae > Mesorhizobium_K. Next base: position 111,945 of record NZ_JAEULZ010000038.1, on the reverse strand, counting down.
CTTTCTGGAGGCGCGCCTGGCCTCCACTTCCGCCTTCTCGGCGGCGGCGCGTCCAGCGCCGATCGGCCTCGCGCCCGGAGCCATCCAGACATTGGCCTTGCGCTGCCCGGGCGGCTCGATCGGGCGCTGCTCTCGCTCTCGTTTGCCACCGGCACGTGGCGGCTTGGGGCCGCCCTTGTCGCCGAAGGACGCAAAACGATCGGGCCGATCGCCGAACTTGCCCGGCCGTTCCGGTCGCTCGCCACGTTCCAGCTTCGGACGCTCCGGCCTTTCTCCGCGCTCAAACTTCGGCCGGTCGGGTCGCGTCGAAAGCTTTCCGAGCGCCTCGTCGCGCGCGCCTTCGCGACGCTGGCGCTTCTTGATGAGGCCGCCTTCGCCGATTCTGCCGCGCTCGCCGTCGCGCTGGATTCTCGGACGCTCCAGCGGCTCGGCTCGCGTGGTCTCGCGCCGCACCGGGTGGTTGGAGAACTGGTTGACGATCGGCGCTTCGAAATTCGCGCCCGATTCCTCGACCAGCCGCTCGCCAAGCTGGTCGCGCAGCATGCGTCCCTTGATCTCCAGCACATGCCCTTCCGGCAGCTCGCCGAGCTGGAACGGCCCGTAGGAAATGCGGATCAGCCGGGTCACGTCGAGGCCGAGCGCGCCAAGGATGTTCTTGACCTCGCGGTTCTTGCCTTCACGCAGGCCGATCGTCAGCCAGGCGTTCGTGCCCTGCTCGCGGTCCAGCGACGCTTCGATCGAACCATAGAAAACGCCGTCCACGGCGATACCGTCCTTGAGGCCGGCCAACGCCTTTTCCTCGACCTTGCCGTGCACGCGGACGCGATAGCGTCGCAGCCAGCCGGTGGCCGGAAGCTCCAGCACACGGGCCAGGCCGCCGTCATTGGTCAGCAGAAGCAAGCCCTCGGTGTTGATGTCGAGGCGTCCGATCGTCATCAGCCTTGGAAGATCGGTCGGCAGCACGTCAAAGACGGTCTTGCGGCCTTCAGGGTCGCGGTTGGTGGTGACGATCCCGGCAGGCTTGTGGAACAGGAAAAGACGCGTGCGTTCGATCGCAGGAATTTCGGTCCCGTCAACCTCGATCCGGTCGTTCGCAGTGACGTTGACGGCGGGCGAATCCAGCTTGCGGCCGTTGACGCTCACGCGGCCTGCGGCGATCAAATCCTCCGCATCCCGGCGCGAGGCGATACCGGCCCGCGCCAGACGCTTTGCGATGCGCTCCTCAGGAGCCTCTTCCACAGTCTCGGTCTTTTTGGCGAAAGGCTTTCTCGGCGCATCGTCATGGCTTTTCGAGCCGTAGGAGCGACGCTGCCCCTCATGGCTCTTCGAGCCAAACGACCTTGCACCGTCGCGGCGCGGGCGTTCCGCTCCAACGGCTTCAGCCCCCTGCGGACGCGGCTTCCATTCGCGGCGCGGGCGTTCCGCTCCGCCGGCTTCCGCACCTTGCGGACGTGGCTTCCACTCACGGCGCTCTCCGACCCCGCCAGAACGTCCTCCGCCCTCGCGGTCGGGGCGCTTGCCAAAGGGCTTGCCGTCTGCTGACGCCCGCTTCACGAAGGGCTTTCGTTCGCCGCGCGCGCCGGCAGGCTTGAACGACCTTGGCCCGCGCTCGGTCCTCGTTCCATCACCTTCGGCGCGCTCGGGCCGCACGAACGTCTTCTTTGGCCTGCCAGCGTCAGGTGCGCCGTCACGCTTCTTGAAAGGCTTATTTCCGTCCGCGCGGAACGGCTTGTCGCCCTTTGGCGGGCCTTTGCGAAAGCCGTCCGGCTTACGTCCCGCTCCACCGGGTTTCTGCCCACCGGGTTTCTTTCCGCGGTTGCGCGGAGGATCGCTGTCGTGATTGTCGCTCATGTGGCCTTTGCCTCTTTGGGCGCGTAGATATCAGGATCGTTTCAGCCTTGCGAGGAAATAGAGATTGGTTTCAGGCCGGACGGATTTCATGGGCGAGGCGCTCGCCGAGGCAGAGGCAGCGGGCGAGCGTGGCGAAGTTCCCATCGGCGCGGTGCTCGTGGTCGGCGGCGACATTGTCGCGCGGGCAGGCAACCGAACCCGAGAACTCTCCGACGCCACGGCTCATGCCGAGATGCTGGTCATCCGAGAGGCTTCGCAGAAGCTCTCCGTTGAACGGCTTGGCCAGGCCGACCTCTACGTCACGCTCGAACCGTGCACCATGTGCGCCGGCGCGATCTCGTTCGCGCGCATACGCCGTCTCTATTTCGGCGCGACGGACGAGAAGGGTGGCGGCGTCGCCAGCGGCGTGCGCTTCTTCGCCGCGCCGACATGCCATCATGTTCCGGAAGTCTATTCGGGTCTGGGCGAAGTTAAGGCTGCAAACCTGCTGAGGACATTCTTTAGCGAACGGCGCTGAATCCTAGAGCCAGGGAACCATGTCCTTCCAGCTCTTCTTGCCTTGAGCCTCCGCCTTCAGACGGCGCTGCTTCTTGAATTCCGGCTCGCCGAGATCGTCGGTGGCGGCCGTTGTTGCGGGCTGGCGATATTCGACAGGCGGCTCCGTCAGGGTCTTGCGGACCGTGGGGTCACCCTGGTTGCTGGCGTCACGTGCCTTGCGGAACGCGGCGCCCTGCTGGTTGAGGCTCGCCGATGATATCGGCTCGATGCCCGACTCCAGTTGCTTGGTCGTCTTGCCGAAATTCCGGCTGGTTCGGCTCGTAGTGGGGCTCATGTCGTTGACGATATCGGACTGCCAGTTCGGGTTGTCCTGGTTTTCCGTCGCCTCGGCGCGGAGGCGGGCCCTGCGCTGCTCAGGCGATTCCGGCCACTGGCCGGCGTCGGCCGTGACGATGCTGTCCTGCGGCGCCGGGAGCTCCGTCGTCGCCTTGGTCGGCTTCACCAGATCCGCGCGCGGCGCGTACTCGGCGCTCGTCCGCTTCGGCGTCATCGAAAACATGCCGCTGAGGTCAGTTGCGAGTTGTTCGTTCGCGGTGACGCCCGTGCCGTAAGTCGGCGAACTCATGCAGCCCGAAACAAGCAGGCCGGATACGAGTAGCGGCGCGGCAACGATCGTCCGTGCGCCAAAACGTTCCTTCATCGACACAAATCCCACCAAACTACCTCTCCGTCGGCCGAACAGTCGCCCAGCCGCGCACCCAGCGCATATCGGACGGAAATCCGGCGACAATTTGTCGGCCGGATTGTCCCTTGTTTACCTTAAGGGTCCGTCAAGGGCAACTTTGCGCCCCGCACATCCCATCACGGATGCGTCAGAGACGCCCGAGCTGCCGCAGTTCGTGCAGCACTTGCGCATCGCGTGCCGACACGTCCGGGAATGCCGCATCGTCGCCGACATCGGCCGTGTAGCGCCATGAACGCGCGCATTTGCGCAAGCCCCGATCCTCGGCCTTTGCGACGGCGACGGCCACGCCCGGGACCTCCGGCAGCGTGAAAGCGCCGGCCGGAGCCTGGCCGTCCGTGATGTCCAGCCCGCTCGTGATGGCGATCTCGGCCATGTCGACTCCGGTGATCGCTTCCTTGAGCGCCGCATCCGCGAGGTAGATCACCGGTACCGCCTCAAGCGACGCGCCGATCGTCTTTCTGGCGCGCTCGATCTCCAGCGCGCCGGTCACGGCCCGGCGCACGTCCTTCACCTTCTCCCACTTGGCGGCGAGCGCGTCGTTCCTCCAGTCGGCCGGAACCGCCGGGAACTGCTCCAGATGCACGGATTCCCTGCCCGGATAACGATCCAGCCATGCTTCCTCGGCGGTAAAGGGCAGCATCGGCGCCAGCCAGGTGACGAGGCACTCGAAGAGATGCCTGACAACCTGCACCGAAGCCTTGCGCTTCAGGCTCGAGGGTCCCTCGCAGTAGAGCGCGTCCTTGCGGATGTCGAAATAGAAGGCCGACAGCTCGATGTTCATGAAATCCGACAGGGCGCGGGCGACCCGCTTGAAGTCGAACGCGTCGTAGCCCGAACGCACCACCTGATCCAGTTCCGCCAACCGGTGCAACATCAGCCGCTCCAGCTCGGGCATTTCTGCCAGCGGCACGGTCGCGCCGTCGTCATGCGCGAGCGTTCCCAGCATCCAGCGGATCGTGTTGCGGAGCTTGCGGTAGGCGTCGATGTTGGTCTGCAGGATGGTCTTGCCGAGCCGCTGGTCCTCCCAGTAATCGGTCGTCACCACCCAGAGGCGCAGGATATCCGCGCCGGACTGCTTGATCACGTCCTGCGGAACGACCGTGTTGCCGAGCGACTTCGACATCTTGCGACCTTCCTCGTCCATGGTGAAGCCATGGGTGATGACCGCGTTGTAGGGCGCCCGCCCCCGCGTCCCGCAGCTTTCAAGCAGGGAGGAATGGAACCAGCCGCGATGCTGGTCGGAGCCTTCCAGATAGACGTCGGCTGGCCATTTCAGGTCCGGGCGGTCCTCCAGCGTGAAGGCGTGGGTGGAACCGGAGTCGAACCAGACGTCGAGGATGTCCTTGACCATGGTCCATTTCGATGCGTCGTGCGTGTTCCCGAGGAAACGCTCCTTGGCGCCTTCCGCGAACCATGCGTCCGCGCCCTCGGCCTCGAAGGCGTCGGTGATGCGGCGGTTGACTTCGTCGTCCTTCAACACCTCGCCGTCCTCGTCGACGAAGACGCAGATCGGGACGCCCCAGGCGCGCTGGCGCGACAGCACCCAGTCCGGCCGCTCCTCGATCATGGCGCGCAGGCGGGTCTGGCCTGCGCCCGGCACGAAGCGCGTGTCGTCGATCGCCTTCAGCGCGCGGCTGCGCAGCGTGGTGCCGTCCTTGAGGTCGTAGTCCATATGGACGAACCACTGCGGCGTGTTGCGGAAGATGATCGGCTTCTTCGAGCGCCATGAGTGTGGGTACTGGTGCTTAAGCCGGCCCCGTGCAAACAGCGCGTTGCGCTCGATCAGCGCGTCGATGACCGCCTTGTTCGCATCGCCCTTCTTGCCGCTGTCGTCGATGACGCGCGCCGGCCCGCCCTCGCGATCCGGGCCGAAACCCGGCGCGTCCTTGGTGTAGAAGCCGGCGTCGTCGACCGGGAACGGGATGTCCGTGTCGATGCCACGGGCGCGCAGTTCCGCCGTCGCGTCGATCCACGCCTCGAAGTCCTCTCGGCCATGGCTGGGCGCGGTGTGGACGAAGCCGGTGCCGGCATCGTCGGTGACGTGTTCGCCAGGGAGCAGCGGAACAGCGAAATCGTAGTGCCCGGAAGCATTCCGAAAAGGGTGATCAAGAGTCAGCATCGCAAGCGACTCGGCTTCAACTGTCCGCAGGCGCTTCAACGTGACCTTTGCCTTGGTCGCAGCTTCTTCTGCCAGAGCGTCGGCAAAAATTAGCCGTTCGCCTGGCTGCGGGCCGAACTTGTTCTCTGCAGAAACAACTTCAAAAAGGCCATAGGCTACTCGGGGCGAGTATGCGACCGCGCGGTTGCCTGGGATTGTCCAGGGAGTAGTGGTCCAGATAACGACATAGGAACCGGTCAAACTGTCTGGAGGGGAGACGACTGCATATCCACCTTCCGAAAAGGTGACGGAGGTGTCTGTTTCGGCGGAATGGACCACCGGGAACTTCACCCAGATCGTGTCGCTCTCATAGTCCTGGTATTCGATCTCGGCTTCGGCCAGCGCCGTGCGCTCGACCACGCTCCACATCACCGGCTTGGAGCCGCGGTAGAGCTGGCCGCTCATCGCGAATTTCAGCAGTTCGCCAGCAATGCGCGACTCCGCATGGTAGGCCATGGTGAGATACGGGTTGGCGAAGTCGCCGACGACGCCGAGCCGCTGGAACTCGTCGCCCTGGATCTTGATCCATTTTTCCGCATAGGCGCGGCATTCGCGGCGGAACTCGATCATCGCCGCAGGGTTGGAAAGATCAGGTTTCTGCTTGCCCTTGGAGCGATAGTTCTCCTCCTCGATCTTCCATTCGATCGGCAGGCCATGGCAGTCCCAGCCGGGCACATAGTTGGAGTTGTAGCCGCGCATCTGGAACGAGCGCGTGATCACGTCCTTCAGGATCTTGTTCAGCGCATGGCCGATATGGATGTTGCCGTTGGCGTAGGGCGGTCCGTCATGCAGCACGTAGAGCGGGCGGTCCTTCGCGTCCTCGCGCAGGCGCTTGTAGAGGTTCATATCCTGCCAGCGCTTTACCGCCAGCGGCTCCTTTTCGGGCAAGCCGGCGCGCATCGGGAAATCCGTCTGCGGCAGGTTGAGCGTCTTTGAATAATCGATCTTGTCGGCTGTATCGGTCATCGTTTTGCCATCGTGCATGCCCGTCGGGCGCAAAGCCTTCGGGCGTTGAACTATCATGTTCCCTGGAAAGCGCGAGAGAGTTTCGCGCAAAAAGTCCCGGCGGCTCCGGCAGCCTTCAGGCCGCCTGGAACACCGGGCTCATAATTCGTATCGCCGTAAACGGCATGCGCGAAAAGTGCGTCATGGCGCGCTTCTAGCCGAGACCGGTTAAGGAATAAAGAGCCAAGCAAGCGGGGTATGAGACGTCGCTGGTTGCATCCTGCGCCATATGCGCCTATCTTTCTGGGCAAATGGCACTGACCTATATGTCTGGGACGTATTATGGCTCGGAAAATACAGCCGAAAGTCGAAGCCGCAAAAACCTCATGGGAACAGGAAGACGCTCGACATGGCGGATTTCATGAGGTCGAGCAGCTCACCGGCCAACCGTTTCCCCTGCCCTATGCCAGCATCGAAGCGCTGAAAGCCCTCGGCTTCAGCAATGACGAGCTCTATTCCATCGTTGCGCCCCGCCGCACCCTCGCGCGACGGAAGGAAGTCGGGGAGCATCTGACGGTCGCCGAGTCGGACCGGGTGTTGCGCCTCGAGCGGATCATGCGGCATGCCGAACGAGTTTTCGGGAACCACGAAAAGGCACAGCGCTGGCTTCGCAGCGAGATCATAGCGCTGGACGACGCGAGACCCATCGACCTGCTAGCAAGTGAGACCGGCGCGAACGTCGTGTTCGAGGAACTCATTCGCATCGAATACGGAATGTTCGCCTGAATGAGGCTGTGGCGGATATCAAACTTCGCCGACCTGTCGGGCGAAGGCGGCTTGCTGATTGATGGACGCTGGCACTTTCAGGGAAGTCCAGTCGTCTACTGCACGGATCATCCGTCTACGGCACTGCTGGAAATTCTCGTTCATGCTACACGGCATACGGTGCCGGACCACTACCAGCTGTTGGAAATCGAGATCCCGGACGACGTCGATGCTTTCGTCCCGGATGTTCCAACGGACTGGAAGGATGACATGGACCAGACTCGTCGCATAGGTGACAAATTTCTTACAGAGCGGAATTTTGCGCTGATGAGTGTTCCTTCGGTGATCATGCCGAAAGCGCGCAATTTTCTGCTCAATCCCAAACACCCGGATGCTGCTCGGATACATATTGTCGAGACATATCGCTATCCATTCGACAGCCGTCTTGTTCGATAGCCACGCTTACATCGAAAAATCGAATCGGTAGGCCGCCGACAGGCCGAAGGTGAACTGGTTTGGCGAACCGCGCTGTTTCACGAGGCTCGAATCCGCCGCTGGTCCCATCAGGCGCGAATATTCCGCGAAAACGCTGGTCGTCAGCTTTTCCGTGGCCTTCCAGTCATAAGCGCCGCCAAAGCCGATCGATTTCAGACCGCCGCCCGGATCGTATTCGGAAAGGCCGGAACTGAACGATTCCGCCGCGTTGACCCCATAGTAGCTTTCGAAATAGTCCGCGGACGCCCACGACATACGCGGGCCACCGGAGATCCGTACCGAGTCCGTGATATCCTTGAACGCATCGACCGTAATGTCCGCCACGACGCCCGTGTGAGAACGCACGCCCTGCCGTACCTCGCCGCGCAAACGAAGCCAGTCGGTCGGGTAAACTTCAGCAAAGCCGCCGATTTCCGCGCCCCAGCGAACAGGGTCGAGGCCTTGCAGTTGCCAGTAGTCGTTGCTGTTGCGTTCGAGCACGATCTGGCCGTTGAGGCCGGCGCGCACGGCGCCATTGTCGTAGAGCGAGAAGGAGATGCCGTCGTTGCGTGAGGTGAAGCGCGCCTCAGGCCCCGCCTTGCCGAGCGAGATGATGGGCGACACGCTGAACATGATGTCCTTGGCGCCCTCGAAGTCGGGAGCGACCATGCCGGTTGCGCCGACGATCAACTTCCAGTCGCCACGCACCCAGTCGAAGACACCGCCCCCCTCGCCCGCAAGAACGGTTTGTGGCAACGCGACCAGAACGGTCGCGGCAAGCAGTGAGGTTTTTCTACGCAACACGACAACACCCCCGAGACGTCGATCGAACGGCTCTCTCCTGTTTCGTTCGATTGCGTAAAATTTGAATTAATTCAGCGATATGGCCGTCTGCCGGCCGCATGGACGAAAAGCGGTGACCGGGCTACCATCCGTTCGCTGATAGGGGTGTGCTTCAAGGAGGGACGAAGCCATGACTTTGACACCGGATATTGCCGATACATTCAAGGAACGCGTTGGCGAGTTGCGCGCCAAGTGGGGATGGTTCGTCGCGCTGGGCATCATGATGCTGGTCTTCGGCGGCATCGCGCTTGGAAACCTGCTCATCGCCACGGTCGCCTCCGTTTATCTCGTCGGCATCATGATGCTGATGGTCGGCGGCTTCGAGATCGCGCACGCGTTCGGCGTGAAAACCTGGGGCGGCTTCTTCTACTGGCTGCTCGGCGGCCTGCTCTATGCCATCGCCGGGGTCATCGCTTTCACCAATCCGGCGCTTGCAGCGGGCGTGCTGACGCTGCTCCTGGCCGCAAGCCTGATAGCGGCCGGCGTCGTGCGCGCCTGGATCGGTTTCAAGCACTGGAACGACAAGGGCGCAGGCTGGATCATCACAGCTGCCATCATCACCGCTCTCTGCGGCATCGTCATCGCGATCGGATGGCCGGTCAACAGCGTGTGGGTGCTCGGCATGTTCCTGGCGATCGACATGATCTTCCAGGGCTGGACCTGCATTGCCCTTGGCCTGGCGCTCAAGAGCGGTGCCAAACTCTAGAGTTATAGCATCATCTTTTCCGAAAACCGGTTCCCACTTTTCGGGATCATGCCCTAGAAAAAGCGATGCGGGCGTCCAGATCCGACAACGGCCTGACGCCCGAAAGCATCGCCCTCGCCTCTGCCTCGTCGCGCTTCATCTGCGCGACGAGCGCGTCCAAACCGTCGAACTTTTCCTCTCCGCGCAGATAGCCGAAGAACGAAACCTGGCAGGTCTCGCCATAGAGGTCATCGGAGAAATCGAAGACAAAGGTTTCCAGCAGCGGCGCGCCATCTGCGTCGACGGTCGGCCGCCTGCCGAAACTCGCCACGCCGTCATGCAGCGACCCGTCATGCCGCCGGAAGCGGACGGCATAGATCCCCTCGCGCATCCCGAAGTCGGGCGACAGCACCATGTTGGCGGTCGGAAAGCCGAGCGTTCGGCCGAGCTTCTGGCCATCCTTAACCTCGGCCTGCACGGTAAAGCGATAGCCAAGCAGGCCCGCCGCTTGGGCCGCGTCGCCCGCAGCGAGCAACTCGCGTATGCGGCTGGACGAAACAACTTCCGCCCCCTCGTCGCGAAAGGCATCGACCAGAGTCACGCCAAACCCGTGCCGCTCGCCGCTTTCCATGAGGAAGGCCGGGCCGCCCTGCCTGTTCTTGCCGAAATGGAAATCGAAGCCCGTGACCGCGTGGCTGATCCCCAGCCGGCTCTCCAGCACATCCGAGACGAAGCTTTCGGCCGTATGCGACGCGAATTCGCGCGTGAACGGCTGCTCGACCATGGCCGAAAAGCCCATTTCGGCGAGCACCGCTGCCTTCATGGCCGGCGGCGTCAGGATGAACAGCGGTACCTCGGGCTGGAACACCTTGCGCGGGTGCGGCTCAAAAGTCAGCACCAGCGCGGGAACACCCAGTTGCTTCGCCTGGTCCAGCGCCCGTTGCAGCACCGACTGGTGGCCACGATGCACGCCGTCGAAATTGCCGATTGCCACGACGCCGCCACGCAAATCCGCTCCTAGCGGATCGTCGCCAGTGATGTGTCGAAAAGGCTGCGCCATCACCGTATCGCTATCTCAGCTTGGGCATGGTCGCCACCGTCCGGTAGCCATGCTTGTCAAGGAAGGCTTGAAGCTTCTCCGGCTCGGGATCATCCGCGTGACCGTAGTCACGCGAATGAATGCCGCCCGAAATATAGAGTACGTCGACCCCGTTGTCCGATGCGCCCTTGATGTCGGTCAGCATGCCATCGCCGATGGCCAGCGCTTCGGAACGGCCGATTTCGCGCCCCAGGACCTGGCTCGCTGCCTTCAGCGCGGCCTCGTAGATCGGCCGGTGCGGCTTGCCGGCGATCAGCGTGCGGCCGCCGAGCTGGGCATAGTCGCGCGCCAGCGCGCCGGCGCACCAGATGATCCTCTCGCCGCGCTCGACGACGATGTCCGGGTTGGCGCAGATGAAGGGCATGTTGCGCGCGCGCAACCTGGCGAGCAAGTCACGGTAGTCGTCCGGCGTCTCGACCTCGTCGTCGAACAGCCCCGTGCACACGACTCCGCTCGCCTCGAATTCCTCGACCAGTTCCACGTCGAGGCCGTCATAGAGATTGACGTCACGGTCAGGTCCGAGATGGAAAATGCGACGTGGACCGGCGGCCACCAGGTCGCGCGTCACGTCACCCGACGTCACCACCCGATTCCATGCCCTTTCCGGGACGCCGAGAGTGCCGAACTGCTCTTCGACGCCCTCATGAGGCCGGGGCGAATTGGTGATCATTATGACCGCGATCCCGCTGGCGCGGGCCTGCGACAGTGCTTGCGCAGCCGGCTCGAAACACCGTTCGCCATTGTGCAGCACGCCCCACACATCGCAGAGGATCGCGGCGTAATGCCCCGAAATCTCCGTGAGGGACGCTATTGTGTTGGGCTTGTCTGCCATGAACCGGTCTTTGCGGGTTGGGGAAATCGCGCTTCGGATAGCGCAACCACGGCATCCTGTCATCCGCTTTCCCAGCCAGGACCAATCGACATTCCGGCCAAACCGAGCGATTGCTTTAGGCAACGCAGGGCAACATAATGTCCGCCAGGGAGATGGTCCGGTAAATGCAGCGTATCTTGTTGGCCATAGCCGGCGCCGCCGCCTTCTGCGCGGCTGCAACCTTTTTGCTTCAACTGGCCATCGCGCGCGGCATTCCGGCGACTGACATCGTCCTTTTCACCTCTGCCGCCACGCTGCTCCTGGCGATCGGGGCCGCCGTGCTGGCCTATCGCGCGTTCAACCGAGCCAATCTGGTAACGGCGGAACTCGAACGACTGACGCGCTCGATGGACGCAGCGATGAAGGACTTGTCCCTTCGCGGCGACCGCGAGGCCGCAAAGCTGGCGGATTTCAACGCGACGGTGTCCAGCAGGCTCGATGCATTGTCCACCAGGAAGGCAGCCAAGCCGGTGGCGGAAGATCGCGACGCTGCCTCCGACGCCGTCGCATCGAGCGCGACAGGCCAAGCCGGCGCTGGTGCGCCTGTCGATCCTGAAATTGAAGCAATCGACATCGCGATCAGGCGCATGGTCGCCGGTGGCGTTGCCGATTTCAGCGTGCAACCCATCATCGCCGCGGGACGTGGCGAGGCCGGTGGGTTCGAAGCGCATCTGCACATCCAGCCTGACGAGGGAAAGCCGGTCGACATCAGGCGCCTCGACAGGCTGGTGACGGACGTCGACCCGGCCGCGCTGGAACGCATGGCCGTGGTTTCCGCGACAGAGGCGGTACGGAAACGTCTTGGCGAGATCAGTGACAGGAAGCCGTTGCATGTCGCCGTGTCGTCGGCACTCCTGCAGGACGGCTTCGAGTTCACCACCGTGCTTGACATCTTCAAGCTGCATCCATCGCTGGCGCGGTCCGTCGTGCTGTCGTTGCCGGCCGAGGTCGCCGAATCCGGGCAGAATGCATCTGCCGTGGAGTTGCTCGCGGGTTTCGGAATAAGGTTTGCCGCAGAGGGCTGGTCTGGAGCGCAGCCAGAGCACGTCAAGAAGGCGGGAATCGGGACGGTAAAGATCGCCGCCGATCGGCTGCTTGATCGCGGCAAGGGCCGCAAAGCTGCCGCGGACGGGGTAAAGCTCGTTGAATCCGCCCGGGGAGCCGGGCTTGAGATCATCGCGACCGACGTTCAATCCGAAGAGGATGCGGTCGGCCTGATCGAAATGGGCGTCGACCTGATGACCGGCGACCGCCTTGCCGCCCCTCGCAGGCTGAAGGGTTGAGTTGCAGTTCCGGACGGAACGCAAGACGGGCCGCAGTGGTTACCAGTTCGTAAACCACCGCGACGATTTGGTTAATCCACCCTGAAGGCCCTGCCTCATTTTAGAGCCATCTTGCAAACCGGTAATTTAAGGATTTGTGGGAAGGTGCCCCTCTACTAAATCAGTTAGGCAGGGGTGCTTGACCATGTTCCGCCGGTTTTGGAATGACATCAGCGGCAACTATCTGATGCTGACCGCAATCGCGATGGTGCCTATCATGGGCGGACTCGCGATCGGCGTGGACTACACCGAACTCTCGCGGCAGCGCGCGATTACCAAGTCAGCGCTGGATGCAGCCGGCATCGCGACCGCCAGGCGAATCGCCGAGGGAGCCAGCGAAGCCGACGTCAAGAAATATGCGAAGGACTTCTTCGAAGCCAATCTCGGCGCGGTCCAGCCCAGCAACACCGCCCTCACGGTCATCCTGCCCAACAACAACTTCGGCGGCGGCACGCTCAAGCTGATCGCCGACCTGACCTATCATCCCTATTTCCTCCCGGCCGCCGCCGCGATGGTGAACAGGGTATCGACCGATCCGAACATCGATGTTCAGGCCGAGGCGGAAATCCGACTGAAGAACACGCTGGAAGTCGCGCTCGTGCTCGATAACTCGGGTTCGATGGACGAAAAGGGCAAGGGAACAAACGACAAGCGTATCGTGCTGCTTCGTACCGCCGCCAAGGAACTGGTGGAGACGCTGTCGAAGCAGGCGTCGCAGATGAAGCAGATCGACAAACCGGTCCAGTTCGGCATCGTCCCCTTCTCCGCATCCGTGAACATCGGTCCCGACAAGGACGGTGAGGACTGGATGGACACACAGGGCATATCGCCCATGCACCATGAGAATTTCGATTGGAGCAGAATGACGGAGGCAAACAAGGCCCAACTCGGCAACCGTTGGGCGCAGAAGGTCGGCGATGTCTGGTACAAGCGCGGCGACGGCTGGGGCACGACAAAGGACCAGCCGCTCACACGGTTTAGCCTCTATGCCGACATGCTGATCGATTCGGGCCGCGAGGAAGTTCCCAACACGAAGGAATACATCTGCACCAAGACGGACAAGAAGGGTAAGTGTACCGCCGGCTACTGGACCGTTCCGGACTACACCTACATCACGACCAAGTACGCTTCGTGGCAGGGTTGCGTCGAGGCGCGCCCCTATCCGTACAACACGAATGACGTCACGCCGTCGAGCGGCACACCCGCGACTCTCTTCGTCCCGATGTTCTCGCCCGACGAGGCCGGCAACCGCTGGCAGGATCTCAACTACGACGGCACGAACGACCTGACCGCTGCCAACGGCGATTTCGGCTACAGCAACAGCTGGTGGGCCGACTGGGAGCTCGGCTATACCCCCACTGTGCTCGATCGCCAGAAAGACGCGCGCAAGTATTTCCGCGTCAAGCCCTATGGCTCGAGCAGTTCGACCGGTCCGAACGCGTTTTGCACGACGGCTCCGATCACGCCCTTGACGGATGTGACGGTCGCTGCGGGCAAGAAAACCGTCACGGACGCCATCGACGCGATGCAACCGACCAGCAATACCAATGTGCCAGAGGGCACCGCTTGGGGCTGGCGAGTCGTCTCCAGCAACGAGCCTTTTACCGAAGGGCGCGACAACAACGAGAAGGGCAACGACAAGGTCGTCATCGTCCTGACAGACGGCGCCAACGTCTACGGAACCCAGGGCGGCACGGACGGCGCGGGCAACAAGTCGGCCTACCAGGCTTATGGTTACGCCGGCCAGAAGTTTGCCGCGAGCGAGCCGACCGGACGTCTCTACAAAGGCACGACCGTCAGCAAGACCACGTTCAACTCCACCACGTTCCAGGCTGCCCTTGACGAACACATGCGGGCAATCTGCACCAACGCGAAGAACTCCAACATCCTGATGATGACGGTGGCGCTCGATCTCGACGACACCAAGACCGCCGACAAGAAGCAGATCGCCGAGTTGAAGACCTGTGCCTCCGATTCCCGCTTCCGCAAGGGACCGGACGGGCAACCCGCCAAGCTCTTCTGGAACGCGACCGGCGCGACGTTGTCGACCGTGTTCAAGGAAATTGCCGACGAACTGTCGAACCTCCGCATCGTCGGGTAACTGCATACGCATAAGCGGCGGGGGCCGCAGAGAATGATCAACAGGTTCCTGCGGGACCGTCGCGGCAACTATGCCATGCTAACGGCGATCGCCATGCTGCCCATCATGGGCAGTGTCGCGATCGCCGTCGACTACAGCGAGATGAACCGGCAGAAGCAGATCACCGCCAGCGCGCTCGACGCGGCAGGCCTGGCTACTGCCCGGCAAGTTGTGTCCGGCGCGTCCGACGCAGAGTTGATCGCCTACGCCAACGCGTTCTTCAAGGCCAATCTTGGTTCGGTGGACCCCGCCGACACCGAGCTGACCGTGGTTCTGCCAAGCAACCAGTATGGCGGCGGGACGCTGAAGATGTCGGCCGTCCTCAACTACAAGCCCTACTTCCTTCCCTCGTTCTTCGGGCTTCTCGGCGCGCCTGCGGACGAGCGCAACAAGGAAATCAGCTTCCTCACCGACAGCGAGATCCGGCTTAAGAACACGCTCGAAGTCGCGCTGGTTCTCGATAACTCGGGTTCGATGGACGAAACCGGTTCGGGATCGGGACAGAAGCGGTTGGCGCTGTTGAAAACGGCGGCAAAGCAGCTCGTCGACACGCTTGCCTTGCAGGCGGGTCAGATCAAGCAGATCGAAAAGCCGGTGCAGTTCTCGCTCGTGCCTTTCGCGGCCTCGGTCAATGTCGGCCCGGAAAACGCCGGCGCCTCGTGGATCGATACCGAGGGGCTTTCTCCCGTCCATCACGAGAATTTCGACTGGACAAAACTCACCGATACCAACCGGCGCGCAGAGAAGGTCGGTGGCATCTGGTATAAGCGGGGAAGCGACTGGGGCGATACGCAAAACGGCATCCTGTCGCGCTTCTCCCTCTATCAGGACATGAAGCATGTCAGCGATCGCGAATGGGTCGCGACCGGCCAAGAATACGTCTGCACCCGTTATCGAAACAATGGCGCCTGCCGCGAAGGCTACTGGCGCGAGACGGGCTACTACGACGAGACGGTCACGACCTACTCAAGCTGGCAGGGCTGCGTCGAAGCCCGCCCCTATCCCTACAATGTCAACGACACGCCTGCTCAGGGCGGCACGGCGAATACGGGCATCGGGTTCGGCGACCCGGCAACCATGTTCGTGCCGATGTTCGGACCCGACGAGCCGGGCGACCGCTGGGCTGTCGAGGGGCAGACGCTGGACAACTACAACGCTTCCAACAACTGGTGGAACGACGGCACCGAAAGCAGCGCCGGCGGAACGCGCCAGAAGAACATGAAGAAATACTTTGAAGTCCGCCCCTACGGCGCGACTTCTCCAAAAGGCAGCGGGCCCAACTATAGCTGCACCACCACGCCGATCACGCCACTGAAGGACGTGACGACCGAGGCCGGCTTGAAGACGATCAAGGACGCGATCGACGGCATGGTCGCCAACGGCAACACCAACGTGCCGGAAGGCACTGCATGGGGTTGGCGGACGCTGACCAGCACGCCGCCTTTCGCCGAAGGTCGCCCGGAGTCCGAAAAGGGCAACGACAAGGTCATCATCGTCTTGACCGACGGCGCAAACGTCTATGGCGCGCAGGGCGGAACCGATCCCGCCGGCAACAAGTCCGTCTATGCTGCCTATGGCTACGCGGGCGCAGGATACAACGGCACCGGAACCACGCGGCTGTTCATGGGGACCAGCAGCGCGATCGGGAAATACAATTATTCGACCTCCAACTACACGGCGGCCCTCGACGAGCAGATGGTTGCGGTCTGCGACAACGCCAAGGCGGCCGGGGTGCTGGTGATGACCGTCTCGCTCGATCTCAGCACCAAGGTGTCCGCCGAGAACAAGGCGATCGAGGCGCTGAAGAAGTGCTCCTCGGACTCGCGCTTCCGCAAGGACACGGCGGACCCGACCAAGCCCGCCAAGCTCTATTGGAACGCGTCCGGTTCCAACCTCGCCGACAAGTTCAAGGAAATCGCGGACGAACTGTCCAACCTGCGCATCGTCGGCTGACGACAGCGGCGCCAGCCGTCCGCATCATTCCATGTGCGCTGCGGGTGCGTCGCCCGCCACGGGTGCTTTCGCAGGCTTTCTCAGAAAAAGGGCCAGCGGGATCGCGCAGAGCGTGACGAGCATCATCAGCTTGAAGTCGGCGATGTAGGAGATCATCAGCGCCTGTATGTTGACCAGCCCGTCGAGCTTCATCAGGGAGGTCGGATCGCCGGCTACCGCCGAAGGCATCGCCTGCGCGAGCGTCTGGTTGAACGGCGTCATCGCCGCTCCAAGCTCGACGTGGTTGATCTGGACGTTGCGCGTCAACACAACCGTGACGATCGATATCCCGATCGCCGAACCCAGGTTGCGCACGAGGCTGAACAGGCTCGCCGCATCAGTGCGATGCTTAACATCCAAAGTCGCGAAGGCGACTGTTGAAAGCGGCACGAAGACAAGCCCAAGCCCCAGGCCCTGCACGATGCCGGTCTCTATGATCAGGTAGTTGTCCATCTGTGGCGTAAAGCCGGTCATGACGTAGAGCGAATAGGCCGTCAGGATGAGACCCAGCACGACGAGATGGCGCGGATCAACGCGATGGATGATGCGCCCGACCACGATCATGGAGATCATCGTGCCGACGCCGCGCGGTGCCATCACCAGCCCCGTGGTGATGGTCGGGTAGTTGAAGATATGCGAGAGCATCGGCGGCAGCAGCGCGAGGCTCGCCAGCAGGATGATGCCCACCACGAAGATGAAGACCAACCCGGTCACGAAGTTCCGGTCGGCGAATATCTTGGGGTCGATGAACGGATGCTCGGCCGTCATCATATGAACTGTGAAGACCCAGAAGCCGGAAAGCGTCAGGCCGAGATAGATCCAGATTTCGATCGCCGAAAACCAATCGACCTCCGCGCCGCGGTCCAGCATGAGCTGCAGCGCGCCGACGCCCAGTGAAAGCATGGCGAAACCGAAGAAATCGAAGCTCCGGGCGCGCTTGGCGACCGCTGGCAAGTAGGCCAGACAGCCGAGGAATGCGACGATGCCGACTGGCAAATTGATGAAGAACACCCAGCGCCAGTTGAAGCTGTCGGTCAGCCAGCCGCCGAGCGTCGGACCGATGATCGGGCCGACCATGATGCCCGCGCCCCATAGCGCCATCGCAGAACCGTGACGCTCCTTCGGATTGATGTCGAGCAGGAAAGTCTGCGACAGCGGCACGATCGCCGCGCCGAACAGGCCTTGCATCAGGCGGAAGAGCACCATGCTCTCCAGGCTCCAGGCAAGGCCGCACAGCATCGACATGACCGTGAAGCCGACGACCGTGGCGAGGAAAAGTTCCTTGCGCCCTACCTTGTCGGAAAGCCAGCCCGTGACCGGAGTCATGATCGCTGCCGCCACGATATAGGACGTCAGCACCCAGTTGATGGTGTCGGCTGAAGCGCCGAGGTCGCCCGTCATCGACGGCAGCGCCACGTTGGCGATCGTCGTGTCGAGCACCTGCATGATCGTGGCCAGCATCACCGAAATGGTGATCAGGCCACGATGCGGCACATTGTGAGGGTCTATCGCCCTGACTTCGAACATGGCTGTTGTCCCAGCTTCGCGGTCAAGCGAAGCTTCCTAATCAGTCCGCCGGATGGCGAAGCTCCTTAGTCCGCAGCCTTGGCCTCGCCAAAGCCGAACAGGCTGGCAAGGCTGTGCGAGACCTTCGTGTCCACTGTCACCGTCGCGCTCATGCCGGTCTTCACCGGCACGTCCTTGCCTTCGGTATCGAGCTTCAGTCGGACCGGAATGCGCTGCGTGACCTTCACCCAGTTGCCGGTCGCGTTCTGTGCCGGCAGCAGCGAGAATTCCGCGCCTGTGCCGGCGCCGATGCTCTCCACAGTCGCCTCGAAGGTCACGCCCGGATAGGTGTCCAGCACCACCTCCGCCGTCTGGCCGGGGCGCATGTTGGTGAGCTGCGTTTCCTTGAAGTTCGCCTCTACCCACGTGTCGCCGGTTTCCACGAGGCTGAACAACGCCGTGCCCTTGGCAACATACTGCCCGACCTTGAACGACGACGCCTGGCTGACGACGCCGTCGGAAGGGGCGCTGACGGTGGTCTGCGCCAGGTCGAAGGCGGCCTTGTCGCGTGCGGACTGCGCGGCCATCACTGCCGGGTGGCTGTCGGTCGCGATGCTTGGGTCGCCACCAAGGGCCGCTCGCGCGCTTTCGATGCCTTGCTGGGCCGCGCGGCGCTGCTCTTCCGAGCGTTGGAGGTCGCGCTGCGCCTCATCAAGCGCGGACTGCGCGCTGATACCCTTCTTGGCAAGATCCGCAGCGCGGTCGTACTGCGTCTTGAGATACGTCACTTCGCTCGCGGCCACGGCGTCCTGCGCGACGGCCTGCCCGTACGCGGCGCGTAGCTGCTCGACATTCAAGCGCGCAGCCGCGAGCGCCGCGTCGGCCTGGGCCAGCGCGATGCGGTACGGTTCCGGGTCGACCACGAACAGCTTGTCGCCGGCCTTCACGGAAGCGTTGTCTGCGATATCGACCTCGACGATGCGCCCTGCGGCCTCGGCCGCCACGGTCACCTTGGCCTGCCTGAGGTTGGCGTTTTCGGTCTCTTCGTAGCGTCCGCCGGCGAGCCACATGTAGCCGCCGCCGGCAGCCAGCGCGAGCGGCACGGCAAGCATCAGAATCGTACGTCTGCTGCGCTTGGGCTTGGTGACGGGAGGTGGAGACGGATCGGGCGTCAACGCGACCGGCACCGGCGCCACGACCGGAGCGGATGGCTTACCCTCTGAAACGTCAGTCTTGATCTTTGCCACGGCGTTCATGCTGCATTGCCCTTTATGGTATTCGTCTGCTCGGCTGCGGGCGTCTCGCCGTCGGACAGATTTGTAATGATCGTGTTCAGCGCCTTGACCAGAATGTGCCTCTCGTCTGCACCGAGGCCGGCCAGCGCGACTTCGTAAACCTCGCCGGCAACGCTCTTGATCTCCGCGAAAACCGCGCGGCTCTTGTCGGTCGGGAAGATCATTCTGACCCGGCGGTCGCCGGCATCCTGCCGTCGTTCGACCCAGCCGCCATCTTCCATGCGGTCAATAAGACGCGACACGCTGATCGGCTCGATTTCCAGCAGTTCGGCGATGCGCGCTTGCGCAACACCTTCCTCTTTCACGACCCGCACCAGCAATCGCCATTGCGCGGAGGAGAGACCGTAGGCAACCGCCCTCGCCTCGAACCGCTTGCGCAGGGCGCGCGCAGAATCGTGGATAAGGAAGCCCAGTCGTTCTATGCCGTCGGAAACCATGAGCGACATATATTATAAGCATGCTTATGTTTTCAAGCGCAGTCGAGCTGCGACAAAATGGCTGCGAGGGCGAAAATCTATTGTTCGATGCCGATATGGGATGGCGTTTCCGATCGGCGTACGCCGACAGCGCAGTCGATCGGGTCGAAGCGGAAAATGAGCATGATTTTCCTGGTCCCAAATTCTTGACAGAAAAACCCTCAGACCTTATGTCACCGGCGCGTTAGCACTCCTCTCTGGTGAGTGCTAATGCCAGTCTGGCTGCTAAGCCGGACGGAGGAATCCAATCATCCGTACGAGGATACAAACAATGGCAAAGTCCAAATTCCGGCCGCTGCATGACCGCGTGGTCGTTCGCCGCGTGGAATCCGAAGAGAAGACCAAGGGCGGGATCATCATTCCCGATACCGCCAAGGAAAAGCCGCAGGAAGGCGAAATCGTCGCCGTCGGCTCGGGCGCCCGTGACGAGGCCGGCAAGCTGGTCCCGCTGGATGTCAAGGCAGGCGACCGCGTCCTGTTCGGCAAGTGGTCCGGCACCGAAGTGAAGCTCAATGGCGAAGACCTTCTGATCATGAAGGAATCCGACATCATGGGCATCATCGGCTGATCAAGTTCAGGCAGTAGGGATTAGGCAATAGGCAGTGATGCCGCCGTCCTTCTCCTGCCTACTGCCCTATTCCCTACTGCCTCAATTCCGAAGGAATTCGAAAATGGCTGCTAAAGACGTAAAATTCTCCCGTGATGCCCGCGAGCGCATGCTGCGCGGCGTCAACATCCTCGCCGACGCCGTAAAGGTGACGCTGGGCCCCAAGGGCCGCAACGTGGTCATCGACAAGTCGTTCGGCGCACCGCGCATCACCAAGGACGGCGTCACCGTCGCCAAGGAAATCGAGCTTGAGGACAAGTTCGAGAACATGGGCGCGCAGATGGTCCGCGAAGTCGCTTCGAAGACCAACGACATCGCCGGCGACGGCACCACGACCGCGACCGTTCTGGCCCAGGCGATCGTTCAGGAAGGCCACAAGGCCGTTGCCGCCGGCATGAATCCGATGGACCTGAAGCGCGGCATCGACCTCGCCGTCACCGAAGTCGTCACGGCTCTCGGCAAGGCCGCCAAGAAGATCAAGACCTCCGACGAAGTGGCGCAGGTCGGCACCATCTCCGCCAACGGCGACGAGTCGGTCGGCAAGATGATCGCCGAAGCGATGCAGAAGGTCGGCAACGAGGGCGTCATCACGGTCGAGGAAGCCAAGACCGCCGAGACCGAGCTTGAGGTCGTCGAAGGCATGCAGTTCGACCGCGGCTACCTGTCGCCTTACTTCATCACCAACCCGGACAAGATGATCGCCGAGCTCGAGGACGCGTACGTCCTCCTGCACGAGAAGAAGCTCTCCAACCTTCAGGCGATGCTGCCGGTTCTCGAGGCCGTCGTACAGACCTCGAAGCCGCTCGTCATCATCTCCGAGGACGTCGAGGGCGAGGCTCTCGCCACGCTCGTCGTCAACAAGCTGCGTGGCGGCCTGAAGATCGCAGCCGTCAAGGCTCCGGGCTTCGGTGATCGCCGCAAGGCCATGCTCGAGGACATCGCGATCCTGACCGGCGGTCAGGTCATCTCCGAAGACCTCGGCATCAAGCTCGAGAACGTTGGTCTCAACATGCTCGGCCGCGCCAAGCGCGTGCGCATCGAGAAGGAGAACACCACGATCGTCGACGGCGCCGGCAAGAAGGCCGAGATCCAGGGCCGCGTCGCGCAGATCAAGCAGCAGATCGAGGAAACCACCTCCGACTACGATCGTGAGAAGCTCCAGGAGCGTCTCGCAAAGCTCGCTGGCGGCGTCGCGGTCATCCGCGTCGGCGGCGCGACCGAGATCGAGGTCAAGGAAAAGAAGGACCGCGTTGATGACGCGCTGAACGCCACCCGCGCTGCCGTCGAAGAAGGCATCGTGGCAGGCGGCGGCGTGGCGCTGCTGCGCGCTTCGTCTCAGGTCAAGGCAACCGGCATCAACGCCGACCAGGCTGCCGGCATCGCCATCGTTCGTCGCGCCCTGCAGGCTCCGGCCCGCCAGATCGCGTCGAACGCCGGTGCTGAAGCTTCGATCGTCGCCGGCAAGATCCTCGACAACAAGGGCGCGACCTACGGCTACAATGCACAGACCGGCGAGTATGGCGACATGATCGCCATGGGCATCGTCGACCCGGTCAAGGTCGTTCGCACCGCTCTGCAGGACGCCGCTTCGGTTGCCGGCCTGCTGGTCACCACCGAGGCCATGATCGCCGAAGCTCCGAAGAAGGACTCGGGCGCGCCGATGGGCATGCCTGGCGGCGGCGGCATGGGCGGCATGGGCGGCATGGACTTCTAAGGAAGTCCAAAGGCTCAGCCTTTCTCAGGCAACACGGAAGGGCGGCAGCAATGCCGCCCTTTTTGTTTTTGCAGACCCCCACCTCTATCCGTCTTGCGCTAGCCAGCATCAGGTTCATCAGCATTCCATCGTCGATTTCGAAACGGCCACGTTAACTAAATCGGCCTTTTTAGCGCCATCCGAATAAAATCTCTGTTTTCCAATCACTTAGTTTTCACGATTCCGCGCGGAAATGGCTCAGGCGGTATTGGGATTGTGGCAATGCATTTCCTGTTCGGATTTTCCGGTCGTATCGGGCGAGGCATGTGGTGGCTGGGACAATTGGTGCCCATCCTAGTCTGGGTGGCGGTCATATTTTCGTTTGGAGCGGTCGTTCAGGTTTTCGACCCGTCGAGCACCCACGAACCAGGCGAGCTTTCGTCGGGCGGTCTGACGCTTCTACTCGCAATCCTAATTGGCTGCGTGACCGTAACCTGGATAAACATCGCGGTCTGCGTCAAACGCTATCACGATCTCAACAAATCCGGCTGGTGGTATCTCATCAATTTCGTGCCGATCATCGGGCCGATCTGGCTTGTGATCGAATGCGGTTTCCTGGCCGGGTGGCCTGGAAGCAACCGGTTTGGTCCTCCTCCCGGCAGCGGCCTCGATTCCGATGTCGATGATCTGAGGTCGTGGCAAAAGGTGGAGGAGAAGCTCACCGCAAGCATTGGCCGAACGCCAAGCGCGCCAGTTCCCCACGCCGCACGATCGACATCCAGGCCTATCGTATCCGGCAAACCGGCTTTCGGCCGTCGCGCCTAAGAAAACTTTTTCGCGCTGCATGGGAACTTCTCTTCGCCCCCGCATTATCAAGGTGTCCAAGGCAGTTCAAAAGACAGCCAAAGACAAAAAGACGCCTCCAACACTGTAACAGGTGCGGGAGGCGTTTTTGTTTTGCGGCGGTGCATTCCGTTGCGCCTACCTACACGGAAATTGTTCCGTTACCCCGGAACCGGCAACCCATCGCACCGTTTATCTCCGCAGACACAGGAGATCGCGCAAATGGTGAACAAGGATCAGGTCAAGGGCGTAGCCAAGGAAGTGAAAGGCTCGGTGAAGCAGGCCGCCGGCAAGGCGACGGGCAACCGCCGCATGGAAGCCGAAGGCGCGGTCGAAAAGACGGCCGGCAAGGTCCAGAAAGGCTTTGGCGACGCCAAGGAAAAGATCAAGCGCGCGCTCTGAGACGTTCCTCCATCTCGGAGTTGCGAAGGGCGGCCCTCCGGGGTCGCCTTTTTCGTTGTGTCCTCAAGCACCAAGTATTCCGGACTTATCCTGAGGCCAGATTATGTGGCGAGGATGAAGCAAGCCTTCAAACGATTTGGTTTACCGTCCATTCCCTCCAACCCTTGAAGCCTCCCGCCCAAAGGGATAGGCCCATGCGCGGCACATTCAATCCGGAGACTTCGCGCGTGGCCAAGCAGACTTTCAGGACCGAGACCGATACATTTGGCCCGATCGAGGTTCCCACCGACCGCTACTGGGGCGCGCAGGCGCAGCGCTCGCTTGGCAATTTCAAGATCGGCTGGGAAAAGCAGCCGGCCTCCGTCGTGCGCGCGCTCGGCGTCGTCAAGCGCGCTGCCGCCGAGGTCAATATGGAGCTTGGCCGGCTCGATCCGAAGCTCGGCGAGACCATCGTCAAGGCGGCTCAGGAGGTGATAGAGGGCAAGCTCGACGCCCACTTCCCGCTTGTCGTCTGGCAGACGGGTTCGGGCACGCAGTCCAACATGAACGCCAACGAGGTTATCTCGAACCGCGCAATCGAGATGCTTGGCGGCGAGATGGGCTCCAAGAAGCCGGTCCACCCCAACGACCACGTCAACATGAGCCAGTCGTCCAACGATACCTACCCGACGGCCATGCACATCGCCTGCGCGGAGGAGATCAACCATCGCCTGCTGCCGGCGCTGCAGAAGCTGCGCAACGCGCTGAACGACAAGGCGCAGGCCTGGACCAAAATCATCAAGATCGGCCGCACGCACACGCAGGACGCCACCCCCCTGACGCTCGGTCAGGAATTCTCCGGCTACACCCAGCAGGTCGAGAACGGCATAAAGCGCATTGACCAGACCCTGCCCGCGCTGATGGAACTGGCGCAAGG
The DNA here is from genome assembly GCF_016793485.1 of Mesorhizobium sp. Taxonomy (GTDB): domain Bacteria; phylum Pseudomonadota; class Alphaproteobacteria; order Rhizobiales; family Rhizobiaceae; genus Mesorhizobium_K. Next base: position 87,819 of record NZ_JAEULZ010000038.1, on the reverse strand, counting down.
CGGCACCGCCGTCGGCACCGGCCTGAACGCGCCGGTCGGCTTCGCCGAGAAGGTCGCCGAGCGGATCGCTGCGATTACCCACCTCCCTTTCACCACCGCGCCCAACAAATTCGAGGCGCTCGCGGCCCATGACGCGATGGTTTTTTCGCACGGCGCCATCAACACGGTCGCCGCCTCGCTCTTCAAGATCGCCAACGACATCCGCCTGCTGGGCTCCGGGCCGCGTTCAGGTCTCGGCGAACTCGCGCTGCCGGAGAACGAGCCCGGCTCTTCGATCATGCCGGGCAAGGTCAATCCGACCCAGTGCGAGGCGCTGACGCAGGTCTGCATCCAGGTGTTCGGCAACAATTCGTCGATCTCGTTTGCCGGCAGCCAGGGCCATTTCGAACTCAACGTCTACAACCCGCTGATGGCCTACAATTTCCTCCAGTCGGTGCAGTTGCTCTCCGATGCGGCCGTCTCTTTCGCCGACAATTGCGTCGTCGGGATCGTGCCGCGCGAGGACAACATCAAGGCAGCGCTGGAGCGCTCGCTGATGCTCGTGACCGCGCTGGCGCCCACGATCGGCTACGACAACGCAGCCAAGATCGCCAAGACCGCCCACAAGAACGGCACGACGCTGCGGGAAGAGGCGCTGAAAACCGGCCTCGTAACGGCAGATGACTATGATCGTCTCGTGCGTCCGGAGGATATGACCCATCCGGGCTGATGCTTTGGAACGTTCTTCCATTGTGAACGAAGTGTCTGGAAATCCGCATCTTCAGTGAACGACGGACCAATTGTATATGTCGCTCACCAAGTCCTGCCCTTAACGGAGAATCCAGATGTCCACCGCTACAGTCGCCCACGCCGGCACCTCCAGCAACTCGCTGGCAATCCTAATCGGCCGCGTCCTTCTCTCGATCATGTTCATCGTCGCCGGCTTCGGCAAGCTGACCGCCATTGGCGCGACCGCCGGCTGGTTCGGCAGCATCGGCCTGCCGGTTCCGACCGTTACCGCCGTCGTCGTCGGCCTCGTCGAACTCATTGGCGGCCTGGCGATCCTCGTCGGCTTCAAGACCCGCATTGCGGCCCTTGTGCTCGCGCTGTTCACGGTCGCCGCCACGCTGATTGCCCACACCAACCTCGCCGATCAGGTCCAGCAGCTGTTTTTCCTGAAGAACCTCGCCGTCACCGGCGGATTTCTCGCGCTGGCTGCCGGTGGCGCCGGCGCCTATTCCATCGACGCCCGCCGCGGCTGATTGATCCTGCTAGCGAACACGGAAAAAGCCCGGAGCGATCCGGGCTTTTTGCTACGCAGAAAGAATTTGGCCAAGTCGGTCGTTTTGGCCTTATTGTAGGAAGAGTTGCAGCCGCCTCGAACGGAGGTCCCGATGCCGGTCAATGCAGCACTTCTGGCAGCACGGCTGCTCCTCGCCTTCATCTTCCTGTCATCCGGCATTTCGGTACTCGGCGACGTCGCCGGCGCGACAGGCTATTTCGCCTCGCTCGGCCTCCCCGTCCCTTCCTTCGTCGCCTGGGCCGTCTGCATCTTCGAGATCGTCGCAGGCCTGTCGATCCTGATCGGCTTCGAGACGCGCCTTTCTGCGATCGTCCTGGCGGCCTTCAGCATCGCGGCCGGTTTCATAGGCCACTACGGACAGGGCGGGGGCGACCCGATGCTGGCCTTCATGCATAGCCAGGCGCTGATGAAGGACGTTGCGATCGCTGGAGGGCTGCTGGCGCTCGCCGTCGCCGGCCCTGGTACGTGGTCGCTCGACGCGCTGCGGCACTGAGGCCGGGATTCAGGCGACCGCCAACTCCAGCTTCTTGCCGGAAATTTTCGCCAGTTGCGCTATCCGACCGATTGGCCGCTCTCCGTAGAGACCCGCCAGATCGGGCGGTATCACCAGCACGAGCGTTCCGTCGGCGCGCTTTTCCCACCGCAACCGAGGCATCACGCCCGGCATCGATGCGGTCAGCAGATAGACGACACGCATCATGGCCGCCAGAAGCCTCGCGCGGTCAAGATAGGGCTGGGTCGCCAGCGCCTTCAGTTCCGGCGCGATCGCGTCGTTGAACACCCCGTCGTTGCGGAATGCGTTCACCAGCGCCAGAAACAACCGGCCGGGATGATCGACACCGATGAAGGAGGCGTGCGCGATGATGTTGAGGGATTGCGTACCGCGATATTCAGGATGCGCGCGCCAGCCGATGTCGGCCAGCAGGCAGGCGGCCTGCCTGTAGCGCTCCTCCTCCCCCGTCTCGGCAATCTCGAAGGCGCTCAGGGTCGCCGTGGTCCACTCGACGAGTTCGCGCGCATGCGTCACCGAGCGCGCACGCAGCAGCGCCAGTTCCTCCGCGGCGGAGATCAGGGGATCCTTGCGCCTCTCCTCCTCGCTCAACAGCGAATAGAGGAACCCCTCTCGTACGCCCAGCGCCGACACGACGATTTCGGAGGGTCGCATCGCCTGGATGATTTCCAGAAGAACGATGGCGCCATAGGGCAACAGCGCACGACGCACCTTGGAAACACCCTCGATGCCCTTGATCTTGTCGATGTCCCCTCGCGCCACTTTCTGAAGAAAGGGAACCGCGTTGGCGATGTTCATCTCGTAGTGATGCATCACCGCAAGCGGATAGCCGGTCGTGATCATGTGCAGACGGGCAAGGTTTCGCCACGTGCCGCCGACCGCATAGAACGGCCTGCCCTCGCCCTCATGCAGCAGGTCGGCGCGAGCGATTTGTTCGCGCGCAATCCTGGCGGCCGCGGCCAGCGACGCCTTCGCCATGTCCTGCAGCCGCAATCCGCCCAGAGGCAGGGTAATTCCTTCGCCGATCGCTTCGCCGTCGACATCGACCAGCTCAAGGCTGCCGCCGCCAAGATCGCCGGCGATGCCGTCGGCCGGGTGGAAGCCGGAGATCACACCAAGGGCGGAGTAGTAGGCTTCCTCGCGGCCCGATAGCACGCGGATTTCGGTACCGAGCACTTCCTCGGCACGGTGGATGAAGTCAGGACCGTTTTCGGCCTCGCGGGCAGCAGCGGTCGCGATGACATAAAGCTTTTCTGCTCCAGCCTGTTCGGAAAGAGCCCTGAAACGCCGGAACTCTTCCATCGCACGGGTCACCGCTTCCGGATCCAGCTTGCCGGTCGTCACCAGCCCGCGCCCGAGGCCGGCCAGCATCTTCTCGTTGAAGAGCGTGGTCGGAGAGCGAGCAACACCCTCATAGATGACGAGACGAATCGAGTTCGACCCTATGTCGATGACGGAGAGCGGCTTGCGATCCTGCAGCCGCCCCTGGGAAAGCGAAATCATCCGCTCTTGGACGCGTTCGCCTTCTTGCGCCGCTTGAACTGCGCGATCTGCTTGGGCGCATGCGATTTCAGCGCATCGCCACGTCCGGAAAGGCTCGGATTGGTCATGAAATATTCCTGCGCGTTGAACGGTTCCTCGCCCTCGTCCAGCGCGATGCGCCGCGAGGTTCCGTCCGGCAATACTTCATAACTTTGCTGGTTGTCCATGATGTTGCCCAGCATGATCTGCCCAAGAATCTGCTCATGCACAGTCGGATTGGTGATCGGGACCAGCGTCTCGACGCGGCGATCCAGGTTGCGCGGCATCAGGTCGGCAGAGCCGATATACACCAGCGCGTCGTCGGAAGGCAGGCCGTGACCGTTGCCGAAGCAATAGATACGGCTGTGCTCCAGGAAGCGCCCGACGATCGATTTGACACGGATGTTCTCGGACAGCCCCGGCACCTGCGGCCGCAGGCAGCAGATGCCGCGCACGACCAAGTCAATCTCAACGCCCGCTCTGCTTGCCTCGTAGAGCGCATCGATGATCGCGGGGTCTACCAGCGAATTCATCTTCATCCAGATTTTTGCCGGCCGGCCTGCCTTGGCATGCTCGATCTCGCCGCTGATGTGGCCGAGAATCCTGCTTCTCAGCGTCAGGGGCGACACGCCGATCTTCATGCTCACGGTTGGCTCGGCGTAGCCGGTGATGAAGTTGAATATCTTCGCCACGTCGCGCGCCATGCTGGGATCACTGGTGAAGAAGGAGAGGTCGGTATAGATGCGCGCCGTAATCGGATGGTAGTTGCCGGTGCCAAGATGCACGTAGTTGCGCAGCTTGCCGTCCTCGCGCCGCACGACGAGCGACATTTTCGCGTGCGTCTTCAGTTCGATGAAGCCGAACACCACCTGCACGCCGGCGCGTTCCAGGTCCCGCGCCCAGCGGATGTTGGCCTCCTCGTCGAAGCGGGCCTTCAACTCCACCAGCGCGGTGACCGACTTTCCGGCCTCGGCGGCGTCGACCAGCGCGCGGACGACCGGGCTGTCGTTGGACGTACGGTAAAGCGTCTGCTTGATCGCCACCACCTCAGGATCGCTGGCCGCCTGGCGCAGGAACTGCACGACCACGTCGAACGATTCGTAGGGGTGATGGACGACAATGTCCTTTTCCCGGATCGCAGCGAAGCAATCGCCGCCATGCTCGCGGATACGCTCGGGAAAGCGCGGGTTATAGGGCGTGAACTTCAGGTCGTCGCGTGGGATGGAGACGATCTCCGATATCTGGTTGACCGCCAGCGGCCCGGTCAGAACGCTGATGCGATTTCCAGCGACGCCAAGCTCACCGGCCACGAAGTCGCGCAGTTCCTCGGGGATCTGGCTGTCGAACTCAATGCGGATCACCGAACCGCGCCGACGGCGCTTCAGCGCCGTCTCGAAGAGGCGCACCAGATCCTCGGACTCCTCTTCCACCTCGATATCGCTGTCGCGGATGATGCGGAACGTTCCCGATCCCTTCACCTCGTAGCCGGGGAAAAGCCGGCCAATGAACAGGTTGACCGTCTCCTCGATCGGAATGAAGCGGATTTCCGACTTGCGATCGGGCAGGCGGATGAAGCGGCGAAGGGCGGTCGGCAAACGCAGGAGCGCTGTCATGCCCTGCCCGTCCTTCAGGTGACGAAGCTGCAGGGCGATCGAGAAACCGAGGTTCGGGATGAATGGGAACGGATGGGCGGGGTCGATCGAGAGCGGTGTCAGCACCGGGAAAATCTGCTCGAGGAAGTGGTCCTCCAGCCATGCCAGCTCTTCCTTGGACAACTGGCCTGCGGAGATGCTTTCAATGCCTTCCTTGTAGAGAAGCGCGAAAAGATCCGAGAGGCTCTTCTGCTGGTCTTCCTGCAGGCGTCCGATTTCGACCAGGATCTGCTCCAGCTGCTGCTCGGGCGTGCGTCCGTCGGGGCTTCGCAACACGATGCCTTCGCGCACCTGGCCTGCAAGCCCGGCGACGCGCACCATGAAGAACTCATCCAGGTTTGCGGCTGAGATCGACAGGAAGCGGACGCGTTCCAGGAGCGGATGGTGCGTATTCTGCGATTCCTCGAGGACGCGCCGGTTGAACTGCAGCCACGAGAACTCCCGGTTGACGAAACGGTCGGGATTGCCGTTGCCCCCCTCGCCTTCGGCCGTGGCAACCGCCGTGAACTCGCTTTGAGCCGGCTTCAATTCACTCATATCGTCCGCAACCTCTGATTTTCGACCAAATGCGCCGGTTCTGGCGCAATCTACCCTCTGACAGGGTTTTGCGACAGTTTGATTTCACAAGGCTTGTAAAGCATAAGGATATGCGACAAACGGCTGCCGAACAAACTGGCGGCAGAGCTGACGGAGCATCCCATGGCTGGCGGAACCATTCCCCACTTCCAGAACGACGGCGGCTACCCGGCGATCGACATCGGCGTGAAGGAATTCATGTGCGTCGGCGCCAACCCGCCCTACGATCATCCGCACGTCTTCCTCGACATGGGCGCCGACGCGGAAAAGGTCTGCCCGTACTGCTCGACGCTCTATCGCTTCGACGCGTCCCTTCACGCGGACGAAACGCGTCCGGCGAACTGCCTCTATCTCGATCGGGCCGCCTGACCGGATTTCATGGCTGAGGCACGGTCGCGGCAGGTCATCATTGCCGGCGGGGGCATTGCCGGACTGACTGCGGCGCTCTCCTTCGCGATACGCGGCTATCCCGTCAGCGTGTTCGAGCGCGCCCCGCGTCTGGACGAAGTCGGCGCGGGTCTGCAGATTTCCCCCAACGCAACCCGCATTCTGGATCGTCTCGGCGTGCTTTCCGGACTGCGCCAAGCTGCGGTCCAGCCGGAAGCGGTTGTCCTGCGCGACGCATCGAGCCTTGCGGAACTCGGCAGGGTGCCACTCGGCGCGAATGAAGAAATACGCTGGAAGGCCCCTTACCTGACTGCCCACAGGGCCGACCTGCAGGGCGCGCTGCTGGCGCATGTGCTGCGCGAGCCGGGAATACAACTCGTCACGGGCGCCACGGTCCGCGACGTCGAGCCTCACCCTCTCGGCGTCACCGTCTTTGTCGAAACGACAGGTGGGATCGAGCAGGTTTCCGGCATGATGCTGGTTGTCGCGGACGGCGTCTGGTCTGACCTCAGGCGGCTTGCCGGCGCGGAGACGAGGAGCCGCTTTGCCGGACAGGTTGCCTGGCGTCGTACAGTGCGCGCGGACAGCGTCGCCGGCGGCTCGCTTGCTGCCATCGGCGTGGGGGGCGCCGTCAACGCCTTCCTCGCGTCCGGCTTCCATCTGATCACCTATCCGGTAAAAGCCGGCAGCGCGCTCAACATCGTTGCCTTCACCAGCGGCCGGCTTGCAGGCGAGACCTGGGCCGCCACCATGGACAACGCGGTTTTGAAAGATGCGATGCGAAACACCGCTCCCGCATTGCTTGGCCTTGCCGACGAAATCGGTGGGTGGACCGTGTGGCCGATCTACACCATGCCTTCAGGCCCATGGACCGCACCTTCCGGAATCGCGCTGATCGGCGACGCGGCGCACGCCATGACACCATACGCGGCGCAGGGAGCGGCGATGGCGATCGAAGACGCTGAAACGCTCGCCGGCCACGTGCTGGCGCGACCGGACAGCCTATCGGCAGCGCTCACAAATTGGGAGGCCGAACGCCGCAAACGGATAGGACAGGTTGCGCGCCGCGGCAGCTTCAACCGCTTCACCTGGCATGCGGCAGGACCAGTCGCCACCGTGCGCAATCTGGCCTTGCGCCTGCAAAAGCCGGAAAAGCTCGCAGCCAGCCTCGACTGGCTATATGGCTGGACACCGCCCGAGCCCTGATCCCTGTTCCACAGGTCGAGCGACAGGCCCAGCGACTGCGGCAACGGATTCCACCATCCCGTTCGCAAGCCCGCCTCGCGCAGCGCGGCCGCCGTCCAGGTATTGCAGCCCAAAAGCGCGGTGAACCGACCATGCGCCTCGTAGAAGGCGTCGTGGGCGCCGTAGGCCGCGCCTGCGATGACGACTGAACGGCCGTCCTGCCCGCGTCGGAAGCTTGACTCGATGAAGGTAACCAGCCGCTCGAACTCGTCTTTCGTCAGATCGAAGGCGCGTACCGGAAAACCGGCCTCCTCGATCGCTCCGGCGACGCTGACATGCATGACTGATTGATCGACGGTCAAAGCCGAAAGCAGTGGCCCGGCCCTCAATTCGTCCCACGTCGGCGTCTCGATATAAAAGGCCCGGCTGCCCCAGCCAAACATCAGGTATCGCAGGCCGGGCAGGTCGATCGGCAGGTCTGTGGCGATCAGCGGCGAGAGTCGTTCCAGCGTCTCGGGGTCGAGCGGCAAGGCAATATCGGTGTGGATCGGGTTCGAAATGACGAGAATTCGTCGTTCTGCCGATAGCCCTTCGGGCGCGGGAAACAAGGGGCGCGGCACAAGCGCCCCGAGAGCGATCGTTAAAAGGAGGACGCCAATCGCGACCGCAAGCCATCGGACAAGTTTCATCGCCCGTCGGCTACCTCCGCAGGACTAAATCGTCAGTGCAGTATCTGGCTCAGGAAAAGCTTCGTGCGCTCATGGCGCGGATGGTCGAAGAACTCGGCCGGCGTGTTCTGCTCGACGATCTGCCCGGCGTCCATGAAGATGACGCGGTTGGCGACCTTGCGCGCAAATCCCATCTCGTGCGTGACGCAGAGCATCGTCATGCCTTCCTCGGCGAGGCTGACCATGGTCTCCAGCACTTCCTTGATCATCTCGGGATCGAGGGCGGACGTCGGCTCGTCGAACAGCATGATGCGCGGATTCATGCACAGCGAACGGGCGATCGCCACGCGCTGCTGCTGGCCACCCGAAAGCTGGCCGGGATACTTGTTCGCCTGCTCGGGAATCTTCACCCGCTTGAGAAAATGCATGGCGATTTCCTCGGCCTGCTTCTTGGGCATCTTGCGGACCCAGATCGGCGCCAGCGTGCAGTTCTCGAGGATCGTCAGATGCGGGAAAAGGTTGAAGTGCTGGAACACCATGCCGACTTCGCGCCGCACCTCGTCGATCTTCTTGAGGTCGTTGGTAAGTTCCTTGCCGTCGACGACGATGCGCCCTTTCTGATGTTCTTCCAGCCGGTTGATGCAGCGGATCATGGTCGATTTGCCGGAGCCCGACGGTCCGCAGATGACGATGCGCTCGCCGCGCATCACCTTGAGGTTGATGTCCTTCAGGACGTTGAACTCGCCGTACCACTTCGACATGCCTGATATCTCGACGGCCACGTCGGTGTCCGACACGTGCATCTTCTTGGCATCGACCTTGATCTCTTCGGCGCTGACAGCGTTCTCGGTTGACATCGAAAATCCCTATCGTCTGTGGCCGGTATCGAGCCGGCGTTCCATGTAGATCGAATAACGAGACATGCCGAAGCAGAACAGCCAGAACACAATGGCTGCGAAGACCAGGCCGCTCTTGGCCGTCTGCGGTGTCGCCCAGTTGGCGTCGGACAGGTTCTGCTTGACGATGCCGAGCAGGTCGAACATCGAGATGATCAGCACCAGCGTCGTGTCCTTGAACATGCCGATGAACGTGTTCACGATGCCCGGAATGACCAGCTTCAGGGCCTGCGGCATCACGATCAGGCCCATCTTCTGCCAGTAGCCCAGGCCGAGCGAATCCGCGCCCTCATACTGGCCTTTCGGGATGGCCTGGAGGCCGCCGCGAATTACCTCCGCCATATAGGCCGAGGCAAACAGCGCCACGCCGATCAGGGCGCGCAGGAACTTGTCGAAGGTCATGCCCGGCGGCACGAACAGCGGCAGCATGAAGCTTGCCATGAACAGTACCGTGACCAGAGGCACGCCCCGCACGGCCTCGATGAAGATCACGCAGAGCAACTTTATGATCGGCATCTTGGACCGTCGCCCAAGCGCCAGGACGATGCCCAGCGGCAGCGACACGACGATGCCGACATAGGACAGGACCAACGTTACGAGAAGCCCGCCCCAAAGCGCGGTCTCGACGTAAGGAAGTCCGAAGAAACCTCCAACGAGCAGGTAGAAGGCAACGAACGGGAAAACCGCGAAGAACAGGATCGCGTTCAGCCTCTTGTAGGGTGCGCGCGGGATCAACAGCGGCGCCAGCAGCGCGACGAAGATGACGGCCGTCAGGATAACCCGCCAGCGCTCCTCGATCGGATAGCGCCCGAACATGAACTGGCTGAACTTCGCATTCACGAAAGCCCAGCAAGCGCCTGACCAGCCAACGGGCAATGACCCGCCTTGGTCGACTGTCAGGCATGCCGTGCGATCGGTGCCCGTCCACACGGCATTGAAGATCGACCAGCCGAGTATCTGCGGAAGTATCCATGCGACGACAAGCGCGCAGAAAACGGTCAGCAGCGAGTCGAGCGGCGTTGCGAACAGGTTCTTGCGTATCCAGGCGACGAGGCCAGCCTCCGTGCGCGGCGGCGGTTCGGCCAGCGCCATTTCGGTTCGTACCCATGTCATGTCGTGTTCTTGCATGGGATCACCGCTCCTTCAGCGCCATTTTGGCGTTGAACCAGTTCATGAACAGCGAGGTCAGCAGGCTGATGCTGAGATAGATGACCATGAAGATGACGACGATCTCGATCGCCTGACCAGTCTGGTTGAGGATCGTCCCGCCGATCGCGTAAAGGTCGGGGTATCCGATCGCGACGGCGAGCGAAGAATTCTTGGTCAGGTTGAGATACTGGCTGGTGAGCGGCGGAATGATGATGCGCAAGGCTTGTGGGATGACAACCAGTCGCAGCACTTTACCGGGATGCAGACCAAGCGCTGACGCCGCTTCGCTTTGCCCCTTGCTGACGCCCATGATGCCGGCGCGCACAATCTCGGCGATGAAGGCCGCGGTGTAGAAGGACAGCGCCAAGTACAGCGAGAGGAACTCCGGCTTCACATTGAAGCCGCCGGTCAGGTTGAAGGTGCCGGCCTGGGGGAACTCAAGCGTCAGCGGGAATCCTGCCAGCACGAATCCGAGCAGAGGAAAGCCCACGATAAGACCGAGCCCTGTCCAGAAAACCGGGAATTGCTGGCCGGTTGCAAGCTGCCGTACTTTCGCGCGCCGCGCCACGAACCACGTCAGGACAATGCCGACGGCAAGCCCTGCGAGGACGAGCCACGCGCCCTGCTCCCAGATGAAGCGCGGGAAATAGAAACCACGGCTGTTGAGATAGGAGCCGAACGGCAGCCCGATGCTGTCGCGCGGGGCGGGCAGGATCGCGAGGACCCCGAGGTACCAGAAAAAGATGACCAGCAGCGGCGGGATGTTGCGGAATATCTCGACGTAAACCATCGCGATCTTGCGCAGGAGCCAGTTTCTGGAAAGCCGCGCGACGCCGATGAGGAAGCCCAGGATCGTCGCGGTGATGATGCCGGTGATCGCGACGACAAGCGTGTTCAGGATGCCGACCAGCAGCGCCCTGCCGTAGGTCGAATCCGAGGTGTACGAGATGAGACTCGTTGAGATGTCGAAGCCCGCGCGGCCTCGCAGGAAGCCGAAACCGGTCGAAATGTTCGAGCGGCGAAGGTTCTCGATCGTGTTGTCGACGATCCACCAGATGCCGAGCACGAGCAGAAGGACAAGCAGCACCTGAAAGAAGATGCTTCGAACCCTTGGGTCGTAGAGGGGCGAGGTCTTGTTGGACTCTTGCGCCCGCGTAACGTCTTGAGCAGCCATAGAGGTTCCCCTTCTCCAAAGCTCAAAGGCCGGAGCGCTTAGCGCCCCGGCCTTTGTGTTGGATCAGCGGATCGGAGGACCGTATTGGAGGCCGCCCTTGGTCCACAGCGCATTCAAGCCACGCGAAATCTTGAGCGGGCTACCAGTGCCGACGTTGCGCTCGAAAATCTCGCCGTAGTTGCCGGTCGCCTTCACGATATTGGCAACCCATTCGTTCGTCAGGCCAAGATCAGTACCGATCTTGGTATCCGCCTCGGTCCCGAGAATGCGCTTGATCTCGGGGTTCGGCGAATTCTTCATTTCCTCGACATTCGCCTGGGTGATGCCGAACTCCTCGGCGTTCAGCAGCGCGTAGTACGTCCATTTCACGATGTCGAACCACTTGTCGTCGCCCTGGCGCACGGACGGGCCTAGGGGCTCCTTGGAGATGATCTCGGGCAGCACGACATGGTCGGCAGGCGACGCCAGTTTAAGACGGATGCTGTACAGGCCTGACTGGTCGGTCGTGTAGGCGTCACAACGGCCCGCCTCGTACGCCGCGTCGGCCTCTTCCTGCTTCTCGAAGACGACCGGGCTGTATTCAAGGTTGTTGGCCTTGAAGTAGTCCGCGAGATTCAGTTCGGTCGTCGTGCCGGACTGGACGCAGACCGAAGCGCCGGAGAGCTGAAGCGCGGAGTTAACGCCGGGCAGCTTGGCTGCGTTGATCATGAAGCCTTGGCCGTCATAATAGGTGATGCCGGCGAAGTTCAGGCCGAGCGCGGTGTCGCGGTTGATGGTCCATGTCGTGTTGCGCGACAGGATATCCACTTCGCCGGATTGAAGCGCGGTGAACCGGTCCTTGGCGGTCAGGGGCGTGAACCTGACTTTGGTGCCGTCTCCGAACACGGCAGCGGCAACGGCACGGCAAAAATCGACATCGAGGCCCGTCCACTCGCCCTTGTCGTCAGGCGCGGAGAAGCCGGCCAGACCCGCAGCATTGACGCCGCACTGAACGAAACCCTTCGCCTTGATGTCGTCGAGGGTATCAGCCGAAGCGGCTGATGCCGCGAAGCCGAGTGCCGCAGCGCCAAGAATGCCTGTGATGATATGTTTCATAACCCTCTACCCTTGTTGTTATTCGGTACGAACCCATTACCGCGGATCGACTTTGGTCCAGCCCATTTCCGGATCAGCATCGTTCATGATGCGATGACGCCCACCCGCGCATGGTTGCATCGAAGGCGATTATTACGGCGAGGTCAAGCACAATGACACCGCTGGCAAAGTGTCAAAAAGCAATGATTTTCTCGCTGCCAGAGCAAGTTTAGCATTGAATAGCCCGCTATAGGGGCAAGGTAAATCGCATCTTCGTGATCGCCCCTGCAGGACCAATCTTCGACTAAAGGTTTAAGCCTTGCTGGACCGTTGCGTCGGGGCTCCCTCCATTCTAGGTCCTGTGCTCGTCCTCGCGGAAGGAGCAGGCAAACAGCATGGCAAAGCGCATTCCGAAGAACGCCGGCATCAATACGCGGCTGGCGCATGGCGGCAACGATCCGCTCGATTACTTCGGCTTCATCAACCCGCCGGTGGTGCACGCCTCCACCGTCCTGTTCCCGGACGCTGCCACGCTCGCATCGAGAGCGCAGAAATATACCTACGGGACCCGAGGTACGCCGACGACAGACGCGCTGGCTGCAGCAATCGACGAGATCGAGGGGTCGGCGGGCACCGTCATAGTCCCGTCGGGCCTGACGGCGGTGGTGGTCCCGTTGCTGGCCTTCCTGTCGGCGGGCGACCATGTGCTGATCGTCGATTCGGTCTACCACCCGACACGCAATTTCGCCGACACGATGCTGCGTCGGTTCGGCGTCGATGTTGAATACTACGACCCGCATGTCGGCGCCGGCATCGCAGCCCTGATGAAGCCGAACACCAAGGTCGTTTTCACCGAGTCGCCCGCCTCAAACACCTTCGAGGTGCAGGATATTCCCGCAATCGTATCGGCGGCCCATATAGGCGGTGCGGTGGTAATGCTCGACAACACATGGGCCACGGCGCTCTATTTCAAGGCGCTCGACTTCGGCGTGGACATCGTCATCCACGCTGCGACCAAATACCCGGCTGGCCATTCCGACGTCCTGCTCGGCACCGTTTCTGCGAACCGGAAATGCTGGGAAAGGCTGCACGAGACGTTCCTGACGCTCGGCTGTTCGGCAGGGCCGGACGATGTTTACCAGGTGCTGCGCGGACTCAGGACGATGGGTGTCAGGCTGGAGCGCCATCAGCAAAGCACGCTGGAAATCGCCCGCTGGCTGGAGACACAGGAAGGCGTGGCCCGCGTCCTCTACCCCGCTCTGGTGAGCCATCCGGACCATGCGCTCTGGAAACGGGATTTTTCAGGCTCCAGCGGACTGCTCTCAGTTGTCCTGCAAGGAGGAGGGCCAAAGGAAGCGCATGCGTTCCTGGACGCGCTCGGCGTTTTCGGCCTCGGCTATTCATGGGGTGGATACGAAAGCCTGGCCACACTCGTCTCGATCAGGGATCGGACAATCGCCAAAGGGCCCTATGAGGGACCTCTCATTCGCCTGCAGATCGGCCTTGAAGACGTCGAGGATCTGAAAGCGGACATTACGCTGGGGCTTGAAGCTGCAAGACACGCCTGATGCAGATAAGGCGTCGATTGAGTCTAGGACGCCGGCGCGCTTGTCCCGTGCGCCTGCCCTTCAGCGGCGTCCTCTAGTTTCGCGGCTATCAGGTCTTCAAGGTCGCCAACTTCTTCCTCGATATCCTCGATACGGACACCCGCGCTCGCCGCCTGCTTGGCGCATTCCCTGGCCAGGATCCCGGCCTTCTGTTCGACTTGCTCGACGGCTGCGGGATCCCGCGGAGCCTGGACCTTTTCGCTGATCCATTCCTGTAGAAACTCGATTGCCTTCTCGGTCATCTCTGCCTCTGGCCCTCGGCGAGCCCAAAACCCGCGCCATCAACGTATTCGGCGCAAAAAGGATGCTCCATTACGCCCGCCCGGCATCGTCTTCGATGCAACGGATGTCGGTGATGTCGTGGAGGTGACCGTCATATAAGGGGTTACCCGGCTGGTTGAAAGAGGGCATTCCGCTTGAAACACTGTTTACGCCGTCGCATGATAGTGCCGCAGGGGAAACGTTAGAAACTCGCGAATTCAGCTCGCCTGGCGAGGTCGCCAGTCGGCGGCGAGATTCTTAGGCCGGTGTCCGTAAATCCACTCGACCTGAACACGTCCCTCGCCGTCCTGGATCAGAACCAACGCCTCGTAACCGAGCTTTCCGGCTTCATATGCGGCTGGAACGGCGGCGCCCACGGCCTCGTCACGGGTCGAATAGAACGGATAGTCAACGCCATTGCATTTGACCTTCCAGTTCAAGCCGTCCGGCATGACCACATACGCCATGCGCTGCATCAATCCACCCTCATGTCCCTGCAGCCAGTTTACATATGTCCTGCCTGCCGTCCAGCTACGACAAGGCCATCCATACCAGCAATTTGCCGCCTCCCGAATTCCCGCCCGGCAAACTATGCACAACAAACAGTGCCGCGATCGAAGATAACGAAGCTCCTGAACGACCAACGAGATCGCCGTCATTGGGAAACACCGGACCGTTGGCCATTCGAAAGACGGCGATAACAGCCGCAAGCGATTCGTCTGGCGCACGGAAGGACCCGGTCAGGTGGCCCGGGCAGCGCAACCGTAAGCCACTTTCAGTTGTTGGATCGCATGAAGCGAACTATGGTCCCGGCACTGTGCGGAGGCAGGAATGGGAGAAGTATTCCAACAGGTCTTGAGCATCGGCCAAAGCTGCCGGGAGAGACATCAGGCGCGCCGCTTCTTTGGAAAGAACAGTGGGCGCAAGGGCGTCTTCGACTGGCAGATCACCCCGACCGACGCGCTGCTTCAATATATGTCGCGTGATTTCTCGGGCATGCTCGACCTCGCAGACCTCGAGGTGAAGGATGGACAGGTCACGAATATCCGCTTCGGAACGATTCATCCGCATGAGTTCTCACCGACCAAGGACATCGCGCAACAGTATCCCAAGGTCAGGGCCAACCACGATCGTTGGTGCGCCCATGCGCTGAGCGTCCTGACCAACGACCGCTCCGCCCTTTTTGTTCTTTCCTACCCCGTTCCCGTCGAAACGATCGGCGAGATCACGGAGGCGATCGCAAGGCTGAACCCACGAAAGCGCTTCCTCGTGCTCAATGGACCGGAAGGAGACAGCGAAGCAATCTGGGTTGGCGACGATGCCGTCTGGGACAAGCATCTTTCGCACTTTGAAATCCGTCCGACCGCACTAGCCCGGGCGGGTTATCTCTATCATCGCCTGCGCAACAACATATCGCGCTACACCGGCAACCGTGGCCGTACGGCGCGTGACGATCTGTAGTCCGGCGAAAATAACCAAGGAAACGGGGGAGTATTGGCGATCCCGGCAGGGCTCGAACCTGCGACATCCAGCTTAGAAGGCTGGCGCTCTATCCAGCTGAGCTACGGGACCGTCGACCGGCTCTTCCCGGCCCAGGGCGGCACTGAATTCTAGTGCGTCCAGGGCGTCCTGCGGTCATAACGGAAATTGTCGGAGTAGGAAATCTGTCTGCGCTTGGATTCCTTGGGTTCCTGCACCCGATAGGAAATCGCGTTCTTTTCCGCGTAGGCGATTGCCTCTTCCTTCGTCTCGAACGTCAGCCTGATCTGGCTCTTCATGTCGCGCGACGAGGTGTAGCCCATCAGGGGATCGATCTTGCGGGGCGTTTCCGGATCGAATTCGAGAACCCAAAGGCCAGTCTTTGCTTTTCCCGACTGCATGGCGGTCTTCGCGGGACTGAAAATGCGGGCTGACATGGCTGGCGTTCCTGACTCGGCTTTCACCGTACTAGCAAAACTCTACCCAAAACTTCAATGAAAGCCTTCGCTTTTGGGAAAACGTGGTCGGAGTGGCAGGATTCGAACCTGCGACCCCCTGATCCCAAATCAGGTGCGCTACCAGGCTGCGCTACACTCCGTCGCGTGGTGCGCAGTGCCTAGAGTTTTCGGAACCGGAACGCAACCGGAAAAGCGCGATCCGGTGTCGGTTGCTGCACTCCTACAGGTCCAGGTTCGCCTGCCCGCTGTCCAGCGCGTTGACCGTCTGGGCGGCCAATGCCCGCGTAATACGGCTTTTCTGTTCCAGTGCTGCCCTGTCGAGGCGCTCCACGACGTCGATCGCGGTGGAAAGCGAGCGTTCTATCCGCCTGACGAGAAACTGGACGACATGCGGCTCAACCTCGACCTGCCGGTCCGCGAATAGCTTGGTGATGACGGCTGCGAGCAGATGGTCATCCGGCTCCAGTATCTCGACGGTCGCGGCGGCCTTCAGCCTTGAGGCAAGATCGGGAAGCCTGACCCCCCAGGCAGACGGAAAGCGCTTTGACGTCAGGAGCACCTGCGTTCCGGCGGCGCGCGCGGCGTTGATGAGATGGAAGAGGCCATGCTCGTCGAGATCGATATCGGCGTCGTCAATCGCGACCGGATGGTCGAGCTCCGCTTCCTCAAGCTCGGATTCTATGCGCCCGGCATCCATGAAGATGGCGTTCGCAGCATCGGCCCATATGGAGGCGAGATGCGACTTTCCCGATCCCGCCGGGCCAGCGAGGACGACAACCGGCGCCGGCCATTCCGGCCATGCGTCGACGAGCGCCACAGCCTGCCTGTTGGCATCGGAGACGACAAGTTCCTCGCGCGAGTGACCTGGCCTATGGGCAAGGTCGAGCGGGATTTGCCGATGCGTGTCGGACGGCATGACCTGATTTCAAGTCCTGCCGGGCTTGCCGGCAGCCTTGCGGCTCGCAGCAGGCTTCGGCTTGACGATCACCACGTCGATTTCGGGCGTTTCGACCGGCTCCGCATGCCCGGTATAGAGCGGCGAGTCCAGGTAGCGGGAAAGGGCGAAGCGTACCAGGACGGCCACGATCGCCGCCGCCGGCACGGCGACCAAAAGGCCGACGAAGCCGAAAAGCGCACCGAACGCAAACAGCGCGAACATCAGCCAGACCGGGTGCAGCCCGACGCTTTTTCCCACGAGCCTCGGCTGCAGGATGTTGCCCTCAATGAACTGCCCGGCGAAGAAAACGCAGGCGACCGCGGCGACCATGATCCAGTCCGGCCAGAACTGGACGAATGCCACGCCCACCGCCAGCACGAGACCGACGATCGAGCCGACATAGGGGATGAAGCTGATCAGGCCGGCGAAGAGGCCGATCAGGATGCCGAAATTCAGGCCCGTCAGGGTCAGGCCTATCGCGTAGAAGATGCCGAGAATCAGGCACAGTGTTCCCTGCCCGCGCACGAAGCCCGCCGTCGCGGCATTGATATCCGTCGCGATCGTACGAACCGTCTCGACATGGTCACGCGGAACCCAACTGTCGACCTTGGCGACCATCCTGTCCCAGTCGAGCAACATGTAGAAGGCGACGACGGGTGTCACCACAAACAGACCCGCGATGCTGAACAAGGCGACACCAGAGTTCCAGATTGACTGGAAGATCGTGGTGAAGAAGCCCATGCTCGCGGTGACAAGAGAATTCAGTCCATTCTGCAGGCTCTCGGCGTCAAGTCCGAAACGCTGTTCCAGCCATTGCGGGCTGAAGCCGGTGACAAGGCCCTGGAATTTGGCGAGATAGTTCGGCAGCTTATCGAGGAAATCCGCAAGCTGCGTCGCCAGGATCGGCACCAGAACCACCATCGCCGTCGCGAAAACCACGATGAAGGCAAGCAGGATAAGGAATGTCGATGCGGTCCGCGACAGACCCAGCCGCTCCAGCCGGTCTGCAACAGGATCGAGAAAATAGGCGAGCGCCATTCCCGCCACGAACGGCAGCAAGATGTTGCTGAACAGATAGAGAAACGCACAGAGCAGCGCGGCCGCGATCAGCCAGAAACGAATCTGCCGCCGAAAATTCGCGGCTACCACCGCCTCTGCTATTTCGTCGATCTCATCGCCCGGCTTGTGGACCGCTTTCGCCATGGGTGTTCATATGCCTCGACCAGGCTACGAGATAGGCCCCAGCCGAAGCCACGGTCAAGATGCCGGAAACGATTATCAATGCCGGCCTCAGAGGCCCGAAAGTGGCCGTCAAGGCCAGTTCGGCGAGGACGACGGCGGCCAATGTTATCTGGGCGGCGGTGTTTGCCTTGGATACCATAAGCGGCCGGACTTCTACCGGGCTGCCCATCAAGGATGACAGAATAATCGCCAGGACGATGAGCGCATCGCGGCTGACCGCTGCGACCACCAGCCATAGCGGCAGTTGTCCGAGCACCCCCAGCACGACGAACACGCTGACCAGCAGCAGCTTGTCGGCGGCAGGGTCCAGGTAGCTGCCCAGCCTTGAACGCTGGTTGAATCGTCGCGCGATGAAGCCGTCCACGCCATCCGAAATGCCGGCGATCAGGAAGCCGGCGAAAGCCATCATCCACTCCCCGCTCAGCAGCCAGTAGATCACGGCCGGGACCAGCAGGAACCGGACGATCGTGATCATGTTGGGTATCGTCACGCCTTCGGTCCTCCTTTCCGCCCGTGCTTCAGATTGGGGGCGTCCAGATAGATGGGCCTCATCGTCCCTGCCAGCAATAGTCCGACGCCATTGCGGTCGTTGACTTCTTGCGGGCATGGCGCGTTCATGCGAAGAGCCGCGACAGCGACCCGACTGGATGGAGCGATGATCAAGAACGGCCTCACCTATGCCGAAGCGGGCGTCGACATCGATGCCGGCAATCTCATGGTCGAAAAGATCAAGCCGGCCGTGCGCTCGACGCGCCGGCCCGGAGCGGACGGGGAGATCGGCGGGTTCGGCGGGCTGTTCGACCTGAAGGCCGCAGGGTTTACAGACCCCGTCCTGGTTGCAGCCAATGACGGCGTCGGCACCAAGCTCAAGATCGCGATCGAAGCGGGCAAGCACGACACGATCGGCATCGACCTCGTGGCGATGTGCGTCAACGACATCGTCGTGCAGGGCGCGGAGCCGCTGTTCTTCCTCGACTATTTCGCGACCGGCAAGCTCGATCCCGAGCAGGGTGCCGCGATCGTCGGCGGCATCGCCGAAGGCTGCCGCCAGGCCGGTTGCGCGCTGATCGGCGGCGAGACGGCCGAGATGCCGGGCATGTACCATGGCAACGACTACGACCTCGCCGGCTTCGCCGTCGGCGCCGCCGAACGCGGCCAGCTCCTGCCGACGGACGATATCGTCGAGGGCGACGTGCTGCTCGGCCTCGCTTCGTCGGGCGTCCATTCGAACGGCTTTTCGCTCGTCCGGCGCATCGTCGGGATGTCCGGGCTGAAGTGGTCGGACCCCGCCCCCTTCGCGGACGGGCAGACGCTTGGCGAGGCTCTGCTGGAGCCGACGCGCATCTACGTAAAACCCCTGCTGCAGGCGATCCGCGGCACGCACGGCATCAAGGCCCTCGCCCACATCACCGGCGGCGGCTTCCCCGAAAACATCCCGCGCGTTCTGCCCAAGGATTTTTCGGCCGAACTCGACCTGGACATGATCCCGGTTCCGCCGGTGTTCGGCTGGCTGTCGAAGACGGGCGGCGTCTCCGCCACCGAGATGATGCGCACCTTCAACTGCGGCGTCGGCATGGTTCTGGCTGTCGCGGCCGGACAGGCTGCACAGGTCGCGGCGGTGCTGCAGGAAGCCGGCGAAACCGTCACGCCGATCGGCCGCATCGTGCCGAGACGCGACACCGGCGTCATCTACCGGGGGTCGATCGTCCTATGACAGGCCAGCGCAAGCGCGTCGCGATCCTGATTTCCGGGCGCGGAACCAACATGGCCCGGCTCATCGAAGCCGCGGAAGACACGTCCTATCCCGCCGACATTGTCGCAGTCATATCCGACGTTGCCGAAGCGCCCGGGCTGGCCTTCGCTGCCGACAGGGGCATCGCGACCGCGGCGATCCCGCGAAGCGACTATTCCAGCAAGGAAGCGCATGACGCCGCAATCGACGCGAACCTGCGCGACATCGGCGCCGACATCGTCTGCCTCGCCGGCTACATGCGCCTGCTGGCCGCCGGCTTCGTCGAAAGCTGGGAAGGCCGCTTGATCAATATCCACCCTGCCCTGCTGCCGTCCTTCAAGGGGCTGGATACGCATCGCCGGGTGCTTGAGGCCGGTGTTCGAATCCATGGCTGCACGGTGCATTTCGTCACCGCCGAAATGGATGGCGGCCCGATCATCGCGCAGGCCGCCGTGCCTGTTCTGACGGACGACACCGAGACCAATCTGGCAGCGCGCGTCCTCAAGGCCGAGCATGAGCTCTATCCCCTCGCGCTGAAGCTGGTTGCCGAAGGCAAGGTGGCGATGGCCGATAGCCGCACCGTTTTCGTCGATTTCCATGAGGGGTCGCGGGATGGCAGCGCCCGGCTGTTTTCGCCTGCTTCGTGGAGCGAGGACCTGGACCTCGAGGCGCTGGCCCGTTTCACCCCCTGAGGAACGCTACGCGTACGCCCGGCCCTCTTCCGTTCGCTGGAAGTAGATCAGGTCGAGCGAAGGCGCGTCCTTGCCCAGGCCTGTCAGGATCGAATGCGCCTGTCCGCGATGATGCGTCTGGTGGTTGAACAGGTGCGCCAGCGCCGGCGCAAGCCGCTGCGAGATCGTCCGCATGTCGGTCACGGTCATGTAGGTGAAGCGTCCAGCCATCTGCCTGTCGCTGAGCGAGCCGATCCAGCCCGACAGCCGCTGGTCTTCAGCTTCGCGCGCAGTGCGAAGTTTCGCGAAGTCGATGTAGAGTATGGTGTCGAGCGCGGAGGGAGCCTCCCCTTCGCCGGTGAAGCGTTTTAGCCAGATCCGGTCGGTCACCAGCAGATGATTCAGCGTACCACGCATGGACTTGAAGAACGCGCCCATATCACGGCCGAACTCTTCCTTGGTCAGCTCGCCGGCTGCCTCGTAGATGCGCTGGTTGGCCCAGGCGTTATAGGCGGCAAACATTGTGAAATGCTGTTTCAAAGGCTTCCTCTCCCCGCGCACAGTCGCAGTACTGCCCGTTCTTAGAACCGTATGGATGCCGAGCCAATGGCAAACGGGCTCCAAAAGCCGCCTCACCAAGCCCGAGCGGCGGCAGTCTTCTGCGCGGCGGCCTGAGACGGCGCTTTCCAAAGCAGGTTCCCGCGCTTGGCAAGGCTGGCCCCTGCCTGTATAGAGCCGCCACCTTTCCCAGCAACACAGGAATACAACATGGCGATCGAACGCACCTTCTCGATGATCAAGCCGGACGCGACCCGGCGCAACCTCACCGGCGCGATCACGAAGATGCTCGAGGACGCAGGGCTGCGCGTCGTGGCTTCCAAGCGCGTGTGGATGAGCCGTCGCGAGGCCGAAGGTTTCTACGCCGTCCACAAGGAGCGTCCTTTCTTCGGCGAGCTCGTCGACACCATGACCTCCGGCCCGACCATCGTCCAGGTTCTCGAAGGCGAGAACGCCATCCTGAAGAACCGTGAAGTCATGGGCGCGACGAACCCGGCCAACGCCGACGCAGGCACCATTCGCAAGACCCACGCCGTGTCGATCGGCGAGAACTCCGTGCACGGCTCGGACGCGCCGGAAACCGCCGCCCAGGAGATCAAGTACTGGTTCTCCGACATCGAGATCGTCGGCTGAGACAGTGAATCCGTCGGCCGCGCCAAGCGGTTGATCCAGAACGAAAAAAGCCGGCGCGGGGCGCCGGCTTTTTTGTACCTTCGATCTGCGTCAGCCCTCGTTCGAAAAGCGCACCAGATCGTTTCCGTCCGCGTCGACCAGAAAAAGCTTTCCCTCCTCGTTGAACCGGAAGCTCGCGGTCTTTTCCAGCGCTTCGTGGAACCGGCGCTCCTGATCCATCATCGCTTCCGGGCAGGCCATCATGGTTGAGCCAGCCTTGCCGAAGCTGATCTTCTCGCCATCGATGGTCGCCTGTGAAAAATAGCCGTTGCAGCCGCCGCGACCCGTAACGCTGCCGTCCTCGGCTATGCTCAACGTCGTTTGCGCGTCGTCGATGACGCCCTTGCCTCCGATGTCTTCCGCGAGCCACGTGGTATCGAACAGCGCCGGCGCAGGAGGCGCCGTGTCCTCGCTGACCCTGCGGAGCCACATCTGCACCGGTTCGGCCTTTGTCGGATCGACCGAATAGCGCTCGTCGTTGATGAACCACAATTTGTCATCCACGGTGATGCGCGCCTGGACGGCGTAATTCATCTTCGGCTGGATGACCGCAGAGTCAAATTTGAGCGTGAACTTGATCGGCACCTGTCCGGCCGGGTCGATCGTCTGCTCGGCGATCACCGAAGCGGGAGCGTCCGCGAGCGACACGTCGGCGAGTTGCACGGATAGCACCGCGTTGGCGGGCAGCGCGATCCGCTCGCGGTAAGAGACCTCACCGACGATTTCCACCTCCTCGGCGAAGGCCGCTCCCGGCATCAGCAAACCGCCGAGCGCGAGCGGCGCGATGCCGAAAAGGATCAGTTCGGCCAATTTTCCCAGCATACTAACTCCTCTTGTATGGCGGCCAAGCTCATGCACGATTGAGTCGGTTCCGTGGCCGCGTGCTGCTATTTTCGCCACCGCAGCGCAGCCTCGTCGTCGCTTGCCTTGGCATCCACCCAGCCGCCCTCGCCGCCATCGGCGCGGTGTTCCTTCTTCCAGAAGGGGGCATTGGATTTCAGGTAGTCCATCATGAACTCAGCCGCCTCGAAGGCTGCGCGCCGGTGTCTGGAAGCTGCCACGACAAGGACGATGTTCTCCCCCGGCCTGATCTTGCCATGGCGATGGATGGCGACCAGTCCGGCCAGCGGCCAACGCTCGATGGCCTGCGCGGCGATGCGGCCGATCTCGGCCTCGGCCATACCCGGATAGTGTTCCAGTTCGAGCGCTGCAAGCGTGCCTGACTCATCCCGACATATGCCCGAGAACGTCACGACCGCGCCGATATCGGCATTGCCTCGCCGCAGCCCATCGATCTCGGCAGCAACGTCGAAGTCCTTCGCCTCGATGCGGACGATCGGCACGACAGGACCGACCATGGCGTCAGCCGCCCGTCATCGGTGGGAAAAGCGCGATCTCAGCCGCACCTGCGATCTTCGTGCCGTGGTCGACATGCTCGTGATTGATCGCGACGCGGATCACCTCGGGGTGCCGCAGCGCATGCTCGTATTCCTCGCCCCGCCCCTTGAGCCAGAGCAGAAGATCCCTGACCGTCTGGACGTTGGGCGGCAGTTCGACCGTCTCGTCCGGCTTGCCGATGCGTTCGCGCACCCAGGCGAAATAGACGAGCTTGGTCACCTCACTCGTCCATGATGTGCTTGGCGCCGGCGCGGAAGTAGTCGTAGCCGGTGTAGAGCGTCACGATCGCGGCGATCCACAGCAGCACGATGCCGGTCTCGGTCGCATAGGGCACGATCTTGTCCAGCGCGGGGCCGGCAAGCAGCACGGCGATGGCGATCATCTGGATGGCCGTCTTCCACTTTGCGAGTTGCGTGACGGGAACGCTGACCTTGAGCGCGGCAAGATACTCGCGCAGGCCGGACACAAGGATTTCTCGGCAAAGGATGATGATGGCGGCCCACAGCGTCCAGCCGGCGATGGTGCGATCCGTATCGGCAGCCAGGAGCAGCAGGCAGGTTGCGACCAGAAGCTTGTCCGCGATCGGGTCAAGCATGCGGCCGATGTTCGACTGCTGCTGCCAGGCGCGCGCCAGGTAGCCGTCAAAATAATCGGTGATGCTCGCCGCGATGAAAATCGCCAGCGCGGACCAGCGAGCAAAATCGCTCGACTGCAGCTTTCCCTCGAGGAAGAAGCACAGAACAACCAGCGGAACGGCGAGTATCCGCCCGTAGGTCAGCATGTTCGGCAGGTTGAACGCTTGTCTGGCCATCTTCTGCTCTATCCAGCCATACTGAAATCAGATCGCGATGTAGGGGGTCAACCGATCAAAGTCGATGGACCAGAGGCTTTTAGCGCGGAAATCGATCAATTTTCGTGGAAATGGTTGTAGACGATGCGTGCGACGGTCTCCGAAATCCCGTCCACGGCCATGAGATCGTCGATCGCGGCATTGCGCACCGCCTTGGCCGTGCCGAAGGCGAGCAGCAATGCGCGCTTGCGCGTCGGCCCGATGCCGGCGATCTCGTCCAGCGGATTGCGCGTCATCTCCTTCTTGCGCCTCGCACGATGCGAGCCGATTGCGAAGCGGTGCGCCTCGTCGCGCAGGCGCTGCACGAAATAGAGAACGGGGTCGCGCACCGGCAGCGTGAACCCACCCTTGCCCTTCGTGAAAAACTGCTCGCGGCCGGCCTCGCGGTCCCTTCCCTTGGCAACGCCGATCGCCACCACGCGGTCCTCGACCCCCAATTCGGAGAGCATCTGGCGCACGGCCGTCATCTGCCCCTGCCCGCCGTCGATCAGGATGACGTCCGGCCAGGCCGGAAAGCTGGTGCTCTCCTCGTCTTCCGGACCTGTCGTCTCGTCGCCATGCTCCTTGAGCAGGCGGGAGAATCGTCGCTCCATCACCTCGCGCATCATGCCGAAATCATCACCGGGCGTGATGTCGGTCGAGCGGATGTTGAACTTGCGGTACTGGTTCTTCACGAAGCCTTCCGGCCCGGCGACTATCATGGCGCCGACGGCATTCGTGCCCATGATGTGCGAGTTGTCGTAGACCTCGATGCGGCGCGGCGGGGAAGCCAGTCCGAAGGTCTGCGCGAATCCGTCGAGCAGCCGCGTCTGCGTCGAGGTTTCTGCCAGCCTTCGCCCAAGCGCCTCGCGCGCGTTCTGCAAGGCATGGTCCACCAGGTCCTTCTTCTCCCCGCGCTGGGGCACCATTATCGAGACCTTGTGGCCTGCGCGTGTAGCAAGCGCCTGCTCGAGCAACTGTTCTTCCTCCACTTTGTGCGACAGCATGATCGTGCGCGGACAGGGCTTGTCGTCGTAGAACTGCGCGAGGAATGACGAAAGAACCTCCTGTGCCTCAAGCGCCGGATCGGCTTTCGGAAAATAGGCGCGGTTGCCCCAGTTCTGCCCGGTCCTGAAGAAGAAGACCTGTATGCAGATATGTCCGCCTTCCAGGTGGATGGCGAAGACGTCGGCTTCCTCCACGCCTTGCGGGTTGATGCCCTGATGGCTCTGGACGTGGCTCAGCGCCGCAAGCCGGTCGCGGTAGATCGCCGCGCGCTCGAAATCGAGGTCTTCGGCGGCCTGCTGCATCTGCCCGGAGATTTCCGACTTCACCTTCTGGCTGCGGCCGGACAGGAAGTCCTTCGCCTCGTCGACCAGTTCGGCGTAGTCGCCAGTCGAAATCTCGCCAGTACAGGGGCCGGAGCAACGCTTGATCTGATAGAGCAGGCAGGGCCGCGTGCGGCTCTCGAAGACCGAATCCGTGCATGTCCTGAGCAGGAAGGCGCGCTGCAGCGAATTGATGGTGCGGCCGACCGCCCCTGCTGACGCAAACGGGCCGAAATAGTCGCCCTTTTGCGAGCGCGCGCCGCGGTGCTTGAAGATGCCGGGCGACGGATGGTTGCCCGTCAGCACGATGTACGGAAACGACTTGTCGTCGCGCAAAAGCACGTTGAAACGCGGCCGTAACCGCTTGATCAGGTTGGCTTCCAGCAGAAGCGCCTCGATCTCGGTGCGGGTGACGACGAATTCCATCGTCGCCGTCTCGCGCACCATGCGGCCAATGCGATTGGTGTGGAAGCGGCCGTTGGCGTAGTTGGTGACGCGCTTCTTCAAGCTGCGCGCCTTGCCGACGTAGAGCACGTCGCCGGCGGCATTCATCATTCGATAGACGCCCGGTGCGTTGGGAAGGCGCTTGACCAGCGTCTGGATGACCTCCGGCCCAACCTTGCCGTCGGCATCGCTGGCATGCGCGCTCCAGTCGATCGCCGTGAAAGCTGCGTCCAGGCCGGGAGACGGTTCAACAGGCTCGTCGGCAGCTATGTCCTCGTCGTCAGACTCATCGCCGGCTATGAAACCCGCAATGTCGTCCGTTGCCTCGGCATCGTCGCCGTATTCAGGTCTGGGTCTCGGACTCATTCCACCATGCCTGTCACATCAGGCGTCTGCCACGCAAGATGCTGGCCACCGTCGAGGGCGATCATCTGGCCGGTGACCGACCGCGCCTCCCAGAGGTAGCGGATCGTCGCTCCGAATTCGGAAAGCTCCGGCCCGCGCCGTAGCAGCAGCCCGTCGACCTGCGCCTCGAAGTCGTGCGGGTCCTGCCGGACATTTGCCAATGTGGGGCCCGGCCCGATCGCATTCACCCTTATGCGCGGCGCAAGCGCCTGTGCCATCGTTTGCGTCGCGCTCCACAACGCCGCCTTGGAAAGCGCATAGGAGAAATAGCGCGGCGTCGGTCGCCACACGCGCTGGTCGATGATGTTGACGACCAACCCCTCTTTCCCATCCGGCAGCGCCTCTGCAAACCGGCGCGCAAGGAGGGCTGGCGCGACGACGTGAATGGCGAAATGGCGTTGCGCGACGAGAGGATCGAAGCTTTCGACCGAATCGTCCTCGAAGATCGATGCGTTGTTGACCACGAGCCCGATGTCGCCCAGCGCATCCGACGCCACGCCGATGAGCTCATTGACTGAGGCCGCATCCGTAAGGTCGGCCTGAACGACCGCGGCTCGCGCACCTGCCTTCGTCAGTTCGTCGGCAAGGGAATCGGCCGCGGCACGCGACTTGCCGCAATGGATCGCGACCGCAAAGCCATGCGCGGCAAGGTCTTCGACGATTGCGCGACCGATCCGCCTCGCCCCGCCCGTCACAAGTGCTGTCTTCGGCGCCACGGCCATCGTCAATCCCTGTCGGTTCCATCCGGAGCTCGCCGCGAACCGACATCCGAGGCGATTTATTAAAATCCGTTCTTTCTTTTGACGGCTTTGTGGCGAGATGCTCGGTTCTGCCGCTGCGGAATACCCTCGGGCATCCACCTTTCGCCCGCAACATATAGTGCGCGCAACGCCTTGCACCAAGCGGGTTACAGCCCTCCTTGGCAATCACTCCTGACAGATGCTGTTGCAAAGTAGCAACGCCCAGCTTCAGCCTCAATCGCGCCGGGCAATGACCCCATTTCATCTTCCTTGGAGCCACATTTCGAAAGCAAGTTCGGAACTGTCAGGCACCCGGTCCGTTCCTCCCGCCTCGGGCCGATGCCTATTGGAAGCCACGTGTCCTGTGGTCATGGAGTTAAGAATGAAGAACAATCGCAAATTCGCCCGTCCGGCCGTTGCCGCCCTTGGGCTGGTAGCCCTGATCGGCACGATCCCCGCCTATGCCGCAGACGCCGTCATGGACGTTCCGGAAGCTCCGGCCGCACCGATGGTTGAGCCCCCGCTCAACACCTGGTCTGGCGCGTATGCCGGTGTGTCGCTCGGTTATGCCTTTTCGGGTGATACAGAGTTGAACGATGGCGTTATTCCGAGCAACACAGTCGGAACGGACGGCTTCCTGGTCAACGGCTTCGCCGGCTACAACTGGCAGGCCGGCAATATTGTCGCCGGTGTGGAAGGCGATGTCGGCTACAACTGGGCTGACGGCTCCAACGCAGGCGCGTATTCGGATGCCGGCGTGGAAGGTTCGCTTCGCGCACGCTTCGGCTATGTCGTGTCGCCGAACGTCCTGCTGTACGCCACCGCCGGTGGCGCGGCGAAGAGCCTCGAGGTTTCGGACCCGGCCGGATTCAGCGACAAGAACACGATGATCGGCTGGACGGCTGGCGCCGGCGCGGACGTCATGGTGACGGAAAACGTCTTCGGTCGCGTCGAATACCGCTACACCGATTTTGGCAACGACACATACAACCTCTCGCTGCCGACCGAAGTCGACGCGAAGGATCACCGCATCACCGTCGGCCTCGGCATGAAGTTCTGATACCGACGGCATTTCGACAGGACCGGGCGTTTCGGCGCCCGGTTTTGTTTTGGCCACGTTTTTTCGAGGCGGCGCTCAGCGCGGAAGCAGTTCTTTCAGCTCGGGAAATTTTTCGTCGAAGCGCG
Source organism: Mesorhizobium sp. (assembly GCF_016793485.1). Classification (GTDB taxonomy): domain Bacteria; phylum Pseudomonadota; class Alphaproteobacteria; order Rhizobiales; family Rhizobiaceae; genus Mesorhizobium_K. Next base: position 59,798 of record NZ_JAEULZ010000038.1, on the reverse strand, counting down.
CCATCCATCGTGTGAGGCGCGCCCTGCCCTTTTCCCACAGACCGGCGAAACGAAGCTCCAGATAGCCGAGCGCGGCGCGCAGCGCGATGTGCCCTGCGTGTATTTTGCTGCCAAGCTTCGGCGGGTTGGCGTTCAGCGCGTCGAGCGCCCGGAGCACCTTGCCCCACTGTTTGTCGAGCCAAGGCTGGTGGACGATTTCCTGCGGCCGTCCCCGGCGCTCGTAGACATGCGCCAACGCGGCATCGCAGATGCCGTCCGCCAGCGCCTCCAGTCTCTCGGCCTCGGTGCGCTTGACCGGATTTCTCGGGAAAAGCTTGTTCCCGCATTGGCGGTTCAAATACTGCGTGATGGCGCGGCTGTCGAAGATCGTCTCGCCGTCGTCGGTCAGGAGGACGGGTATTTTGCCCAACGGATTGGCCTTGAGGAAGTCTTCGCTCGGGTTTGATGTCTCGGTCGCCACGGCTTCCAGCGTGATGCCGGCACGGGCGGCGGCCATGCGGACCTTGCAGCTATAGGGCGAAGCGGACGAGACAAGAACTTTCGGCATCGGGAGTTCCTCTGAAGTGGATGCAATCGCTGGGCTGGATGGGCAAATTCGCCTGACTATCCGCCCCTGACCGGCGGCATCACGACCTTCGGCAGCTTGCAGTCGCGCCTATCAACCTCTGGACAGGAACGGAATTTCAGGTCCTTGGTCAAGCAGACGCGGACTTCGCGCAGATAGCGCCGGTCGCAGGTGACGGCGACGGCATCCTTCGGGAGCGAGGGATTCGCCGTCAGGAAAGCTCGTTCCGCCTCGCCCGGTGCAAGCGTCAAGTAACCGTCGAGATAGCGAAAGCGCGCCGGAATGGCGACGGTTTCGCGGGCGGCGCGCAGGACAGCGAAATAGTCCTCCTGGTCCAGCCCCGAGCAGGCGCCATGTTTGCGCCACTGGTAGCGGATGAGGCCGGCTGACGGAATGAGGTCGTAGAGCGTACGAAGTGTGGTGTTGGCGACGTCCCGTTCGGCCGTCTGACAGTTTTCCGGAAAACCGCGCTGGAACTGTGGCCAGAGGCCGTGCACCACGAAGGCATACGGCCGGCCGCTGTCGCATTGCTGCCGGTTGGCGTCGCCGCCCTCGGCTTCGCAGTAGCTGGGCGACCAGGACAGCGACAGGACATAAAAATCGAAGCCTGACCCGATGGGCACCGACGGGGACGCCAGCTTGCCGGACGGGATCGTCTGGACGATCGACGTATTCGGCTTCGCATCGGCGGCAGGCTGTTCGCTTTCCTGGCTGCACGCGGCCACAAGAGCCGCGGCAATCGCAGCAAGCAGCCCGCGCCGCATCATGCCACGACGATCAGCGCAGGACGCGGCAGCGCCCGTCGTATACAGACCAGCGGTCGAAGCCCGACACGCAGAACTCGACATTGTCCCCTATCGAAGCGAAGCCCTGCCCTTCCTCGATCAGGTACCAGATATCGCGGCTGCTCGCGTCCGAAAGAACCACCTGCGCACCGCAATAAGTGCGGCCGATCGGACGATCCTCCTGCGCGGGCAGGTAGCGGCGCTCCTCGATGTTTTGGAAATCGGTGATCGCCACCTGTGGAAGGTTGGGCACATGCCGCACCTGATAGGCGAAGCGGCTGGTGATGCGGTTCAGCACCCACGACTTTCCGCACACGCCCGAATCTCCGGAGTAACTGCCGAGGTCCGCCGCCTGGACGGACGGCACGGCTCCAATCGAAGCTGATACGGCCAGCAACGCTGCAAGGATCGGACGGGTCAGGCGTGACATGGAACATCTCTCCGGGCGGCAGGCATCCGCCGACGCATAATCGTTTCCGGCCGCGCTCCGGTCAAGCGGGGACATCTTCGCCAGCCAGCCATTCCAGCGACCACCCTGCCGTGGCATCCTCACCAAGCGCCTTCATCAGTTCAGGCAGGATGACGCGCATTTCGGCCTCGAAGACGAAGGGCGGGTTGACGATGACCAGCCCGGTTCCGTCGAAAAGGCCTTCCGCCGAAGCGGCGCGAATCTCGAAAACCACGTCGAGGATCTTGGGAATACCCGCCTGCCTCAGAGTTTCGCGGAATTCGGCGACGGCGGCGCGGTTTTTAACCGGATACCACAGCGCATAGATGCCGCCCGGCCAGCGGCGGTGCGCGCGGTCGAGCCCGTCGAGCAGCCGGTCGAACTCGCCGGCCTGCTCGAACGGCGGGTCCACAAGCACGAGGCCACGCTTCTCCTTGGGCGGCAGGTGCGCGCCGAGCGCCAGCCAGCCATCGAGTTCCATCGTCCGCACCTGGAAATCGCCGGCGAACAGCTCGCGCAGCCGGTGAAAATCCTGAGGGTGGAGTTCGATGGCCGAAAGCCTGTCCTGCGGACGCAGCAGGTGACGCACGATCAGCGGCGACCCGGGATAGCTCTCGATCGCGCCCGCCGGATTGGCTGCCATGACCGCCTCGAGATAGGGCGCGAGGAACTGGCGCGCTTCATCCGAAAGATCGGCACTCAGAAGCCGGCCGATGCCGCCATGCCATTCGCCTGTCTTCTGGGCTTCCTCGGAGGACAGGTCGTAGAGGCCGATGCCAGCGTGGGTGTCGATGACCCGGAACGCCTTCTCCTTGAGTTTCAGATACTCGACCAGCCGCGACAGGGCGACATGCTTGACGACATCGGCGAAATTGCCCGCGTGATAGGCGTGGCGATAATTCATCGCGCGCCGCCGTCTGGCCCGTCGCTACCCCTTCCCCAGCGAGGCGGCAATGTTTCGGTGCTGGCGGCGCGGTCGCGCCTGCGCCGCCGCATCGAAAGCACAAGGCCGATGAAGCCGATCGCAGCCGCGGCGTAGCCGATCGGCGGCACGCGCCGGTCGATGGAAATCGCGCCGGCGCGCAGGATGAGATCGACGGAGCGCATCTGGATGCTCTCCGTGTCGCCAGGTCCAACGCCGAAGGTGTAGTCGCCGTCGTCGATATCGGTGATGACGCCGCCCTCGTCCCGATAGATCCGGTCGCGCAGTTGCGGGCTTCTCTCCTGGGGCTTGGCTTCGGCGAAGGTCAGCGTGTCGGCCAGCACCGTGCGGCCGCCGGCCGAGGCGGTGACGGTGAGAACCGTGCTGCGCGGCGCGAATTCAACAGGGCCGAGCGAGGTCAGGTCGACCAACACGCGCACCGGCGCATCGGCCTGTGTCAGCCGGGTGGTGACAGGCTTGAAGCCGCTGCCGCGCTCGTAGACCGGCCATGTCCCAAGCTCCCGGCCGGAAAAATTGGTGACCGCCCAGGGATAGCCGAAACCGGCAGCCACGCCCGCGATCAGGACAAGGAGGAAGAATGTGCGCATCGTGTGGTCCAGTTTCCCGGCAGCTTGCCAAGCGGTTCAGGCCTTGCGTTCCCAGCGGCGGTCGGGCGTCTGTTGCCAGTAGGTGACCGCGTGACCGCCGGCCTTCATCGTCTTCCAATGCTCGCGCGCCGCCTCGACCTGCCCGGCGTCGTGTCCGTCGAACAGGAAGACGGCGCGCTCATAGGTCGAAAGATCAGGCGGCGACGCGCCATCGACAAGAAAGCGGATCGCCGCGCCGTTCGGGTTGGCGTCGGTGACTGTCAGCAGCACCGGTTGCTCGGCCGCATGCGGCTCCCGGTCGGTGCCGTGCGCAAGGAAGGACTCGTCGCGAAACGCCCACAGATGCTGGTCGAGCGCATCCCGCCGCTCCTCGCTGCCGGATTGCACCACCGCGCGCCAGCCGCGCGCCGTGCTGCGCTCCAGCAGCCCCGGCAGCGCATCCTCGAGCGTCGATTCGGTCAGATGGTAGAAGAGAACTTCGGCCATGAGAGATATCTAGGCCTGTTCGCGCATGAGAGGAAGGCGCGTCTGGTTTCCGCCAATCCTCATTTCCGATCAAGCAGGATTAGGACCATATTAATGAGATGATTCAATGCCCTGTCAGATTATTCAAAGGGGCTGATTCATCCTTTTGGGAGTACAGTCCGCCCCCTCACCCCTCATAATGATCCTTTACCAGACGATCCAGCAGGCGGACGCCGAAGCCGGAGGCCCAGGACTGGCTGATCTCGCTTGACAGGGAGCCCATGGCGGTGCCGGCGATGTCGAGATGGGCCCAGGGCGTGTCCTTGACGAAGCGCTGCAGGAACTGCGCGGCGGTGATCGAACCGCCGTAGCGGCCGCCGATATTCTTCATGTCGGCGTTCTTGGAATCGATCAGCTTGTCGTAGTCCGGCCCCATTGGCATGCGCCACAGCTTTTCCTGCGTGGCGAGCCCGGCGTCGGTCAGGCGCTCGGCCAGCTCGTCGTTGTTGGAGAAGAGGCCGGCGTGGGTCTGGCCCAGCGCCACCATGATCGCGCCTGTCAGAGTGGCGAGGTTGACCATGAATTTCGGCTCGAAGCGCTGGTTGCAGTACCAAAGCGCGTCGGCCAGCACGAGCCGCCCCTCTGCGTCGGTGTTCAGGATCTCGATGGTCTGGCCCGACATCGACGTGACGATGTCGCCCGGCCGCTGCGCATTGCCGTCGACCGCGTTCTCGACGAGGCCGATGATGCCGACGACGTTCGCCTTGGCCTTGCGGGCCGCGAGCGCGTGCATGAGGCCGGTGACGGCGGCCGCGCCGCCCATGTCGCCCTTCATGTCTTCCATGCCGGCAGCGGGCTTCATCGAGTTGCCGCCGGTGTCGAAGGTGACGCCCTTGCCGATGAAGGCGACCGGCTTGTCCTTGGTTTTGCCGCCGTTCCACTGCATGACCGCAAGGCGCGCGCCACGCGGAGAGCCCTGCGCAACGCCCAGCAGCGCGCCCATGCCGAGCTTCGTCATCTCCTTCTCGGTAAGCACCTCGACGGTGACGCCGAGCGTCGTCAAATCCTTCGCGACAGCCGCGAATTCGACCGGACCGAGCTTGTTGGCAGGCTCGTTGACGAGGTCGCGGGCCAGCATGACGCCGTCCGCGACCGCTTCGGCGGCGGCGAAAGCCCTCTTCGCGGCAGCCGGATCGGCGCACTGGATTACGAATTTCGATGCCTTGCGCTCGGTGGACTTGGTCGCTGGCGCCTTTGTTGCCGCTGCCTTTGCCGGCGCAGCCTTGTCGTCGGCGTCATCCTTCTTCGTCTTGTACTTGTCGAAAGCGTAGGCGCGCAGGAGAATGCCGGACGCGACAGCGGCTGCCTCGGCAGCACCGATCGCTGTTTCGGGCAGGTCCAGCACGACGGTGACGTCGGCTGCCTTGCGGATTTGGCCACCGATAGAGCCGCCAAGCTTCAGCCAGTCATATTCCTTGAGCGCGCCCGGCTTGCCGACGCCGACCACGAGAAGCCGGTCGAGCGAGGTTCCCTGTGGCGCGACGATATCAGCCGAAGAGCCGGACTTGCCCGAGAAATCGGCAATCTTGAAGACCCGCCCGAATGTGTTCGCGGTGTCATAGGCGGCGGCCGCCTTGCTAAGCTTGCCTTCGTCGGCAGCCAGCAGCACGACGGTACCCTTCTTCGGGTCAGAGTATCGGGCAAAGCTGATTGTGGGTCTGGTCGCCATGATCGTCCTGCGGATTCGGGTTCGGGCCTTATCGCAGCCCCATGAAAACGGTTCGCGCCGATTTCCACGGAAAATCGCACGAGCCGGACATTTCCGTGGTTTTGGCGGGTTTTGCAAGCGTCGCCGGGCACATCACCGCGTCAACGGTCCATTAACCGTGCCTCTTGGTGGTTCGTTAGCCGTTACGGTGCAGTGTCGCGAAGGCAGGGTGCTCCCGCCGCGACATGTGCGCCGGTTGTGCGCAGCGCTGCGGGCGGATAGTTTGGTCCAGTTTTCCCGCTCCGGAGGAGGCGGGCCATTCCGTCGCCCGATTCCTGCCCGAGGACACCCTAGCATTTCATGAAGGTCTTCGAACGCTATATCCTGCGGCGCACGCTGACGCTGTTCCTCGCCTCGCTCCTGTGGACCGTCGCGATCGTATGGACGACGCAGGTGCTGACCCGCATCAACCTGGTCACCGACAGCGGCCAGTCGGCGCTGGCTTTCTTCGAGATCGCCGCGCTGATTCTACCGTCGGTGCTGCCGGTGGTCATCCCGTTCGCAACGGTCATCGCCATTGCGCAGACGCTGACGGTGATGAACAACGATTCGGAGCTGGTGGTCATGAGCGCTGCCGGCGCCGGGCGTTCGACCGTCATCCGCCCGGTCATGACCCTTGCGATCGTCGCCTCGATCGCCAGTTTCGCCATCGACAACGGCGCCGAGCCCTACGCTCGCCAGAGAGGCCGCGAACTTGTGGCGGCGGCGCGCGCCGACTTCCTGTCGCTGGTCATCCAGGAGGGCACGTTCCGCAAGATCGAGGAAGGGCTCTACATCCAGATCAGCGAACGGCTGCCAGACGGGCGGCTTTCGGGCATCTTCGTCGCCGATTCGCGCACCGAAGGCGCGGACCTCATCTACTACGCCAAATACGGCCAGGTGAGCGAAGGCGATGCCGGCACGGTGCTGGTCATGGACGAGGGCGAGATCCAGCGAAAGATGGATGGAAACGAGATTTCCATCATCCGCTTTTCTTCCTATGCATTCGACCTGTCCGCCTTCACGGCTTCCTCGAAGGCGCCGACGCTGCATCCGAAGGACCGCACGATCGGCTACCTGCTCGATCCAGACCCGGACGATCCTTTCTATAAGAAAAACCCACAGTCGATTCGCGCCGAATTGCACCGCCGCTTCACGGACTGGACCTATCCCGCCGTGTTCGGCCTGATCGCGCTGGCTGTGATTGGCAATGCGCGCTCGCACCGCGACAGCCGCCTCAATCCGCTGGCAACCACGGTCATTATCGCGCTCGTCGTGCGCTGGCTGGGCTACGTCGCCGCAAACCAGGTGCAGGCTGCTCCCGCCGTCTGGCCGCTGGTCTATGCCGTGCCGCTGGTCTTTTCCGCGATCCCGATCTGGTTCATCCTCACCAACAGGCCGATGGAACTGCCCGTCGTCTGGGCGGACCGCCTCATGTCCCTGCTCCGGGTGATCGGCGACCGCATGATGATGATGCGCACGAGCCGGCCCGACCCCGCTTCGGGGGGCTCCGCCTGATGGGCTGGACGCTCAACCGCTATTTTCTCGGCCGCTACCTGACGATCGCGGCGTGGTATTTCGTCGGCATTTACGCGCTGATCATGCTGATCGACTTCACCGAATTCTCGAGTCGGACGGTCGGGCTGCCGGGCTACAGCATCCGGCTGGCGTTCGCGGTGTCGGCGCTGCGCGTGCCGATCATCATGCAGCAGGCGGTGCCATTCGTGGCGCTGGTGGCTGCGATTACGACGCTCGTCTCCCTCAATCGCAAGTCCGAGCTTGTGATCGCCCGGGCGGCTGGTATCTCGGCATGGCAGTTCCTGCTGCCGTGCTGCATCGGCGCGCTGCTGTTCGGGCTTTTTACTGTGGGCGTGCTCAATCCGCTTGCCGCACACGCCGTTTCGCGCTCGGAAACCCTGGAAAACAATTTCCGCCAAGGCCGTGCAGGCGCTACATCCGGCGACGCTGCTCCCTGGCTGCGGCAGAAAACCGGCAATACCGACACGATCATCGGCGCCCGCACCGTGCTCAACCAGGGGCTGGAACTGGCCGACGTGACCATGTTCTCGCTCGACAGCGACGGCAACATTTATGAACGACGCGACGCGGCGCGGGCCTTCCTGCGCGACGGATACTGGGAATTGCAGGACGTGCGCAGCATCCGCGCCGGCGAACAACTGCCGCCCGTGGATACCGACCGGGTGGCCACCAACCTGCGGCCCGAATTCGTCCAGGAAAGGCTGGCCCGGCCCGAAACGATCCCATTCTACGAGCTTCCGTCGAAGATCGAGGTGGCCCAGTCGTTCGGCCTGAAAGCGAGCGCTTTTGCCACACAATTCCATACGCTTATGGCACTGCCGTTCCTTCTGGTGGCCATGACTCTCATCGCCGCAACCACGTCGATGCGATTTCAGCGAATGGGACAGTCCGCGACGATGATTCTGGGTGGCGTCCTCGCCGGCTTTCTGCTTTATGTCGTTTCGGTTCTTGTTAAAGCGTTCGGCAATGCGGGACTGGTGCCGCCTTTCGTCGTGGCCTGGATTCCAGTTGTCGTGGCGATGTTTTTCGGGGTAACATTCCTGCTGTACAAGGAGGACGGTTAGTTGGGGGTTGCGGCAAATTCAGACCGCAAATCGGCCAGAATGGCGCGCCTGCTGGGCGCGACCGCTCTGTCTTGCCTCGTCTCCGTCGCGGTACTTCCCGAATCGGCCTTCTCGCAATCCCTTGAAGACATGGCGTCGACGGTCCCCGAAGGCAGCGAGATGCTGCTTGAGGCGGATACGCTGACCTACGACAACAACGACGAGACCGTCACCGCCTCCGGCGGCGTCAGGATCGACTACGGCGGCAACAAGCTCGTCGCGAATCAAGTGAGCTACGACCGGCGCACGCGCCGCCTGATGGCGACCGGCAGCGTCGAGGTCATCAATCCCGACGGCACCAAGGTCTTTGCAGACGCGATCGACGTAACCGACGATTTCGGCGACGGATTTGTCAATGCGCTGCGCGTCGAGACCGCCGACAAGATCTATTTCGCGGCAGAAAGCGGCGAACGGCGGGGCGGGTTCCTGACCACGCTGAACAACGGCGTCTACACGGCCTGCGAGCCCTGCGTGGAAAAGCCGGACAAGGCCCCGACCTGGCGCATCAAGGCCAAGAAAATCATCTGGAACAGCAAGACCAAGACGGTTCGCTTCGAGGATTCGACCTTCGAGTTCTTCGGCCTTCCGCTTGGCAAGCTGGCGTCTTTCGAGATCGCCGACCCGACGGTGAAGCGCAAATCCGGCTTCCTCATCCCGGGAGTCACCTTCAAAAGCGACCTCGGCATGGGCGTCTCGGTGCCCTACTATTTCGCCTTGTCGCCTACCTACGACCTGACTGTGACCGCGACAGGCTACACCGAGCAGGGCTTCCTCGGCGAGGCCGAGTGGCGTCAGCGCTTCAACAACGGCGAGTACAGCGTCAGCTTCGCTGCGATCAACCAGGCCAAGCCCGAGGACTTCGACTACAACACGGTCGATTCGGGACCGCCCGGCGATCCGAACGAGTTCCGCGCCATGATGGGGACGAAGGGTCTCTTCGCAATCAATTCGCGTTGGGACTTCGGCTGGAACATCCTTGCCCAGACGGACAAGAATTTCTCGCGCACCTATGCCATCGACAACTATTCGAATTTCATCCAGCGCTCCGAAGTGTTCCTGACGGGACTCGACGATCGCAACTATTTCGACCTGCGCGCCATGCACTTCGACGTCCAGGAACGGACCCTGGACACCAATCCCGACGGCACCGAGAACTTTGCCGCTCGCGACAAGGAGCAGCCCTGGGTCCTGCCCAGTTTCGATTATTCCAAGACGCTGGACCAGCCAGTTTTCGGCGGCGAGTTGAGCTTCGACGTCAATTCGCGGGTCATCCTGCGCGAGAAGCTGGACTACACCTTGTTCGAAGGGTCCCCGCCATTGGGTGATCCAGGCGCCGCGGTCGAGACCGTAAACGGCATCAAGAACTCCTCCGCCCGTCTGACGGCGGAAGGCGAATGGAAACGCTCGTTCATTTCGGACGGTGGGCTCGTCATGACGCCGCTTCTGGCCTTCCAGGCCGATACGACCGGCGTCGACTATTCCTCGGAATCGGTTGCAGCCATCCAGAACATGGCGGCAAGCCATCCGGGTGGAAGCTTCATGACCGACATCCGCGATGCCTATAACCGCTTGCTCGCGACAGCAGGACTGGAACTGCGCTTCCCTCTCCTGTTCGCCTCGGACAGTTCGAGCCATGTTATCGAGCCGATGGCGCAGGTCTTTGCCCGCAACGACGAGCCTTATGGCAAGACGCTCGGCATACCCAACGAAGACGCGCAGAGCTTCGTGTTCGACGCCACCTCGCTGTTCGAGAGAGACAAGTTCGCAGGCTACGACCGCATCGAGGGCGGCACACGCGCCAATGTCGGCTTCCGCTATTCCGGAATGCTCGGCAATGGCTGGACCGCAAACGGCATCGTGGGGCAGTCCTATCACCTCGGCGGCGAGAACTCCTTCGCCGATCCGGATCTTGTCAATGTCGGCGCCTATTCCGGCCTGGAGACTGACACATCCGATTTCGTCGGCTTGCTTGGCTTCGGCTCGCCGAACGGTTTTTCGGGTTCGGCCAGTGCCCGTCTGGACGAGCAGACGCTTGAGCTTCGCCGTGGTGAGTTGAAAGCAGCCTACTCGACCGACAGGGTTTTCGTCGGTGCGAAATATGCGTTCATCCAGGCGCAGGAGCTTTATGGTTTCGACGAAGATCGCCGCGAAATGTCGTTTGGCGCATCCACCCGCATGGCAGACTCCTGGCGCGTGTTCGGATCGGGCACTTACGATTTCGAGAACAGCATCATGGCAAAGAGTGCCGTTGGCTTTGCCTATGACGACGACTGCTTCACCTATCTGATGACCTATTCTCAGAACCGCGACGTCGAAAGCCGGGAAACCAGCACGACGATCGGCTTCAACGTCTCCTTCCGCACGCTGGGCGCGTTCGGCACGGCATCGGACTCGTTCTCCGACCTTTAGTCCATGATCCCAACCGCAATCGCGGCAACGTGTATGGTTGTCCCCTTACCGGGCGACATTGTTTTGCCGTATAGGGAAGGCATGCAGCCTTCAAACCCGATCAAAACAGAGGACGGGAATACAACCTCATGTTTTCGATAAGAAAATACCTTGCGCCGTTGGGCGTCGCGCTGGCGATGGCCGCCGCGCCGGCGGGTATTGCGATGCTTGCCGCTCCGGCTGCGGCCAGCGAGATCAAGGTCATCGTCAACAAGATCCCGATCACGACCTATGACATCCAGCGCCGCGCGGCGTTCCTGAAGCTGCAAAGGCGCGGTGGAAACGTCAACGCCGAGGCCGAGCAGCAGATGATCGACCAGACGTTGCGGGTCGCGGAGATGCGACGGCTCGGCATCAACATCTCCGACGACCAGGTGAATGCCGCCTACGCCAATTTCGCCAAGTCAAACAAGATGACCCTCGCGCAGCTCGATGGGATCATGAATCAGGCTGGCGTGACCAAGGCGCACTTCAAGGAGTTCATCCGCAGTCAGATGGGCTGGAGCCAGGTGCTCAGCCGCAGCGGTCGCAGCGTCGGCGGCAAGAAGATGACCGAGCAGGATGCGGTAAGGCGTATGCTCGAAAAGGGCGGCGCCAAGCCAACCGCAACCGAATACATGCTGCAGCAGGTGATCTTCGTCGTGCCGGCGAGCGAACGCGGCAAGATTGCGCAACGCAAGCGCGAGGCTGAAGCGATGCGCGCGCGATTCGCCGGATGCAACAGCACGCGTGAGTTCGCCAAGGGGCTGGTCGACGTCACCGTCAGGGATCTTGGCCGCAAGCTGGCGCCCGAACTGCCGCCGGACTGGGCCGAAGAGATCAAGAACACCCGTGTCGGTGGGGCGACCAGCGTACGCGAGACGAATGTCGGGGTCGAGTTCCTAGGCGTCTGCTCCTCGCGTGAAGTCTCCGACGATCGTGTTGCGCAGCTCACCTTCCAGGCGGAAGGAAATGCTGAAGCCGGTGGCGAAGACCTGAGCACGAAATATCTCGAGCAGCTGCGCGAGAGAGCTAAGATCGTCAAACGCTGACGTTCATGGCTGTTACAGGGGAAGGCCGCGCCACGAGCATCGACGGCCTGCCGCCGCTGCGCGACGTCATCGAGCGGCATGGGCTTCAGGCAAAGAAATCGCTCGGACAGAACTTCCTGCTCGACCTCAACCTGACGGGCAAGATCGCACGTGCGGCTGGCGATCTCTCGCAAACGACAGTGATCGAGGTCGGGCCAGGACCCGGCGGCCTGACGCGGGCACTGCTGATGAACGGCGCGCAACGCGTCGTGGCGGTGGAACGCGACGAGCGGTGCCTCGCCGCGCTTGCCGAAGTCTCCGACCATTATCCCGGACGGCTGGCAGTCGTTGCCGGCGACGCGCTGCAGGCCGATTTTGCAGCACTGGCGGGGACGGGCCAGCCGGTCCGGATCGTCGCCAACCTGCCCTACAACATCGGCACCGAACTGCTGGTCCGCTGGCTGACGACGACGCAGTGGCCGCCCTTCTATCTCTCCATGACCCTGATGTTCCAGCGTGAGGTGGCGGAACGGATCGTCGCAAAGCCAGGCACCGACAGCTATGGCCGGCTCGGCGTCCTGGCGGGCTGGCGCACGGACGCCAGGATCGCGTTCGACGTGCCCCCGCAGGCCTTCACGCCGCCGCCCAAGGTGACGTCGTCGGTCGTGCACCTGACACCACGACAAAGCCCCCTGCCCGCCAATGTGAAAACGCTCGGCCGCGTAACGGAGGCCGCATTCGGGCAACGCCGCAAGATGTTGAGGCAGAGCCTAAAGAGCCTCGGCGGCGAAAGCCTGCTTGCAGCCGCCGGCATCGACGCCACGCGGCGCGCCGAGACGCTTGATGTCGAGGAATTCGTCCGGCTGGCGAACTTGATCTGAGGAGGCGTGGGCTCGCCTGCACCAGTGATAGCCGATCTCGGGCAGAAAAATCCGAAGCCGATCAGATCTTCTCGTCCAGCAGTCCCGATACGAAGTCGAACAGGCCAGGCCTGCGATCACGGCGCAGCCGCTCACTGGTCACGATCGATCGGACTTCGCCAAACGCGCGCTGCAGATCGTCGTTGACGATTATGTAGTCGTACTTGCGCCAATGCGCGATTTCCTCGCGCGCGTTCTTCAAGCGTTGCTCGATGACTTGCGACTGGTCCTCTGCCCGGCGCAACAAACGATCCCGAAGCTCCGCCATGGACGGAGGCAGGATGAACACGGAGACGATATCTGCGGGCACCTTGTCTCGCAATTGGTCTGCGCCCTGCCAGTCGATGTCGAAAAGCATGTCGCGCCCGGCGGCCATCGCAGCTTCGGCGGGCTCGCGCGGGGTCGCATAGAAATTGCCGTGCACTTCCGCCCATTCGAGGAAAGCATCATCGTCGCGCAGCCTTTCGAATTCGCGGGGCGATACGAAATGGTAGTGCACCCCGTCGATTTCGCTGCTGCGGCGTTCCCGCGTCGTATAGCTGATGGAGAGTTCGAAACCAGTGCCCTCGCTGCTCTTTGGATCAAGAAGAAGGCGCGCGATGGTCGACTTGCCGGCACCCGATGGCGACGACAGGACCAGCATCAGGCCTCTTCTGCGAATGGCCGACCCGACGTCGCTGGCAACCATGCCCTACTCCAGATTCTGGACCTGCTCGCGAAACTGGTCGACCACCGCCTTCAATTCCAGCCCGATGGCTGTCACCGATGCGGCGTTCGACTTCGAGCAGAGCGTATTCGATTCGCGGTTGAATTCCTGCGCTAGGAAATCGAGTTTGCGGCCCACGGCCCCGCCAGAATTAAGCAGCGACCGCGCCGACCCGACATGGGTCTTCAGCCGGTCGATCTCCTCGCGAATATCAGCCTTTGTGGCAAGGAAGGCGGCTTCCATATGCAGCCGGCTCTCGTCGAGATTGGCCGACGTGTCCATCAGCAGGCGCACCTGCTCGGCAAGCCTCTGGCGGATCATCCCCGGCTCGCGCGACGGATCGGCCTCAGCCCTTAGCGTCAGCGCCTCGATGGTCTCGACATGGCCAAGCAACAGGCTCTTCAACGCATCGCCTTCCGTGATGCGGGCGGTCTCGAGGCCGGCGATGGCGTCCTCGAAGGCGGAGAGAAGAGTGGCGTCGAGCGCCCCGCGCTCCTCCTCGCTTTCAACCTGTTCAGGCAGGTCGAGCACGCCGCGCAGCGAGAGCAGACCGTCGGCACTGGCTGCGCTGACGCCGAACTGTTCCTGAAGCCGCTGGGCAAGACCTGCAATATCCCTGAGGAAGGCTTCGTTGACCACGGGCTGCGCCTGCGTCGCGGCGGAGCGTCCGACAGTCAGCGTCGCCTGGAAATTGCCCCGCGAGAAACGCTTCTGGATGGCCTGACGCACGGCCTGCTCGAGTCGCTCGAAGCCGACGGGCAGCCGCAGTCGCAGCTCGACGCTCTTGCCGTTGACGGACTTGACCTCCCAAGCGATTGATACGCCCTTGTGATCCGCGACTGAGCGCGCGAAACCGGTCATGCTCTGCAAGGCCAATATCGACTCCCCCTGCCCGCTCCATCACGGGGCGCTTGAGACCCAAGCGCAATGGCATCCATAGGGGACTACGGTCAAGCCCGCTCCTGTCAGGCTTGCCGCGTGCCGGACTACTGCTCCGTCGTGTCCGGGACCGTTCCCGTCTGCTCAGCAGCGGCGGCGGCCTTCGCCGCCTCATCGGCAAGCTTGCGCTGCACAGCGCGGTAGCGCGCGACATTCTCATTATGCTCGTCGAGCGTCGTGGCGAAGACGTGGCCGCCGTTGCCGGTCGCGACGAAATACAGGTCGTCAGTCTTGGAGGGATTGGCGACGGCTTCCAGCGATTCGCGTCCGGGATTGGCGATCGGCCCCGGCGGCAGGCCGGGTATGGTGTATGTGTTGTATGGCGTCGGTTTGTCGATATCCGAGCGATAGATGGGCCGGTCGGCAGGCTTACCCTTGCCGCCGAAGATGCCATAGATGATCGTCGGGTCCGACTGCAGGCGCATGCCCTTGTTCAGCCGGTTGATGAAAACGGCGGCCACTCGGCTGCGCTCGTCGGCGATCGCCGTCTCCTTCTCGACGATCGACGCCAGCGTCACGAACTCGTTAATGTCGGAGATCGGCAGGTCGGATACGCGGCGCGCCCAGATAGTCTCCACGAGCCGCTTCTGGTCGGCGAGCATCTTGTCGATGATCTGCTGCCGCGTCGACCCGCGCGTGAACCGCTGCGTGTCGGCAATCAGGCTGCCTTCCGGGGGGATTTCGGCGGGCATCGGCCCGGTCAGCGCCTCATGCTCGGCGATACGCTGGAACGCTTGCTCGACAGTCAGGCCTTCCGGGATCGTCAGCGAAGCAAGCACCGACTTGCCGCTCTCCAGGAGTTCCATGATCTCGCGCATGGAGGCATACGCCTTGATCTCGTATTCGCCGGCCTTCAGCACACCGCCCTTGTCATAGGCGCGCACGCCGAGGCGGAAGATTCGCGCGTCGCTGATAAGGCCGCGCCGCTCGAGTTGGTCGGCGATCTCGGCGGTGCCGGTGTTGTCGCGCACCATGAAGTTGGTGGTGACCGTCGATGGACCCGGACCATCGAAGGCGCGCTTGCCGACATAGAGTGCTACGCCCGCAAGGACGAGCACGAGCATTGCCGATGTCACGATGAAGTTCAGGAAGACGACGAACTGGCTGCGCGAGGCGCGCGAACGCTTGGGGGGACCAGGCGCAACTTCAGGCCGCAAGGCCTCGCTTGCCGTCTTGGGAACCAACGGCTGTGCCCGCCTGCCAAACTCGCCGTTGCCTTCAGAACCGATGCTCATGCCGCCTCAACCGTGTTTCTAGGATCGACTCTCCCCCGAGAGCAGTCCGGAGCCTAAGCGCGAATATGGCAAAAATCGCAGCGACGCTGCGACTTTAGCCGTTGTAACGCTGGAACACGACCGAGGCGTTGGTGCCGCCAAAGCCGAAGGAATTCGAGAGCGCGACGTCGATCTGCCGCTGGCGCGGCCTGTTGGGCACAAGGTCGATTGCCGTTTCGCGCTCGGGATTGTCCAGATTGATGGTCGGCGGCGCGACATTGTCGCGGATCGCCAGAAGCGAAAACACAGCCTCGATGGCGCCGGCGCCGCCGAGGAGGTGACCCGTCGAAGACTTGGTCGACGACATCGACACCTTCGAGGCGGCGTTGCCGACGAGGCGCTCGACAGCGCCGAGTTCGATCGTGTCGGCCATGGTCGAGGTGCCATGGGCGTTGATGTAGTCGATGTCGGCGGGTGCAAGCCTGGCCCGGTTGAGCGCCGCGGTCATGCAGCGGAACGCGCCGTCGCCGTCTTCGGAGGGCGCGGTGATGTGATAGGCATCGCCGGTCAGCCCATAGCCCACGATCTCGGCGTAGATCCGAGCGCCGCGCGCCTTGGCGTGTTCCAGTTCCTCAAGCACGACCGCGCCGGCGCCTTCGCCGAGTACAAAGCCGTCGCGGTCGCGGTCATAGGGCCGCGAGGCCTTTTCCGGCGTGTCGTTGTAATCGGTAGACAGTGCGCGGCAGGCGGCGAAGCCTGCAACGCCGAGCGGCGTGATCGGCGCTTCCGAACCGCCAGCGACCATGACGTCGGCATCGCCGAACATGATCAGGCGCGATGCGTCGCCGATGGCGTGCGCGCCGGTCGAGCAGGCCGTCACGACGGCGTGGTTCGGACCCTTAAGCCCATGGCGGATCGAGATCTGGCCCGAAATCAGGTTGATGATGTTTGCCGGAACGAAGAAGGGGCTGATGCGGCGCGGGCCGCGTTCCTTCAGGATGATGGCGTTCTCGGCAATGCCTTCCAGTCCGCCGATGCCCGAGCCCATGAGGACGCCGGTCGCGCAGCGGTCGGCCTCGGTCTTGGGCTCCCAGCCCGAATCCTTCAGGGCTTCGTCGGCCGCGGCGATACCATAGACGATAAAGTCCGTGGTCTTGCGCAGTTCCTTGGGCTCCATCACGCTCTCGGGATTGAACGTGCCGTTGGAGCCGTCGCCGCGCGGGACCGAATGGGCGATCTTCGCGGCGTAGTCCGAAATGTCGAACTTGGTGATACGTGTGCAGGCAGAGCGGCCCGAGAGCAGCTCCTTCCAGCTATGCTCCACGCCTGCCCCGAAGGGCGAGACGAGACCCAGGCCTGTGATGACGACGCGTCGCATCTTTGGCGTTCTCAGAACTGCCGGAACTGCGAGAGAAGCGTCAGGCCGACGCTTTGTCGATGAACTTGACGGCGTCGCCGACAGTCAGGATCGTCTCGGCGGCGTCGTCAGGAATCTCGACCCCGAATTCTTCTTCGAAGGCCATGACGAGTTCGACCGTGTCGAGGCTGTCTGCGCCGAGGTCGTCGATGAAGCTCGCCTGTTCGGTGACCTTGTCGGCGTCGACGCCCAGGTGCTCTACAACGATCTTCTTCACGCGCTCTGCGGTGTCACTCATTTGGGGCATCCTCGCCTTAACTAATGTCTGTCTTCGTTAGCTGCCGGAATGGCGCCAATCAAGCTTTAAAGATAGCGCTCCGAAACGGCCCGCACGTGGCGGGGTTCCTGTCAAAGCGCCGGATCGGAGGCCGCATTACACGAAAAAGCCCCCTTGTCCAAGACCTGAAATAATCTGTGAGGCAGCCGTTACGGCAGCTTTCAGATCATCGCCATGCCGCCGTTGACGTGGATTGTCTGCCCGGTGACATAGGCCGCCTCATTGGAAGCAAGGTAAGCCACGGCCGACGCCACCTCCGGCCCGGTCCCCATGCGCTTCGAGGGGATCGCGGCCATGATCGCTTCCTTCTGCTTGTCGTTCAGCTTGTCGGTCATGGCCGATTCGATAAAGCCCGGAGCCACACAATTGACCGTGATCGAGCGGGTAGCGATCTCCTGCGCCAGCGACTTCGAAAAGCCGATCATGCCGGCCTTGGAAGCGCAGTAGTTGGCCTGACCGGGATTGCCGGTGACGCCCACGACCGAGGTTATATTGATGATGCGGCCAAAGCGGCGGCGCATCATTGGGTGGGTCAGTTCGCGCGTCAGCCTGAACACGGCGCCCAGATTGATGTCGAGCACCGCATCCCAGTCGGCGTCGGACATGCGGACGAACAGGCCGTCCTTGGTGATGCCGGCGTTGTTGACGAGGATGTCCACGCCTTCCAGTTCGGCCTCGGCCTTCTGGCCAAGCGCCTTGACCTCGTCGCGATTCGACAGATTGGCGGGGAAAAGTTTTACGCGGTCGCCAAGCTTGGCAGCCAGCGCCTCCAGTTTCTCGACCTTCGTGCCATGCAGTCCGACGATGGCCCCCTGCGCGTGCAGCGCTTCGGCGATCGCCTCGCCGATACCGCCGGAAGCGCCCGTCACAAGTGCCTTGCGGCCGGTCAATTCGAACATGTTTCGCTCCAATCCTTCAGAGAGCACTCCCTTGGTAAGGGAGAGGTCTATCGCTTCAATTCAGCGCAGCCAAAGCCGCTTCCACGTCCGCCGGCGTGCCGACATTGGCGACGGCTATGTCACGATTGATGCGTCGCGCCAGACCCGAAAGCACTTTTCCGGACCCGACCTCATAAAGCGTCGTCACGCCGTTCGCACCGAACCATGCGACCGTCTCGCGCCAGCGTACGCGGCCGGTGACCTGCTCCACCAGCCGCCTTGCGATCTCGTCCGCGTCAGTCAACGGCTGGACGACGACGTTGGCGACGACCGGCACGGCAGGCGCATGCTTGCCGACCTTCGCCAGCGCCTCGCGCATGGCGTCGGCCGCCGGCCTCATCAAGGCGGAATGGAAGGGGGCGGAAACCTGGAGCATCAATGCCCGTTTGGCGCCCTTTTCGGTGCAAAGCTTCGCGGCCCGTTCGACCGCGGCCTTCTCGCCGGAAATCACCAACTGCCCGCCGCCATTATCATTGGCGATCTGGCACACGGAATCCTGCGCAGCCTCGGCGCATGCGGCCGCCACGTCCGGTTCCTCCAGTCCTATGATCGCAGCCATCGCGCCGACGCCCGCCGGGACAGCCGCCTGCATGGCGTTGCCCCTGATGCGCAGCAGGCGCGCCGTGTCGCCGATGGAGAAGGTGCCCGCCGCGGCTAGAGCCGAATATTCGCCAAGCGAGTGGCCCGCCACAAAGGCGACCCTGTCCTTGAGGACGAGGCCCCGCGATTCGAGCGCGCGAAGTGCTGCCATCGAGACCGCCATCAGCGCCGGCTGTGCGTTGGCGGTCAGAGTTAGGGTCTCCTCCGGCCCGTCCCAGATTAAGGCCGAGAGCTTTTCGCCAAGCGCTTCGTCGACCTCGTCGAACACGCGCCGGGCTTCCGGAAATGCTTCCGCGAGTTCCCTGCCCATGCCGACGGCCTGGCTGCCCTGCCCCGGAAAGGTGAATGCGATGGCCATGGTGCGCGTCCGTTCGGTTGCAAAGCCTGCCTGTGAAACGAGCAGCTTATCCAAGTCAAGGGCGACGGCGATCCGATTCAGAGCCCTACACATTTCGCATATGCGAAAAAAAGTGATGCCGGCTACCCAATTGCGGCCACAGGGGCTGGCTTTTTGTGACGGAACCATGACAGTGGAATGACGTTCTATCGCCTACCGAGGAACCCTAAGTTGGCAAATCAGAATTGGATCGAAGAGTCGGGGGCAACCCTCCGGCCCAGGAAGGGCTGGCGCTTGCGCCGGGCGTTTGAGTGCGCCGGATCGCTGCTGGTCACAGTCCTTTTGTCAGCGATGCTTGTTTTCCTGATCGAGCTGATCGCGCGGGGCTCATGGCGGCAGACCGTCGATTTCTTCAGCCAGCCATTCAGGCCAGGCTGGACCACGGTGGTGCTTTTCGCACTCTTGCTTGTCGGTTTCGACGCGTTGTTCGGCCGCCGACACATCGGGTTGCTGTTCATAGCTCCGATCGCCCTGCTTCTGGCAGCCATCGGCAACCAGAAGATTTCCTATCTCGGCGACCCGCTCTATCCCACCGACTTTCTCTATTCCCGGCAGATCATGGAGTTGGCGCCGCTGCTGATCCGCGATCGACCGGGAACGGCAATCGCGATCCTGGCGGTCGGCGTCCTGTCGATCTTCCTGCTCGTTGCAGCCTGGCGCTACTGGCGTCGCGTGCGTCCGCCGATCCGCTGGCGGATGCGCGCCGCAAGGCTCGCCGTCGTGCTGCCGGCGCTGGCCTTCTTCGTGTCGATCATGGATTTCGCGACCTTCTCCTGGACACGCGACCGCCTGCAGATCATCCCCATCATGTGGGACCAGAAGGAGAACTACGCCTCCAACGGCTTCGCCATCGCTTTCGCGCTCAACGTGCCGATGGCCAAGGTGCTTGCGCCGCCTGCCTACAGCGACGAGGTGCTCGACGCTATTGAGCCCGGCTCGACGGGCGTGTCGATGCCAGAGGAGAAGCCGGACATCATCGTGGTCATGAGCGAATCCCTATGGGATCCGACGCAACTTCCGCAGACCACAATAACCCCTGACCCGTTGAAGAACGTGCGCGCCGTGCGTTCCGGCTCCGTCTTCTCGCCGGAATTCGGCGGCATGACCGCCAATGTCGAGTTCGAGGCTCTGACGGGCTTTTCCAACGCTTTCCTGCCCTATGGCAGCATCCCGTACCAGCAATATGTGCGCGGGGCGGTGCCCTCGCTCGCCAGCTTCTTCCGCGCCGAAGGCTATGAAACGACCGCCATGCATCCCTTCGAGGGATGGTTCTGGAACCGCGAGAACGTCTACGGCGCTTTCGGCTTCGATCGCTTCCTGTCGATCGAGAAACTGCCGCCGATGCGATCGCGGGGGCCGCTTGTTTCAGACGATTCGCTTACCGACGAGATCATCCGGCGCGCCGATGCGGCCGAACGACCCTTCTTTACCTTCGCTGTCAGCTTGCAGGGTCATGGCCCCTATGAGCCTAACCGCTATGCCGACCCGAGCGTAAAGGTCGAATCGGTCGCCAGCTACTGGACCGGCAAGTCGATCCAGACCTATGCGGAGAGCATCGCGGACGCCGATCGCAGCTTCCAGCGGCTGATCGATTGGGCGCAGAAGCGCGAACGGCATACCGTCGTCGTATTTTTCGGCGACCACCTGCCGCCCCTCAACCAGGCCTATACAGAGACCGGCTTCATGGCCGGACCCGTTCCGGCACGGCGCGAGGAGGCCGCAAAGCTCGCACAGCACCGCGAGACTCCGCTGGTCGTCTGGTCGAACCGGAATGGCGCGACCAAAGACATCGGTTCGATCAGCCCGTCGCTGATCCCGCTGAAGGTGCTCAAGGCCGCCGGCATAGAGCACCCCTATTACACAGGCTTCCTGGGCAGGGTGGACGCGGAATACGATGTCATCGATCGGCACGTGCTGATCTCGCCGACCGGTGAGAAGCAGGACTGGTCGCGGGAAAAACTGGTCGATCCGCTGATCAACGACTTCCGTCTGCTGCAATACGATGCACTGTTCGGCAAGCAGCGCACGACTCCGCGCTTCTTCCCGAACCAGCCGAAGCCGGCGGGGGTGTAGGCGAGTTCCGAAGCAGGTTGCCGCCTATCGGATTCATTGATCTGGCTTCGGCCGACCGTTAGGCTGGCCTTCACGTCCATGCGCTGTCGGCCGTCTGGCCGGTCGACGCAAATCTTCTTGGCCCGCTGCACCTGGTATTAAAACTGACTGAGATCCCCGGCGTTTCAACAACCGTTCGACCGGCCGAGGCCGGTGACGTAAACGCGATTTGCCGCATCGAATCCCTGTCGTTCCGTTCTGATCTGCTGGGAATCGATTTGTGGCGGTCTGTCGTTCAACGCAGCGGCTTGAGAGCGCTGGTTGCGGAAATCCGGGGCGACGTCTGCGGCTACTGCCTGTTTCATATCAACGACGGTAAACCCTCTGCCTATCTTCATTCGCTGGCCATCACGCCAGAGATGAAGCGCCAAGGGCTGGGCCGGCTACTGCTGGGGGCAGCCGAAAGCGAAGCCGTTCGCGTCGGACGCCGGTTGATGCGCGTCGACGTCAGGATGGACAGCCCGGAGGCCAAGCTGTTTTACGAAAGCGCCGGTTATCGGTTTGTCAGCGTCAAGACGGTCCACTACGAGGACGGATCCTCGGCCACCCGCATGGACAAGAGGATTGCCGGCAGGGAATTCGGCAAAGCAGGCCGGCTGGTCGAGAAGGTCGTTTGCGCCGCCGCCGCCATGCTTCGTCGCAGACTTCGGTGAGCGGCTCAACAGCCCTGTTGAAACGCATCCTGCAGTTGAGTATGGATTGCTACGGGGATGCAAGCCTTGCTGACCTTACCGTGGAGGGGGAATCCAATGTTGAAACGCAAATACGAAAAGCCGACCCTGGCCTCGAAGGGCCTTCTGGTGGCGGTGACTGCTGCTGCTCCGAACACGCTTATTAACTAAAGCTGATATCGGCCATATTCTTGAAGATACAGAGAGGCCCGCATTTGCGGGCCTCTCTTTTTCGGCAGTAATTTCAGCCTTCGGCGCAAGCCGGCATCCGCGCCATGATCTCCGGTCAGCCCGGCCGGGCTTGCCATTTCCGCCCTACCCCTGTATGGACCGCCGCAATCTGCCGGTCCTGCTGGGGGCTGAACGGAGGGTTGGGGCTTGCCCCTCATGAAGCCAGAAGCGCTTCGGCCTCCCGTGTCTCCGCTCTCGACCGTCTCGAAGATGCGCCTTTCTCTCCCGTCTAGACGGGTTGGACAAGTCGCAGAGGCTTAGCCGCGGGAACCGACAGGGACGTAAAACGAAAGGCTAGAGAACAATGGCACTATACGAGCATGTGTTCCTTGCCCGGCAGGATCTGTCGCAGCAGCAGGTCGATGCACTTGTCGAGCAGTACAAGGGTATCGTCACCGAGCATGGCGGCAGCGTTGGCCGGGTCGAGAACTGGGGACTGAAGTCCCTCACCTACCGCGTCAACAAGAACCGGAAGGCTTACTACACGCTGATGGACCTGACCTGCCCGCCGGCAGCACTGAAGGAAATCGAGCGTCAGCAGGGCCTCTCCGAGGACGTCCTGCGCTTCATCAGCATCAAGGTGGAGAAGCACGAGGAAGGCCAGTCGGCCATGCTGCAGAAGCGCGAAGAGCGCTCCGAGCGTGGTGACCGCGGCGGCTTCGGCGACCGTGGCCCGCGTTCGTTCGGCGATCGCGACCGTGGTGATCGTGGCGACCGTGGCCCGCGTTCGTTCGGTGACCGCGACCGTGGTGACCGTGGCCCGCGTCCGCCTCGCGACAACTCTGAAGGAGCTGCAGAATAATGGTCGACATCAACCAGATCCCGACCCGGCGTCCGTTCCACCGCCGCCGCAAGACCTGCCCCTTCTCCGGCGCCAACGCCCCGAAGATCGACTACAAGGACGTGCGTCTCCTGCAGCGCTACATCTCCGAGCGCGGCAAGATCGTTCCGTCGCGTATCACGGCGGTCAGCCAGAAGAAGCAGCGCGAACTCGCCAAGGCGATCAAGCGCGCGCGCTTCCTGGCGCTCCTGCCCTACGTGGTGAAGTAAGACCAATTCCGGCGCGGGCTTTTGTCCGCGTCGGCCCCTTCCGCGACGGGCGCGGGGGGAGCTATGCAAATCCCGGGTTGGGTTTCGGCAGAACGCCAGGCCCTAACTGCCTGACAGGCAGGACAGCGAAACAGGCGCACGGCGCATCTTTGCTTCCTGACCTCGTCTTTTGATTCAAGCCCTTTGGGCATCGAAAGGACAAAACCATGGAAGTCATTCTTCTCGAACGCATTTCCCGCCTCGGCCAGATGGGCGAGACCGTCAACGTCAAGGACGGCTTCGCCCGCAACTTCCTGCTGCCGAAGGGCAAGGCGCTGCGCGCCAACGAAGCCAACAAGAAGAAGTTCGAGGGCCAGCGCGCCCAGCTCGAAGCCCGCAACCTCGAGCGCAAGTCGGAGGCCAGCACGGTCGCCGAGAAGCTCGACGGCAAGAGCTTCGTCATCGTCCGCTCCGCTGGCGAAACCGGCCAGCTCTACGGCTCGGTGTCGACCCGCGACATCGCCGACCTGCTGACGGCCGAAGGCTTCAGCGTTTCGCGCAACCAGATCGAACTCAACCACCCGATCAAGACCATCGGCCTGACCAACGTGGCGATCGCGCTTCATCCGGAAGTCGAGGTCACGGTCACCCTGAACATCGCCCGCTCGGCCGACGAGGCGGAACGCCAGGCCAAGGGCGAGACGTTGACGACGGCCGAAGCCATCTATGGCGACGACATCAACGAAAACGCCCGTCCCGACGCCTTCTTCGACCCGAACTCGGACGAAGACGCCGGCGAAGAGGCCTGATCGGCTTCACCGTAACGCAAGGAATGCAAAAGCCCGGGTTCGCCCGGGCTTTTTCTTTGCATGTTCGACGGCGGCCTTGTCAGTTGGCCCGATCCCTGAAGCACATTTTGTGCCACGAAGAACTTTTCAAACCGCGACAAATTAGGCACACTGGTCAACCGTTCGTGATGGGAATGGGACTTCTTGCCGTGAATAAGTTGTTGCAGCGCGTCATCTCAGGCCTCGTAAAGACCGGCAACCTCAGCATTACCGGTCCAGACGGGCAGAAGCATACATTCGGCGACGGTACAGGCGACCCTGTTCACGTCCACATCAAGACCGGACGCGCGGCCCGCGCCATGGCCATCGACCCGATGCTGGCAGTGCCCGAATCCTACATGAACGAGGAAATCGATATCATTGAAGGCGATGCGCTCGACCTTCTGCGAGTCGGCTTCCAGAACATGAGCCCGAGCGGCATCGACGCGGCTTTTTCCAAGGCTATCGAGGGTTTTCGCCACGCCTTCCGCCGGTTGCAGCAGGTCAACACGACGACGCGCTCGAAGAAGAACGTCCAGCGCCACTACGACCTGTCGGGCGACCTCTACAAGCTCTTCCTCGACAAGGACATGCAGTATTCCTGCGCCTATTTCGAGAGCCCCGACGTGACGCTCGAGGAAGCGCAACTCGCCAAGAAGCGCCACCTTGCCGCCAAGCTGAGGCTGAAGCAGGGTCAGAATGTGCTCGACATCGGCTCCGGCTGGGGTGGGCTGGGCCTTTACCTGGCGAAAAACTTCGAGGTCGATGTGCTGGGCGTCACGCTGTCGACCGAACAGCACGGCGTTGCTACCGAGCGCGCGCAGACCGAGGGCCTCGAAAACCACGTCCATTTCGAGATCAAGGACTACCGCAACATCTCTGAGCGCTTCGACCGCATCGTGTCGGTTGGGATGTTCGAGCATGTCGGCCTGAACCACTACCGCACCTTCTTCGACAAGTGCGCACAACTGCTCAAGCCGGATGGCGTCATGGTCCTGCATACGATCGGTCGCAGCGGTCCGCCCTATGCGACCAACGCCTTCATCCGCAAGTATATCTTCCCCGGCGGATACATCCCTGCCCTGTCGGAGGTGATGCCGGCGATCGAGAAATCGGGGCTGGTGGTCAACGATATCGAGATTCTCAGGCTGCACTATGCCGAGACCCTGAAGCACTGGCGCGCCCGCTTCCTCGCCAATCGTGACAAGGCCAAAGCGATCTACGACGAGCGCTTCTGCCGCATGTGGGATTTCTACCTGGCCGGTTCGGAAGCCGCGTTCCGCTGGCAGGACCTTGTGATCTTCCAGATCCAGTTGACCCGGAAGAACGACACGCTGCCGGTGACGCGCGACTATATCCAGGAAACTGAAAAGGAACTGGCGCTGCACGACTGCGGACAGCGGCAGGCTTCGGAGGCAGTGACCACGAAGCCTGTACCGAAGAAGGCTGCGCCCAAGCGCAAGACAACCGCGAAAAAGGCCTGAAGTGCCTAAAGTCTCGTCGTTTGTCAGAATCGGCGCCTTGCCTCACACTGGACCCGAAAAGCCCGGGTTCGGTTGAGCGGGAAATTGCATGACCATTCCAATCTTCATCGCGGCGGCGCTGGCCGAGATCGCCGGCTGCTTCGCCTTCTGGGCCTGGTGGCGGCTGGACAAGTCAGCGCTGTGGCTGATCCCCGGCGTTGTCTCGCTGGTAGCCTTCGCATGGCTGCTGACGCTGGCCGAAAGTGACGCGGCGGGCCGTGCCTACGCGGCCTACGGCGGCATCTACATCACGGCGTCGCTAGCCTGGCTGTGGCTGGCGGAGGGTGTGCGGCCGGATCGCTGGGATGCTGCCGGCGTCGCTATCTGCCTTGTCGGCGCGTCGGTCATCCTGTTCGCGCCGCGCGCGGCCTGAAATGGAACTCCCCGTAGCGCTCCGGCAGGCGGTCGACCGCTATCTCGAAGGCACGCCGCTAGACCAGTTGCGCACCGCCGCCGACCTGTTGTCGCGCCGCTATCGCGCCGAAACGCGTGACGGCAGGCTTCATCTCGACAGCGAAACGGCGATGAAGGCCTATCTTGCGGCGCGGCTCCCCGCCACTTACGCCGCCATCCGCGCCAGCATGGGCTACGTCGCCGAGGCTGCTCCGGATTTTTCCCCGAAGACCCTGATCGACGTGGGTGCCGGCCCCGGCTCGGTTCTCTGGGCCGCCAGCGATTGCTGGGACAGCCTTGAGGGGGCGACGATCATCGAGGCGAGCGATGCCGCCCGCAAGACGGGAATGGCGCTTGCAGTGGATGCGGCACTTCCGTCGGCGCATTGGCTGGCGGGCGACGCTACGAAGTCACTGCATGTTGCAAAGCCGGCTGACCTCGTGACGCTCTCCTACGTGCTCGACGAACTCGCGCCGGACGCGGTGCCCGCGCTGGTCGATCGCCTGTGGGCGCTGACCGGGCACACGCTTCTGGTGATCGAACCGGGCACGCCGGCCGGCTGGCAGCGCATCCTCGCCGTCCGCAGCCGGTTGATCGAGGCCGGTGCGCATGTGTTGGCGCCGTGCCCCCATGAAGCGCCCTGCCCCCTCAATCCCCCCGACTGGTGCCATTTCTCGCGACGGGTTGCGCGCTCGCGCCTGCACCGGCTGACAAAGAACGCCGAAGTGCCGTGGGAGGATGAAAAGTTCATCTATCTGGCGGCATCGCAGCAGCCCGTCCCGACTTCGGCCGCCCGTGTCATCGCGCCGCCGCAGCACAGCAAGGGACGCATCGAATTGAAGCTCTGCCTTGCAGACGGCGATGTCACAGAGCGGCTGGTAACCAAGCGCGAAGGCGAAGCTTTCCGCCGCGCGCGGCGCGTCGATTGGGGTGACACACTGCCGACACAACCCTGAAGCCCGAAACGGCCGTCGGTCCGGCCAATGGTCCACAGCTAGCAACGCTGGGCATGCAAATGCCTTCTGGACACCCGGCGGTCTGGCCACGCATAGTCCGAACCAGATTTTACATGTTCAGTACGCAGGAGGGTGATGTGGCACTGGAAGATGGCAAGCGGTTTCTGATCGGCAAGCTTGTGGGCGTGCTCTGCATTATCCTGGGGTTCCTGGTCGCCGCATCGGGCTACAGGTCAGACGCGATGCTGTACATGATCGCGGGGGTCGTGATCCTCGCCATTGGCATTGGAATTCTGATGTCCAAGGTGGCCAGGCGCAACGCCGGAGCCTGAGCGCTCGTCCGAGCCTGAGCACCGCCCGAGCAGCCAAACGGGCTGCCTAGTTTGATGCAAGCCGCCTCGGGGCAGGCTTTGGTGCGCTCTTAAAGTTCTTGTTTTGTTCCTTGAGCACGGCTACACTCTGGCGCTCGATTCGAGTCAACCCGGATTCGTTGGCGTGACAGCCCGGCCTGTGGACTGCTGTGAACAGCGGTGACCCAGCCGAAGACGATGCTGTTTCCTCCGGCGACTCTCATTAGGCAGGGATCGGCTCAGGGACAGGAATAGATGGCAGAGGCAGCGCGAAAATTCCCCGTGGCGGAAACCCCGCTCTACCGCGAGGCGCCCAACAACATCGAGGCGGAGCAGGCGCTGCTTGGAGCTGTGCTCGTCAACAATGACGCGTTCTATCGCGTCTCCGATTTCCTGAAATCCTCGCATTTCTACGAGCCGCTGCACCGCAAGATTTTTGAGGTTTCGGCCGAACTGATCCGCATGGGCAAGAAGGCCGATCCGGTGACGATCAAGACCTTCCTGCCGGCAGACGAGAAGGTCGGCGACATGACGGTCGCCTTCTATCTCGCCCGCCTCGCGGCCGAAGCCGTCACCGTCATCAACGCAGCCGACTATGGCCGCGCCATCTACGATCTCGCCACCCGTCGTGCACTGATCACGGTCGGCGAGGATATGGTCAACATCGCCTATGACGCGCCTGTCGACATGAGCCCGTCCGACCAGATCGAGGACGCCGAGCGGCGGCTGTTCGAGCTGGCTGAAACCGGCCGCTACGACGGCGGCTTCGAGAGCTTCACCGACGCTGTGAAGACCGCCGTCGACATGGCCAACGCCGCCTTCATGCGCGACGGGCACCTTTCCGGCGTCGCCACAGGCCTGCGCGACCTCGATCGTCGCATGGGCGGGTTGCAACCCTCCGACCTGATCGTGCTTGCCGGCCGTCCCGGCATGGGCAAGACGTCGCTCGCCACCAACATCGCCTTCAACATCGCCCATGCCTACGAGCCGGGCCAGCAGGCCGACGGTTCCCTCAAGGCCAAGAATGGCGGCGTCATCGGCTTCTTCTCGCTCGAAATGTCGTCCGAGCAGCTCGCCACACGTATCATCTCGGAGCAGACGGAAATTCCCTCCTCCAAGATCCGGCGTGGCGAGATCACAGAGACGGACTTCGAGAAACTCGCCGCCTGCGCCCAGATGATGCAGAGGGTTCCCCTCTACATCGACCAGACCGGCGGTATCTCGATCGCGCAGCTCGCTGCCCGCGCGAGGCGGCTGAAACGCCAGCGCGGGCTCGACGTCCTGGTGATCGACTATATCCAGCTCATGCAGGGATCGAGTGCGCGCGCCTCTCAGAACCGCGTGCAGGAAATCACTGAGATCACCACCGGCCTCAAGGCGCTGGGCAAGGAACTCGGCGTGCCGATCATCGCGCTGTCGCAGCTCTCGCGTCAGGTCGAAAGCCGCGACGACAAGCGCCCTCAGCTGTCCGACCTCAGAGAATCCGGGTCGATTGAGCAGGACGCCGACGTGGTGCTCTTCGTCTATCGCGAGGAGTACTACCTCAAGAACAAGGAGCCGAAGCCCGGCACTCCCGAATATGTCCAATGGGAGGACCAGATGAACGAGGCGCGGGGCAAGGCCGAAGTCATCATCGCCAAGCAGCGCCACGGACCCACGGGGACCGTCGGCCTCGCCTTCCAGGGCGAATACACCAGATTCTCCGACCTCGCCGAAGGTGACCATCTACCCGAACGGTTTGAATAGGTCGGCGATGCCCAAAACCCTCCCCTCGTCAGGCAGGGTCGACCCGCTATGCGGGTCCGGGCGGAGGCAGCCATGCTCACGTGCTGCCTCCGCCTTTTTGAATTTGACGCGCTCGGTCGGAAGCGGCCTTCATTGCTAGAAACCCGCATCTTATGTATTATACGGATAATGCATAAGATGCATGAAAGGTGTCTGACATGATCAAGGTCAGTTCAGCGGAGTTTCAGCGCAACATCGGTCGGTATCAGGATCTCGCGCTCACGCAGCCAGTTGCGGTGACACGCAACGGCCGCGAGCGCACGGTGATGATCTCGACGGAGGAATACAACCGCCTGAAGCGGCGGGATCGGCAGGTTCTACGGCTGGAGGATTTTACCGACGAGATGATCGAGGCGATCGAGAAGGCCGAACCGTCTCTGGAATCGGAAGCGTTCAACCACGAACTTGACGGCTGAGCTTGGCGACGCTTCCTAAACCCATTCCAGGTCTTGTTGTCAGATACAGCTATCTTTGGGCCGATGAGCATGATCGCGGTCGAGAAGAAGGCCGCAAGGATAGACCATGCGCTATCGTTCTTGCTGTCATTGCAGCGGACAGTGAAACATCTGTTGTCGTTCTGCCTCTAACTCATAGCCCTCCGGCGCCGGGTGATCGGGCAGTCGAAGTTCCCCACGCAACCAAGCAACGTCTTGGACTTGATCACCAGCGTTCGTGGATAGTCGTCTCGGAGGCAAACCAGTTCAGTTGGCCCGGCCCTGATTTGCGACCGGCAACAGTCGGTGGGGCCACCTCTGTCGCATATGGCGAGCTTCCCGCAGATCTTTTTCGCAAAGTTCGCGCCGCCTTCCTGCACGAATACGAGCAGCGGCGTGCACGCGTAGTCCCCAGGACAGACTGATGGCTAAATCCCGTACCCAGTTCATCTGCCAGTCATGCGGCAACGTCAGTTCGCGCTGGTCGGGCAAATGCGAGGCCTGCGGCGAGTGGAACACGATCGTCGAGGAGAACAACGCCGGCGGCATCGCTGGCGGGCCGCAGGCACTGCGCAGTCCACGCAAGGGCCGGATCGTCGCGCTGACGTCGCTGGCCGGCGAGATCGAGGATGCGCCGCGTATCCCGTCAGGCATCGCGGAACTCGACCGCGCGACCGGCGGGGGCTTCGTGCGCGGCTCGGCCGTGCTGGTCGGCGGCGATCCCGGCATCGGCAAGTCTACCCTTCTCATGCAGGCGGCCGCGGCCCTTGCCGCAAAAGGCAATCGCATCGTCTACGTCTCCGGCGAGGAAGCCGTGGCGCAGGTGCGCCTGCGCGCGCAGCGGCTTGGTGTCGCAGACACACCGGTGGAACTGGCCGCCGAAACCAACGTCGAGGACATCCTCGCGACCCTTTCCGAGGGTCGGCGTCCCGACCTCGTCATCCTCGATTCCATCCAGACGTTGTGGACGGACCTTGCCGACTCGGCGCCGGGCACGGTCACCCAGGTACGCGCGGCCGCCCAGTCCGTCATTCGCTATGCCAAATCAACGGGCTCGGCCGTCGTTCTGGTTGGCCACGTCACCAAGGAAGGCCAGATCGCCGGCCCGCGCGTCGTCGAGCACATGGTTGACGCCGTGCTTTATTTCGAGGGCGAAGGCGGCCACCATTTCCGCATCCTGCGCGCCGTGAAAAACCGTTTCGGGCCGACCGACGAGATCGGCGTGTTCGAGATGTCGGACAAGGGCCTGCGCGAAGTCTCCAACCCCTCCGAACTGTTCCTCGGCGAGCGTCATGCCAAGGCGCCCGGCGCCGCCGTCTTCGCCGGCATGGAGGGCACGCGCCCCGTGCTGGTCGAGATCCAGGCGCTGGTCGCCCCTTCCTCGCTCGGCACGCCGCGCCGCGCCGTCGTCGGCTGGGACCAGCCGCGCCTTGCCATGGTGCTGGCGGTGCTGGAAGCGCATTGCGGCGTCCGCTTCGGTCAGCACGACGTCTATCTCAACGTCGCCGGCGGCTATCGCATCTCCGAACCGGCTGCCGATCTGGCAGTCGCTGCGGCGCTGGTGTCGTCGCTCACCGGTCTTGCCCTGCCCGCTGATTGCGTCTATTTCGGCGAGGTTAGCCTTTCGGGAGCCATCAGGCCGGTTGCGCATGCGCAGCAACGGTTGAAGGAGGCCGAAAAGTTGGGGTTCGGGCAAGCGGTTCTGCCGCACGGGAGCGAGGAACCGTCGGGGTCGATGGCTGGACGATCTTTCCAGCCGGCGACATTGACCGACCTCGTGATTCGTATTGCGGGGTCTTCAAGAGGGGACTCTGGGCGTGACCGCGACGATGACGTCGGGTGATGCCAGTGATTCAAGGAGTTGGGACCGCACCATGCCGATAACGCTGCTTGACGGAATAGTCATCGGGTTTACGCTCGTCTCGGCGATGCTGGCCATGGTGCGTGGCCTGTCTCGCGAAATTCTGTCGATCGCCTCGTGGATCGCAGCGGCCGCGGCCGCCTACTTCTTCTTTCCGGTGCTGCTTCCCTATGTGGAGCCATACATCGACAACGAGCAGATCGCGATGGTCGCATCCGCCGGCATCGTCTTTGTCGTCGCGCTTATCATCGTGACCATCATTACGATGAAGATCGCCGACTGGATCATCGACTCGCGCGTTGGCGCGCTCGACCGGACGCTCGGCTTCCTCTACGGCGCGGCGCGCGGCATCCTCGTCGTCGCCGTCGGCCTGCTGTTCTTCAACTGGCTGGCCGGGGCCAACAAGCCCGCCTGGATTACAGAGGCGAAGTCGCTGCCTATGCTGGAGCGAATCGGCGCGACCATAGAAGGCTTCCTGCCCGACGATCCCGAGAACTCGATCCTCAAGAAGCTGACAACCGGCGACGAGCCAGCGCCGGTTCCCGAAACCCCAGCCGCGCCGGCACAGCAAAGCACCACCCCCGGTGCGGGCGGCGAAGGCCCGATCGTGGCCGATCCCGAGGAAGGCCAGTCAGAACAGATCCCCGGCGAACCGCTGGACGATTCTGCTCCGCCCGCGGAGTAATCCACAGCCTGCGGTAATCGGGTGATAAGACTGTCAATGTATTGAGGTAGCGCAAAATGCTGCGCTGCCCTATATGTCGGTTTTTCTGACGTGAGAGCACCCGATGGCAGACGATTCCTTGCTTGACGAGGCTGATGACCATCTTCACGAAGAATGCGGAGTATTCGGCATTCTCGGACATCGGGACGCCGCCGCGCTAACGGCGCTCGGCCTCCATGCCCTCCAGCATCGCGGACAGGAAGCCGCCGGCATCGTTTCCTACCATGATCAACGCTTCCATTCGGAGCGCCATATGGGGCTGGTCGGCGACTACTTCACCGACGCTGCCACGCTCAATCGTCTCCCAGGCGACCGCGCGATGGGCCATGTGCGCTATTCCACGACAGGTGAGACGATCCTGCGCAATGTGCAGCCGCTTTTCGCGGAACTGGAAGTCGGCGGCATCGCCATTGCGCATAATGGCAATTTCACTAACGGCCTCACGCTGCGCAAGCAGCTTATCGCCTCCGGCGCAATCTTCCAGGCGACCTCCGACACGGAGGTCGTTCTGCATCTGATTGCCCGCTCTGCGCATAAATCGTCCAGCGCACGGTTTGTCGATGCTATCCGGCAGGTCGAGGGCGGCTACGCGATGCTGGCGCTTACCCGCACCAAGCTGATCGCGGCCCGTGATCCAATCGGCATCCGTCCGCTTGTTATGGGCGAACTGGACGGCAAACCGATCTTCTGTTCCGAGACCTGCGCTCTCGATATTATCGGCGCGACCTATGTGCGCGATGTCGAGAACGGCGAAGTGGTGATTTGCGAAATCCAGAAGGACGGCTCCATCACCATCGAATCCATCAAGTCGGAAAATCCGCAGCCCGAGCGGCTCTGCCTGTTCGAATATGTCTATTTCGCCCGCCCCGATTCAGTGGTCGGTGGCCGGAGTGTCTATGTCGCGCGCAAGAACATGGGCATCGAACTGGCGAAGGAAGCCGGACTGGAAGCCGATGTGGTGGCGCCCGTACCGGACGGCGGCACGCCGGCCGCGCTCGGTTTTGCGCAGGCAAGCGGCATTCCCTTCGAATACGGCATCATCCGCAACCACTATGTGGGCCGCACCTTCATCGAACCGACGCAGCATATCCGTGCGCTCGGCGTCAAGCTCAAGCATTCCGCCAATCGCGCCATGATCGCGGGCAAGCGGGTCGTACTGGTGGATGATTCCATCGTGCGCGGCACTACCTCCGTCAAGATCGTTCAGATGATCCGCGACGCCGGTGCGAAGGAAGTCCATATCCGCGTGGCCAGCCCGATGATCTACTATCCGGATTTTTACGGCATCGACACGCCAGACGCCGAGAAGCTGCTCGCCAACCAGCACGACAGCGTCGAATCCATGTGCCGCTATATTGGCGCCGATTCTCTGGCCTTCCTGTCCATCGACGGGCTTTACAAGGCCGTCGGTGGCAGCCCGCGTGACCCGAAGGCTCCTGCCTTCACAGACCATTATTTCACCGGCGATTATCCGACCCGGCTGGTCGACCATGACGGCATGAGCAATGTTCATACGCTGTCGCTGCTGGCCAGCAACGGCTGACCAAAAAGGCGGCCGCCCCGCCTGACGCAAGCAACTATCCTCGACCACGAGGCAGCGGACGATGTCCGCACGCTCTCGATGCTTGCCGCCGGCTGATCCTGGAGGCCGTCAGCCTCTTTGCCAGATAATGCCTTGGCGGACGGCAAGCATGCTGCCGGGACCGTGGACTGCCGCATAAAGCAGGCCCGCGAGAAAGGTAAAGTGGTCGACGAAGAAGCCGAACTCCGACTGGTTACCTTCCCAGTGCGACGGTCCGTGAAAGGCGAAGGCCAGGAAAATCACGTACATGCCGGCCAGCAGCGCCGCTTCCGAGAAGAACGCGCCTGTCAGGAAGGCCAGCGCCAGTGCGACTTCGAAAAAGGCCGCAATCCAGGCCAGGAAGAGCGGAAACGGAAAACCCGCGGACGCGATATAGCCGGCCGTGTCCTGCATTCCCATGAACTTGAAAGCCGCCGCCATCGTGAAAAGGCCGGCAAATATCAGTCTCGCCACAAGGATTGCCGCAGTCTTGCCCATCGATCTCTCCCGTTGGATGGCATGTCGGTTGCTCAAGGACGTTCGTCGCGCAGGCGTTCCGACATGTTCGGAAACGGGATTTCCCAACGGGGTTTCGCCGAGGGCGGATTCGTCCTATCTGGGGGCGATTTTCGGGTTCCGAACTGGATGAACAGATGACCTCCACCCCAGACCTCACCGGCCGCGTCGCCCTCGTCACGGGCGCATCGCGCGGTATCGGCTACTTCACCGCTAGGCGGCTCGCTGCGGCGGGCGCGCATATCGTGGCGGTGGCGCGCACCGTGGGCGGCCTGGAGGAACTGGACGACGAGATCAAGGCGGAGCGTCGCAAGAGCGGAAAGGGCGAAGCGACGCTCGTTCCGCTCGACATCACCGATATGGCCGGCCTCGACCGACTGGGGGGCGCCATCAATGACCGTTGGGGCAAGCTCGACATCCTCGTCGTCAATGCGGCTGTGCTGGGCGTCATCTCCCCGATCGGCCATGTCGAGGCAAAGACCTTCGAGAAGGTGATGAATGTCAACGTCACCGCCACATGGCGGCTGATCCGCTCTGTTGATCCGTTGCTCCGCGCGTCCGACGCCGGGCGCGCCGTAGTGGTCACGTCCAGCCTCGCCAACGCGCCTCGCGCCTTCTGGGCGCCCTACGCGGCCTCCAAGGCCGCAGCGGAAGCGCTGATGCGCTCGTGGGCCGAGGAAACCGTAAACATGCCGCTGCGCGTCAACGCCTTCGATCCCGGCCGCACACGTACGGCCATGCGCGCGCAGGCCATGCCCGGCGAAAACCCCGAGAGCGTACCGCATCCTTCGGAGACGGCGGCGCATATCCTGCCGCTGGTCGATCCAAAGCTCACCGAAACCGGCAAGATTTATCAGGCAAAGACCCAGCGCTTCCTGAGCTATCGACTGCCGGAATAGCGGGTCGTTTTCAGCACGATCTTGCCCGAAAACCGGCCACCACTTTTCGGGATCGTGCTCTAGCGACCCTCGATCTCGTCGATCAAAGGCACGATCTTCGCGAGGTCGGGCACTTCGCGGAAACGCGCCTCGCTGGCCGGAGCCTCGGCGTGCTCGTAAGCCCAGGTCAGGTCGTGCGGGACATAGACGCCCCAGCTTCCGGCCGCCAGCGCCGGCAGCACGTCGGACTTCAATGAATTGCCGATCATCATGCTGCTGGCCGGTCCGTCGCCATGGCGGCTGAATGCGCGCTCGTAGGTGGCGCGGTTCTTGTCGCTGACGATCTCGATGGCCTGGAAGAGCTTGCCCAGCCCGGATTCAGCGATCTTGCGCTCCTGGTCGAACAGGTCGCCCTTGGTGATCAGCACCAGCCTGTATCGTCCGGCCAGCGCCTCCAGCGTTTCGCGCGCATGCGGCAGCACGTCGACCGGATGCGCGGCCATCTCGCGGCCTGCGGCAAGGATTTCGGCGATGACCGACGCCGGCGCCCTGCCGTCTGTCACCTCGATCGCCGTCTCGACCATGGAGAGCGTAAAGCTCTTGATGCCAAAGCCGTATGTCTTGATGTTGCGCATCATGACGGCGAGCAGCCGGTCGGGCAGTTGCTCGCCGTCCGTGTGCTCCCTCAGCATCTCGAGGAAGCGCGCCTGCGTCATCTGGTAGAACTGTTCGTTCTGCCAGAGCGTGTCGTCGGCATCGAAGCCGATCGTGGTCAGACGCGCGGTCATGGCCGTTCCTCCCTTGGCCGATCTTGTGCCCTGCCCTATCTGGCTTTTCAACGGCGGTGCGGCCGACACGAAGTCGTGAATGGCCGACAGGCGCGCGCGGCCCTAGCTTTTCGCGCACACAGACAAGGAGGAATCCATGAAGAAGGCACTCGTTCTCTCTGCGGCGGCACTTGTCCTGGGGCTCGGCGCCGCCAGCGCGCAGGACAATTCAATGAGTTTCTTCATCACCAGCGTCGGCCTCGGCAAAGGCGCGAACCTCGGCGGGCTGGAAGGTGCGGACGCGCATTGCGCCTCGCTCGCGGAGGCCGCCGGCGTGACCGGCAAGACTTGGGGCGCATACCTCTCCACCAGCACTGTCGACGCAAAGGACCGCATCGGCGCCGGCCCGTGGTACAACGCCAAGGGCGTCAAGATCGCCGACGACGTAGCCTCGCTGCACAGCGACGCCAACAACATTACCAAGGAAACCGCCCTGACCGAGAAGGGGACAGTGGTTCCGGGACGCGGCGACACGCCCAACGAGCACGCATCCTGACCGGCACGCAGGCGGACGGCACCAAGGCGGTCGACCAGACCTGCGGCGACTGGACGCTGGATGGTGCTGAGGGCGCTGCAATGGTCGGTCATAACGACCGCAAGGGGCCGGATACGCTGCCCACTGCCACCTCGTGGAATGCGGCGCATCCCTCGCGCGGCGGCTGCAGCCAGGATGCGCTGAAGGGCACAGGTGGCGCCGGTTTCCTCTACTGCTTCGCGACGAACTGAATGTCCAACGCCGGACGGGCAGCGACAGCAAGCGCTCTGCCCGTCTTTTACGACGGCACGGGCATGATATGATGGCGATCCGTTTTTAGAGAGAGGGGAACCGCGATGACGCCTAACCTGGCCATTGTCTGGTATCTGGTCGTTGCCGGCCCGCAAGGCGGGCTCACCACAATGCCCGACTTCTTCGACACGCGCGACGAATGCAAGGCGGCGATCACCGAGTACCAGAAGGAGCCCGCCCCCGCCGGCTGGTCGGTCAACTGCCTGCCCAGCGCTTCGCCCTATTCGGACGAAGGAGACGACAACTCAGGGGACGATAACTCCGGGGACGACAACTCCGGGACCGACGACGGCTCGGCGGGTTGAGGCCGGCTATTTTAGCCCGCAGCGGCGACATTCGTCGCCACAGACAGCTCCGGCTTGGTGTTCAGCGTCTGGAACACCACGCAGTAGCGTTCCGTCAGCTTGATCAGCGAATCGATACGATCCTGCGGCTCGTCCGTCTGCATGTCGAAGCGAAGCCGGATTGCGCGGAAGCCGACCGGCGCTTCCTTCGAAACGCCGAGCGTCCCGCGGAAGTCGAGGTCGCCCTCCGCCTCAACCGTCGCGCCCGCAAGCTTGAAGTCGAGCGCGGTCGCGACTGCCTTCAATGTAACACCAGCGCAGGCGACCAGCGCCTCCAACAGCATGTCGCCGGAGCAGAGTTCCATACCGCTGCCGCCGGTTGCCGGATGCAGCCCGGCCTCGGCGATGGCGCGGCCGGTCTCGACCTTGCAGGCGATCTTCTGGTCATCCACCGAGCCCTTTGCGCGCAAGGTGATCAGCGCGCTGCCGGCGTCGCCCCGATAGGCTTCCTTCAAGGGAGCCTGCATCGCCTTCAAAGCCGCGGAATCCATCGAAATCTCCAGTTTTGTTTCTTCACCGTTCGCCTGAGGCCGTGTAGCGGCGGGTGGCATTGTCCGCAAGGGTCGATGCGGCAATTGACCTGGCCACCCTTTCCGCTACCCTTTCGTCAAGGCGGCAGTGAAAAGCCGCAGCGGGGATAGGGAGGAAGCATGATCCTGTCCGGAGCCATCCTGCTCGGCTTGCTGGCGCTGTGGATCCTGGCGGCATGGGTGCTGGCTTACCGGCTCGGCATCGGAGTAAGGCAGGCATTTCTGTACGCGCCACTTAAGCTCCTCTATCGCATCTCCGATACGCGCATGGCCGCTGCCGCGAAGGCCGACGCGCCGGTGATCTATGCTATCTCGCACCAGTCCAAACTCGACCCCGCAGTGATGCTGTCGCTGCTGCCGGAGCAGACGTTGCATATCCTCGACGAGGATTCGGCGAAATCGATCTGGCTGGAGCCGTGGCGCGAGCTTGCCCGCACCATCACCTTCAACGCGCAGCATGTCTTCGTCAGCCGCCGGCTGGTGCGTGTGCTCAAGGGCAAGGGACGGCTCGCGGTCTACCTGCCGGACGAGGTCGAGCCCGACACGAAGTCCTTCCGTCTGGTGCGCGCCATCGCGCGGATCGCGGTGCAGGCGGACGCGAAGATCGTGCCGGTCTTCATCGCCAACGGACGCTACGTCCATTCCTCGCTGACACCGAGAGCGCGGGCGCCACGCCGTTTCCTGCCGAAGCTGTCCATTGCCGCGCTGCCACCCATGACAATCACGGAACTGGTCGAGCGCGCTGGCGGCGTATCCGTCACGACTACCTCCAACGCCCTGTTCGACCGGCTGGCCGAGGCGCGGCTCGCCGGCGCAGACACCAACCGCAGCCTGTTTGCCGCCGTGCGCGACGCTGCAGTCCGCTTCGGTCCATCGAAGCCTATCGTGGAAGACGTTGTCACCGGTGCGCTGAGCTATCGCAAGCTGCTGATCGGCGCGCGTGTGCTCGGTCGCCGCTTCGCAGGTTCGACGAAACCTGGCGAAGCAGTCGGCGTTCTCCTGCCCAACGCCAACGGGCTGATGCTTTCACTGCTGGGACTTTTGTCCGCCGGTCGCGTCGCCGCCCTGATGAACTACACCGCCGGCCCGGCAACCACGGAGTCTGCCATCAAGACCGCGGCGATCCGCACTGTTGTCTCGTCGCGCGCCTTCATCGAGAAGGCCGGGCTTGCCGACCTCGTGGCGGCAACCGAAAAGGCCGGCGCCAAGATCGTCTGGCTGGAGGATTTGCGCGAAAGCGTCGGCATGCCGGAAAAGCTGGCGGCCGCCCTGCTCTGGCGTTTCCCTCTCGCCCGCCAAAACGCGGACAAGCCCGCCGTCATACTGTTCACATCCGGCTCCGAAGGGACGCCGAAGGCGGTCGTCCTGTCGGCGCACGGCCTGCTGTCCAATGTCGCGCAGGTCGAGGCGCGCATCGCGTTTTCGCCGACAGACAGGCTGCTCAACGTGCTGCCTGTCTTCCATTCGTTCGGGCTGACCGGAGGCGCGATATTGCCGCTGATCAGCGGCGTGCCGCTGTTCCTGTATCCCTCGCCGCTGCACTATAAGATCATCCCCGAAATCGCCAGGAAATGGCAGCCGACGATCATGTTCGGCACCGACACGTTCCTTGCCGCCTATGCCAAGACCGCCAAGGACGGCGACTTTTCCAGCCTGCGCTTCGTGGTCGCCGGCGCGGAAGCCGTGAAGCCGGAAACACGCCGGACGTGGCGCGAACGCTTCGGCGCGGAAATCGTCGAAGGCTATGGCATGACCGAGTCCGCTCCCGTCATCGCCGTCAGCAGTGCGACCCACGGCCGCGACGGCAGCGTCGGCCGTCTGCTGCCCGGTATGCGCATGCGGCAGGAACCCGTCGAAGGCATTTCTGAAGGCGGGCGGCTGCTGGTTTCGGGGCCAAACCGCATGATGGGCTACATGCTGGCCGACAGGCCCGGCGAACTGCAGCCGTTTACGGACGAGTGGCTCGATACCGGCGACATCGTCGCGATCGACCGCGAGGGGTTCGTCGCGATCAAAGGGCGCGCAAAACGTTTCGCCAAGATTGCCGGCGAGATGATTTCGCTCGGCGCCGTTGAGTTGATGGTGAAGGCGCTCTGGCCGGAGGACAACCACGCGGCCGTTTCCGTGCCCGACAAGAAGCGCGGCGAACGCATCGTGCTCGTCACCACCGCCGACGACCTCGATGCCGAAGGTTTGCGCCGCTGCGGTAAGGAAGCCGGAGCGGCAGAGATCATGGTGCCGGCCGATATCGTACGCGTGCCGGAAATCCCGCTGCTCGGTTCCGGCAAGACCGACTATGTGTCCACCCGCCGTGTAGCGATGGAAAGCCTGGGGCTGGGGCTGGCGGCTTAGCTCTAAAGTTCCTGCCCGGGTTCGTCAGGCTGTGATGTAGGCGTGGCAGCAGCCTCGGCCAGTTTCATTTCCTCGATCGCGGAGCGCTTCGCATAGGCGAGCACCGAGAACG
The DNA here is from genome assembly GCF_016793485.1 of Mesorhizobium sp. Classification (GTDB taxonomy): domain Bacteria; phylum Pseudomonadota; class Alphaproteobacteria; order Rhizobiales; family Rhizobiaceae; genus Mesorhizobium_K. The sequence continues at coordinate 19,947 of NZ_JAEULZ010000038.1, read as the reverse complement.
GCAGGAAGATCAGGTAACCGACGACGCCCACCGACAGCGTGTGCCAAGGATAGCTGAACAGCAGCAGGATGAAGAGCGCGACCGCCAGGATCAGGGGCAGCGCCAGGTCGCGCCGGATCTTCAGCTTCTTGCCCGAATAGACCGGGATGCGGCTGACCATCAGGAAAGCGGCCAGCACGGTGAAGCCGCTGGCGATGAAGGCCGCACCCCGCCCGCCCTCGTAGATGCCGATGAAAGCCAGATAGACCGGCAGCATGACCAGCACGGCGCCGGCCGGCGCGGGCACGCCAACGAAATATTCGCCCTGCCAGGCGGGCCGCTCGACATCCTCGTCGAGCACGTTGAAGCGCGCCAGCCGCAGGCCGCATCCGACGGCGAAGAGCAGCGCCGCGATCCAGCCGAAGGAGCCCGCATGGTCCAGTAGGAAGGCGTAGAGCACCAGTGCGGGCGCGACGCCGAAATTGACGATGTCGGCCAACGAATCCATCTGCGCGCCGAACTTCGACGTCGCCTTCATCATGCGCGCCAGTCGCCCGTCGATACCGTCGAGGAAGGCGGCGAACAGCACCATCACCACGGCCGTTTCGAAGCGCCCTTCAAACGCAAAGCGAATGCCGGATAGGCCGGCGCAAATGGCGAGCACGGTAACCAGGTTGGGCAGCACCATGCGCAGCGGGATTTCCCGGATGCGGGGGCCGCCCCTGCCGTGGGGTGGGAACTTGTTCAACGGCCCTGCCCTAGTCGATCCGCACGAGCGGGGTCGCCGCCGCGCCGCCGAACTCGGCGATGACAGTCTCGCCGGCGACCGAGGTCTGGCCGACCGAAACGCGCGGCGTCGCCTCTTTCGGCAGGAAAACGTCGACGCGGGATCCGAAGCGGATCAGTCCGAAGCGCTCGCCGACAGCGATGTTGCCGCCGGCCTCCGCCCAGCAGACGATGCGGCGCGCCAGGAGCCCGGCAACCTGCACCGCCGCGATCGTTCCGTTCGGGCTTTCGATCACGATGCCGTTGCGCTCGTTTTCCTGGCTCGCCTTGTCGAGTTCGGCGTTGAGGAACTTTCCAGGCCGGTATTCGATGCGGGAAATCTTGCCGCGCACGGGCGCGCGGTTCACGTGGCAGGAGAAAACGTCCATGAAAACGGAAACGCGCGTCATCTCGGCGGTTCCAAGCCCAAGCTCGCGTGGCGGCAACGCTGGCCCGACGGCTGACACCACGCCATCGGCCGGGCTGATCACCAGCCTGTCGTCGGTCGGGGTCACGCGCACCGGATCGCGGAAGAAGTATGCGCACCATGCCGTCAGGATCAGGCCGATCCAGAACAGGTTGGTCGAGAACAGGCCGAGCAGCAGCGTGACGATCGCGAAAGCGCCGATGAACGGGTACCCCTCCCTGTGGATGGGCACGAAGGCATTTTTGACGGTGTCGACGAGACTCATCTCGTGGGGGCACGGCTCCGTTTCGGTGGCGGCCTGATTAGCGGAAACGGTCCCCCACCGCAACGCAACATTGGTTTACGTAGGAGTCGTGCTGCAGTCCGCACACCTATCCGCGCGGCAGGTCCACACCGGGAATATAGAGCTTCACGGGCCGGATTTCATAAACGGCCGAAGGATTTGCGCGCAGCAAGTCACGCGCGATGGCGATCGCCTCGTCCTGCGTCTGGCAATCGACGACGTAAAAGCCGAGCAGGTGTTCCTTGGTTTCGGCGAACGGACCGTCGGTGACGACGCCTGCTCCCGGCCCCCTCAGGGTAACAGCGCCTTCCGTCCCCGACAGTCGCGCCGCAGGCCCCATCCGCCCGGCTTCGATCAGCCCGTCATGGACCGCGAGAAGGTCCGTCATCAGCGCCGCGTCTTCCTCCGGCGTCCAGGATTCGACCACGCCGCCCGCATGATAGGCCAGGATTGCATATTGCATGTGCTGCCTCCCGCTTGCGCCTCGGTCGGCGAAAACTGCTACAGGTCGATGTCGTCCGCAAGTTCCTCGTCGTCATGCGCTGGCCCGGCGCCAGGCTTGCGAACCACTTCCGCAGTCCTGCGGCGCACGATGACGCCTTCGTCGTCTCGCTCGCGGGCGATGCGCAGGCGCTCCTCTGCTTCGGTGGCTTCGCGCTGGCGGTCCCACATCGAGGCGTAGAGGCCCCGCTCGGCGAGCAGGTCTGCATGGCGGCCGCGCTCGACGATGCGGCCGTCCTTCAGCACGATGATCTCGTCGGCCTTGACGACCGTCGACAGCCTATGCGCGATGACGATGGTCGTGCGGTCGCGGCTGACGAGGTCCAGCGCGGCCTGGATTTCCTGCTCGGTGTGCGAATCGAGCGCGCTCGTCGCCTCGTCGAGGATGAGGATCGGCGGCGCTTTCAGGATCGTTCGCGCGATCGCCACGCGCTGCTTTTCGCCGCCCGAAAGCTTTAGCCCCCGTTCGCCCACCATGGTGTCGTAACCCTCCGGCAGTCGCTCGATGAACGCGCCGATCTGCGCGAGGTCGGCGGCGCGCCTGACTTCTTCTTCGGAAGCGTCCATGCGGCCGTAGCGGATGTTGTATTCGATCGTGTCGTTGAACAGCACGGTGTCCTGCGGCACCATGCCGATCGCCGCGCGCAGGCTTTGCTGCGTCACCGCCTCGATATCCTGCCCGTCGATCATTATCTGGCCGGACTGTGCGTCGTAGAAGCGGAAGAGCAGCCGCGAGACGGTCGACTTGCCTGCGCCGGACGGTCCGACGATGGCGACTGTCTTTCCCGCCGGCACCTCGAAGGACACGCCCTTGAGAATCTGCCGCTGCGGGTCATAGGCGAAATGCACGTCGCTGAATTCGACGCGGCCCGCCGTGACTTCGAGCGGCTTCGCATCGGGTCCGTCGACCACTTCGCGCTTCACCGACAGCAGGTCGAACATCTTCTCGAGGTCGGTCAGGCCCTGGCGGATTTCGCGGTAGATCATGCCGATGAAATTCAGCGGCAGGGAGAGCTGCATCAAAAGCGCGTTGACGAAGACGAAGTCGCCGACCGTGTGGGTCCCCGCCATAACTTCCCGCGCGGACAGCACCATGATGACGGCCATGCCGAGGCCGAAGATGACGCCCTGCCCGAAGTTCAGCCACCCGATCGATGTCCATGTCATGGTGGCCGCCTTTTCGTAGCGCGCCATGGAGCGGTCGAAGCGCTCGGCCTCCATCTTCTCGTTCGAGAAATATTTCACCGTCTCGTAGTTCAGCAGCGAGTCGATCGCCTTGGTGTTCGCCTCGGTATCGCTGTCGTTCATCTCGCGGCGAATGTTGATGCGCCAGTCGCTGATCTTCACCGTGAACCAGATGTAGAGCCAGACCGTGACCACGATGACCGTCACGTAGCTCCAGCCATAGGCGAAGGCGAAGATGCCCGCCGTCAGCGCGAACTCCAGCACGGTCGGCGCCATCGCCAGCATGGTGTAGCGGACAATCGTCTCGATGCCCTTGGTGCCGCGCTCGATGATGCGCGACAGGCCGCCGGTCCGCCGCTCCAGGTGGAAGCGCAGCGACAGCTCGTGCATGTGGACGAAGGTGCGATAGGCAAGCTGGCGTACCGCATGCTGGCCGACGCTCGCAAACAGCGCGTCGCGCAACTGGTTGAAGCCGAGTTGCACCAGCCGCATGACGTTGTAGGCGACGACAAGCGCTATCGGAGCGAGCAGGAACTCCGGCAGCGGCGGCTTGTCGGCACCCTGCCCCGCCAGCGCGTCGGTCGCCCATTTGAAGAAATAGGGCACCAGCACCAGCACGCCCTTGGCTACGAACAGCAGAAGCGTCGCCCAGACGAGCCGCATCTTCAGGTCGGGCCGGTCGGCCGGCCACATATAGGGCCAGAGGCTTTTCAGCGCGCCAAGCGTCGAGCCGGAATCGCCTGAGACGGGTTGCTGGGTGGCCAAGGCGGCTTACCTTCTGTTGTTTCACGCAGGTCTTTGTCCCGAAACCGGTAACCACTTTCGGGAGACATGCATTTCGTGCTGCCTAGCAGCAGGATTTGACGAGCTTGTCGACGGATTGCGAGAAGGCGGCGAGTGCCTCGCGATCGACGCGGTAGCGAGAGCGGCGGCGGTCAGGCTCGAAGATGACGAGCCCGGCGTCGACCAGCACCTTCAGGTGCTGCGACACGGTCGATTGCGCGAGGTCGAGCTTTTCCACCACATCGCCACAAAAGCAGCACTCATGCGCCGCGAGATGACGCAGGATTTTTATCCGCGCCGGATGCGACAGCGCGGCAAACCCGGCCACCATGCAGCCGGGGCCGCCATGGCCATCGGGAATCTCGGGAAGAACAGTATTCATCGTTCATCGGCGATAAACGATGAATTTCGTCCTGACAAGCTTTACGGGAAAATTTTGCTGTCGTGCGGCAGATCACGCGGCCAGCGAAGCGGGTTCCGCGACCATCGCCGGCTGTGTCCAGCCATCCTCGACCAGCATCCCACGGCGGCGCGCCAGCGCGCAGAGCACGTCCCGTGCCTCGGCGACGGAAGCCGTCCCGTCCAGCGCATCGCGGCACGCGCCATAGGTCGCGTGAAACGCCTCGTCGCGCAGCATCGCCGGCTGCTCGTCCAGATAACGCAGCGCGCCGATGACGCTGCGGATTTCAAGCGGAAAACCCATTCCGACAATGACCACGACCGGGGAAGCGAAGGCGGTGTCGAGCATGGATTTCCTATTTGTTTTCAATGCTTTTTTCGGGGCGCCGACAAACCGGCATCCATGAACGCGGGGACGGGCAAGGCGTTCCCGCACCGACAGCCAAAATCGCATGCCGTACGGGAAGGCTTTTACTCCGGCAAGCGGTGCGGCCCGCCCGCCGCCGCTTGGGGGATTTGCGACCTCTCTGTCGTCATTCCGGGGCCGCGCAGCGGAACCCGGAATCCAGAGTGACGACAGTGGAGCCGAAATGCGCGACCTTGTTCGGTTAGGCTTCTGCGTCACAAGGAATGAGGTCGGCGATCTGGATTCCGGGTTCCGCTGCGCGGCCCCGGAATGACGGAAATGAAGGGCGCTTGGCGTCTTATGCAGCCGCCACGTTCAACAACGACGGCAACGCAGGATTTACCCTGCCATGCGAAGATCAACCCACGCGCGACCATTTCGCGCCATGGTGGGACATGGAAACGCTGGCGGGAAACATGCAGCAGGCGCGGTCGATCGGCCGACGGGTGGTGCTTGGCGGGATGCTGGGTGGGTGCCTGACGCTTTCGGGATGCGACTTTCTCGGATTCAAGAACTGGCAGTGGAACCAGCGCCTGATCCTCGAGGTGGAAACGCCGCAGGGCGTGGTGACAGGCGGCAGCGTCGTCACAATCAAGGTCGGCAGTTCACCGAAATGGGCGCCCGGCATGGGAGCCGGAGGGATGAGTGGTCGTGTCGCGGCAGGCGAAGCGTCCTTTGTCGAGATCGCGCCCGGCAGGTACCTGTTCGCGCTGCTGGACGAGGGCGCCGAACAGATTCCCTACTACACCTTCTTTCCGGCCGGCGACAACGACCGGGAGCGGCAGGCCACCGAGCTTGAGACGCTGCGCGGTGTTCGCCATGTGCCGCACGACCGGTTGCCGCTGCTCGTCACCTTCACCGACGTCAACGACCCGACGACCGTGCAGCGCGTCGATCCGAATAATCTCGCTGCCACCTTTGGCGCCGGCTTCTGGCTAAGGCGGGTCATGCTGGAGATCACGGACGAGAAGGTTACCAAGGGGCGCTTGAAAACGGCACTTCCGTGGATGGACGGCTCAAAGATTGATCCGGCCCTCAACGAGGGTAGAACTGAAACACTACGGTATCCGAATGAAAGCCCACGCGGCTACGGGACAATTTCCACAGTAAATTTTGTTCGGGCCTGACAACATTCACTGCTGCCCTTCCGCCCCCGCCGCTCCCTCGCCTTCCTCGGGCATCGTCGTCAGGCGGTCGCCGAGCGTGGTGTAGTCGGCGTCGGCCTTGCCATCGTCGGACTTCTCGGGAACCTTGAAGACCTGCCCCGGCCAGATGCGGTCGGGGTCCTCGATCTGCTTTTCGTTGGCGAGATAGATGGTCGAATAGCGGATGCCGCGCCCGTAGACGCGCCGCGAGATGCGCCACAGCGTATCGCCGCGCCGGATGATGACGGCGCTGTCGGCCGATTGCAGCTTTGGCGCGAGCACTTCCGTCACCCCATCGGCGGTGGGTGGCGACGGCAAGGCCGGCTGCGGCGCGGCGGCGATGTCCGAACCGGGTTCGGCCGCAGGCGGCGTTGCCGCAGCGGCGTCGGGTGCCGGAGCGGCGGCCGGAGGCGCTTCGGGCTGCGCGGTCGGTTGTTCGGCCGGAGCTTCGTTTGGCGCGGGAGCCTCGGCGACAGCCGGAGGCGTGGAGGCTTCGGCGGCTGGAGCCGGCTGTTCGGCTGGCGCGGCCGTCACCGCCGGTGCTGAAGGCTGAGCGGAAACAGCCGGTGCTGAAGGCTGAGCGGAGACAGCCGGAGCCGCGGGCTGTTCCGTCGATGCGGCGGCCGGAGGCTGTGCCTCTGCCGCTGTCGCGGGACCCTCCGTCGAAGGCGCGTCCGTCGAAGGCGCCTGGCTGGCTGGAGCCTCCGCTGTCGCCTGCGGCTCGGCAGGCTCGGCCAGTGGCGGCGCGGGTGTTTCGGCAACCGCCGGGGCAGGTTCGGTCGGCGGCGGGGTCGCCGGCTGCTGGGCAGCAGGCCGCTCGGTCGCCGGCGCTTCAGCGGCGGCAGGCGCCTCACCCGAAGCCTGCTCGGCCGGCGCGGCGGTCGGAGGCTGGGCCTCGGTCGTTGTCGCGGGAGCCTCGGTCGATGGCGTTTCCGTGGATGGCGTCTGGCTGGCAGGAGCCTCGGCCGTCTGCGGTGCGGCGGCGGGCTCGGACCCCGCGACCGGCGGCGCTTCGGCGCTCGCCGCAGGCGTCTCCGCAGCGGGTGACGAAGATGCCGGCTGCTCGCCCGCTGGGGTTTCGGCAGGCTGGGCAGCGGCTGCCGGCTGCTCGGTTGCCGGCGCAGCGGCGGGTTGTTCGGCGGCCTGCTGCGGCGGGGCCGGTTCAGGCGCGGGCGGCGCGACGGCGGCGATGGTCTCGCCCGGTTCGCGCTCGAACGGCACGGCGGCGCGCGCCGCGACCTTCACGCCATCGGGCTCCAGCGCATCGATGCGGATGATGTAGTCGCCGACGGCCAGATCGCGATCGGCCTCGATCAGGAAGCGGCCGTCAGGCGAAGCCTTGGCGTCGCCGAGCAGTATCTCGTTGGCGTAGCCGCGCACGGTGCGGCCGGGATCGGCGACACCCGCGACGAATATCTTGCGTCCGTCGATCTCGACCGCCTCGACCCGCACCGTCGGACCGGCGGGCGCCGGTGTGGGCGCTGCGGGAGCGGGAGCGGGTTCGGTAGGCAGTGCCGCCTGCTGCTCGGCCGGGGGCGCAACCGTCTCAGGCGCGGCGACGGCGGGCGCTTCGGCGGGCGTTTCCGGGAGCTTCGCCTCGGCGGCTGGCTGCTGCGGCTTTGGCAGGGTGATCATTTGCGACGGCTTGCCGGGTTCCTCGACCAGCGCCAGAACCTGGCCGTCAGGTGACTCGGGAACCGAAACCACGGCTGTCTCGACCGACATCGCGACCACATTGTCCGGCGTGGTGGAGCGCAGCACGATCTGGTAGTCGCCGGGTTTCAGCGGCTCGTCCAGCACGACGGCGAAATCACCCTCCGGGCCAGCGGTCGCGCTGCCGATCACGTTGGAGCCGACCAGCAGGTCGACTTTGGCGTTGGCGGCGGCCTTGCCGGCGATGACGATGGAGCCGTTGCTTTCCAGCCGCACGACGTCGAAGCCCGGCGCGATGACACCCGACTGGGCTTCTGCCGGCGTATCGGCCTGTGGCGCGGCGGGCTCCGTGGCGGGTGCTTCCGGGGTCGCGGCCGGCTCTTCCGCACCGGGCAGGCGCGCGTCCTTCTGGTCGGCCGGCTGAGCTGCTTCTCCCGGCTCCTCCTGCTGCGGAGGCGCCGAAGCTGTCTGCGGCTGGCGGTTCAAAAGCGGATCGAATGCGCCCGCCGCATAGGCGACGATGGCAGCGGCGGCAACGCCACCAGCCAGAAACAGCAATGATTTCTTCGTCGTAACAGCCATTCTACCCTGCCCTTGATCCCCAAAAGTCCTAGCCTGTTTCGCACGGAGCGACAAGAAACACGCTGCCGGGGCTTGACCTCAACTCACCAAAATCGGCCAATCGACCGCATGAACACGATTCGATCCGTCTGCGTGTATTGCGGCTCCTCGCCCGGCAACGACGACATCTACATGAAGGCCGGCCATACCCTTGGCCGCTCCATCGCCCAGGCCGGGCTCCAACTGGTCTATGGCGGCGGCGGCAAGGGCATCATGGGCGCGGTCGCCGACGGTGCGCTTCGCGCAGGCGGCAAGGTCACCGGCATCATCCCGCGCTTCCTGATGAACCGGGAAGCCACCCAGGCCGCGCTGCAACGCCTCGACGAGACTGTTGTCACCGACAACATGCACCAGCGGAAACACGCTATGTTCGAGAAATCCGACGCCTTTGTGGCGCTGCCGGGCGGCATCGGCACGGTGGAGGAAATCATCGAGATCATGACCTGGGCGCAGCTTGGCCACCACCGCAAGCCGATTGTGTTCGCCAATATCGGCGGCTTCTGGGACCCGATGGTCGCGCTCCTGGACCACATGCGCGACGCCGGTTTCATCCACACCGGTCATCTCGTGCAGCCGCTGGTCATCGATGACGCGGAAGCGATCGTGCCTGCCATCATGGTCGCGGCATCCAGCGACGGTGCGCCGACCGAGGGCGTACAGTCGGTGATCGACAAGATGTAGTCCGGTCAGCCTGACACAAGGGCAGGCGCGCATAGTCGAAGTGCTGGCAGCGTGAATTGAGCGTGGCCAGAGTTGCGGTCAGCGAGGCAGGGGGAGCCGGGCATGCTGACATTGAAGCGAGTACTTTACTGGATTTCGGCCTTCGCCATCGTCCTCGTCGGCGGCTCCTTCCTGCTGCCCTCGCAAGCGAAGGTTTCGCGCTCGATCGAGATCGCGGCGCCGCCAGAACAGGTCTTTGCGATCGTCGGCGACCTGCGCCGCTTCAACGAGTTCTGGCCGAAAGCGGACATGGAAGGAACGATCAGCTACGCCTTCGAGGGCACGGAAAGTGGGCTCGGGCAAAAGCTGGCCTGGCAATCCGACAACCCGGAGGTGGGGACCGGCGCAACGACGATCGTGGCCTACGCTCCGCCTGGCGAAGTCGGCTTTCGCACCATTGCCGGACGGGAGCGGTGGCTGTCCGGCTTCGTGCTGGTGCCAACCACCGCCGGAACCAGCGTCACCTGGACCTTCGCCACCGATCTCATCGGCGTTCCCGCCCGCTGGTTCGGCCTCCTTTACGAGGGGCGTATAGGCCCGGAGTACGAACAGGGCTTGGAGAAGCTGAAGGCGGTGGCCGAGAAGCCCGCCTCGCCGCAATGATCATTTGCCAACCGCTTCCGGCGCGAACTGGGCCAGAAATTCGTCGCTCGGCGGGATCGGCTTGATGACGTCGATCAGCACGCCGTTCGGGTCTCGCGTGATGAAATGGCGCTGGCCGAACGGTTCGTCACGCAAGGTGCGCAGGATCGGCAGGCCGGCCGCCTGAACCTTCTCGTAGAGCGCGTCCGGATCCTCGACCTCGAAATTGATAAGCACGCCTGCGGCGCGGCCCCTGCCCTCCGGCGGTATCGTTTCGTGGTCGCCCTGAAGAATGGCGAGATTGACCGTTTCGTCCTCGGTCGATTGCAGATGAACATACCAGTCGCTCTCGAAGAGCGGCCTGAAGCCAAAGTGCTCGACATAGAAGGCAGCGGCCGGCGCGACGTCGTCAACCATCAGGACCGGGTAGTAGCTGGTCGTTTTCATGGCTTTCCTTCCTTTCGTAATTAACATACAATCTGCACGTATCTTTTAATTAACATACAGGCTGTATGTATGCAAGAGCCAAAGACACGTCGTTCCAACAGGGATCGCACAGAGGCGACGCGAGGCGATCTCATCGCCGCCGCGCGAAAGCTGTTCACCGAAAAATCCTACGCCGAGACCGGCACGCCAGAGATCGTCGCCGCGGCAGGCGTCACGCGCGGCGCGCTCTACCACCACTTCGCCGACAAGCAGGCGCTGTTCCGGGCGGTGGTGGAGATGGAGGCGAAGGCGGTCGCGGCGGAAATCGAGCGCGCCGCCGAGCGCTTCGACGAAAATCCCGGTATCGCCCTTCTCGCGGGGTCGGACGCCTATTTCACCGCCATGCGGGTGCCTGGCCGCACGCGCCTGCTGCTGCTCGACGGGCCAGCGGTCCTCGGGCGCGCAGCGCTCGATGAGATGGATCTGCGGCACGGCAACCGCACGCTGCGTGAAGGCCTAGCCGCGATGATGGATGCCGGGTTGATCAGGCGGCTGCCTGTCGAGCCGCTGGCCGAACTGCTGGGAGCCGCCTTCGACAGGGCAGCCCTCGCGATCGAGGCCGGTTCACCGACAGACGACTACCTTACCGCACTCCACGCGGTTATCGATGGGCTGTCCCAGTCTGCGAAGTGACGAAACCTCGGCCGTGGCCGAATTTTTCTTGCGCGCCAGCAGGTTGGCCGGGGCCGCGCAGATTCCGATTCATCCCTGGTTGAAGACGCGTTCGCCCTGTTCGTCGACGATTTGCTGGCCCTTGCGGATCGACACGTCGACCGCGTCGTCGAACCCGGCAAAGCGGTCTGCGCGCACGAACTTGTGTTCCTTGACGACGCCGTCGATCTCCTTCGAGACAATGCCGCAGGTCTGGTACTGGCCGTCATTCTTGTACGGCGTGGCGACAATCGTGAAGCCCTTGTGCTCGATCTGCTTGGCCGATTTAGGCTCCGCTGCCTCGCTCGAACCGCCGCCGCCGAAAAGTCGCTTGAGGAAAGACATCGCGCACCCGTCCCTGCTTGTCAGGTTCGATACGTAGTGCGTCCTGCGGCGCGCGTCGACCCTTGCAGCCAAAATCCGGCCTGTCAGGCCAGATGCAATACGACCTCGCGGCGGTGCGGCGCGTCGCGATGCTCGAAGAGATAGATGCCCTGCCATGTGCCGAGCGCCAGCCTGCCTGCCGTCACGGGAATGGAGAGCGACGTCGCCGTCAGCGCCGCCTTGATGTGCGCCGGCATGTCGTCTGCACCCTCGTCGCGGTGGACGAGATAGCGCATGGACGCATCGTCGGCCGGCGGCACGAGGCGGCGGAAGAACTGGTCAAGGTCGCGCCGCACGTCAGGGTCGGCGTTCTCCTGGATGAGCAGCGAGCAGGACGTATGCCGCACGAACAGCGTCAGCAGCGCGATATCCATGTCGGCCTCGCGCACGAACGTCGCTGCTTGGGAGGTAATCTCGCAAAGCCCCTGCCCTCGGGTCGAAATCGTGATGGTGCGCTGCATGGACATTGACGTCCCCTCCTGCCGAAGGGTCCATCAAGCCTTCAAGCAGCGGGGCGTCAAGGCGGCGGAGAATTACAATCCCCGCCACGCCTGACCTCAATACAACTTCCAGTTCAGGCCGACCTTGAACAGATCGGCCGACATGGTGAGGTTGTTATAGTAGTAATTGAAATTGTCGTTGGATTGCTCGGATTCAAATCCGACATGCTGGTACTCGGCCTTCAACGACAGCTTGTCGTTCAGCGCATATTCAACGCCCAGGCCGACCGCATAACCCCAATCCACCCCACTTGATAGAATGTTGTAACTTCCCGGCCCGCAGGTGACCTCGTAGCAATATCGGAAATCCTTGTCCGCGATGGCAGCGCCAGCCGTACCGTAGAACAGCGCATTGCCTGTTGCGATGCCGGCGCGTGCGCGCACGGTGCCAAGCCAGTTCCAGTCCAGGTCCGAACTATTTGCTCCGGCATAATACCAGTCGGCGGATACGGCGAGATCGCCTCCCTGCAGGTCCGCTTCGACGCCATAGACGAAGTTGCCGTTCTGCACGTTGAAGCCGAGCGTCCCGCCGGCCGCCCAGCCCGCATCCACAGCGGGCGTCGACATGTAGCTGCCCTGCCCGTCGAAGGCGTTGAGAGAGCCCGTCCCGAAAGCGCCGACATAGAGGCCGGACCAATCATGGAGGTCGGCCGCCTCGGTCCGCTGACCACCGCCCAGCGCCACATTCAGGCCTGTACGAATAAAGTGCGCCGATGTGCCGAACTCTGCCTGGCTGCTAGTAACGTCTGACACGTATTTCGACGGAAAGCCGAGATAGAGATACTCGGCCTTCAGCGAGACACGAGGCGCGAACGCATATTCAACGCCAACGCCGGCCGCATATCCAACGCGCGTACCGCTGACAGAGCGGCCAAACGATGAACTGCAGTCGTCATAGGTACACATGCGCTGATCGACATCTGCGATCGCAACGCCTGCGGTGCCGTAGAACAGCGCGTTGCCCGTCGCGACGCCCGCGCGGGCCCGAATGGTCGAATACCAGTTCCAGTCGACTGTGTTGCGGTAGTATACCGTCGTGTAAAAGTCAGACACTCCATTGATGTCGCCGCCACTCAAGTCGGTTTCGACGCCGTAGACGAACGCGCCGGACTGCAGATTGTAGCCAAGGGTACCGCCCGCAGCGGCAGCACTATCCCAGCCGGTCACGCCCGACGAAACGCCGCCGCCCGCGCCTTCCACGAGACCGAAACTACCGACCGCGCCGACATAAAATCCTGACCAGTCATGCGATTCCGCGGGAACCGCTTCCGGCGCGGACGCCACACCCGTTCCACCGATGCGGTAGTTGAGACCGAGCCGCAGCATGTGCGCGGAGGTGGAAAGATCCGCGCCGTAATACGCCAGATCGCCTTCGGCGTGTTTGGACGGAAATCCAACGAACAGATAATCCGCCTTCATCGACCATTGGCTGCCAAGCGCATATTCCATGCCAAAGCCGGCAGCCAGCCCGGTCAAGGTACCGTCATGGCGATATGTGTAGTAAAAGGGCGCGCAGTTATCGTCGTAACACCCGGAAAGCTCGGCGTCGGCAAACACAAGGCCGGCAGTTCCGTAAAACAGCGCGTTGCCGGTGGCTATACCGGCGCGCGCGCGCAACGTCGCCAGCCACTTCCAGTCTGCTTCGCCTCGAAGATATTCAGAATTGTAGGTTTCCGCCTCGACGGAAAGGCCGCTGCTCCAGTCGGCTTCTACGCCATAGACGAAGTTTCCCTGCTGGAAATTGTAGCCTATTGTGCCGCCCAGAGCCCCTGACGCCTCGGCTCCCGCCAGACCGTACTCATATTCGGCCAAACCGCTCGAGCTTACCATAGCGCCTGTGGCGACCGCACCGACATAGATGCCCGACCAATCCGTCGCCGGCGCAAGTTCCTGCCCCATGGCTGGCGCAACGATCACCAGCGGCGCGACGAAGCCAATCGTCCGCGCGAAAACCCCCAACAGCACCTGCATTCCCCTCAATGCGCTGCAACCAATAAACTAGCAAACACAAGCTGATAGCTGAAAACAGTTGCAGCTTATGGGAATCGGCGATCGAAGACAGAGATCATGCGCGGATTGATCGATGCGAACGCAACATCTGCGCCACACTGTTACCTTAGGGCAACAGGGCATGCGGCGCCCTGTCTGTCGACCGAAGCCATGCTCGCAACGCTGTCATCATCTTGATGCGCGATCGCAATAGTGGTGAGGTGGACTGGGTGGAGATGGGGGACAGAGCCATGATCAGACGATTTGCAGTTCTGCCGGCGCTCCTGCTGGCCTCTTCGCTGACGGCAAATGCGCAGGAAACCAAGCTCAATGTCATGGTCTTCAACATCTGGGGCGGCGGCGCGAACGAGGGCAAGCCGGTCGACGAAACAGTCGCCGCTATCAAGGCCGCCAACGCCGACATCATCGCCCTGATGGAGACGCGCCTGGAGAGCGACCCCTGCACCGCCGATTCCTGCCCGGCCACGGGTGATTCCGCCGCGCCAGCCATCGCCGCCGCGCTGGGCTTCAACGTGTACGACCAGAAGGGCGAAGGGCCGACCCTGTGGGCCAATGCCGTGATCTCGCGCTATCCGATCACCGGCACGCTCAAGGACGAACTCGGCGTGTCGATCGATGTGAACGGCAAGACCGTCTACATGCTGGCCGCCCATCTCGACGATTCACCCTACCAGCCCTACCAGTTGCTTGGCATCGAATATGGCGACGCTCCGTTCATCAAGACCGAGGCCGAAGCCATCGAATGGGCCGAGAAGACACGCGGCGCGGCCATGGATTCGCTTATCGCCGCGGCCGGCGGCCTGACCGACGCAGCGGCCATCTTCATTGCCGGCGACTTCAACGAACCCTCAAATCTCGACTGGACTGAAGCCGCCGTAAAGGCTGGCCAGCAGCCGGTGGCCGTCGCGTGGCCGGCAACCAGCAAGCTCGAAAAGGCCGGTTTCGTGGACCTCTACCGCGCCGCCAATCCCGACCCTGTCGCCAAGCCCGCCTTCACATGGACGCCGACAAGCGAGCCCTCCGATCCGGAGGATCACCACGACCGAATAGACTTCGTCTTCGGCAAGGCGCCGGGGCTGAAGGTGACCAGCGCCTCGATCGTCGGCGAAAAGCAGCCCGAAGCCGATATCGTCGTCACGCCATGGCCGTCCGATCACCGCGCGGTGGTGGCGACCGTGGAATTCTGAGGCTCCGCTACCACCCACCTTTGCGCCGGTTCCAGACGTAAAGCAGGTTGGCGAAGCGATCGTAGACGAAGCGCGTCAGCGGCAGCGCAACCGGATTTCCGAAAAGCGTCGCCAGCCATCCCTCGCCCGGCGTCGCTCGCCACACGGCAATGGCGACATCGGCCCCGACGGTCAGCACCGCCGAACCCATCAAACCGGGCGTAGCCCTAGTGCCGACAGGCAGATCGAAACCGACGGGACGCGCACTGCCGTCAGCGTCGCGTCGGGGCCGAATTCCGCGATGTCGCGATAGCCCTCTGGGCCGAGTTGCCTGTGCACCCGTGTTACCAGCGTCAGCGCATTGATGACCCACACTTCAGCAATGCCGTAGGCTGCGTAGGTGCCGATCTTGCGCCCGAGGTCGTAGCGAAGGCTCGTATCGGCGATCTCGATGGCCAGCAGAACGTCGTAGCCGCGCATGTCGCCGGGAGCAATCGAGCGCGGGAAAACGCAGAAATCTGGTTCGACGAAGCTTTTCTCGTCAAGCCGAAGGGTCGTTTCAGGGGCGATGCTGAGATCCAACGCCAAAGTCTGCTGAAGATTACGGTTCAGCTCTATTTTCACCAGTTCATGGCGTGCGCCCTTGGGCGACATCGGCACGACCTCCCCACCGATCAGTTCGAACCGCTCGTCCCCGTCAATAATGCCGGCCTCGACCATCGCCTCGATCTCGGCCACGGTCCAGGCGCGACGCGGCATGCCCTCGGCGGCCATGGTCGTGCCGGGCAAATGCGTATGAGCTTTGAAAATATGCTCGTTCATCGGCAGAGCTTATCACAAACGCCGCACAGATACACGGCAGGCCATTCGTATGCCCCTAAAGCAAAAAGCCCGGCGCGATGGCCGGGCTTTTTGATCTTTTCTCAACTCAAACTCAGCTATCCAGGAAGCTCCTGAGCTTCCTTGACCGGCTCGGATGCTTCAGCTTGCGCAGCGCCTTGGCCTCGATCTGGCGGATACGCTCGCGGGTGACCGAGAACTGCTGGCCGACTTCCTCCAGCGTGTGGTCGGTGTTCATGCCGATGCCGAAGCGCATGCGCAGCACGCGCTCTTCGCGCGGGGTGAGCGAGGCCAGCACGCGCGTCGTCGTCTCGCGCAGATTGGCCTGAATTGCCGCGTCGATCGGCAGGATCGCCATCTTGTCCTCGATGAAGTCGCCGAGGTGGCTGTCTTCCTCGTCGCCGACAGGCGTCTCGAGCGAGATTGGCTCCTTGGCGATCTTCAGCACCTTGCGCACCTTCTCCAGCGGCATGGCGAGCTTCTCGGCCAGTTCCTCCGGCGTCGGCTCGCGGCCGATCTCGTGCAGCATCTGGCGCGAGGTGCGCACGATCTTGTTGATCGTCTCGATCATGTGCACCGGAATGCGGATGGTACGGGCCTGGTCGGCGATCGAGCGCGTGATCGCCTGCCTGATCCACCAAGTCGCGTAGGTCGAGAACTTGTAGCCGCGGCGATACTCGAACTTGTCGACCGCCTTCATCAGGCCGATGTTGCCTTCCTGAATCAGATCAAGGAATTGCAGGCCGCGGTTCGTGTATTTCTTCGCGATTGAGATCACGAGACGCAGGTTGGCCTCGACCATTTCCTTCTTGGCGATGGCCGCCTCGCGCTCGCCCTTCTGCACCTGGTTCACGATCTTGCGGAATTCGGAGATCGAAATCGCCGTTTCCATTGCCAGGCTCTGGATTTCAGCGCGGAGGGTCTTGATCCCCTCCTTCTCGTTCTTGGTGAACTCCTTCCAGCCCTTGGCCGAAAGGTTGGAGATCGACTTGATCCAGTTCGGGTCGAGTTCAGACCCCTGGTAGTGTTCGAGGAACGCGTCGCGCTTGACGCCGTAGCTTTCGGCGAGGCGCAGCAGCTTGCCTTCGTTTTGCACGAGGCGCTTGTTGATGTCGTAGAGCTGCTCGACCAGCGCCTCGATGCGCGCCTGGTTGAGCGATAGCGACTTCACCGCCTTGATGAGGTTGTCCTTGAGCTCCTTGTAGCGGCGCTCCTGGCTGGGCGACAGCGTGCCGGAAGCCGCCAGACGGTTCTCGACCTGCTGGTCCTGCAGCTTGCGCAGCTTCTTGTAGGTGTCGGCGACCGCGTCGAGCGTCTCCATCACCTGCGGGCGCAGTTCCGCTTCCATCGCCGCCAGCGACAGATTGGTCTCGTCCTCGTCTTCTTCCTCTTCCTCGGCCCGGGTCTCGCCGCCGACATTGGTGATGTCGTCGTCCTCGCGCCCGCCGCGCCGCGGCTTTTCATCGGCGCGCGTGTCGGCCTGGTCGTCGGTGCGCTCCACCACCGGCGCCTGCTTGGCCTCGGGGCCGGCATAGGTCGCTTCCAGATCGATGATCTCGCGCAGCAGGATCTTCGCCTCGTTGAGCTCGTCGCGCCAGATGATGATGGCCTGGAAGGTCAGCGGGCTCTCGCACAGGCCGGCGATCATCGTCTCGCGGCCGGCCTCAATGCGCTTGGCGATGGCGATCTCGCCTTCGCGGGACAGCAGCTCCACCGAGCCCATCTCGCGCAGGTACATGCGCACCGGATCGTCGGTGCGGTCGGTCGGCTCCTTCTTGGCGACGGGCGCGACCGCGGTGCCGGTCTGCTCGGCGAGCTCGCCAGCTTCCTCCTCGGCCTCGGGTGCGGCTTCCGCCTCGCCCTCTTCGCCGGCCTCGTCGTCCTCGACCACATTGATGCCCATGTCGGAGAGCATCGCCATGATGTCTTCGATCTTGTCGGGCTCGGTCTGCTCGGAAGGCAGCACCTCGTTGAGCTCGTCCATGGTGACGTAGCCGCGCTTCTTGGCGGCCTTGATCATCTTCTTGACGGCATCGTCGGAGAGGTCGAGCAGGGGGCCGTCCGTTGCGGCCTCACGTTCCGGCTCAGCCTCGTCCTTTTCGTTCTTCGCCATTCTTTGCCTTCTCCACGCGGCCGGAAGCGCCAAGCCCGCTTCCTGTGCACGAGAGGCCGGCGTTGAGCCGGCCCAGCATCTAGCCGTATTGCCTTAAGTCTCGATTAACCCTGTTATCTGCGGCGGACGCAGCGATCGTCCAGTCCGGCAAGACACCGTCATCCTGGTTTTCGGGGTGCGGACGCTGCCGCGCGCGAACCTCTCGAATCGTCCTGATTCCGTCATTGAGACGGAAGGTCAAGCGGCGTTTGGCATGATTCGCCCAAAAAAGGCGAATCAATTGCTCCCGCGGCCACCCTTGCCCGACGCAACGCCGAAGCCTTCGATCAGCGCCTCGGTCTGCTGCAGTTCCAGAAGCTGCGTCTGCACCTCGACCAGGTGACGGAAGCTTTCGTCCGTCATTTCGGCCGCAGCCGCAGCCTCCGCCGCCTTCAGCTCCTTATGTAGCGTGCGCGCGCTGCGGTGCAAGTGGAGCGCCTGCTGGAAGGCTCCGCGCGCATCGTCCAGCGCGGCGTCGGGCATGAACGGCCACTGCTCCGTCCCCCGCACCAGCGCGAAGGCGCGTACCCAGGCTTCGCCGAGTCCGGCCTCGTCCAGCGCTGCGCGGCCCCTCTCCTCCCGTCCGAGCGCCAGCGCATCGATCAGCACGGCCAGCATCTGCCGGCATTCGCCATGCGTGAGTTCCAGCGTCTCGACCTGGTCGAAATTCTCCTCGATCAGCAGCGGGTGGTTGGCGAGCGCCACGATCAGCGTCGCTTCGCGCAATGGCATCGGACCGCCGGCTCGCTTGACCAGCGCCGAGCGTGCGAGGCTTTCCGACACCGCCAGACGCCCGGCGGCCACCGCGCCGCGCCCCCGCTCGCCGAAGCGGTTGCGGTCCTCGCCGCGCCGGCCCGTTGCTGCCTGCGAACCACGCCCGAAAAAAGCCTGCAAGCGTTCGCGCATCGCCTGCTGGTAATGGAAGCGGACGCTTTCGTCGCGGATACGCGCGATCAGTTCGCGCAGGGTCTTCTCCAGTTCGGCGCGCCTTTCGGGCGTCTCGAAGCTGCCGGCCGCCGTCTCGCGCATCCACAAGAGTTCGTCCAGCGGCCTGGCCTGCGCCAGCGCCTGCCGAAAGGCGTCGGCGCCCTCCGAGCGCACGAGGTCGTCAGGATCCTTGCCTTCCGGCAACAGCACGAAGCGAACGGTGCGGCCCGGCCCGACCGACGGCAGCGCGAGGTCCGCTGCGCGGAAAGCAGCGCGCAGGCCGGCCCCGTCGCCGTCGAAGCACAGCACCGGCTCCGGCGTCATCCGCCACAGAAGCTCGAGCTGGTTCTCGGTCAGCGCCGTGCCGAGCGGGGCGACCGCATTGTCGAAGCCCGCCTGCGCCAGCGCGATCGCGTCCATATACCCTTCGACGGCGATCACCGTGCCGCCCTTGGCGATCGCCTTGCGGGCGCGGGCGAAATTGTAGAGCACGTTGCCTTTGTGGAAGAGTTCCGTCTCCGGCGAGTTGAGGTACTTCGCCGGCACGTCGGGCGACAGCGCCCGCCCCCCGAAGGCGATGATCTTGCCGCGCGAATCCGGGATCGGGAACATGATGCGGTCGCGAAAGCGGTCGAAGGATACCGGCACATCCTCGAAGACGGTCAGGCCGCAGGCCTCCATCTGCGCCTTCTCCACCCCCTTGCCGGCCAGAAATTCCTTCAACGCGCTGCGGCTGTCCGGCGCATAGCCCAGCCGGAAGGTCTGCTGCGTCGCCGACGCCAGGCCCCGCTCGCGCAGATAGGCCCTCGCCTTTGCGCCCACCGCCGCCTGCAGCTGCTCCTGGAAGAAGACGGTGGCCATCTCCATCACGTCGGTCAGCGATGCTCGCTGCTTCTCGCGCGCTTCGGCGCGCTCGTCGCGCGCGGGCATCGCCACGCCGGCCATCTCCGCCACACGCTCCACCGCCTCGGGAAAGCTCATCCCGTCATGCTCTGTGAGAAAGCGGAAATGGTCGCCGGAAACCCCGCAGCCGAAACAGTGGTAGCGCCCCTTGCGGTCCTCGCAGTGGAAGCTCGGCGATTTCTCGCCGTGGAAGGGGCAGCAGGCCCACCAGTCACCCTTGCCCGGGTTGGATTTCTTGCGGTCCCAGGCCACGCGCGGGCCGATCACCGAGGAAATCGGTACGCGGTCGCGGATCTCGTCGAGGAAGGCGTTGTCGAAGCGCATGGGAGCCGTCCTATACCACACGGAGAGCGACGACGTTTAAAGAGAAGTGCCCTGAATGATGACCGTGCGAATTTCACCGTTTGCCAAATTGTCCATACGTGCGTATATACAGCGCTAGCATTCGCCGACCCCGCAAGTATGCGCAAACGGAGACT
>NZ_JAEULZ010000009.1 GCF_016793485.1 Mesorhizobium sp. | reverse complement strand
GGGCTGGACGCGCGGATGCAGGGCACCCTGCGCGCTGACCAGCGCGCTGCCGCAGATGAACACGGCCGCGCCGACCACGCCGGCCACGAAGCGCCAGGCCATCAGCGCCGGCAGGCTGTCGCAAAAGCCGGTGGCGACCAGCGACAGCGCGGTGAGCACGATGCCGGCGATGTACAGCCGCCGGTTGCCGAGGCGGCCGACGACGAAGAACACGGCGAGCTCGCCGAGGATGTAGCCGATGCCGTTGGCGGTGTTGAGCGAGCCGGCGGTGGAATAGCTCCAGCCGAAGGCATCGCGCATCGACGGCAGCAGCAGGGCATAGGCAAAGCGGGCAAAACCGTTTGCGATGGCCGGCCCGAGCGACAGCGACAGGATCACCAGCAGCGAGAGCACGATCCCGTAGGTGGGGGTGTTGCGGCCGGTGTTCATGTCAGGCCCTCTCCTCGCGTCACGCGCTGGCCGTGCGACCGGCAGCGCAGGAGGTTGCCGTGGGCTGCGTGGAGGACGAAGGCGGCGGTTGGGGCAAGGCGGGCGGGCATGGGGCGTTCTCCTGGGTGGGCAGCGGGCGGCCAGCGCACACTCATGCGCGACGCCACCCGCTGTGGGTTGCTTGGGTGTGTCGATTGTTGCCGCTGCCCCGCGCAAGTGCATGAGTCTCTTTCATGCATTCCATGTGAATTGTTCACTGCCCGGCCGGGCGGTTTTTCTATAGTCGAACTTGGTCATGGTCGCCACCGAAAGGCCGCTCCCATACCAAACGAGTCTCCTACCGTCGCTTTCTCCTCTTGGCGACGCTTTCAACCTCCGGGACGGTTCCCGGAGGTCCCTTTTATGCCGTTTTCCGGAGATGAGATGAACCCCACCCCCAGCCGCTCAGTGCCGATCCGCTGCAAACGCGCGACAAGCTCCGTTATGCGCATACAGATCGACAGGCGCATGTGAATAACGCGGTGTTTCCCACTCTTTGCGCAACAGGGCGCGTCGAGTTGCTGTACGCACCGTGCTGGGCCGCATTTCTAGCGATTGCTGAACCGGAAGAACAAAAAAGCCAACCGGTTTCGGTTGGCTTTTTCGGAATTCATGGAGCGGGCGAAGGGAATCGAACCCTCGGCATCAGCTTGGGAAGCTGAGGTATTACCATTATACGACGCCCGCTCTGGGCAAGAGGCTGCATTCTAAGCGCAGAAGGCAGCCGGTTCAATCACTCCTGATCGGCGGCGAGGCGGCCGTAGCGGCCGGCGTGGAAAAGCAGCGGCGCGAGATCGGAGGTTTCGGCGAAGCGTTCGACGCGGCCGATGAAGATGGTGTGGTCGCCGCCGGCATGGGCGGTTTCGTTGACGACTTCGAAGCTGGCGCAGCAGCCTGGGAACAGCGGGGCACCGCCGAGACCGGCTTGCCAGGGCAGGCCGGCGAAGCGGTCGGTCGGCCAGGTGGCGAAGCGGTTGGAGAGGTTTTCCTGGTCGGCCGACAGGATGCTGATGGCGTGGTGGCTGGCCTTCTGAAAGGCGGCCAGGCTATGCGAATTGTTGTCGAGG
>NZ_JAEULZ010000051.1 GCF_016793485.1 Mesorhizobium sp. | reverse complement strand
CCCAGGACATAACAGACGGCTGAGTTGGCGGCCGAGCCTCTGCCCTGGCACAGGATATCCCTGCTGCGCGCGAATTGCACAATGGCGTTCACGGTCAGGAAGTATGGGGCGTATTGGAGGATCTCGATCAGGCGCAGTTCGTGCTTGATGAGCGCCGCCACCTTGTCAGGCACGCCCTCGGGATAGCGCCGCTCCGCACCTTCCCAGGTGAGCTGTTCGAGCGCCTGCTGCGAGGTCAGTCCCGGCAGCATCTTCTCCTCGGGATACTGGTAGGCGAGTTCGTCGAGGGAGAATCGACATTGCCGCATGATCTCGACGGTTCGCGCGAGGGCTTCCGGGTAGCGCGAAAACAGTCGAACCATTTCCTCGGGCGGCTTGAGATAGCGGTCGGCATGGCGCTCGCGCCGGAACCCCAGTTCGTCGATGGTGATATTGTGGCGAATGGCCGTCACCACGTCCTGTAGGATGCGTCGGCCGGGTTCGTGGAACAGGACGTCGTTCGTCACTACGGTCGGCACGCACATTGGGGTAGCGAGGTTGGAGAGCTCATGCAGCCGGACCTGGTCATTGGGCCGGCGGCGCAGGGTCAGTGCCAGATAGGCGCGATCGCTGAACATTTCCCGCAGGCGACGCAGTTGTAGGGCGCAGGTGTCGTCGGCCCGATCCGGAACCAGGACGGCGATCAGGCCCTCGGCATAGTCAGTCAGATCGCTCCATTCGAGATGGCATTTCGCCTTGCCGCCGCGTTTCTTGCCCAGAGTCAGCAGCCGGCATAGGCGCGAATAGGCAGCCCGGTCAGTGGGGTAGACGAGCAGGGACATGCCATCGACGAGATCGAGGCGACAGCCGACAACCAGCCGAACGCCGGTATCTTTGGCGGCCTGATGCGCCCGGACGATGCCGGCCAGCGAATTGCGATCGACCACCGCCAGGGCCTCGATGCCGAGCGCGGCCGCCTGCGCGAAGAGGTCGTCGCACGAGCTGGCGCCGCGGAGGAAGGAGAAATGACTGGTCACCTGCAATTCGGCATAGCGCGGGGTGGTCATGCGAAGACCCCATGCAGGAACCATTTATGCGAACCGGTCTGGGGATCCTCGCCATCGCCGGCGCGGTAGATCCAGAAGCGCTCGCCTGACTCGTCCTCGACCTGGAAATAGTCGCGTACCGCGATCAGTTCGGCATCGCGCTGCCACCATTCGCCAAAAACGCGTTCCGGACCGTCGGCCCGCGCGACGCGATGCCGGATGCCACGCCAACTGAACCAGACCGGCGGATGGTCGGGCAGCAGGGCCATCGTCTCAATGGGTTCGGGGTGGGTCAGCAGACGCGGCGGGCGAGGCCAGTCACCGGGCCAACTCGTCCCGTCGTCCGGCGCATTCGGCGCGATGCGGCGGACTGAGCGTTCGGGCACGTCACTCTCGACCGGGGCAAAGCGGTAGAGCCGCTGCTCGCCAATACGGTTGGCAAGCACATCGATGAGATCGGTGATGTCGGGCTCCGGCTCCTCGACCAGTGAGGAGATGATCTGCCTGCTGCCGAAGGGCTCGGCGAGCGTCGCGGCCAGGGTCATCAGTTCGATGCCGAAGCCGGGGTCCACGGTCTCGATGCGGTCGGTCAGAAGTCGAGTCAGTCGTTTGACGTCCCGTACCGGCACCGCGGTACCGACGCGAATGGCCTCGAGGCGATTGTCGACGCGATGGAACAGAAGATCGAGCCGGCGCGCGCCGAGCCCTTTGGCCTCAAGTTCTTCGCAGAGCATCACGACGAGCTTGCCGGCATAGCGGGCGATCGTCTCGGCGGCGCTGATCGGCTCGCCGAAGGCGCGACGAACCGCGACCAATTCGGGCGAGCGGATAGGCTCGAAGGGTTCGCTGCGCCCGCCCAGGGCCTGGTCGAGGCGGCGGCCGAGTTCGGGACCGAACCGCAGCGTGAGGGAAGCCCGTGGCGCCGCCTCCACTTCGCCGATCCGTTCGAAACCCAGGGTATGGAGGCCGTCGACGATATCGTGAGGAAGCCGCAGCGCGGAGATCGGGAGCTCCCGCACGATCGCCGCGGCTTGCCCCACCGGCGCGACGAAGGTCGGGCGAGCGAGAAACCGCGCGCAGGCATGGGCAGCGCCCCAGCTGTCGGCAACGGCCGCGCGGGCCTCGATGCCGGATGCCACCATGCGCGACACCAGCCCCTCGAGCATCGTGCCCTCCCCGCCATGCAGGTGGTCGGCGCCTGTGGTGTCGATGATGAGGCCATCGGGCGGATCGGCGGCGACGATCGGTGCATAGCGCAGCGACCAGAGCGCCATTCTCTCGAGCGCGTCAGCATCGCCGGCTGCATCCAGGTCGAAGCTCTGCAGGTTGGGCACCAGGACCTGAGCCTTGCTCGCTGGTATGCCCACGCGCAGGCCGGCGGCGCGGGCCGCTGCATCGGCGGCCAGCACGAGCCGCCGGTTTCCCTGCCGGCCCAGCATGACGATCGGGGTTTCAGCCGATGGCGCGGACTGGCCCATTGCGCGCCTTAGGCGATCGGTCGGCCAGGCCGGAAAATAGAGCGAGACGACCCTTGGCATCGCAGGCTTCCACTTCAAAATTGGCGCTTTCTCCCGCTCGGACCCGGATCAGCTCGACCTGCCAGCGAGCGCGGCCGATACCGGGAACCGGCAGGGGGCGGGAGGGGAGTGCGGAGACGCGCCAGCGGGTGACCGCGGCGGTCGGTTGTCCAAAATCGGTCGCTTCGGTTTGCCGTCGCCAGCGGCGGATGGCGATGCCGATGGCGCCGGTGGTTTCGGCGGCCAGCTGCAGGCGGCGGGAGGCGGTCATGGAGAGACGGGCCAGTTCGGCTACCACGGCCCCTAGCCCGCCATGACGAAGCCCTTCCTCGAAACAGGCGAGCACGGCGGCCTCGTCGCCCGCCTCGACATAGACCACGCGACCGGGCAGCAGCCCGGCCTGGGCGAGCGCGGGCGCAAAGAGATCCTGCCGGGTGACACACCAGAGCACCTTGCCCTTGGCGCGCGCGGCAATGCCGGCGGCAAACAGCGCCGCCGCCGCACCATCGATCGCCCCGTTCCGGCCACCGGCAACCTCGTGCAGCGCCCCGAGCGCCAGCCCCCCTCCCGGCAGCACCTTGTCGATGGCGGGAACGCCGAAGGGAAGCGTCGCACGGTCGCGCGCCGGCCCACCTTCGAGGCACGCGATTCGCTCTCGAAGCGCAGCGATAGCGGGGCTGGCGACGGGCTGACCCATGGATAAAACACTCTCAAACAGTCTTCCCAATGGATTTCGGGGCTGGTATGTTCCTTATTTGTTCTCTTTAACGCCCATGAGTCAATCGGACTCGTTGCGTCACTTCGAGAGTTGATCGCAGACTGCGCTCGATCGCGGTGCGGTCTGATGGCCATGTGACGGTGTGCGGGAATGGCGCTGTGAGTGCGATACGGGACAGTGGCCGGGATATGGAGGTGCCGATCGATCCAGTCGTCCTGCGCAAGATCATTCACGTGGATATGGATGCGTTTTACGCTTCTGTAGAACAGCGCGACAATACGGAGCTCAGAGGGAAGCCGGTTGCGGTCGGCGGCTCTGCCGCCCGCGGCGTCGTGGCCGCCGCGAGCTATGAGGCGCGCGCCTTTGGCGTGCGGTCGGCGCTGCCGTCGGTCACTGCCAGGCGCCGCTGCCCCGAGCTGATCTTTGTCAAACCCCGGTTCGACGTCTATCGGGCGGTCTCGGCACAGATCCATCAGATCTTCGCCGAGCATACGGACCTCATCGAGCCGTTGTCTCTCGACGAGGCCTATCTCGACGTCACCGAAAACAAGCAGGACATCGCGGTTGCCACGGAAATCGCAACGATGATCCGCGCGCGGATCAAGGCGGTGACCGGGCTCAATGCCTCAGCCGGAATCTCCTACTGCAAATTCCTGGCGAAGATAGCGAGCGACCTCAACAAGCCCAACGGCCAAGCCGTCATCACGCCGAAAATGGGTGCCGACTTCGTAGCCAGGCTACCGGTAAAGAAGTTCCACGGCGTGGGACCGGCGACGGCGGCGAAGATGGAGAGATTGGGCATCGAGACCGGCGCCGATCTGCGCGAGAAGCCGCTGGCTTTCCTGCAACACCATTTCGGCAAATCGGGGAGCTGGTATTACCGGATCGCACGCGGAATCGACGAGCGGTCGGTTCAGCCCGACCGCCCACGGAAATCCGTTGGCGCCGAAGATACTTTTGCAATCGATCTCTTTGACCTTGATGCGGCGCGCGCCGAGCTGGCACCGCTGGCCGAAAAGGTCTGGCGCCATTGTGAGGCGAAGCAGATCGCCGGGCGCACCGTGACGCTGAAGGTGAAGTTTGACGATTTTCAGCAGATCACTCGCAGCCGAACCCTTCCAGGGCTTGTGGGTAGCGAAGATGAGATGCTTGACGTTGCACGGACAATGCTCGGCGACCTGTTTCCGGTCGAGAAGGGTATCCGCTTGCTGGGTGTGACCCTGTCATCTTTGGAAGGTCTGGACGGCCTCCCGACTGCGGAGCAATTGGCGCTTTTCTGATCGAGCTCAGGACATCGAGGTCGAAATCGATCGTGTCACTTCCGCAGAATCTTCTCCATCGCCTTGCCCTTGGCGAGTTCATCGATCAGTTTGTCCAGATATCGGAGTTCCTTCATGAGAGGCTCCTCGATGTCTTCGACCCGGATGCCGCAGACGACGCCCGTGATCAGGGAGCGCGAAGGGTTCAGCCGAGGCGCCTGAGCGAAGAAGTCCTCAAAGCTCGTTCGCTTTTCAAGCTCCGCATCCAGACCTTCCTGGGTGTGCCCGGTCAGCCAGCGGATGATCTCATCGACCTCGCCTTTGGTGCGCCCCTTCTTCTCGGCCTTGGTCACATAGTGCGGATAGACGCTGGCGACGGCTATCGAGTAAACGCGATGCTTTTTCATGGTGCCTTCAGACGACACTGCATCAGGCCCGCTAGCCGCCCTGTTGCGCATCGGCCGCCCTATTTACCATCGCATCTGGTGCGCTGCCCGGACGCTTCTCCTCACCGCTCTGACGAAGCGTCGAATCAACGCAATGCCGGACCGCGTCCTGGCGGCTGACATAGCCGGATTGGTCCGCGATCCGGGCATCGATGCGCGCAATCATCTCGGAGGTCATACGTATCGTGATGCGTTCCTGCAAAGCCGGTGAATCCATTTCGTAGGTGATGCCGCCCAGTTTACGCATCAAGCAATGCGACTGGCTAAGGAGATTCTGCATTGCAAGGCACGGCGAAAACGCCGGGGACCGGATATCGTTATTGTCTGATGGCTCTTTAATGTCGGGTCGATATGTCGATCCAAAGTTGATATCTTCGACCATGCGGAAAGTAGGACTGGCTTGGCGGCATGGCGATCGAAACTGAAAGCATAGGTATCCACAACGGCCCCCGGCCGGAGGGTGAGCGCAATACCAAGGAACTGGTTGAAGCGCTGGCCGACGTTGCGAAGGCCCGTTCGATGCGCAATCTGCAACGCTACAGCAAGCAGCATCAGGTTCACTGCGCCCTTCGGGTCCCCTTGCTCAAGGGCAGCTTTCCCGTTCAATCCGCAGAACTCGGGCGAGCCTTGCGCAAGGTCATGCGCGCCGCTGTCGATACCGCCCAGCCCGGTGATCATATCCTCGTCGATTTCATCGTCACCGCCGATTCCCATCTATTGGTGAAAGGCGGGCCGGCTTCGGAGATGGGGATGGACAGTTCCGTCCTACAGCAGTTTTTCAGCGACTGATCCTCGCGAGGCCGATCCCCACGCGGCAATGAACAAGGGCAGAGGGTGATCAATCTAGACAATCCGGACATTCCGGACTATATTTGCGACAAACGTGAAGGAGGCGATCATGGTCGCAACAGTTCGGAAGTCCGAGCCCGCCAAGCAGGTCAACGTGAACAGCGCTGCGGTTGCAGACATTCTCGACGTGCTGGCCAGGCACAATCCGGGAATCCCAAGGTCGGTGCTGAAAGGCAAAAGCAGGGTCGTAGCTGCCGTCACCGCGGCTACCGTTCGGCTTTCAGACGAACAGCAGCGCCATATTGTGGCTCATGAGAAGGATCTTGTCGAGGCGATGGGTACCGTCGCAGCGGGCCTTGCCGGTCAGGACGACCGGGGGCTCATCCGGGTCGACGTAGAACTGCCTGTCGAGGTCAGCGAGGGTGAAGGCCTTGGCGAGGTGGTGGATATCGAAGAGGGCCGGCGGCGGCTTGCCGCTTTTGCGACGCCGGTTCGCCTTGAAGATTGGGCGGGACCAGTCGCTGGGCCAAGCGAGATCGAGAAGTCCTTTGGCACGCGCCGGTCGACACTGCACGACTGGCACAAGCGCGGCGCGGTGATCGGACTGCTCAAGGGAGAGCGAAAGCACGTCTTTCCCCTGGCTCAGTTCGTCGACGGCCGGCCAGTCGAGGGTATGTCCGAGGTCATGCGGATCATCGGCAATCCCCGTGTTGCATGGCAATGGCTGGTTCAGCCCAAGCCTAGCATCGGGGGGACGCCGCTTGAGCGGCTCAAGCAGGGGCATGTTTCCGAAGTTCTCGACGCAGCCGAACGTGATTTCGGCTGACCGTGAAGCTGGATGACAAAGTCGTTGCGGACCTGGCGCTTCCGTTTCGGCCCAAAGCCTATCTGCGCATCATGCCTAAGGCCCATGCCGCCACCCCGCTCGGCATGGGGTTCGGGCAGACGCGCTTTGCTGCGCCCGACAACTCGTTTCAGTTGATCTATCTCGCACGCAATCTCGCCACGGCGATTGCTGAGACCGTTGTCCGCGATCGCTTCGAAGGGAAAGCCAGGCGCGTTCTCGACATTTCGGAGGTCGAGGACTGGGTCGTGTCGGAGGTCTCGGCCGTCGAGCCGCTCACGGTCATAGACCTGCGAACGACCGGCCTGTTGAAGCTCGGGGTGACCACCAACGCCGCGCGTGCCAAGAGCCAGGCGGCCGGCCGCCGCCTCAGCAAGGCGCTCTATGAGCGCTTCGCAGTCGATGGCGTGCTCTATTCTTCTCGCCTCACGTCTGCCGAGTGTCTCGCGGTCTATGATCGCGCCGTGAAGGCCAAACTGAGATCAACTGCGGCTGTGAGCCTCGTGCGGCACGCTGGGCTGATCACGGCTCTTTCGGCGATAAACGTCTCGGTCAGGGGACTCACATAGCTTCCTGGCCCGGTCGTCCCGAAGCTGCAAAAAAGGCCAGTTCGCAACATTAGGATGGGGGCAGGCCGCTAATGGCCATGGGCAGCGCGTGGCTGCCGGGCAGTCCGTCGTGCTGGCTCAGTTGCTCCCCTATCCAGCAGCCCGTCAAGGAGTTGTTCGCGGTTCACCGTAGGGTCTGCCGAGGCAATCCCTATCAGCGCGCATACAACCTCCCGAGCAAGTTCTCGGGCACTCCGTCGATCGTCCCCGGAAATGTCCGCCATCGATTTGCCGTGCAGGAAGTCGCTCCTAAGCCGGAAAAGCCTGGAATAGGCGTTCCCGAACGAAGCATCGTTGAGCAGTCCAGAAATGCGAAGCGTGACCCGGTGCGTCGCGCCAGGGTTCTTTCCCTTGATCTTTCTTCGGGCGCGTTGATCGTGATCCAGCGGCACGCCGAGTGCGGCCTCGATCGTCGAAATATGCGCCAGGAACTCGTCAATGCCGTCGGATCGAAAACCGCGGACAAAGAAGTGCGCCACGGGACGATCGAACAGTGCCGTCTGGCGCGCTGATACAATGTCACTCCAGGCGCTGTCATTCAGCCAAGCAATTTCATCATCGCTGCCATCGTCTAGCGGATAGGTGATGGGCCTTTCGTACTCATGCTCGTCACCATCGGCATCGATGTACCCCGCTGGCTCCCAGCTCAGGCTGTCAGGAGACGGTGGCGGATCACGGCGGGCGAAGACGTCGGAATCGAGAGTGTAAACCCACGGAACTGCAAACCCTCGCCACTCCACCTCCTTTAAGCCGCCAATTCGCTCCCACGGGATCGTGAGAAGACCGAACAAGGCAGCTTCGACCGCTGATGGGAGGCCCGTGTTATACGGTTCGATCCGTCCAAAATCCTGACCAAGATCCATGAACAGACCGGGCAGTCTTCTGCCCTCCGGACCCATGTCGTCGTGCGGGACCTGCTCGCTGACGACGAGCCAGCTGAACTGGGAGAAACGTCCACTATCAAGCGACCAGTTTTCGTTCGCGCGGTGAAGACGAACAACATCGAAAAGCTGGTCAAGTTCGGCCGCAGAAAAGCACCGCACCTGGTTTGGACCGAAGAAGATCGTCGGAAGGGGCGATGCGAGATCGAGCGGGCAGAGGTGCAGTCGCTTCGATGTCGTGCTCCGGATGGCTTTGTCGAGGCCATCCGATATTTCGGCCGCACTCGCTGCCAACCCAGAACCCTGGCCACCGACGAGACAAGCCAAGCCAAGCTGCCGTAGCGCTGAGGCAAGCGAAAACCGCAACATGGAGCCAGATCTAATCTGGGGATATCGAGTTTGACATAACTCCGCAAAACGCAGAAACGCCGGCGTGTTCTGCAGGTGATTGACGTCAGTCGCTGGCGCCTGACCCAGCTGTTCCAGTTCGTGGAGAATATCGACAGGAGGGCCGATAACGACAGTCATGATGACCGCGGTCCCGGCGGAGCTCGATAGAGGATGATCCGCCCGGTCGGCATAACCTGGGTGAGGAAATCAAAATCGCGGACGTTGCCGGTCAGCACGCTCGCCCCCAGTTGACGCGCCTGTTGTTCGTTACCGACCCAAAATAGTAGACTTCGAGCCCGCTCCCTGTTTTCAGTCGAGCTCCGGTTCATAAAACGGCTCCACATGGCCAAAATCGACAGCGCGCAACCTTGTTGCCGGATTCACGACGGCATCATCAATTTCGATGTCGTCGCTTCCCTTTCCGCTGATAGTTACAGTCACCTGATAACGATGGTCGAGCGAGACTTCTTTCATCGAGCCTCCAAGAGATACGTAGTCATTGTCAATACTGTCGCGAATGGAGAAGTTGAAACCAGCTTGGATCCTCACCTTTGCGTTGACGGGAACCAGGAAAGTCACGCTCTGGGCATCAGAAGCGACGATCCGCTGCTCCTGCCCACCGGCGTACTCGATTGACTCAACGACCGCTTCCTCCACTTCGGCATCCCACTCCATGAATGCTGAAGCCTCGACCTCAAAGTCGAGGTCATCGACGTCGCGCTGGATCGCCGCGAGGATCTCGTCAGCGAAGTCGCCATCGGGCTCCTCGCCAAGGGAAGCAAGACACTGCGCGACGATTGCCTCATCCTCATGGAACAGCGCCAGAGCTTTTCCCAGATCGTCGCCGCAGTACAAATACTCACTGTCCTTGCAATAGGCAGCCCAACCCTTGTCCTTGCTAACGGCCAGAACAGCGCCGTGCTTCTGTGACCATTTATCCAGGCCCGCGAGTGCTATGGCATCCGGAAATTCGTGCTTTTTGTCGGCGCCAGCAAAAGGTGGTCGGTTTTCAAAATAGCGTTCCATCAACTCCGCCACGCCTATCGCCTCGTTTGAGGAGACAATCTCGATGCCCACCTTCTCGCAAAATGATTTGAAAAGGGCTTCGGCATGCGCGCCGATCGCGTCCGCTGGCGCCAGCTTGGCGCCAAGCTCCTCTACAATGCCGGCGTGCTCTTTCCAGATTTTGCCATAGGCCTTCAAAGTGGACGCTAGCTGATCGTGGGAGGCTGCGTGGCGCAGCGTCATGTGAGCTCGCACTTCGTTCGCCACTATATCGGAGAGAATGGTGGCGACCTTTTTGGTCTTCAGGTTTTCGACGCTCAGCAGGATGCGATTGTCGAGGTTGCCGTTAGTGTTGAGCCCATCGATGATGTTCGTGTCGAGGGTAAATCCCACGATCTCGCCTTCGGCGATGAGCCCCCTGAGCTCGTCTGCATCGTAAATCGGCATCCGTTTCTCCCGCCGCGATCACGCAGTAGCCGCGTCGGCCGACGACATCGTGTCGGCGGCCAATTCGTCCTCGTTACGCAGGCGCTGATGGGATGTTTCCTGCGCCTCTACAAAGAAGCTCTTGCCCGAAATACCGGCGCGATCGAAGAAGGCCTGATTCCGCTCTCTGGCGTCACTGAGGAGTGTGTCCCACCCCACGAGCTCGATCGACCCCTTGAAACCCGAGCGGGGCTGGTAGTAGCGCCCTCGCCCGTCGGCGGTACGGTCCCATGAATAGGTCCAGTCGTCCATTTTCCCCACGATGTCAGCGACTATGAAGCAATAGAAGACCGTGTCTTCCTTCAGCTTAATGGGCCGGCCCTTAACGTCGAGCTTACCGCCTTCTAGAAGTCGGCGCACATAACGCTCGACCTGGTGCTGAGGGTTCTCGTCCGTGCCATAGCTGGTTCGGCCGGGACGTTTGAACTCCACGAGCAGCACCCGCGAGGGATCGTCGGTCTGGCGCAGCCCGTGTACATGGTCGAAGATCAGGACGTCCGGCCGCTCATCGCTGACGATTGAATCGGATAGGTTTTGAAACTCGTCGTCCGAGCTGAAGTATTGGGCGAATGTCAGACGCTCGTCGATTATCCAAAGATCATGCGAGGCTGCCGGCACAACTTTCCTGCCGCCATCGGCTAGGGTGTTGATACGCAGCGGGCAGATGAACGAGTGCAGGATATCTTCACGCTGATAGCTGCTGTCACGCGTATCGTCGCGAACCTTCTCAAGCAGGATCTCGATGAAATCCAGCACGACCTTTCGGCGAACGATGTACTCGGTGAGGCTCTTCTGCTCCGCCTCTTCGATTGCCTTGCCGGCGGCCTCGATTGCGCTCGCAAACGCATTCACGTCGACCGACGGCTCCTTCAATCGCTCGAGTACGGTCCGGATTTTCTCCGCCTGGCGCTGATCCCGGCGATAGCGCTCACGCGACAGATGCCCGAAGATCGCATCATCGTTTAGCTCACCCGAGGGGAGCTTTTCCTGCAGCTCATCGACGTCGCCGAACGCAACTGATGGGTAAGATTCGGCAATTGCCTTGACCCTGGTTCGCTGATCCTGGCGCAGCGCTTGCAACGGTTCTGCAAGAAACTTCTCGATGTGAGGTGCACAGACGTCGCTTACGATGCGATCGAGGACCGCGTCCTCGAACTGAAACTTTGTACGTTCCTGATTGACATTGTCGTCCAGGAATTTGCCGGTGAGAACGGCGTGAAATACCCGGTCCTCGTTCGCCCCAAAATACTTGAGACCCAGCTTGCCGTCGATCTTTTGGGAATGAACCGTTCGGTCGTGCGCTATGAAGTGGACGAAGTGCGACCCCTGCAGGTCCGCGCTCGCGACCTTGTCGCACTCCATCAGCGTGAGTGTAAGCGGCCCGTAGTCAGCAGTTGGAATGTTCTCGATGGTCTCCCGGCGGTGGATGATCGAATTGATTTCCTCTGGATAGTGCCGGGTCTCATCACCGCAGTGTACGGTAATGCGAGGCGAGCGCGACCCGATGAAGGTCGGCAAAAAATGTGACGTGAAATGCTGGAACACATACGCTGGGCGGCCCGGGAATTTAGCGCGATAACCATTGTCGCGGAGCCCATTAAACTCGACCATTACCCCCGTGTCCGGAGCCGTGGCGTCGATTTTGCTCTCTTCGTAGTCCTGGATCTGGTCGGACTGCGACAAGACGAAGCGGAACTTCCGACGCTTGGGTAGGCCACCTTCTACCGACGTGCTCGTGACGCTGATCGCTTCAAAGCAATCCAGCCACAGTAGCCGCCCAACGCCCTTCCCGCCGCGCGCAATCTTGTTGTCCGTATCGGTTGTGGTGAAGGCCTCATAGTTTCTGCCATCGAGACCCACGCCATTGTCTTCGACCACAATCTTTGCCGGCGCCTGCCGGCGCGCCATGGTGAGGGTGACAATGATCTTCCCATTGGTCGGGACGTTTTCCTTGAACCGATCCTGTGTGCTGTGAATCGAATTACTCACCGCTTCGAAAAGAGGTTGCATGGCATCAGCAGCGTTGGTCGGCTTGGGAAGCCGATCAATTCTTTTGACGAGGTTTGTTTTCAACGATGGCATTTATTATCCCCCAATAAATGCAACTTTACGCGGCGAATATTTCTCGGTCTATCGCCTCGCCGCCAAAAAACTGGATTGCTTCAAACCGAAACAGCCGTGTCGCGAACTGCGACATCCCGCTGACCTGACTGATAACTGATTAGCTTGGCGTTGAAACCTTGCCTCAGCATCAGATCGGCATGGATCCCTCGCTCCACGATCTGCCCATCTCGCATCACGAAAATCTCGTCAGCAGCTTTCGAAGCTCGGCCGACGGAAGAGTGCTGACAGCTATTCGGCAATTCTAGGGTCCGGACCCATAAAGGGGTTCCGTCACGCGGCCTGATATGATTCACGGCCTCCGAAAGGAGGACAGTGATGAATCGGGATCATTTCTGGCTGACCGACGAGCAGTTCGCGAAGCTGAGACCGCACCTTCCCACCGACACCCGTGGCAAGCCGCGCGTGGATGACCGGCGGGTGATCAGCGGCATCATCCATGTCATCAAGAGCGGAGGGCGCTGGGTTGACGCACCTTCTGTCTACGGTCCGAGGAAGACGCTCTACAACCGCTTCCAGCGCTGGGCGGCCAAAGGCGTATGGAGCTCCATATTCCACGCCCTGGCCAATGCCGGCGGACCACCTGCTCAGCTGCTCATCGATTCCTCTGCCGTGCGAGCCCATCGCAGTGCGGCGGGAGGAAAAAGGGGGAACTCAACCAGGCGATCGGCAGATCGCGCGGCGGTCGCACCACCAAGATCCATGCCCTGACCGATGAACTTTGCAGACCTGTTGCCTTCCTCCTGACCGGAGGCCATATCGCCGACTGCAAGGCCGGCGAAGTGCTCATCGAGCGCATGCCGCCGACATCCCTGCTGAACGCTGACAAAGGCTATGACAGCGACGCCATCCGTCGTCAGGTCAAGGAGCGCGGCGGCTTTGCCAACATACCGCCGAAGGTAAACCGGAAGTGGAAGAACTGCTTCTCGCCCTATCTCTACCGCGATCGCAATGCCATCGAGCGCATGTTCTGCCGCCTCAAGGACTTCCGGCGCATTGCCACCCGCTATGACAGGCTTGCCACGAACTTCCTGGCCGCCATCTGCATAGCGGCAACCGTCAGTTACTGGTTATGAGTCCGGGCCCTAGATAGTCACCCATCTACTTGTTCGACTCAACCACGACACCAGCACCTTTGATGCCGGTCTGGCGATGCCAAAGCTCTTCAACCTCTGGGTCGTGGATGGCTCTAAGTCGCTCAGCAATTCGCCCTATACGGCGAGCGTTTGACACCATACCGCCAACTGGAACGGAGTGTTGCTGGACGGGAACGTGAATGTTGATGAGTGCTACCACTCCCGGGATTAGAAGAACTTCCAGATTTGACGGAAGATGGCCCTGAGGGAGCAATACACCACGATCGAAAACTCGTTTGTGAGTCAGTCGCGTCGACCTAGATGTAGAACGAGGCATGGTCAGAACAGATCGAACATCGGAGTGTCCCTTGTTGCGAAGTGCGTCTCTTATTTCGGTCAACGCTTCCACTACTCGCGTCGTACGCGCCCACGTCGAGCCACTGGGTCGAAGCCAGATTATCTCGGTAATCGGCTGCTCGATCTTCGCATCTCCTATCCGCTGCACAAGCCGATCGGTATTGCTCTTAAGGTATGTTGCGCCGACGCTGGGGCGATAACCGGTATCGTGTATCTCTGACAGACTAAACGCCTCAATCCAGGCGCCTTGCTCAGCCGCATTCTGCAGAAGTGACTCCAAGCGGTTGTCGCCAGTCATGCGCTCAAATTCGGCCATAGCACCCGAGGCAACGTCGGGGCCTGTAACGGATTGCCAAGCATCATTCGCTGCAACGGCCAGTTTCTGGAAACCCGACGCGCTATCTCCGGAGTCTAGAAAGGTCGGGCGAACTCCCAGGCGATCTAGATCCAAAACCAGCTGTGATTGCAGTGCTTGGTAGCCGTAGGCTCCACCTTCCACACCGGATATGGAGTACAAATTGATGGCATCAGGATCAGGGATGCGTCGAATCCGCCGAGCATAGTCCCTAAAGTTCTCCTCAAACGCTCTCCGTGCGAAGGCTTCCGGAAAATCTCGTGAGTCAGGCACCTCCATGAGTTTCACCAAAAAATCACCGGGACGCGAGCGAGACCTTGGGACCATAGTCCTGCTCACGAGGTCGAACCAAACGTCGCCGATCAGGGGTGCCACCTCGACGATCTGAGGCACGCCACCGACACCGCTCGATTTGAACAGTTCTCGTCCAGCCGCGGCTAGAACAACCTCATCGTGATCAAACTCGATAAGTCCCCGCCTTCCCATATCGACGAGAACTGTCTCCATTTCGCTTGCAGAGAAGCCAAACCACGCGCGCATCCGCTGCACGGACAGTCTCTCAAGGAGGGCTAGCAGACGAAGAACAAACTCATCCACTACAGGCAATTGCCGGTCCCGCGTGATTGTCGCACGAACGGAAAAGCGGCGACATGATATCTGAAAGTCGACAGCGTCAATCTCGATACGGTGTGCTTCCGCTGTCATCAGCCGATCTCCGCAGCGCTGCGCACGCCACCGTCTGACTGCCTCATATTCCTAATTCGGGCTAGAACGTCCCCCATTGGGGATCGGCACTTGCTGCTTCCCCACATCGTCGTATCGCCAACGATAAATAGACGCTCCTTTGCTCGCGACATGGCCACGTTGCATCTGTTTTCCCGACCGACATGCCCGGGCTTTTTTTCGCCATTGGATCGGACGAGTGTCACAATCACAATCGAATTCTCTTTCCCCTGATATGCATCGACCGTATCAATTACGACGGTTCGTCGGAACATCTCCGAGAAAGGCTGCTGTGCCCATTCTCGTTCGATCCGTCTCTTTTGCTCACTGTACATGCAGATGACGCCGATCGCCGGATCGTTCCGCTTTGAGAACTCCTCGACTAGCGTCACCTCCTTTGAGATGCGGAGGAGCAGCGACATCACCGTCTGAATCTCGGCATCGTTCCAGATGTCGCGGTGATCATTCTTATCTCGTTCGTGGGAGCCGGGAAGTGACGACGTATCGATCCACGCCACAGGTTGCGCGAGGTCTGCAGGTAGGGCCGAGAACGCAGCGTCAGGCTTGCGATCCGCCGATGACGTGAGTCTGACTCCATGAGGCGCATAAAAGACTTCCGAAACGAGATCGCTGATGACTGGTGTCATACGATACTGTTCGTCGAGAACGCGGGCATTCCGGCGTCCGTATGCAGAGTCAAACGCCCTCTCAAAATCAGATTGCGCTAGCACCTTTCCGAGTGCCCCGAACTCCTCACGGAGTCCCTGTTGCACCGCTCTATCAACCATGGGTCGCAACTGTCGCTGGTCACCAACCAAGAGAATGCGGCTCCCAAGCTGCAGGGGGACAGCAAGTTCCCCGCTTGTGCAACGCGCAGCTTCATCGACTATGACCCAGTCGAACGCGCCTTGTTCTAAGCGGATCTGCGATTGCCCCAGGCCAACACATGTCCCGGCGACGACCTGGCGAGTCTTAGCTAGAAACTCATCAAAATTTCGATGCCCGGTGGCCAGGGTGTCCTTCCAGTCATTTGCAAGCGCAACGAGCTGCCTAGTTTTTACGAGGTCGCTAGGGCTCGTCCGTGGATGCGCGGCCGACACCGCGCTGAACGCAGCTTCAACGGTTGAGCTGAACTCGGAGCGGTCAAGGTCATCATTGATGTCGTCGAGCAGTTTGCCCGCCTCCCGGCGGAATGCCTCGTCTAGTCTCCGAAGCCTTGTCTCCAAGCGCCTCCGCTCGTCGCGATCCACATCGGATTCGCTTGCCTGCTCGATGAGTTCGACGGAACGTTGAATGGAAGCAAGCTTTTGGTCGATGTCGACCACTTCATGTGCGAACGACCGAGGAACGCCTATCGCTGCCGCTGCATGCGCAACTCGAGTCTTGATCCCGTTCTCAAATCTTACGCGGTACCGTTCTCGAAGAGTTCTAGCTTGGTAAGGACGAACTCGCTCAGTCGACCCTCTAGAGCCGACCCGGAGTAGGTCTGCGCTCCCACCGCAGGCCCGATAGGTCTTAAGCACTTCCTCGAGAACATTATTGACGGCCTCGTGAGATTGGCTTGCCACAAGCACTCGCCGGGCGCCGCCCTCTGTCAGCAACCAATGTACGAACGACGCGATGAACCTTGTCTTGCCGGAGCCAGGAGGGCCTTGCAGCAAACCAACGGGACCAGTCCTCAGTAGCTCCTGGAACGCGGCCTGTTGCCCCGCGTTCAATCCGTAAGCAGCCAAGCGCTCATCTGCCACCGTGACATTGTAACAGAGGTCGGAAATGCTTTGGCTAGGATCAAAGTAGTCTATCAGATTTGGAACCACGCTCGCATTGCGGGTGATCCGCTCAACCGCCCGGCGACGCCGCTCCTTCGACACGCGATCCCTGCGATCGATGAGTGAGACGTACTCTCCCTCGGCAAGGCCGAACTTCTGATTCCGGATAGCTATTTGCCTGCTATCACACCGAAGCACATCAAGTTGTCCAACTCGCCGACCAAGGATACCGCCTTGTCGCACTTCAACAATGTCCTCGTCTTCAAACTCAAGGGGACGGGGGGTCTCGTATTCGTAAACCGCGGACTGACCATCATCCGCCAAACGACGGTCAAGTCGCACTTGTAGAGCCGTCTCTTCTTCGATTTCCGCGGATCGCAACCATAAGCGTCTTAGGTCGAGTAGCGAGCTATAGCTTACCTGATGTTGATCGAGATCGCCTTCATCATCAGCCTCCTCGTCCTCGCCTTCCCATTCGGGAGCATCTTTCTCCGAGTCTTGGAACTCAGTACGATCCACTTCGACGTGAGCTCGCAGAAAATCCAGTAGCGCCTCCACATCGCCAGACTCTGTTCCTTGCTCAAGGAAGACATCCATCTGAACGCGACTGCCGTTGCCAAGCTCGACCAACGGCGCGTCGGCGAGCTCAAGCGCCTCCAGCCGCCCGTTGCGGATTCGAATCAACAATCGCTTGTTGAGGCCTGTCACCCAAAAGACATCGAGTTCCTCGCCGGTGCGGTAGCGCTTGACCCAGAGGGCACCACCATCCGTTTGAAGCGCCGTGAAGCCGTGAAAGGAACCGTGAAGCTTAAAAGTTGGCCTTGGTTCTTTTCGGATTTCGTATAGCGCTTCAGCGAGTGCTTCCGCCATTGGCTCAAGCGTCTCGATCGGACGCCTCTCCATTTCCTCGGTAGCAACCGCGATCAATCGCGACGTAATAGGTGTCTCGAGACATGCCGCTAACATCGCAATCATTTTGCATGCAGCGTACCTGTCAATCTGTTGGATCGTGCAGCGCTCCCGATCGTCGGGCGCCCATCCGGGACTTCCGATTCTTCCGGATCCGACCTGAGAGATATCAAGCGCATCGATCAGACAAACCGTATTCGCGTCAGTGACGATAACGTTTCCCGGGTGAAGGTCACCATGACCAAACCCTCTCAAATGGAGGCCCTCAACTGATGCGACGAGACTGGCGAGCACGCTTAGCAAGACGGTTTCGTCAATGGGCGCAAACCCATCTGCAGAGACGCCATCTATCCATTCAGTGACCAGAAAAGGCCCGACGGGAGACAACCCGCAGGACAGAACCGGGAGTACGCCGGGCAAGGGAACGCTTCGAAGAGAAGCCGCTTGTTCAAGCATAGCCAGAAGCGCGTGATCGCGGTGAGCGTCGCCACGTTGAAGACTGTTCCAAACCTTAACGAGGGCTCGCGTATCGCCTACGAGGCTTGTGTAGGTAGTGGCGTTTTGTCCCTGTACAGTTTGCCCTGTCGGAGGGAACGCCACATACGGAATGACAGCTGTTTCAAATTCATCAAGCCGCGACTGATCAATGTTCGGACCAGACGGCGTTTTCAACTCACCTAATGCTTCTGCCAGCTCACGACCATCGGCGTAACGAAATTCGGGCGCTGCGATCGCCTTGTCTGCGACATCGACCCAACCCGGCGGCAGAGAGCTTTTGGTTGTCTCGAAAGAGGCCAGCTCCCGCATCAATAGGCCGACGCTGCGAACATCCCTTTGCTTTGAGGTCGGAACATCGACTTTCCACTGATCCTCCGGAGCCGAGTAGGTGCCGAGTATTGGAAGATAATCGGATACCGATGTGTCATCAGGAATGGTAGCGGAGTAAAACCCCGTGAACGCAATATCGGTTGGGCCACCCATCCATATCCCATCGCTACCTATATCGCGGTGCGCCACATTATGAGTGTGCAACTCGGCGATCATAGACGCAACAGTATGAGCGATATCGATGAGGTGCTCGGGTGACAACTCGCCACCATAACGAGCAAGGTAGCGCCTCAGCGTTGTCCAATTCGGAGGAACAGAAAGCACCTGATGATGCTCCGTCAGGACCTCGTCTGGGGGAGCTCCAACTTGCCTAAGGATGCCGCGCTCAGACATCCAACTCCCGTTTTCTCCGAGATACGCCACCGCCCGTAATTCGCGATCAGCGATGAGCCGTCGGCCGCCAGGCTCGTTTAGCCCGACAGGAAGCTTGTCAAACCGCCAAAGCCGCAGCAGCCCTTTTACGCGTTCCTCGCGCACGAGATGAACCCGATGCTCACGCCAAATGTCGCTGCGATGTAGATAAAAGTTCTCATCGCTGACGGTATATCCGTCCCACGTCATTTTCCTGGGCTGGAAATATGACCCGCCCCCGAACAGTCGCTCAAAGTCCTTTACAAGCATGTTCGGCTTCACAGCCGTCAGTGTCACTTGGCCGAGAAGCCTGTTTCTCTCTTTCTTATCACCAAGCAGCTTTGCTTCTTCTAGAGTGAGAACATGCCCCTTTTCGTCATCAGACAAGTTATCCCGAGTTGTGCTCGCCGTGAGGACAACTTTTGAGTCGACATATACGCCCCTGAGGGACGGAATCTGGTTCGTAATTATTCCCTTGATTTTTCGTGCCTTTTCGTTCCCCAAGACGACAGGGGATCGAAGTCGTTTACCAGCATGAACCCACATATCACCCTTGGTGGTCAGCGGTCCGTTCCAGTCCTTAAGTTCAAGCAAAACGATCCGATCATCCATGACCACAAAGAGATCGATCTCGATTGGCGCGCTGTTCTTTGGAAATGCGTTCAGGGATGCGTACATCAGCCAATTGATTGGGAAATGCTTAGCGAGTGCTTCAACACCTTTGACTTCTCGGTGCTGAATGCCTGCACTGCTCAAATACTTAACGCTACACGCCATGATCCCCCCGGAACGCGTCGTTCTCTATCCCAACTGCCGACCCGCGACGATACTAAGTTCCGCTTCGTCGAACTGCCAGCACCCTTTTCCTGCTGGACTAAACTATCCCCCATGCACGGTAACGTCCCCTGCCTGTGATTTCGCGCACACCGAGATCTGCGATCAAGTTAAGCGCGCCGCGCTGTGTCACCTTCGCGTTCTTTGCGATCATCGGCGCCGATACGATCGGACGCGATAAAACGAGCTCGATGGTAGCCGGGAGACTGCTGGAAGACCGCCGCCCGCGTAGCTGCCGCTCCATCTGGTCCCGCGCCTGCGAGAGTCTAGAAATTTCTTTCATGCCGGCCTCGGCCGTCGCTGACATAGCATCCAGCAACGCGAGGAGACGCTCCTCCCTCTGTCTAGCGCGTCGCCGCTCGCGCGGGATGGCCTTCAGCCCGACATGAAATGCCGGCAGATGCGAGACGACTTTGCCTCGCGCACGCAGATAGGCGCTGACCAGATGACCGCCGAGCCAATGCTGATTTTGCATCGGCTCCAGACTTTCCCAGGCATCGTAGAGAATGGCGGCAGCGAGTGCAGCCGGGAGATCCTCGATCCGTTTCATCGCCTGACGCCACTCAAAAAGTCGATTGTCCTCGTCCCATTCCGGATCACGGATCATCAGATCCCCGACCACAAGCGGCTTCCTCTCTGGACGTGACGGCAGCGCTCCGTCAGCCATCCGGTCCAGCAAGCGTTGAGACCGCTCAAGGATGGCATCGATGTCGGCGAAATCGCGCGAGAGCGGATCGTCGTCACCGGCCTCATCGTCCTTGAAAGCCTTATTCGTCGGCGCGTTCATCGGTCCGGCACGCTCGGTCACACCTCCCGATAGCGCTGCAACTCCGGCCTCCGACGTCGCCCAGTCCGGTTCGGCCATGGCGATCCGCCTTCTGGTGCGCAGTTGGGCATGTGCTATGGTCAGCTCATGCGTCGGCGCGCGGACGTCCATCCGGGCATCGTGGAGAACGAGATCCTCGATATGGACGAGCTCACCCGCCACCCACATGTTGGCAGCCACATCGAAGAAATGTCCACGCTCGACAAAGCCCTCGCCAACCGGGCTGCGGCGCACGATCTCATCCAGACGGGCGAGCTGGTCTTCCGCCCGCGCCATGGCCGGCAGAAGCGTCTCCAAAGGCAGTTTTTCGATTTCGTAAGTCATTGTAATAGCAAGAACAAAAACATGATACGGAAGCTATCACGTCTTTGTCTTCCGTCACATAGATAGTTTTTTTCGCGTGCGTACGATATAGCGCGCTGCGTTTTTCGGGATTGAACAGATGCCTGTCGATCGGGCCTCAAATCAACGAGAATGGCCGATTCCCCGGTGTTCTCGCGGTGTGGCGGCCTCTCCAACATCGGCAAGAGACGTTTACAAACGATCGGTTATCCGTCTCTTCTATATTTGTAATTTCGTCTCCGATCCGGTTCTCAGGCGCTCCAAATGGCCAAAACACCGCACCATCACTCCTCTCGTCGACCACAGGGCCGGCTTATCGGCTATGCGCGCGTCTCGACAGACGAGCAGGCGACAGAAGCCCAGGAGATGGAATTGCGGTCGGCCGGCTGTGAGACAATCGTCCGGGAGCACGGCTCCGGGGCCTCACGAGCCCGCCCTGCCCTTGCCAGGCTTGTTCACGAGATCGACGCCGGCGACACGCTTGTTGTCGTTCGGCTCGACCGCCTGGCGCGCTCGGTCAGCCATCTGCTCGATGTCATCGAGGACCTGACGGCAAAGGGTGCACATTTCCGCTCTCTGAGCGACCCGATCGACACCACGACGCCGCAAGGCATGTTTTCTCTGCAGGTTCTTGGCGCCGTGGCCCAGCTGGAGCGGGCTCTGAACTCCGAGCGAACCAAGGCAGGCATCAAAGCCGCCAAGGCCAAAGGTCGGATACCGGGCAATCCAGGGATCCGTGAACGTCGACCGGACGCGCTCGCCAAGATGACGGCCGCTCAAAAGGCAGCCTATGGAGCGCGTCTACAGTCATCCGCCAACCAGTGGCTTCCTATCGTGCGGCGCATGCGACCTGACCACACCTGGGACGATATCTCGCGCGTTCTCAGGCAACGTGGTCTCGATTGGACTCCAGAGCGTTTGCGGCGCGCGGTGAAATGGATGGTCAGCGAAGGAATGGCCGACAAGTCGCTTCTGAGGAAGTCGCCGCCTCGGCCAGCTGAGGATCGTCTGATGACCCTCGTGGCGGGTATCCATTCCTCCAATCCGGAGCTGACCTTGCGCGAAATCGCCAACCAGCTCGAACGTCTTCATGAGCGCACGCCCCGTGGCGGTACGAAATGGGCGCCATCGAGCGTCAAGAACCTCATCGACCGGGCAAAGCGCAGCGGCTTGCTCGAGGCGCCTGAACACGCAAGCAGGGAATGATTTTTTGGCGCGTACGCACTACAATTCGCGCGGCTCGATCGTAGCCAGGATAACCCGAACAGTCCGTAAACTCCGGAGCGCGCAACAGTGGAAGCCATGAC
Organism: Mesorhizobium sp.; assembly: GCF_016793485.1. Lineage (GTDB taxonomy): Bacteria > Pseudomonadota > Alphaproteobacteria > Rhizobiales > Rhizobiaceae > Mesorhizobium_K. The sequence goes on along the minus strand of NZ_JAEULZ010000051.1, from coordinate 77,548 downwards.
CATCAACAGCCGGGACGATTTCGCGCAATGGGCCATCGAGCGATCCAAGTCGATCCTGACCGACCAGGGTTCGGATCTCGCTTCCGCGGCGCGATGCGGAGACGATGCCCGGATGGGCGAAGCTGCAAACGCCCTCGGCCAGGCGATCATCGATGCACTGCTCGAAACCTTTGACGGTTTGATCGACGACGACAGAGACTGACCGAGTTGCCGCCCGCGAAATTCAAATCGAACAGTCGTCACGATCTGGGCTTGCTCAGCGACCGCAGAAGGGCTTCCGAGACCTCAAGCCGCCCTTCCCCGCCGCCGCTTGGCGGTTCGTGGCCAGTTTTCACCGCCGATTTGTCGGCGTCCAGCTTGGCGCGCAGCAGCGCCATGATCATTGGCCAGGTCGAGAATTTCCCGTCCCTTGCCTTGTCGGTCAGGCTGCGCAGATAGCCGCCAGCGCTGTTGATCTGGTCTGATCGCTGGTAGATCGCGGCGAGCGTGATCGCCGCGTGCTGTTCGCCCATGACCTCGCAGGCGTCTCGCCACGCGCTGGGGCTGATCGCCAGCATCGGCCGCGCCAGTTCCGCCGCGGCAAGAAAGTCGCGCCAGTGGCGGATTTCGCCAGCTTGGGCCAGTTCTCGCAGGTTCGGGCAGGCATCCAGCACAATTCCCAAAGGCAATTCCCGCTTCGGCAAGCTCCGTACGTTGTCGGTTTCCGCAGCGCTGCCGCCCGCTTCTTTCTCTTTTCCAGAGCCCTCTTCAAATTCAAATATGGAGTCTGGGTTTGAATTCTGTATGTGGCGACCAGAATGGGACTCATTGGCGTCCGAATTCTGTGTTTTTACAAATGATTCCAGTACCTCGAGGATCTCAGTGTAGAGGCCGTGGAGATCGCAGCAGATATCCTCGATGAATTGCCTCGGCGCTGAGCGCGGTAACCGGCCGACGATGGCCTGGTAGGTCTGGTGGACCCTGCCCCAATTACCTGGAACGTTCTCTTCAATGCCGGTCTCGATGAGCTTGACGATATCGCGGCGCAGGAGCGTGAGACGCTCCTTGGCGATCCGAAAGGCGTTCTTTTCGGCCCGGACGGTGTCCGCCAGCTCCTTGAATTCCTCAGCCCGGGCAAGGATCGGCGACAGGTCGAACCCATAGGCCTGTTCGACCTGTCCCCCCCTGCCCTTGCGGGCGAAGCGCTTGCCGTTCGGACTATCTCTGCGGATAATCAGCCCGCAGTCGACCAGGACGGCCAGGTGGCGCCGCAGCGTTGTCGCCGGCATTCCGTTTGCACGGGCCATGAGCTGCTCGTTCGACGGCCAGACAATCAGTTCGCCGTCGCCTGTGAGCTCCGTTTCCGGATGAAACGAGAGCAGGGCGTTGAGAATGGCGAGTGCGCGGTCCGTAGCGCCGATCAGCTCGCGCGCTTCCCGGATCGTCTGGAACACTTTCCATTTCTGGACCTGCGCCCCTTCCGGGACTGCCTTCGCCACGGCCTGGCTTGCCATCATGCCAAGCGACATCGTTCGCCGCCCAAAGGGCGTCGTTGGGGTATGCGTCTGCATTGTCCTTCACCTATCGCTAGGCAAAAGAAACCTGCTCGCCGAATCGGCGCTCAAACCGACCTGAATGGTCTTGACTATGATTCGCGGAAGTGGGATTCTCTCAGTCGCCAAACTTAAAGAGAAGGTCTTCCGGAATTGCCGTTTCGGGGGCCTTTTTCTTTTGCGCTCAATCTCCGTTCGTGGTTGCTCGTTTTTCCCGACGGAAAGCCTCATACAACTCGCTGAGATTTTCCGAGAGGTAGTCACCGAACGCTGCTGCGTCGGTCCCCTTCGCCTTGAGGGCGATGGTGAATTTCTTGCCACTGGCCACCATCTCCGCGGCGACACGCCCATCAGACGGCGCCCAGCTGCGTTTGGATGGCGCCTGCGCGGCACGGCGGCGCGGCTTGGATGCCTTCAGCTTCGCGACGATCGCATCGAACCGCGCTTCGCTTGGCATCCCATGAAAATCGGAACTCGATGCCAGAGCCAAGGCAGTGTCAACATTGCCCGGCTTGTCGAGGAGGAGCTTGAGCTCATACCAGCGATCACGACCGACAGCCTTCGCGCGGCCGATCGCTTCGAGCAGATCCTTGGGCATCGAGGCGACAGAGAGCATTTTTGAAAGCGTCGGCCGATCGACACCGATTGCGGCGAGGGCTGTGGCGTTATCCTCGTCGAATTTCCGCTGAACGATGTCGGCGGCAAACAGGGCTTTCTCGATGAAGGACGTGTTCGCTCGCGCGTTGTTTTCCTGTCCCTGGGCGATCACATGATCGCGCTCGGAGATATCCTTGATGACAGCGCGAAGCTTGAGACCAAGCTCTTTTGCGGCGCGCCAGCGGAGGCGACCGAAGACCAGCATGTAGCGGCCGGGCCGCTGCGGGTGAGGGCGAAGGAGCGCCGGGGAGTTCTGGCCGGAACTGCGGATCGACTCCAACACCTGAGCGTAGTCGGCCTCGTAATCTTCCTGATCGACGTTGAGCCGGTCGTTGGCGAAAGATTGGTCCACCAGGTCGGGGTCAACCTCGATTATCGTCTCACCCTCGAGCAGCTTGCCTGCCTGGGCCGCCATTTCGTCGATCGAGCTTATGAGCGAACGTGATGCCCCCTTGAAGGTGTAGTCTCGTGCAACTGGGCGCTCGGCGGGAGCGTCGCCGTTGTCCATAATGCTGGCAAAGGGATTTTTCCGCGCCATTTGACTAGCACCCCCTTATGCGGCTTATGCGCTTGAAACCGTGGGTTTTTTTGGCGGTTTTGACGGCAGTCAACATCATAACCGCCCCCATGCCTGGTGGATCAGTCCCTGAATCTCGAAGTTCACGGCATCCATGCTGTCGATCGCCCGATCATAGGTATCGCGATTGAAGTTCGATCGCTCGACCTCATAGAGCGTCTGCTTGGTGAGGCCGGCGTCAGAAATCGCCGTGGATTTGAGCATCGGGCTTTTCAGGATTTCCTCGGCAAGCATCGACTGCATGAAGCCGACCATCTGCGCCTGGGGAATGTCCGTGGGCTCGTATCGGGTGATGAGATAGCGCAGCCAGTCCAGCTGGACCTTCGCGCCAGCATTCTTGATGGACTTCATGATATTGCCCAGCATCAGCAGAAACTGACTCATGGACATCAGGTCCAGCATCTGCGGGTGGACGGTGATCAGAACCGAGGTGGCGGCCGACAGCGCCGACAGCGTCAGATAGCCAAGCTGCGGAGGGCAATCGACGACCACGACGTCGTAGCGCTCACTGACCGAATCCAATGCCCGGGCGACCCTCGTGAAGAACCGCTTTCCTTCCTGAGACGGAGACTGCATGGCAAGCGGCGTCTCGTACTCATATTCCTGCAGCTCCAGGTTCGCCGGGATGATATCGAGCAAGGGGAAGTTCGTCTTGCGGATGACATCTTCGGCCGGGGCGGGGTTGTCGTACCGGATCGCGTCGTAGAGCGAGGGGTTCTTGTCGAGCTCCGGCTGGAAGCCATGGAGGGCTGAAAGCGAAGCCTGCGGATCGAGATCCACCGTCAGGACCTTGTGACCGGTGAGCGCCAGATGCTGCGCGAGGTGCGCCGTGGTGGTGGTCTTTCCCGATCCACCCTTGAAGTTGACGACCGCAATGACCTGCAGCTTCTCGCCAGGTTTCCGGTAGGGCACATACTTCTTGGAATCCGATCGCCCGTGCTTATCGAGATAGTCCCGAAGCTCGGTCATCTGCTCGGCCGCGTAAAAGCGCCGCCCGCCGGCACCGACGAAAGGCTCAGGACCTTTCTTTTCAAGATGGAGGCGCTTCAGATTGTTCGGACTGATCCCAAGATAGTGGGCGACTTCGGCCATCGAGAACCGCCGAAGGGTCTTCTGCCCCTCGGTCGGAAACTTCTCGACGCGCAATTGGTCGAGCTTGCGCGAGATCTCGGCCCCCTGGGCAAGGATCTTGTCGTCAAACTCAAAACTTGGGAGAAATGCCATCTCCGCTTTGTCCCCCGAACGAGAAAATAGCGCCATATTCGACCTTTCGGTCAATCTGGCGCCAGTATGAGCGATTCCCGTTCTCTGGCAAGCGATTTTGGGTTAACGAAACCTTAACGACATGCCCAGGTCCACTCCAATAAAATCACTCAGCGGAGCATCACAGTCTGGCTCCGCGGCGTCGGCAATTACGCTTTCCATTGCGTTTTCAATCGTTTGCTTACTCCGCGGTTGGCCATACCGAGAGAACATTCAATGCCACGTGCCGCTGGCTTGATCCATGCAGAACCCTGAGAAGTTTCACAGGCGTGCATTGCGTCAAACTGGGTGAGTCGACGCGAATGCCGCTCCATTGCGGCGACTCACTTTCACCCGAGAACAGTTGACTCTTAGCCGGCTATACGGCGTCCACGGTGGCTCAAAGATCATGGACCGGTGGACGCGGCGAGTAGACAACCACAATCCCCTCCGGTCGATCGTCTTTCTCGGCAGAGGCAACTACCACCGACGTGAATCCCTCGCGCCCAAACGATTCAGCCAATGAATTGGACGTGGGCACCGGAAGTCGGTGACAATCAGACATGGTCGAGCCGAAGCTCCAAGTTGTCCTTGAGCGCCGCGATTGCGCTCGCAACGTTGCGAGGTTTTATGTACTCGCTATAGAACCGTCGTTGTACGGTGATGCGGCGCTTATGCGCGCATGGGGGCGGATCGGCTCGCTCGGCCGACAACGCCTTGACCTCTATGCGTCGGCCGCTGAAGCCGGCGAAGCGCTCGAGGCCTGGCTCGCGCGTAAGGTCCGACGGGGCTACACCCCGGTCACCGCCGAGGTCAAAGTCCAGTCCAGGGTCCCATAATCACCGGCAATTGTTGTGCGCGTACAAGAAGGGCCTGCACGTCAGCATAGGGCCGACCGTGTCGATTTTTTCGGCTGACCGAAAACAGTATTCCTGGTCCGTTCTATTTGGCGGGGCTGCCGGAGCACTTCTGGCGCCAGCCGATCAAGACGCGAAGCCGAACATGCCTCAAACGGCAGGCCGGGTAGGGTAGGGGCAGTAGGCGCCATCGCGGACAAGTCTCTTGCCGTCGCCAACCACAACTTACACGAGGTAGAGGCGGAACGGCCTTCTCGCGGTCGAACAAGATCAGATCAACTGTTGACGCACCGCAAGCGCCACGGCGTGAGTGACATTGGTGGCATCCAGCTTTCGCCGCGCATTTTGCAGGTGATACTCGACCGTCCGGACCTTGGTTCCTACGATTTGCGCGATTTCGGACATGCGTTTGCCTTTAGCCATCCAGCTCAGGCAGAGCCTCTCTCTGGGGCTTAGCTTGACGGCGATAGCAGGCATTGGCTCAAGCATCCAGCGCCGCGCATAGACATCCACGTGCGATGCAATCGAAGCGGCAAGGAAGGGGCATTCCACCAGGCAATTGTCACACCGGTTCGAGGACGCGAGCGTGAACAATACTGTCCTGCCGAATCCGGCCGACACCGGCACAGATATCCCCGATGCGATGCCATGATCCCCGGCTTCTCCAAGGAAGCGCACCTGGTCCGGCGACAATGCCCGTGCAAGATCGCATTCGGACCATGCAAAGCAGCGCTCGGAACGACGGGCTTCCTGCACGACGGGATCGATGGTCGCGTATTTCTTGTTGATATAGTGGCCTTGCCATGCGCGCGGGTACGTCGAAAACGTGTCGATCTCCGGCCCACAAACCGAGAGATAGGCGAACCAGTCAAACCCCAATTGGCCGGCGAACTCCTTCACCGCGGCTTTGACCGGCGCCATCCCCTGGGCGGTTTCTAGTGCGTCTCGCAACTGGTCGAAGGCTTTGCTCGGCAACGATCCTCTCCGGGTGTTTTTGTCCTCAATTCGGGTAGTCGCAATTTCGAGTTGCATCGCAATTCAGCCATAAATGCGGCAACGGCCCCTCGGCACTCCCCCTGTCTATCACGGCGACGACCCTCCATCCCCTGTGACTTTTCACAGCTAGCGGGGCGCCCTCGCACGGGATTCAAGAGACCGCAATTCAACGGGTTAAGGATTGGGTCATGCGCGTCGTCGCCATTTGCCGTACGAGGGCTACAAGTAGTGAGCAACGTCTGCTCGAGCGCATGCACGAACTGCGCGCAAGGGTCTTCAAGCACAGGTTAGACTGGGACGTCCACGTAGAGCACAACCAGGAAAAGGACGAGTACGACCGGCTCGATCCGACCTATCTTGTGCTCGTCGCCAACGATGGTCAGGTGGTCGGTTGCGCCCGTCTGCTGCCGTCCACCGGACCGACGATGCTCGGTCAGACATTTCCGTTCTTGGCTGGCCCTGCTCGCGTGCCCCAATCGAGCCGCGTTGTCGAGAGTTCGCGCTTTTGCATCGACACCGAACGCAGCGACATCGTTTCCGCGAGCGGACTGCGCGACGCCACGCACACCTTGTTCGCCGGCATCATTGAATGGTCGATGGCCAATGGGTTCGACCGGATCGTCACTGTTACGGACGTTCGGTTTGAGCGCATACTCAGCCGAGCGAAGTGGCCACTGGAGCGGCTAGGGTCTCCACATCCTATTGGCAATACGATTGCTGTCGCGGGCCTCTTATCTGCCGACGAAGCCAGTCTCGAGCTGGTGCGGCCGTCGAGCTACGTCCCCCTCTTCCCGGCCGCTGTTGAAGCCGCGGCCTAACCAGCAGCCGGGCAGGGGGCGGTTCATGAGCGAGTCGAAACGACGGCTGATCCTCGGTCTGCAGGACGCACTTGGCGCCGCTGTCACGTCGGCGCTCCATGACCCCGACGTTGTGGAGGTCATGCTCAACCCCGACGGCAATCTATTCATCGAGCGGGTAGGGCAGGGGATAGCGGCGGCGGGGCGGATGGCCTCCCATGACGCCGAGACCGTCATCGGCAAGGTCGCCCACGCCCTCAAGACCGAAGTCGACCAGGACCGACCTATTATTTCCGGCGAATTGCCCCTTGGCGGACATCGCTTTGAGGGGATTTTGCCACCGGCCGCGCCCGCGCCGATGTTCACGATCCGCAAGCGCGCCTCGATGCTCATCCGCCTCGATCAGTATGTCGCCGACGGCATCATGACGCCCGAGCAGGTTGATGTGATCCGCGATGCGATCGTCAACCGGCTCAACATCGTCGTGTCTGGCGGCACAGGGACAGGCAAGACCACGCTCACCAATGCAATTCTGGCGGAGCTGGTCGAGACGACGCCGGAACATCGGTTGGTGATCCTCGAAGACACCGCCGAGATCCAGTGCGCGGCGGAAAACCATGTGATCCTGCACACCACCGACACGGTCGATATGGGCCGTCTATTGAAGTCGACAATGCGGCTGCGTCCGGACCGCATCATCGTGGGCGAAGTCCGCGACGGCGCGGCCCTCACGCTCTTGAAGGCGTGGAACACTGGCCATCCGGGCGGCATCGCGACGGTTCACTCGAACTCGGCCGCCGCCGCTCTTACCCGCCTTGAACAGCTCATTGCCGAAGTCAGCTCCCAGCCGATGCCGGAAGTCATCGGAGAGGCGGTCGACCTGATCGTCTCGATCGAACGCGCGCCCGGTGGGCGAACCGTTCGCGAAATCCTGAGGGTCGAAGGCTTTCGCGACGGGCGATACCTCACCACGCCGGTCGGCGAGTCAAAACCCGAATCCATCCAGGGAAGAAATCTTCATGTCGTCTAAGAAGGCTTTCACGCTCCTCCTCGGCCTCGCGGCCGCATCGCTCGTCATGATCGAACCGGCGCTCGCCAGCGGAGGCGGCGGCCTGCCCTGGGAAGGGCCCCTGGAACAGATTCAGGAATCCATCACCGGCCCGGTCGCTGGCGCCATCGCGCTCGCCGCGGTCGCCATTGCCGGCGGCATGTTGATCTTCGGCGGCGAGTTGAACGATTTCGCCCGCCGGCTTTGCTACATCGTGCTCGTCGCCGGCATCCTGCTCGGCGCAACGCAGATCGTCGGTCTCTTCGGCTCCAGCGGCTCGTCCATCGGCACGCCGCGGGAGGTGCACGGACAAACGCTGGCAGTCGTCCCGCATGGCTGAAAGGGAAAGCCGGCTGGCGACGGCGCGGATACACCGCGCCCTTTCGCGTCCGACGCTGCTCTTTGGCGCTGACCGTGAGCTCGTGCTTCTGACCGGGCTCGCCGCGGTCGTTCTCGTCTTCGTCATCCTGACGACCGTATCGGCGCTGCTCGGCACGGTCATCTGGATCGTGGTCGTCGGGCTCCTGCGCATGATGGCGAAAGCCGATCCGCTGATGCGCCGCGTCTACCTTCGCCACATCAGATACCGGTCCTACTACCGGCCGACTTCCACGCCCTGGCGGACTTTCTGACTTATGGTTGCACTCAAGAGATTTCGCCATTCCGGCCCGTCCTTCTCCGATCTGCTGCCCTATGCGGCCCTGATCGACAACGGAACCCTCTTGCTCAAGGACGGGAGCCTCATGGCCGGCTGGTATTTCGCCGGTCCCGATAGCGAAAGCTCGACCGATTTCGAGCGCAACGAGGTCAGCCGCCAGATCAATTCCATTCTCGCCCGCCTCGGATCGGGCTGGATGATCCAGGTCGAGGCCGTGCGTGTGCCGGCGACGGCCTATCCCGCACGGGACAACTGCCACTTCCCCGACAAGGTGAGCGCGCTGATCGATGAGGAACGGCGCAAGCGTTTCGAGGCGGCGGACGGGCACTATGAGAGCCAGCACGCCATCATCCTGACCTATCGCGAACCGGAGAAACGCAAGTCCGGCCTCGTCAAATATGTCTATTCCGACGATGAGTCCCGCGCGACCACCTTTGCCGATCGCGCGCTCGATCACTTCCGGCGTTCGATCCGCGAATTCGAGCAATACATGGGAAACGTCGTCTCGATCCGCCGCATGGTCACACAGGAGACCGCGGAACGCGGCAGAACCCGTATCGCCAAATATGACGATCTGCTGCAGTTCGCCCGCTTCTGCATCGTGGGCGAGAACCATCCGGTCCGCCTGCCCGACATTCCGATGTATCTCGATTTCGTCGTCACGGCCGAATTCCATCACGGTCTCTCGCCGCTGGTCGACAACCGTTATCTGGCAGTCGTGGCAATCGACGGTTTTCCGGCCGAGAGCTGGCCGGGCATTCTCAATTCTCTGGACCTGATGCCGCTCACCTATCGCTGGTCGAGCCGCTTCGTTTTTCTCGATTCCGTAGAGGCCCGCCAAAGGCTCGAGCGCACGCGCAAGAAGTGGCTGCAAAAGGTGCGGCCATTCATGGACCAGCTGTTCCAGACAAACAGCGGCGCGATCGACCAGGACGCGGCAATGATGGTGGCGGAAACCGAGGACGCCATTGCCGAGGCCAATTCACAGCTCGTCGCCTACGGCTACTATACGCCAGTCATCGTCATGTTCGATGACGACGAGGCGCGTCTTCGCGAAAAGACCGAAGGCGTGCGCCGGCTGATCCAGGCCGAAGGCTTTGCCGCGCGCATCGAAACGCTGAACGCCACCGAGGCTTTTCTCGGGAGCCTTCCCGGCAACTGGTACGCCAACATCCGCGAACCGCTGGTCAATACCCGCAACCTTGCCGATCTGGTGCCGCTCAACTCGGTCTGGTCGGGTTCACCGGTTGCACCGTGCCCGTTCTATCCCGACGGCTCACCGCCGCTGATGCAGGTCGCAAGCGGATCATCGCCGTTCCGCCTGAACCTGCATTCGGGCGACGTGGGCCATACCCTGATCTTCGGTCCGACCGGATCGGGCAAGTCGACGCTTCTGGCGCTGATCGCGGCACAGTTCCGCCGTTACGGCCGAGCGCAGCTCTTCGCCTTCGACAAGGGCAAGTCGATGTACCCGCTGACAGTGGCGGTTGGCGGCGATCACTACGATGTCGGGGCAGGGGAGACGCTGACCTTCTGCCCGCTTTCCCAACTGGACGACGATGGCGACAAGGCCTGGGCGGCCGGATGGCTGGAAACACTTGTCGAGCTGCAGGGTGTGAAGGTGACGCCCGACCATCGCAATGCGATCGCCAAGCAAATCGAGCTCATGGCCGCATCGTCCCGCCGGTCGCTCTCCGATTTCGTGTCGGGCGTGCAGATGCGGGAGATCAAGGACGCGCTGCGCCATTACACCGTCGACGGTCCCATGGGGCATCTGCTTGATGCCGAGGAGGATGGCCTGACTCTCTCGGATTTCCAGACATTCGAGATCGAGGAACTGATGAACCTCGGCGACCGCAATCTCGTGCCGGTCCTGCTCTACCTGTTCCGTCGCATCGAAAAGCGCCTGACCGGCGCCCCCAGCCTCATCATCCTCGATGAGGCCTGGCTGATGCTCGGCCATCCAGCCTTCCGCGAGAAGATCCGCGAATGGCTGAAGGTGCTGCGCAAGGCAAATTGCGCCGTCGTTCTGGCAACGCAGTCGATTTCCGACGCGGAAAAGTCCGGCATCATCGACGTGCTCAAGGAAAGCTGCCCGACCAAGATTTGCCTGCCGAACGGCGCGGCGCGCGAAAGCGGCACGCGCGAGTTCTATGAGCGCATCGGCTTTAATGAGCGGCAAATCGAGATCGTCGCAACCGCTCTGCCCAAGCGCGAATACTACGTCGCGTCGCCTGACGGGCGGCGTCTTTTCGACATGGCCCTCGGGCCGATCACCCTGTCTTTCGTCGGCGCGTCCGGAAAGGACGACATCAAGCGCATCGATGAGCTGCGCGCCCACCACGGCGACGAATGGCCCGTCCACTGGCTCAAGCAAAGAGGTATCGAAAATGCCGAAGCTCTTCTTGCGTAGTTCGCTCGCAAGCGTCCTGATCGCTGTCAGCCTTGCCGCGCCGGCCCAAGCCAGCGGGGCGCTCACCGGCGCGACCGAGTTCACGCAGATCCTCAATAATGGGGAATTGATCGCGCTCGGCGGGCAGAACGCCGAGCAGATCGCAAATCAGGTAACGCAGATCTCCAACCAGGTTGAGCAGATCGCCAACCAGATCCGCACCTACGAGAACATGCTGCAGAACACCTTGCAGCTTCCCGATCACGTGTGGGGGCAAGCTCAACAGGACCTCGCCAACCTGCAAGGTATCGTGCAGCAGGGGCAGGGCATGGCCTTCTCGATGGGAAACCTCGACGATGTGCTCAAGCAGCGTTTCGACAGCTATGCCGATTTCCAGGGCGGTCTTCCGAACGGGCAGGACTTTTCGTCCACCTATCAGTCCTGGTCGGACACCAATCGCGACACAATCGGCGGCACGCTCGCGGCCGCCGGACTCACGGCCGATCAATTCTCGACCGAAGAATCCACCATGGCGCAACTACGCTCCCAATCAGAGTCGGCTGATGGCCAGATGAAGGCCTTGCAGGTCGGGCATCAGATCGCGACCCAACAGGTCGAGCAGATGCAAAAGCTTCGCGGCCTCATTTCTCAGCAGATGACCATGATGGGCACCTGGTATCAGTCGGAGCAGGCTGAAAAGGATCTCGCTCAGGCTCGCCGCGACGCATTTTTCGGCTCTACCGCTCCGTCCACCTCCGGCGGCCAACAAATGCAGCCTCGGTGGTGACCCCATGGCAACGCTCAAACTCCCCATCGTCGTCGTGATCGCGATCGTTGCCGCCCTTGCAGGCGGCGCGGCGTCCTATGTGTTCATCCCGAACACCGATCCGGAAGTGAAGGCGCTCCTCCAGCGCCAGGTCGAACTAGCCGAGCAAGAAGCGGCGGGACGCGAGGCAGCCGCCGAGCGGGCAAAGGACTTTTTCAACGCCAATCCCGACGACTACCCCACGTCGGGAGGCCAGCAGATGGCGCCCCGCTGGGGCGACAACTGAGTCATGCGCGCTTCGATGCTTTTGAGATTGGCTGGGCTGATGATCGCCGGGCTTGCCATCGTCGATCCGGCCTTTGCGCAGGACGGTTCGATCCTGACCGATCTCGAAAACCAGGTCGCCAGCGCAGCGCAGGGCTGGCAGGACACCGTCATCAATGCGGCAACCTCGCTGTTCTGGATACTGGCCGGCATCGAAGTGGGTATCGCGGCGATCTGGCTCGCGATCCAGGCTCCGTCGCTTGACACATGGTTTGCAGAGCTTGTGCGGAGAATCCTCTTCATCGGCTTCTTCCTCTTTGTTCTGCAGCAGGGTCCGGACTTGGCCAAGTCGGTTGTCGATAGCCTGTTTCAGCTCGGCGCGGATGGCGGGTCGGCTTCGCCGGCCGACGTCTTCAATGCCGGCGTCAAAGTGGCATCCGAACTCTCAGAAAACGCCCGGTTCGGCCTTTGGGAGGACAATGCCCTCGCCATGGCCTCGGTCTTCGCGATGATCGTCGTTGTCATCTGCTTTGCCCTCGTAGCGGCGATCTTCGTGGCCGTGCTGGTCGAAATGTATGTTGGTCTGCTCGCTGGCATGATCATGCTTGGCCTTGGCGGCTCGTCCTTTACCAAGGATTTCGCGGTCCGCTACCTCGTTTACGCCTTCTCAGTCGGCATGAAGCTGATGGGCCTCGTGATGATCGCGCGCATCGGCTCCGAGGTGCTGATCGGCCTTTCGAATGATACGGCTTCCGACGATCAATTCCTCACTACCCTGACGATCGCGGGTATTTCGGTCGTCGTCTTCATGATCTCCATGTACGTGCCGAACATCATTCAGGGCGTCGTCCAAGGCGTTTCCGTCGGCAATGGCATGGAAGCCATCCGCAGCGGTGGCCAGGTTGCCGGCTTTGCGGCGGTCGGTGCTGGCATGGCAGCCGGCGGCGCCGGCGTCGTCAAAGGTGGCATGGCTGCCGCCTCGGCGGCATCGCAAGCCGGCGCATCGCGTGGCGCGGCCGCAATGGCCGGGTTGAAAGCCGCGGGTGGCGCGGTCGGCTCGGCGGCGACCGACAAGCTGATGGGTATCCCTGGTGCCAAGATGGGTTCGACCCTCGGCCTCGCCAACGAAAAGCTGCGGCAAGGCAGCAATCCGGGCACCAGCTCGAGAAGTTCAAACACAAAGATGGACGCCGACTCGTGAGGTCGGCCGGCCGTATCGATCAGGCGAGGCTAGATGGCGAAGCGAAAATATCCCGACAATCCGTATCTGGCTGCCCGCTACGAGTGGAACGAGCGCTACGGCAGCTACATGCGCGCGGCCTCGGCCTGGCGCACCGTCGGCCTGCTTTCGATGAGCATGGCGGTGATCGGGTTCGGCTATGCCCTCTATCAGTCGACACAAGTCAAGCTCGTTCCCTATGTGGTCGAGGTCGACAAGCTCGGGGCAGCGGTCCTGGCCGGCTTCCCCGCGCAGATCGAATATGCCGACGAGCGCGTTGTGCGCTCGATGCTCGGTGCATGGGTGTCGAACTTCCGATCGATCACCCCGGATGCCACCGTGCAGAAGGGTTATATCGACCGCACCTACGCGATGCTGAAGCAGCAGGACCCGGCGACCGAGAAGGTCAACAACTGGTTCCGCAACAATTCGCCTTTCGATCGCGCCCGCACCATGACGGTCTCGATCGAGGTCAACAACGTCGTCGCCCTCTCGAACCAGAGCTACCAGGTCGACTGGAGCGAGATCGAGCGCGACCGCGCGGGCAAGGAACTACGCACCCGCCGCTTTCGCGGCATCGCCACCGTGAATCTTTCGCCGCCCCAGGACGAGGCGGTCATTCGTCTGAACCCGATCGGCCTCTACCTCAAGGATTTCGATTGGACGGCCCAGCTTTGAGAAACGCTCGCGGAGTCAGAGTAATGTTCAACCAAAAGAAAATGCACGCGGACGTGTGTGCGGCAACCCTGTTGCTGGGCACGTTCGCCCTCAATGTCGCGGTTGCGGCCGATCAGCAGGGCCTCAGCAGCAACGAGGTGCGGGGAACCGGACTTTCCACCCAATGGCAGGGCACGGCCGCGGTGATGACGCGCGGGCCAGATGGCAAGGTCATTTACCTCTACGGCCAAACGCAGCCGTCCGTCGTTTGCTCGCCCCTCCAGCTCTGCGAAATCGAACTGCAGGCCGGTGAAGCCGTGCGTGACGTGCTGGTGGGCGACACGGTTCGCTGGAAGGTCGAGCCGGCAACCTCGGGCTCGGCCGAAGGCCAGAAAATCCACCTGATCGTCAAGCCTTCGGAACCCGGGCTCGAGACCTCCATGGTGGTGACGACATCGCGGCGCACCTACCATATCCGGCTCAGGTCACATCATCGCGACTACATGGCCCGCGTTGCCTTCGAGTATCCCGAAGACGTGCAGGCCAAGTTCGATGCGCTCAACGCGCGCGTCGAAGCGAGCATCATTCCCGGCGCCGGCATCCGGGCCGAAAATCTGAACTTCAATTTCGCTATCAGCGGGCAAGCCCGTTGGCGCCCGACCCGCGTCTACACCGACGGCGTCAAGACCTACATCCAGTTCCCCGGCCAGATGATGAGCGGCGATGCTCCGGTGCTATTCGTCGTCTCAGGCGGCGAAAACCGCATCGTCAACTACCGGCTCAACGGCACGATGATGATTGTCGACTATGTGTTCGATCGCGCCGTGCTGCTTTCCGGCGTCGGCTCCCGCCAGCAGAAGATCACCATTTCGAGGAAGGGCTGACCATGCGCGCCATCCACCGACTTTCCCGTGTTCTGGCACTCGTCGTTCTCACAGCCGCAACGAGCGCATGCACCACCACGGGCGGGGGATATTTCACGCCGACCGTGAGTGCCGATGCCGCCAATCTCTCGCCGGCCGCGGCCTCGGCCGTCGCCGACGACATGGTCGCCAAGCTCGCCGAGCATGTCGGCCCGGGCACCGGCACGATCGTCATCAAACCCGACGATTCCGCCTTCGGCCTGGCGCTCGAAGAATCGCTGCGCGGATGGGGCTATGCCGTCGCTTCGAACAGGCAAGCTCCCGGCGACAATATGATCCCGCTCGCCTATGTCGTCGACACCTTCAAGGGTGCGGTCATGACCCGGATTTCGACGCCGTCGGTTGAATTGACCCGCTCCTATGCCATGTCGGCGACCGGCGCCACGCCGACAAGCCCGCTGTCCGTCATGCAGCGTGTGAGCTGAGGGGAGGGGCCATGAGTTCACTCGATCTTTCCGCCGGCGCCGAAAGAGGCGACGGCAAGCCCAGGATCCGGCGCTTGAACAAGCTGCCGGTCGTTCTTTTCATCGGCCTGGTCGTTCTTTTCTTCGGCGTTATAATTTGGGGGCTGTCGATCCGGGGGCTCAACCGGAGCGGCGGCCCGCTCGATACCTCCACCGGCGCACCGGCAACCGACTTCGCCGACCAGCTCAAGCGCGGTGTTTCGGATGGCGTGATCGAGGAGCCGCGCCCCGCGCCGCAGATTCAGGTGGTGCAGCCGGTCGAGGAAACGGAAAAAGAGCCGCAATCCACCAATCCTTTCCAGCGCCAACCGGTGACCCAGCAACAGCAACAGCCGCGAACTGTCGAAAGCGAGGTCGACTGGCGCGAGCGGCTGCAAAGGGAACAGGAAGAGCAGATGTTGCGCTTGCTGCATCAGCAGCGTATGGCCCGACTCCAGGCCGACGATGTCGCCTACGACAGCCCAATCGCGGTCAATATCGGCAGCGTAGGGCAAGCGGCGCAAGCGGGAACGCCACAGGCGGCGGCGGGGCAGGGGACGCTTGGCGATCGGGCCGGTATGGCCGATCTCTATGCGGCCGCGCTGCGCACCGGCGGCGCCGGGCAACAGGCCGATCCGAACAACCAGGCCGGCAAGACTGACTTCTTCAATCAGGGCATTGCCGATCTCGGTTATCTGCCGAACCGCGTCGTGCCACAGCAGTCGCCCTTTGAGCTCAAACGCGGCTCGGTGATCCCGGCGACGCTCGTGACCGGCATCAACTCCGACCTTCCCGGCCGTATTACCGCCCAGGTCAGCCAAAACGTCTATGATAGCGCCACCGGCCACCGGCTGCTGGTGCCGCAAGGAGCAAAACTCTTCGGCCGATACGATTCCAATGTCTCGTTCGGGCAAAGCCGGGTGTTGGTGATCTGGACCGATCTCATTTTCCCGAATGGATCAACTCTCCAAATCGGCGGCATGGCGGGCGTCGACGCGCAAGGCTATGGCGGCTTCCGCGACCAGGTCGACAATAAGTACCTGCGGACCTTCGGCTCGGCGATCCTCATTGCCCTGATCGGGACGGGCATCGACATGGCCGTGCCGGAAAGCTCGACGCGTGCAACGCAGGACACCGCCTCGGACGCCGCGCGGCGCAACTTCGCGGAAAGCTTCGGCCGGGTAGCGGACCAGACCATCTCCCGGAATCTCAATGTCCAGCCGACCCTAACCATCCGTCCGGGCTATGGGTTCAACATCATCGTCGAGCAGGACATCATTTTCCCGGGAGTTTATCGGTAATTGCCGTGACCGTGTCCGGCACGGTCATTGAGACCTACGCCGACGGAACGCTCGGGTTCTTCGGTGGAGCGAATTGCCGGAACAGATCGTCGTGGGATGATCACGTGCTACTCAAGGTTGATCCGGCCGTTGATTGAGGCGGCTTGGCCCGGAGGAGGAGGAATGCCCCGCTACTACTTTCACATCTATAGCCACGACGACGAGTACTCGGATCGAACAGGAGAACCGCTCGATGACGACGCCCAAGCGGTTGCGATGGCGCACTGTATCGTGTCGGAGATCACCGAAGACCCAGAGCATCGCGAGATCGAGTAAGAGTGGTCGGCCGAAAGGGAAGGCTAGTCGCAACAGTCGACACAACGGCTTAAAATCGCGACAGAACGCCCGCATCCGCCGCCGTTGAAGAGGGTCTTGCGGTTCCCGGCTCAATGCACGGTCCAGCTAAGCATTTTCCGCGCGGAAGTTCAAACGGCTGGGGCCGCTTGCCTGACCTGTTCCGGCCTGAGTTTCAAGGACACGATTCAGGCCGTATTTGTAGCTCATTGGCTCCAAGGCTTAGTAGCCGCCGAGCGCGGTACCGCGCTTCCGTGTTTGGCTCGTAGCCCTGCTCCGTAACAAAATCAGGCGCCCCCGCGAACCTCTTAAAAGGACGAGCGCGCGATTTCCGGCGCGGCGAAGCGGAGTGAGCACAATGAACCCACGACGGAACCTATGTACTGTTTTGCTGGCAGCGTTGCTTCTGGCGCCGACCGCCCGTGCTGAGAGCGAAATCGCACAGCAATGGAAGCATGAATGGCCGCAAACCGATTTCTCCAGGACGACGGTCGACCTTTCGGAAATCATCTCGGGGGGACCGCCGAAGGACGGCATTCCGTCTATCGACGATCCAAGCTTCATCCCGGTCGCGGAGGCGACCGAACTCGCGCCGCAGGAACCCGTCCTTTCGCTCGTTATTGCAGGGGAAGCGCGGGCCTATCCGTTGCGCGTGATGATGTGGCACGAGATCGTCAACGACGTGGTGGCCGGCACTCCGGTCACCGTGACCTACTGTCCTCTCTGCAACACCGGCATCGTCTTCGACCGGCGCCTTGACGACCGGACGCTCGATTTCGGCACGACAGGCAAGCTGCGCCACTCGGACCTCGTCATGTACGACCGTCAGACCGAAAGCTGGTGGCAGCAGTTCGGCGGCCAAGCGATCGTCGGCGAACTGGCGGGTCGTACGCTCAGAATGCTGCCTTCGCGCCTCGAATCATGGGAGAGCTTCCGCGAGCGCGCACCGAAGGGCCGCATTCTGGTCCCCAACGATCCTCATTCTCGCGCCTATGGAAGCAACCCGTATGTCGGTTACGACCAGGCGCCGCGGCCGTTCCTGTTCACCGGCGACCTGCCGGAAAATGTCCCTGCAATGATGCGCGTCGTGGTGGTGGGCAAGGAAGCCTGGGCCCTTCCGCTTATACGCGCCGAGCGCACGGTCAGGGCAGGGGATCTCAGCATCGCCTGGCGGCCGGGGCAGGTTTCCGCGCTGGATACGGCGGACATCACGCACGGCGCCGACGTCGGCAATGTCGTGGTGCAGCGCGACGGTGAAGACGTGCCGCACACCGTAACGTTCGCGTTCGCATTCTTTGCCTTCGAGCCCGACGGGGTTCTCCACACGGAAGAGGGACCGGTCCGCCAATAGCTCAAAGTCCGGCGCAAGATTGATGGTGCCAGCCATCAGACTGGCGTGATGGCAGGGGTTTCAGCGGAATGTCCCAGAATTAGTATCTCGCCATTGGCTGCCGCGGCGTCGTCCGGATCATGGGTGACCAGCAGCACGGGCAGCCGACCAGCGGTCGCCCGGTCAAACACAAAGCGGCGGAAATCGCGCCGCAATTCCGAATCGAGCTTGGAGAACGGTTCGTCGAGAAGCAAGGCTTTCGGCGCCGCCAGAAGCGTCCTCATCAGGGCAATGCGGGCACGCTGACCGCCAGAGAGTGTTGCAGGATCCCTGTCTTCGAAGCCAGCGAGATCGGCTTCCTCCAGTGCCTTCACAACAAGCGCCCGCCTCGCCTGGCGACTCTCGATGGAAGCTGAAAGGCCGAAAGAGAGATTCGCGCCGACAGAAAGATGCGGGAAGAGGAGGTCGTCCTGGAAAAGCATGCCGATATCCCGCCGCTCGGGAGGCAGTTCCGTCACGTCGCGGTTGCCGACTAAAACCCGACCGGTCGCGCGGAAGGAGCGGTCCAGATGGCCGCCGATGAAGGCGATCAGGGTGGATTTTCCCGATCCGCTCGGCCCCATGATCGTCGTGACGGTTCCGGGTTCGACGGTGAGGCTCAGGTTCGAGACGAGTGACCTGCCAGCTATGGAAATCGTCGCCGAGCGAATGATCAATGCATTCGTCATGCGCGCCCCGCAAGTCCTTTCCGATTGGCGAACACGATACGCGGGATGAGCAGCGCCGCCAGGTAGACGGTCAGGGGCAGAAGGATCTGCAGGAAGGCCAGAACGCCGACGACGCGGCGATCTCCCCCGCTTGCCATCGCCACGGCTTCCGTCGTGAGCGTGGCGACGCGTCCGCCGCCGACGAAGAGCGTTGGCAGGTATTGGGCGACGCTCACCGCGAAGCCGATCGCCGACGCGACCAGGATGGGCCTGAGCAGTATGGGTAGTTTGACTCGTATCAACGTGGCGCTCGGCGAAACGCCGAGTGCCGACGCGGACCGCGCGTAGCGCGGATCGAGGGCTTTCCATGGGTCCGCGAGCGCTAGCAGCACATAGGGGAACACGAACAGAAGGTGCGCCCAGGTCACCGCCAGGAAAGTACCATCGATACGCATCTTCGCGACGAGCACCTGGGCTCCGAACATGAAGGCGATCTGCGGAAGCAGCAGAGGAACGTAGACTGGATGGAACACCGCGGTCCTTCGCTTCACACCCCCACGATCTTCTGCTTCAAGCCAGACGATCGCGAGCAGAACCGCGATCACGGTCGTGACGGTTGCCAACGCTAATGTGTTTCCGAACGGCCAGGCGAGAGCGTGGATCTGACGGCTCCAGATCTGGAGGCTCCACGTCGACGGTAGGGCATCGGGAAATGGCCACCGCCACGCCACGGACCAGGTAGCGAGAGCAGCAAGAGAACCAAACCCAAGCATGAGGACGCTCATCGTGAAGGCCGCGGCAAGTTTCAGACCCGGCTCGCCCGTCACGCCACGGCCGCCCCTCATCGTCCACCAGCGGCCACCCCATGCGATGCCCCGTTCGCCGAGGCGCCAACAACCGACCGCAGCGGCGGCCACCAGCAACTGAAGCGTGGCTGCCGCCGCAGCGGGCATCAATCGTGCGACATCTGAAGACATGAACCATTTCAGGGCGACGACAGATAGCGGCGGGGGGTTGGTCGGCGCGAGGATCAATGCCATGTCGACGACGGAGAGCGAAAAGACCAGGACGACATAAACGGGCAGCCGTATCTGTGCGTAGACCTGGGGTGCAATGATCTTGATCCAGACGATACCTTGCCCGTAGCCAAGCGCACGTCCCGCCCGCATCTGCTGATCCACGGGAATCTGGTTCAAAGCCGCGAGGATGACGATCAGCAGGAAAGGCAGTTCCTTGATCAGCAGGCCAATAACGATGGCCACTCCCCATTGATCCTGAACGGTGGCGAGATCAGGCGGCACTTCATATCCCGTCAGCCACGGGCTGGTGATCCGGAACAGCCAGCCGCTCGGCGCTATCATGAAAGCGAGTCCAATCGCGATTGCGGCGTGGGGTGCGGCAAGCAGCGGGGCCAGCAGGCCATCGGCACCGCGGTTGCGCATGCGATTGTGGACCACCGCGCAGAAGCTGAACGACAAAACCAATGCCAAAACGGTCGCGGCAAGGCCCGTCGACAATGTGAGCCATAAGCTCGTGGCTAAACCCGGCGTACCGAAAAGTTCCCGCCATGGCTGCAGACTCAACGTGTCGCCGCCGATCGATGGCAGATAGCCGAACGAGGGCAGGACCGTGAAGACAAGGCCAGCCGCGATCGGAGCACCGAGCACTCCAAGAGCGACTGCGCCGACCACATGCAACAAACGTAGCCTCGGCAGGCGCGGGGCAAGGCCGCGTGGCCGAAACCCTATCCGCCGTAACGCTGCTTCCATTCGTTGGTGATCCTTGTCATCCAGGACGGGTGTGGCTCGAGAAGCACTGGTCCCAAGTCCGCGTTGGTAGGGAGCGCCGGGTTCGCCGGCAGATCGGCGAAGAGCCGACGCTGATCGGCAGCCAGGCTTTCCACGGCCAGAACAGTGAAGCTGCCAAGCACACGGATGTCCTGTGCATGGGCCTGGGTTGCCGGGTCTAGCAAGAAGTCGGCCACGACCATGGCCGCCTCCTTGTGCGGCGAGTTGTAGGGGATGGTGACGAAGCTCGTATTGCCGATCGTCCCCCCGGAAAGAGTGTAGGTTCGCACGGTGTCGGGCAGCAGGCCCGATTCGATCGAGGCTGCCGCTTCGGCAGGGTCAAACGACATGGAGAGATCAATCTCGCCGTCGTTGAGGAGCTGCTTGGCGGCCGGGCCGTTCGCCGGAAACTGCTCGCCTGCGCGCCAAAGCGCGGGCTTCAACTGATCGTACCAGGACCAGAGCGGTGCCGTCACCTCAGCGAAAACCTCGTCGCTAACCGGCTGCTGGAGCCTTTTCCGATCAGGCGCCAACTCTATGAGCGCCTGCTTGAGAAAGGTGGCTCCCATGAAATCGCGCACATCAGGATGCGTGAAACGGCCAGGATGTGCCTTGGCCCAAGGCACGAATTCCTTGATCGTGCGTGGTGCATCCTTCACGCGAGCGGAGTTGTAGTTGAACACGAACTGGGCCAGACGCCACGGCGACTCCATGCCATCCACCGGGATCGTGAAGTCCGTGACGTTCGAGGGTTTGCCCAATACATCGACGTAACGATAGTTGGGCAGCAGCTGGGTGAACGGACCGTAGAGAAGGCCGTTTTCTTTCATCGACAGGAAATTCGGCCCATTGATCCAGATCAGGTCGACAGAACCGTCATCATCGCGGCCGGCCGTCTTTTCAGCAATGACGCGCGAGACGGCTTCGGCGGTGTCCGCGAGTTTGACGTGCCTGATCGTGATCCCGTGCCGGGCTCGCACCTGCTGTCCGACCCAGTCGATGAAAGCGTTGGTTCTCTCGTCGCCGCCCCACGCGTTCCAGTAAACGGTCTGGCCGCGTGCTCTTGAAACGATCTCGTCCCACGTGTTGGAGGCGTAGGCGGGAACATGACCAACGATGATGGCCAGTCCGGTCGCCAAAAGGCCGAGGAAGGAGCTTCTAATTTTGTATCTCATGATGCGAGTTCCACTCCGGTTGCTTTCCCCTTTCGGGTCTTGCTTGCAGTTGACGAGGTCGGCCGATCGCCCGTGCCACGTGGGGTATCGGCAGCGAAGGCTCGCCAGCCCCACCACCAGCGGGTAAGAGTCGTCAGGCCGCACAGCGCGGCGAAAGCGTATGCGATGATTTCAAACGCACTCGGCCAGAGGCACATCGCCATGAAGACGGCGATCGTTTCGGCTCCCTCGGTCAAGCCACCAAGGTAGTGGAAGCCCTTCCCCGGATAGGCCGCGGACGACATGCCCCGCCGTGCAGCTACCGCGGCAAAGGCGAGAAAGCTGCTGCCGGTCCCGACAAAGGCGAGCAGCAGCGTCGCAGCGGGTAGAGCGTTCGTAGCCGGATCGGCGAGTGCAAAGCCGAACGGCACAAGTGCGTAGAAGACGAAGTCAAGCGCGATGTCGAGGAATGCGCCGCGATCCGTGGGCCGCGTGCGCCGTGCAAGCGCTCCGTCAAGGCCGTCGAGTGCTCGGTTGGCGAGGATGACGGCCAACGCTGCGGTGTATTGGCCGTATGCCAGCAATGGAACAACCGCCAGCCCGACGACAAACCCCAGAATGGTGACGGTGTCGGCAGAGATTCCGGCTTGCGCGAGACGGGCCGCCGGCGGCTCCAGCAGGCGCTTCTGCAGTGGCAGAAGGTGACGGTCAAACATTCGTGTCACCCCTTTGCCATTGGAGGACCCGGGCCGACAGATTGAGCGCCCAACCAGGCATATGAGACCGTCGCCATTCTCCGGCCAAGGCCTTTGCTGCCTCCGTCCAGCCGGGATAAGGGTGCACGGTCCGAAGGATCGCGTTGAGCCCGAGGCCATGCTGCATCGCCAGCGTGAATTCGCCGAGCATGTCGCCGGCTCGGGCTCCGACGATTGTAGCGCCGAGGATCCGGTCACGGCCCGGAACCGTCAGTACCTTGACGAAGCCGTCATTCGCACCGTCGGCAATTGCGCGGTCGAGTTCAGCGAGTTCGTACCGTGTAACCTCATATGCGATAGAGCGCTCGCGCGCCTCTGCTTCGCTCAGTCCGACGCGTGCGATCTCGGGATCGGTGTAGATCACCGTTGGGAATGCCTTTGTCTGCAACCTCCAGGTCTTGAAGCTACCGAAGAGCGCGTTCATCGCTGCGAACCAGGCATAGTGGCCGGCCGCGTGCGTGAACTGCAGACGTCCAATGACGTCGCCAGCGGCATAGACGGTCGGGAGCCGTGTCCGCAGACGCTCGTCGACGATCAGGTGACCGTCATCCAGAAGGCCAAGTTCCTCTAGCCCAAACCCCCGTGTGCGCGGACGGCGACCGATCGCGACGAGGACACGATCGAAGGGCAAACGTTGGTCGTCGGAAAGCACGGCAAATCGGGTTTGGGCGCCCGGTTCGAATGAACGGACGCTGGCGCCGGTGATGACGGTCACGCTGTCGGCCTCGAGGTTGGCGAGCATCGCGTCGCTAATCTCCTCGTCCTCGCGCGCCAGAAGCCGGGGCTGAGCTTCCACCAGCGTCGTACGGCATCCGAGGCGGGCAAAGCTTTGCGCGAGCTCACACCCGATCGCCCCGCCGCCCAGGACGAGCAGCCGTTCCGGCATCTCGGTCAGGCTCCAGAGAGTTTCGGAGGTCAGAGGCTCGACGTCAGCGAGCCCTGGAATCGGCGGGACAGCTGGTTCGGCACCGGTTGCGAGCACGATTCGTCGTCCGGTCAGGCGCCTGCCATCAACATCGATAGTCCAGGGATCGATGAGCTTGGCCCGTCCTTTGACCACATCGACGCCAAGCCTGCTGTAGCGCTCGACCGAGTCATGTGGTGCAACGCGCGCTATCGTCCTCTCGATCCGGCGCATGATCGCCGGAAAATCAGGGTCCAGCCGTCCGCTGAGTCCGAACCTCTCGGGATGATTGCCCTCTTTGGCGAGCTTCGCGGACCGAATCAGGGTCTTTGACGGGATGCAGCCGGTGTTCAGACAATCGCCACCCATCTTTCCTTGTTCGATAAGTGCGACACGAGCGCGGGCGGCCGCCGCGATATAGGCGGTCACGAGCCCGGCAGAGCCCGCGCCGATCACAATCAGGTTGTAGTCGAAGCGGCGGGGCCGTCTCCATTTTCGCAACGCGTTTCGATTGCCCCACCAGGCACCCGCGGCTTTGGCGGCGAACGGCAGCGCAGCCAACGCGGCGAAAGCGAGAACGATCCGTGGGCTCAATATGTCGCCGGCATTCTCGATCGAGCCGAGTTGCTCGCCTGCGTTCACATAAAGGATCGTCGCGGGGAGCGCGCCAAGCAGGCTCACCCACGCGAAGGTGACGACGGGCATGCGAGTCAGGCCCATCGCGACATTGACGAGAAAGAAGGGGAACACTGGCACGAGGCGCAACGCGAACAGATAGCGCGTGCCATCCAGCGCAACACCGCGATCAACCTTGGCGACGGCATCGGGAAAGCGGCGCTCCACCGAACCGCGTAGAAAGAAGCGTGCGACGACCATGGAGATTGTCGCGCCGATCGTGCTCGCAAAGGATACCAGCAGTGTTCCCAGCCAGAGGCCGAAAAGGCTGCCGCCAAGGAGCGAAAGAGCTGTTGCGCCCGGCAGCGACAGGCCTGTCACTACAATGTAGGTGATCGCGAACAGAAACGCCGCGCTGCCCGGGTTCAGTGCGATCCAGTCTCTTGCGGATGTAACCCTGGCCGCAACCCCATGGGGGTCGAGATACCCCCTTGCAAGCAATGCCAGGACAAGGATTGCGGCCAGAAGAAGAAGGACGCCAACGGTCTTCGTCCGGCGGCGAGCAACCCTAGTTCCATGCATGACTCGAGCGGCTTCCTTTACACGGGACGCCACTCACGGCGCCGGACGTTACGTTCTTGTTCTATTTCGCGGCGGCAGACTCAAAGGTTACTCCGTCGACCTCGCCGCGCGCCGGATAATTCGTCTTCAGGACGTAGTCGATCGCCCCGAGGATGTCGGAAAAATGAGGGCGCGCAAACGGCATGGTCTGGACGCTGCCAAAGAAAAGGGTGCCGTCAGGGCGCACCAGATAAAGTGCGGGTTCTGAAAATAGCACCGGCTCCTCGATTCCAAGCGAGGTCTTTCCACGGCCGCGAGAGATGTAGAGGCCCCATTCGCGCGCTGCCGGCAGTGACAGGCCGTAACCTATGCGAAGCTGTGGCAATTGCCATTCGAGGTTCGTCATGACCGCGCGCTCCTCGACGTCTGTCGAGATCGCAACAACAGACACGCCCCGCCGATCGAACTCGCCGATCTTTGCGTCGAGGTCCTTGAGTTGGGTTTTGCAGACCGGACAATGCAGCCCGCGGTAGAAGACGACCAGGGAGAATGCTGTCGGCGTCTCGTTCCGAATGTCGTAGGTGCGTCCTCCGACAACCGGCACCCTAAGTTCAGGTACGGCCCGGCGCGGAACAAGGTGGGGAAATGCGGTGTTCATTGCAGACGTCCTTTCGACCCTGCGTCAAGCGGTAGAGGTTGTAGTTTTAGATCGACCGCTATAAAACGCGCACAGCTCCATTGCATTTGCAAGGGGCGGTGAGACGCAGAAGAGTTCACAAAATGGGGAGACCACGAACTTTTGATCAGCCGGCGGCGCTAGCGGCGGCGATGGACCAGTTCTGGCGTCGCGGATACGAGGCAACATCCGTCCGCGATCTTGCCGGTGCAATGTCGATCACCGGCGCCAGCCTGTACAATGCCTTCGGAGACAAACGCTCCTTGTTCCGGCGCTGCCTGCACGCTTACGTGGACACATACGCGCGGAAACGCATCGCAGAACTCGACGCCAGCGATGATCCGATCCGTGGAATCCGGGCGTTCTTCGACGATCTCGTGGAGGCATCGTTGCGTGACCGTCGCGGCTGCCTTCTCGTCAATTCCGCGATGGAGGTCGCACCATGGGATGCCGAGTTCGCCACCTTGATCGAACAGTGCCTGCTGGAAATTGAGGATGGTTTCTATCGCGCGCTGAAACGTCTTCCAAAAGGCTCTTTTCAAGGCTCACGGGATATCCGCGCGACGGCACGGCTCATGCTGTCGGCAGTCATAGCCTTGCGAGTGCTGGCTCGTGCAGGTGGTGACGGGGATCGGCTCCGCAGCGTCGCCAAGTCCGCGATCGCGCTGGCTGAGCGGTCGCATACCCCGTGGACCACAGCGAGTCCTGCTCGTCGGCGCCGGCCACGCCCATCTCCACCTCTTGATGCTGACGCGCCGTGGGGTAGTCCGCCTCCGGCTCACAGTGAGGCGCAGCCTAAGATTTGAACAGGGTGTAGGATGCCCGCTCGTACATAACGCGAACAGGAGGAGACTATGTTTCGATTGGTTATAGCAGCAGCAGCCATGATCGTCGCGATAGCCTTCAACCAACCTGTACGGACTGAAGACGCTGATTTGATCGTGAAGGAAAGCGCTTTTGACTTTGCGACTACGGTACAACGCCTCCAGACCGAGATTGAAAAGCGAGGCGCCAAAATCGTCGTGACCGTCGATCATGCCGCGGCCGCCAAGGTGACTGGACTTGAATTGCGACCGACAACCGTCATCCTATTTGGCAACCCGGCGCTTGGCACACCCCTGATGCAGGACCGGCAGACGGCTGGGCTCGATTTGCCCCTACGCGTCCTGATCTGGGAAGATGAAAATGGCAGGGTGCAGATTGGGTACCGGCCGCCGTCGCATATCACAGATGTTCACGGGATTGAGAACCTGAAGGAGGTGACAGACAAGATGGCGGGTGCACTTAACGCAATCACCGATGCGGCCGTAGCGGGTTAGCGACGCCATAGTTCACATATGCTATTTTGATTCCATCACAGTGATCGGCTCCCAGCCATCGTCCGGCGAGTGCTGACACAGGGATTGGCAGCGAGTGATCATGCGCTGGGACGGACCGTCATCGCCCCGGGCTGCCACAACCTCCAGGAACTTGCTCTCGGCGTCGCGCCACCGTCGCGCCCTGTAAAGCTCAAGGCCGGCTTCATACGAGTCGATCCATGACGGCCGCTTCTCCCCGGACAAGCCGATAAGCTCGAAAATGGCGATTCCACCTTCGCGGCCGTAGACGGCGATGCGATCGAGTTCGCGTACGATGATGTCGGGGCCAGCAGCCTTGCGGACCTCTTCACCCATTATGATGCCCGTCCCGTAGAGCTTGTTGGCGGTTTCGAGCCGGCTTGCAACGTTCACCGCATCGCCGATGGCGGTGTAGCCAAGGTGCGTGGCGGACCCGATGTTGCCGACGAGGGCGACCCCGCTGTTGATCCCGATGCGGACGGTGAGCGCATTGCCCGCATCGTCTCTGGGCCCATTAAGCGCCACGGCCCGGCAGATGCCCAGCGCCGCCCTACAAGCGGCAATGGCGTGATCGTCTCTTCCACGCGGAGCGCCCCAGAAGGCCATCACGGCGTCGCCAATGAACTTGTCGATGGTGCCGCCCTCGGCTTCGATCGCCTGCGAGGCGAGATCGAGGTAGCTGCTGATCACCGGTACGATATCCTTGCCGAGCCGTTCTGACATGCCGGTAAATCCCGCGATGTCGGCGAAAAATATCGTGAGGGACTTCATTTCCCCGCCGGGCCTTGCTTCGATGCCCTCCGTTACCAGCGTCCGCACGAGATCGGTGGGAATGTATTTCGCGAATGCGCTCAGTCCGGTTGCCATGCGAACCAACGCGACGGAAAGCGTGTCGAGTTCGACCAACCATGAATGGCGTTTCGAAATACGGTTTAGTTCGAAGGTTTCGACAGCTCGTAGATCCTCCACAACCGCGCGAAGGGGCTCGGCCAGAAGGCGTTGTGCAATCGTTACCGACACGATACCCGCCACCACAACGAGCGCCAGCAACGTGAAGGCCAGGCGGGTAGTGGTGCGATCGATCTCGGCGAGAAACTCGGCTTCTGGAATGATGACCGCAACATGCCAGTCGAGGAAGTCGAGCGGCGTCAGGGTGACGTTGTAGGACACACCCTGATCAATGAGACGTACCCTGATCGCCTCGTCGTAGCCGGCCTCCGTGCGGCTTGCCAGACGTTGTCCTAGTTGATGCGCTACCCCGAGAAGGGGATGACCGCCAAGATCGGCGCCATTGACCTCGTCGGCGGTCTTATCCGGGCCAGCTACGATGTCGCCCTCGGACGACATGATGAAGGCGGCTCCGGTGCGGGCGACCTCAAGGAAGCCGAGGAAACGTGAGAGACGGTCGAGTTCGATCATCGTGGCGAGCACGCCCTGACGTCTCTGGTAGACGTCGATGGGGCCCGCAAACGCGGCCGCCGAGCGCGTGGCAACCGGGTGTTCGGTGACGATGAACCACGCGGGCGCATTGGCCTTAATGGCCTGTTGATACCAGGCATGGTCGGTGACGAGGTAGTCGGTCGGCTCGAACTTCCTCTGGTAGAACTCGATGTCGCCCGGCACGACCTTGTAGTGGTCGACGCGCCGGGTCCAGGCGCCGTCCTTGACGTAGATCTCCATCATTTCCAGTTCGCCGTCGCCAAGCTTGTGGGAGGCGAAGAACGTCGAATCGGGCCATCCGAAAGCGACCCACGAAAGCGAGGGCTGCGCTTGCAGTTGGGATAGGAAAACGAACTCGCGCTTATCGGCCTGTCGCGTCTCGATCACGTTCTGCAGGAAGATTGTGCGAACCGCACCGAACGCCGCTTCCGCGCTTGCGATGCGTCCCGCCACTTCGTTGCGTACGGTTTCTGTGATCTGGTGGTCGAGGGTCGCCACGAGAAGACGACTGTTGCTGTCGGCAGTTCGTCGCCACAGGACATGCACTGCTATCGCGCTGACCGCAATGCAGCACAGCAGGAAAACCGAAATGGCGACGCTGACCCTTACCCGCATGTACCGCTCCGTCGCTTGTCGGGCGCACCGTTCCGTCGGAGCGATCCCTGAGCAAAGACGGAGTGAAGCTCATTATTCTGGACTAAACCAGATGTCACCGTAGAAGGTCTGCGCGCGCCCCTTGTGATCATCGGCATCCGTCATGATCGCAACCGCATCGATCTCACCGATCTCCTCGCTGAAGACCCTCCGCAGGTCGTCCCGGACGTTGCGCTTGTATTGGACCCAGGAGCCGAGCCCCTTTTGCCCGCTATCGACCGCGATCAGACGGACCTGAGCCGTGTAGGGGCTTGGCCACTCGCTTCCTGCGGCGTGTTGGCTCGCCCATACGTAGTTGAGGGATAGAGACCGGGCTCCGAGCAGGCCGCGCTCGACGACGACATAAATCCGCGCGGGGAAGTCGTCACCCGACTTATGCCTTTCGTCGATCCCCGGGAATATGTCAGTCACTTTCCACGACCAGTTGAGGAACGGTGTTTTTTTCAAATCGATCCTGATCTTTCGGTAGCGGCCCGACGCTGCTGCATCCGCCACCGCTGCTAGCACGACGGTTCGCAGATTGGCATCCTCGACCAACTCGTACTTGGTCTCGCCTTTGAAGGAGCGGCTGCTCCAGCCCGAGAGGGAGCGTTGCGAAAAAGAACCGACCGGTATGTCCTGGCCGGCCGCTCGCTCAAGCGGGAAGTTCACAACGATGACAGACAAGAGAATGCAGATCAGCCTCAACGTCGAATCTCCTTGCTTCACTGCTTCGCCCTCGCCACGTTCACGGTGGTCTGCAGGTTAGTTCGCGTGTCAAGGACGGAAAGTTACAGCGCTGCTGCAGTCCGGTTGGGAAGAGCGCCGGATTTTAGGCCAAGCCGTTGCCGGCGAGCGCGTACGATGGACCTAGTGGATTGAGCGGGACGAAGGAGTCCGAATTGGGATTCCGTTCGGGCTTTCTCTGTGCGAGTCATACTGATGCGCACAGGAATATCTTTCACGGTCTTACGCGAGGATCGATCTCGGCTTGAGGCGATCATTTCGCACCCGTCCTCGCGGCAGAAGCATGTCTGGCGCTGTCGTATCGTTCTTTTGAGCGCCGATGGAGCCGGAACAACATCGATCATGGCCGCCGCAGGCAAGTCCAAGACCTGCGTCTGGCGCTGGCAGGAACGGTTCATGGCCGAGGGTGTCGATGGCCTGCTGCAAGAGAAGACGCGCCCGCCGGGAACTCCCAGGACGTCGGACGAGAAGGTGGGCGAGGCGGTCGGGCTGGCCGCCTCCACGGTACGGGAAATCTGGAAGGCGCATGGGCTGAGCCCGCATCGCTGGCGTCAGTTCAAGTTATCAAATGACCGGGCCTTCGCCGAGAAACTGCACGATGTGGTGGGGCTCTACGTCTCGCCGCCCGCCCATGCGGTTGTGCTGTCGGTGGATGAAAAGGCGCAAATACAGGCGCTTGACCGGACCCAGCCCGGCCTGCCACTGAAGAAGGGGCGCGGCCCGACCATGACCCACGACTACAAGCGCAACGGCACGACCACGCTCTTTGCCGCGCTCAACGTGCTCGACGGATCGGTCATCGGCCAGAACATGCAGCGCCACCGGCATCAGGAGTTCATCCGGTTCCTGAACCAGATCGAACGGGACGTCCCCAAGGGCAAGGCCATCCACGTCATCCTCGACAACTACTGTACCCACAAACATTCCAAAGTGCGGGCCTGGCTGGTACGGCATCCGCGCTGGACGTTCCACTTCATCCCGACATCGTCATCCTGGCTGAACGCGGTGGAGGGGTTCTTCGCGAAACTGACGCGGCGCAGGCTCAAACACGGCGTGTTCCACTCGGTCGTCGACCTGCAAGCCGCGATCAATCGCTTCATCGCCGAACACAACATCACCGAAGCCAAGCCGTTTATCTGGCGCGCCGACCCCGACGACATCATCGCCGCCAGAAACCGTGGGTTCCAAGCGTTGTCTTCACCCCGCTAAGCCCCGGCCAAAATCCGACAGAAACTATCAGATGGCGGCAACGAGCCCAAAGCGGACTTGACAGCCCCTCACGCGCTTCAGAACGTCGACGTCCGTTTCCACTTCAGCACACCACGTCCTTTCTGACCGGGAAACATCGGGTGCAGGGTCTCTGCTGTGATAATCGAAAGGATATCGCCGTCTATCGAAAATGTCCGCGCTTGCTCGGTTCCCACCCATCCGGGATGCCACGAAACCTCGACATCGGTTATGAACTGATCTTCGCCTTCAACACGGAATGGACCTGAATAGGCCATCATGCTTTTGAAAAGATCTGCATCTCCAGAATCGTTGCTTGATGGTTTTCGATCTCTTGAAGTTATGACTGTGATCATCCGTTTGTCCGGGGTTATGAAGATATAGCCAAGTGGATCGGCTCCATACATATCCTTGGACTCTCCGCCTTCGGACATTACGAATTGAAGTGATATCAGCGCCCAGACGCCGAACAATTCTTCTTGGCCCATATTACTGTCCCCCGCATTTATAGATTATTGCAGGCGCCATGAAAGTCGAAGTGGGCCGAGCTGCACCGATAGCTTCACACAGGTCGCCGCATGATCAGTAGCCGGATACTTTGCGCAAAGATACTCAAATTCTCTGGCAGGTTGTCCGCATAGCGGCCCTACGCAAACAGTTCACATGAGCTGCGAACGACGGTTCGAATTGTCTGATTCAATCCACTAGGTTCAGGCGTTCCCAAGGTGTCGCCAGGCCAGTATCTGGCGGCCGCCCCAACCTGCAAGTAGAGACAGGAGCGCCACGCTTCCGAATTGCCACACAAGAACCATGAGACTGGCATCCTGTGGATGGAACAGGCGCAACCCGACGTTTCCGAGAGCTGCGGCGGCCAACGCGCCCAGCATGACTGTCATTCGTGGGGCAATCGGCGCGCCTTTCTGAAGCATCGCGACCATCGTCAAAGCTGGTATCGCGCCGACTATAGCAATTGCGGGTAAACAGACCCAATCGGGCGAGAGCCGCCAGGCCTCCTGGCCGTACCTGAGCCAAGCCTGCCAACATCCTTGTCCGAGGCTGCCCAGCCATAACGCCAACGGTGGCGCGGGGAGCAAAGCCACGGCTCGGCTTTGGCCGGGAATGATCAGGCAGAACGCCGAGAACGCCGCCGCTACCGCGGTGGCGAGCGCGGCCATCTCTTCGACCAAGAACCGATTATCGGTCAGTTTTGCGGCCAGATCGTCCCGCGGCGACATCAGTGCCACGACCGCTGCCACGCCGCACAGCGCAATCGACAGCCAGTGCAGAGTCCGTTTCCGTGGCGGCGGCAGACGGCGGATCGGCTTGTGGCGCGTCGCCAGGCGCTCGATCAGATCATCCGTTTCCAAGTTCAGGTCCCTTTGCTCAGCACTTCTCGCAACGTTCCCATGGCCCTGTGCACGGCGATCTTCAGAGCGCCGACGCTCGTGCCGCTGATGGCTGCCGCCTCCTTCAGAGACATTTCGCGCAGCTTCAACAACTCCATTGCCCGGCGCTGCTGGTGGGGTAGACCATCGATGGCCCGCCGCAACGCCTCGGGATCGCCGTACACCTCCGCTGATATATTCGCTCCGGGATCAAAAAAGGTTTCGGGGACGGTCTCGACGACTTGCTCGTGCGCTGCCCGCCGGGCGTAACGGCGAACCGCATCGGCAACGCGGTTGCGGGCGATTCCCATCAGCCAGGGTATGAATGGCCGCTCGGGATCGTAGGTTGCCATGGCGGCGTGCAGCGACATCAGGATGTCCTGCACGACATCTTCCACTTCCTGACGATTATAGACGGAGAGTTGCCGGCGAGCGGTCGCCCGCAGCATCGGTGTGATCGCTCGAAGCAACTCAAGGTAGGCTTTGCCGTCGCCCTCTTGCGCGGATCGCATGAGATCGCCGAGGTGCTGGCTGTTCCCGGGAATGCCGGTCATCGCGGAGTGGACCCATTCGAGGGATTGAGAGGCAAGCACTCACACGATCCTTGCCCGGGAACCGATCCGACCAGACCCGGCCTGACGACGGGTCGATGAGGGGCGTGCTTCTGACCCGCGGCCGACCGTGCGGCGGAGGCATGCGCCGTCTGGAGCCGGACCTTCGCACCGACCGCCCAGTGGTCGGAACCAGGACCGGGATGCTTCACAAGAGAAGAGCACGGCGAGGGCATCACGAACCTACCGTCTGATCGACCTTTGCCCAGGTCAAGGTCCGGTAGTCGATGGTATGCATCAATGTTGGCTTGATTACGGAGAAGTATGGCGACACGTCGAAATCCCGCGGCACGAAAAGGCTATGATGGCGAATGTGATAGATTTCGCGCACACAATCGCGACAGTCCGGTACGGAGCCTGCCTCGGCGCTGATCACGGGCAGGATTGGAAAGCCAACCGACTGGAAAGCCTGGGCAATCAGCGTTGAACAAATGGCTCGCGTCGGGTCGCCGCTGCCCAATGCCAGCATGCGCCTCCTCCAAGGAGCCGGCACCGGCGGCGTCGGCAGCAGGTAGCGTGCAAGGTCGACCACATTCTTGAGATCGTAACGGTCGCCGAGTCTGGCCAGCACATAGTCGATCACGCGGCGGGCGTCCTCCGGAGACAGCCCGGCTGGCCGACAGATGCGGAGGTGGTAGCCCTTGAGCTCGTCAAGGGGAAATGCTCGTATCCCATGCTCGGTGTCAGCCTCAGCGAGAGCACGAACGCGCCCGTCTGCATCGACGCCACCGCGCTCGCCCACAAAGAGCACCGCGTGAGACCAGGTTGACTGGGTGAGGTACTTGATGGCGCCGCTGATTCGACGGTCTCCTTCGACCAAAATCACGTCCGCGGGCTGCAGCAGTTGGCGCATGGCGTCGAGATCCGCCGCCGGATGGGGGTAGGGGCCACGCACCCTCGCATTGAGGTAGCGCGATAGCAGAGTACCGACCTGGCGGGACAGACGGTTCATTTCAATCCCTCCCGCCGACGAACGGTCTTGGTTTCGGGTTCAAGGCGCCGCTTCGGCGCGCGGTTTGCGCGATCCCGTGCCGGCGAAAACGCTGCATCTCGCACAGCGCAACGTTCACGACCTGCGACGAGGTTCGCCACGCTTCTGTAGGTCCCCGAGCGCGCACAAGCGCTTACGGTCCTCTCCTTCTTGCTGTGAGGGCGAAGGGTCTTTCGCCGCGGAGATTGCTCGGAACTCGGCATTCCTAGTCCTCGAGATATTCGCGGATCATCAAGCGGGCGCGATGGATGCGGCTCTTGACGGCCTCGCGCGACAGGCGGAGCTCGACCGCGATCTCGCTGATCGAGAACTCCCGAATATCCCGCAGCACGATCACCTCGCGGTGCCTGTCCGGCAGCGAATGGATTGCCGCAATCAAATCCTCGCGCAATTCCGGCTCCGGCCGATACACGAAGGCCGGATGATCGTCCGCCGGCAGTTCGGTCTGACCATGCATCTGCCGCCACAACCGGCTGCATTCCCGCCGGACGATCGAGAAGACCCAGGCCGAAAACGACGTGACCGTTCGCAGCGCGCCGATACGTTGATACACGAGCCAGAGCGTTTCCTGGACGGCGTCATCCGTATCGCTCCCGGCACATTGCGACTGTGCGAATCGTCGAATGTCTGGTTGGCTAATGGCGAGTAGACGCTCCAAGGCTACACGATCGCCGTGGCGGGCGGCCTCGATCAGAACAAGATGGTTCTCCACGGAGCGCTCCCTTTGCTGCTGCGTTAAAGCTCGGTCACGGAACAATAGACTGCATGTTGCCCTATAGAGGCGTCACTAGGGAAAAAGGGTTCGGTCGCGCGACATGCGAGAGGTCACTGTTTTGTGATCCCCCTTTGCGACAGGTGGTCGGGCGGGCTGGGAGCATTTCCACCGGGCAATGGCGTGCCGTCAATCAGATGGTCTGTAGCCCGTCTGAACTGGGCCCCGTCAGGAACAGCTGACTTCTCACACCAACTCCATCCGTCGCTCGATCCAGATATCTAAGATCTAGCCGGCCCAGCACGAAAGCCTCGCCACGTCTTTCTCAAAGGCGAACGCTGCAAGCTTGAGACCCTCGATCGTGGTTAAATACGGAAAGATCGTGTCGGCAGATCGTTGACAGTGAGACCTTGCTGGATCGCGAGCGCTGCCGTCTGGATGCTATCGGCGCCTTCCGGAGCGAGGATATGCGCGCCGGGCAGCTTACTGCGCCGGCATCGGCCACAAGCTTGATGAGCCCGCGGGCGTCACGGGCTGCAAGCGCACGCGGCAGTTGGTGGAGGTCGATCGCGGAGATGAGAACGGCATATCCGGCGGCACCCCCCGCAGCCTCCGTCAATCCAACACCTGCCACCTGCGGGTCAGTAAACACCATGGCTGGCATCGCGCGCTTGTCGTAGCGCAGGCTATCGTCGTTGAGCGCGTTCTTGGCAGCAAGCTTGGCGCCGTACGCCGCGATGTAGACGAACTGGTCATGGCCGATGATGTCACCTGCGGCATAGATGCTGGATCGGGTCGTGCGCATGCGGTCGTCGACGACGATGCCACCCTTCGGCGAGACGGCGATGCTATACTCGGTGAGGCCAAGACCTCCGATGTTGGGCGACCGGCCGGTGGAAATCAGCATCTGATCGGCGTCGACCGCCGTATCCTGGCCGCCACCCGCGACAGCCAATGAAACGCCGCCGTCGGTCCTGTGGATCGCGTGATATGCGAAGCCGGAGACCACTGTGATCCATTCCACTTCGAAGCACCCGGGAGCGCCTTACCGCTTTCAGGCCCGGCCTCGGTCAGCAGGCGAGACCGGCAGATGAGCGTCACACCCACCCCGGCGAGGGCGAACATCTGGGCGAACTCCGCACCAGGTTCCGGTTTTACCAACGGACCAGTCGAAGAGCGACCGCCGCACCCAGCGCAGCCAGTGTCACGCTGGCCAACGTGTACCACGTGGCCACGAACAGTAATGAATCGCTCACGCAGTGAGCAATGAAGAAGGTGGCAGCTATGCCGCCTGCCAAAAGTCCCGCGACCGCCCCCGCCAAGGCCGGATTTGTTGGTGCCCCCTGCCGCAGCGCAGCAACGATGATACCAAAGGGGGCAAGGCCAGCTAAAACGATGCTGGCGAGACACACGAAACCGTTTGGATTGGTCGATACGGAGGACAGAATCGCCGACCGTGGAAGGAAGTCGGAGGCAATCCCCATCGCGAGCACCATAGGCGCAACCGTCAGATTTGCAGCCGCCAGGCGCCATTCGTCCCCCGGTCGAGACACCCGCAAGACCAGGCCGAATGCGCTCACCCCCAGCGACACCGTTGCGGCGAGCTTCCACGCAAACCCCGGTGTCTTGGCGACAATAGCCAGATCGGGCCTGATGCTGAGCGTCAGGAAGATGATGGCTGCCGCAAGTGCGATCGCAAGGCCTGTCGCTCTTCGCAAGGCGAAGGTAGGGTCAGGCGGCCACTGCCGTTTGTCTCCGGCAAGCATTTCGATGAGCCTGATTGTGTCCATCGTCATTCCACGAGCCTTCTTCGCGCTAATTCGATGGCCGATGGCGAAAGTTACGCTCCGCGCGTTCAGAGGAGCCGAGATCACGAAACCGTGTGTTGGGGCTGCGTAACCCGCAGCCCGTTTCGGCCGAATTATCTGTCACGCACGCCGCAATCTGCGTGCGAAACACCCCCAATTGGAGGATCATGTCATGTCTATGAGATCGACTGTAAGCACTTCTGTCCTGGCTGGCGCGGTCGCAACCGCGCTCGCGTCTTTCGCGAGTGCGGCGCCCCTGACGGAAGCGGAAGGAAAGGCGGCAATGGAGTCTGGCAAGGAGAAGTGCTACGGCGTTTCTCTTGCTGGCATGAACGACTGCGCGGCAGGACCCGGCACTACTTGCCAGGGCACTTCGACGGTCGATTTCCAGGGCAATGCCTGGTCGTTCGTTGCGGGCGGCACCTGCGCCTCGATCAAGGTACCGGGCGACCGCCAGGGCTCGCCTGAGCCGCTGACGCGCGACGTCCCCGCGTAAGCAAAAATCGAAGCGCCGGAAAGCGAAGGAGGAGGCGATGAACGATCTGGTTACTTACCGTGCCACACCGGCGTCGGCAACCTCGCGCTTTCCGGCACATCCGATTGCCGGCCTAGCCGGCACCAGCTTCAAGCATGAGCATCTGCCAGCGATTCTGGACGAGGGGAAACAGGAAGGCTTCTTCGAGGTTCACGCCGAAAACTACATGGGCGCCGGCGGGCCTCCCCACGATGCCCTGACCCGCATCCGCCGCGACCACCCTGTGTCGCTGCACGGCGTGTGCATGTCGATCGGCGGCCCGCAGCCTATAGACAAAACTCATCTCGCGCGTTTCAAGGCGCTCGTCGACCGCTACGAGCCGACACTTGTTTCAGAGCACCTGGCCTGGTCGACCCACGACACCACATTTTTCAACGATCTGCTGCCATTGCCCTATACCCAGGCAACGCTTGCGCGCGTCGCCGATCACATCGACGAAGTGCAGGTGGCGATCGGACGTCCGATCCTTCTGGAGAACCCGTCGACCTATGTCGTCTTCCCGGAATCGACGATGAGCGAGACTGGTTTCATTCGCGAAATCGCCCGGAGAACGGGCTGCGGGCTCCTGCTCGACGTGAGCAACGTCTTTGTCTCGGCAACGAATCATGGCTACTCGCCGCTGGCTTATCTCGCAGCCTTTCCGCTCGACCAGGTCGGGGAAATTCACTTGGCTGGGCATGCGCGGCAAACAGATGACGAGGGTGACCTTCTGCTGATCGATAGCCACGACGGTCCGGTTGCGGATGCGGTCTGGAAACTCTACGATCTCGTAATCGGCCGTTGCGGGCCAATGCCGACGCTGATCGAGTGGGACAGCGACATCCCAGATTGGC
This sequence comes from Mesorhizobium sp., assembly GCF_016793485.1. Lineage (GTDB taxonomy): Bacteria > Pseudomonadota > Alphaproteobacteria > Rhizobiales > Rhizobiaceae > Mesorhizobium_K. The sequence goes on along the minus strand of NZ_JAEULZ010000051.1, from coordinate 40,138 downwards.
CGGTGCTTCGCGCCGAAGCCGCTGCGGCTCAGGCAATCCTCGACCGCCACGCGCGCACCTTCACGCAGGAAAAAATCCGTGCTTCCCGCTGAATTGCGCGAACTCGATCGCAGCGTCCAATCTTCTTACGCCGAGTCCTTTGCTCCGGCGCTGCTCGATCCCGGCCGCGTGACGCCGGCCGCAGTCGCCGGGCCCCATGGCAAGGCGGCGACGAAGCGCTACAATGTCTATCGCAACAATGTCACAGCCAGTCTTATCAATGCACTGGCGGCTGTCTTTCCAGCCACACAGCGCATCACCGGGACGGATTTCTTCCGAGCGATGGCGCGTTTTCATGTGCGCGCAACGCCGCCGGTCTCGCCCCTCCTGTTCGAATATGGCCGCGACTTTCCCGATTTCATCGAACGTTACGAATACGCACAATCGCTGCCGTGGCTGGCTGATGTGGCTCGGATCGAGCGGGCGTGGCTCGATGCGTATCACGCCGCCGACGCCGAGCCGTTGGCGCCGCAGGCTTTCGCGCCGATCCCGCCAGAGCATTTGGGCAACACCATCTTGTTACCCCACCCGGCCATGCGCATCGTCCGCTCACGCTATCCTGCGGTCACGATTTTCTCAGCGAACCGCGGCAGAGATCCTTTCGGTCAGATCGAGGCGGCCGATCCGGAGGATGCTTTGGTGACGAGACCCAAGCTTGAAGTCGTCGTCAGGCACCTCCCACCCGGCGGCGCGGTCTTTCTCACGCATCTGATGTCGGGCGAACCACTGGGCGCTGCCGCATCTGCGGCGTTGGCAGACAGCCCATCATTCGACCTCCCGGCCAACATTGCCGGAATTCTGGCGGCGGGTGCATTCAGCGACGTCAAGTTCGGAGGATGACAGGATGGCTAGTGAACCACGGCTTGTCGACGACAACGGTCAGAGCTGGATCGTCGATGTTGGTGAACGGGCAACCGCCATCATTCGGGCCATTGCCCAACCGTCCCTCACCCAATTCGCCTTGCGTTTTGGCCTCGCGGTGCCGTTTTGGCGTTCAGGCGTCAACAAATGGGACGGCTTCCTGCAGTTGAACGACGTCGCGGTCTTTCTCTTCAGTTCGGAGTTTCGCTTGCACCTCCCAGGCGGTCCCTATCCGTTCCCGGCCCCTGGGATGATGGCATTTGCGTCCGGCCTCGCTGAAATCCTGTTACCGATCATGCTCGTGTTCGGCCTTTTTTCTCGGTTCGCTGCCTTGGGACTTCTTATCATGACGATTGTCATACAGCTCACGGTTCCAAGCGGTTGGCCGATCCATGTCACGTGGGCGGCCATGGCGCTAGGCATAATGGCCTGGGGACCAGGTCGATTCTCGCTCGACTATTGGATCGGGCGGCTCATAATGCGGTGAAATGAATGCTAGGATTGGGATCGCGAAGGTTCGTAGACGGATTTTTCCAGGTCGGCCGTGCCGTTCGAGGAGCTGAACGGTATCCGGTTCGAGGACTATGTCGGGCGCGGCGTCCCGTATGGTCCGGACGACGGCATGCTCGCCCCCTGGGCCATCGTAACCACGCTGATTGCTTGCGCGTGCCATTTACTGTCAGGTCGCGTACCGACGCCTTGTGGGCCGTCTCACAAGAAGGTCACAAATCCCGGAAACACTATCGTCCGGTGGCTTCCTGTGCCAAAATGTGATCGATGACGAGTTCGTTCGGTTTCGGAAGGATGCTTTTGTTGCTGGCCGTATTCGGGCTGGCCTTTGCACCTTTTGGAGCTTCGCCTTCGGGTGCTGCTGCCGCCGGGCCAGCTTTGTCCATCATGCAAGACGACATGCCTTGCTGCCCGGATGGCAAGTCGATGGTGCCGGACTGCGGCAAGGATTGCCCGTTGGCTGTTTTGTGCGTGTCGGGGATGGTCAGCGCCCCGCTTGCCGAAACGTTTTCCTTCTTTCTCCTTGCGCCGATCGGAGACGACTTCCTGAATGGCAGAGACGTGATTTTTCCCTCGCTTATCGGCGAACCGCCGCCAAGACCACCCAAAGCCTGACTGTCATAGGCGCCTTTGGCGCCGGAACCCGTGCGGCTGAATGCTGCACGGGTGAGGCCGCGTGGTGTCTGCCATGCCCAATGCCGTGCGCAGGCACGGTCAATGACAGTCGGGATTCTTGAACATGAAATCGAAACTCGCACTTCGCTCAGCAATGCTGGCGCTCGCGTCCTGCATCGTAGCTTTCCAGGCGGCCAAAGCAGCGCAAGAGGACTACGAATTCCAGCTCGTTGAGAACGAGATCAAGGAAGGGGACGGCGCCATCGTCGCCGTCAGGCTCCTCGACAAGGGGACAGGCGCTCCGGTGAACAACGCTGTCGTATTCGCCACCAGAATGGACATGGCTCCGGACGGGATGGAGACGATGGCGGCGCCCGTCGAGGCACTGCCATCCGAGAAGCCTGGCATCTATCGCTTCAAGACAAACCTCATGATGGCGGGAGGCTGGCGCTTCTCCATCGCAGCGAAGGTCCAGGGTGAGACCGAAACGGTCGAGCGCCGCCTGGAATTCAAGGCCGTCCAATGAAAAGGTTCGGTTCATTGCTGACCCTCGCCGTATTGGCGGCCGGGGCGGGCGCCGGCGGATACTCGGCCGGACAACAAGATCTGTCCGTCTCGGACGTCGTGCAAATGATTGAGACGACCATCGGGCGCCCGCTCTACGCGGAACCGATGCCGACGACTGCCGATCCGGCTCCCTCCGGTCCCGTCATCTACTACCGCCATCCCGATGGAGATCCCGCCTATTCGTCGACGCCGAAGCGCACCGAGGATGGCCGGGATTTCGTCGCGGTCCTGGCGAGCGAAGACGTGAGCTTCGAGATTCGCCCCGAGATGAAAGCAGGCGGCGGCGAAGCGGTGGCGCCGAGCGACCGGAGGATACTTTACTACCGAAATCCCATGGGACTGCCGGACACCTCGCCGACCCCCAAGAAAGACTCCATGGGGATGGACTACATCCCCGTCTTCGACGGCGAGGCGGACGACGGGTCGACCGTCAAGGTATCGGCAGGGAAGCTGCAACGCACAGGCGTGAAGACAGCGCTGGCTACCAAAGGCTCCATCAAACGTCCGGTCCGGGTTCCCGGCACAGTCACGCTGGACGAACGCCGCGTCAGCGTCGTGTCGATCCGCACCGAGGCGTTCCTCGAGGAGGTGGCGGCCATCACCACAGGAGATGTAATCGAGCGGGGTCAGCCGCTCGTGCGCTTTTATGCCAAAGAAATCGCCGCTGCCGGAGCGCTCTACGCTGCTGATCTGAAAAGCGGTGGCGGACGCAAAGCCGCTAGCGGAAGTTTCCAACGCCTCGAAAATCTTGCCGTCCCGGTCGAGGCGATCGAGGAAATCGAGAAGACCAAGAAAGTGCCGATATCGGTCGCGCTGACGGCCCCGCGAAGCGGCGTCGTCCTCGAACGGATGGCCGTCGACGGCATGATGGCGGAGGCGGGCCAGACCTTGTTCCGGATCGCCGACGTTTCAGTCGTCTGGGTGATGGCCGACGTGCCGGAATACGCGTTGAGTTCCGTTCGTGTCGGGGACAGGGCGACTGTGCGCATCCGCAGCCTCCCGGGCAACGTGTTTGAGGGCAAGGTCGGGCTGATCTATCCCGAAATCCAGGAGCAGACGCGTACCGCGAGGATTCGCATCGAACTGCCAAACGCCAACGGGCTGCTGCTTACCAACATGTATGCCGAGGTGGAGATCGCGACGGGTGGGACCGATCCTGTCGTGACCGTGCCTGATAGCGCGGTTATTGACACCGGCGACCGCCAGGTTGTGATCGTTGACAAGGGCGAAGGCAGCTTCGAGCCACGCAACGTGAAGGTCGGCATGCGGGGCGAGGGCATGGCCGAGATCGTGGAAGGCCTTGTCGAAGGCGAAAAGGTCGTCGTCTCGGCCAACTTCCTGATCGATGCCGAAAGCAACTTGAAGGCCGCGCTCAGCGCGCTGACGCCCGCTGAGGCGCAGCCATGATCGCCAAGCTCATTGCCTGGTCCGCCCGAAATCTGATCCTCATATTCTTTGCGACCGCACTTGCCGCTGCCGCCGGTGTCTATGCGGTCAAGACCTTGCCGCTGGATGCCATACCGGACCTCTCCGACGTCCAGGTCATCGTGTTCACTGATTATCCGGGCCAGGCCCCGCAAGTCGTCGAGGACCAGGTCACCTATCCGCTTACGACCTCTATGCTGACCGTGCCACGGTCGAAGGTGGTGCGCGGTTTCTCCTTCTTCGGCGTATCCTTCGTCTACGTGATCTTCGAGGACGGCACCGATCCCTATTGGGCGCGGAGCCGGGTGCTCGAATATCTGAACGCGGCCGCCAGCCGTCTGCCCGACGGCGTCTCCCCGGCGCTCGGACCGGACGCGACAGGCGTCGGCTGGGTTTACCAGTACGCGGTCGTTGCCAAGGAATTGTCTCTCGCGGAACTCCGTTCCCTGCAGGACTGGGTGGTGCGCTTCGCAGTCTCAAAGGCGGATGGCGTGTCCGAGGTCGCAAGCGTCGGCGGCTTCGTCAAGCAGTACTCGATCGTCGTCGATCCGTCGCGGATGCGCGCCCAGGGCGTGACGCTTTCGGATCTCGGCGAAGCGGTTCGCACCAGCAACATGGACACGGGCGGCCGCACGGTCGAAATCTCCGAGTTCGAGTTCATGGTGCGTGGACGCGGCTATCTGAAGAGTGTCTCCGACATCGAAAGCATCGCGTTGAAGTCGGTCGGCGGCGTACCGCTCAGGCTCGGCGACGTTGCCAAGGTCGAGATTGTGCCTGACGAGCGCCGCGGCATCGCCGAACTAAACGGCGAGGGCGAGGTCGCGAGCGGCATCGTGCTTCAGCGCGTCGGCGCGAACGCGCTGACCGTCATCGAGAATGCCAAGCAGAGCCTCGCCGAGATCGAAAGGAGCCTTCCAGGCGGTGCCGAGATAGTGCCCGTCTACGATAGGTCGGAACTCATCAACGCTGCGATCGAGACCCTGAAGTCGACGCTGGTGGAGGAGAGCATCGTGGTGGCCCTCGTCACCATCGTGTTCCTGCTTCATGTGAGGAGCGCATTGGTCGCCATCATCATGCTGCCCGTCGGCATCCTGATGGCTTTTGCCGCTATGAAGTTGCTTGGCCTCGGCTCCAACATCATGAGCTTGGGCGGCATTGCGATCGCCATCGGCGCTATGATCGATGCGGCGATCGTCATGATCGAGAACGCCCACAAGCATCTGGAACGGGCGCCTCCGGGCAAGCCGCGCATCGAGGTTTTGATCAAGGCAGCAGCCGAGGTCGGACCAGCGCTGTTCTTCAGCCTGCTCATCATCACCGTCTCGTTCCTGCCGATCTTCACGCTGGAAAGTCAGGAAGGCCGTCTGTTCGGCCCGCTCGCCTTCACCAAGACCTTCGCCATGGCGGCCGCGGCGCTGCTCTCGGTGACGCTGGTGCCCGCCTTGATGGTGATGCTCGTGCGTGGCCGCATCGTGCCAGAGCACAGAAATCCACTCAACAGGCTGCTTATCGGGCTCTACCGGCCGATCATCGCCGGCGTGCTGAGGGCAAAGACATTCACTATCCTGCTCGCGATCGCCGCCCTTGCAGTTACGGTTTGGCCGGCGCGCCAACTCGGCAGCGAGTTCATGCCGAACCTCGACGAGGGAACGCTGATGTACATGCCGACGACGCTGCCGGGCCTCTCGGTCACCAAGGCTGCCGAACTGATGCAGATGCAGGACCGCATCATCAAGTCGTTCCCTGAAGTCGAGTCCGTCTTCGGCAAGGCGGGCCGGGCGCAGACCGCGACCGATCCCGCGCCGACCGAGATGTTCGAGACGATCATCAACCTCAAGCCGAAATCGGAATGGCGGCCCGGAGTCACGTCGGAAAGCCTCAAGACCGAGATGGACGCCGCGCTGCAGTTTCCGGGTGTGTCGAACGCCTGGACCATGCCGATCCGCGCCCGCATCGACATGCTGTCGACGGGCATACGTACGCCCGTGGGGGTCAAAGTCTACGGTAACGACCTCGCCGAGATGGAAAATGTCGCGCGCCAGATCGAGGCAGTGCTGAGGGCCGTGCCCGGCACGTCCAGCGCCTATGCCGAGCGGGTGATCGGAGGTTACTATCTCGACATCGTGCCTGACCGGGCGGCTTTGGGCCGCTACGGACTATCGATCGGCGACGTGCAAGACGTGATCTCCATGGCGCTCGGCGCAAAGGTGATCACGTCCACGGTCGAAGGCCGCGAACGCTATGGCGTCGCCATCCGCTATCCACGCGCGCTGAGGAGCGATCCGGGCGCGATCGCCCGCGAGGTGCAGATCGCACTGCCTGGCGGCGGTTTCGTACCTCTAGGAGAAGTGGCCAAGGTCGAACTCACGCGCGGAGCGACCTCGATCCGCACCGAGAACGGACAGCTCGCAGTCTACATCTTCGTCGACATCGCCGGACGCGATCTCGGCGGCTATGTCAACGAGGCGCAACAGGCGGTCGCCGCCGAGATAAAGCTGCCTCCGGGCTATTCGATCGCCTGGAGCGGGCAGTTCGAATATCTCGAACGTGCCCAGGCGCGGCTGAAGATCGTCGTGCCGCTAACGCTCGCACTGATCTTCCTGCTGCTCTACCTCAACTTCCGCGCGCTAACCGAGACGCTGATCGTCATGCTGTCGCTGCCCTTCGCGATCGTCGGCGGCATCTGGATGATGTGGTGGCTGGGCTTCAACATGTCGGTCGCCGTCGCGGTGGGCTTCATTGCGCTCGCCGGCGTGGCCGCCGAAACCGGGGTCATCATGCTGATCTATCTCGACAACGCGTGGAGCGAAGCGAGGGCCAGCTGTGAGGCCGAGAAGCGGAGTTCAAGCAAGTTGGATCTTAACAAGGCAATCATGTTCGGCGCTGTCGAGCGTGTGCGGCCGAAAATGATGACCGTCGTTGCCATCATGGCGGGTTTGTTGCCCATCCTGTGGAGCACGGGTGCTGGATCGGAGGTCATGCAGCGGATCGCCGTGCCCATGATCGGCGGCATGATTTCTTCAACGATCCTGACCCTTGTTGTGATTCCGGCCGTCTACGGCATCGTTAAGGGCTGGCGATTGCCGAGCCGGAGTGTGGTCGACGAGCCAAGAGCAGACGCTCAGTTGAAGTTGGCCGCGGAATAGGAGCGAAAAATGATGGATCAGATGATGTCGGGCGGAATGTGGGGAATGGGCGTGGCCGGCTTCATCCTCCTCGCTCTGGTCGTGCTGGTGATTGCTGCCTTGGTCAAGTTCGTGTTCTTCAGGTGACAACCGCAATAATCAGGGGCGCGCGTCCTGCAAATTGTGGTTGCGATCGAGGAGTTTCTTGCTGTTGCCAGCATGCTGCGATCATCGCAGTGAGCAAAGATCAAGATGGAAGCGCTCCGCGTGGCCCTGTGAGCTTGGAGTCAAAGCCAGATGAGTGAAGCCAAGCAATCCATTGTCGTAACGATGGGCGAACCCGCAGGGATAGGCGCCGAGATAGCACTTGGCGCGTGGTTGCGTCTTCGGGAAACCGATTGCGCCTTTTATCTTCTCCATGATCCGGTTCACGTCTCCGAACTCGCGCAGGCACTGTCGTTGCGTGTTCCCATCAAAGTCATTTCGCATCCGAGCGAGGCGCGCGAGGCATTCAGTGGAGCGCTGCCCGTCATGCCCGTCCATCTCCCGGCGCCGATCCGGTTGGGTCAACCCGATTCCCGCAACGCCGCATCGGTAACTGACGCTATCCGTCTCGCGGTCGAGCTGACTGTAACAGGCCAGGCAACCGCTCTCGTGACGAATCCGATCCAGAAGTCGGTTCTGTACGAAAGCGGGTTTCCGTTTCCAGGGCACACGGAATTTCTCGAGGAACTTAGCGGCGCCGGTTATCGGGCAACCATGATGCTCGCCAGCGAAGAACTGAAGGTGGTTCCGGTCTCGATACATGAGGCGCTGGCCGCAGCCGTGAGCGGACTATCGACCCAAAAAATCGTGAATGTCGCGCTCGCCACCGCCTCGGGATTGAGCGCGGATTTCGGAATTCCGAATCCACGTCTGGCGATAACCGGGCTCAACCCGCACGCAGGCGAGGGCGGCAGCATGGGCCGCGAAGAAATCGATACTATCGCTCCGGCAATCGAAATTCTGAAGCGGGAAGGGATTGAAGCCTCGGGACCATATCCGCCGGACACGATGTTCACGCCGCGTGCCCGCCAAACATACGACGCGGCAATCTGCATGTATCACGATCAGGCATTGATCCCGCTGAAGACGTTGGACGTAGACGGAGGGGTGAACATCACCCTGGGCTTGCCATTCGTGCGCACATCGCCGGACCACGGCACAGCTCTGGACATCGCAGGACGTGGGATTGCGGATCCTGGCAGTCTCATCTCCGCGATCAGGATGGCCGCCAGCATCGCGGAACATCGTGCTCGCTCCAAAAAAGGAATGCACGCGTGAGATAGAAATGTCGGTAAGACCATATCGATCCAGCCAAGGGCCGAGTAAGCAAAAAATTCGTACGTAGTCGAAAATGCAGAATCCCGAGCCGACTGCCAACATCGGCGGCGCACTTGCGCGGCCCTGTTCCGCGCCGGTCAAACCGGGGTCGGACTGCGCACGGCGTCATATGCATTGCAATCCCAGTCCTGATATCATGCACATAAGGTGGCAGCGTGCGCAGGAGGTGACCACATGAGACGATTTTTGGTGATGATCACCGTAACCTCGATCTCGGCACTGACGTTTGCCGTCTCGACAGGGTCGTCTGCAGGAGCGGAGCCTGTCTCGGTTTCCCAGCTGAAGGAGAGCACCCACATCCATGGGCTAGCTGTCGACAGGGAAGAATCGCAAAAACTTCTGATAGCAACCCACCACGGACTCTTCCGCGCTGGGCCGGACGGAAAGGCGGAGCTCATTTCGCCGGTGCAGGACTTCATGGGATTCACGCCGGACCCATCCGACCCGAGGTCGCTCTACGCCAGCGGCCACCCCGCGGGCGGTGGCAATCTCGGATTCATCGCCTCGACCGACAACGGCGCGACATGGACGCAAGTCGCGCCGGGAGCAGACGGCCCGGTCGACTTCCACCAGATGACGGTCAGCTTCGCGGATCCACAGGTTCTCTACGGTGCCTATGGCGCGCTCCAGGTGAGCCGCGATGCCGGGAAGACCTGGTCGGTGATTGGACCGCTGCCGGCAAAGCTGATCGACCTTGCTGCATCGGCGAAGGACGCCGGCACGATCTACGCCGCCACGGAAGAAGGCCTTTTGGTCAGCGGGGACGGAGGCCAAAGCTGGGAAACGGTCATTGATGGCGCGCCCGTCAGTTTGATCGAGGTGACAGCCGACGGTTCCCTCCACGCGTTTGTGCTCGGCCAAGGTCTTGTCCAGGCGGAAGAGGCCGACATGGTCTTCAAAACGACCTTCGCGTCCTGGGGCGACCAGATCCTGCTGCACATGGCGGTCGATCCGGCCGACGGCAATCGGATGTTCACCGCCTCGCATCAAGGCGATATCTTCGCCAGCACCGACGGGGGCACAAATTGGGCCGCATTCGGTCAATGACGTCATCGTGGCAATGGATCGCCCTCTAGCCGGAAGGTTCGCGCTTGCCGCGGCGGTTGCTGCTGTTTCTGCGATTGCAGCGGTCGGCGGGCATATCTTCCTTGTCGGCTCTTCGAGCGCACTTCTCGAACCTGATGATACCCGGCGCGTCGCGCACGGCGAGGCGATCTACATGGAGCATTGCGCCTCCTGCCATGGGCGAAACCTCGAAGGGCAGCCGGACTGGAGGAAGCTGGACAAGGAAGGGTTTCTCCCCGCGCCGCCGCATGACGAGAGCGGGCACACCTGGCACCATCCGGACACGCTGCTGTTCAAGATAACGAAACTCGGCATTGCCGAGGCCGCCAATCTCAAGGACTACAAGACCAGGATGCCCGCGTTCCGGGAGACATTGAGCGACGACGACATCATCGCGGCCCTGTCGTACATCAAGTCGCGTTGGCCGGAAGACATGCGTCGCCGACACGATCAACTGAATCGCGCTTACGAACGTCGAGAGTCTTCCGCGAAATGAGCTGCAATTTGCTGGCAACGCGTCGGCTCGCGGTAAAACGCCTCTGGCGTGACGCCTATCTCAGGCGCCACCTGATGCCAGCGCCCCCTTGCGCGGCAAATTACCGCCGCTTGAAGCAGCACGCGCGGTAGAAGACGCTGAGCACTCACTGCTTGTCCTCCTCTTCCCGGTTGATCGGATATCCGCTGGCCGGACCGCGCAGCGGCTGGATCAGCATCCGGTCGAGCCAGAGATCGCGGCGGGCGCGGAACTGCTCGATGCCGATGGTCATGGTCTCGTGGCCTTCACGCGGTTGGGCGCGATAGGTTCCCAGCATGCGATCCCACCAGGGCAGGTTGAATCCGAAATTGGAATTGGTCTCGTTGGGGTGGATGGAATGATGGACGCGATGCATGTCGGGCGTGACGACGACGCGCCGCAGGATGCGGTCGATTGCCGCCGGGATACGGATGTTGGAATGGTTGAACATTGCGGTGGCGTTGAGCAGTACCTCGAAGACCAGGACGGCGACCGCGGGCGGTCCGAGCGCGGCGACGACGGCAAGCTTGATGCCCATCGACAGCAGGATTTCGACCGGGTGGAATCGTAACCCCGTGGAAACGTCGAATTCGAGATCGGCGTGGTGCATGCGGTGCAGCCGCCACAGCGCCGGTACAGCATGAAACATTACGTGCTGAAGATAGATGGCGAGATCGAGCACCAGCACCGAAACGACGAAGGCGAGCCAGGCAGGCGCATCGAAAACGTTGAACAGGCCCCAGCCGCGCTCCTGCGCCAACAGCGCCAGCCCGACGGCGACTATCGGAAACGTCAGCCGCACCAGCAGCGTGTCGATAACGACGATGCCGAGATTGTTGCTCCAGCGGAGCAGCCGCGGGATTTCCCGCCGCCGACGCGGCGCCGCCACCTCCCAGAGCGCCATGGCCAGGAGGATGCCGATAAAGAAAACCATGCGGATCAACGGCTCGTTTGCCAGCAAGAGGTCGGTCATTGGATGTCGCTCGTTGGATACCGGGGGCCTTGCCAAGCCCCCCAGATAGATTATATTCAATCACTATCTTGAATGATATAATGTAAGGCATGAGGAAATGTCAATTGCTCCCAAGCAGGCGCTCTATTCCGAGTTTGCATCCGTCGCTCGTGCGCTCGGATCGCAGCACCGCCTGGAGATCCTGGAACATCTGGCCCAGGGCGAGCGCGGCGTGGAAGCCCTGGCGGAGCGCGTTGGATTATCGGTCGCCAACGCCTCACAACATCTGCAACAGCTTAGAAGGACGGGACTAGTCGCCTCTCGCCGCGACGGCAAGTTCGTGCTCTATCGTATCGCGGACGATGGTGTACTCGGGCTGATGGCGGGGCTATCCGGTATCGCGGAACGTAATCTCGCCGAGGTCGATCGCATCCGGCGGAGCTATTTCGACGATCGCGACGGCATGGAGCCAATGTCGCGCGAGGAGCTGTTGCAGAGGACGCGCGCCGGTCTGGTGACGGTGCTCGATGTCCGCCCGGCCGATGAGTTCGACGCTGGGCACCTGCCCGGCGCCGTCAATATCCCGCTCGGCAAACTGGAAGAGCGGTTTGCCGATCTCCATCCCGATCGCGAAATTGTCGCCTATTGCCGGGGACCGTGGTGCGTGCTGTCCGTCGAGGCCGTGGTCGCACTGCGCGCCATGGGGTTCAAGGTCCGGCGCCTGGAAGATGGTCTGCCAGAGTGGCGAGCTGCCGGACTGCCAGTTGAAGGACGCGCTTGACCTGGGCTCCTCGGAAGCCAGGGGTGGAGCCATCCTCAAGAGTAGCTATCTAGCACCATTCTACCGGTCAGCGCCACGTCGGGGTGATCATGTTCGCCGTGGGCGTTGCGATGATCGGTTGCCTGTCGACGTTCGGCTTTAGGTGCTGGAGGCATTTCCGATGCTGCCGACGATCGGCCCGGTTGGAAGGAGGCCCTTGGATTCAATGAATCGTGATTGGACCTTCCAGCTGCTGCAGGGCGCACAGTTGCATTTGACTGGGAGGCGCCACTGTGAACCCAAAAACCGAGGAACTGGAGCGCGATATCCTCCGCGTGTTCAAATGTGCTTGTCGACTAAGCAGGCCAGATATTGCCGAATTCATGCTCAGGGCGCTGGAGAAGCTCGATCAGGAACAATTGGAGACATCGTCTTTTTCCCGTCGCCGGGCATTGCTCGACGCTTATCTTGAAATCGCTATCCAGCCGGCCAGCACCGAAGACGCGGTGTGACGCGGTGTGCAAAATTTGGAAGCCGTTTGACACTCAGGAAGCCAGCGCGTCGAGAACCGGGCATTCAGGAACTTCATCGCCCGAGCACAGCGCGGCCGTAGACGCCAACACTTTTTCGATGCGGCGGAGGTCGGCGATCTTGGCGCGCACATCAGCCAGATGCCGTTCGGTCCGCTCTTTCACCTCGGCGCAGGTTTGGGCGCCACAGTCGACAAGATCGAGGAGACCACGAATCTGCTCGATGGCGAAGCCGAGCTCGCGGGCTCGCAGGATGAAGCGCAGGCGCGCAACGTGGCTGTCGTCATAGATGCGATAGCCCGAGGCGGTGCGTGGCGGGTCGGGCATCATGCCGATCCTCTCGTAGTAGCGGATGGTTTCAAGATTGCAGCCGGTGCGCTGGGCGAGTCCCGCACGCTGCAACCACTTCCCGGAAACGTGATCGGCCATTGGTTCGAAACCTCTTGAGCCTGTAGTTGCTACAGACTGTAGCTTGCTCTTGAACGAAATTCGAGGGTCGACCGCATGAGCAATGCCGACATTAAAACAGCACCGTTGAACGCGCCGGCTGTATCGGGGGATCGAAAAAAGAATCTGTTCGCAGCTGGTGGTGTGATCGGGGCGGTCCTCGCCTCGACCTGCTGCATCGGGCCGCTCGTGCTTTTGACGCTCGGCATATCCGGTGCCTGGATCAGCAACCTCACTGCGCTCGAACCCTACAAGCCCATTTTTGCGAGCATTGCGCTCATCTTCATCGGCCTTGGTTTCCGGCAGGTCTATTTCAAGGCGAGGCCGGCCTGTGTGGAAGGCACCTATTGCGCGAAGCCGGAATCCGCCCGCATCACCAAGATCGTTCTCTGGCTGGCAACCCTGCTGGTCATCCTTGCGCTGACGATCAACTGGTGGGCGCCACTGTTCTACTAGGAGAAGTCGACATGAAACGATCCATCATCATCGGCGCGAGTGCGTTTGCTCTGGGCGCTGCCAGCATCTTGTCCACGATTGCCGTCTCGCCGCTTGCCGCGCAATCGGCGGTCACCGAGGTTGCGGCGGTCCGGACCACGACGTTCGCCATCGAAAACATGACCTGTGCCCTGTGCCCGGTCACTGTGAAGTCTGCGATGGAACGCGTCGACGGCGTGCAGTCGGTCGAGATCGACTTCGACGCCAAGACGGCGACTGTCATCTTTGATCCCACGGTCGCGACGCCGCAAGCGATCGCGGCAGCCTCGACGGATGCTGGCTATCCGGCAACAGCGGGAAGCTAAGTCCGGGAAGATGAAGGACACGACGATCCTCAAGACCGGCATCATCGGATCGGTCGTCGCGGCGATCTGCTGCTCAACACCGATCCTGGTTATAGCGCTCGGCGCTCTTGGTCTGTCAGCCTGGCTCGGCTGGGTTGATTATGTGCTCATTCCGGCGCTCCTCCTCTTTCTCGCGGTCACTGCCTATGGGCTCTGGCGGCGGCAGCGGGCGGCGGCGTGCTGCGCCTCCGAAACACAATCGAACAAGGAAAGGGCCTGACATGGCCGATTGCTGCAGCACGGACGGAAGCCGGAAGGATGGCTATGATCTCGCCGTCATCGGCGCGGGTTCGGCGGGTTTCTCCGCTGCGATTACGGCCGCCGAGCAAGGCGCGAATGTGGCCCTCATCGGGCATGGCACGATTGGCGGCACCTGCGTCAATGTCGGCTGTGTGCCCTCAAAGACCATGATCCGCGCCGCAGAAGCCCTGCATGGCGCACGCGCGGCAAGCCGTTTCGCCGGCCTCGCCGGCGAGGCCCATGTCGGTGATTGGCGAGCGCTGATTGCGGCCAAGGACGATCTCGTCGGAACGCTGCGGCAGAAGAAATATGTCGACCTGCTGCCCGAATATAACGGCATCGCCTATCTGGATGGCGCGGCGCGGCTGAACGGCGCCGGCGTGATCGTGAACCACAGCCCCGTCGCTGCTGGCAAGATCATCATCGCCACCGGCGCATCGCCGGCCATGCCGAACATCCCCGGCATTGAGAATGTTCCCTATCTCACCAGCACCACGGCGCTGGAACTTGACCAGTTGCCGCGCTCGCTTCTGGTCATCGGCGGCGGCTATATTGGCTGCGAGTTGGCCCAGATGTTCGCCCGCACCGGGACCGCCGTCATCATGGTCACGCGCTCGCGGCTGATGCCCGAGGCGGAACCGGAAATCGCGGAGGCCCTCACTCGCTATCTGGCCGACGAGGGCATCACGGTTCGCACCGGGCTGGCCTATTCAAGGATCGAGAGCCGGGACGGCGAAATTGTGCTGACCATTGATGTGAATGGTCGCGCCGAAACTCTCACCGCCGAGCAAGTTCTGGTAACCACCGGACGCATACCCAACACGGCGTCTCTTGGCCTGGAGGAGGCCGGCATAAGGCTGGCACCCAATGGTGGGATCGTCGTCGATGACCGGATGCGCACTTCGAAATCCGGCGTCTATGCCGCGGGCGATGTGACGGGGCGCGATCAGTTCGTCTATATGGCGGCTTACGGCGCCAAGCTCGCGGCGCGCAATGCGCTCAACAGCGACAGCCTCGTCTATGACAACACCGCCATGCCCTGGGTGGTATTCACCGATCCGCAGGTAGCCGGTGTCGGTTTCAGCGAGGCGCAGGCAATCGAGCGCGGAGTCGAGGTCAAGACGTCGGTGGTGCCGCTCGACCAAGTGCCGCGCGCTCTCGCCGCCCGCGATACCCGTGGGCTCATCAAGCTGGTGGCAGACGCAAGGAGCGACCGGCTCCTCGGCGGCCAGGTTCTCGCTCCTGAGGGCGCTGATACGATCCAGACCCTGGCGCTGGCGCTTAAGCACGGAATGACGGCGCAGGCCCTCGGCGAGATGATCTTCCCCTATCTTACTACAGTCGAGGGACTGAAACTGGCCGCCCAAGGCTTCGACAAGGACGTGGCGAAACTCTCCTGCTGCGCGGGCTGAGGAGCTCGCTTGCATTGCCGCGGCCAGTCTTCTCGCGCGCCGGGAAGTGGGGCGAGCGGTTGAAGGAAGTTGTCACACGGGCCGGATATTTCGTCGTGGAGCGTCGGCGGTAATGGAATTTGGCCTGTTCAATCTCCTCGTCCTGCCTGCCGGACTCGGTCTGTTCGGCTTTATCGAACCGTGCTCGATCGGGTCGAGCCTGATCTTCATCAAATACTTGGAGGGCAAGCCTGGAACGCAGAAACTCACGGAGACAGTCCTTTTCGCGTTCACAAGGGCGCTCTTCATCGGCGCCCTCGGCATGTTGGCGGTGCTGGTCGGGTCGGCATTTCTGGGTTTTCAGCGCGGCGCGTGGATCGTGCTCGGCACTATCTATGTGGTCATCGGTTTCCTCTACCTATTTGGTCGTGCTGGACTTCTCATGCGGTCGATCGGGCCAAGGTTGGCCGGCTTGAACGGCATGCGCGGCTCGATCGGGCTCGGCCTCATCTTCGGCCTGAACATCCCCGCCTGCGCCGCGCCGCTGCTTCTGGTTCTGCTGGGCGTTGCGGCCGCTGGTGGCGCGAGCGGCAACCCGCTTCTCGGCGGCTTCGTGTCACTTGCCGTGTTCGGCTTTGCCCTGTCCCTGCCGCTTGTCGCGGCAGCGGTATTCGAGCCGGCACGCCGGCTGTTCGATCGAATTGCGGGTCTCTCTACCAAAATGCCGTTCTGGGCCGGGCTATTGCTCATCGCCCTCGGTCTGTGGTCGATCTGGTTCGGCCTGTTTGCCGCACCACCCGGGCCTGCTTGAACTTTTTTCGAGCCGTCCGGCGACGTGTTTCGATGAGGCCGCGCAAAACGCAACGTTAATTAACCGGGTTCACGACACTGTGACCATTCTTGCAATTTCGTTTGCACCCTTTCGCCGATTTGACGCCTCTATGAAACAACGATGCTCAATCGAACTGTCTGCACGAGATGGCAGGATTGGGCGGAGGACAAGGATGCTGCAGTTTCAATGCAGCATCGGAGCACGCGAACGGAGGTAACCCACGGACGCGACCCAGAGCCTGATCGATGCTGCCCGGCAGGGCGATCGTGCGGCTTTGGAGCGCCTCCTGGCCGTCAGCCAGCCCGATGTCCAGCGCTACGCCAAAATCCAGTGCGCCACCATCACCAAGCGGCTGGAGCTTCTCGGCCATTCCGGCGCGAAACTAGCCGCCCGCCTCGATGTGCGCAAGGCAGAACCAGCGATTGGATGACGGTTGACTCCCAATTGTCCGCGGAGGCAGATGATATGAAGTGCGTTCGTTCTGATTTCACACTGGCAGGCAAGAAGGCAAGGCCAACCGCCGCGCTGGTGACGGCGCTACAAGTGGCGATCCTCGTCACGGTGGCAGACCCCGGCCCGTGGGCAAGTGAAGCTTTCGCTACAGAACATCCGCGAGCCTACAGCTATGCCGATGCACTCGAACCGGCGCTGGTTTCCGTTACGAGGGTTGCCGCATATTCAACGCCGGACGGCAGCGGACGTCCCGACACCACTGGTTCGGGGGTGGTTATTGACGCTGGCCGTGGCCTGATCCTGACAAACGCTCATGTCGTTTCCGATAGCGATAGCTTCCGGATCCAGCTCCAGGACAGGCGCTGGCTCGACGCGGAACTCGCCGGCGTCGACGTTCCGACCGATGTGGCCCTCTTGCGTGTTGACAACACTTCACTTCGCCAGATCGAAGTCGCGGACTCCGACAAGTCGCGGGTCGGCGATGTGGTATTTGCGGCGGGCTATCCGCTGGGGCTTGAGCAGTCTCTGTCGATGGGTATCGTCAGCGGGTTGGGCAGGTCCGGCGGCGGCTCGGAACTGCCGGATTTCATCCAGACCGATGCCGCGATCAATGCAGGGAACTCCGGAGGCCCCTTGTTAGATACACAGGGCCGCCTCGTCGGTATCAACACGGCAATTCTTTCACCCTCCGGCGGAAATATCGGCATCGCGTTCTCCATCCCGTCTCGCGTCGCAATGGAAATCGCCGCGCAACTGGCCGAATTCGGCGAGGTGCGCCGCGGCGAGATCGGTGTTGTCCTCGGTAATGTCACGGAGAAGGATTCGGCAGTGGCTGGCACAACGAACTGGGACGGCGCGTTGATCGTGGCTGTCTCGCCAGGTTCACCCGCAGCGGCGGCAGGACTCTGGCCCGGTGACGTAGTCACCGCATTCAATGCGCGGCACGTCAGATCGCCCGAAGGACTGCGAACATGGATCGGCATCAGCAGGATCGGAACTCCGCTGGATCTTACCTACATGCGGTCAGGAACAAAGAGCACAGTTTCGGTGACAGTCCGCCCCATTGAACAGCCGACAGTCGAAGGATTGAAGGAACTTGGGGTCACAGTCCGGCCCGCGTTAATCGAGGATGGGCTACCGGACGGCGTGACGGGTGTCGTGGTGACAGAAGTTGTCGCCGGATCGCCGGGCGAACTAGCCGGACTGCAAAATGGCGACGTCATCATGTCGATAAATGACGTCCTGGTCGCGAGCCCGCAGGTCTGCGACCGGCTCGTCAACGAGGCCCACGGCCGGGTCCGCGTGATTATCTACCGGTCGGGCGTGGTCAGGCCACTGATCATCGCGTCATCTTGAGCTTGGCAACGCGATAGCTCTCGCCAAAACTTTCCAGAAAACACTTCGCGAACCTCTATGTGGGTCAGAAGCCAGGTGTCGAGGTTGGGAAGCGCCGCGAAGCCGGGCAGCGACGTGACGTCAAGCACTTCTGACAGAAAATTGATTGCGGAAAGATGCGGTTTGAACCACCCGAAAACACTTTGTGGTTAGGCTTTGGCAATGGAGCAATATCTGTGGCGCGGCGGCCTGTCGTGCCGGAGTTCGCGGGGGGGTCGATGATTTCGAGACGTTCTTTTCTGTTTGCTTCGCTGGCTGTTGTGGCAACGCCATCGCTGGCTTCGTCACAGGGCGGCAAAGCTTTCGTCATCCCGCCGGAGTTTCAGCCGCGGCAGGTCGACAATCCCGGGCATGCGGCGGGTACGCTGGTCGTCGACACGGGGAATCGCCAACTCGTGCTTGTCGAAACGCAGAGGTTCGCAATACGCTATCCCATCGCAGTCGGGCGTGCCGGACTTGCGTTCAAGGGCGCGGCGACCGTGGATCGTAAGGCCAAATGGCCGAGATGGCGGCCGACGCAGAACATGATTCGACGCAACCCGAAGAGATATGCGCGCTATGCAAATGGTGTGGCGGGAGGTCGTTCGAACCCTCTCGGTGCGCGCGCGCTTTATCTCTATCGCGATGGTCGCGACACCATGTACCGGATTCACGGAACCAACGAACCCTCATCGATCGGCCGCGCGGTCTCGAACGGGTGCATTCGCATGTTCAACGAGCATGTCGAGGACCTCTATGAGCGCGTCCCGCTCGGAACGAAGGTCTTCGTTCTGTGATGAGCCTACGCCGAGGGTACCGGTTCTCGAAAATTTCACGAATTCGTGGGGATGCAGGTGAAGAATATCGATTGCGGGATCAGTCGACGCGGACTGCTGCTTGGTTTCGGCGCGACGGGCCTTACGGCCATGTCAACCGCTTGCACGAGCACGACGCGCGAGCGAGGACCCCAGCTTAGCTACATGCCACCATCCCCCGAAGAATACAGCCAGATGTATTCGGCCGTATCGGATGATGGCTATATCATTCCAGCCGCTCCTTTCGAGCGCATTGGCAAGCAGTATCTTCGGCAGACCGTCGAAAACCCGACCGGCGAAGGCCCGGGCACAGTCGTAGTCGATACCTCGCGGCATTTTCTGTACCTTGTACAGAAGGATGGATCGGCGCTCCGGTATGGCGTGGGACTCGGTCGGGCGGGATTCGAATGGTCCGGCAGGGCGGTGGTCCAATGGAAGCGCAAATGGCCGACCTGGACGCCGCCCGCCGAGATGATCGCGCGCGACCCGAAACTGGCGAAATACAGCGCCGACAATGGCGGCATGAAGCCCGGGCTTGACAATCCGCTGGGTTCTCGCGCGCTCTACATTTTCCAGGATGGCGTCGATACTCTCTATCGGCTCCATGGCACGCCGGAGTGGGCCTCGATCGGAAAGTCAGTTTCTTCGGGATGCGTACGCCTTCTTAATCAGGACGTGATCGATCTATATGGGCGCGTCCCGAACCGTACTCCGATCCTGGTTGTCTGATCTCCCTACTACGACGCAGACGGTGGTGACCAAGTAGACGGTTTCCTGCCTTCCTGCGCTCTTCGTCGCATCCTCATGTGTTCGCTGCCGGCGATGTCGCCGCCCTTCCCGACCCCCGGCCTAAGGCAGGCGTGTTCGCGGTGCGGGTAGGTCCAGTGCTCGCAGAAAACCTGCTCCGGACGGTGAGAGACGAGCCACTCATCCGCTTCAGTCCACAACGCCACAACGGGCCTGGCTTGCGCTTATTTCGCTCGGTAACGGGATCACCGTAGCCGACAAATGGAGACTGGCGCTCGCCGGCCGGTGGGTGACGGCCTGGAAGCATTGGAACGACGCCTGGTTCGTTCGCCGCCACGCTTTCAGACTTTCAGAGACGGTGACAAGCCCTCCTGCGGCGAGAGCCTCTGATCCGCCTTGACGTTTTGCGAGTTCGCATAGTCCGGAACGAGAGACGTGGGCGACGTCGATCGAGATGGAATCTGTTCGGCGATGGATTCCGGCGCAACCGAGATCGCTCCCGCGCGGCCATATTTTCCGGGGCTGATGCCATAGCGAGCCTCGAAGGCCTCTGAGAAATGGCTGCGGCTGGAGAATCCCACCAGTTCCGCCACGCGAGCCACCCCGGAAGTTCCTTCCATAAGCAGGCGCGCGGCATGCTGCAGGCGCAGGTCGCGAACGATTCGCATCGGGCCGGTACCGAATCTCGCCTTGAAGCGCGCGGCGAAGCGCGCCCGGCTCATCCCCACCCGGTCGGCCAGCGACTCCACACTGTGATCCGCACCTGGGCGGGCAATCACATCGGCCAGCGCGGGCCAGAGATTGCGGTCCGCCAGCGCGACCAGCCATCCGGTGCCTGCGTTCTGACGCCGCACGCTGCCGCGCAGCGCGGCGATGACCAAGTATAGCAACAGCGACTTGACCTGTGCGCGCGAACCCGGTCCCGGCTCGGCCAGTTCATGCAGGATCATTTCGATCAGGTGCCTGGCGCCGGCGGATTCGACGATCGGTTCACGCAGAAGGTCGATCACCGTTCCAGCGCCCTGGAGGCCTAGCGAGATTCTGGCGCATAGGACCGTCAAGCCCTGCCCGTCTGCCTGAGATCCCGCCCGGTGATGCGAGAGACCCAGCTGGGCCGGCTGGCATGCGGCGAACGAGACGAACCGACCGTCCAACGCACCAAGCGAATGGCTGGCGCCCGCAGGTACCAGGACCAGGTCGCCTGGTTTCACCGGCAACGACCGGCGTGACCCAAGGTGCAACGCGCCGGTGCCGTTCAACACATAGTGCAGGCTGGCCGAAGGGGATTTCGGCATGTCCAGCCATCCCCGCGGCGCCAATTCGCAGAGAGAAAATGGGTCGACCTCGATCGCCATCGCCGACAACACATCATCAAGCAGCATTCCTGCCTCCGAACATCTTCGAGACGATTCCGAACATTCGCTCGTCTATCTATGTTCCATCCATCCAAGGAGGACAACCAGAATGTGCGACCTGCCTCACCATGATCACGACCACGAGTTCGACTGCGGCTTCACCCGACGCCAAGCGCTGTTCGGCGTCGGCGCCGCCGCCTTCGCCGGAGCCGCGACCATCCCATCCCGCGCCAACGCCCAAGAGGCCGACCCCTACGCGCCACCCGCGGAACCTGCTCTGCCGCCCTCGGACATGGTGCTGGTCAAGGACCGCGTCGCGCTGGTCGTCACCGATCCACAGATCGACTTCCTGAGCCCCAACGGGGTGACTTGGGGCGTGGTCGGGGAAAGCGTGACCGAGCACGGGGTAGTCGCCAACATCGGAAAGCTGTTCCGCGCCGCCAAGGACAGGGGCCTGACGGTCGCCGTGTCGCCGCACTACTACTATCCCACCGATCACGGCTGGAAATTCGAAGGCGCGCTTGAGAAGCTGATGCACGCCATCGGCATGTTCGACCGCAAAGGGCCGCTTTCGCTGGACGGCTTCGAAGGCTCTGGCGCAGACTTCATGGCCGAGTACAAAGACTACATTCTCGACGGCAAGACCATCATCACATCACCGCACAAGGTCTACGGGCCGGAGAGCAACGACCTCGCGTTGCAGCTGCGCAAGAACGGCATCAGCCAAGTGATCCTGGCCGGTATGTCGGCTAATCTCTGCGTCGAATCTCATATGCGAGAACTCCTGGAGACGGGATTCGAAGTGGCGGTGATCAGAGACGCCACGGCCGCGGCGAAGCTGCCGGAGGGCGACGGGTACCTCTCCGCGCTCACGAACTTCCGCTACATGGCCAATGCGCTGTGGTCCACCGACGAGGCCGTATCGCTGATTTCGGCCCTGTGATGCCTGCCTGGCGCGACCGCTTCGAGTGGTCGCGCCAAGACGAAATCGGTCAATGGCGATCAATTTTAAACGAACGTTCCAGTTCAACTTGCAAGGAGAGTTACATGACATACCCCGTCAACACCATCGAGGCCGCCCCCGAGGCAGCAAAGCCAATCCTGACCGCGGCGCAGAAGGGCTTCGGCTTCGTGCCAAACCTTCTGGCCGTCATGTCCACCGCCCCCGCGCTTTTGGAGGGCTACATGACGCTGTCGCGAATCTTCGACAGCGCTTCGCTCAACGCCACCGAGCGCCAGATCGTTCTGCTTGCCGCCAGCCGCGAGAACGGTTGCGCCTACTGCATGTCGGTGCACACTGCGCTTGCTGGGATGCAGAAGGTTCCGGCCGACGTGATCGACGCCATCCGTGGCGACCGGGCCATCGCGGATCCGAAACTTCAGGCCCTGCGTGTCTTCGCCGCCGAAGTCACACGCACCCGCGGCTGGCCGGAAGACGGCGCGACCAAGGCTTTCCTGGCCGCAGGCTACGGGCCGCAGCAAGTGCTGGAAGTGATTCTTGGCGTTGGGCTGAAGACCATGTCTAATTACACGACCCATATCGCCGGCACGCCACTCGATGCGGCCTTCAAACCGGTCGAATGGTCCGACGCGGCCTGAAATGCCTCTCGTCCAGATGACCGGGGTCGGTGAATACCTGAGCCTCGAACAGAAGCAGGAGATCATCCGCAAGGTTACCGATGCGGTGGTATCGGTGGAAAGCGGCCGGTCACCTGTGTCACCATCCAGGACGTGCAGCCAGGCGCTTGGGGCGTGGGTGGCTCCCCCGTCACCGCCGACGCCCTGCGCTCGCTCGCCAGGGCCGGTCCCAAGGCATGATGCAAACGGGGGGCGCAACCGCCTGCGCCCCCGATCTACCGGGGTCTTCCAACTATGCTTCTGACCATGGGAGGCGGCGTGGCGGCGCTGGCCTATGCATTGGCATAGATTGGGGTCGCGCACGGAAAAGGGAACCGGCGTCGGACTGCCTCTCGGAACCCTGCGTTTCACAAACAAGCTACCGCATGGTTGAACAAGTGAGCCGAGATGCTTGTGGTCAATAAGAGCAGGCGCCGGTGACGAAACGAAGCCCCACGGAAAGGAGGATACCGTGCCTGAGCCGAAAGCACCAAACGTCATCGTTTTTGACGTCAACGAAACCCTGCTCGACCTGACGACGCTCGTTCCTGTCTTCAATCGTGTCTTCGGTAACGCTGACAAGATGCGGGAATGGTTCGCCCAGCTCATACTTTATTCCCAGGCGATGACGCTTTCCGGGCTTTATGCGCCGTTCGGCGAGCTCGCGTCTGCCACATTTCGGATGGTCGGGGAAACGTCGGGCGCGCATATTGCGGACGAAGACGTCGACGAACTAATACGCCGCGTGCCGTCGATGCCTGTCCTGCCCGATGTCGTGCCGGCACTGGAGCGACTTCGAGCAGCCGGCTTTCGTCTGGCGACGCTCACGAACTCCGCGCCGGCTACCACTCCGACACCGTTCGAAAGAGCGGGGATTTCGATCTACTTCGAGCGCAACTTCAGCGTCCATGAGGTCGGGCGCTTCAAGCCAGCGCCGGAATGCTACGACATGGTCGTCAGCGGCCTCGGCGTAAGCGCGTCCGATCTCTGCATGGTGGCCTGCCACCTGTGGGACACTATCGGCGCCCAGGCGGCAGGATGTCGGGCCGCGCTAATTAAGCGACCGGGCAATGCCCTCCTCCCCACGCCGAACGTGCCAGTACCGGATATCGTCGTGGACGACATGCACGCCTTTGCCGAAGCGGCGATCGCGAGATGGGCACCGACTAGCCGTGCCTGACCTGTGCGGCTTCGGTTGCGCTGTCGTTTGGGCAACTTCGCCGCCCCGGCGACCACACAGACCTCGTGTAACAAACTTTCCCGTCGGCCATCACGCCATCACCCCCTTCGCGGATGGCGTGAGTGACCCGTTGGGCCTCGGGCAGCAGCAGGAACGCGACTACATTCGGGACTGTCGTCGAACAGCCGTCGCATCTGGTCGCGAGAACGGTTCGGCCTTTGCTCACATAGATCGTTTCCGGCCTTGCCCGTAAGCGGGCCCAGGCTGTGATCGGATGGTGATTCAGGGCAAGCAAATTGGCTCCACAAGCCCAGGATGTAGGGTCACCCAGGCTCGGAGGAACGGCTGACCGCTTCAAATCGCCGTGAACCCCGGAACAGCTCGCTGGCTCCCGCGTTGGCCGTCGTCGAAAGATCGCACTCAAGCACGGGGAGTGACATGCCCTATCGTGAGTATATCCACACTCCACTAACACCGCGCGACATGAAATGGGGCCTTACGCAGGGCGCCATTGCCGGCATTGTCGCAGGCATTGTATTTGCGGCGTTCGAGATGATGGCGAGCGCGTTCATGATGGGAGCGGAAGCGTTCTTCATGCCTTTGCGTATGATCGGGGCCATCGTACTCGGACCGGGCGCCCTCGATCCCGGCTATTCTCTCGTGAGCGCAGGCGTTGCCGGCGTAATTGTCCACATGATCCTCTCGGTCATTTACGGGGTCATCTTCGGGGAGATTGCGACAGTGCTGCGAGGGTCAACGGCTTTCATCGCGGCAGCCAGCGTCTTTGCCTTCGCCCTCTGGCTTATCAACTTCTATGTGATCGCGCCGCTCGCATTCCCCTGGTTCTTGGAATCAAGCCCGCTCGTGCAGTTCATCGGGCACACCTTCTTCTTCGGTTCGGTCCTCGGTTACTATCTATGGAGGTCGCATCAGAGAAGCGGGCTGGAAGCTCCGACGGAGTAGCTGTGGCCACGGCAGGACAAGGGCCGCCGGCCACGCGTCGGGAGGCCCGGAGGTTCGGGCTCACGGTTTTGGAACACAAGGCTGAGAGCACAGGGAGAAGGGTGCTCCGGCATTCAGCCAATCGCTGAAGCGGAGAAGTCACTAAACAGCAAGAGACGTTAGGCGCTTTGTATTTCCAAGCCTCAGGACAGCGGACAACGCCATGAAAACGCGGCGGCGCGCTAGTACGGCAGAGCTTCTTGAGTTGCAGCACGACAGCTTCGACTACTTTCTCAAAGAGGTGAACCCGGAGAACGGCCTGATCCTCGATAAGACGGCCGCGAATTGGCCCGCCAGCATTGCTGCGACTGGTCTGGCTCTGACCTGTTATCCCGTTGCCGTCGAGCGCGGGTTTATGACGCGGGAGGCCGCGGCGGCGCGGACTTTGGCCACGCTGCGCTTCTTTTGGACAAGTCCCCACGGACCGGAGCCCGACGCCACCGGGCACCGCGGCTTCTACTATCATTTTCTCGACATGCAGACCGGCCGGCGCGCCTGGCAATGCGAGCTGTCGACGGTCGATAGCGCTTTCCTGTTGGCGGGCGCCTTGGCGGCAGCGGCGTACTTCGATGCGGACGTGGTCGATGAAGGCGAAATTCGGACGCTCGCTGACGCACTCTATCGCCGGGCTGACTGGCAGTGGGCGCAGAACCAGGGCGCGACGGTGACGCACGGCTGGAAACCGGAGAGCGGCTTCCTCGAGTGCCGATGGCGAGGCTATGACGAGGCTCTGCTGCTCTACATCCTGGGTCTTGGCTCCCCCACCCACCCGCTGCCGGAAGGCAGCTATGGCGCTTGGACATCCAGCTATCGATGGGAGAGTTGCTACGGCTATGAGTATCTGTACGCCGGCCCATTGTTCACGCACCAGCTTTCGCATGTCTGGATCGACTTTCGCGGGATCCAAGATGCCTTCATGCGCGAGAAAGGCATCGACTATTTCGAGAACAGTCGCCGGGCAACCCATGTGCAACAATGCTACGCGATAGAAAATCCATACAAGTTTGCGGGTTACGGCGAGGATTGCTGGGGCATTACCGCAAGCGAGGGACCTGGCCCTGCCACGTTTGAACTGAACGGCATCCGGCGAGCATTCGACGACTATATCGGACGCGGCGTACCCTACGGTCCAGACGACGGCACGCTGGCGCCTTGGGCAGTCGTCGCATCCTTGCCATTTGCTCCCGAAATCGTCCTGCAGGCGATCGGCTTCTGCATCCACCAGGCCAAATTGAAGGCCTTCAACAGGTACGGCTTCAAGGCGGCCTTCAATCCCACCCACCCGGGCGAGCCCGGCAATCCCTATGGCTGGTGGGTGTCGCCATGGCACTTTGGACTTAACCAAGGCCCTATCATCCTGATGATCGAGAACCATCACAGCGGCCTGCTGTGGCGATTGATGCGCGGTTGCCCCTACGTTGTGGCCGGGTTGCGCCGCGCCGGGTTCAACGGCGCTTGGCTGACCTGAGGCAGCTTTCTCGTTTCGAGCGCCCCCGAGTGCGGCGTCACGAAGGATGGCCCAAAGACGTTGGCGTTCAAGCCGGTGCCTAGGAAGCATTGCAGCCGCCAGTTCTGGCAGACGCGCCTGAGATCTGGCCTGTTTGCCCCTGTTTGCCGCCTCCTATTGCAGCGGCGGCCAAGGCTTGCTCTGATGCCAATCCCCTTTCGGCGGATGCCTGATTCGGTGGTCTCGTTGTAGGGAGATTTTCTGATGATGGGCGAGCGAGCGGTGATGCAGGAGGCACTGGATCAGCATCGAGGACCACGTGCCGGCGGATCACTTGTTGCGCTCGATCGACCGGTTCGTC
This sequence comes from Mesorhizobium sp., assembly GCF_016793485.1. Classification (GTDB taxonomy): domain Bacteria; phylum Pseudomonadota; class Alphaproteobacteria; order Rhizobiales; family Rhizobiaceae; genus Mesorhizobium_K. The sequence continues at coordinate 13,692 of NZ_JAEULZ010000051.1, read as the reverse complement.
GATCTTGGTGGCATCCGGTAGCGTCTGAGGCCCTATCACACGACACGGGGCGCCCTCGATCGATCCCGAGCTGATGATCCGGATGTTGCCACCACCCAAAAAGCTGACGTTGACGACAGCAAGCTCTACGACAACGTCGCGGCCATGGGCATAGGGTCAGGCGGCCATTGCCGCCTATCTCTAGCAAGAGTCTTGATGAGCAAGGCGGCGACGAAGCGCTACAACGTCCATCGCGACGAACGAGGCGGGTTTCTGTTGCGCGATTGCCGCGGAGTTTTTACGCAGGCGACGTCACAGCGCCGGAAGTGCGCCCTGGCGATCCTGTGGTTGCTCGCGCACCCGCCGCCGGCACCAGTGACGTCCCGCGCCTGAGCACTACTTCGCCGGCCGAGTCCTGAACCGATCGGGAACTACCCACACCAGGGCTTCGGCGTCGGTGGACAGCTGGTGGCGCCGCAGACGAAGGGCACGGCCGGGCCTCAAAGATCAGGATAAGCCGGCCCTCCCGAAGGACCATTACCCGAGATGCCGACCCGCAATGCTCGCCCGAAGGTCCGCCGCGCCAATTTGTTGCCATCAGGCAGCTGGACAGTCAATGGCGGTGCGATGACATGGCTGTCCATTACTCCCTGCTGTTCTCCTTGATACCCGACAAGTCGATGCGGATGCCAGCCTTGTTCGGATCTTCTTCCGAAAACGGCTGTGCCGATTGCCCATTGCCGCCGCCGGCAGCCTGGGCGCCCTGCTCCGCTTCTTTGCTGTCCCGTCCAGCCACCGGATGCGTGGCGAGCCCGGGTTCGCCGGGATCGGGCTCATAAAAGACTTGTTTCCCTTCGAACCAACCCGATTTGTAGGCGAGTATCGCGTCCTCAAGAGCCTCCTGGGCGGGCGCACCGTACCAGTTGGTGACGATGCGATAGACCTTGGCAAAAAGCGCGGTGCCCATGCTGATATTCTTGCAGGAATCGAGGAGGTCGGGGTTGAGCTCGGACGCGTCCTGAATTCCGAGTCCCGCCGGATACTGTGTCACTCCAACCCTGACGATCGACTGACCCAAATTCTGCTGAATGAGCTGCATCGCCTCGTCCTCGGTCGACGGTTTCGGTACGAGGATGATGCGCTCCCCTGCCCTGACGGTGACGGTCAGATGGTCGGCGCCGCCGACTTCCTCGATGAACTTTTGGACGATCTCGACCTTGAGGCTGGGATCGGCGCATTGCTGAATCAGTTCGTCATCGATCATGACTCCATCTCCTATTCGTTGAACGCCATCACCAGCGGCAGACCGAACAGCGAGGCCCAGGCCTGCGCGCTCGACCGCTGGATGGCGACGATGTTGGTGTTGCCCGTCCACCAGGCGTTGCCGGTCGCGACAATCACGTCCGGTGCATGCAACATCGACTGGATGACGGGCCAGATGATCAGCTGCTCGTAGCAGATGAGCGGCGCAACCTTAAGCCCAGCGAACTCGAAGACTGGATTGGCGAAGAAGCGAGCATGCGCCCCGCCGGTCGTCCAGGGTTGCCACATGGAGACCGGGACCGGCATGCGCTCGCGGTAAAGGACCTCTGCGCCCTTCCTCGAAACCCCGATCATCACATTGTCATAGCCGACAGGATCAATGATCGCCGCACCGCCATTGACCATGATGTCGAGGCCGGAAAGCTCGCGGGCCCAGAGCCGCTCGGTGGTGGCGCTCCACAAGCCCATGGCGCTTTCCGGCAGGATCGCGACACGCGCGCCGTCGCCGGCTGCAGTCTCGACCAGCCGTATGGTCGAGACCTGCTGATGATAGTCGGCATACTGGCCCGATGCTTCGAACTTGAACCTGGTGTCGATGCCCCGCCAGCCTTCCGGCTCGACCGGCGGCGTCCAGCTCGAGGCGGACCAGGCGAAGGCGACCGCCGCAACGCCGGCCGCAATCGGCCATACGCGGGTCGTCATCGCGATCAATAGGAAGGCGGTCGCGGCAAGGCCGAACCAGGCCCAGCCCGGGAAAAGAACTCCGGCCGCGGTGATCGGATGCGCCCAGCCGACGATGCCGAAGGGCGGCACGCTCATAAGAACAGCCGCGATCGCGTAGCGAACGGGCCGACGCCAGCCGCCGCGCGACGTCCAGAGCGCAGTGTGGACAGCGACGAACATGAGCGAGGCGGCAAGCCATAGACCCAACCCGATGGCGAACTGCGCGCCGAAAAAGATCGACGCGCCGACCGGCAGGCCGCGCGATGCGCCGAGAAAATGCGCCAGCGCGACCAAGGCAGCAACGGTACGCGACGGGGCGAAGGCCCAAAGCGCCGGGAAGGCGATGCCCAGGGCGAAGGCGAGCGGATGCCCACTCCACCCGATCGCACCGGTGACAGCACCACCGCCGACGAACAGAATGGCCTGCAGAACCCTAGGGCGTGAAGGTAAGGATTTCCCGTGCGAGGCCGAGGATGCCGTCGGTCGGGAGCGGCCCAAAATATCTTGAATCATAGGAACCAACGAAATCGGAATGAAGAAACACCTCGCCCACGGGCACGATGCCGCCCGACCAGGGCGTCATCGGCCGCCCCTCGGCGTCCTGGGCGTAAACGATCGAAGCTGCCAAGGGCACGTCATCTATGATGACCTGGTTCGCGACGCGGATGGACTGTCCGGCCAATGCGACGACGGTCTTGATGAGCGGCGCTGTACCAGCCGGGCAAAGACCTCTGGGCAGATAGAAGCGCGCGCGGGCAAGATCGACGGCGGGACCGGAAGGCGGGCAGATAAACACACGGTCGCCGACCGCAACCGGGCGGTCCAGCGTTTCTATCTGCCAAATGCCCAACGGATAGGAGGGTGTGAAGTTCACCCGATAGCCGCCCCATGCGAAGGCTGCCGCCATCGAACCTAGGAAGACGGCGACGGCGCCGATGATCGCGAGCGCCCTGCCCTGCCTCGTCATCGCGTCATGCCCTGATCGCGAACCTGGCTCTGGGCCCGGGTTTGGCTCACCGCCCGCTCATAGGCCGCAACGCGCTGCGCGGCACTGAAGCTCGGCCAGGCTGCGACCAGTTTGGAGCGGTCGCCCTCGGCGACCTGTGCCGCGGCTGCGTCATAGGCCGGACCCTTGGCCTCTTTCGAGGTAAGGAAGACCCGTTCGCCAAAACGCTGATCGAGCGCCTTGTTGAGCTGGTCGATCTCCGCTTTCGCCATTTTGTCGGCCAGCGCAAACCCGAGGGCCGCGGGCAGGTCGTTGCGATCGATCGCATCGCGGATGCGGTCAAGCACGCCCTGCGCCGATCCGGACAACGCAGGAATGTCGACCCGGCTGCGGTCGCGCTCGCGCGACAATTCAACGGTGCGAAGATCTCCGATCTCGGCGCGCAGCCGTACATAGCGGGCAAGATTGTCCTTGAGCGCCGGAACGTTGCTCGATGCCCGCTGCCGCTCGGCCTTCGCGGCCGACGAGGCGAGCATGCCGGTCCTGCCGCGGATCGCGCCGAAGGCCTCCGGATCGCGATCGAGCTGGTCGACCACGCGGCTTTGTGCTTCCTGCCTCTCCGCTGCATTGGCGCTCATGATTGCGGAAAGGTTCATCGCATCAATAGCGCCATCGGGCTTCTCATAGACCTGGGCAACGCGGTCGCGAAGCTGGGCCCAGGCATGGGTGAGTGTGGCGTCTGATTGCAATTTGGCCTCCACGAGCTGCGGGATGGATTGCCTCCAGGTCGCGAGGCCGCGAACCCAGGGCCGGGAAACGGGAGAGGCCGTCGCGGTCGCGGCAGCCGCTGCCTGACGATCGGCGGCACGGCCGAACCGCCCGATGAAGCTTGAAAGCCTGGCGGCGGCCGTCTCGAGCCGATCGCGCTGCTCCCTGATCCAACGGAACTGGTTTTCGACCAGGGCTTTCGCCACGCGCGCGCCGTAGAGGCCGCGGCTGTTGGCATAGGAAAGCGCCCGACTGTAGAGCTTCGATCCGGCGAAATCGAGCGTTATGTCTTTGGCCCCGCGCTTGGAGAGGTTCTGGATGAGCCCGCCCACCTTCTCGAAAGAGCGGCGTCCGTAATAAAGCTTCGCGTCATGACGATGCCGGGTCATCGCCACATAGGTCAGGTGCCGGTCGAGCGAGAGGGTCGCCAGCACCTTCACCCGATCGATGGTGGCGCCCTGGGACTTGTGGATGGTGGTCGCATAGCCATGGTCGACATTGCGATAGAACCGCTGATCGACCTCCACCCTTCTCTTGTCGTCTCCGACCTCGGCGACGAAGCGGCCCTTCTCGGCCTCGATGACGCGGCCAATCATGCCGTTCTTCACGCCAAGAGAACCCTCGTTTCTCAGGAACACGATCTGGTCGCCGGGAGCGAAGTTTCGCATGCCGTCTTCCGTGCGGAAGGCATGGCCTTGCTCGATCAAACCACGCTCAAGGAGCGCGCCGCGTGCCAGCTCATTCAGTGTCCGCACATCGCGGCGAAGATGCGCGAGGATCAGGCTCGACCGGTTCGGGTCGTGGTCGGCAATCCAGTCGCGAATGAGCGCACTGATCGCCTGGTCCTTCAACTCCATGCCGACCAGGCGCCCCTGCCCCTGATAGGCGGAGATCGCCGCCCCAATCTTGCCTCGGGCAAGATCCATCGATGCATCGCGCATCCACTGTTCACGCTGCCGGTAGATCGTGCCGAGCTCGGCATAGCCGACGCGATCGGCAAGTGAGCGGAACGCGGCGCCCGCCTCGATCGGCTGCAATTGGTCAGCATCGCCGACAAGAACGAGCTTGGCGCCGGCGTGCGCAACAGCAGAAACGAAGTCGGCCATCTGGCGCGACGACACCATGCCCGCCTCGTCCATGACGAACACGCATCTGTTGTCCAGGTGAAGGCGGCCCTTCTCCCATTGAAGTTGCCAGGACGCCAGCGTTCGCGAGGCAATTCCCGCTTCCTTCTCCAGCCCCTCTGCCGCCTTGCCCGCCAGCGCACCGCCGACAACGCGATAGCCGGACGCCTCCCAAATTTCGCGCGCGGCCTTCATCATCGTGGTCTTTCCGGCGCCAGCGCGGCCCACGATGACGGTAAGGCGCTCGTCCCCGGTGATGCGTTCCAGGCCGATGCTCTGCTCGTCGGAAATCTGCGTCTGGCCGGCAACGACTTCGGCGCGCGCGCTCATTGAGACGCCGAACCGGCCGTTCGTCGCAAGATGCTCGGCCTGGTTCCCCATCTCAGCCTCAATACGGATCATGTCACGCGTCGCAAAACGCTCCGGCAATCGCTCGCCGGTTTCGGGATCGACGCCCTCGACCTCGATCCTGACGGCTTCCGGGCTTCCCATGACGCGCGCCATGAGATTAGCGAACTGGCCGGGATCATCGAAATAGCGATGCAGATATTTGGCGACATCGCGCTCGTCGAAGACGCTCTTCTCGCGTGCGATCGTATCCAGAACGATCTCCGGCCGGCGCCCTATCCGGCGTGCGTTCTCGCGCCGCGTTTCCTCATGCAATGCGAGCCGCTCAAGCCTGACCTCGCGCCCTTCGGCTTGCCGCTGGCGCTGAATGTTTTTGCTGGCAACCCCGATATGCGCAGTCGGTTCGAGGCCGATGCCGCGCTCGGCATAGGAACGGCCATCGACACGAATGTCATGGCCGTTCAATTCGAGATGCCTGTTCTGGGCACCATACCAGGCTTCCCGCAATGCGAGGAAGTCGGCCTTGTCACCGGCCCAGAGCTTGTAAACGATCTGGCCGGATTTCGATCGGACCGGCTGTCCGTCGTCCCCGATGACCGGCACCTTCTTGCCGCCGAACCCGTCTTTCGTCAGCGGGCGCAACGTCGTCATCAGATGCACGTGCGGATTGCCCGGCGCGTCATGATAAACCCAATCCGCGACCAGCCCGCGCGTGCTCACATGCTCGGCGACGAACTCGCGCATCATCACGATGTTCTGCTCGGTGGTCAGCTCGCGCGGCAGCGCCAGAATGAACTCCTTGGCGAGCTGCGCGTCCTTGCGGGTCTCGAATGCCTCCACCTTGTTCCAGAAGGCTTCGGATGCGCCGGCAACCGAGCGCTCCGCAATGAGCGCCCTCGCCCAGTCCGGCGCATCGGCCGGCAACACGAATTCGTCATGCACCATGCCGGGCTTGCGCGAGAAGTCAGCCACCCTTCCCTCGCGCTCGTTCTCCATGCGGGCGCAATGACGATAGGCGGCCGCCGCGACAGCACTGCGGCCTTCGCCGCGGCTGATCAATTGGGGCGTGAAGTGCGTGATCGCCACAGGGCAGGTGCTTTCTCGATCCGAACGCGAATGCTGTTCGGTCGAGCGCGGCCCATACGACCCATACCTTTGGGGCCGAACGCGGGAACGTTGCTTGCAACGTATTACTGCGCCCTTGGACCGTTCTTCCGAACGGCGGGATTCTTCGCAGATCAGCGTAGGCTTCGCCTACCTGTGGTTTTTCGCAGGGTGCGCTGCGCGCACGTCCAATGCGACTCTCCGCATCGCATTGACCATCCACGCAACCGGAGAACCAAGCCGATGAAACGACCCTCTTCCCGCATCCGCGAGGAAATCGAACGCCTGCAGGAGCAGCTGAAACTTGCCGAAGCCAAGGAGGCCGAACGAATCGGCCGGCTCGCACTGAAGGCCGGATTGGGCGACGTGAACGCATCCGACACAGAGCTGGTCACGGGCTTCGAAGAGATGGCAAAGCGATTTCAAGCAGGGACGAAACAGAAGGCGTCCGGGCCGGCTGCTCGCGCTCAAGCGGACGCTTCTGATGCATGAACGCCGCTACCGGGCGTCACAAACGGAAGCCCGAAAGAAGGATGCGCGCGAGAAGATCCAACTCGGTGGGCTCGTCGTGAAGGCGGGACTTCGCAGCGAGGATCGCGCCGTCATTCTCGGCGCCCTGGTCGATGCGGCTGCGCGCCTCGGCGACGCAACAGAGCACGCACGATTGACCGCAATCGGAAAGGCGATATTCGACAATGACAGCGAAGAAGCTGATGCTGCTGGCCGCACCGGTAGTGATGATGTTGGGCGCCGTGTTGGGGCTCCAGGGAATTGAGTCCTGGCTCGCCGCGTTTGGCACTTCGCCGGAAAGCTATCAGACCCTCGGGCGGATCGGACTTGCCGTCCCCTACGCCGCCGCGGCCGCGATCGGGGTCATCTTCCTCCTTGCCGCCAAGGGCTCACTTGCCATTCAGTCGGCCGGCCTCGGCGTCGTGATCGGTGGGCTTGCCGCCGTGGTGTTCGCCGCCGTTTCGGAGACGCAACGCCTGTCCGCCTTCGCTGACCAGGTGTCGGAAGGAATGCTGTTTGCCTTCCTTGACCTCTACACCATCGGCGGCGCGGCGACGGCCTTCGTCGCCGGCATGTTCGGAATGCGGGTTGCACTGCGCGGCAATGCCGCGTTTGGAGCGACGGGTCCGAAACGGCTCTCCGGCCGTCGCGCCATCCATGGCGATAGCCATTGGATGGACAGCGCCACAATCGCTCGACTCTTTCCCGAAAGCGGCGGCATCGTCCTCGGCGAGCGTTATCGCGTCGACGAGGATTCCGTGGCCGGCGTCAACTTCGATCCGCACCGCAAGGAGACCTGGGGCAAGGGCGGAAAGTCACCGCTGGTCTGCTTCGATTGCGGTTTCGGCTCGACCCACGGGATCGTCTTCGCCGGTTCCGGCGGCTACAAGACCACCTCCGTGGTCGTGCCGACGGCGCTCAAGTTCAAGGGCTCGCTGGTCGTCCTCGATCCCTCGACCGAGATTGCGCCAATGGTCGCCGCCCATCGCGAGGCGCATGGACAGGACGTGCTCATTCTCGATCCGAAACGACCCGACATCGGGTTCAACGTTCTCGACTGGATCGGCCGCTTCGGCAATGCGCCGGAGGAAGACATTGCCTCCGTGGCGGCTTGGCTGATGTCGGAGAAGCCGCGCGTGACGTCGGGCGCGGACGATTTCTTCCGCGCCTCGGCCGAACAGCTCATCACCGGCGTCATCGCCGACGTGATGCTCTCCGATCAGGACGATACCAAGCGCGAACGCTCCTTGCGCGTCGTGCGTGCGCGGCTGGCCGAACCGGAAGAAACGCTCAAGGAAAAGCTCGCCGACCTTTATCAAAGCTCGACCTCCCGGTTCGTCAAAGAGGTCATCGCCCCCTTCATCAACATGACGCCGCAAACCTTCTCCGGCGTCTACGCGACCGCCGCCAAGGAGACGCACTGGCTCTCCTACGACAACTACGCAGCCATCGTGTCGGGCAATACTTTCAAAACCGAGGACATCGCAAACGGGCGCACTACGGTGTTCATCAATATCGATCTGTCGACGCTTGAGAACCACCCCGGCATGGCGCGCGTGGTCATCGGAGCGTTCCTCAAGGCGATCTACAATCGCAATGGCAATCTCGAAGAGCGCGCACTGTTCCTGCTTGATGAGGCCGCCCGCCTCGGCTACATGCGCATCATCGAAACGGCCCGCGATGCTGGCCGCAAATATGGCATCACCCTCCTGATGCTGTTCCAGTCGCTCGGGCAGATGCGGGAAGCCTTTGGCGGGCGTGATGCGACAAGCAAATGGTTCGAGTCCGCATCTTGGGTGTCGTTCTCAGCAATCAATGATCCGGAGACCGCGAAGTACATTTCCGAGCGTTGCGGGATGACCACGGTGGAGGTGAATCAGGTCAGCCGAACCTCACGCGACATGGGTTCGTCCCGCACCCGCTCGCAACAGCTCTCACAACGCCCGCTGATCCTGCCGCATGAAGTGACACAGATGCGATCCGATGAGCAGATCATTCTGACTGGTGGCAACCCGCCGCTACGTTGCGGCCGCGCCATCTACTTCCGCCGTCCGGAGATGGCGGCGCTCGTCGGCAAGAGCAGTTTCCAACCGAAGACGGAAGCGACTGGAGCCTAGCTAAAACGGCAGCCGTCCCGCCCCCGTTTACCACAAGCTCGGGGGCTTCTCTTCGGCGCAATGTGGGAAGCGCGTTCAGCCCCCTCGCCTGCTCCGCTTCGCTCCGCCCCGCCTTGGGCGGGGTGGAAAACAGGGACGGCACGGGACTTCGTGCCTTGGCCGCCTGACGCCGGCCGTTCCCACAACTATGCTCGCTGACGAAAGGGGTCGATCAGACAGACTTCGGTTGTTGCCGCAACGTCGAATTCCCCGTCGTTCGCGGTTCCCACCTACTATTGAACAGCCTGTCCACGTTGCGCGAATTTTCGGCCAGATCGGTATCCTCCTTCCATTTCTCGGTTAGAGGGAGCAGGGCATTCACGGGTCCGGCCGTCGTAACGTCGTCCACGATGACATACCAGCGGTCGCGCTTGTCGTCGTATTTGTGCTTCTGACCGATCGCCTCCGCAGCACGCTGTGTCTCTCGGCCCATCTCCCTGCAGGCCAGATACGTGAAACCGCCCGATTCCGTCAGGATCGAAAACGCTTTCAGTTTTTTGCCGGCAGCCACCTCGCCGCGGACCTGCTCCATCGTCTTAGCGATGTCCGTCAGTGCCGCGTAGGAAAAATCATACAGGTCGACCACCACAGATGCCAATTCGGGCGGCGCCGTCTTCAGGCCTTTGAAGAGATCGGAGATAAGCGGGACATCAAGTCGTTCGAGAATGCCGATCGGCCTCTCAACCTTTATTCCAAGATCCTGCGGGGTCATAAAATGATCAACAGTATCGGCGAAACCCCGCTCGAGCGTGATGAAGTCGTACTGCGGGTCCATGGCCAGTTTGTATTTCAGGTGGTAGCCGAGAAAGTTATACTCGCTGTCCGAGTGCATTTTGTCGAACACGTCCGACCGGCATTTCAGGTAGTAGAGAAATTCGATTGGCGTGGGCAAAATGCGCGCCACGCAATCGAGGACGCCCAGGTCCCAAATCACCGGTGCAATTGTTTTGGTCCGCTTCAGCATAATGCTGGACAGAAATGTTGCGGCGGGAAAGGCGTCGCCCAAAATCACGGCCGGAAATGCTCGGATGATCGGTGGAAATACGAGCGACTTTCCGTCCTTCGTCTTGCATTCCGCTCCGCCCTGAATCATTTCGGCGAATTCGTAGGCCTGGCGATAGGGGTCTTGAATGGCGCCCTGGAAATCCGTTGCAAGCGCCGCCTCGTCGCCCGCTCTAGCCTTGAGAGTCACGCGCTTGGACTTGGCCTGCACGACGATCACGAACTCTCCATATACCACCAGCGCGTCGGCTTCGCCTGCGGTCTTTTTCTTGCTGGGCTGGATCGTCACGTTCTCATGGACATTGGCGCCGCCGAACACGGACCGAAAGAGATCGGCGGCGGTGCGCTCCAGAAAGGTGCCCCTGTGCTGCGCCGCTGTGTTGCGGTAACTGTCATCGACGATCATCCAGTAGAAGGGGCTTTCGTAGATACTTTCGAACAGCCGATAAGCGTTGGGCGCATACAGATGCTCGCCCAGATCGATCGCCGGCGCGAGATTGACCTGGTTGACGACGAATGGCGCCGTGAAGTCCGCATTGGCGTCGGTGACAGGCGTGGCGAATTTCGAGACAAAGGCGCTCGCCTTGCCGGTTCCGAATTTCTCAACGAGCTCGCTCTTGGCGATCAACAGACTATTGGTCAGGCCGTCCTTACTGACTTCGTCTCCCTCCTTCTTCATCGCGTTAATGGCCGTCATCTGCTGCGAGATGCGCTCCATGACGTATCGTGCGATTTCGACCATGGGCCGCGCGGACAGACCCGCGTTCCGGATCAACCACTCGAAATCTTCGCGGTATCGGTCCCGGCCGAACCGTTCGAGCTGATGAAGGTAGAAGCTGTCCGCCCCATAGTAGATCGCCTCGCGGGCAGCTGAGCCTAGTTTCTTTTCGATGTCGGAGGCGTCTTCGATGTTTGGCCGGGAATCCGCGATCAAGCGGTCGTGAAATTCTCGCAGCAGCGTGTCTGCCTTATCCTCGAAGCCGCTGTCAGGAACAACGACGGAATATGTTCGATCGGATAACGACTGCACCATCAGGCCCAGCAAGAGCATTAATTCGTTGCTGTTCAGCTTTGTGTCGGACCAGCGCTTTTCAGGATCGTCAGCGACCTTGCCTTCGACCACGTCGATGGCGACGACCCAGTCTCGGTACATGAGCGAGGAAATATCGTGCAAAGCCCCTTCGCTCTGCGCAAGCGCTCGCAGATCGTCAAAAATGCCGTCCAGATCGCGCGGGCTTGGGCGTTTCGTATTATCGGCTCCAGCATCCATTGAGGTTTTTTTTGCCAATATACCGTGTCGTTAGGATGCATATACGCCAGTTTCACGCGTGAGCGGTCAGTATTTCGCCTCCGACTTCGCGGGCACGACTTAAAAACGTCGGCACCGAACCCTGCAGCGGGTCGTCAGCTAATCCCGCTAAAGACAGCAAGAACAGCCGACCAATTCCAGAGGACGGAACGCTCATGGCGCTGCCTGCTCGTTCAGATCGAGAAATCTTGCGGCAGATGTCCACACAAAGACGAGGTCCAAGGAGGTTGAACGGCCGCGCACGTCCGATCGGCCGGCATAGCTGAGTGCCACGTTCCAGACGGCCTAGAATCATCGGGTAGGGCCGCCCCTATCCAGAGACCGTAATCCTGCCCTGGTGCGCTCCTGGGCCTGGGCCTGGTCGAGCGCTTTCAGTACGCCTCTCGCTTCCTCGAGCTGCTTCTCGTCGACGCCGTGTCTGGTGGCGAGGGGACCGAGGTTCAGGTTCCTGCCCGAACGCAATGCCGCAAGGTCGTCACCGAAACGGCGCTCGAATGCGCTCGTGGTCTGCCGCAATTCGACCTTGAGCTCGGGCGACAACACATCACCCCGATCAAGCGCGCTCATGAGCTGGCCGCTCGGCCGCGGAACCTCCGTGCTCGCGCGCCGCACCTGGTCATGACGGTGCTGCTGCATCGTCTGCCGGATACCATGCACGATCTTGGGGTAACTCTCGGCGATCCCGCGAAGGGACCGCTGTGCAGCAATCGCTTGCCGGTGTGCCTCCCGCTCCTGACGGCTGGCAAGAATGGCGCCCTTGCCTGCGAGCGGCCCGAACCGCTCCGGTCCATCCTGCAAGTCCGAAATCACCTGCCGATCGCCGATCTCGCTATCAAAAGCGGCATTCCGGACGGCTTCGACCACCGGCCGGTACTCGGCGAATACCGTCTTTGCGGTGGCGATGAGGCGTTTCATCGCCTCGGCGGCGCTTTCGGAAGCGGCAATCCGTTCTTGCAGCTCGGCCTTGGGAACTTCCGCGGAGAGGTTCCGGCCGGGCAGCAACACTGCCCGTTCTGCCTGCCTACCCTCGCTGCGGCTTTGGGCCTCCATGCGCGCCTGGCTCCGCTCGCGCGCACGTTCGCGTTGGCGCGCGTCGGTAAGGATGCGCGTCAGATAATGGGTTTCACCATGGGTTCCGACCACCAGCGCATGGCGGACATATTCAGCATTCGCACGGATCAGCTCACACTCCAGCGCGAAGCCCTTGGCCGCCGCGAACTGGTGCATAAAGGTCATGGTTGTGCGGGTATTGCCCTCCCGGAAAGGATGGATTCTCCAGAGGTCGATAATCATGCCCGCAAATGCGGCCATGTCCTGCGGCCGCGACAGGTCCCTGAGACCCGACCAGTCGCGCGCAATGAGTTCCTTCAGGTGGTACTCGGCCTGGAGGCGCGCGAGGTGGAACGGCGCGTATTCGACGCTGCCGCCGCCCAGCTTCTCCTCGGCCTTGACCATATCGATACGGCGGATTTCGCCGGCGAACGGATACACCGGCGCGAAGATGCGCCGGTGTATTTCCAGCAGATGCGCGAGGCCGAATTCGCCTTTGACCGGATTGTCGTAAAGACCCTTCAACGTCTTCAGGGTCTCCCGACGCTCCTTGCTATCGAGTTTGGCCTGATCCCTGATTTTGAAATGATTGATGAGGACTGTGGTGCCCGGGTAAAGATAGGGGTCACTCATCAAGCGGCACGGGCACGCCTTGCTTCGACATAGGCATCGCCCAGCTGATCGCAATCCTCTTCGCTCAACAGCCCGGCCTCTTCACACAGGACGAGGAACTGCTCGTACAGGTTTGGCTCGTCTCGCGACACGGCCATTGCCGAAAGCGCGGCCTTGTGGCCGTCGGTCAGCATCGCCGCGACGATGGGCTCAAGCGGCTTCTGATCGAGGGTTCTGATGACCTGTTTGGCAAGCCGCAGCGCATGTGCGCGATCTGCGACAACGGGGTTTTCCACTAGCGTTGAGGTCATGCTCCAGGCTCCAATAACTTGCTCTTTTGTATAGCCGAAATTCGGCTCGAAAGCCAGTCTCGGCAGTCCTTTCGCCGCTACGGCCAGCCATCCAATTTGCCCGCGGCGTCAAGCAGAAGGCCCCGCCGTTTCGACGGGGCCTGCAGGCTGACGTGATCAGTCCCGATTCGGTCGGGACCAGATCAGCTGAAGGCCTTCCTCGCCTTCCACCTCGATCAGGGTGGCATAGATCGGAGCGGGGAAGCTCGGATCGCCCAGCTTGACCGAGAGGTAGTCGCGGCCCTTGTTGGAGGTCATCTGCCAGGCTGCGCCCAGTTCGGTGTTATGTGGAGCTCCACATAACGTTGATTATGCGTAGCGTGTCGTTATGCGGAGTCGGTGGCCTGGAGTGCCCGGTTTCCGGGCTTTTCGCGCAGCTTTTGCTCCGCATAATGCCGAGAGGTACGAGGCGGGCGCCCCGCTGGTGAGCGGAGCGCCCTTGGCTGTT
>NZ_JAEULZ010000048.1 GCF_016793485.1 Mesorhizobium sp. | reverse complement strand
AACAGCCAAGGGCGCTCCGCTCACCAGCGGGGCGCCCGCCTCGTACCTCTCGGCATTATGCGGAGCAAAAGCTGCGCGAAAAGCCCGGAAACCGGGCACTCCAGGCCACCGACTCCGCATAACGACACGCTACGCATAATCGACATTGGCTGCCGCGACGATGCGGAAGTGGGGGCCTTTGTCGGAAGGGTTCTCGACGCGGACCAGCTTGGCCTTGACGTTGAGGTTGAGGGTCTTGATGACGCCGTTGAAGCCGTTTTAGGTTAGCTGCTGACTGTCATTCATGGCGTAAGCTGTTGATCCGGCTTTGTCATTCGCTGGAGGACACTTTAGGAGTGTCCTTTTGCGGGATCGCGGCGCCCCGAGGTGGAGCGCCGCTTCCGGGGTGGCCGGCTCAGCGCGACCAGATGAGGGCGTTCCCGTCCTCGGTTTCGACGAGACTCGCATAGATCGGAGCGGGGAAGCTCGGATCGTCGAGCTTGACCGAGTGATACTCCCGACCGGTCTCCTTGGCGGTCTTCTTCCAGCCGGCACCGATCTCGATGGTGCCTGCCAGGGCGCGAAGATCGGGCGACTTCTCGCTTTCCTTCTCGGCGACGACAAGGCGGGCCTTGATGTTGAGGTTGAGCGTCTTGATCACTCCGGTGAAAGAGCCGTCTTCGTTGCGGGTGAAAGTACCGATCTGAGCCATTTGTCTTCTCCTTTGCTGTATCAGGTCGCGACCATCGCGGCCTTGATGGCGATCGGAGAACACCGGGCGACCGACCCGCACCCGAAGGGCCGAAATGGAATGGAGGGCGGCGCGAAGCCGAGCTTCTTGCCTCGCGAGGAAGCCGCGCGCAGGCGCCAGCCGAGCACGGCGGGGAAGAAGATCGGCGCTGCGCTGTTGCGGGATCGAGGTCGGGCTGAGCGGCAGCCGAACCCGGTGTGAGATACGCCAGAAAGAAAGGCCGCAATGGGCGCACCTCATGGAGCCCGGTGGGGAGAAGGCCTCGGCTCATGACGCCGAAATCCGATGATGACGACATGCCGAGATCAGGCGCCGCCCTGCATTACGATCCCCGACCGCTCACTGAAGGCGATAACGAAGGCGCGCCCCGCCACTTTGTTCATGGGTGTCAGTTCGATTGAGAAGTGTGGCACGTAGAAGATGAGTGCAGTTGGAGACTGCGGGATCGTCTCGGAAGAGTGGAAGCCAGTCGTACAGATGCGATGACCGGAAGGTCGACAGCTCCTCGAAAAGCGGGCGCAGCTGCATTTCGCCGCTGCCCAGCATTCAGGTCGCTTGCCAACGCCATCTCACCGCCGTCAGCTACCACTTCCGCCGCTTTTTGATGGCTGAAGTTCCTGCTGCTTCTGCTTCTCGCGACAGACTTCGTCGCAGCACAGAGCGACCATCGGCTTCAGGCAGCAAGCGCGTCGAGGATCGGGCATTCCGGCACGTCTTCGCCTGAGCATTGCGCCATGGTCTGGGCCAAAAGCCGTTCGATGCGCCGGAGGTCGGCGATCTTGGCCCTGATTTCCGCGAGATGTGGCTTTGTCCGTTCCTGAACTTCGGCACAGGTCTGGCTTTTGCGATCGACGAGGTGGAGCAAACCGCGAATCTCTTCGATGCCAAAGCCCAGTTCGCGGCTGCGCAGGATAAAGCGCAGGCGCCGGACATGGGTCTCGTCATACAGCCGATATCCCTTGGGACTGCGCGGCGGCTCCGGTATCAGGCCGATATTTTCATAGTAGCGGATGGTTTCGATGTTGCAGCCTGTTCGCTTGGAGAGCTGGCTGCGCTGCAACCCCTTCACCGGAACGTGTTCTATCACAATGCAATTTCCCTCTTGAGCCTGTAGTAACTACAGGAATTATGTATCATGGGACCGAATAACTGTCATGAGGGTTTGGATGATGAATGGTGCACGAGAAGCGTCCCTGGATCCGGCGCGCGGGATCGACGGCGACGAAGTGGTCTTGGCGGATTCGCCCGAGTCCGACCGATCGGCCTGGGCGACAACCGGGCTCGGCATACTGGGCGCGCTGGCCATGACCTCGTGCTGCATCCTGCCGCTGGTCCTGGTGAGTTTCGGGGTCACGGGCGTGTTCATCGCCCAGCTTGGTGCGCTCTATGAATACAAGTGGATCACCTTCTCCCTGAGCGCTGCCTGTATCGGCTACGGGTTCTTCAAAGCCTACCGTCCGATCCCCGCCGTGACCTGCACCGACGGAAGCTGCGCACGACCGATGAACCGCACGTTGATGCGGTCGATCCTCTGGGTCGCCGCGGGCATCGTCGCGGTGGCGATGACCTTTCCTTATCTCACGCCCTATTTTCTCAGCTACTGAAAGGCTCCGAACATGAACAAACTCCTACTCCCGCTTGCTGTCGTAGCCGGATTGGCCGCGTTCCCGGCAATTGCCGGTGAACAGCAGATAAATATCAGCGTCAGCGAAATGACATGCCCGACCTGTTCCTTCACCGTGGCATCCTCGATGCGCCAGGTGCCATCGGTCGAGATCGTGGATTTTCAGGAAAGCGCCACTTTCGGCCAAGGCGTTTTCATCGTGACCTATGACGACGAAGCGGCTGATGCGGAGACGATCGTTGATGCCGTGATGGCCAACGGCTATCCGGCCGAGGTTCTTATGGCTAGCAACTGAGCCGAAGCGACATCATGGGCGACGGCCAGAAGCGTGACGGGGGCAATATAGGCCTCGGCGTCATCGGCGCGGTCGCTTTGGTGCTGTGTTGTGCCGTCCCGCTCATCTTGCTCTCAGCCGGAGGCGGCGTGTTGGCCGCCGTCGCGAGCTATTTCGGGTACGCTTGGATTTTGGTTCCTGTGCTGCTGGCCGGGCTGGTGATCTTTGTCAGGCGGCAGCGGTAACGGCCGGTGACTTTGGCGAAAAGGGACAAATATGAGTGATAAGACCGGCAACAAGCTCCTGACAACTGGCATTATCGGTACCGTAGTCGCGGCTCTGTGCTGTTTCACGCCGATCCTGGCCATTCTTTTGGGCGCGGTCGGTCTCTCGGCCGTGCTGGGTTGGATTGATTATGTGCTGCTTCCGGCTCTGATATTTTTCATTGCATTGACCGGTTACGCCGTCTGGCGCCGCCAGCGGCGCATGCGGCGGGCCTGAGAGGAACTTCCTAAATGACAGACGATTGCTGCGCGCCCAAGCGCAACTACGATCTCGCGGTTATCGGGGCTGGTTCCGCCGGCTTTTCCGGAGCCATCACCGCTGCCGAACTAGGGGCGAATGTCGCGCTGATCGGGCATGGCACGATTGGCGGCACTTGCGTCAATGTCGGCTGCGTCCCGTCGAAGACCATGATCCGCGCCGCCGAGGCGCTGCATGGTGCACGCGCCGCACAGCGTTTTCCCGGCCTTGCGGGCGAAGCCAATGTGGTCGACTGGGCCGGTCTGATCGCGGCCAAGGATGATCTGGTCACGACGCTCAGGCAGAAGAAGTATGCCGACCTGCTGCCCGAATACAATGGCGTTGCCTATCTGGAAGGAAAGGCGCGCCTGAACGGCCAGGGCGTAATCGTGGATGGCAGCACAATCCTGGCCGGTAGGATCATCGTTGCCACCGGCTCCTCGCCGGCGGTGCCGGACATTCCCGGCATTGCCGAGGTTCCCTACCTGACCAGCACCACGGCGCTTGAACTCCAAACGTTGCCGCGCTCGCTGTTGGTGATCGGCGGCGGCTATATCGGCTGCGAGCTGGCGCAGATGTTCGCGCGCACCGGATCGGCTGTGACCCTCTTGACCCGCCGCCGCCTGCTACCGGAAGCCGAGCCGGAAGTCTCGGCGGCGCTGACTGGTTATCTCCAGGATGAAGGTATCGGCATAAAGACCGGGCTTGGCTATCGCGGAATTGCGCGAACAGGCGACGGTATAGAGCTTAGCGTCGTCATCGACGGCGAGGAGCAGGTGATCGGCGCCGAGCAGGTTCTCGTCACCACCGGGCGGTCGCCAAATACCAATGACCTCGGTCTTGCCGAGGCAGGAATCACTCTGTCCGGCAATGGCGGCATTGTGGTCGATGATCGGATGCGCACCTCGAAGTCCGGTGTCTACGCTGCCGGCGACGTGACCGGCCGCGACCAGTTCGTCTACATGGCGGCCTACGGCGCCAAGCTCGCGGCGCAGAACGCGCTGAACGGCGATGCCCTCATTTATGACAGCACGGCCATGCCATGGGTGACGTTCACCGATCCGCAGGTCGCCGGCGTCGGGCTGACCGAGCAGGCCGCGCAAGCCGCCGGCTTCGAGACCAAGACCTCGATCGTCCCGCTCGACCAGGTGCCGCGGGCACTTGCCGCCCGTGACACCCGTGGCCTGATCAAGCTGGTCGCAGACCAAAAGACCGACCGGCTGCTCGGCGGGCAGATCCTGGCGCCCGAGGGCGCCGACAGCATTCAAACCCTGGTTCTCGCCCTCAAGCACGGCATGACGGCACGGGCGTTGGGCGAGACGATCTTTCCCTATCTCACTACTGTCGAAGGGCTGAAACTCGCCGCGCAGAGCTTCGGCAGGGACGTGGCGAAGCTGTCCTGCTGTGCCGGATAGGAGGCAAAGATGGAACCTTCGCACCGATATGGCATTGCCGGGGTACTTGCGGCCCACATCGTCTGCTGTGGCGCGCTGGTGCTTGCCGCAACCGGGGTGATCAGTTTTGCCGGCCTCGCCAGTTGGCTTGTCGGAGGCGGCCTTTTCTGGCTCGCCGCCGCTGTCCTGGCCGTCGTCGGAATCATCTTGTGGCGCCGGAGTGTGCGACCGGGCGGCAGCGATGTTCACATCGATGCCGTCACGCGTCCCCTTCACGGCCAGCAAGAATAGGCGTTCGCCAGAGCCGGCGGCGGCTTTCATGAAAAGAAGGTAACCAGGCTGACAGCCGCAACGGACTGAAAAGGCAAAACCATGAGCAACGACAAAAATTTCGACCTGATCGTGATCGGCGGCGGAACGGGCGGAAACGGCGTCGCCCGGATGGCCGCCAACGCCGGCTGGAAGGTCGCGAGCATCGACAGCTTGCCATTCGGCGGCACCTGCGCGTTGCGGGGCTGCGATCCGAAGAAGATGCTGATTGCGGTGACGGAGGGGGTCGAATGGGCCCGCAGCCTCGACGGCAAGGGGTTTGAGGCACAGACCGCCGTCAACTGGCCGGACATGATCGCCTTCAAGCGCACGTTCACCGACGCGATGCCCGGCCGCATCGAAGGCGGGCTGGAGAAAGCCGGTATCACAGTGTTGCACGGCGAGGCGCGCTTCACCGGGCGCGACAGGATCGAGGTGAATGGCGAGACCCTGTCGGCGCGGCACTTTCATCTCGCCACCGGCGCGCGGCCGATGACGCTGAACATCCCCGGAGAGGAATTGCTGGCGACCAGCACCGATTTCCTCGAATTGCCCGAAAAGCCCGACAGGGTGGTGTTTGTCGGCGGCGGGTTCATCGCGATGGAATTCGCCCACATTGCCAAACGTGCGGGCGCGCGTGACGTGACGGTTCTGGAAATGATGGATCGGCCGCTGGGCAATTTCGATCCGGACCTGGTCGCGATCCTGTCCGAAGCCACCGCCGAGCTCGGCGTCGATCTGCGAACGCAGGCCAAGGTTCTCAAGATCGAGAAAAATGGCGGGGGTTTCACGGTCACTTACGAGACGCCGACAGATGTCCAGACTGCCGGCTGCGATCTGGTGGTTCACGCAACCGGCCGCGTGCCCAATATCGACCATCTCAACCTTGAAACCGCGGGCGTTGAGTATAGCCACAGGGGTATCAAGGTCAGCCCCTTCATGCGCACCACCAATCCCGCCATCTTCGCCGCGGGCGATTGTGCCGACAGCGGTCCGAACCTGACCCCCGTCTCGGCCAATGAAGGCCGGATCGCGGCCAAGAACCTGCTTGCAGGCAAGGATGAGCGCGAGGTGAGCTATCCGCCGATCCCCAGCGTTGTCTTCACGCTGCCGCAACTGGCCTCCGTCGGGCTTTCCGAAGCCGCAGCACGCGACAAGGGATTGGATTTCGACACCCATTTCGACAAAACGGCGGGCTGGTACTCGTCGCTGCGCGTCGGCGCCAGGCACACCGCCTACAAGGTTCTGGTCGAAAGGGGGACCGGAAAGATCCTGGGCGCACATCTGATCGGCCCCGGTGCCGAGGAACAGATCAACCTTTTCGCAATGGCGATGGCTACAGGCCTGACCGCGAACAGGATCAAGGGGCTTATCTTCGCCTATCCCAGCTTTGCTTCCGACATCAGCTCGATGGTCTAGGAAGATTGGACACGCGCTGGCGGACCAACAGTAAGGACCCGGCATATGCGTTATTATCGACGTTCTAACCCTGTCGCCGAAGCCGGCGAGATCATCCAGGACGCGACATTCGCCATCACCTTCACCAAGGACGTCAAGCAGCTCTTCCGCTGCGCGGCGTAGCAGATGGGATGAGAGACCAAGGCCCTGTCGGTTGCATAAAGCCGCTGAAGACGCTCGATGCGCCGGGGTTCGCAGTCCGCGAGGCCGTTTATTGTGCGGCCACCACCCTTACGGCCGAACTGGACCGGTGGGCGGGGCTTTGCCTGACGCTGGAAGGCGGGTACCAGATTGAACGGGGCCGCACCCGGCTCAACTGCGGCCCGGCGTCGCTTGTCTTCCAGGCCCCCGGCGAGATGTACCGCGCCCACGTCTCGGAGGCGGGGAGCTACTGCCTGACCGTGGCGATCGATCCGTCGGTCGTTGGGGCCGCCGCCGGCACCCTGGACTTCGATCGCTTGAATGCCATGCGCCGACCGCCGCCCCACTGGCTCGCCTTCCAGCTGCGGACGGAACTGGCGTTGGAAGACGATCTGTCTTCCACCTCCGTGGCAAACACCGTGATCGAACTGCTTGGCGAGCTTGGCGGTCGGCCGGGTCTTGAAGTGTGCGATGCACCACCGTCGTGGCTGGCGCGCGTCCAGGAGCAGATCCATGACGAATTCCGCCGCCATCACACGCTCGAGGGTCTTGCGGGGACGGCCGGCGTCCACCACGTGCATCTCGCCCGTGAGTTCCGCCGACGCTTCGGCTGTACGGTCGGCCACTATATCCGCCAGCGGCGGATCGAACTCGGCTGCCATCGCCTTACGACTTCGCAGGATTCGCTCTCCGAGATCGCGCTCGACGCGGGCTTTGCCGATCAGAGCCACTTCACCAACACGTTTCGGCGGTTGGTCGGCATGTCGCCGGGCACCTTCCGCGTCCGCTATTTTGCTCCTCCGCAACAATTGGCTGCTTAAGAGCTAATCCGCTTCAAGACGGACGCTTCCGTTTGCAGTGAGATGCCGCTGGATGACGCCCGCCGGTCGTCCCGAAAAGGAGACATGTCACCATGACACGCAACGACAAATCGGTTCATGACGATCTGTGGGAGTCGGCGGCGCAGTGGCTGCCAGTGTTCTCGCGCGCCGAACAGCACGCCGGCATTGTTCTCCTCCGAGAACTGGCGAAAGGCGAGGCCGTGACCTGCTCTCGGATGGCGCAGGCGCTCGGCACTACGTTCGGCGCGGCGGAAGCCCTCATGAAGGACTCCGCCTTGCACCCCTTCATACACACGGACGGAGGGGATCGGATCGTCGGATTCTGGGGGCTCTCGGTAGTGCCGACCCACCACCAGATCTGCGCCGATGGACGCAAGGTTTGGACGTGGTGTGCGTATGACAGCTTGTTCCTCCCGGAACTCCTCGGCGAGACCGTGGAGATTGAATCGCACGATCCCGAATCGAACGAACTGATCCGTCTCACCGTGTCGCCCGATCGCATCATCTCCAGGGAGCCGGCCCACGTCGTCGTGTCCATGGGGCGTCCCGACGCGTGGGATCAATCGTCGGCGGCGCGCATCATTGCAACGGCCTGCCACCACATCTTCTTCTTCGTCTCGCGCGCCTCCGGCGAGCGCTGGCAGGCGAAGCACGCGGAGCCAGCTACCCTGCTGCTCCCGCTCGACGTGGGCTTCGACTTCGGCAAACGCTCCAATGCGCATCTGTTCCAGGCCGAGCTGGCTCGGCGCCGAAAAGCGCCTGACCTTTATCCGGCGCTGCCGTGACTTCGGGTTTTCCATCGACCAGGTGCGGCTTCTGGCAAGCTTGTCGATCAGCCCCGACCGCGATTGCGCTGAGGTCAGGGACATCGCCCATGCACATCTGACAGGCGTGCGCGCCAAGCTCGCGGAACTGAAGGCACTGGAACAAAGTCTCGCCGGATTTGTCGATCGGTGTGATTTCGCCTGTTCCGGTGGGCCCGGCCACGAATGTCTGGTGTTCAAGGACATCACGAAGCCGGAAGACCCTGGGTGCTATTAGGCCATCCGTTTGCAAGCGGTCAGCATCGGATCAATCAGATAGGGAATTCTTGACTTTCGGCTCGCTGTCGAATGGTCGGAAGCTCATGAATCGTTCGAAGTTCGCGTTGCAGCCAAAAGAGGAGACCGGTTAGCGTTGCGCCGTATCGCCATCTGGCGATCGCAGCAGCATCGGGCGGCGGAGAGTGTCGACCTCCTTCGTCAACTGCGCGCTGCGGCGTTCGGCCCTGTCGGCGCGACGTTCCGCCTCGATGGTGCGCCGCATGAGTCCGGCATTCTCGGTTGCAAGCTGTCGAATCTGGTGCTGCATATCTTCGATCACGCTGCGCTGTTCGGTGATCTTGTCTTGGATGGTGATGATCCGGTCGGGCACGCGCTGCCGCTGGCGGGCACGGGCAAGATCATCGAGGATATCACGGTGATTGGCGTAAATGGCGTTGCGGCCGACGCCTGCCTCGCGTGCGAAAGCGGCGACGGTCAAACGCTGTGTCGAGGCGTCAGAGGGCTCCCCGGCTCCTCCCGTCAATCGATCAAGGGCGGCGCGCAGCTTCTCGGCCGTCGCCTGCATGCGTCGGTCATGCGGGTTTGCGGCTGGCGGCTTGGCCATGGGATTCCTCTGTGGCGGAAAGATCGGACAGAATGCGCTCGCACTCGGCGATGCGCGTTTTGGCGAGAACGAGGCTTGCCTCGTCGAGTCGCTGATCGGCGATCAGAGCGAGATTGCGCTCGAGGCGAGCCTGCCAGACGGGCCGGTGACGGTCGGTGACAGCGAAGTTCGCGCAGCTCACGCAGGTGCTTTCGGTGCGCCACAGCGGGTTCGTGCCGCGTTCGTCGCCCATGCAGGCGGCGGTCTCGGTGCGATAGACGCAGTAGCCCCAATCGCAGACGCCGAGCCGCATGCCACTGTCCTCGATGAGGAAATCGACATAGGCGGCAAGCTCGCCGTCATGGGTGCGGCCACGGAAGGGCGACCGCGATGACAGCAGGCGTCCGGCCTTGCCGCCGAGGCGCGAGGTAGTGAGCGGTTCCTCGAGAGCGGATCGTGTCTCTTCGAGGGTTTGGGCATCCACGAGCTCGCCCAGATCGAAATCCGTGCCGACCTTGGCGCCGCCGGCCTTCGGTCAGACATGCCAGATCGAGGACGTGATGGCCGTGATTTGAAGACCCGCCCGGAGATGCACTGGCCAGCCCTTCGGCACGTCGCGCTTCACCGTTGACTGCCTGGCCGATCAGACGCTGCCCCCTACCCGGCTCCCGGCCTCGAGCACGGACCCCGGCGACATGCACAATTCGACACCGCCTGCCCGGCGTCGGTCCGGGGGAGACGCCGAGTTGACAGCCAAAGAGCCGCGCGGCCCACCCCGGCGCGACGATGGCCACGGGCTCCTCTCCGATTGCCGCGCCGCCCGGTCGCGGTCGAGGCAGGTTGTCAACGATCGATAGTGCTGTGCTCCCGATCACACCACGGGAGGCGTCCCACATGCGGGGCCATCAGCGCCATTGTGGTGGTCTGCACGCTCCGAGCAAGAGGGCGCGCAGGCGGCGAATATCAGGCTGCCTCGCGTTCGTCGGAAGCCGCCGGCTGCAGGCCGTGCAGGAAGGCCACGGCGCGCTGCGCATGGGCAGCGGCCGAAAAGATCGCCCGCTTGTCGTCAGCGAGCACGGCGAGCCAGCTACCGAGATAGTTCGCATGATCCGGACGTGGTTCGAGCTCGGGCACGATGCCGAGGTCGGCGCAGAGGAAGCAGCTCCCAAGCTCGGCGATCAGTTCTTCGCGGGCCCGCTCGCTGCGATCCTTGCCATAGCGGCTGAGATCGCGGTTCACCCGATGCGAGGCCGATGTCCAATGCGTGGCCTCGTGGCTGAGCGTGGCGACATAGGCCGCGGCGTCGCGGAACGTCTCGAACGGCGGCATCTGGATGTGATCGGTGACCGGCGAGAAGTATGCGCGATCACCACCATGGCGGATCACCGCACCGGTATTGGAGAAGAAGCGGTCGGCGTGCTCGATGCGCGCGATCGGATCGCGAGCGGGCTCGGGGTGACGCCCGTGGTAGTGGTCCGGCAGGCCGTCGATCTGCGCAACGTTGAAGACCGAGTACGCTTTGAGGAAGGGAATCTCGCGATCGAATTCCTCACCGGCGGCATCCGTCTCGGTCTTGGTGAAGCGGCTGGCGAAGACGACCATCGAACCGGTTTCACCCTTGTGGACAGCGCCGCCGAGCTCCAGGGCCTGTTTGAAAGTCATCCATATCGGATTGGCGAAGCCGCGCGCGATGGCCTCGGACCACAGCAGCAGCACGTTCATGCCGCTATAAGGCAGGCCGTTGTGGCGTAGCGGCCGCGTCACGCGGCCAACGGCATTGGTTGAATGCCAGGGCTGCATCCATGGCCGGACGCCCTTTTCCAAGTCCGCCACGATGCGGTCGGTGATGCGCGCATAAATGTCGACGCGCGGTCCTTTCTCTTTCCTGCTCATTTTCATGAACCTCCATTCTGGAGGCCGCGCCGATCGCGGCCCCGTCACGGGGTCCGCCACGGCGGAGCAGGAGGGCGGGCGGCGCACCCGCCAGGGCCGCAGCGCAGCGGAGGACGGCGAAGCCGTTGCGCTGGCTGCCTGGTTCCGCCAGGACCACGGGCAAGACGGGCCCGCGACCGGGCGAAGGAATTGAAAAAGGCGGCGCTAGCGCCGCCTCGATGCGGTCGGGAGAAAGGAAAGGTCGGTCAGTGGACCGACCGGCCGCCGCTGTAGGGATCGTATTCGAAGAGGATTTCGACATCGGCGTCGTCGAGCTCGTCGGCGGGCAGGACTCCGAATTCGTCGTCGACCTGGAAGAGGACCACCGGGGCCATGAGCGTACGGGCGAGGTGCCAGGCGGCGTTCTGGGCGAGTGTGAGATCGTGGGACATCTGAGGGCTCCATCTTGGAGCGGGCCAATTCCCGCTCGATGGCTCCGTCAATGTGCGGGGGCGGGCGCGATCACCGCGCAGGCGAAGACAAGCGGCCGCAGCTTGCTAGCGGACCCCTTGCGGGTTGATCGTGGAAGATCCGCCGTCGCGCCAGGAAAGCCATCACGAGAGAGCGGGATTGGGCCGCGGGAGGGGAGCACGGCTGTCCTTCGATCGTCTCGCCGTGGTGATGGCGATTGGAGGGCGAGGCGCCGGCTGGCTAAAGCGTCAGCATGACCCAGGCGTGTCGATGGTGTTCGTAGACCTGCTGATGCGGAGATGGAAACCTGGGGTCGCCGAAGCTGCCGAGAGCAACAGCCACCGTGTCCGGCTTGCGCGACGGATACCAGAACGCCGTCGTTCCGCACGCGGGGCAGAAGTGGTGCGCCACGGGAAAGCCGCTGTCGCTCCCGCGGGTATAGACGCGGGTCTCTCCTGAAATCCGGACCTGTGAGCGGGCAAAGAACACGGCGACGCCGAAAACCGACCCCGTGCGCCGCTGGCACTCGAGGCAGTGGCACACCGACACCTTTGCAGGTCCACCGCTGCAGTCCAGTTGTACCTGTCCACAAGCACATTGAGCAGATCGAGATACTTGGGTCATGCCGCCATCATCGCCCGTTGCGGCCGTGATGTGCAATGGATCACGAGACCGAAAGGGCGGGGCCGGAGCCCCGCCCGAGGCGGCTCAACCGAGTGCCGCCATCTGCAGTTCGGCCGCCTTGCGGTCGACGGACTGGCCGGGGTGCTCGGCGGCCCGTTCGAAGGGCTTCCATGCCTCGCCAACGACGTGCTCGTAGGCAGCAACGGCGCCCTCGGCCGCCATGCGCAATGCGTGGGCCTGGAGCGCCATGTCCGCGGCGAACTCCCTCTTTCGCTGCGCCGCGCTGTCGAAGCCGACCGGACCACCGACATCTTCGTCGCGGTCGTCGCAGGCGGACTTGGCCGTCGCGTCGCGGGCCTCGGACACTGCCCGGCTGTAGAACTGGCCGGCGCCATAGGCGGAACCGACGAACGCACCAACGATGCGCTGCATGTGGATCTGCATGGCGCGTTCGCCAAGTCCCTCGTCGAGTGCTGCAGCGGTGTCGACGATGAGCTTTTCGTGCAGGTCGCGGATGCCGTCACTGTCGAGAACCGGCAGGCCGAAACTCTCGGAGATGAGGGAGCACTGCGCGGAGTCTGGGCAAGCCAGCCGGACCATCTGCAGATTGGTGCCCTTACGGAGGGGAACGATACGGGCGCCCGGGCGGGAAGTGGCAGCTTTGTTGGTCATGACATGTCCTTTCTTGGTTCCCGAAGCTCGGACCGGCTCCGTGCCGGCCCTCCCTCGGGCGCGGACCGAGAGAACCGGCGGAATGACGGGCGCTTCAGGGTCCGGGCGGACCGAGGCGAGCATGGAAGGTTTGCGGCCAAGCAGGGCTCCTTCAGCCCTCGCGCGGGTCGCGGGCCTGCCATGTCGAGACCGGTTCGATCCGGCCGCCACGCGGCGCGGGACGCGGCCTTGAAGCGAACGGCCGCCGGTTCAGGACCGCATGAAGCCCGAGGGAGGACCGGCACGGGCCTCGATTTCGACATGGGAATAGGAAGACCGGCGGACATGACCAACTGCCCGCTCACCCGCCTGACCGCGATGTGTCCCTGACGGGAGAACCGCCACGATGCTGGTCGCCCGATGCCCCACTCCGGCCAGCGCGCCATCGACACCATCGGCCGCTTTTGAGACGATCGCAGACGTCACGAAACCTGCTCGCTGATGCCGGCATCATGGCCGTGCCGCTCGATGAAGGTGGTGATCGCCTGCTCCTGCCGCGCCAGCTTGCGCGACAGGGCGTCGATCTCCGGCTGCCGCTCCGCGGTCAGCGCGGCGAGCTGAGTGCGGTAGCGCTCGAGGAACGCGCCAGGATCGGGCGCCTTGCCCCGGCGGTAGTGCGTCCGGCGTGGCAACAGGCCGGGGATCAGCGCGGTCATGCGCCTGGTGATCTGTCGGTCCACCATGTCCAACTGACGCTGCGTCTGCCGACGCGCTTCCTCCATGCGGGTGAGTTGCCGGCGGAATTCCGGCGCGAGGGTCA
This sequence comes from Mesorhizobium sp., assembly GCF_016793485.1. Taxonomy (GTDB): domain Bacteria; phylum Pseudomonadota; class Alphaproteobacteria; order Rhizobiales; family Rhizobiaceae; genus Mesorhizobium_K. The sequence goes on along the minus strand of NZ_JAEULZ010000048.1, from coordinate 708 downwards.
TGACGCCCCCCTCTCCCGCCAGCCGACGAAGCTGGACGGACCGGCATAGACGGTATGGCGATCCGGATCGATGACGAAGCCGAACCGGCCGATGGCGTATTCACCGGCGGGGACGAGAAAGCGACGTTCCTCGGTGCCGGGACCGCGTTTGCCGCCGGGTGTGGCGACGCACTCGAGGAGCCCGTCATGCTGCTCCGACGTGATTGCTGAAACCACGATCCAGTCGGTGGCGTGCTCGGCTTCGAACGCCCGCCGGTCCTTGGTGCGGGACTCGCCCGGGGCGAGAATGACGCCGGAGATCGTTTCCCAAGCCTCCGGCCAGGAGTCCTTGATGGTCTGCTCGGCGCATCGGCGCTCATGCGCGGTGAAGAGGTGCGGGAAGGTGATGGCAACGATGGCCCAAGCTTCGTCTTCTTCATACCATCCGCCGGCGGCACGCAGCATCGGATGCACCCTGCGGTTCCGGTCGGCCGAGAGCTTGAAGCCGCCATGGCCCGCGGTCGAATGCGCGGTGACGCCTTCGGCATAGACCGTGGCGCCTTGCGAAGGCCCCCAGGGCGTATGCGCGCCACCGGGAAGGTCGCGGCGACCGAGCCCACGCTTCTCCTGGTCGTGCTGGGCTTGCTCCAGCACTTTCGAGCGAAAGGCGGCCTCGTCGGCGAGATCACCGTCATGGCCATAGAAGTCGGAGCGGCTCCATTCGGCCAT
>NZ_JAEULZ010000039.1 GCF_016793485.1 Mesorhizobium sp. | reverse complement strand
AGCGACTGGGTGGCGAAGACGACGGAGGCGTTCTTCTTGCGCAGCGTCTTCAGCCATTCGCGGAGCTGACCAGCGAAATCCTCGTCGTCGAGCGCCAGCCAGCCTTCGTCGACGATGAGCAGCGTGGGGCTGCCATCCAGGCGATCCTCGATGCGATGGAACAGGTAGGCGAGCACGGCCGGCGCCGCGCCCGTGCCGATCAGGCCCTCGGTCTCGAACGCCTGCACAGAGGCTTCGCCAAGATGCTCGTTCTCGGCGTCGAGCAGGCGACCATAGGCGCCTCCGACGCAATAGGGTCGTAGCGCCTGTTTGAGGTCGTTCGATTGAAGGAGGACTGCAAGCCCGGTGATGGTGCGTTCGCTAACAGGCGCGCTCGCGAGCGAGGTCAGCGCCGTCCAGATATATTCCTTCACCTCCGGCGCGATCGTCACGCCCTCGCGCTGCAGGATCGCGACGATCCAATCCGCCGCCCACGCGCGTTCCGGCACGTGGTGGATGCCGGCGAGCGGTTGCAGCGACACGCTGTCGGCCGCGCCCTCGGTCAGCCCGCCGCCGAGATCGTGCCAATCGCCGCCCATGGCGAGCGCCGCGGCGCGGATCGAGCCGCCGAAATCGAAGGCGAAGACCTGCGAGCCCGAATAGCGCCGGAACTGCAGCGCCATCAGCGCCAGCAGCACTGATTTGCCGGCGCCGGTCGGCCCAACGACGAGCGTGTGACCGACATCGCCGACATGAAGGGAAAACCGGAACGGGGTCGAGCCTTCGGTCCTGCCATAAAGCAAGGGGGGTTGCCCGAAATGCTCGTCCCGTTCCGGCCCCGCCCACACCGCCGACAGCGGAATCATGTGGGCGAGATTGAGCGTCGAGATCGGCGGTTGCCGGACGTTGGCGTAGACATGGCCTGGCAGCGACCCAAGCCAGGCGTCGACGGCGTTGATCGTCTCCGTCATCGCGGTGAAGTCGCGGCCCTGAACGATCTTCTCCACCAGGCGCAGCTTCTCGGCTGCGATGCGTGGATCGGCGTCCCAGACGGCGACCGTCGCGGTGACATAGGCCTGACCGGCATAGTCCGCGCCGAGTTCCTGCAGAGCGAGGTCGGCATCGGCCGCCTTGTTCGCCGCATCGGTGTCGACGAGCACCGAAGCCTCGTTGGTCATCACCTCTTTCAGGATCGCCATGATGCTCTTGCGCTTGGCGAACCACTGCCGCCGGATCTTGGTGAGCAGCTTGGTGGCGTCGGTCTTGTCGAGAAGGACGGCGCGCGTCGACCAGCGATACGGAAAGGCGAGCCGGTTCAAGTCGTCGAGCAGCCCGGGCGTGGTCGCGGTCGGAAAACCGACAATGGTGAGGATGCGGAGATGCGAGTCGCCCAGGCGCGGCTCCAGTCCGCCGGTGAGCGGCTGATCGGCCAGCAGCGCATCGAGATACATCGGCGTCTCGGGCACGCGCACGCGATGGCGTTTGGTCGAGACGGTCGAATGCAGATAGGTCAGCGTTTCGCCGTCATCGAGCCATGCGCATTCCGGCATGAAGTTCTCGATGAGCTGAAGCACGCGGTCGGTGCGATCGGCGAAGCCGCGCAACGCCTCATGAGGGTCAAGGCCGTTGTCGGCCTTGCCTTCATAGAGCCAGCTCTCGGCGCGGGCGGCGTCCTCGGCCGGCGGCAGGTGGACGAAAGTGAGGAAGTAGCTGGACTCGAAATGCGAGGCGTCTTCCTCGAAATCGGCCTTGCGTTCGGCGTCGACCAAGGCCGACGCGGCCTCGGGAAAGCGGCTCGCCGGATAAGCTCCTGCGCCATGCCGCTGCGCCTCGACGAAGATCGCCCATCCCGAGCCGAGGCGGCGGAAGGCGTTGTTGAGACGGCCGGCGACGGCGACGAGTTCGGCCGGCACTGCGGAGTCGAGGTCGGGACCGCGAAAGCGAGCGGTGCGCTGGAAGCTGCCGTCCTTGTTGAGGACGATGCCCTCGCCCGCGAGCGCGGCCCAGGGCAGGAAATCCGCAAGGCGGGTTGAGGTCCGGCGATATTCGGCGAGGTTCATCATCGGAGTGGCCTCACGCGCTCAGATGGCCGGGGATGCGCAGGTGGCGGCGCACCACGTCGACGAATTGCGGATCGCGTTTTGCCGCCCATACGGCGGCGAAATGGCCGATCGCCCAGAGCCCGAGACCGACCAGCCAGAGGCGCAGGCCCAGGCCGAGGGCCGCTGCCAGCGTGCCGTTGAGGATGGCGATCGAGCGCGGCGCGCCGCCGAGCAGGATGTGTTCGGTGAGCGCCCGATGGACCGGGACGGCGTAGCCCGGCACTTCGCTGGCGCTGTCGATCAAGCTCGCCATCAGACGAGCGCTCCGCCGCCGAACGAGAAGAACGACAGGAAGAAGCTCGACGCGGCGAAGGCGATCGAGAGGCCGAACACGATCTGAATCAACTTTCGGGCGCCGCCCGACGTGTCGCCGAAGGCCAGTGTCAGGCCGGTGATGATGATGATCATCACGGCGATGATCTTGGCGACCGGACCCTCGATGGATTCGAGGATCGATTGCAGCGGCGCTTCCCACGGCATCGATGAGCCGGAAGCATGGGCTGCAGGGGCCAGCATCATGCTGACCACCGCCGCGGACATGGCGGTTGCGATATGACGGCGAGCGCGCAGGGCATGGCGGATCATGCGGGGTCTCCTGAGACGGGCTGGGTTGCGGGGATGACGCGGTAGTCGCCGTCCGGCTGAAGGCCTTCGACGCGGGCGAGTTCGGCGAGGCGGCGGGTCGAGCCGCGGCCGCTGAGCACCGCGACGAGATCGATGGTCTCGGCGATCAGCGCGCGCGGGACCGTGATGACGGCTTCCTGAATGAGCTGCTCGAGGCGGCGCAGCGCGCCGATCGCGGTGCCGGCGTGGATGGTGCCGATGCCGCCCGGGTGGCCCGTCCCCCAGGCCTTGAGCAAATCCAGCGCCTCGGCGCCGCGCACCTCTCCGATCGGAATGCGATCGGGGCGCAAGCGAAGCGAGGAGCGGACGAGATCGGAGAGCGATGCGACGCCATCCTTCGTCCGCATGGCGACCAGGTTGGGCGCGGCGCATTGCAGCTCGCGCGTGTCCTCGATCAGAACGACGCGGTCGAAGGTCTTCGACACTTCGGCGAGCAAGGCGTTGGTGAGTGTCGTCTTGCCGGTTGAGGTGCCGCCGGCGACCAAGATGTTGCGGCGGTCCACGACGGCGCGGCAGAGGATCTCAGCCTGTTCGGCCGACATGATCTCGGCGGCGACGTAGTCAGCGAGCGTGAAGACGGCGACGGCAGGTTTGCGGATCGCGAACGCCGGCGCGGCGACGACGGGCGGCAGAAGCCCTTCGAACCGCTCCCCCGTCTCGGGCAGTTCGGCCGAAACCCGCGGCGAACCGGAATGAACCTCGGCGCCGACGTGATGCGCGACGAGGCGAACAATGCGTTCGCCGTCGGCGGGCGAGAGCCGTTCTCCGGTGTCGGAGAGCCCCTCGGACAGGCGGTCGATCCAGAGCCGCCCGTCGGGATTGAGCATCACCTCGACGATCGACGGGTCTTCCAGGAATCCGGCGATGGCGGGGCCGAGGGCTGTGCGCAACATGCGCGCGCCTCGCAGGGTCGCCTCTGATTGCTGGTGAGAAACCGCCATGTCGTCCCCGTTCTGTGCGGGACCGCGAACACGCGGCCCTGGATCGGGGATCAGTAGAAGAGGCAGAAATCAGGGCATGACAACAAGCAGAACGGGGTCGTAGTGCTCTGGCGTACAAAGACAGGGACAGGGCGGAACTGCCGGACGCTTGCGACACGTTACGCGATGGTTATTCCGCGCCCGCGATGCCCGTGACGTCTTCGGAAATCTCCTCACGCACCTTCGGTCCCTTCGCGAGTCGCCGGCCGAGCGCGGCGACGAAGGCGTCGTACCGCTCGCCCGCCTGTGCGCGTGCGGCCGCCTGGGCTGGCTCCGGCAACGGCGGGTTGGTGGTGAGCCAGTGGCGGACGAACACCGCGAGCATTTCCACGGAAATGCCGAGGTCGCGTTCCATGCGTGTCATGCGCCGGTCGAGCTGGTCCAATCGCTTGGTGGTCGCGGCTTCCTGGCGCTCGGCGGTGTCGGGTGACAGGAAGGATGCGATCGCCGCTTCCGCGACCAGGGATCGCGATTGATCGCGACGCGCGGCATAAGCGGTGAGCGCCTTCATGATGTCCGGATCGAGATAGACCGAGAGGCGCTGCTTCTTCGGAATCTTCATGATCGCCACGCTCAGAGGTCCATCCCATCGTTGGGATCGAGCGAGACCTGCCGCGCGATGCCCTGCATCACCTGGTTCAGCCGGCGTGCGCGCGCGGCGTCGTCATCGGCGTCGTCGGGACCATCGAGGTCGAACTCGTTGTTGATCGGCGCCTTCTTCTCGACGGTCCCGGCCTTGTTCAGCTCGGGCTGGTGGCGGCGTTCCGAGCCGGTCGGATCCTCGTCGTCGCCCTGGCCATCCTTTGCGGCGGCGCCCTCGATCTCCGGCCGCGGCGGCAGCGGCATCTTGCTCCAGTCGTCCGACTTTGCCGCCGCTGTCTTTGCCAGCGCCGGCGGTGGCAGGATGCGTTCCTGAAACCGACGATCCTCGAAGTAGCGCGCCTTCTTCGCGCGGATCGGCGGCGTTCCGGAAACCATGACGATCTCGTCGGCGGGTGGGAGCTGCATCACCTCGCCCGGCGTCAGCAGCGGGCGCGCGGTCTCCGATCGCGACACCATCAGATGGCCGAGCCATGGGCTCAGCCTGTGCCCGGCATAGTTCCGCATTGCCCGCATCTCGGTCGCGGTGCCAAGCGCATCCGACACGCGCTTGGCCGTCCGCTCGTCATTGGTCGCGAAGCTGACGCGGACATGGCAGTTGTCGAGGATCGAGTTGTTCGGGCCATAGGCTTTCTCGATCTGGTTCAGCGATTGTGCGATGAGGAAGCTCTTCAGCCCATAGCCCGCCATGAACGCCAAGGCACTCTCGAAGAAGTCGAGGCGCCCGAGCGCGGGAAACTCGTCGAGCATGAGCAGCAGCCGATGCCGCCTGCCTTTGGCGTTGAGATCCTCCGTCAATCGGCGTCCGATCTGATTGAGGATCAGGCGGATCAACGGCTTGGTGCGCGCGATGTCGGATGGGGGAACAACGAGATACAGGGTCGATGGTCGCGTCCCGCCGACAATGTCGGTGATGCGCCAATCGCAGCGGCGAGTTACTTCGGCCACAACCGGATCGCGATAGAGGCCGAGAAACGACATCGCGGTCGACAAGACGCCCGACCGCTCGTTGTCGGACTTGTTCAGCAGCTCGCGCGCGGCCGAGGCGATGACGGGATGTGGACCCGCTTCGCCGAGATGCGCCGTCTTCATCATGGCGGCGAGCGTCGACTCGATCGGCCGCTTGGGGTCGGACAGGAAGGCGGCGACGCCGGCGAGCGTCTTGTCGGTCTCGGCGTATAGAACGTGCAGAATGGCGCCGACCAGCAGCGCGTGGGACGTCTTCTCCCAATGATTGCGGCGTTCCAAACTCCCTTCGGGATCGACGAGAATGTCGGCGATGTTCTGGACGTCGCGAACCTCCCATTCGCCGCGGCGGACCTCGAGCAGCGGGTTGTAGGCGGACGACTTCGCGTTGGTCGGGTCGAACAGCAGCACCCGGCCGTGTCGGGCGCGGAAGCCGGCGGTGAGCTGCCAGTTCTCGCCCTTGATGTCGTGAACAATGGCGGAGCCTGGCCAGGTCAGCAGCGACGGCACAACAAGGCCGACGCCCTTGCCGGAGCGGGTCGGGGCGAAGCACAGCACATGCTCAGGTCCGTCATGACGAAGATAGGCGCCGTCGAACCTGCCGAGCACCACACCATCGGGTCCAAGCAGGCCGGCCGCCCGGACTTCATCGGCTCGCGCCCACCGCGCCGAGCCGTAGGTCTCGACATTCTTGGCCTCGCGCGCGCGCCAGACCGACATACCGATGGCGACCGCGATGGCGATGAAGCCGCCGGATGCCGCGATATAGGCGCCCTCGACGAAAACGTGCGGTGCATAGGCATCGTAGAAGTACCACCACCAGAAGAAGGCCGGCGGATAGTAGATCGGCCAGCCGAAGAGTTCGAACCATGGCCGGCCGAGCTGCGGCTGGAAGCCGAGCTGCCATGCCGTCCACTGCGTCGCGGCCCAGGTGGTCGCGAGCACAATCAGGGAGACGACAAGGATCTGGCCCCAGAGGATTTTGGTGGCCGACATAGTGGAGTCCTTTCTTGATGAGGCGCGCTGTTCACAGGCCCAGCCTCCGCTTGCGGCCGAAGCTCCAGTCGATGCCGCCATCGCTGCGCGCGAGACCGGAGACATGCCGGCCGAGTTTCTTTTCGAGTGAGGGCGACCAGGGCACGAGCTGGAAGCCGAGGCCGTCATCGATCATCGCGAAGCGGCCGGAGGCGAGCGCGATGCGCCGCTGGTAGGCGCCAGCGACGTATTCCCCCGCCGCGGCCTTATTGAATGGGCGGCCGCTCTCTGCCGCGATCTTGGCGCCCACGGCGTCCAACTCGCGCCGGCGGAGCGTCTCGATCAGGTTGCGGCTGAAGCTGACGCCGCGGTTCTGACGTTCGGCCAGACCTCGCCCAATCAGGTGTTCGGCGCGCCGGTCCAGGGCGTCGCGCACCTCCGCGCCGAAGCCCCCGCCACCGAGCGCAACCGGCTCGCGGGCGATCGCCTGTCGATCAAGCCAAGTGGCGCCGGTCGCGGTGATCTGCTGCTCGATGGTGAGGTCTGATCGGACCGCCATCGCGACGCGACGCTGCCCCTTCGCGTCGTCGAACCTGCGCAGCTCGACGATTGAGCCGGGCGCGCTATCGCCGGCGGCGTCGAGATCGGGCAGCTTGATGTGATGGGTGCGGCCGTCCATGCCGTCGACCACGGCATAGGCTGTACCCTTCAGCTCATCGTCGAGACCGCGGGCGACCAGCCGGCCGACCACAGGATCGTCCAGACTTTCCCCGGCGAGCACATAGTTGGACGCGCCGCGTTCGATGCTGTGTTCTGAAAGGCCGCGATGGATGCGCTTGATGATGTCGCCGCGTTCGCCGAGCTCGCGCAGCGTCGTCTCGGCATTTTCGGAAACAGTCCACTGGCCGGGGCCGACCTGGTCGGCAAGCCCGAGCGATTCCAGTTTGCGAAGGCGCCCGACCTTGAGCGCATGAAATTCGTCGGGCTGGCGGTTGGGATGTGGCGCGAGGTCGATGACGCCGGTGCGATAGCCGTCGCGTGCGAGCTGCCGATCGAGGTTGGTCCAGCGCTCGGTGTCGATCTGACGTTCCAGGGTGCGACGGATCTCGTGATCCGTGCGCGGCCCCAATTCCTGCGTGATCAGATCCCGCGCCCGATCACGCATGCCTTCCTTGATATAGTCGCGGGAGATGACGAGGTTTTCGCCATCCTCGCGCACGCCACGCACAATTAAATGGACGTGCGGATGTTCGGTATTCCAGTGATCGACGGCGACCCATTCGAGCTTGGTGCCGAGGTCCTTCTCCATCTGGCCGACCAAATCGCGGGCGAAGGTCTTGAGGTCTGACATCTCCACGGCGTCGTCCGGCGAGACGATGAACCGGAAATGATGCCGGTCATCCTCGCACCGTTCCGCGAACGCCTTCGGATCAGCGTCATCGGCGCCAGGCCCGAACAGCCGGGCCTTCTCTCCGTCCCGGGTGACGCCCTCGCGGCCCAGATAGTTCAGGTGGGTCGCGAGCGGCGCGCTCCGTCCGCCGTGACGGACGACACGCGCCTTGACGACGGCGCCGCGCGAGCGGGACGTGATGAACCGATTGGCCTGCACTGATGCGCGCTGGCCCCGGCCGAACCGGGAGCGGTGGTTCGGGCCGATCGTCCCCTTGCGGGAGACCGAGCCGCCGGCGCGCTGGGCGGCGGCCAAGGCTTGGGCGATGAACGGCCTCGCGCGCTGCGCGCTGGTCGATCGGATGCGGCCTGGCCGGACGCGGAAATCGTTGTCGTCGCTCATGGCGGCAAGACCGCACATCGCGCGATAGCGCTGATTTGCTTATGAAATCGCCGGAGCCGCAGGCTGCGCCGAACAGGCGCACCTCGCGAATTCGCAGCGTAAGCCATTGAAAAAGCACAACCGAACCGAGGCGCACATCGCGCCCCTTTATCCTGCCATCGTGCGGTTGTGTTGTCCTGCTTCCCCCTCCACGCACTCCATGATGCGCTGGAGCCCGCCAGACCGCGATCCGAACGAAGCGCCGTCATCGCGGGCCTCCGCCATCCGAGCGCGCCACGAACAGGCCCGAGGATTGCGGGACGATCGCGGAAGTCTCGCGCGCCCGAGTTGCTGCCAGAGCGTCGTCCGGAGTGCTTTCCGCCTGCGCTGGATCGACGCTGGTCACGTTGTTGGCGCGCGTGATGAACAGCGGCGCGCGAGTCCAGGCGCGAGGATCAGCCGCGGCGACGGTGGTTGCACCCGGCAGGTCACCGCCGCCGAAGGAAGGGATCAATGCGGCCACATAGGCGCGGGTCTCGGCCGGCAACGGGCGGCCCGCGAGATATTCTTCGTAGCGCCCTGGCCCCGCATTGTAGGCTGCAAGAAACCCCGGCGAACCGTAGCGATCATGCATCTCGCGCAAGTAAGCTGCGCCAGCCAATATATTGTCGCGCGGATCGTATGGGTTTCGCCCGAGACCATGGCGGACGCGCAGCTCCGCCCAGGTAGCAGGCATGATCTGCATCAAGCCCATCGCCCCGGCAGAGGAGATCGCGCGCACATCGCCGGCGCTTTCCGCGCGCATGACGGCGCGAATCCACGCGGCCGGGATGCGGAAGCGCCGTGCGGCCTCTTCAATGTAGGCGGCGAACGGATGGGCCGTCGCCGTCCGCGTGCCCGGTGGGTTCTGCGCGCTCGCTGTGGCGTTAAACGGCACGGCGAGCAGCAGGCCGGAAAGGAGAAGGAGGCATGTCAGTCGGACGGCGCTTGGCCGCCCGACGACAGCTTGATGGCGCGGGCCGGACATCGTTCAGTCCCGCTCGCCGCGCTTGGGCGGGCGGTTCCAGTGCAGATTCCAGGCGGATTTGTCTTCGGCCGATTGGAACAGATTGGCGCGGATTGGCTGGGCCAAGGTGGGATCGTCGATCTGCAGGGAGACGTAGTCGCCGGCTTTCTCACCGGTGCGTTTCCATCCGGCGCCGATCTCGGGGCCGTCATCGCTGCCGTGGTGAACACGGTAGTCCGGCGCGTTCTCAGCGTCGGTGTGCTCGGCGGGGACGAGCACGATTTCGGCGTCGAGCGAGAGCGTGCGGATGTGGCCGGCGTAGCCGTTCTTCGTGCGGGTGAATTCGCCGATCTGCGGCATGGGAAGACTCCTTTGCTGTGCGGTGAGGTCGGATAGGCGCGTCGTTCACCGCGTCGCGGCGCGCCATTGGAAGCGGCCGCCGCCGTCTTCATCGGTCCACACAGGCGTTGCGCGGCCGATGATCGAGCGGGTGGAAATCGGACCGAAGTAGCGCCCGTCGAGGCTGTCCTCGACGGACCAGTTCATGAGGAAGATCTCGCCGTCGGCGATGCGCCGGCAGCCCTGCCAGACGGGCAGATGGCGGCCGAGACGGTCGCGCGTCAGCGCTTCACCCATCGCGACGCCATCGACGGTGACGTGTGCGCCGGTGCGGCAGACCTGCTGGCCGGGAAGGGCGGCGACGCGTTTCATGAGGGGGACGCCGCGCGGCACGTAGCCACGCTCGGCGAGGAACGATGCGAGCGGCTCAGGGGCGTCCACGGCGACGAGGTCAGTCACTTGAAGGCGTGGCGACCGGTCGAGCGAATAGAGTCCGATCGGCGTGCTGGCGGACGCGTTCCAGATCAGCCGGGGCGTGATGTGGATGAAGGACAGGCCACCGATCAGCATCACGGTGAAGTACGTCGTGATGACGTAGCCGAAGCGGGTCATGGCTCGACCCTTCGGCGCAAGAGGATGGCCCGGTGCTGCTGCGCGGTGTAGTTGCGCGGTTCCTGGCCGGCGACGAGCCGGTTATGAACGTGGCGCCAATGGTGCGGCGAGACCTCGGCGGGATTGATGCCGCTGGACTCGATCGCGTCGACGATCTGCAGGACGCGCTCGACGTGTCGCCAGCTCTCGGCCTTCAGCAGAATGTCGCCGCCGGGGCGCACGAAGGGCAACGTCTGATAGGGTTCGCCCGGCGAAACCGCGCGCACGATGTCGATGCGCGAGAGGACCGTTCCGAAGTCGTTGGACGCCCAGCGGACAAGCGCGAAAACGCTGTGGGGCGGGAAGCTGACGACGCGCCGGCGGCGGTCGAGAATCTGTTCGTGGACCTCCTGTCCGAACCGGATCCAATATTCGATCCTTTTCTCGATCCAGGTCAGCTCGACATGGGTCAGGCCGGCGACGTTCGGCGTCGCGGCGCGACGCAAGTCGGCTGCGCCGTTCATGGCGTTGCTCCATCGGTTGGGGGAAACTCGCGGGCGAGTAGCTCGCGCAGCATGTCGGCGACGGTGACCCCACGCTGAAACGCGGCGATCTTGATCTGGCCACGCATGTCGGGCGTGACGTCGATGGTGAGGCGCGCGGTGAAGGTGGCGGTGTCGCCGCCGCGCGGGTGCCGCGGATTGGGGGCTTTCACCCAGCTCTCTGGATCGGCTGGACGTGCAGTGAAGGCGCGTTTGTGGGGCCGCTCCGTCATGGTGCGATCCTCCCGACCTCAGTGCAGAGTGCGGTGATCTCGCGCGCAGCGGGGCTGCGTTCGTTGATCTCGGAGACCAGGCGGCCGGAGCGTGCCGCGTCGGCGAAGGTGACGCGCTGGCCGACGGTGCTGGTGAGTACCGGCGGATCGTGATCGGCGAGCGTCTCGGCCGTCTCGCGCGCGATGACGGTTCGCGCTCCGCAGCGATTCAGCACGAAGCGGGCGGCGAGCTGGGGGCGGTAGATCCGCGCCTCGCCCAGCAGCGAGAGCATCTCCGCGGACGCCCAGCCATCGAAAGGCGATGGCTGCACGGGGATCAGTACCAGGTCGGCGGCAAGCAGCGCGGACCGCATCAGGCTGGCGACGCGCGGTGGCCCGTCGATCACCACATGATCGGCGTCTCGCGCCAGCTCCGGCGCTTCGCTGTGAAGCGTATCCCGCGCCAGGCCGATGACACCGAAGAGTCGCGGCAGGCCTTCGCGTGCCCGCTGCTGGGACCAATCGAGCGCGGAGCCCTGTGGGTCCGCGTCAATGAGTAGGACGCGCCTTCCCTTGCTCGCCCATTCGCCGGCGACATGCAGCGTGAGCGTCGTCTTGCCGACGCCACCCTTCTGATTGAGGAGCGCGACGATCATGACGCGCCGCCGCGTCGCACGGGCATTCCCCCGGCGGGCGTCGCCTGTCGTTTTGCAGGGTGGACAACACCGTGGCCCGGATCTGATGTCGACTGCCGTGTGCCGCGATCCGCCCAAGCCTGAAGATCGTCGAGGGCATAGACAATGCGTCCGCCGAGCTTGCGATAGACCGGTCCCGTGCCGTAGGTGCGGTGCTTCTCCAGCGTGCGACCGGATAGGCCGAGGAAGCGCGCCGCCTCGGATGTGCGGAGATAGCGTGGCGGGGGGTCGAGTCGCGCTGCTGACATTGGGGCCTCCGGTGGATCGGCTGCCCCGCCGGCGTGCAGTGGCGAAGCGGCGACCACGATGGCGAACCACCGGCGTCAGGGTGGATGACGGAGTGAGACCCCTCTGTGCGCGTACCCCCCTTGTGCCCCTCGTTCGATGGGGACCGCAGGGAGTCAGCGGCCGGCCAGCAAGCGGAGATAGCCGCCGCGCACCATCGTCTCGGCATCCTTGACCAAACGGATTGTCTGGGCGCGGATGGACGACGTTTTCCATTCGGTGGCGGACTGCCGCGGCGTGTCGAAAAGCACGCCGGCGATTTCGCGATAAGTCGCGCCTGCGGATCGGCCATCGAGCGCACGCACCATGCGCACCAGCCGCAGGCGGCGGCGCGGTGTGAGCGTGAGCGCGCGCGGTAGCGGACCGGGGGCGCGTCCAAATAGGCGGCGTTGGAATCGCAATGCCGCTTCGGCGCGGATGTGGAAGTTGTCGTCGAGCGGCAGCAGAACGGCGAGCGGTTGAGCCGGGTCGATGGCGCCGACGACCAAATGATGATCGCCGTCGGGATCGGCTAAAATGATCGCACCTTCGCCTCCGGGTTGCGCGTGCAGTGTGGCGTGAGTTAGGTCGAGCTGGTCGAGTCGCTTGGCGGCGAGAAAGACGGCCGGCGCTGGTTCAATCAGCAAGACGCTGGCGACAAGCTCTGGCCGCCAGAAGATCGCGGTCTCGCTAGCGGAGCGGTCGGGATCGAGCAGGAAAGCGCAACCCCCATTGCGGGGTGGCGCTCCTATGCGGCAATGAAGCGCTCTCGCGGCTGGCCGGGGTGCCGCGCAGGCGGTCATAGTCGCTGCGATAGTCGGGATTGCGGCGCAGAAACTCCCACGCGAACCCTTGCCGTTCCAAGCGGTTCAGCGCGCGTTCGGTTGTCTGCAATCGCCAATCCGGCGGCTCGGCCATACGCGTCTCCTCGTCCGCGCTCTGAGTGGCCCCCTGCGCGTTAAGCCTCGCCGCCGACGAGGCTCGGCGGAAGTCCCCAAAACTGCGGGGCGCGATGCCTTGCACAACCGGGAGGAGTGTCCCGCTCTAGGACACGCGGGGACGGAGGAGCTCGCGATAGCCCGTCGTGGTCATCCAGCGGGCGCGGGCGAGATGGCTTTGATGAATAACGCGAGCGCGGTCGGGGTCATCGTCGGGGTCGAATCCGAAGATGATTTGCACCGCCTCACGCCAATCGGCCCCTTCCGCGTCGGCGTCCAGCAACCGGATGTAGGCGGCGAGATGGCTTTCATCGTAAGCCGTGAGACGGTTGCTCTCGGGCGGACGATCCAGGAAGTCCATCGTGATCATCGGCGCGTCCATCTGTCTTGGTTAATTGATCGTATCGGCTCCGCCAAGGCACACCAGACCGACAAGTGAAATTTCCCGATGCTTTTCACGCATCACGGCAGCCCGCTGGCGGCATCACGCTCAGCCGACGCGGCCGTGTATTATAACACGTAGCGATATAATGCACTATTGTCTCCTATCCTGCGGATGGACATTCGCAGAATCTTTGGAGCCAACGTCAGGAGGTATCGCGTCGCTGCCGGTCTGAGCCAGGAAGCGGTCGCCGTGAAAATGGGTGTGGACCGCGCCTATGTGAGCGGCATGGAGCGGGGCCAGCAAAATGTCACGCTGTTGACGATGTGGCATTTGGCGGAAGCGTTGAACGTGAAACCCGCCGACCTCCTCGATGAGACGGTGGAAGTCACTGAAACATGACTCTACGCGAGTCGCGTTACAATTCAGCTCGCGTCCCGATCCGACCAACCGGACCTGCGGAAACGCGTAGGGTTGGCCAACCGGCGATCCGGAAAAGCGACAAGGTGCAAAGCCGGAAGGCCAGCCCGTTCGGGCCAGCCTCGAGGTGGTTTCGCGTGCGTGCCTTGGCGGGGCCTTGAAGGACTGCCCCGCCCGAGGATCGGGCGGGGCGTCGCTGGCGGTTAGTCGGCGCGGCGGCCGTTGGGACGAGACCAAATCAGGCTGTAGCCCTCGCCGTCCTCGTCGTCGAAGAGGTTGGCGTAGATCGGGGCGGTAAAGCTCGGGTCGTCGAGCTTGAGGCCCAGATAATCGCGGCCCTCGTTGGAGCGCTTGGCCCAGGCGGCGCCGATCTCGACGCGGCCCACGAAGACGCGGTGGCTGGGGGCGTTCTCGCCGGAGCGGTTGGCCTCGGGAACGATGCGGACGTTCTTCGCCTGGACACTGAGGGTGACGATTTGGCCGCTGAACTCGTTGCCGGTCTTCTTGAAGGTGCCGATGGTCGCCATGGTAGTTCTCCTTGATCTCTGTTTCGAGCCCGCACCATGCGGCCTCGATGGCGATCGGTTGGCCGGAGGCGATCGGCGCCGCACCTGCTTGCAGGCCGAAGCGCAGCGGAGGATGGCAGCCAGGCGACTTTGTTGTTTCGCGAGGAATGCCGGCGAAGCCGGCAGGGGAAGAAAGTCGATCGGCGCCATTGCGGCATAGGCGGTCGAGGCGCAGCCGGCCTTCGGCCAGATCAGCCCATCGAAGAGGCCGCTTGGAGTGCTCGATCAGACAGAGGTGTATCGAGGAGAACGTGGCTCGACCCGTCGCCTTCCCCAATGGACCGGCACGTTTAGCGCAACATTCCGTATCGGCGTCCGGCGGACGAAAGTGGGATCGTCGCCCGGCCGCGTAGACGAAAGACGTCTCAGGGATCCACCATTGTGGAGTTGAGGAGCAGCTTCGCCGATTGGCTTGTGTTCCCGGCGGGCTTCGATGTGGGCTGCTCACGTCTAGTCGAGAGGCGCTCTATGGCATCGTCTCGCCAACAAACGACTAGGACGGCGTATGCAAGCCTTGCTCGGCCGCCCCTGCCGTGCAGCCCGCTTAAGCGCGCGCCATGCCGCCTTGTCCCGTAGGCGCGGTCCCAGCCAACGTCGTCACGCGAACGAATGCGGTGACGCCGACTGCGATGGCGCCGATCACAGAGAAGATGATCGGCCACGTCTCGGACGGCATAGTGTGTTTCACGATGCCGTGGGTGGCGTGATAGCCGGCGATTGCGGCCGGCGCGACGAAGGCGATGGCGATCGCGAGCCTCAGCCAGAGCGGTTTCACGAACACGAGCAGGAGTTGGCCCACGCCGAGTGTGACCAAGCCCGCGACAAATCCAACGGCAATAGCTCCGAGCCATCCCGCGCCTGTGCCGTAAGCCCATGCGCCAACTGTGACGCCAGCGAACAAGGGCAGCGCATAGACCGCGAGATAGAACATCAAGCAGCAGAGAACGCCGATCGCGGCGATGCTGGCGATGATACCAATGAAGATCATGGCGATGGTCTCCCGTGAGAGAATGTTTGACGGTCGCGCCATCCACCACCACCGCGGCGCGAGCAGAAGTATAGCTGAAAACAGACGCCAGCGGGAGGAGAATTCCCGTTGGCGTTCTGCGGTGCAGCTTGCGTGGCACTTCGCCCCTTCATGGTTGGAAGGGGTCGAATTCGTGGATGACGGTGCCGGGATCGCCGTCATACTCGGCGGCGAGCATGACGCCGTAGTTGCCAGCGTCAGCATGAAAGACGACGACGCAGGCCATGAGGGTGGTGGCGAGGTTCCAGCCGTTTGCGAGTGCGAGGGCTTGAGACATTGATCCGGCTCCTGTGTTGAGGCGGGGCCATCCCCGCGCGACAGGCGCCCGATGTGTCCGACCGAGGGCCGCAATCACCGCGCAGGCAAAGACGGAGCGGCGGCACGCTTCAGCGTAAGCCGACCCCTTGTGGGTTGATGGCGTCAGGCCCCTCGGCCGGACCAAGGATCAGCGCTGGTAGACGCGGGGTGGCGCCCGTCGGCAGGAGCCGTTACTCAAAGGCCGTCGCCGACCATGCGTGAAACCTCGCTATCCTCACGGTGCGCTGACCGATCGGCTAAGGTGCGCTTACGAGTCGACATGATGGTTGAGGCATGCGGCATGACGGAGTTCACGGGACGCGAGTTGCATCTGGTGAAGAAGGCGCTCGCGATTGCGGTGCTGGCGATCGAGCGACAGGCGGGACCGTTTCAATCGGCGTCCGATCAGAGCGATATGAAGGCGCTGCTCGACGGCCTGATCGAGAACGACACGGAGTTGGCGCACTATGCTCGTGCGGCCCGGCTCGCGGTGACGGGTGAAGCGGACTGAAAGGCGGTTTTGCGGAAAGCCGTTGACCCGCCGTTGCGGTTTCACGTCATTGCACGGGAAGGGTAAGGCGGCGCTCACGCGCCGCCGAACTTCCAGACCGGGATGCCGAGCTTCTTCGCCTTGTCAGCGAGGTTGTCCTGGATGCCGGTGCCCGGGAAGTGCAGGACGCCGATCGGCAGGGTCTCCAGCAACGAGTCGTTGCGCTTGAACGGTGCGGCTTTGGCGTGCTTCGTCCAGTCGGGCTTGAAGGCGATCTGCGGCACCTTGCGGTTGTCGGCCCATTTGGCGGCGATTAGCTCCGCACCCCTCGGCGATCCGCCGTGCAGCAGCACCATGTCCGGGTGCTTGGTGTGAACTTGATCGAGCTTGGCCCAGACCAGCCGGTGATCGTTGAAGTCGAGCCCGCCAGTCAATGCCACCTTCGGCCCCGCTGGGAAGAGCACCTGATTCTCGGCGCGCTTCTTCGCCGCCAGGAAATCGCGGCTATCGATCATCGCCGAGGTCAGGTTGCGATGGTTGACCTTCGATCCGTTGCGCGGCCGCCAGGCCGAATGGGTGTGGTGCTCGAACTGGTCGGCGGCCTGGTCGCGCATCAGCTCGAAGGCGTTGCGGCGTTCGATCAGCGTCTGGCCTTCCGCCGTCAGTCGCTCCAGCTCGACGGATTTGACCTCGCTGCCGTCCTGCTCCCGTTGCGAGCGCTGCTGGGACAGCTCGTTGTCGTCGAGTTCACGTTCGATCCGTTCGATGGCCCGATGGAAGACGTTCACCGTCGACCAGAGCAGGTCCTCGAGGTCGGGTTCGAGGCGAGTGTCACCAAGCGCCACCACGAGGGCGTCGAAGATGTCGGAGATGCTGCCGGCGAGGATGTTCGCTTCCGGAAGCGGCCTGGCATCGGGCTCGTCATGGAAGGGACGATAGCCATAGAGCTGGAGTTCATGGAGGACTTGGTCGGTCGGGGATGAACTGTGGTGCGGTTCGAAAGCGTCGTCGTGGTCGGGGGTCATCGCAGTTTTCCTTCGCTTGATCGGCCGCGCCCATCGCGGCCTTCATGGCGACGAAGGCTCACCGGCGGGGCGGACTGGCAGCCCGAGCGCAGCGAGGGCCTTGATGGCTAAGGCCGGCTATTTTGTTTCGCGATGGAAAGCGGCCCACTGGGCCGCGCCGGAAAATAGTCGGCCGCCGCCATTGCCCGGCCGGCCCGACTGTGAGCCCGATCGCCCTCTCAGAAGGCCGTGGGCGTGGTCCTCTCCGGCGCCGAGGGAAAGATGGCCGCCGACCTTATGGCGACGACGCTGCCCGCGCCCCATCCCCGTTCCGGCTACGCCGCCAGCTCCATGAAGCGGGCGACGTCCTGCGCAGCGATCTGCACCCGGCTGGCTGCTCGAAGCGCGTCGATGCCGAGCAGGCGGAGATCCTCGTTGAAGTCGCCGAGCCGTGGCGAGATCACGATCGCCTCGATCCCGGCCTCCTGCGCCCGGTCGATCAACGTCGCCATCGCGCCGTTACCGGCCGGATCATCGTCGCGGGCGATGTAGAGTCGCCGCAGCGTGTCCGGGAACAGGATGGCGGAGAGATGCGCCGCCGAGAGGGCTGCGACCATCGGCATGGTCGGCAAGACGCATCGGAGCGAGAGCATCGTCTCGATGCCCTCGCCGGCCGCCATGACCTCGCCCGCCACGCCAAATCGAACGGCGTGACCGAGAAGGTCACCCATCGCCCGTCTCGGCGTGTCGATCGGCGCCTTGCCGAGCGTCGTCTCGCTGAAGCCGCCGGGATCGAGCCAGGTGCGATGCGCGCCGGTCAGATGGCCGGAGAGATCGGTGACGGCGGCGATCATCGCCGGCCAAGTCTCGGTCGGGCTGTGGTCGTCGGGCCGATAGTAGCAGCGTGGATGGAAGCGCAGGCTTCCGGTTCGGTGCAAAGCCGTAATGCCGCGACGACGCAAATACGACTCTACGGGGCTGCGTTCCATCGGCTGCGACATCGCGAAGAGTCGCCGCGCCGCCTCCGGCGATCCTGCCGGTGCGCTGGGCTTGCGCGAGCGGGCACGATCAAGCTCGGGCTCAGGATGCGGCAGGCTGAGGAACGAACGTGCCTCATCGGCGACATCCTTGAAGTCGATCAGGCCGCAGCTTTCGCGGATGACATCGAGCAAGTCGCCATGTTCGCCCGTGGCGGCGTCGGTCCATTTGCCGGCAGGCCCTTTCGGCGACTCCTTGAGCCGGACGAACATCGAGCGGCCCGGAGTATTGCGCACGTCGCCCACGAGCCAGTAGCCGCCTTCGCGGCGGCCGGCGGAGAGGTAATGGCGGCACACCGCTTCGGCGTCACGCGCGAGACGGTGTGCCAGTTCGGAGGCGTCTTGGCGGGCCATCACGCCGCCTCCCGCTCGCCAATACGCTCGACCGGATAGTGGTCGAGGACTTTGGCCAGCACTCCGGCGCCGGCGGGATCGGTCGGCACGAACATGCGCAGCTTCCACGAGATGATTTCGCCGAAGAGGCCGTAGGCGCGCAGGCGGTCGCGCATCGTGTCGGAGAAGCCCGACAGCTCGATGCGGTGAGCGCCCATCACGCGCACGCGGTGGAGCTGCAGGCCCTCGGCGAGGTCGAGAACGGTGCGGCCTTCCATCAGCGCTGCGAAGGCGGCATCCGGTGTCAGGGCGGTGGTTCCGGTCACGGTCGCGTTCGCCGCCCAGGCCGGCGAGACTCTGCGGCCGATGATGCGCTCGCCCGCGTCGGTCTGAAGCCGATACACGCGCGTCGACTCGTTCGGCAGGCGCTTCCAAATCGGCAGCAGCAAACCGGCGACGATATGGATCGTGCTGTCGGCGAACTCGGGGACCTCGGCCAGTTCACGAGTCCAGGCGGCCGCAAAGGCCTCCCGCTCTGCCGCCTGCCAGTGGCTCTCGTCCATCATCTTCAGCGAAGCGTGATGGTGCTCCATCGGCCGGATCAGCCGCACGCGGCGTTCGATCTCGCCATCATCGAGCATCAGGCTCGGCGCCGGGATCTGCACGGCGGCGCGGCCCGAGCGCTCGTTGACGAGAAGCATGGCGCGGGGATCGGCGAGGTGGTCCAGCGCCTCATCGAGCGTCACCGGGCGATTGCGCCGGCGTTCGGTGATGGTGAGCAGCCGGGTCTCCGCGCCCGTCGCGGGATGGGTGTAGATCGCGCGGCGATCAGTGACGACGAAGCTCTCGGCCCGCAGCGTCTCCAGGCCGAGGTCATAGACGCCGCTGGCGATGGCGCCTTCGATCTTGGCGTTCAGCAACTGCTCGAACGCGGTGAACAGCACGCCTTGCAGATCGATGGTGAGCGCCAGCAGGCGGTTGAGGAAGGTCGTGATCGGCGGCAACTCGTCCTTGATGCCGTTCGCGTCCATGAGCTTGAGGCCCGTGGCGTCCTCGAACATCTGGAGCGAGCAGTCTTCGATCTTGCCGCGGACGAGCAGCAGATAGAGCTGGCGCAGCGCGTCGCGGGCGTAGTGGGATTCGAGGTTGTCCTCGGGCCGGAACAGCCCCTGACCGCCGGTCTGGCGCTGGCCGCGCGTGATCGCGCCCAGCGTGTCGAGGCGGCGAGCGATGGTCGAGAGGAAGCGTTTCTCCGCCTTCACGTCGGTGGCGATCGGCCGGAAGAGCGGTGGCTGGGCCTGGTTGGTGCGGTTCGTCCGCCCGAGGCCTTGGATCGCGGCGTCGGCCTTCCAGCCGGGTTCGAGCAGATAGTGGACACGCAGCCGGCGGTTCCGCGCTGACAGTTCGGCGTGATAGCTGCGCCCAGTGCCACCCGCCTCCGAGAACACAAGGATGCGCTTCAGGTCGTCCATGAAGGCGGCGGTCTCGGCGAGATTGGCGGAGGCGGCGCGGTTCTCTACGACGAGGCGGTCGCTTTTGCGCACGACGCGGCGCGAGCGTCCGGTCACTTCGGCGACGAGGTCGGTGCCGAAGCGCTGGACGATCTGGTCAAGCGCACCGGGCACCGGCGGGAGCGAAGCCAAACGCTCGATCAGCTCGTTGCGGCGGGCGACGGCCTCGCGGCTTTGCACAGGCTGGCCGTCCCGAAAGACGGGCCGGGACGAGAGATTGCCCTCGCTGTCGGTGAACGGCTCGTAGAGTTGCACCGGGAAGGAGTGGGCGAGGTAATCGAGAACGTACTCGCGCGGCGTGATGTCGACGCGGACGTCGTTCCAATCCTCGGTCGGAATCTCGGCGAGCCGGCGCTCCATCAGCGCTTCGCCGGTCGAGACGATCTGGATGACGGTGGCGTGGCCGTCGGCCAGGTCTTGCTCAATCCGGCGGATCAAGGTCGGCGTCTTCATCGAGGTTAGCAGATGGCCGAAGAAGCGCTGCTTGGCGCTCTCGAAGGCCGAGCGGGCCGCCGACTTCGCCTGCCGGTTCAGCGTGCCGCTCTCGCCGGTGATGTTGGCGGCCTGCATCGCCGCGTCGAGGTGATTGTGGATGATCGAGAACGCCCCGGCATAGGAATCGTATATGCGGCGCTGTTCATCGGTGAGCTGGTGCTCGATCAGCTCATACTCGACGCCGTCATAGGAAAGCGAGCGGGCGGTGTAGAGCCCGAGCGAACGCAGGTCGCGGGCCAACACCTCCATGGCGGCGACACCGCCATCCTCGATCGCCTCGACGAATTCGGCGCGGGTGGCGAAGGGGAAGTCCTCGCCGCCCCAGAGGCCGAGCCGCTGGGCGTAGGCGAGATTGTGGACGGTCGTCGCGCCGGTGGCCGAGACATAGACCACGCGCGCCTTGGGCAGGGCGTGCTGGAGGCGCAAGCCCGCGCGGCCCTGCTGCGAGGGGGCGACGTCGCCGCGTTCGCCCTTGCCGCCACCGGCGTTCTGCATGGCGTGGCTCTCGTCGAAAATAATCACTCCGTCGAAGTCGGAGCCCAACCATTCAACGATCTGGCGGACGCGCGAAACCTTCTCGCCACGGTCGTCGGACCGCAGCGTAGCGTAGGTTAAAAATAGGACGCCTTCGGCCAGCCGGATCGGTTTGCCCTGCGCGAACCGCGAGAGCGGCGTGATGAGCAGGCGCTCCATGCCGAGGGCCGACCAGTCGCGCTGGGCATCCTCCAGGAGCTTGTCGGACTTCGATATCCAGACCGCCTTGCGCCGGCCCTTCAGCCAATTATCGAGAATGATGCCAGCCGACTGACGGCCCTTGCCGGCGCCGGTGCCGTCGCCCAGCATGAAGCCGCGGCGAAAGCGGACGGCGTTCGGCGCATCGTCGCGGGACGCGGTGACGAGATCGAAGGTCTCATCCACGGTCCAGGCGCCGGCGAGATAGTCGCCATGCGCCTCGCCGGCGTAGATCACCGTCTCGAGTTGGGCGTCGGAGAGGAGGCCGTCGCTGACGAGGTCGATCGGCAACCGCGGCCGATAGCTCGGCTTCGGCGGCGCGACCGAGGCCATGGCGGCGGACTGCACCAGCTTGGTCGGGTGCGCCTGGGCTCCGAGAATCTGGATCGATTGGAGCCGATATTCCTCATAGATCGCATCGCTGAGGAGCGCGCTTTCGGGCGACGTCCAGTTGATCGTCTCATAGGCGAGATCGATCGCCTCCGGATCGGCAACGGACGGCTTGACCGGCCCCGCCGCAGCGGCACGCGCGAGATAGCCCCGCACCGTCCGCGGTGCGGCGGCGGCCGACATGGCGATGGCGAGGCTCGGCGCGAGCGCCAGGCGCGCCGGAACGTGCTCGGCGATCCAGCTCAGCAGCGTGGCCACGTCAGGCGCGATGCCCCGCGATTCCGGCAGGGTGGCCGGGTTCTCGGCGGGCGTCTTGTCGATGACGATCAGCCGCGTGTCGATGGTCGTGCCGTGCTTGGCATAGACCGCGCCGTCGATCGCGGCGGTGAAGACGATGCGGCCGCGTTCCTGCAGATGGACGAAGGCGTCGCGCCAGGCCGGGGCGTCGGGCCCGAAGTTTGCGCCGGTGATCGCCACCAGCCGCCCGCCGTCGGCGAGGCGGGCCAGGGCCGAGGCGATGTGGCGATAGGCGGTGTCGGCCATGCGGCCGGCGACGTTGGCCATCGCCGAGAAGGGCGGATTCATCAGGACGACGCTCGGGACGACGGCGGTATCGAGGTGATCGTCGATCTGAGCTGCGTCGAAGCGTGTGACGGACACGCCCGGAAAGAGGGAGGAAAGCAGCGTCGCCCGGGCCTCGGCCAACTCGTTCAGGACAAGCGCACCGCCGGCGATCTCGGCCAGGATGGCGAGGAGGCCGGTTCCCGACGAAGGCTCCAGCACGCGGTCCGTCGGCCCGATGGCAGCCGCGATCAGGACCGCGAGGCCTAGCGGGGTCGGCGTCGAGAACTGCTGGAAGGTCTCGCTCTCGGCGGAGCGGCGCGTGTGGGTCGGAAGAAGCGCGGCGATCTTGACCAGGGCGGAAAGTCGTGCAGCCGGAGAGTCGGCTTTGCGGAACAGCGCCTTTCCGTATTTGCGCAGGAAAAGAACGGTCGCGGCCTCGCAAGCGTCATAAGCCGTCTTCCAGTCCCAGGCGCCGGAGGCGTCGGAGGCGCCGAATTCGGCTTCCATGGCCGCGCGCAGGATCGCGACGTCGACCCGCTGGCCGCGCTCAAGATGAGGGAGGAGTTGCTGGGCGGCAGCGATGATGGCGCCGGCGGCGTCGGGATGAGGGACCGGCGACAGCGGCGCGGCCTGGTCGGCCGCGATCGGAGAAAGATCGTTCATGAAGGGAGCCTCGGGAGAGCGGGAAAGGGCGAGCCGGCCGGCGCTCTCTCTCGGACCGCACGGCTCAAACCCCTTCCGGCCGCCCTCTCCCTCTCATCACGCCGCCGCTTTCACGGCGCGCCACCACGCAATCCGCTCGTCGCGGCTGGCGTTGGCCAGTCGACGCAGGAGATGGCCGTGGCAGGGGAGCGGCGCGCAGAAGCAGACAAGGTCGCGGCCGCGCAGCTCGTCGAGCGCACGCAGCAGATGGTGCTGATTCGCCAGCCAGCGTTCATGCTTCGCGATGACGGCGGCCCGATCGCCGTCAGGGCCGATCCGGAACGGATTGCCCCATTTGCTGCCGCGGCCGATATAGACGGCGCCGGCTGGGACGCCATTCACGCGCTTGTTGAGAACCTTGCACATCTGCTCCGCCTCCGATCCGTTAAGCGGTCTCGGCGAAGGACGGTGTAAAGCGGCGACGGTCACGCGCCCTGCGCGGAAACGGCTTGCCCGTTGACCGGCGCCGCGCGGCGTCCAGGCAAGACAAGCCCGAGGATCGTGGGCGGTGTCACAAGGTTCGGAGAGCGAGGTGCTGACCGTCAGCCGAAACGGCGGCCGCCGGCGGTGAAGGTGTAAGCGTTGGCGGTGATGGCCTTGTCGACGAGGTGGTCCGAGGTCAGGTAGTCGTATTTGCGTTCGAGCTGGCGATAGAGCCAACGGGCGAGATCGCGCAGCGCCTCGATGACGGTTTCCTCGGCGTCGGCGGTCATATCCTGCCAAGTCGGGCTGTCGCGCTCGACCGAGATCGCCATGCTATATTCGTGGTAGTAGCGGTCGCGATGCGTCACGGTGGCGTGGAGTTGGTAGAAGTTTCGTCGCTGGATCGCCTGCAGGACATCGGCGATCCGATGAAGCTCATCGTCCTTCGGCGCATGACCGCGGATCGTCCTCGGCGCGCCCGTCGCATGGCCGTAGCGCCCCTCGAAACAAGCGCCGTCGCCCTGACTCCAGAAGCCGGAAAACCAGATGCAGGGCTTCTGCCGTGTGCCGCCGCCGTAAAGGCGAACCGGCACGGTCTTGAGGTCGACGCCGATGATCGCGCAAATACGCTCGAAGTCGTCATAGACGAACTCGAACCAGTCATGGTCGAAGCCGGTCTGGCGATACCAGGCACGGGCCTTCTCCTTTGCCGCGTCGGAGAGTTCATCGAGGCGATAGACCGTGGTTTCGATGATCTCAGGCATCGGGATCATCTCCTTCCAAGGCGCGGCACAGCCATTCGTTGGTGCTGGTCCAGCCGACGCTCTTGCGCGCGCCGAGGTCGATCACATGCGCGCCGCCGCCGAAGGCATCTAGGCGCGGCTTCGAGCAGGTGTTGGCGTATTCGAAGCCCCAGAGGCCTTTGAGGTCGAATTCCTCCGCGCAGAGCACGACAAACTCGATCACGCGCTCAGGGTCTCCTGAACAGTCGTCGCGAATCCACAGTCCTGATCCGCCTTCCGTCTGGATTGAAAGGTTGAAGCCCTCCGAGAAGCGAAGGCCATCTTCATCCTCGGGCGTGTTGTCGTAGAGCTCGAGGGCGCGCACAGCGTTTTCGGGCGTGCCGACGTCGAGCAGGCATGAGAAGTGAGTGAAGTAGTCGGCCATGTCAGTCTCCTTAAAATGCGAAAGCCCGGCGCGTGGCCGGGCTTCGGGTGGGTTCGGGCGTGGTTGCGATCAGGCGGCGGGCGGATCGTGGATCCGGTCGTCGTCGAATTCGACGTCCTCGATGACGGGCTCACAGCCCTCCGACGTGGTGCGGTCGATGTAGGCGATGACGCCTTCTCGTCGCTCGTCACTGTCGATGTGTTCCGGGAACGCCGTCGACTCCATTGCGGCGGTGGCGGCTACTTTCGCCTTCTCGATCGCTTCCGCGTCAGACGCAGCCTCGATGGTCGCGCTGTCGAAGGCCCGCAGCCAGAAGGCAATCTTGACGACATATTCGGTCATGACACGCCTCCTTCGTCATCGGGATCGCGTGCGCCCGCGAGAATCGCCTCGGCCTTCGCGATCGCGGCGTGCGCCCGCTGGCGCCAGAACGGTTCGTCGGTCAGGCCGCCATCGGGCGGGAGCGCGAAAACTTTGAGCAGGCCAAGCAGAACTTCGAAGTGCTCGGCCCTGCGCTGAAGGGCCTCGCCGAAGTGGGCGGGGATCGGAAGCGCCGGGACGGTGTAGGGCGGAACGTCGCCCGGCCAGGCGCCGGTCACATAGGTCTCGCCGGCGGATTCGTAGTCCTCCTTCTGCCCCTCCCAGTCATCGTCTTCGATGGCGAGACGGCAGGCTTCGGCCAGCGTGTCGGCCTGGTAGCTGCGTTGGCGATAGATCGGAATGCGGTAAGTGGATTCGATGGTGAACGTGGTCATGATGGTCTCCAGACATGAAAAAGCCCGGCAGGGCCGGGCTCGGGGGAACGGTTGGAAGGTGGTTGCCGCTAGAAGCGCCGGGGCGTCTCGACGGCTGTGCCGCTCGGCGCGTTGGGCGCGTGGTCGGTGCTCGCACCCGAAAGCGCGGCGAAGGGATCAACCTGCTTGTGGATCGGCTGGGCGCGTCCCATCCACGGCTGGGGGCGAATGCAGCGCACCCAGTCGGCGAAGCTTGGGATGAAGCCGAGATCCTCGACCACATGCTGCTCGCCAAGGAGCCGGACGGGCACGACGCGGCCCGTCGAAATGGTGATGGTCGAGCCGAAGAAGCGCTCCAGCATGAAGATGCCTTCGGCGTGATGCCGCAGCGCCCGATGCCGGAAATCGGCGGTGGTCGCCTTCGACTCGTCGAACCATTGGTGCAGCGGCAGATAGTCTTCTGCGACGCCGCCCCATTTCCTGACCGAGGAGAGGGCGTGGTGATAGCAATGTCCCATGGCCGCCTCCTCAGAAGGTGTGGGTGTAGTTTTCGGAGGCGGTGTAGCGCTCGTTGCAATCGAGCGTGATCGTCTCCTCCGCGACATCGAAGACGATGTCGCCGTATGCGCCGTCGTTGTTTTCCCAGCCGCAATGAGTCTTTTCGAGAACGTCATAGGCCAGGCGCTCGACGGCTTCGGCGATGCAGACGGACGAACGCGTCGGTTCGGCGTGGTCCCAGACGGCCTCGGCGATTTCGATGGCTGCGGCAGGCATGGTGACGGGATCGTCGCCGGTCTGAGCTTCGACATTCTCGATCTGGCCGGAATCGCCGTAGCCGTCGAAGCTGACGACGACGCGGGTGACGCCAGCGAGCGTCAGTGCGTTGAGCAGCGTGGCCTTGTTGAGGGTGAAAAGCTCGGCCTCGAGCTTGGCTCGTGCAACCGCCTTCATCTCCCAATCGGAAAGCGGGGCGGCGGGCTGCGGCGTGGTGTCGGATGTGTCGGTCATGACGGTCTCCTGAAACGAAAAAGCCCAGCGCGAAGGCCGGGCTGTGGGGTCGGTTGAAAGGGAAAAGGGGCGCGGGACGGCCGAAGCCGCCCCGCGCGTGGGCTATTCGGCCGCGATCACCTGCGGCGCCTCGGCGTTCGCTTCCTCATCGTCGCCGGCGAGGAATTCGGGCAGCGCTTCGCCGTCATCCTCGGCTTCGGTGGTGTCGACGGGCACGTCGTCCGCTGCGGCGATCCGCAGCGGCTCCGGCAGCCAGCCGGTGTCGGCCAGGAGCCGTTCGGCCTCCTTGGCCATGTCGCCCTTCTTCAGATGGTCGATAAGCTGCGCCGCCCGCTCGCCGGCGCCTTCCTTCACCGCCTCGAGGATGCGGAGCTTGGGCACGCGGCCGAGATAGTTCTCGACGGTCGGACGCCAGCCGGCCTGCACCATGTCGAGATCGACCGCCTGGGCCAGGCGATCGGCCTCGGCGATGCGCTGCTCGACAGTGTGGGACGAGGCGCCCGCGCCGTAGCGGTCGCCCTTTTCGTAGAGCGCATTGACCCCGAAGGACGCGCAATGGGCGAAGAGCACCGCCTGCTCGTCGCCCGTGAGGGTGGTGAGCCAGTCCCAGAGATCGGCCTTGTCCTTGGGCAGGCGCTCCTCCCAGCCCTTGTGGCGCGCCTCGATCGCCTTCGCCGCGGGCGTGTCCTTCAGTCCCTGCGCCTGCACCGGGAAGCTGGCGCTGCGCACCGACACCTCCATCGCCGTCCCGGAGGAGAAATAGCGGGAGAAGACGTCGAGGCAGAACTTGTGCAGCACGGCCTGGAACGCGACGGCGGGCGTGGACGCCAGCTTGTCGCGCAGCGCCAGCGTCCGCTCCGCGGTCAGCTCGGTCACGAGGCGGTCCGGGAGCGGCTTCAGGTCCTCGTCGTCCTCGTCCTCCGGCCCGGCGACCTGCCTGCCGATGGTGATGACGGCGCGCTGAACCACGGGCGCGTCGGGATCGGCGCCGTGCGCCCCGGCCATCGCGGGATCGGTCTCGTCGTCCTGGTCCGGCTCGCCCTTGGGCGCTTCGTCCTGCGGTCGGACGTAGCCGCGGTCGATCGACAGGGCGCCTTCGGCACCGATGCTGACGAAGACGCCGGCGCGGGCGATGTCGGCCGGATCGTAGGAGACGGGCCGATCGTCGAAGGCGGCGAGCGCCGCCTCGATCTCGCCGAGCCGTTCGTCCACCTCGTCCGGCAGCTCGTCGGCGCCGTCATACTCCGCCTCGAGCTTGGCGTATTCGGCGTTGAGCGCGTCGATCGTCGCCTGCTCCTCGCTGGTGAGATCGATGGCGACGCCCTCCAGCGCACGCAGCCCGTGGGTGTGGCCATAGGGGAAGTCGACGGCGACCTCGATCCACTTCCAGCCCCCGGCGGCGATGGTCTCCGCCTCGGCCTTCAGCTTCTCGGCGACCAGGCCGTCTAGCAGCGTGATGTCTTCGAGCCAGCCGCCATCATCGGACTGGAACAGGTCGCGCAGCACCACGCCGCCGGCGGCCTCATAGGCGTCGAGGCCGACGAACACCGCCCGCCGGTCGGAAGCGCGCACCGTCTTCTCCGTCAGCATGCGACGGATTTGATA
Organism: Mesorhizobium sp.; assembly: GCF_016793485.1. Taxonomy (GTDB): domain Bacteria; phylum Pseudomonadota; class Alphaproteobacteria; order Rhizobiales; family Rhizobiaceae; genus Mesorhizobium_K. The sequence continues at coordinate 78,891 of NZ_JAEULZ010000039.1, read as the reverse complement.
GGGCTCCTTCTGCCAGGAGCCGGAGATCGCCTGCCAGACCTGCTCCTGGCGGGCATGGTCGGCGGTGACGGTGAAGGCCATGAGCTGCTCGAGCGACATGCCGTCCTCGGCGTAGACGTCGAGCAAGGCCGGCGCGACCGACGCCAGGCGCAGGCGCTGCTTCACCACGTTCACACCGACGAAGAACGCCGCGGCGATGTCCTCCTCGGAGCGCCCCTTCTCGCGCAGAGCCAGGAAGGCGCGGAACTGGTCGAGCGGATGCAGCGGCGCACGCTGGATGTTCTCGGCCAGCGAATCGTCCTCACCGAGAATGTCGGTGCCCGGATCGCGGACCACGCACGGAACCGGCGCGGCCTTGGCCAAGCGCTTCTGCTTCACCAGCAGCTCGAGCGCGCGGTAGCGCCGGCCGCCGGCCGGGATCTCGAACATGCCGGTCTCGGCGCCCTCGGCGTCGAGGACCGGCCGGACGTTCAAGCTCTGGAGCAGCGTGCGCCGGGCGATGTCCTCGGCCAGTTCCTCGATCGAGACGCCGGCCTTTACGCGCCGCACGTTGGACTGGCTCAGCACCAGCTTGTTGAAGGGAATGTCGCGCGAGGACGACAGGGTGATCTTCTGAATGGCAGTAGCCATGGGGGTAGTCTCCGCGGCGGGCGGCCGAGAGCCTCTCTCTCGACCTCCAACCCGCCGCGAAAACCGGCGCAGCCCTCTTCCTCTCGGAGGACCGCGCCGCAAAGCCGACGAACCAGAAAGACACGAAGCCGGAAGTCCGCCTGCCCGCTTTTCCGGATTTCCGGACCTTCAGACCCCGCACATGCCCTCACACTCGTTGGGCCAGAGATCGAGCTGGCCGCGATCGCTGGCGTTGGAGATGTCGGCCTGGTCGAGCGGCACGGCCGAGCGATGCAGGAAGACCTCGCCGCGAATGCCACGAAATCCGGTGCGAATGGCGCGATCGACCAGAACCGCGTCGCCCCAGGCGTCCGGATCGTTGTCCCGCATCCGCCGCCAATGGGCGTCGGAGTGGAAGGGACAGCCGATGCACGCGCTCTTCGGCGGGATGGGATAATCGTGCCGCGTCAGCCAGCGCAGGCAATCCTGCCGCGAGAGGCGCTGTTCGATCAGCGGCCAGCGATTGACCTGCCAGTCCTCGAACGAGGGCTTCATCCGGATCGCCTCGTCGATCGAGATGCCGATCCACTGCTCGACGATCGGCGTGCTCGGAGAGCGCCGTCCTGTCAGGTCGACGAGTTCGCGCACCTTCCGCCGGATCGGCACGATCTTGTAGTCCTTCGTGCATTGCCGGCGGATCATCCCGACGTCGACGCGGTCGGTCGGTAGGATGCGCTCGCCGATCGCCACCAGCTCGCCGTCATCGCCCTCATCGAACACGGGCATGGCCGTCCCGGCCGGCGTGACGTTGCGGGTGAAGGCGGGGATGGACGCCCAGCGCGCACCCTGCGCTCCGGCGATCAGATCGTCGCGGATGTTGCCGGCCGAGACGATGTGGATGGGGAACGGCAGCACATTGGGCGACATGAGCCAGGCCAGGTGCTCATAGACGGCCTTCGGCTCCCAGCCGGTGTCGGAGAAGATGGCGCAGTCGGGCATGGGCCCGACCTCGCCGTCGGCGGCCATCAGCGCCAGCGTGGTCGACTGCACGCCGGCGCCGAGGCTGAGAACGCGAAGCCGGATCGATTCCGACGCAGGCGCGCCGCTGACGGCCGCAGATGTGAGGAGGCCCAGCATCATGCCGCCTCCTGCGCTGTGGTGTTGGCGCTCTCGGTGTCGGGCAGGAAGCCGAGGATCCAGTCCGCCGCCTTGCTGGCCTGTGAGGCGGCGCGCACGACGGCGCGGTTGTCCTCGCGCAGGACCTCGAGCCAGGAGCCGATATAGTCCGCGTGGCGCACGGTCGGAACGATGCCGAGCGACGCGCAGCAGAAGGCGGCGTTCATTTCTGCCACCAGCTCCTCGAACGCGTACTTCTTGCTGCCGAACACGCCGCCGAGATCGCGGCCGAGACGGGACGGATGACCGCTGGCGTGCCCCAGCTCGTGCAGGGCTGTGCGGTGCCAGTTGATTGGCTCGAAATATGCCTGCGGCGGCGGGACCATCACGAAGTCCGGACCCGGTGCGTAGAAGGCGCGGTTGCCGCCGATGCGGAAGTCGACGCCGGTCGCGCGGATCAGCGCCTCGACTCTGGGCTCGATCAGGCCCGGCGGCGGCGGTGGCGCGACGGCCGCGACCTCGGCCGGCAGGTTTTCGCATTGGGCGGCGTTGAAGACGGTGAACCGCTTCAGGAACGGGATGGCGGCGGCTTCCTCGCCGGTCTCGCGCGCGCGTCGCTTCTCGTCGTCCGGCACGAAGCGGTCGGCATAGACGACGGTGGTTCCGTGCTCGCCCTTGCGCACATTGCCGCCGAGCGAGAGCGCCTGGCGAAAGGTCAGCCAGCTCTGGGCGGGGAAGCCGTGCTCGATCACGGCGCCCCAGAGGATCAGGACGTTGATCCCCGAATACTGCCGGCCGGTGGCGGCGTTCTTTGGCATGGCGAGCGGCGCCTTCGCCGCAGCCGTCCCCCAGGGCTGGACCCAGGGCACGCGGCCGGCCTCCAGCTCGACGATGATCTTGCCGGTGATTTCGTCATAGAGGCTCGCCCGGTCGTGGCCGGGGCGAGCCGAAGCGGTCTTGGTGGACATCGCGGTTCTCCGCGACGGGCGCCGGAGGCCTCTCCTCCAGCCCTCAACCCGTCACGGCGAACCTGGTCCGCACTCTCACTCTAAAGGGGGCGTTGCGGGGTCTCCCCGCAGAAGGGGATCGGCCGAGACCCCGGCTCGGCCGAAGGGGAAGGCTTTCCCCTCCCGGCTTTCCAGATAGCGGCCTTCCGTCTCCCAATTAGCGGAACGTTGACTCCCAATCAGCCGATACCGATAATCCCGATCGGCCGAGATTCGGAGAAGGCATGTTCGAGCGGTTTGTGGAGCGACGGGCGGAAGAAGCCCTTTTGGATACCCCGGTGGTCCTGATCGTGGGGCCGCGACGGGCGGGCAAGACCACGCTCGTTCGAAAGATGGGAGAAGCCGGTCGGACTTATATCACGCTCGATGATCAGACCGTCCTCGAAGCCGCCCAATCCGATCCCGCCGGTTTCATCCGAGGCCTGGATCGGGCCATCATCGACGAGATCCAGCGCGTGCCCGACCTGCTGCTCGCGATCAAGAAGACGGTCGACGAGGATTACCGTCCGGGTCGGTTCCTACTCACCGGCTCGGCGAATGTACTGACCTTGCCGCGGATCGCCGACAGCTTGGCCGGCCGGATGGAGACCATCCGTATGCTGCCGCTGGCGAGAGCCGAGATTGCAGACCGGACCCCGACCTTTCTCGAACGCCTCTTCGAAGGGAAGCTCCAGGGACAGCGGAGTGCGATCGTCGGCGACGATCTCGTCAAACTCGTCCTGGTCGGCGGCTTCCCCGAAGCGATCAGCCGCGACAGCGAGCGGCGGCGGCAGGACTGGCTGCGATCTTATCTCACTTCGATCCTGACCCGCGACATGCGGGACATCGCCGAGGTGGAGAAGCTGACCGAGCTTCCCAAATTCGTGCGGCTGCTGGCCGAGCACTCCGGCCAGCTGGTCAACTATTCGCAGTTCGGGAGCGGCATCAACGTCAATCACAAGACGAGTCAGCGCTATGTGGGGCTGCTCGAACAGGTGTTCCTGATCGCGACCGTGCAGCCCTGGTTCACCAATGCACTGAAGCGGATCGTCAAGACGCCCAAGCTCCATTTCCTCGATTCAGGCCTGTTGGCGGGTGTGCGCGGGCTCACATTTGATCGGGTGAAGGCGGATCGTGGGACGTTCGGCGCGCTGCTGGAGAGCTTCGTGTTCTCGGAAGTGCTGAAGCTCATGACGGCTTCGGACCTGCGGTTGACGCCGCATCATTTCCGGGATCGGGACATGCGCGAGGTGGACATCGTGCTGGAGCGTGACGACGGGACGATCGCAGGTATCGAAGTGAAGGCGAGCGCCACGGTCAAGGCTGGCGACTTCGCCGGCCTGCGGGCATTGGCCGAGGCTTGCGGGGACCGTTTTGCATTCGGCGTCGTCCTCTACGACAGCACGGACTTCGTGCCGTTCGGCGACAAGCTGGCGGCGGCGCCGCTGTCGAGCCTTTGGGATGGAGAGGCGCCGGCGAACAAGGCAGGCAGGGGAGCGCCGCGTGGGGCTGTATAAGAAGTGGTGCGAAGCCACGAAAGAAAAGGACAAGCGAAAGCGCTATTGGACGTATGTCGAAAAGGACGGTGGCCGCGACGAGATTCGTGACGACCTCGCCGAGACCATGCGCTCCCATTACGATCGGCTTGAGCGTATAGCCGATGACGTCCAGCGGCTCGGCTACAAGGTTGCAGCGGAAATTCTGCGCACGCAGCTCCCCCAGACAGATAAAGGCCGCTCGGGTGATCTCGGCGAGATATTGGCGACCGAGTTGGTCGAGGAGGAAATCGGTCTACGCGTTCCCGTTCGCCGTCTGCGCTACAAGGATGGGCGCAACATGGCGATGCGAGGCGACGACTTTATCGGGGCAGGCTATGGAGGCGACGACTCCAAGCTTTGGCTGCTGAAAGGCGAAGCCAAGAGCAACAAAGTCCTCGGAAAAGCCACCGTCACGAGCGCCCGCAAGGTGCTCAATCGTGACAATGGCAGATGCACGCCGGACTCGCTGGCATTTGTCGCGAACCGCTTGCTCGAAAGCAACGACGACGGCGATGTGCAACTGGGCCGCGACCTTCGCGATGAAATCGGTCTCAAGGCCCTGCGTGCCGATCGCATCGACCACATGCTCTTTACGATATCGGGCAATGGACCTCACGCGTCGCTGAAGGGCGATCTCGAAAGTGCTGGGACGAACCGGGACCAGTATGTCGTGAACGTCCACATCGAAGACCACCAGGACTTCATCAAGGAGATGTATCAGAAGGCGGAAGACCTTGGAGACGACTGACGAACTGCAAGCATTTTTGACGCGCGCGACGCAGGACGGCGTGCAAGGGCGGCTGCTGTACCGAGGGGCGGCATGGTCGCTAATGCGAAGTGATGGCGTTCTGCCTGAAAATGCCCCGCCGCTCGGCGCGACCATCGATACCGACCTTGCAGAACATGGGTTTGCGTTGCTCCGTGCGGCAATGGCCCTTCGCACCCAGGCCGGCTCCTCCGAGTTGACGAACAAGGCGTTCGAGCGCGCCGGCAACGCGTTTGAAGCTTTGGTGCGGAATGCCGATCCCGAAGCCGCCGATCGCGGTTTCCGCAGGACGATCGCCGCCACGGCCTACCATCTGGCCGGGTTCTCGGCCGTCGCCTATTCGCTCTTCAACGAGGCAGTGGGCGACCTGAATTTGACGCCGGGCGAAATGGCGGTGATGCGGCTGGTGCTCCGCGACCTTGATGGGCTTCGAGCCTTCGTGCGCGGTTGGCTGAACGACGCGGCGCATGGTGACGACCGGATTGCTGCGGGGCTGTCCGGTGAGGATGCCGATGTCGACGAGATCCTGGCGATCGTTCTCAACACCACGATCTGTCGGGCGTTGGCCTTCTTCGATTTCGCGTTGGAGACGGGCGAAGAGGAACCGCTCGACGCGGCGCGCTCGCTTCTCACAACGGCCGTCAGCCTGGCCGACAATGCGGAGAACGTACCGCTGTGGTGGATCACCAATCTGTGCCGGCATCTGATCGACGACCTATGGCAACATTCGTTGCACCAGAACCTGCCGACGGAGCCACCTGAGGGCGCCGCCGAGAAGTATCCCGATCTGCGACGATTGTTTATTGGGTCTCTCTACGCTCGGAAGAATTCCGAGGTCGAGTTGTGGCCCTCGCAGCGTGAGGCGGCGCGCCGCTCGACGGATGTCAAGGATGACTTGGTCGTCGCCCTACCCACCAGCGCCGGGAAAACGCGCGTCGCTGAGATCGCCGCGCTCATGACGCTGTCTTCGGCGCGGCGAGTTCTCATCGTGACGCCGCTGCGAGCGCTCTCGGCTCAGACAGAACGATCGTTTCGTAAGACCTTCGCGCCGCTCGGATTCAGCGTGTCGTCGCTCTACGGCGCCAGCGGCCTCTCGGCTGGTGACGAGGACGCGCTCCGATCGCGGGAGATCATCATAGCGACGCCGGAGAAACTCGACTTCGCGCTGAGAAGCGATCCGAGCCTGATCGACGACGTCGGGCTGATCGTGCTCGATGAAGGCCACATGATCGGGCCGAGCGAGCGTGAGATCCGCTACGAGACGCTGGTGCAGCGCTTGTTGCGCCGCGCAGATTCGGCCGACCGCCGTATTGTCTGCCTCTCGGCGATTCTCCCGAGTGGAGATGAGCTCGACGATCTGACTGCGTGGATACGGGCGGACGAGCCAGGCGATGCCGTGCGGTCTGACTGGCGGCCAACACGCCAGCGTTTCGGAATGCTGGCGTGGCGTGCGCGTGATGCGCGCCTGACCCTGGATCTGACCAACAACGGCCCGTTCCTGGATCATTTCGTGGTTCAAAAGCCGCCCCGCGGCCGTGAGAAGAAGCCCTATCCCCGAAAAACGTCACATCTGGCCCTGTTCGCGGCCTGGGAGTTTGCGGCGCAGGGCAAGCGGACACTCATCTTCTCGACGCAAGCGAACTGGGTTGAGGGGTACGGAAAGCAAATCGTCGACCTCTGCAAACGCGGCTATCTGGACTCGCTTCTGGATGACGAAGTATCGATCGCTCGCGCACTCGAGGTCGGCAAAGAATGGCTCGGCGAAGATCATCCGGCGGTGGCAAGCCTTAAGGCGGGCGTCGCCATTCACCACGGCCGCCTGCCGAGCCCGTTTCTCCGCGAGTTGGAAGTCCTGCTGTCGGAGGGCGTCCTCAAGGTCATCGTTGCATCGCCGACGCTGTCGCAGGGGCTCAATCTCAACGCCGCAGTCTTGCTCGTCCCCGCGCTGTACCGAGCAGGCAAACCGATCACCGGCGAGGAGTTCGCCAATGTCGCCGGCCGCGCCGGCCGCGCTTTCGTCGATGTGGAAGGGCTCATCGTCCACGTCATGTTCGATCGAGTCGATTGGCGGAGCGGAGAATGGCGGGGATTGGTGGCCTCTTCCAAGGCCCGGACGCTGAAGAGCGGACTGATTCAGATCGTCGCGGAGATTCTTGATCGCCTGGCTCGAGAGGACGTGCTGGGACGCGCCGACGCGTGGGAATATCTCGCCAACGCCCGCGAGGCCTGGAAGTCGCCGGCAGAAGAAGCGGCGATCGCCGCTCAGCTTGCGGTGCCTCCAGACGGAACTAATCCGGATGACGAGGACGAGGATGACGAGGCGGGAGGAGATGAAGAGGAAAGCATCGACGAGGAGCCGCTCTCGGAACTCGTCGAGCGCCTTGATGCAACGGTCTTTGGCTTGGTGGAGGCGCTCGATGCTGACCGCGCCGACCTGCCCAAGCTTCTCGACGAAGCGCTCAAGGGATCGCTCTGGGCGCGTCAAATAGCGCGCGAGGGTGAAGGCATGGAGGCGCAACACCGCAAGGTGTTCGAGGCGCGTGCCAATCTCATCTGGTCGGTGACGACGCCCCAGGCCCGTCGCGGGCATTTCGCAATGGGCGTCGGCTTGGAAGCCGGGCTGACAATCGACGCGATGGCGGAAGAGTTGGGCGCCCTCATCGATCGAGCCGACGCCGCGTCCCTGCCAGGAGACGTCGACGAACTGGCCGATGCCTTGGCGGGCCTCGGGGAGCGACTGCTGGCGATGCGGCCGTTCATTCCCGACAAGAAGAATGCGCTGCCTGGCAATTGGAAAGCGATCCTGAAGCAATGGGTGTCGGGCGCGGAGGTCTCGCAGATCGGACCCCACAACATGCGCATGGTGGAAGAGGCCTTCACCTATCGGCTGGTTTGGGCATTGGAAGCTATCAGAACCCGGCGTCTGACTTTGGGCTGGTCGCCGGACATCATTCCGGGTGGCGCAGCCGCATCTCTGGAAACAGGGGTTCCGCAGTTCATGATGTCGATGTTGATACGGGCGGGCCTTCCGTCCAGGCGGGCGGCTATCGCGGCGATCCAGACCACCAACCCCGTCTTCGTAACGCCGGCCGAGATGCGTGCATGGCTGGAATCCGATGAAATCACGGCGTTTACCGACGCCGGCGACTGGCCAACGCCTGATACCGCCGCGCTCTGGGCGCGTTTCAGGACCGAGGCCCTCAGCGGCGGAATCCAGAAGTGGTCGATCGAACGCTACAAGAGGTTGCTCGACATTCCTGCGCACTCGGCGCCGCCGGCTGGGCTTTATCGGGTCATCACGGACGAGGGCGATGGGCGCACATGGCTGGCGACACCGGACTATCGACGGGTGGTCCCCTTCAAAAAGCCGGCGGTAGATCCGAAGCCCAGCCTGTTCTCGGGAAGGTTGCCCGGGGCGACGGCGGTCGTGGATGCGCTGAGGGTAGGACGGGGCAAGTTGCGATGGCCTCGCGCGGACGCTTGAGAGCGCGAGAGCTTTCGCCGCGGCTGAGGGCGCTGTCTGAAACTTACGCCGCCAACTGCTCCAAAGCTTCTCCTGGCTGCATCGCTTGCGCGAACAGGCGGTTCATCGCTGCTTGGCGCGACTCGCGATCGAGTGCGTAGGAGCTGCGCTTGAATTGCACGCCATCGAGCAGGCCTTGGATATAACCAGCGACCGCATCTGCGGCCATGATCAAAGCCGTATCAACCGTGTGAATGTAGCGGCTGGTGACGGTGCCTTGCGCGTGCCCAAGCAACGCCGCGACTGTCGATTCGGTGAAGCCGAGATCGTTCGCCATGCTGGCGTAGCTGTGGCGCAGGACGTGCGGGGTAATCCCGGCAAGCGGTGTGTTCTCCAGTATCTTGTGCCAGTGCTTCGGAAACCCGACCAGCGGCTTGCCTTCGATGGTGCCGCCAAAGACTGGGCCGGCTGCATGCTCCGGCCGGCGCGCATTGAGAAGGTCGACCACCGGGAGTCCGATCGGTCGAACTGAAGCACCTTCCTTGCTGTCGGTGAGCCGCAGGCAGCTATTATCGCTGTCCACTTCGGGCCAGATGAGATTGATGATCTCGCCACGCCGGCACCCCGTGAGCGCGATGGCCTTCCCCATCTCCGCAGCGGTTGCGAGCTGATCGTCTTGAGACGCCTTCTTGAGGAGCTTTCCTAGCAAGCGATACTCGTCCTCCGAGAGACGCCGGGTGCGCTTCTGGTCGGCAGCCTTACGGATGCCGTGAGCCGGATTAGCGTCGATGATCCCACTCTCGCGGGCGTAGGTCAGGATGGCGCCGAGCAGGCCGACCGTGCGCGTGCCCGTGCCGATGCCGCCACGCACGATCGAGCGGCCGCGCTTCTTGGTCTTCTGATCGGCTTTGGTCTTCCCGGATGCGACGTCGCGCATGAAGCGCGTCACGTCTGCGGCGGTGATGTCTTTCACGCGCCGCGTGCCGAGCAGCGGAATAATGTGACGCCGGATGCGTCCCTCATCGGTGTAGATGGTGGACGCCTTTTTCGGGCGGCGCTTCTTGCCGAGGATCAATCCGTTCTTCGCGTCCTCGAGATAGCGCTCGCACAGCTCCTTGATGGTGACGGCCTTATGGTCGAGCTCGCGCTCTTCGGCCGGATTGTCGCCTTGCGCGATGCGGCCGAGCAAGATGCGCGCCTGCACGCGCGCAGTGTCCGGCGTCCAGACTCCGTGCATGCCGATGGTGAAGCGTCGTGTGCGACCCTTGGCACGATACTGCACCAGGTAGCTGCGCTTCCCCGATTTGAAGACGCGCAGCCCGAAGCCGGGCAGCTCGTCGTCCCAGATGAAATAGTCTTTCTCGCCGGCTTCGGCCTGATCGACACTACGTTTGCTTAGCTTCGCCATGTGACATACTCCGGCGGCTGCGCCGCTTCCGTTGGACCGCTTCCGCGGAAGCACCGCGGAAGCACGCAGGCGGAAATTCGGGGTCATCACAGGATACTGGCTTCGGATTGGATCGCCAGAAAAGATAAATGCCTACAGTGGGTTAGCGTGGTCTAGCGTACGAATAGAAACTGTGGCGTATATCGTCTTTTCGGGCTCCGAAGGCAGTTGTCAACTCTGCTGGGTCGTTTGAAGAGAGAAAAAGGACTTATCAATTCAAGGACTTACGCAAAGGGTATCCAGCCCTTTACAAGCGCGGAAATCCCGCGTAAGCACCGCGTAAGCAGGATGCACCCGTAGCTCAGCTGGATAGAGCGCCACCCTCCGAAGGTGGAGGTCCCGCGTTCGAATCGCGGCGGGTGCGCCATCTCTCAATCCGGTTCGGATCGCGGATCGCTCATTGTTGCATCATGTCGGGCATTGTCTGCGCGGCATCCGACGTGGCGAATGAGGATTACATGCACGCCGTCCGGCCGGCTCACGACTGACGGGTTGTGGAAGATTCGTTCTCGCTCTTCGGGTTGTTCGCGGTCGCCTTTCTCGCGGCAACGATCCTTCCCGCCCAATCGGAAGCCGCCCTGGTCGGGCTATTGGTTCTGGGCGAGCAATCGCCGTTTACGCTGGTGATCGTTGCAACGACTGGCAACGTGCTGGGCTCGGTGACGAATTGGCTTCTAGGCGGCTGGATCGAGCACTATCGTGGCCGACGTTGGTTCCCGGTCAGTGAGCGAGCGCTTGAAAGCGCAAAAAACTGGTATCGTCGGTGGGGGCGCTGGAGTCTATTGCTGAGCTGGGCGCCGCTCGGTGGCGATGCCATAACCGTGGCAGCCGGTGTGTTGCGAGAGCCATTTTGGAGTTTCGTGTTGCTCGTAACGATTGCCAAGGGTGTACGTTACATCGTGTTGGCAGCGATCACGTTGAAGGTCTTCTGATCGGGGTGGTCAGTGACTGCAACGGGAGGATAGTTGTCGGTACTCGGGTGGGCTAATCGTGCTATCAGCAGAAGCCTAAGTGTCGTCAGGGATCGGCATGCGTACCGAGGATCTAATTCAGCAATTGGTAGCTCGCCTGACCCCTACGAGATCATTGCGGCCGCCGGTTGTGCGCGCCTCGCACTGGTTCGCATTGTCGCTGGCTTATGCTGCAGCCGTAACCTTGGGTTTCAGTCTGGTCGGAGGTTCTGTCCGACTGTCACTTGAGGGCGGCTACGCTATCCAACAAGTCGCGACTTTGATTGTAGCCGGCCTCGGGGCAATCGCAGCGTTGGCTAGCACCATACCGGGCCGCGAACATAGACTGATTGCTTTGCCGTTCTCCGCGCTGTTGGCGTGGTTGCTGATCGTTTGGTCGTTTCCGGTAGCGGTGGACCCAGGACAGGGAGGGTATGGCGCTTGGGTCTGTTTGCCTCTCTCTGGACTGCTGGGTGTTCCGCCTGCAATAGCGCTTGTCTCGATGCTACGGCGTGGGGTGCCGCTCTACCCTCGGATGACGATGATGGTCGGGGCTTTGGCTAGTGTCGGAATAGGCAATCTGGGACTGCAGCTATTCAACACGGGCGATGCGGCTCCGCTAACCATACTGGGTCACGTCACATAGCGGGCGGTGCAGCGTTTCTCCTAGTTGGTTGGGTCGTCGGTCCCTCTATCCTGCGTTGGAACAGGGTCGCCATCGAGGAGATCGGCCGTTAGGGTGCCTCGTGCCGTCTCACCAGGGCGGTCGCCCGTCGCCCTCCGGATTGCAGGCAGCAACTCGGGTTGCCCTGTGACCCCAGCAGGCTCGAACGATGCTGATAATTTGAGAAGTGCGATGTTCGCTATTGTCCGTCTGGTCGGAAGTATTGTGTTCTTGGCGATTCTGATCGCTCTAAGCGGAGTGGCAGTGTCGGCTGATGGGGCAGAGCGCCGGTCAACTGCGGAAACGACAACCTATCTTGATCGACTGTTCGTTAGCGACCAAGTCGTACAGGTTTTCTCCAGCTCCGCGGAATGCGATCGCAGTGGGATAGACTCCTGCTGTTCGCAGACATGTGGGACGGCATCTTGTCTGGTCAGCGTATTCGGGGCGCCCGCCTCGCACATTTTCGAGGAACCGCCACGGATCATATTTTCTGAGCCGGCGAGCGATTTGCTCGTACAGCGGATGCGCTTTGGTTTGCTGCGACCACCGAGAGCGACATGAGCTAGTGCGAGTCGCCGAAAGGCGACATTCAAGTACTAGCGGCCTCTATAGGCCTGATCCGCGCCCTCACCAAGAAACCATCCTGACCTCTTTCAGGGCCTAAGGTGCTTTCGTTTGGAGGGCTTCGTCGTTGCTCTTTCTATGGATTTGCTATGCTTGCGCTCGATCCCACTTTCCGCCGCACCGAAACTCTGGCCGCTAGCTTCGTCTTTCTGGTCGGCCTCGCCACCATTCTGTCCGCCTGGGGGTTCCAAATCATCGGCGGCTTCGTACCATGCGCTCTCTGCCTCGAGCAGCGCATTCCCTATTATGTCGCCTTGCCCCTGGTTCTCGTGTCGCTGGTCTCTGCATGGATAGACCGTCCCGCGTGGCTGGCACGCGGAACGCTGGCGATGGCAGGCCTTGTGTTTCTCTATGGCGCATATCTCGGTATCCATCATGCCGGCGTCGAGTGGAAATGGTGGGCCGGCCCAAACGACTGCGCGGTCGGTGGCGCCATGCCGATGACTGCGGACAATCTGCTTGAGCAACTCGAAAGCGTTCGCATCGTCTCATGCACCGAGGCGAGCTGGCGCTTCCCTGCCGGCTGGGGACTGTCGTTTGCAGGATGGAATGCGGTGATCTCGCTGGCTCTGGGCATCGTCGCAATCGCTGCCGCGGCGCGGAAGCGAGATGCAACGTAGCGTACCCGCTGGGCGCGTTCCCCAAGAGCGTTCGGGCAAACGGCGGAGCATGGCCGTTGACTGGCTGCGATAAGGTCGCGCATCGCAGAGAAGACAAAGCTTGCGCGGACGGTCTGCCGCTGTCCATTTTGCCTGGTACGGACAGCGGTTGGATCCTGCACTGGTTCCTGGTTGCGGCACCCGATCCTAACGCTCGTTCTGACGAGTGCTTTCGGTTGTCGCGATTGCCGCGCTCTCGGTCCGTTCGGAGCCGGAACACCGAACGGAACTTGCTGGCATTTTCGCCAGAGAGTCTATCGCAGCGATTCGGAATGCCGCGAGGAATGAATCGGCGCGTGCTTATCGTAGCCCGCTGCGACGAGGCAGATCGGATGCCGCGCGAAACGTCGACACCGTTGTCGGACGAGAATTTCGGTCAGCTGAAGGGTGGCCAGGTCTTCCCTCCGTCGGTGCTGCTCAGTATTCGGCCTGCGTCGGTGACCGCGAACAGTCGCAGCGGATCGGTCGGATCAGCGGCAAGATGCAAGATGAGCTGATCGCCGAATGCTTCGTTGACCGGTCTCCAAGACGGCTCAGACAGAGGCAGCTTGATGAGGCCCGATCCGATGACAAATGCATAGATGGTCCCATCCGGCATCGTTTCGACCATCGTGGCAGGCTGCGTTTGCTGCAAAGCCATTTCCCAAATCTTTCCGGCGTCGCGACTGATCATCAAGCCGCGCTTTGTTGCGGCATAGACGATGTTGGAGTTTTCTGAAGAGGCAGCGAGATCGACGATCTCGGCAGGTGCTAGTCCGGCGATGGACCAAGTTCTACCCCCATCGCGACTGATCTGGATTCCCCCCAAAAGCGCCGTAGAGGACAGTTGGATCCGCTTGGCTGACGGTAATCGCATGAAAGTCGACTGGGCCGAATGCGCCTGAAGATAACTCAGTCCAGCGCTGGCCTCCATCGGTCGACGAAATCACGCCTAGGTTACCGCCCGTCGCCGGGTGGCCGCTTGCATAGAATAAGCTGGTGTCAGCCGGGTGTGGGGTGAAACCCATGTAGTCATTGGCGTCGCTGGACACGCGTCTCGCACTGCCGTCCGATGATGCGCGATAGAGCCCGCTGTGCGTCGCCAATAGGAGCTGCGATGAATCAATGGCATCGACAGCGATGCCGTGGAGGTGGGACACTGCGCCAATCGAAATGCTTCTTGCGCCCCCGAGGCGTATCGAAACAGCGATAACTGCGAATCCAAGTAGGATCGCAGCAGCGGCGAGCAAAAGGCTGCTCTTGGCGCCGAACCAGCTTTTTTGTTCGGAAATAGTCATTGGACGCTGTTGCCTCACCGTTCAATTCCCAATGACGCTAGAGATCTCGCGTGTGGCAGCGCGTTTTCGCGAGAATCGGGTCGGGTGATGGAGATGTCGCAGACGCCTCATATGCCCGGTAACGGAATGCGACCCGTTTGAGACGGATGCATGCTGCCGGGGCGAATATGAGCTCTGAAGCGGTGCTCCTTGGGAACAGGTGCCCATAAACGGCGTCGCTCCCGCCGCGTTTGGCACTCGAGGGCCCAACGTTGCGAGCAGGTCGGCGGCGATCAACGAGGCAGAACCAGCCGCAGCGCGAGATCGTATAAATTGGGCACGAGCATTGGTACGCGTGCCTGATAGTCGCGATAGGCCACTCCAAATTCGGCAACGAGCGCTCGCTCCTCACGTCTCGCGAGGTTCAGGTACAGGAGGAGGATTACGGGGGCGAGGAAGACCGTGACGATTGTCGGCCAGTTTATCAATTCGCCAAGAATGATAAGAAAAATGCCGACGTATTGGGGATGGCGGATGACCGCATAGACGCCCGTCTCTACAGGACGTTGTTCCGCGAAGTAGATGCGAACCCAGCCTTTCACAACAAGGAGGGCGCCCAGAGCAAGGACCGTGTAGCCAACGACTGCCTCGACAACGGCGCCCGCCTCTCCAGCGCCGAGTAGGGCCGACCATAGATGACCGTTTGCGGGAGTAGGGGGAAACTGGAAAGGCAGAAACCCGCTCAGGAGGTATAGGGTCAGCGGAAAGCCATACATCTCGGCATAGAGCGCTATGATGAAGGCTTGGACGACTCCGGCGCTCGTCCATTCGCGCCAACTTGATGGCGCGAGAAAATGATAGAGGGCCCAGGACATCGCGCCGATGATCAAAAGCGCAAAGGGCCAAAGGTCGAGCCAAGCCCATTGAACAGGCATCTCAGTCATACGGAGTCCGCGTCACCTTTAGTGGTGCTGACCCCCTCCTTCGAAAATGGCTTCTGACTGGATCATCGCCCCTCAGTTACTGCGCCACCCAGGGCGGCCACATCTTTCGAGCGCTCGGAAGAACGCAACATCCACTCGCGAGCAAGAACAAAGGCAGTGAGGAGCACGCCCAGGACGGCAAGATACAAGCGCAGCGGCTCATAGTATGTCATCAGGGCGTTCGCGCCGAACAAGAGCAGCAGTATCTTGTTGCAGACCGGACATGCGATGCCGAGAAAGTTGAGTAGGCCCCCGGCGCCCGCGGTCCGGATTGAACAGGTCGGCCGCCAGATGGCGGCATATAGCCCGAGGAGAACGGACTGCAGGCTAAGCAGAGCGATTTCCCACCCACCGGCAGGCGTCATCCTTATGAATAGCGGATTCGGCCACAGAGCAGCGACGGTGCCGAGCACACCGAAAGACAGAATGCCGACACCAACCGCGATTGCAGCCCTGCGTATCCCAGGAAAGGTATGTGCCATCATGGCCTACATCCCTCATCATCTGTTTCCCAGCGCCCCGCTTCATTGAATTCCATAAAGCGGGGGGCACGAAGACCAGCGCTCGACCTCCGCCGCTTCTTCAATACCGGGTTCCAGCGTGGCAAGGTCAAGCGCTTCTACGAACTGATGATGTGTCAGGCGAAGACCGGCGAAGCGCTGCGCTATTACGCTCCAAAGCGTTCCCAGGCTGTCCGGCGCGAGACTCCGACGGAACCGGACATGAAAAGCCGGCAGGCTTCCACACAGCCATCGCAAATGTGGATGCCTCCGCGTCCGGCGGCCAGCTTGGCGACCTCGCGTTCCGACTTGCCACAAAACGAACAGCACAACTTGCGGCGCATTTCTAGAATGCTCGCTTGTCAGGATAGTCCTGACAGCAAGGTCATCCCTGACGTTCGTCAAACCCGCCGTGTAACAGTCGCTCATCGATCGGAGCATGGACCACGAGGTGAGCCAAGGCGCCTAATGTTCAACCGGCGGCGACGGGTCGCCGCCAGGCGCTACACGGACAACGATCGGGGTGCCGTCGGGCACGCGATTGTAGAGGTCGATCACGTCCTGATTGAACAGCCTGATACACCCGCTGGAGACGGCCTTGCCAATGCTCAACGGTTCATTCGTGCCATGTAGGCGGTACAGTGTGTCGCGTCCGTTCTGGAAGATGTAGAGGGCGCGCGCGCCGAGTGGGTTGGTGAGTCCGGGCGGCATGCCGCCGTTGGCGATGCTATATGGCTCCAGCTCGGGCTGGCGCGCGACCATGTCATCCGGCGGCGTCCAGCGCGGCCAGACGCGCTTGTACTGTATGACGCCTTGGCCCGACCATTCGAAGCCATCGCGGCCGACACCGACGCCATAGCGCAGGGCCTGGCCGTTCTCCATGACCAGGTAGAGAAACTTGGCGTGGGGATCAACCACCACTGTGCCTGCCCGCTCCTCTCCTGAGTAGGAGACGCTCTGGCGGAAAAGCTGCGGATCGATCGTTCGGACGTCCACAGGCGGGATCTGGAATGGTTCGTCGTGAATACCCGCATACATGGCGGCAAACTGCGGGTCGAACGGCCACTGGCGAGGCGCGCGCGCGGAACCGGTTTGGGCGTTAGCTGTGGCACAGCCCGCCAGGAAGGACGCTGCCCCCAGCAGAAATATCCTGCGGTTGAGGAGGGCATTTGAAATGCGTTTGGAATGACGACGATAATTATCGACCATCGGATGCTCCCGATAAATGACAGTATCAAAGCGGCTTGTGGTGCGTGTTCACACAGCGCTTCGAGGCGGTCGATCGAGAGGGGGCAAAATCCATTCAGGCAGCATTGTGCTGGAGAAGTTGGCGACGACGCTTTCCGGCGGTCGCAATGGGAAGACATAGGGCAGCACGCGCGGGAGGGCCCAGCAAGAGCCAGGTCCTTGGCAGCTACGTCCGCCACTTCCGGAGGGCTCGTCGGCGGGTCGATCGGTGCCGTGGCTGGCGAGCACTTCCGCCTTGTGGCCGGGTAACTCAGAATACGCGATGGCGAGATCAGCCGCTGGCGCTACGCTGAAGCCCAGCACCAGACAAAAGAGCGCTCTTCCTAGCCACGCCACCATCTGATCAATCACGATCGGCAAATCCTCGTATTGCCGGTTTTGCCTCTGATCGATTGCCACAAGGTCTTTCAGTATTACGACGTGACGGTAGGACCGAAATAGGGGACTTGTTGACAGCCCAGACGAAGCTCGACGGCATAGGCTCGAAGTCCTCGCAAAATGGGGTTGGCACGAGCTTGAACTCTTGGTCATGTCAGGCCAGCGAGGCTTGTCGTCGCACGGCTTGTTTGCGCGCCGAAATCCACAGATGCACAGACGCCGAGATGCGGAGGACCAGGACCAGCCCGATCAACACGAGATACCAGGGTTGAAGCGGGTTCGGCGCCGGCGTCTGGCGGTGATAGTCGAGAAACTGAAGGAAAAGAAAGTATCCGGTGTGGACGACCACGAGCGCCCACAACACGTAGGCTGCGCGCTGCACGAACTTCCACACAGGCCCACCCAATAGGCGGACGAGGCGATCGGACGACGTCAGCGCAAGCGTCAGCCCATAGACGAGCGCCAGGACGCCGACCGCGTTGGCCAGCCCGAAGCCGTGCTGAACCATGACGTAGCGGCCGAGGCCCGGATGAAACTCGAACCCGAACAGACGCGCGAAGTCCCAGACGATCCAGCCGCCGAGAATAATCACGGTATGGATTGCCGCCAGCATAACCGCGTAGATACCAAGCTCGCGACGGAAAGGGATCAGGAGGCGCAGGCGCGGCCAAAGCTGCGCCGTGGGCCCGAGTGCCATCGTGATGGTCAGCAACACGAACGATGCATCGGCCGTCGCCCGGTTCCATCGGTGCATATCGCTCCACTGGCCGTGGACCACGCCGAACAGATAAACAAGCAGGAGCGCGAGAAGTACTATGAGCGCGTGGCGCCACCGCGCGTACCGAATGAGGGCATTTCCAATCACCGACAATCAAACCTCCGTGCATCGGTTTCAGTCATTTGCGACTCGCTTGGCGGCGACGTGTTTCTTCGCTCCAGGTGCTCTTGATGTACTCAAGGACCGCGACGATCTCCTCGTCGCTGAGGACACCGGCAAAACCCGGCATGTCGGATTGGTAGTCCGCTGACGTATAGTTCTGGGGCCCAAACTTCGTGAGATTGAATAGGATCTCGTTGGAGTGGTGCCAGGTATGCCCGCTCTCGTCATGGGGCGGTGCGGGCAACCGTCCGTCGGCTCGTCGTCGTTGCCAATCGGGTTGGCCTTCTAGCCGCGCCCCGTGGCAGCTCGCACAGGTCGATTGGTAGAGAGCCGCTCCCAACTCGAGCGTCGCGCGTCGTTGACTTGCGATAGCAAGACGATCCCAGACGATGTAGGAGACGGCGCCTGCAACGAGGACAAATGCCGCGCCGCCGCCAACAAAGAGTCTGCGCCGCCCGATCGTCATCATCGTCGTCAATACTCGCCAACGATGAATTCGAGCACCTGCGAGCTGGTGCCGTAGTCGACAGCAATCTGCCAGCGCCCCGGCATGGCGAACTGGCCATCGACCTGGAACCGTCCGGGGGCGAGCGGGCGGATAGCGCGCGCCGGCGTGGCCATGCCGTGTTCCGGCATGCGTACCTCTATGCGGGGAGTATCCTCGCGGACGCGGGAGAAGGCGAGCTCCAGCGTAAAGGAGCCGCCGCGGTTCATCTGGATGCGTGCAAGTGCCCCATCTTCGAAGTTGTTCGGAATCGTCGTGGGGGCGGCATCGGGTCTGATGACCGCGAGCGGATCGCCGATGAGAAAAGGAATGCTCATGAGGCCGGCGATCGGGAGTATGAAAACTGCGGCTACGCCAGCCATGACCCAGCGGAAGCGTGTGGTGCTGGCCGGCGACGGGCCATTGTTCTCCCGCTGCCTCATACCGCTGCTGTCCGATCCGCAGTTTGCCGCCCATCGCGGTATGCGAGCAGCCGCAGTGCGTTGACGACAACGACCAGCGTGGAGCCTTCATGCACCGCGACTGCCGCACCGATGCCAAGTCCCATGATTGTCGCCGGGACCAGGAGGACGACCACGCCGAGACTGATGAAAACGTTCTGAAGGATGATGCCGCGGGTGTGGCGGCTGAGGCCGACCGCAAACGGCAGGTGGCTGAGATCGTCCGCCATCAGCGCGACATCGGCCGTCTCAAGCGCCACGTCGGAGCCGGCCGCGCCCATCGCGATGCCGACGGTGGCGCTCGCCATCGCCGGCGCATCGTTGACCCCGTCGCCGACCATGGCGACTTTCTGCTCGTTGCGCAGCTTCTTGATCGCCTCGACCTTGTCCTCGGGCATCAGGTCGCCCCAAGCCTCGTCGAGGCCGACATCCTTGGCGATGGCATCGGCGACCTTTTGGTGGTCCCCGGAGATCATGATCATCCGCCTGATGCCGAGGGCATGGAGTTCCGCCAGGGCCTTGCGCGCGGCGGCACGAGGGGTGTCCATCAGGCCGATCGCGCCGAGCTCGCGGTTGCCCTGGCGCACGACCATGGTCGTGCGTCCCCCGTCCCGCAGCTTTTCGATGGCGGCGGCCATCGCCGAGCCAAGCGGCGCGATGCCGTCCACGCCGAACATCTCGGCCTTGCCGATCCAGACCGGCTTGCCGTCGAGCAAAGCGGTGACGCCGCGCCCGGTAAGGCTCTTCAGGTCCTGGGCCTCGGCGATCTCGCGTCCGCCAAGGCGCTCGCGGCCGTCGCGGGCGATGGCTTCGGCGAGTGGGTGGTCGCTGAGCCGTTCGACCGCCACGGCGACCGCGAGTAGCTCGTCTTCGGAGACGCCTTCCGCGGGGACGACATCGGTGATGCGCGGGCGCCCTTCGGTCAGGGTGCCGGTCTTGTCGAAGGCGATGGCGCTGAGCGAGCCGAGGTTCTCAAGCGGTCCTCCGCCCTTCACCAGGACGCCGCCGCGTGCCGCACGCGCCACGCCCGAAAGCACTGCGCTCGGCGTCGCAATGGCTAAAGCGCAGGGACTAGCCGCCACCAGGACGGCCATGGCGCGGTAGAAGCTGTCGCTGAACGGCTCGTCGACCACCACCCAGGCGAAGAGCAGCACGAAGGCGAGCGCCAGCACGGCCGGCACGAAGTAGCGCTCGAAGCGGTCGGTGAAGCGTTGCGTCGGCGATTTCTGCGTCTCCGCCTCGCTGACCATCTGAACGACCTTGGCGAGCGCGGTCTCGGTGGAGAGGCGCGTCACTTCGACATCAATGGCGCCGGCGCCGTTGATCGTGCCGGCGAAAACGCGCGAGGCCGCGCTCACGGCATTCGGCCGGGCGCGGGCCGCCGCGAGGTCCCCGACCGGCCGCTTGTCGACCGGAATGCTCTCGCCGGTCACCGGCGCCTGGTTGACGCTGGTCTCGCCCTTTATGAGGAAGCCGTCTGCGGGCAGCCGCTCGTTGGGGCGCACGACGACGACGTCGCCAAGCACCAGATCCTCGACGGCCACTTCGCGCGTCGTGCCGTCGCGCCGCACGGTGGCAGTCCTTGGCGCAAGCTCGGCTAGCGCCTCGATCGCCTTCTTGGCCCGACCCATGGCGTAGTGCTCGAGCGCGTGGCCGAGGCTGAACAGGAAGAGTAGCAGCGCGCCTTCCTCGAAGGCGCCGAGCGCCGCCGCGCCCGCCGCCGCGACCAGCATCAGCGTGTCGATCTCGAATTTCCGCTGGCGCAGATTGTCGACCGCCTCGCGCAGCGTGTAGGCGCCGCCGAAGACATAAGCCCCGAAGTATAGCGCGGTAGGAACCCAGCCCGGAGCGATCCCTGGCAGCAGCCTTTCGAGCACTACGCCGATACCGAGAAGGGCGCCGCAGGTCAGCGAGAAGATCATCTCGGTGTTGGGGCCGAGCAGGCCACCATGCCCGTGATCATGCCCGTCGCCCGTCGCGGGGGCGCCGCCCACATGATCGTGCCCGGTGTGATCGCCGCCATCCCGTGCTGCGGCATCCGGCGCGGCGGCTAGGGCTTGCCCCGGCTGGTGCGGTTGGGCGACTGCGACGTCCCTTATCGTGACCCCCATCGCGTCGAGCGCATCGCGGATCGACTGCTCCGATCCCTGCGTGCGGTCGAACCCGACCCGTAGCGTGCCCATTGCGCTCGCTTCCGCCTCCAGCACACCGGGAAGTGTGTGGAGTTGTTCGGCGACCTCGCGCGCGCCGCGATCGTGCCAGATTCCGTAGACCTGCCACAACACATGTCCAAATTTGTCGCTGGTCCTGGCTCCGGCGCTGGACACCAATTCGCGGATGCGAGGCACGGCAGGACGGCCGGGTCGTAGTGGATACAAAGGCGCGCTGCATCGCCGGCACCGACGATGTGGGCCTTCTCCACTCCTTCCTGGCTCGCAATCTCCGAACTCAGCCGGGCGATACGAGCGTCCTTGGGGTCGAGGACACCCGGTAGCAGGATCGGAATATCCAGACGAAGCTTGTCGGCCACCTCTGGCCCCCCACTGTTATCATTGCAGCCGGCCGCCGGAAAACAGACCGGCGGCCGGCTCATCTTCGTTTCCGACGGGCGGAAGCAAGAGAAGCGACCCGCAAATCCTGGCCCTTTCGTTACAGTCGCTCATTGACGCCGTGCGCCATTGAGCCGCTCCACGCCTACTGGACGCCGCGTGCCTCGAGCCATTGCCGGATGGTCGCGATTTCGGCTTCCTGGGCTCGGATGATCTCTTCGGCGAGTGTACGAACCGCGGGATCCTTGCCGTATGCGAGGGCGACCCTCGCCATGTCGATGGCGCCTTGATGGTGCGGGATCATGCCGCGCATGAAATCGACGTCGGCATCGCCGGTGTAGTCCATCACCATGGTCTGCTGCATGCGGTTCATCGCATCCATGTAGTCCTTGGTCGAAGCACTATCCGTCGCCGCCGGCATGTTCATTTGGGACATGTCGTGGCCCGGCATGTTCATCTGGCCTTGGGCGAGCGTCAGCCCGCCGACGACGACGATGGCTCCCGCGATAAGGATGGGGGTGAGTTTGTTCATCGTCTCCTTACCTCATCACGAAGCGGTTGCTGGGTAACCCGCATTCGCAAGCGCCTGCTGTACCTGCGCCTGGCTTGCCGTCGTCTCGACCTTGACCTGGCGGGTCGCGGGGTTGGGCTCCACCTTGGCGTTGGGATCGACACCCTGGATGGCCTTGGTGACCGAGCGGGCGCAGCCGCCGCAGGTCATACCTTCAATCCGAAGTTCCATGAGAAACGCTCCTTTTGCTGGATCTCCTGCCGCAAAGGTGGGGTTTCCAACGGTTGTAAGGTCAAGGCTGCCAGAGCAGAAAAATCCGTATTGACCTTCCCATCGTTGGAAGCCGCAAGTTGTGCGTCAGTTGAACTCGAACAAGCGAAGGGAGGCCAATATGAACGCCCCCATCCGCGCCAAGGATTTTGCTGGCGCATCCATCTCCCTGCCCATCGAGGGCATGACCTGCGCGTCCTGTGTCGCGCGGGTCGAACGCGCCCTGAAAACCGTCTCCGGCGTTGAAACCGCATCGGTCAATCTGGCGACCGAGCGCGCCAGCGTCACGACCAAAGCCGGCGTTGCGCGCGTCGACCTCGTCAAGGCGGTCGAGGAGGCTGGATACTCCGTGCTTGAGGCCGCTTTCGCGCCAGCGCCTTTGCAGTTCTCGATCGAGGGCATGAATTGCGCGTCCTGTGTCGGCCGGGTCGAGCGTGCCTTGCAATCCGTCCCCGGCGTGACGGAAGCGATCGTCAATCTCGCAACAGAGAAGGCGAGCGTTCGCGGCTCAGCGGACGTGGCTGGGTTGATCGCCGCGATCAAAGCGGTCGGGTATGAGGCAAGGCTCGACGCCAAGCTCGCTACCGGTCCTCAGGGCGGTGTGGCGGATGATCAGGCGACCCGGAAGGAAGCGGAACGGCGCGGCCTGACCCGTGACGTCACGCTTGCGGCCATCCTCACCGCGCCGGTGTTCGTGCTCGAGATGGGCGCGCATCTGATCCCCGGCGCGCACGAGCTCATCGTCGCGACGATCGGCATGCAGTGGAGCTGGTACATCCAGTTCGCCCTGACCACGATCGTGCTGTTCGTTCCCGGCATCCGCTTCTACGACAAGGGCCTGCCGGCGCTGTGGCGGCTGGTGCCCGATATGAACTCGCTGGTCGCCGTCGGCACGCTGGCGGCCTATGGCTACTCGCTGGTCGCTACCTTTGCGCCCGGCTTCCTGCCGGCCGGCACGATCAACGTCTATTACGAAGCCGCCGCCGTCATCGTCACGCTGGTTCTGCTCGGCCGCCTGCTCGAGGCGCGGGCGAAGGGACGCACGTCCGAGGCCATCAAGCGCCTGGTCGGCCTTCAGGCGAGGACCGCCCGGGTGCGCCGCGACGGGCAGATAAGCGATTTGCCGATCGAGACCGTCGTGGCCGGCGATGTCGTCGAGGTCAGGCCCGGCGAGCGGATTCCGGTCGACGGTGAAGTGGTCGAAGGCGACAGCTTCGTCGACGAGTCGATGATCACCGGCGAGCCTATGCCGGTCGCCAAGGCCGCAGGGGCCAGCGTCGTCGGCGGCACTGTCAACCAGACCGGCGCCTTCGCCTTTCGTGCCACGGCCGTCGGGGGCGATACGGTTCTTTCCCGTATCATCCGCATGGTCGAGGAGGCGCAGGGCTCCAAGCTGCCGATCCAGGCGCTGGTCGACCGGGTGACCATGTGGTTCGTGCCGGTGGTGATGGCGCTGGCCGCTCTGACCTTCGTTGCCTGGCTCACGTTCGGGCCGTCGCCGGCACTGAGCTTCGCGCTGGTCAACGCGGTCGCCGTCCTCATCATCGCCTGCCCCTGCGCCATGGGGCTCGCCACCCCGACCTCGATCATGGTCGGCACTGGCCGCGGCGCCGAGCTCGGTGTCCTGTTCCGCAAGGGCGAGGCGCTGCAGTTGCTCAAGGATGCGCGCGTCGTCGCGCTCGACAAGACCGGCACGCTGACCGCAGGCAAGCCGGCGCTAACCGACATGGAGCTGGCCGAAGGCTTTGAGCGCACCGATGTCCTCGCGCTTCTCGCGGCGGTCGAGGCGCGATCGGAGCATCCGATCGCCCGCGCGCTGGTCGATGCCGCAGAAGTGGAGAACCTCGCGCAGCCTGCCGTCTCGCGCTTCGAGGCCGTGCCCGGTCTCGGTGTCAAGGCGTTGGCAGGCGACCGATCGGTCGAGATCGGCGCCGACCGCTACATGGCCGAACTCGGCCACGACGTGGCCGTCTTCGCCGATGTCGCCGGACGCCTCGCCGACGAGGGCAAGTCGCCGCTCTATGCCAGGATCGACGGCAGGCTCGCGGCGATCCTGGCCGTCGCCGACCCGATCAAGGAGACCACGCCGGCTGCGATACGCGCCCTGCATGATCTCGGCCTCAAGGTCGCGATGATCACCGGCGACAACGCGCGCACCGCGCGGGCTATCGCGGCGCGTCTGGGGATCGACGAGGTCGTCGCCGAGGTCATGCCGGACGGCAAGGTCGAAGCGGTGCGCCGCCTCAAAGCGCAGCATGGCAGGCTCGCCTTCGTCGGCGACGGCATCAATGACGCGCCGGCGCTAGCTGAAGCCGATATCGGTCTGGCGATCGGCACCGGCACCGATATCGCCATCGAGGCAGCCGATGTCGTGCTGATGTCGGGTAGCCTGCAGGGCGTTCCGAATGCCATCGCGCTGTCCAAGGCGACCATCGGCAACATCCGCCAGAACCTGTTCTGGGCCTTTGTCTACAACGCAGCCCTGATCCCCGTTGCGGCCGGTGTTCTGTATCCGGCGTTCGGGCTCCTTTTGTCGCCGATCTTCGCCGCTGGCGCCATGGCGCTGTCGAGCGTGTTCGTGCTCGGCAACGCGTTGCGGCTACGCCGTTTCAGGGCGGCGCATTGAGAAGAAAATGGCGAGGTCCCTGCGACCGTCGCCGACAAGAAAGATACCGAAGATGAACATCGGACAGGCATCAAAGGCATCGGGCGTTTCGGCCAAGATGATCCGCTATTACGAACAGACCGGCCTCATCGCGCGGGCCGACCGGACTGCGTCGGGCTACCGGGACTATTCCGAGGCGGACGTGCATGTGCTGCGCTTCATCCGGCGAGCCAGGGATCTCGGATTCTCGGTGACCGATATCGCCGAGCTGCTCGGCCTGTGGCGCGACGACACCCGGCAGAGCGTCGAGGTCAAGCGCCTGGCGCAGGGCCATATCGAGGAACTCAAGCACAAGATCACTGCCCTGCAGGACATGACGCAGACGCTGACCAGCCTGGTGGAAGCCTGTCAGGGCGATCATCGGCCGCATTGCCCTATCATCGAGCGGCTCGAAACCGACGACGTCGACGAAGACCTCTCGCTTGAGCCGCGCCGCGGTGCCGTCGCGTCGGGTTCTCCGGGCGCCGCCAATCCTCGCCGACAGGCCGCCAAGCAAAACTGAAAATCGAACGGGAGAGATTGTTTGAATGACGTTGTTGGCCAGACGCGCGGAACTGCACCGGACGGTGATCGCCTAGCATACCTGCTTGCGCAGCGCTGGGTCCGCTACGCGACTATCTGCGCGTTCGCCAAAGCGCTCGCAGGGTTGCTGATGCTCGCGGGCGCGCTGATGTGGCTGTCGATTGCGGTGGCGCTGTTCATTGGCGGGATCGGAGCGATCTCGGTCTTCAAGGCGGTCTTTGTCGACGAGCGCGAGCTCAAATTCGGCCTGCGTCGGCGGCGACAGCAATGTGCCACTGGCGCTTCGTCTCCCTCACCGAGAACCTGGTGATGGTCGGCATGGCGATCTGGATGATCCTCAAGCCGGCTGGTCTGGGTCACTAACCAAAACAGAATTCCCAATGGAGAAAACCCATGACCCATAGCGATCACGCCATGTCGAAATCGTCGGCCGAGGGGCACGGTTCGCACGGCCGGCCGTATCTCATGTTCTGGCTCAACATGCTTCCCGGCCTCGCCGTCATGTACATCGTCATGTTCTCGATGATCGACGGCTGGATCGACTTCCGCAACAACCTCAACATGTTCTACATGGCCGTGACGATGTGGGCGCCGATGGGCATTTTCATGCTGGCGACCATGCCCGGCATGTTCCCGAAACGCGGTCTCAACATCGCGCTGTACGTCGCGTTCATTGTGTTGACGGCGGGCTCGTTCTGGGCAACGCGGAGCCAGGCCGGCATCGACGATCGCCAGTTCGTCGCGTCGATGGTCCCGCACCATTCGGGGGCGATCCTCATGTGCCGCGAAGCGAACCTCACCGATCCCGAGCTCGTCGCGCTGTGCGAGAACATCACGCGCACCCAGCGCGAAGAAATCGCGCAGATGGACAGGATCGCTGAACGACTCCGCTAGGCATACTGTCCGCAGCGCCGCGCGATGCGCAGACGAGACAACATGACACCAGAACAGGAGATCGGAATGACAATCACCCGCCGCTCGATGATGATGCTGGCGACGGCCGGTGCCGCCGCGACGCTGATGCCAAGGGCCGCAGGGGCGCAAACCAGCGGGCCGCAAATGGACGTTGCGCGATCGGCGACCTGCGGATGCTGCGGCGCCTGGGTCGCGCACGTCCGCAGCGCCGGCTTTGTCGTCCGCGAGACCGTCCGCGAAGACCTCGACGTCGTTAAAGCCGAACTCGGTGTGCCGAGCGACCTGCAGTCCTGCCATACCGCGACGATCGACGGATTCGTGATCGAGGGACATGTCCCCGCGGCGGAGATCCGGCGACTTCTGGCGAAGCGTCCGGTGGCTATCGGGCTCGCTGTGGCGGGCATGCCGGCGGGCTCGCCGGGGATGGAAGTCGCCGGCCTCAAGGATGCCTACGAAGTTGTGCTGTTTGGAAACGCGGGTCGCGAAGTCTTTGCGCGCTACTGAACAGCTCAGCATTTCACGGCAATGTTTAACCTCCATCAACGATTGCCGGACCGGACCGGCTCACCTTCGGGACGCATCACAGCGTCACAACCCGCAGCCGGAGTACGAGCATGTCCGATACGCAACCCGTCCAAAGTGAGGATCCCATCCACGTCAAGATCGAAGTGCGGGCTTACGAGATCTGGGTGCACGAGGGCTGTCCGAGCGGGCATGACCTCGACCACTGGCTGCAGGCGGAGACGGAAATCGCTGCCGAAGCCGCATCCGAGACCGAGCAGCCGCCCGTAGGCAAGAAGACGAAATGATGGCGACGGGTCGACGGCTTTAGAATTCGGGCAAGCGCCCACGATGCCTGCCCTCGCAGGCATCCCGAAATTTCAGGAGGGGCGCTTGGACGTTCTCGATCGCGCCATACGCCGCGCTCACATCGCCTATTTTTCGATGGAGATAGCGCTACAGCCGGAGATCCACACTTATAGCGGCGGTCTCGGCGTGCTGGCTGGCGACACGGCCCGTTCGGCCGCCGATCTTGACCTGCCGATGGTCTTCGTGACGTTGATCAGCCGGCAAGGATATGTCCGCCAGGAGATCGGCGCCGACCATACCCAGATCAGCCATCCCGATCCGTGGTCGCCGCAGGAATGGGCGAAGCCTCTGCCGCACATGGTCGCCGTGGCGATCGAGGGGCGCCTGGTGTGGGTTCGTCCGTGGCTTTACGCCCTGACCTGCCCGCTCGGGCATGTCGCGCCAGTCTTGCTGCTGGACACGGACCTCGAGCAGAACGCCGCCGAGGATCGCCGGATCACCGACCGGCTCTACGGCGGCGATGCGGCGTATAGGCTCAAGCAGGAGGTCGTGCTTGGCATCGGCGGCCAGCTGCTGCTGGGCGCCCTCGGCTTCAGCATCAGGACGTATCATCTCAATGAGGGCCACGCCGCCCTGCTGACCTTGCCACTGCTGCGCGCCACACAGCGGCCCGAGCCGCAATCTGTGGCCAGCGACGACATCTACGAAGTCGCCGGGATTCGCGCGCGCTGCGTGTTCACGACCCATACACCGGTCGAGGCGGGCTTTGACAAGTTCGACTACGACCTGGTCGAACGCGTCCTCGGCGACTACGTCCCGCTCGATGTCCTGAAGGCGCTCGCCGGTTCCGACCGGCTCAACATGACACGTCTCGCGCTCAACCTCAGCGGCTATGTCAACGGCGTGGCGCGTCGGCACGCGGAGACGACGCGTGCGCTCTTTCCGGGCTACGCGATCGCGTCCATCACCAATGGCGTGCATGTGCATCGCTGGACGCATGCCGAGATCGGCAAGCTGCACGAGCGCATGGCGCCGAACTGGGCGCACGAACCGGAGGTGCTCGCTTTCGCGGACACGCTGGATGATCAACCGCTCTGGGAAGCGCATCAGCGCATCAAGACGGCTCTCGTCGCCCGGATCGCCGAGACGACGGGCAAGCCGTTTCGGGTCGATGTGCCGCTGATCGGCTATGCCCGCCGGATGACTGCCTACAAACGCCCCGAGCTTCTGTTCGCGGATATCGATCGGCTGAAGGAACTGGCGCGCAGGCAGCCTCTCCAGATCGTCGTTGCCGGGCTGGCACATCCGAGCGACCGCGGCGGCCAGGATGCGATCCAGGCAATCGGTGCTCATGTCGCGGCCCTCGACGGCGTGATCCCCGCAGCGTTTCTGGCTGGCTACAACCTCGACTTGGCCGGCGCACTCGTCGCCGGTTGTGACATCTGGCTGAACACGCCCCTGCCGCCACTCGAGGCGTCCGGCACCAGCGGCATGAAGGCGGCGCTCAACGGCGTGCTCAATTTCAGCGTGCTCGATGGCTGGTGGGTCGAAGGCTGTGTCGAGGGCGTGACTGGCTGGTCGATCGACCATGACCCGAACAGGCCGGATGATGCCGGCCCACTCTACAACAAGCTGCAGGATGTGGTGCTGCCGCTGTATCGCGATGACCGCGGCCGCTGGATCTGGATGATGAAGCAGTCGATCAGCAAGATCGGATCCTCCTTCAGCAGTCACCGGATGCTGCGCCGGTACGTGATCGAAGCTTACATGCGGCAAGGGGGATGATGCGATGCGTGTGCGCGACATCATGAGTCTGAACCCGATCAATGTGTGCCCGGACCACAGTGTCTGGCATGCCGCGCATGTCATGCTCAGCGAGCGTGTCAGCGGGCTGCCGGTGCTCGATGACGATCAGTCGCTCGTCGGGATCGTCACCGAGGGCGACCTCCTACGCCGTACCGAACTGGGCAGTGCAGCGATGATCGCTGGCGTGGATGCGCCGCAGGACCCCGCCCTGTTTTATCTCAAGAGCAGGAGCT
Source organism: Mesorhizobium sp. (assembly GCF_016793485.1). GTDB lineage: Bacteria > Pseudomonadota > Alphaproteobacteria > Rhizobiales > Rhizobiaceae > Mesorhizobium_K. The sequence continues at coordinate 49,595 of NZ_JAEULZ010000039.1, read as the reverse complement.
GGCGCGTCGGCGCAGTCATGTCGGCGAAGGTCACGACGGTCGACGAAGACACGCCGCTTGGTACGGCCGCCATGCTTCTCGGCGTTCATCGGATCAAGCGCCTTCCGGTGCTTCGGGGCGGACGACTGGTGGGGGTCGTCAGTCGTGCCGACCTGCTGGGGATCGTTTCGGCCGGCAAGCCCGATTCCGAAGTTCGGGGCGACGAAGCCGTTCGGCGAGCGCTGGCGGCGCGTGTGCAAGACGCCGGGACGGTGCTCACCCGGCAGCCGGAATTCCAGGTCGAGGCCGGCACGGTCCGCGTAACCGGCGTGATGGCCTCACCGTCCGAAGCCGATGTGGTGCGGATGATCGTCGAGAGCGTCGCCGGACCTGGATTTGCCGACGAATTGACGATCGAGAAGGCGCGAGAATGAAGATAGCGATCTTCGAAGCGGAGGATTGGGAGGAGCAGGCCTGCGCCAGCCTTGAAGGTCGTCACGCGGTCCGCTGCACGCGGGCCGCGCTCAGCGGCGCGACGGTCGGAGACTTCGCCGATGCCGAGGTTGTCAGCCCGTTCATCACATCGCGTCTGGACGCGGATGTCATCGACCAGCTCCCGGCCCTGCGGCTGATCGCGACCCGCTCGGCGGGTTACGATCATATTGACCTCAGCGCATGCCGCCGCCGCGGGATCGCCATTTCCAACGTACCCGACTATGGCGATGCAACGGTCGCCGAACACGCCTTCGCCCTGCTGCTCGCGCTCGCCCGCAACATCGTCGACAGCGTCGAACAGACCCGCCGCGGCGGGTTCTCGATGGCTCGCGTGCGAGGATTCGAACTCCGGGACAAGGTCCTCGCCGTCATCGGCACGGGCCGGATTGGCCGGAGGGCCATCGAGATCGGCAACGGGTTCGGCATGAGAGTGCTGGCCTACGACAGACAAGAAGACGCGGAGGCGGCGGCTCGTCTGAACTTTGAGTACGGCGGACTGCATGCAGTACTCGCACGGGCGGACGTGGTGACGCTGCACGTTCCATCCTCTCCATCCACGATCGGCCTGATCGGCGAACCCGAGTTCGGTGCGATGAAGGACGGTGTGATCCTCATCAACACGGCGCGGGGCAACGTGGTGGATACCGAGGCATTGGTGAGAGCGCTCGCCATGGGCAAGGTGCGGGCCGCCGGCCTCGACGTCCTGCCGCACGAGCCGCTCATTCGCGAAGAGGCGGAGATCTTCAGGCGCCAAACCCCGCTGGCGGCTTCCGACCTGCAGGGGCTGGTGGCGAACCATGTCCTGCTGCGCTTTCCCAATGTGCTGGTGACCCCGCACAATGCCTACAACACCGATGCGGCGCTTCGCCGGATCATCGCCACCACCTTGGCCAACATCGAAGCATTTGCCGAAGGCCGACCAGCAAACATCGTGACTGCGGGCTGATGGACCCGTGCCACTCAGTCCTCGGGAGACGGAATGTGCCTATCGGCTGAGGTCAGTTTCGGAGCGGCAGCATTCCTCATTCCGGCCGGCATCGCCGCCGCCGCAACGTCGGTGGGCGGGGACCGCAGGTATCTAATGATCGCGACGCTGCCAGCCCTGTTCGGGCTGCAGCAGCTTGTCGAGGGCCTGATCTGGACGGCGGGGCAAGCGGGCGATGGGGCGCGGGTTGACCGCTACGCCCTCATCTACATGTTCTTCACCTGGATCGTGTGGCCGATCTGGGTGCCGCTCTCAGCCTACTTCATCGAGAAGGGCGGACGACGCCATGTGATTTTGCCGTTCATCGTCGCCGGCGCCATGCTTGGCGGTCTGCAGTTCATTCCGTATTTCGTGCATGCGGGCTGGCTGACGACCAATTTCCTGCCATGGGCCGTCCGCTACCAGGACATCAATCTCGTCGATGGCCTCGTGTCCCGCTGGGTGACTTATGCCATCTACGTTGCCGTCGTCATCGTGCCGTTCCTGCTGGTGCGCGAGCGGGCGATCAAGGTGTTCGGACTGCTCGTGGCCGCCGTCACTGTGACGACCTACGTGTTCTTCTCTTACGCCTACATTTCCGTCTTCTGCTTCGGCGCCGCGGTGATCTCGGTCTATCTGCTTGCCCTGATGTGGAAGAAGAAGACCGCCATTCCGGGCATGAGCCCATAGAGCGCGGCCGCCCCGGCGCGCCGGTCGATAAAGACCTCCGCCCGGCAGATCAGAAGAAACGCTGCCGGATGCCCAGTGACGCGTTGGTCGTCGCGATCGAGTCATCCGCCGTCGCTGCCAGGTTGGACAGGGCTCTGATGGCGTCGATCGTGTCGGGTATGACGATGGCCTGGTTGTCGACCATGTAGGCGTAGAAGACTTCGTCGCTTTCGACACGCAGCATGTCTTCCCAGAGCGCGACCTCGTACAGATTGTCGTGTGCCCGTCCGATATCGGCCATGAGCTCCTTGACGCTGTTCAGAGCACCGAGGCCGTCACCGGTCCGGATCAGAGCGATGCGGGAGGAGGCTCGGAAAGCCTCGAGCACCTCCTCCTTGTCGGCCCGCCGACTGAGTTGAACCGACCAGTAGTGCAGGTGGGCGAGCGTCTCCGGCACCTTGACGGCCATGGTGACCACGTCGAGATCGGGATCGACGCTTCGGGCGTCGGGACCTTGATGGCTCGGGATCTCGGGCTCGGGGACGAGCGTGTTCATGATGCCGCCGGCGTCGCTCTCCCAGGGATCCGTGGCGCGGCGGAGCAAGGTGCCGCGGGCGCGCTGCAGAAGACCGGCCCGTTTGAGCGCCGTAAGGGTGCGGACGATGGAGGTGGTGTTGCAGGAAACGACCCTGGTTGCCTCGCGGCCGATCGCGCTGGCAAAGGAGACTTCGGCGACGAAGGAATGGCCCGTCACGGTGTGCTTCTCGCCGCCGTGGACGATGAACTTCAGCCCGGCGCTGCGATAGGTCTCGACATTCTGCGCGGCGATGCGCTTGGGCGTGCAGTCGACCACGATGTCGGTCTGAGTGAGAAGCTCCTGGAGCGTTCCGGCGACTTGGAGTCCGGCCTGGCGCATCGCGGCGGCAGTCTCGGACGTTGACCCAAAAAGGGCGGTGTCCTGTGCCTCAACTATACGGACACGCCAGTCGGTGGTGACGTCGCAGACACCGACGAGCTGCATGTCGTCCTGTCGGCGCACGGCCTCTGCCACACGTTTGCCGATGACGCCGAAGCCGTTGACCGCCACGCGAAGTCGCTTCGCCATTGAACAATCCCTTCTTGTGTTGGTTCTTTGCAGGTCAGCGCACGACGAGGACCGGCACCGGGCTGTGCGCCAGAACCTCGGCCGTCTGACTTCCAAGCAGCAGCCGGCCCAGCCCCCGCCGCCCGTGCGATGCCATGACGATCAGGCTGCAGCCCTCGGACTTGGCGGCATCGACGATGGCTTCTGCCGGATGGGCGTCAGGAACATGGAGCACGGACGCCTCGACGCCGAGCCTGACCGCGGCGGCCTTGGCGGAATCAAGAACTTGCTTCGCGTACCGGGTTTCGGCTTCCTGGTAAGTTGCAATGTCGGGCACGCCCCCCGCCCACGCCACGCCAGCACCTCCGGCGGTGAGCGGATGGCGCTCGGTCACGGTGATGAGCGTGACGCGTGCACCCAGATTCTTCGCCAGCGACAGTCCATGATCGACGCCGCTCTGGGCCACCTTCGAGCCGTCGGTAGAGATGAGGATATGCTTGTACATCGTGACGACTCCCGCTGGGTTAGCGCGAACTCTGATCGACCGGCTGAGGCCGGAGAGCTTTGGCTTCGCTTCGGGCTCTCACCACGACGCCACACGCGCTGTCGCATCGCGGCGTGTCAGGAACCTGCCCCTTTACAGACCTCACTATGTGGGATCGACGGCCACATCTTCGATCTAGGTTAAGGACCGGTGCGGACGGCGGGTGCGCGCCGCGATGGCGATGCACACGCCAACTCGTGAGAACACCGCAGGACTTGGAGAAGGCCCTGCTTGAGGACTGTCAGGGCGACGGGAGCACCTGCAGGTCGGCAAAATACCCAACGGTGCCCGCTTCGATCCATAGACCGATGCCGCCGCGCTGGTCGGCGCCAAGCTTCAAGTCGCACACGATGAATGCAGGGTTTGGCCCGTCGTTCAGAAATAGCCTGGCGGTTGTTCCTTTGACCTCGATCCGCATGCCGATCCACTCTCCGAGACCGATGTCGGCATAGGTTTCGTACTTCTCGGGCGCATCGCGGCGCAAAAGCGGAAAAGGAAAGTCGGGATAGGCCACGTACTGAATCGTGTGGTTGCGCCTGACCTGATCCTCCACCCGGCTGTTGGCTGGCCGCAGGTAGATGCTCTCGAACCTGTTCTGGGCATCAATGCGGAACGCTATGCCGATGAAGCCGCGGGCGTAGCCGGGCGCGTCGGGCGTCAACACACTCGCCACGTCGACTTTGATGATGCCGTCGCCGAAGTCGCGCGGGAGCCAGGCCATGTAGTCACGGTCGGTGAGCGTCTCTTTGGCCGGGTCCTGGGTCGCTGACGAGGGCATAGTGACTTCAAGAGCCGTGCGACCCTGAAACGTCTTCTCATTCAGCGATACGCCTTGCAGCTTGAAGTTCACGCTTGCTTCTCCTGGATTTCGTCGTCGTTTCACGGATTTGTGAGAAGCGGCCTTTCTTCATCGCCGCGTCTCTGACGTATCTTCGGCCGATGCGATGGATCGTCCTGATCTTAGTTTTTGTGCTTGGCTCGGGTTTGGGTCTGTCGCTGTTTCAATCAGAGCATTCGTCTTCGACGTCGGGGCGCGAGGTTCTGAGCGTTGGTCAAAGTGAAGTTCTATACGACTTAGCAAATTTGTCTGTGGGATCGGTGGAACTCGACGCAACGCGATGTGCGTCGATCGTGAATGGTGCCAATGGCCCGCACTGCGGCGCGGCTGCACTTACTGACCGCCCATCGGTCATCGCGAACAATCGACCAAGTTCCAATCCCCGCGGTGGAAGTGAGGGGATGCCCATCTCCGAACGCGCACCACCGCTGATCCGACCGCCCATCCTTCTCTCCTAAACGCTTTAGGCGTCGCCCGACGGGCGACATTCGACTACGGCGCAAGGGAGACTACCAATGCAAGACCGTGGAACTGCAGTCCTCGGGGCGGCTGCTTTGTTTGCCAAGCTGGTAGCGGCACATATTGAGAAATTCGAGCTCGATTTGAAGGGTAAGCTCGCGCGGTTTGAGCGAGACGCTGGCGGTATACAGTCTGCGCGACCACCTGCGTCACCACGCGTGGAGATGGTCGACCTAGCTCGCGGAGCGGGGATCGTGGGAATGGTGATCTACCACATTGGATGGGATCTCTATTTTTTCGGCATAAGTTCCGTCGACGTTACGAGCAACCTTGCGTGGGTTATTTTCGCCCGCGTTGTGGCAGGAACATTTCTTGTGCTTGTCGGCGTGGGATTGGTGCTCGCCTACGACAGGGGACTAAAGTGGAAGGATTATCTTTGGCGTCTCACCGTTATAGGGGGCGCTGCCGCGCTTGTGTCAGGCGCGACCTACGCGCTGTTTCCTGAACAGTTCGTGTATTTCGGTATCTTGCACGCCATCGTTGCCGTGAGCGTTCTGTCGCTGCCGTTCATAGTGGCGCCGATAGCCGTTGTATTTGCTGTGGCGGCGTTGCTCCCATTTTTGCCGACCCTACTTGCATCCGACGCCTACGATGCGCGATTTGTCGCGTGGATCGGACTTGCTGCGAACCCTCCGGCGAGCGTCGACTTCGTGCCGATTCTTCCATGGTTTTCACTGACGTTGTTGGGCGTAGGAGGCGCCCGGTGGGCGCTCAGATCCCAGATATACGCGCGGCTGTCACAGCAGCACTTCTCGGGACGGTTCGCAAAGGCTTTGCAGTGGACCGGACGCAAGAGCCTAGCGATCTATCTCCTGCATCAACCAATACTCCTCGGCGTTCTATACGCTGCTATTCGATAATGACGGCAGCGGGAAATTCTCGCATTTTGGGTGACGCCGGCTGCCGATTGCGCGTGACCCAAACGGCAAGTTGGAAACGAGTGTCCGGACGAGCGCGCGGTGGGGAACGCCTAGGCGGGCATGGAACCGATTACCCCATCGCGCCAAAGGCTGGAAAGCGGTCGAGGAGCCAGAATGAAAAGTCGGAAATCCTTCCCGTCATCATCGCGCCCCCCATCGCAATCATCGCTACGCCGGCCACAGTCTGAAGGATCCGGCCAGCCCTGCGCATCGGCCTCAGAATCGTCGTCAGCTGCGTAGTGAACAGGGCAGCGGCTAGGAAGGGTACACCAAGACCAATAGAGTAGAGACCGAGAAGGACGAGCCCGCTGGAGATGGTTGCTGAGAGCGCGCTCACCGTGAGGATCGTGCCGAGCACTGGACCGATGCACGGCGTCCAGCCGAAACCGAAGGCAAGTCCAAGGGTATAGGCAGCTGACGGGCGACCTCCCTTCACCAATGCGTGGAGCCGGTGCTCACGACTGAGCCATGGTATCGGGATGAGCTCCGTCATGAAGATGCCGAACAGGATTATGACCGCGCCGCCGACAAGATTTGCCTCGTATCGGTAAGCCAGAAGCAGATGGCTGATCCCGCTGGCGCTCGCGCCGAGGGCAATGAATACCGTCGAGAACCCGAGCACGAAGCAAAGCGCGAGCATCAATGTCCTCGGCGAGGTCGTGATGCGGATTGAGCGAGTGCTGGACTCGTTCGTGTTGCCGGCGATATAGGCGAGGTAGCCGGGCACAAGCGGCAGCACACAGGGTGAGAGAAAAGAAATCGCGCCCGCCACCAGAGCGGTTACTGCGCCCACTCCGGAAATTTCTAGCACTACCGCCCTCCTACCTTGATCGTGCTTTGGCGATCGATTGTTGCAGGGTATCAAAGTCGATCAGGCCACGAATGATTTCTTCGCCAATCACAAAGCTTGGCGTGCCATTTATTCGGAGTTCTCCGGCCATCCTCATGTTCTGTTCGATTTCTTTGGCAACCTCAGGGGAGGCCGCAATGGCCTTCAGGCGGTCGATGTCCAGCCCGAGATCGGCTGCGACCTCGAGAGCCACCGCTCCGTCTACCCTTCCCGAGTAGCCCATCAGAGCCTTGTGCAACGGTTCGTACTTGCCTTGGACTTGGGCTGCGAGTGCGATCCGTGCTGCTTCTTCTGAGCCTGGCCCCAGGATCGGCCACTCCTTGAAGACAATGCGAAGGTTTTTGTCACTGGCGGCGGCTTCATCAAGAAGCGGCAACGCCTTGCGGCAGTAGGGGCAGTTGTAGTCGAAAAACTCCACGATCGTCACGTCGCCATCGGCATTGCCGGTAAATGGCGAAGTCTCGCTGCGAAAGATTTCATCCGCATTGTCGACAATGAAGGTCGACAGCTCGTTTTCTTGCGCAGCGGCCTGTCGACTTTCAAAACCCTGAACCGAGTCGATCAACACCTCGGGGTTGGCGAGAAGATAGCCGCGGAGTTGGGCGTCCAGACTGGTTGACGATCGGGAGTTGAAGTCGCCAGTGGAGCCGATGGCCAAGAGCACCGCAACGACGGAGGCGATTGCCGCCACTACCGACAGCGCGAAGGCGCCAACGATTAAGCGCCGCGTATTTAGCAGGGCCCGAAGGGACTTCATCATCACACCTCATGATCCTCGGCATGTACCAACATTGTCACCGGCAGTATCGCGTCGGTCTTGTTGCTGATCTCATGAACATCACTTGTTCGCCCGACGCTCTCGGAATCCAGTGGAGGCGCCTTTTCGGTTCTGACCGAGCGCCACGAAGCTTCGTTTGAAGAGGGTTGAGAGCGGCCGTGTCCCCCGGCAAGGCACTCGTTGTTTGGCCTGGAGCGGAATCAGCAGCGCCTTGTTCTTGGCGGGCTGCACCGCAGACATGGCGGCGTTATCTGCACCGTCTGCGAAACGACCGTGCGCCCTTAGTGTCGAGAAGGCTCGCGCGTCAGGGCGTCCGACAGTGCGGGAGCGTGGTCGGCTGCTGCTGGCCGCAGGGAGTCTCATGATTCCATCCTCGAGCGTTTGGGGGCAACGCGCTGCTTACGTTCGCGTCAACGGTCGCGGCGCGCCGGAGCGCCCGCACTTCAGCCCAGGATGGGGGTCTTCGGAGGATGGGGATCGGGGCCCGTGGAGGTTGCCGAAAGGCGCTGTGCTGCTGCCCAGCGAACGGGCGGCAAGCCCGCACCTCCGATGGCGAATCCGGCAGCGGATAAGGTCGCCGCCGAGCCGATGCATGTCGGCATACACAGTCGCATTGCGGCGTTGCAGGGCGCAGAAGAGGGGCAGTGCAAGATCTGTTGCCCAGAGACGATCAATGGCGCCAGGTCGCCGGTCGTCTGATCGCTTGCTTGTGTGGTAGCAGCGGAGAGAACGCCGACCAGTAGCAGGGCCAGAGCTATCAGGAGGGCGGGCAAAACCCTGATCACCTGCATGACCTGGCGTGTTGGGTATTCATTTTGGACACTTCAACATGGCGGTGATCGATCTGCCCTCGGACAATCACCCCAGCAACGCTAAAGCTTGCTTGAGCGCCTCAATGGCTTTGGGATGATTCCCCGCGTGATGGAATTCTTCCCCCTGTTGCCGAAGCGCACTCAACTTGGCTTTGTCGCCGTCCGACAGAGCCGCGTGTCCGCCATTCATCTGACCGGAAATCTGTTGCCACAGCGCGGGACATTCGGTTGCTAGAGCCGGGCCGCTTAAAGCGATCACTGCGACAAAGATCATTGTCCTAGTCACGAGTCTCTCCGGGTAGGGCATCTAGTGTTGGCGCTATGCATGCGAACATTCGCCGACCTTGGTCATCAAGTTAGCCGGAAGTGAGAGAGATGGTGGCGTTCAAAAGGCCCATCGACTTGGATTGTGCGCGTCGAAGCGCGACTCATGAGTTACCCGGGATCGATACGGAGACTGTATCGCGGAACGCGGGTGCAGGGGCGATGGTTTGAGTGAGGTCACCGGAAAGTGATGGCGGTAAGAGCGATATTCCGTATGCAAGTGGAGTGAAGGATAGGGCGTGATGTGCACGTTGACATGACTGTAATCTGTTGCCGTAGTGATGCCCCTTGATTGTGCCAGACCGGCAAGCGCTCTCAAACGCCGTCGACTTTGCAGGCATTGGCGGGGCGGTGCTTCCCAGTACTTCGTCCGCGCACGCGCTGTCGGTGGCAACAAGCGTCACATTCATGAACACGGTGCGCCGAGGTATCGTGGTCGGATCAGCTTTGACGACCAGACGACGTTGACCGGAGAACCATGTCGAGAAAAATCCTATGCCAGCGATCGTCGGCCGTGAGTTCGGGATGGAAAGCGGTTGCGAGCAGGAACCCCTGTCGCACGCCTACACATGTGCCATCGGCAAGCGTTGCGACCGGCTCGGCACGCTCTCCCACTTCAATGATGGCTGGAGCGCGAATGAAGACGCCTCGAGCAGATGCCGCGTTGACCAAAGGCGAATAGATCGCTGCCTCGAAGCTATGGAGCTGACCACCGAAATGATTGCGGCTCACCGTGATGTCGAGGCCGCCTATCAGGCTCTGCCCGCCTTCCTTTTGTCCCAAGACCTGATCGGCGAGCATGATCATTCCGGCGCAGGTGCCCCAGACAGGCCGGCCCGCTTCGCGCCAGGAGCGAAGCGGGCCGATCAGACCTGAGCTCTCGGCCAGAAGGCCGATTGCGGTGCTTTCGCCGCCGGGCAGTACAAGGCCATGGAGCCCGTCGAGGTCTTTCGGGCTGCGAACTTGTCGTCCTGCCACGCCAATTCGCCGGAAACTCGCGACATGCTCGGAATACCCACCTTGCAGCGCCAGGATGCCGATCGTCGGAACTGTTGCGCGGACCATGAGCTACCAGCCTCGTGAGGCCATTCTTTCCGTATCGGCGAGCGTTTCCATCCCGATTCCCACCATGGCCGGTCCGAGGTCTTCGCTTATTTCGGCAAGCGCCTTGGGATCATTGTAGTGCGTTACTGCCTGCACGATTGCCTTCGCGCGCTTGCTTGGATTGTCGCTCTTGAAGATTCCCGATCCAACGAACACGCCATCGACGCCCAATTGCATCATCAGCGCAGCGTCTGCGGGCGTTGCAATCCCTCCGGCAGCAAAGTTCACGACCGGAAGGCGACCGGCCTCAGCCGTCTGGCGCAAGAGTTCGATTGGCGCGCGGATGTCTTTGGCGAATGCAAATCTTTCGTCATCGCTCATCGATGTGAGGCGGCGGATGTCGCGGCTCACGGCACGAGCATGGCGGACGGCCTCGACGACGTTGCCGGTGCCCGCTTCGCCCTTCGTGCGCAACATCGCGGCACCCTCCGACACCCGGCGCAGCGCTTCCCCGAGGTCGCGACACCCGCAGACGAACGGGACATTGAAACGGTGCTTGTCGATGTGGTGCTCCTCGTCCGCCGGGGTCAACACCTCGCTCTCGTCGATGTAGTCGATCTCCAGGGCCTCGAGAATCTGCGCTTCGACGAAATGCCCGATACGCACCTTCGCCATCACCGGTATCGTCACTGCCGCGATGATGCCTTTGATCATGGCGGGGTCGCTCATGCGAGCAACGCCGCCGTCTTTACGGATGTCGGCGGGTACGCGTTCAAGCGCCATCACCGCGGCGGCGCCAGCTTCTTCGGCGATTGCCGCCTGTTCGGGCGTCACCACATCCATGATAACGCCGCCCTTGAGCATCTGGGCCAGACCAGCTTTGACAGCGAATGTACCGGTCTGACGTGTTGGACTTCTCCCCTCGTCTTTCGGCGTCGCGTTCTGTTCGTCGTCGTGGCCCGGGCGAGAGTCGATCGCGGTATTTTCTTCATTCATGGGATTGGTCCTCTTGTTGCCAAAGGTGTTGACCCGGCAACCATCGAGCGCCTGTTTGGCTCGCGTCGACGGGTCAACACCACTTAGCGATCAGGAATTATCCGGCTGTAAGAGCCGCTAGGTGCGGTTCTCATAGTCCACGAACTCCATCATGCCCGCCGCCATGTGATACAGGTGATGGCAATGCAACGGCCATCGTCCGCTGTTGTCGGCGTCGAACACGAACGTGAGCGTTTCGCCGGGCGGCACCAGCACCGTGTCGCGCACGGCCCCGGCGATTGCGGCGCCATTGACGTTGGTGACCTGGAAGTGGTGGCCGTGCAGGTGCATCGGGTGGCTCATCATTGACGAGTTGCGCATCGCGATCTCGATGCGCTCGCCTTGGCGGGCACGCATATTTGTCGCACCTTCCATGCCCCAGACATAGCTCTGCATCTGCCCGGTGAGCGTGATCTGGATACGTCGATCGGCAGCGCGCACGGCCAGGGGATTGACCCCTAGAAGTCGGCGCTCGAGCCCATTTCCGACGATTGGCCCGGCAGCGCTGCCAGCCGCCGCGATCCGCTGCACGGTTGCGCCGGTCGTTGCGAGGATCACGCCGGTACGTTCGACGGCGCCCTCTCGCAACGCAAGGATTGGGAAGGCCCGCTCGCCTCGCGGCAGTTCCAGGGTGATGTCGAGGCGCTGCCCCATGCTGATCGGGAACTTCGTATCGACGATCGGCCGGACGGGCTGACCATCGACCGCGACCAGCGTGCCGCGCACCGCGCCGGTGTCGATGGTAAAGGCCGTGGCCGTCGCGCCGTTGATAATGCGCAGGCGGACGCGACCGCGGTTTTCCACGCGTACGACTTCTGGATCATCGAGTGTGCGGTCATTGGCGAGATAGGCGTCGTAGTCGATGTCGTTGAGGTCCATGCCGCCCATCTGCATCGACGGCATCCCCGGCATGGACATGTTACCCATGTTGCCGCCTCCCATCGCCGAGTGGTCCATGCCGGCCATACCGCCTCCGCGTTGGGGAGGTGGCGCGGCCTGCTCGGCATGCCCCTGGCCGCTCTTGAGGCGCGCGAGCAGTTCCTCGGCCGGGGTGAAAGAGAAGTCGTGTAGGAGAATGACCACCTCCTGCTCGTCGCGTTCGCGATCGGCCGCGGTCCGGACGATCAGCGGGGCAGCGAGAAGGTTCTGCTCCTGCAAGGTGTGGGCATGCATCCAGTGAGTACCGCCGGCGCCGACGGGAAATTCGTAGCGCACGGTTTCAGCCGGCTTGATCAGCGGCATCGGATTGTCGGGCACGCCGTCCATTCGCCAGGGTGGCGTCAGCCCATGCCAATGGATCATGGTCGGTTCGTTGATTTCGTTGACGAGATCGACGTCGAAGGTGGCGCCGGCGTCCAGCCGGACGCCTTGCGTCCCGTCTGGCTGCGCCAGCCCGAAGACGCGCGCCGCCTTGCCGTTGACCTCGAGGGTGCGGCTGACGATGCCCAGCCTAAGCGGCGGCGCGGCGGCCGAAGCCTGCGACCAGGCGCTCGACGGACGGATAATGGTCGCCGCGCCGAAGGCGGCGGCTCCCGTCATCATGGTGGTGAGAAAATTGCGTCGGTTCATGGGTTCACTCCAGGAATAACCTGCGACTTGAGCAGGCGAATTGATCCGGTGCGCCGTGGGGGCGCGCGTCGAAGACCCGATGCAGCATCGGGTCAGTCGGTCGGATCAGCTTCGAGGAGGGCCGTGCGGAGGGCCGACGGAAATGCCCGCCGATTGCGTGCCGGCCGGCAGGAGATGATCGAGCGGCGTGGGCACACCGGACTGGTCCGTCAGAGGCGGAACCACACTGACGCAGGCCGCACAAGATTTCTGGCAGCAACGGTCGATGCTCATATCGGCCGTCTTGCTGCCTCCGTCGTGCTCGGAGTGCATCGATGCCAACCCCGCACTGTCGCCGAGCGCGACACTGCTTGCTGCCACGGGGTCGGGGCAAGGCATGGCGTGAACGGCCGTCATGGAGGCTGTGAGAAGGGCGAACACAAGCGCGGCCACGATGGCCGTTCTCAAGTCTCCCAAAATGTTCGCCACCAGCATCATGTGTGCAGACTACTCCGCCCTCGTTTCTAGCGCTCCGGTAGCCGGGCTGGGTTGATCAGGATCAAGGATGCCCCCGGTCCACGACCGGTGTTTAGAATACCACCGTGGTCTTGTCATGACGCACCCGGCATCGGTGATGCGGCTGGCCAGGCAAAGTGCGGAAGTGTCAGGAAAGCGAGATAGCCAAGCGCGGCTGCGGCGACGGTCGCAGCCGCGATCGGGAGCCAGAAGCGGACCGGCCCCGTTCCTGCAGCGACGACCAGGCGGCCGCCGGCGTTCGCGACGAGCGCCAGCAGGACGGCGTGGCCGACGGCTTCCGTGTCCGCTGACACGCCGAGAAGACGCAGGGCGCTTAGCACCGCTACGTCGACGTCAAAGGTGCCGGTGATGGCCGAGGTTGCGATCATGCCGCCTGCATTACCTGCCGAAACCGCGGCGCTGATGGTTGACACGATAGCGAAGAGCACGGCGAAGCCGAGCAGCGCCCCCAGTTCGAACGGATTGCGAGGCATTTGCTCCCCTTCGGCCGGCACGGCACCCCAGGTCAGAAAGAGCGCGCCGCAGATGGCGAGCGTGGCGATAGCGGCAAGGATGGCGAGCCCGGCGACGCCGAGCACCGCCGGGGCGACGATCGCAACGATGCCGCTAACCCGCAGCACCGATACGCCGGCAGCGAGCGTGGCGGCTCCGGCCAGCGGCCAGGAATTGCCACCTGCAGCGGCCGTTCGCGCGAGAGCGAGCGTCACCGCGGTCGAGGAGATCACGGCCCCGGCCAGTCCGCCCACCAGCACGCCCCGCGTGGTTCCGAACAAGCGCACGGAGATATAGCCGAGGAACGAGATCGCCGCGGTTAGCACGGTGAAGAACCAGACCTGCTGCGGATTGAACCCGCCCCAAGGGTCGATGGCGCGGGCCGGCAGGAGCGGCAAGACAATCGCCGTCATCGCGGCGAGCACGAGCGCCGAACGCAGTTCGAGCCAGGTGATGCGCTTTAGGAGGCCGTGGAGGATCTCGCGGCTGGCAAGGACGGCCGCGAGCGCGGCGCCGCCAGCGGCGGCGGCGACTTGCTCACCGGCGACGGACAGGGCCCCGAGCACAAAGACGCCGAGGCCAGCGATGACTCCGGTTGCGCTGAAGGTCCCGTCGCGGATGGATTCGCGCACCTTGAACCAGGTGAGGACGGCCGTGAAGACGACAAGTCCGGCGATGAGCACCGACGGTGCATCAAGCCGGAGCGACAGCGCCTGGACAAGGCCCCCAAGAAGACCGGATATTCCGTAGGTTCGGATACCGGCTGTGCGCGCACCGTCTGGCGCATCGCGTTCGCGCCAGCCGCGTTCGAGTCCGACCAGAAGTCCGATCGCCAGCGCCAAGCCAAGCTGCGGGATCAACCCTTCCATCGCCAGGCCTGTCTATGCCAGACGCCACGGAGCCGCGAGACGTTCATGGCGCATTCCGGATCATCCGTCGCAGCACATCATCGCGGCGCCAGAAGTGATGCCAGAGCGCAGCCCCCGCGTGGGCGATGGCAACAGCCAACAAAGTCCAGCTCAACAGGCTGTGGATCTGTGCGACGCTGAAGGTCAGATACATGGCCACCGTACCCGTAAAAGCCAGCGCAAAGAGCAGGCCGTAGAGCGCCAGGTGTGTGATGGCAGCAAGGCTTTGTGCGATTGGGGACGTCCCTTGCACGGGCACCGGTCTGCCATGCCGGATGCGAAGAATGAGGAGATGGAAAGTCAATCCCATGATCAGCCAGCCGCTCCAGGCGTGGACCTGATGCAGGAGAAGATCGAGCGGACGGGGCTCAAGACCGTTCGGGATCGCGTGAGTGCGCTGGACCGCCCATGCGGTGGGAACCTGAGCGATGCACAGAAGGAGAATTGTCCAGTGTATCGCACGCTGGGCGATTGAGAACTTCTTTGGCGAGCCATCGAGCCGCGAGACGACGGGTCGGTATACGGTCAAGCCTCCACCTCGATGAGATCGCCGGCACGCCCTGCGAACTCCAGCGCGTAGGCCAGCTCCCCCGCGGTCTCGGAATGGACGTGCAGGAAGGGCTGGCCGCGATCGATCTCGTCGCCCAGCCGGACATTCATCAGGATGCCGGCTGCCTTCGCCTGGGGCGCGCCGGCGAGCTTGGCCAAACGGGCGATTTTGCGGTTGTTGATATGGACCACGCGTCCGGCACGGTCTGCGGCCAGGGGATGGCGCTGGCTGGCCGTCGGAGGCTGGCGCAACCCGCCCTGCGCCTGGCAGATCGCCTTGAACTTCGCCCAGGCCCGGCCGTCCGCAAGCGTCTCGAAGGCCAACGCCGCGCCCTCTCCCTTTCCGGCCTTGCCACCGATTTCCAGCGCCGCACCGGCCAGCAGGGCCGCGCGGCGGCGCAGATCGTCCGGCGCATCGGAAGTGTTCTGGAGCACAGCCAGGACGTCAAAAGCCTCAAGGGCGGGTCCGATGCCACGCCCGACGGGCTGAGAGCCGTCCGTCTGAACGCAAGTGACAGAAAGGCCGAAACGGTCGCTAACGGCAGTCAACTGCGCGGCGAGCCGATTGGCGGCCTCCTCCCCGCGCACCTTGGCGGTGGCGCCGACCGGGATGTCGATGACGACATGGGTCGAGCCCGCGGCGATCTTCTTGGAGAGGACGGAGGCTATCAGCTGCCCCTCGGTATCGACGTCGAGCTCGCGCTCGACGCGAACAAAGATGTCATCGGCGGGACTAAGATGGACAGCGCCACCCCAGGCGATGCAGCCGCCCTCAAGTTCGACCACGCGTCGTAACGTCGCGAGGTCGAGATCGACGGGCGCCAGCGTCTCCATCGTGTCGGCCGTGCCGGCCGGCGAGGTAATGGCGCGCGACGAGGTCTTCGGCATGACCAGCCCGTTGGCGGCGACGATTGCGACGACGATCGGCGTCGTCCGGTTTCCGGGCAGGCCGCCGACACAGTGCTTGTCGACCACGATCGGTGCGTCCCAACGCATCCGCTCGCCAACATTGATCATGGCGCCGGTCAGGTGAGCGGTTTCGTCGGTGTCCAGCGGCAGCGCCGCGCTCGCGGTCAAGAAGGCGGCGAGATGCACGTCGGTGTAGCGGCCGGCAACGACATCCCTGACGATCTCATCGAAAGCGCGGCCGTCGAGACGATTGCCGTAGATGCGTCGCCGTACGCTCGCGAGCGACTCGACGGTCGGCGGATGGCTCACCCGGACCTCGTCGCCTTCGCTGAGGCCGAGCAGCTGCCAGGCCGTTTCGGACACGCCGACCTCGTCGAGGGTGAGCAGACCATCGCCGGTCACCTGGAAGAGCGTCGCCTGCACGGCGCGGCCATTGTTGGAAACAAGGACCTGCGAGCGGCTGGATAGCCCTTCGGAACGGCAGACATCGCAATCGGAGCGCATGATGACGACCGGCTGGTGCTGGGTATGCAGGCCAAGCCGGCGGACCCGGTGATTCTGCCGGGCCGGCACGCCCGAGACGGGATTGGAAGCCTTCTTCATAGGTTGAAGCTCTGCTCCTGGCGCGGGACGATGGCGTTCCATCCGAGTTCTCGCTCGACGCGGATGCGCAGGGCCTCCGACGCCTCGTCCTCACCATGGACGATGAACAGCTTTTCCGGCGGTCGGCGAAAGCCAGAGAGCCAGCGCATCAGTTCATTGCCGTCGGCATGGGCCGAGAGCATGGAAAGGTCGCTGACCTCGGCACGGACCGGGATCCACTGACCGTGTATCTTGATCTCCCCTGCGCCCCGCACCATGGCGCGACCGCGCGTCCCGGCGGCCTGGAAGCCAGAGAACAGAATCGTGTTCTTGGCATTCGGCGCAGACGCCTTGAGGTGGTGCAGGACCCGGCCGCCGGTGGCCATGCCGCTCGCCGAGACGACAACTTTGGGATAGGGGCTGGCTGTGATTGCCTTGGAGCCTTCGACGTCCCGCGTGTAGGTGGCGACCGCACAGATCGCCGTGCAGTCTTCCGGCGTAAGGCGATGATCGGCGTGATGGGCGTGCAGCAGGTCGGTGGCGTCGATGGCCATCGGGCTGTCGAGATAGACAGGCACCTTGGCAAGGCGACCGGCCGTCTTGAGTCTCCAAAGGTGATAGAGCAGCGACTGGGCACGACCGACCGCGAAGGCCGGGATGATGACCGTGCCGCCGCGCGCGACCGTGCGTTCGATGACCGAGCCGAGCGCCTCCGTCGGGTCGGTCGTATCGTGACTGCGGTTGCCGTAGGTCGATTCGACCAGCACGACATCCGCTTCCGCGACGGCCACCGGGTCGGGAAGGACCGGGTCCCCATAGCGGCCGAGATCGCCGGAGGCGACGATCCGCCGCCCACCCCAGGATATTTCGGCGAGCGCCGCACCGAGGATGTGCCCGGCATGGCGGAAGGTCAGCGAGGCGCCGCCCGGAAGCTTTGTCGCCGTGTCGAAGGGGACGGTCGTGAAGAACTCGAGGGCCCGCTCGGCGTCGCGAATACCGTATAACGGCAGCGCCGGCTTGTGCTTGGAAAAGCCCTTGCGGTTAGCGTATTCGGCGTCCTTCTCGTTGAGGTGCGCGCTGTCTTTGAGGATCAGTTCGGCAATGTCGCGCGTCGCGGCGGTCGCGTAGATGCGGCCCCGGAACCCGTCGCGGACCAGCTTGGGCAGGTAGCCGGAATGGTCGAGATGAGCGTGGGTGAGCACCACGGCGTCGATGCTCGACGGCGGGACTGGCAACGGCGCCCAGTTCAGTTCGCGTAGATTCTTGAGCCCCTGGAACAGGCCGCAGTCGATGAGGATGCGGGTATCGCCATCGGAAAGGAGATGTTTGGAGCCGGTGACGGTGCCGGCACCGCCGAGAGAGGTCAGAGTCAGCATGTCGGCTCTCAGTTGGTTTGCGTCGTCAGGTCGCCGGGACGGCCGTGTCCGTCGACGGCTTTGGCTTCGCCAGGGGTGAGGAATTCGTCGCGCGACCAGCCCGTGAGCGGGGCCGCCGCCTCGATCAGATGTGCCCAGGTGCAACGGTTGGCAAACAGCATGCCGGCGACGTCCAGCGTGCCGCCGCGGCTGATGTAGCCGCGCGCCGCGGTGCGATGGGGCCCGCCATCTAGCCGGCGCAGCAGGCCCAGCATCGGCTCCGGCCGCGTGTGGCTGACGATGAGGCGCGGCAGATCGGGCGGGAACAGCGCGGCGAGCTGATCGTCGGCGGCGACGAAGCTTGCCTCGATCGGATCGCGCGGCACGCGAAACCTCCCGGGCTCGCTGACCGCGGTGACGAGAACGCGCCGTCCGTGCTCTTCCAGCCGGCGCGCCGCCTTGAGCGCCTCTTCGAGCTGGTAGGCACCGATCGCGACAATCTGAAGCTCCGCTCCGTCAGTGTGGCCGCCGATATGGGCGGCGCCGTCGGACACGAACGTCATTGCGGCGTCACCATCGAAGCGGTTGGGCATGTCGCGCTTCGACACGATCACGCAGGCGACCTGCCCGCGCCCCGCGTAGACGGACGCCATCGCCGCCACGGCGCTGTTCGCATCGACGGGGAAGAGCACGCGCGCGGTGTCCGACATCTCGCCCAGTAGCGCCTCGCCAATGGTGGGGTCCTGGTGCGACTGCTCGTTCTTGGAATTCTCCCAGGTGTGCGAGGTGACAACGAGCGGCACCGAGACCCAGCCCGGCTTTTGACCGACCTCGCGCTGATGCCGGGCGAAGATAATCTCCTGGCGCAGGCCGCCGAGCATCTTCATCGCGAAGGCCTCGTAGCTGACGATCAGGTTGAGGCCGCCCTTGTTGGCCAGCGCCGCGCCGGCCACCGCCTCTTCGTTGAGGGCCGTGATGACAGCGCCGTCGATGGCGTCGGCGACGCCTGGCTCTGTCGTATTGACCCGATGGCGCAGCCGGTCGAGCGTCGCGCCCATGTGGTTCGAACGCAGTTCATCAGGGTTTCCGATGCGCGGCCGCAAGCCCGGATTGGCATCGACGAGGCGCACGAACCAGCGGTCGAGGGCGTGCATGGCGCAGTCGGGGGGCGCGTCATGGGCGGTCCATTGCGGGTCGGGCTGACGGACTTCTGGCGGATTGCGCAGCGCCAGCGCATGACTGCTCTCCGGAACCCGCCCCTGCTCGCCATGGATGATGAGCGTGTCGACAGCGCCCTCAATGTCATCGGTGGAGACAAAGAGTGCACGGGCGGCGTCTTCGAAGGCCCGGCGTGCTGCGGCATCCCGCGCCGGGTTGGCGTCGAGGGGAAGGTTGTGCGCGGCATTGGTGCCGGCGCCGGGAAAGCCGAAGCCCTTGACGGTCTCGGCGATCGCATAGGGCATCGGCGCGGGATACTGGCGGTTCGGGTCTGCGGCAAAGCGCTGCAGCCGGTCCTCGGCCGAGAGGATGGCCCAGGCGAAAGCCGCAGGATCACGTCCGTCGATCGTGAAGGGATCGAAGCCATTATGGGCGAGGTGCGTCTTCAGCCAGTCGGCGCCGCCCTGCTGCGCGATCTGTGCCCGCTCCTCGATGCGGCGTCCGTTGAGGATCATGATCGGAATCGCGACACCGGAATCCTCGGCGCGCCACCAGCGCGGCGACCAGTCGGAGCCGCGCTGCTCCTCGAAGGCGCCGTCGCTCAGGAAGGCGACCAGGCTTTCGCCCCGCAGCGGTGCATGGACGTACTGCACCTCGGCAAAGCCGAGATAGCCGCCCTCGGAAATAGCCCCGGCCGTGTTGGGGCCGGCGTGGCTGCCGAGTGGCACGGCGGGGCGCCCATGCGCGTCGATGGCGTAGGAATAGAAGTCCGCGACGAGGCGCGAGAGGCCTTCGGCGCTGCGGTCATAGCGTCCCTTCTGTGCGTCGGAGACATCGCCCGTGAGCGCGTTGACCGCCTCGATCGCCGCGACGCAGTGGCCCTGGCCCATGATCCACGACCGTGTCCTGGCCGATATGGCGTTTGCCGCGAGATAACCGACGAAGGCGGGCACCATATTCAATGATCCGCCCGTGTGGCCTTCCGGCGTGGGTTTGAAGCCATCGCCCGGCAGCGGCGCGCCGGAGAGATCGACGCGCTTCGCATAGGTCATGTGGACCACGAGCCACATTGCCGCAGAGGTCAGGCGATCGGCCGCGGCGAGCAGGCGATAGAGGTTGGCGGGTTCCATTCGACCGGAATCGGCAACGGCCTGTACGCGTTCGACGGTCTCGTCCTGGTGTTTGATCAGGCCGTAACCGGAACGCCATTTCTCGAAGGCTTTTGTCGTCATCGCATCCATCGTGTGCAGCCTGTTATTCCGGTTGGTTCAAGGAAGGTCGCCATCGTTCACTCCCGTCCGCCGGTCCAGGACGGCGGGTCGCTGGCCGGGAAGGAGTCGATGCCGGCGCGCTCGACGTCGTCCAGCGGCTCCGGCGGGCGGCGGTGGCGGATCAGATCGCTGACGGATTCGGCCGTTGCCGCCAGTGAAGGAGCAATCAATGGAGCGAGCGCGATGACATTGCTCGCGTGGCTGACCGCGTCGCTCGAGACGATCATGCGACAGAGCGGCTTGAGACGTTCGAAGGAGTCGCCGGCGAAGATGCCGTGGACGACCGCGACATCAGGCGGAGCGAAACCCTGTTGGGGCAGTTGGCGGGCCGCCTCGATCAGCGTGTGGCCGGACGAGGCGATATCGTCGACCAGCACGGGCTGAAGGCCACTCCATGCTGAGAGGTCCGGCAGCGCGACCTCCACGTCGCGGTCGCCGTGGCGGATCTTGCTCAGTACGGCGTAGGGAGCGCCAATCCGTGCCGCGATCGCGGAGACCCATTGCTCGCTCTCCGCATCCGGGCCGATCACCAACGGTCGCGAGACCTCGACCGCGATCCAGTCAGCCAGAAGCGGCGCCGCATGGAGGGTGTTCGTCGGGATCGTATAGAGCGCGGAAAGCGACGCATAACGGTGCAGATGCGGATCGACGGTGATGAGCCGATCAAAGGTCGACGAAATCAGCCGCGCGAAGCTCCGCGAGGTCACAGCCTCGCCCGCCAGGAAGCGGCGATCCTGCCGCATATAGGCAAGGTACGGCGCGATCAGCGTGATGTCGGACGCCCCGAGCGCGCGCGCCGCATCGGCAGCGTAGACCAGACGCAGGAACCCCTCGTCGGGGCGCGCCAGCGTGCAGACCAGAGCGACCGATCTTTCGGCGACATCGGAGGGAATGCGGACATAGCTTTCGCCGTCGGGAAAATTCCGTGTCTCGACAGTGCCGAGCTCCCACGCGCCAGCATTCGCGAGGTTGCGAGCGAAGGCCTCGTTGCCTGGCAGGGCGAGAATGAGTGGCTCGGGGCGATGTCCCGGAGATGGCATCGGATAGACTTTCCTGCTTCTTCGCCCCATGCGGGTCGACCGCTTCACGCCCGCGGACTTTTTCTTCAGGCCGAGGCGAAGACGGCTGCTCGTAACCCGGACCAGCGCTCCGATTCTTTGATCGAGATTAAGTTCTTGCGCCGCTCGGCAACCCTCGTTCGCAGGTTCGGCGCAATCCTTGCGCGTTCGTCCGGATGGTCGTGGCGGGCAATCGTCACCGGCGCAACCTTGATCTGAGTTAAAGTGTGGGCTGCCAAACATCGGCATGGTTCGCGGCGAGCTTGGAAGCTTCTGGCTCAGTAAGCCGCTTTGGGTGACACGAGAGGCCGGCCAGGTCGTCCAATGGCCTGCGCTCGAACCCCAGAAAATCAAAAGGCCGGCTGCGTCCGGGGACGGCGTTGTCGGCGAAGGAAGAACCGTGCGCATAGGCTATGTTTTCGCCGGCATCATAGCGCTCACCGCCGCGGCGGGGGGCTACGTGTACTGGCTTGGCGAGCAGGATCGTGTTCCTGCAGGGTTGGCGCGGGCGAACGGTCGGATTGAGGTCGAGCGTGTCGACATCACGAGCAAGTATGCCGGCCGACTTTCCGAAGTGCTGGTCAACGAAGGCGCTGATGTCACGCGAGGTGATGTTCTCGCGCGGCTCGATACGACGGAGATACAGGCGCAGCTGACGGCGGCGAGAGCGGCAGTCCACCGGAGCCACCAGAGCGTGGCGAGTGCAGAGGCGAGCGTCGCCCTGCGGGAGGCCGAATTGAACCTCGCGCAAATCGAGCTCCGGCGCGTCGCCGAACTCATGCGGACGAACACGTCGACGCAGGCGGAGCTCGACCGCCGGACCGCACAACGCGACATAGCGGCGGCATCGCTGCAGGCGTCGAAGGCGGCGGTCGAGGACGCAAAGGCCTCGGTGGAGGTGGCGGAAGCGCAGGTCAGTCAGATCGAAGCCGCAATCGCCGACATGACGTTGAGGGCGCCGGTGTCGGGGCGTGTCGAATATCGCCTTGCCCAGGCGGGAGAGGTCGTCGCGGCCGGTGGCCGCGTCCTGACGGTCTTCGACCTCTCGGACGCGCACATGACCATTTACCTGCCAACAGCGTCGGCCGGCCGCGTCGCCGTCGGTTCGCAGGCGCGTCTCGTGCTGGACGGCGCGGGTGGATACGTCCTGCCGGCGACCGTGTCGTTCGTCGCCGCGGACGCCCAATTCACGCCGAGATTCGTCGAGACCGCGAGCGAGCGTGAGAAGCTGATGTATCGCGTCAGGTTACACATCGATCCGGCCCTGGTCACGGCGCAGCGGGGATATGTGAAGGCGGGCATGACCGGCAACGCCTATGTGCAGATCATCGGCGGGGCTGCCTGGCCGCCCGAGCTTGCACCGAGGCTGCCCGATGGAAGCTGAGTCTGTGCCGGCCGTCAGCTTGACGGGCGTCTATCATGCATACGGAAAGTCGGTGGCGCTGCGTCATCTCGATCTATCGGTGCCATCTGGCTCAAGGCTTGCCGTCGTCGGTCCAGACGGGGTCGGAAAGTCGACGCTGCTCGGCCTGATTGCCGGCGTGCGACGCATCCAGCGTGGCTCGGTGCATGTGTTGGAAGGCGACATGGCCTCGGCTTCGCACCGCACCAAAGCCGCGCCGAGAATCGCGTATATGCCGCAAGGCCTCGGGCGCAATCTCTATCCGACTTTGTCCGTCTTCGAGAACATCGACTTCTTCGCGCGGCTTTACAGCCAGGCGGAGGGATACCGGCGCCAGCGTATCGAGCGGCTCTTGCAGGTCACCGGTTTGACGCCCTTCGCCGGCCGGCCGGCCGGCAAATTGTCGGGCGGGATGAAGCAGAAACTCGGGCTTTGCTGCGCGCTGGTGCACGATCCTGACCTGCTCGTCCTCGATGAACCGACGACAGGAGTGGATCCGTTGTCGCGGCGTCAGTTCTGGACGTTGATTGCGCGCATCCAGGCCGAGCGGCCCGCCATGACGGTGATCGTGGCGACCGCCTACATGGAGGAAGCCGGGGATTTCGATCGCATCGTGGCGATGGATGACGGCGCGATCATTGCCGACGGCACAAGGTCCGACCTGCTTGCACGGACCGGAGCCGACAGCCTGGAACAGGCCTATACCGAGCTGCAGCGCCCGGACCGTCGCGGGCCGCGCGTCACACCGTCATTCCCGAGCCTCGAACCGGATGGCGGACCGCCGGCTATCGTGGCCGAAGATCTGACGATGCGCTTTGGCGACTTCATCGCCGTCGACCATGTGAGCTTTCGCATCCAGCGGGGGGAGATTTTCGGATTCCTCGGCTCCAACGGCTGCGGCAAGACGACCACGATGAAGATGCTGACCGGATTGCTGCCGGCGACGGAAGGACATGCGCAGCTCCTGGGAAAGCCGGTCGATGCACGCGATATCACGACCAGGATGCGGATCGGCTATGTGTCGCAATCCTTCTCGCTCTATGAGGAACTGTCGGTGCGCGGCAATCTCGAGCTGCACGGGCGGCTCTGTGGCATCGGTGGCAAGGAGCTTGCCGAGCGCGTCGAAGAAGCCTTGCGGCGTTTCGAACTGGCCGGGGTCGCCGCGACATCCCCGGACGCATTGCCGTTGGGAATGCGTCAGCGGCTTCAGTTGGCGGCTGCGTGCCTTCATCGGCCGGACGTGCTCATCCTGGACGAGCCGACTTCGGGCGTCGATCCTGCAGCACGCAACCGCTTCTGGAGCTTGCTCGTGGAGATGTCGCGCCGCGACCGCGTGACGATCTTCATCTCGACGCACTTCATGAACGAGGCAGAGCGGTGCGACCGCGTCTCTCTCATGCATGCCGGGCGCGTGCTCGCCGTCGGCACGCCGCGTGAGCTTCAGGCCGAGCGTGGGGCACATAGTCTCGAAGACGCCTTCATCTCCTATTTGGAGGAAAGCGCCCCGACGGATCGCGGGACCGGGTCCGCAGATGCCGTGGAGCCGTTCGCAGAGACGTCTTCGCCCCGGCACGAAACCGCTGCTCTCGTCCCAGGTGGCTCGTTGTGGATGTCTTTGAAACGCATCTGGACGTTCGCGCATCGCGAGGCCCTGGAGGTGGCCCGCGACCGCATCCGTCTGGCGTTTGCGCTGCTCGGGCCTCTTCTTCTGATGGCTGCCTTCGGTTACGGCATCTCGTTCGACATCGAGGGTTTGCGTTACGCCGTGCTGGACCGCGATCAATCGCGGGAGAGCCGCTTGTTTCTCGACCAGTTTTCGAACTCCCGGTACTTTGTCGAGCAATCAGGACTGAACGACGAACTCGAGGTCGATCGCCGCCTGCGTTCCGGGGAATTGACGTTTGCTGTCGATGTCCCTCCCGGCTTCGGGCGCGACCTCTTGCAGGGGCGACGTCCTGAAGTCGGATTCTGGGTCGACGGAGGCAATACGTTTCCGGCCGAAACGGCGCGGGCCTACATCCTCGGCGCGGTGCAGACCTACGCTGCGGGATTTGCGCGACAGTCGGGCAGGACGGAAGGGCCTTTCGCCGCGGCGGTGATGGTCGAGCCCAGATTCCGTTACAATCAGGACTTTCGCAGCGTCTTCGCGATCACGCCCGGATCGATGATGCTGCTGCTGATCATCTTTCCGGCGATGCTGACGGCGCTTGGCGTCGTGCGCGAGAAAGAGATGGGATCCATCGCCAACGTGTATGCGTCGCCGGCGACGGTCGGCGAGTATCTGCTCGGCAAGCAGCTCCCCTATGTCGCGATCGGCATCCTGAGCTATGTCAGCCTGCTTCTTTTCGCCGGTGCGGTTCTCGGCGTGGTGCCGAAAGGATCGCTGCTTGCTCTTTCGGTCGCGGCGTTGGTCTACGTCTTCGCCGCGACGGCCTTCGGGCTGCTGGTGTCGGCGTTCGTGTCGACCCAGGTCGCCGCGATCTTCGGCACCGCCATCCTGACGGCGATGACGGCCGCCCACTATTCCGGCTTCCTGGTCCCGGCCTCGTCTCACGAGGGGCCGGGCCGGATCATGGGGCTGGCCTTCCCCTCCCTCTGGTTTCAGACGGTCAGCCTCGGAGTCTTCGCGAAAGGCCTCGACGCGAAGGCGTTCATCGGCGAGATCGCCGTGCTGCTCGGCTTTGCGCTGGCGTTCCTTCTCGTCGCCAGACTCTCGATCCGAAAGCAGGAGACCTAGCGATGCGACGGTGGATGGAAAACACCTTCCGTCTCGGCATCAAGGAATTCGCTAGCCTTTCTCGTGATGTCGTGATGGTTGTCCTCATCGTCTATGTCTTCACATTCGCCGTCTATTCCGAAGCCACCGCGATGCGGACGGATGTCAACGGTGCGAGCGTCGCCGTCATCGACGACGATCGCTCGACCTTGTCGGGCCGGATCAGGGACGCGTTGCAGCCGCCTTATTTCCGCGCCCCGGTCGAGGTCGACCGGTCGCAGCTGGATGCATTGATGGACAAGGGGGCGTTCGCGTTCATTCTGGACATTCCACGCGGACTCGAAGCCGACCTCCTGGCCGGCCGCGCCCCGACCATACAGGTCAATGTCGATGCGACCGGCATTTCGCAGGCCGGCGCCGGCACGGCTTATATTGAGGAGATCATCGCCCGGGAGACGGCGAGTTTCCTTAAGCGAGGCTCGGAGACGACGGCTCTTCCCGTGAGACCGGTGATCCGCGCCATGTTCAACCCCAATCTCGAAGCGATCAGTTTCACGGCGAGCATGGGCGTCATCAACAACGTCACCATCCTCGCCATCATTCTCGTGGGGGCGGCGGTGATGCGCGAGCGCGAGCATGGCACGATCGAGCATCTCCTGGTCATGCCGGTGCGTGCGAGCGAGATCGTCGCCGCGAAGATTTGGGCAAACGGGTTTGTCGTCCTTCTCGCGGCGGCGTTCTCGCTCCACGTCGTGGTGGCGATCGCGCTTGGTGCAACGATCGTAGGATCGGTCGAGCTATTCTTGGCGGGAACGGCCATCTATCTCTTTGCGGTCACGTCGCTCGGCATCATGCTGGCGACGGTCGCGAACTCGATGCCGCAATTTGCACTGTTGTCCATTCCGGTGTTCGTGGTGATGTTCCTGTTGTCCGGATCGTTCACGCCGTTCGAAAGCATGCCGAGGTTCCTCCAGCTCGTCATGGATCTCTCGCCCTCGACCCACTACGTCCGTTTCGCGCAGTCGGTGCTGTACCGCGGAGCGGATGTCGAAGTGGTCTGGCCCGATCTTCTGACGATGGTCGGCCTCGGCGTCGCCTTTGTCGGCGTCGCGCTGTTTCGCTTCAAGGTGATGCTCGCGCAGCAATCATAGGGACGCGCATCTGCGGCGGCGCCCCATGGACGCAGCGCAGACAGAGCCAATGTCATTCATGCCTGCCTGACCTCTTCAGCACGCGACATAAGGAGCCGCGGCAGGGGGAAGCTGACGAGGAAGGCGAGGAAGACGACAAGTGCGGGCAGCAAGAAACCCGCCGCCGGCAGGAAAGGCACGTCGAACAGCAGTCCGCCTGCGGCTGATCCGATCGCCTGGCCAAGGCTCGCCGATGCGGTCATGCGACCGAGAGTAGCGCCCTGGCTCGTGCCCATTCCCAGCGAGGCCCAGTAGGTAGCGACGGGCGACAACATGCCGGCGCTGGCTGCAACCAGGGCGACGGCGACCGTCATCGCAAGCGAGGCGCTGGCAAGAGGCACGGCGATGAGAGCGACGGCCAGTACTGCGAGGCCGGGCGCGATGAACCAGCGCGTCAGCTCAGGCCTGATGAGTGGCGAGAAGATGATCGCCTGGACGATGGCCATGACGAGACTGCATTCGGCGAACATCGCTCCGATATGGGCGGCATCGAGGCCAAGACTTTTGCCTTGCAACGACAGGCCGACCTCGAAGGATCCGATCGCCAGCGCCGTGACGAATGCAACCGCCAACAGGCGGAAGACGGCACGCCGCTCGAGCTGGCTTGCTTCGGCTGGCAGATTCTCGTCCTCACGCGTGGCGTGACCGGGGACTACGAGAAGAACAAGAAGTGTGGCCGCGGCCGAGAGTCCTGCCGCCGCGAGGAACGGCGTGGAAAATGCCTCATCCGGTGCGATGCCGAACAGGGTGCCGGAGAGGCGGACGGCGAGTCCGCCGAGCAGCGGGCCGATGAAGAAACCGGCGGTTCCAGCAATGTTGATCAAGGCGAAGCGGTGCGCCCGCCATTCCTTCGAAGGAGCATAGTCACCGACAAGGGCGTACGCCGCTGGTGTGATGGCGGCCGCGAACAGGCCGGACAGAGCCCGGCCGACGTAGAGCATTGTGAGGCTTTGCGCTATCGCCAACAGCCCGACCGTCGCGGCAAAGCCGGCGAGGCCGAGGAGAATGACGGGCTTGCGTCCCCAGCGATCCGAGAGCGCGCCCCAGAGCGGCGCGAAAACAAAGATGGCAAGGATATAGGTTCCGGTGAGCAGCCCCGTGTGCGACGCAAGCCTCGCCGGCTCAAGCGGCCCGGCGAGGCGTTCTATGAGGAAGGGCAAAATCGGCAGCACGACGCCATAGCCCACCGAGATGGCGAACATCGCAGCGAGGATGGCCGCGAGCGAAACCCACGCCAGTCGTGGCGGCTCACGGGCCGGGATCATGCCGAGGCGGCGGCAGGCTGGATTGTCGCATCGGTGGTCCGATGGCGCGTGATCCCGGCCAGCCGGGTGCGCTTCAGCATCAGGGCATTGATTGCAACGATCGCCGAACTACCTGACATCGCCAAGGCGGCGATCTCCGGGCTGAGCAGGATGGGATAGAGAACGCCGGCGGCGAGCGGAAACGCGATGACGTTGTAGCCGACAGCCCACCACAGGTTTTGGTGCATCTTGCGCAGCGTGGCGCGGGAGAGCTCGACGGCGCCGACAACGTCGTACGGATCGCTCTTCATCAGCACCACGTCGGCGCTCTCGATGGCGACATCGGTTCCTGCGCCGATGGCGAAACCCACATCGGCTTGCGTCAGGGCCGGTGCGTCGTTGACGCCATCGCCGACCATTCCGACTCTTTTGCCCTGAGCCTGGAGTTCTTTGATCTTGGCGGCCTTCTGGCCGGGCAAGACGTCGGCAAGGACCATGTCGAGACCAAGGTCGCCGGCGATGCGCTGGGCGGTGCCGGCGTTGTCGCCCGTCAGCATTGCGACCTGGACACCGCGCTCGCGGAGTTTTGCGACGGTAGCGGCGGCGGTTGGACGCGGCGCATCGGCGATTGCAATGAGGCCGATGACCTTCCCGGCCCGTGCGACATGAACGACGGTACGTCCGGCGCCCTGTAGCCGCTGCGCGTCGGCGGTGAGCACGCCGAGCTCGAGTTTCTCGGAATCCATCAGCCGGCGGTTGCCAAGGAACACCTGCTCTCCGTCGATCCGAGCGCGGGCGCCCATGCCTTCGAGGTTTTCGAAACCCGTCTGGACGGGGACAGCGAGGTCGCGCGCCCGCCGCAGAATCGCCTGAGCCAGAGGATGATCGGACCCCTGCTCCACGGCAGCGGCGGTCGACAGCACATAGTCGACGGCAACATCCCTGGCGGGGACGACATCGACGACTTCCGGCTGGCCCATGGTCAATGTGCCGGTCTTGTCAAAGATGATGACATCGAGCTTGGTCGCTTCTTCCAGCGCAGCGGCGTTCTTGAACAGGATGCCGTTCATGGCGCCGAGGCCGGTGCCGACCATCACCGCCATCGGCGTCGCAAGTCCAAGTGCGTCGGGACAGGCGATGACGAACACCGTGATCGTCAGCGTCAAGGCGAACAGCAGCGGTTGACCGAGCCAGAAGAACCAGACTGCGAAGGTCGCCAGCCCGATGACGATGGCGATGAGGACGAGCCATTGCGACGCGCGATCGGCGAGCAACTGCGCTGGCGCCTTCGAGTTCTGCGCTTCCTGGACCAGCTTCACGATCTGGGCCAAGGCCGTATCGGCGCCGACCTTGGTTGCGGCGTAGCGGAACGTACCGCTCTTGTTGATCGTGGCGCCGATGACCGTGTCGCCTGGCTTCTTGCCGACCGGCATCGACTCGCCGGTGAGCATCGATTCATCGACTTGCGACGTGCCTTCCAGCACCGTTCCATCGACCGGAATCTTGTTTCCAGGACGGATGACGATGGTGTCGCCGACCAGCACGTCGGCGGTGGGAACTTCAACCTCGCGTCCGTCGCGAAGCACCATCGCCTTTGGGGGAGCCAGGTCGAGCAGAGCGCGGATGGCCTCGGACGCGCCGGCGCGTGCCCGCATCTCGAGCCAATGGCCGAGCAGGATGAAGACGAGCAGGACGGCGGACGCCTCGTAGAATTGCTGACCTTCGAAAAGAAAGGTTGCGCCGACGCTGAAAAGATATCCGGTGCCGACGCTGAGCAGCACGAGAACGGCCATGTTGAGGACGCCGTTGCGCAAGGCGCGGATGGCGGCGACGAGGAAAGGCCAGACCGGATAGAGGATCGCTGCGCTGGCGAGGATGAAGAGCCACACCTCCAGCCTCAGGCCGAAGGGCGGTGCCGGCGGCACGAACATCTCGCCCATCGGGGAGTAGATGAAGATGGGCACTGAGAAGACGAGGCTGATCCAGAAGCGGTTGCGCATGTCGCGCACCATCGCCTGCATATCCATTCCGGCGCCGTGACCCATCTCGTGCGCCATATCCTGCGACATGGGCATCGAGGTCTTGGCCGGCGTCATGGCATGGCCCGCGTGGTCGGCCTTGGAAGGCGGCGCGGAGGAAGGGGTTGGCCCGACTGTCGCCCGCTGAGTATGATCGTGACCGGCGTGCTCATGTGAGAGATGGCTCGGCACCACCTCGCCGGCGCAATGGAAGCCGCACTCCCTGATCCTGTTCTTGATCTCCGGAACGGAAATCTTCGCCTCGTCGTACTCGACCGAGACGCTGTTCGAGGCGGGGTTGCTGGCAGCCTGAAGGATTCCGCGCAGTTGGCGAAGTTGCTTTTCGACGCACTGATAATCGAGGACCGAAACCGTGCCACCCACATCGAGCGTGGTTGACTTCATTCGCTGTCTCCCTTGCAAACGTGCTTGCCGGGCTGCATGGCGGGCGCGCTTTCCGGCCGAGCCGGCTCCGACGCAAGGCCGGTCGACGAAGGGAGGGCTTCAGGCGCATGACCGTCGCGGCAGCAATCATGGGCTGCGGCGTCAACGGTCGTCACTCTTTTCTTATGCTTCCCGAGGCCGGCGCATCCCGACTTCTTCTTGTCGTCGCTCATCTTGTCGTCGCTCTTGGCCGTGTGCGTGTGTTCTGCGCAAGTTTCCGCCGACATGGCAGGCGCTCCTGTCAATTCATGGGACAAATCCTGGATGTGGGTATCTGGCCGCAACCGTTCATTCTTTAACCCATGTCAAGTTTCGGTACGTAGCCGAGGGGTCGACGCACAGGTTTTGGCGGGCCACCATTCTTGGATTCGGTGGCCATCGACGGCCGATAGCTGATCCTAGCGGATCGTCACCAGTGTGCCCGCTCTGCCTTCCAGAATTGCCCGGGCGTCCTCCAGGCGTCCGATGCCGGCAATTCGACCGGGGCGAGACGCAAAAATGCAGGCGGCCTCGACTTTCGGACCCATGGATCCGGCCGGAAATCCAAGGGCTGAGAGCTCGGCCGGAGCGGCTTTGCCGATCGGCCTCTGCTCGGGCGTTCCCCAGTCGAGATAGACGGCATCGACGTCGGTCAGCATCAGGAATGCGTCGGCGCAGAGATCTTCGGCGAGCAGCCCGGCGGCGCGATCCTTGTCGATGACGGCCTCGACACCCTGCAGGCCCCCGTCGGCGATCCGCACAACAGGGATGCCGCCGCCACCGACGCAGATCGTCACCACGCCGGCGTCGACCAGCATTCGGATCACCTCGATCTGGACGATGCGTTTCGGCAGGGGTGACGGCACCACTCGCCGCCAGCGACCAGGCGCCTCCTCCACCATCGGCCAGCCATGCTCGGCGCGCGCCGAGTTGGCCTGCGCGGGGCCGTAGACCTGGCCGATGGGCTTTTCCGGTCGGCCGAAGGCCGGATCGCCAGGGTCGACCTCGATATGGGTCAGCAATGTGGCGAGCCGCGTGCCCTGCGGAAGCGCATTGGCAAGTTCCTGCTCGACCAGATAGCCAATCATGCCGATGCTCTCGGCGCTGATGACATCGAGGGGATAGGGTGGGACATCCTTCAGCGCCGCCGCCTGGAGGGCGATCAGGCCAACCTGCGGTCCGCTCCCGTGTGCCACGACGATGTCGTGATCCCTGGCGAGGTCGGCGAGCGCCGCCGAAGCCTTTCGCACATTGGCGCGCTGCACCTCGGCCGTCATCGGCTCGCCCCGCTTCAGCAGGGCGTTGCCGCCAAGCGCGACCACGACACGCATCGTCAGGCTCCCAACGTCGCGACAAGCACGGCCTTGATCGTGTGCATTCGGTTCTCGGCCTGGTCGAAGACCACGGAAGCCTCCGATTCGAAGACGTCTTCCGTCACCTCCATGCAGTCGATGCCGTATTCCTGGAAGATCTTCTCGCCGACCTCTGTCTCACGATTGTGGAAGGCCGGCAGGCAGTGCATGAACTTGGCGTGCGGGTTGCCGGTCGCGCGCATAATCTCGCTGGTCACGCGGTAGGCCGTAAGCCGTTCAATGCGCTCGGCCCAGACGGAATCGGGTTCGCCCATGGACACCCAGACGTCGGTGTAGACGAAGTCGCAGTCTTTCGCCGCCTCCGCGGGGTCTTCGGTCAAGGTGATCCGGGCGCCGGTCGTCTGCGCCATGGCGCGGCAACGGTCGATCAGGGCCTGCTCCGGCCAGCAGGCTTTCGGCGCGCCAAGCCGGATGTCCATGCCGATCAGTGTCGCGCCGGCAAGCAACGAATTGCCCATGTTGTTGCCCGCATCGCCCAGGAAGCAGAAGGAAAGCTGGGAGAGGTGCTTGCGGGTGTATTCGCGCATGGTAACGAAGTCGGCGAGTATCTGGGTCGGATGGGACTCGTCCGTCAGGCCGTTATAGACCGGCACGCCGGCGTGCGCGGCGAGCGTCTCGGCCTGATCCTGCGCGAAGCCGCGATATTCGATGCCGTCATACATACGGCCGAGAACGCGCGCCGTGTCCTTCATCGACTCCTTCTTGCCGATCTGTGTTCCGGACGGGCCGAGATAGGTGACGTGCGCGCCCTGGTCGTAGGCGGCGACCTCGAAGCCGGTTCGGGTGCGCGTCGAGTCCTTCTCGAAGATCAGGGCGATGTTCTTTCCCCTCAGTCGTTGTTCTTCGTAGCCGCCATACTTGGCCTGCTTGAGCGAGGCGGAGAGCCGCAGCAGAAAGCGGATCTCGTCCGGTGAGAAGTCGAGCAGCTTCAGAACGCTGCGCCCACGAAGGTTTACCGGCATGTTTTTTCCTCAGATCGGATCGCGGATCAGCGGGCAGGTCATGCAGTGGCCGCCGCCACGGCCGCGGCCGAGTTCGGCGCCGGGGACCGTGATGACTTCCACGCCCGCCTTGCGCAGCTGCGTGTTGGTATAGGTATTGCGGTCGTAGGCGACGACGACGCCGGGCTCGAGGGCGACGACGTTGTTGCCGTCGTCCCATTGTTCGCGTTCCGCGACATAGGCATCGCCGCCTGTTTCGACGATCCGCAGCGCCTTGAGGCCAAGCGCTTCGGCAACCACCTCGGGCAACGGGCGCGCCTCCTCGCGGACGTCGACCTGCCCGTTCTTGTCGCCCGGACGCAGCGAAAAAGCCCGGATGCCATTCACGACGTCGGCGAAGACGGTGACGAGATCGCGGTCGCAGAAGGTGAATACCGTGTCGAGGTGCATGGACGATCGCTCGACAGGAAGCTTGCAGGCGATCACGCGACTGGCGCCGCCCTGCGCGAACAAGGCGCGTGCGATCTGGCCGACGGCCTGCGGCGTGGTGCGCTCCCCCATGCCGATCAGCACCAGGCCGTTGCCGAGCGGCATGACGTCGCCGCCCTCGGCGGTGGCCAGTCCGTAGTCGGTGTCGGGGTCGCCCCACCAGATCGGAAAGCCGGCATCGCGAAAATCGGGATGAAAGCGGTAGACGGTGGCGATGTTCACCGTCTCCAGTTTGCGGGCGTTCCAGCGCATCGGGTTGAGCGTGACGCCGCCATAGATCCAGCAGGTCGTGTCGCGCGTGAACAGGTGGTTGGGGAGCGGTGGCAGGATGAAGTCCTCCGGCCGCAGCACTGGCGCAAGCATGCCGGTCGGCGCAATCGGAAGCTCGGCTCGGCTCAGGCCTCCCATGAGGATCAGCGAAAGCGCGTCGGCGTCGACCTCCATCAGATGGGCACGCAGGTCGTCGGCAAGTCCGACGCCGACAGCGTTGACGCTGACCCGGCGCTCCAACAGCCAGCGGCGCGCCGCCTGATCGCGCAACGTCTCCGCCAGCACCTCCCGCAGAAAGACGACCTCGGTGCCACGATGGCGGATCGCATCGACGAAGGTCATGTGCTCGACCCGGGCTTGCTTCACCCAGATGACGTCATCGAACAGCAGCTCGTGGCAATTGCTGGGGGTGAGGCGCGCGAGCGCCGCGCCGGGGCGGTCGACGAGAACCCGCCGCAGCTTGCCGACTTCGGAGTGGACACCGTAGGTGATGGTCATCGCTATCTCCTTCAGGCGAGCAGGACGGCGATGCTGAGGCTCGCCATGATGATGATGGTGAGGATGAGCAGCAGCGGCGCCATGAAGCGCAGCCAGCGCTCATAGGGAACTCGGCCGATGGCGAGCGCCCCCATGACGACGGCAAAGGTCGGGTTGATCAGGTTCACCAGGCCGTTGGCGGACTGATACGCCGTGACGACGGAGCTGCGTCCGACACCCGCGAAGTCGGCGACGGGCGCCATGATCGGCATGGACAGCACCGCCAGTCCCGAAGACGACGGCACGAAGAACGAGAGCAGGACATTGATCCAATAGATCACGTTGACGAAAGCGACCTTGCCGAGCCCGGCGACCGAGAGCTCGGCCCAGTTGAGGATTGTGTCGGTGATCTTGCCCGCGTCCATGATGACGACGATGCCGCGCGCGAGGCCGATGATCAGCGCGACGCCCAGAAGGTCGCGCGCGCCGTTGACGAAAGCATCGACGAATTGTTCCTCACCGGGGCGGGCGATCAGCCCGATAAGGATTGCGGATGCCAGAAACAGTCCGCTCATCTGGCCCATCCACCAGCCGGCGCTGAGGACGCCCCAGATCATGACGACGAATGTGAGCGCAAACACCACGAGCACGATCTTGTGCAGGCCGGTGAACCTCATTTCCTCGCCGCTGCGAGCGGCAAGGAAATGCGCCTCGTTGGCAGCCTTGCGGTCGTAGACCAGCGAACGGGTTGGATCGAGCCGCACGCGTTCGGCGTAGCGCATGACGTAGATGACGCTGGCGAGCCAGCAAAGTCCGAGAATGACGAAGCGCAGCACGATGCCGTCGGTGAAGGGAATGCCGGCTGCGTCGGATGCGATCACCGTAGCGAAGGCGTTGACCGTCGAGCCCAACACGCCGACACCCGCTCCGAGCAGGATGACGGCGACCGCGGTCACGGCGTCATAGCGGGCGGCGATCATGATCGGGATCAGGAGCACGTAGAAGGCGAGCGTCTCTTCCGCCATGCCGTATGTCGTGCCGCCGAAGGCAAACAGCGCCATCAGCACCGGAATCATCCACTTCTCCCGGCCCTTCAGCGCGCGCATGGCGCTGCCTATGCCGGCTGTGATCGCGCCCGTGGAGGCGACGACGCCGATGAAGCCGCCGATGACGAGGACGAACAGCGCGACGTCGATGGCATTGGCTTGATTGGTGACCGGGTTATAGAGGCCGCCGATCGGCGCCATGATGACGTCGAAGACGCCCTGCGGATTGGGCTCGCTGAGCGAGTAGGTGCCGGCGACCGGGACCTCCCGGCCGAGCGCAGCGTCTTCGACGCGTTGATACTGGCCGGCCGGGATGATCCAGGTCAGCGCCGCGACGAGCACGATAAGTCCGAAAAGGATCGTATAGGCAGTTGGAAACCGCCATCTTCTTGTTTCCGCAGTCTGCGGGACGCTGCTCATTGTCGGTTTCCCCCAACGTTTGTTTGTCGGGGCAACTTGGCAGCCTGGAAGACGCCCGACGGTTCCGGAGAGGGGCGTCCGAAGCCCGTAGGCGGTCCGCGTCTCCCGTCACCAGGCAGATGCGGGGCTGTCCGAAGGACGTCCCTCTTATGGGGTGATCCTCAGGATTTGGCGCAGCCGATCCTTGATCGAAGTTAAATTCCTCCGTCACGGACCGACCTACGTTGAAGCGCTCGCATCCGGGAGACCGCGACGGTGGCTTTTTGCGGCCAGGTTCGTGGTGCGCACGGCCCGATGCGCGAAGGGACAACCTGGTATCGAGGAAATCGACATGAAATGTGTGAGATCGATCCTTGCACTTGCCCTCGTCTTCGTGCCGGCGATCGCACTGGCCCAGAATGACGCGCATCACGAGGGGGGCGCGGCGAATGCCCCCGCACCGCCCGCCGCAACCTCCATGCCGCAGCAATGCATGACGATGTTGCAGATGATGGACGGCATGATGGGTGATCAGATGGCGACCTGCATGGCCGGACTGCCGGCGGCGTCACAGGCCTATATGCGGGCAATGATGGGCATGCATGGACCCATGATGGCGGCGATGCAGACGACAGATGCGGATGTCGCCTTCGTCAAGGGGATGATCGCGCACCATCAAGCGGCTATCGATATGGCCCGCGCGGCCCTTCAGTTTGGATCGGACCAGCAGGCCAAGGCGTGGGCGGAAGCGATTATCGCCGCCCAGCAACAGGAAATCGATGAAATGCAGGCGTGGCTGCGCCAGCGCGGCCAATGAGGCTCAACGTGACACCTCCCCACCGCATCAGAGGCGCCTGGATCCGGAGTTTGGCCGCGACCAAAGCATCGGCCACGATCCGGCGTATCCGGACAATTGGCGTCGGCGTGGCGATCGCGACAATGCTCGCGATCGGTGGCGCGCTGGCGGATGACAACTACCAGACATCGGACGGCCTGGCCGTCTATCTCGGCATCGTTCCGGCAGCCGTGGTGCGTGGCCATCCTTCCAGCCACGCCGAGGGCGCCATGCATGGTGGCGCGGGGAGCGGCCGCCATCAGCAGCATATCGTCGTTGCGGTTTTCGATGCCGGGACCGGCGTGCGCATCGAAAACGCGCGCGTGTCGGCGAGGATTGCGGGCCTCGGTGATATCGGCCGGCAGGCCGCCGACCTCGAGCCGATGACGATCGCGAACACCGTCACCTACGGTGCGTTCGTCACCCTTCCCGGCAACGACCGCTATGACATCGTTGTCGAGATATCGGTGCCGGGCCGCGCGCGTGCTGTATCGGTCAAATTTTCCAATGAGCACATTCAGTAGGTGGCCGCACGAGGCATCGGGTAGCCGCCAAATCTTGCGATCCTGGCAAGACCGCTACGAGGTGCTCACCTTGGCCATTGACGTTTGGCGGCCTCGACGCGGCGCAGGCGCGTCTCCTTATTCTCGATATAGCCGCGCGTCAGCGGGACTGCGTCCTGCCGCTTGGTGATCTGGATCTGGAAGACCATCATCGCCTGATAGCGGAACGCGAGCTCCGAGACGCTGAGATAGAACTCCCAGAGGCGCGCGAAGCGCTCGTCGAACAGCTCGACCGCGGCGGTTCGACGCGAAAGGAAGCGTTGCCGCCAGTGCTTGAGCGTCTCGGCATAGTGGAGACGCAGGATCTCGATATCGGTGACGACGAGGCCGGAGCGTTCAATCGCCGGCAGGACTTCCGACAGCGCAGGGATGTATCCGCCCGGGAAGATGTATTTGGCGATCCAGGGATTCGTGAAGCCCGGGGCATCGGAGCGACCGATGGAGTGAAGCACGAACACGCCGTCATCGTCGAGCAGCTCGTGGCACTTCCGAAAAAAGTCGTCGTAGTGACCGACGCCGACATGCTCGAACATGCCGACGGAGACGATGCGATCGAAGCGGCCCTTAACGTCGCGATAATCGAGCAGCTGGAAGTCGAGGCGATCGGCCTCGGCGCCGGTCATGCGCGTTTTCGCATATTCGAGTTGCTCGGTCGAAAGCGTAATCCCGGTGACATGAGAGCCGAAGGTATCGGCCAGATAGGCGGCGAGCCCGCCCCAGCCGCAGCCGATGTCGAGGACGCGCGAGCCGCGATCGACGAGCAGCTTTGCCGCAATATGGCGTTTCTTCGCCTGCTGGGCCTCGTCCAGAGTGGCCGTCTCGGTCTCGAAGTATGCGCAGCTGTACTGCCTGTCGGCGTCGAGGAAGAGGTCGTACAGCTGACCGGTCAGGTCGTAGTGATGGGCGACGTTGCGTTTCGAGCGGCGCCGGACATTCTGTTGCGAGAAACCACGCAGAAGGAAGCGCAGGCCGGCAAGCATTCGGGATGAGAGCGGACGGCCCGTCGTGTCCTGGGAGAGGAGGAGTTCCAGCAACTCGGCAATGGTGCCAGTTTCCAGCACCATGTCGCCGTCGACGAACGCCTCACCCAGCCTGAGTTCGGGATCGGCCAGCACACGGCGCTGTGCCAAAGACGATTGGAAGCGGATCGCCACGGGTATGCCCTCGCCATCTCCGAAACTTGCTGTGGCGCCCTTGGCTGTCGTTATTCGCAACGTTCCCTTTTTGATGAGGCGAGCAACGGCTTTGAAGATCAGCTTATCCATATAGAAGGTCTCGGAATTGACGTTTGCCGGGTAGCAATGCGGCAAGACCGAGACCTGGACCTTAAAGTGGATTGAACACTTCGGGGCCGTTCAACAGATGCGCCGCTGCATGCGGTTAGCGGCTTGCCCTTGTGGGCTGGCGGGCAGACAGACGGGGGAAGAACGCAGGCACTTCGCGCATGTAGCGCGCATAGGCCTCACCATGTTCGGCGAGAACCTCCTGCTCTTCACGTCGCGCGAGACGCCAGTACATGAAGACCAGCACTGGAAACATCGCCAGGGTGAGCAGCGTAGGCCATTGCAGCAGGAATCCGAACATCACCAGCACGAAGCCAATGTATTGCGGATGGCGCACCCTCGCGTAGATGCCGGTGGTTGCGAGGGTGTGCCGGCGCTGCGCTTCGTAGAGCACCTTCCAGCCTGCCGATATGATGACGAAGCCCCCGCCGATGAAGATGAAGCTCAGGATGTGGAATGGCCCGAAGTGGGGATTCGTCCGCCAGCCGAACAGCTCTTCGAGAAGGTGGCCGGCGTCGTGCGAGAACCAGTTGATTTCCGGGTAGCGGGTCTGCAGCCAGCCCGACAGCAGGTAGATCGTCAGCGGAAAGCCGTACATTTCGGTGAAGAGTGCGACGATGAAGGCGCTGAAGGCGCCGAACGAGCGCCAGTCCCGTGTCGTTGTCGGCTTGAAGAAGGTGAAGGCGAAGAAGATGAAGATCGCTGAATTGAGGATGACGAGGGACCAGAGTCCGTAGGCGGGAATATCTTCTTGCATGGATGCGCGCTCCAGAATCGAACGTTCAGTGCTGGTGGGGAGGCTGCTGCTTCTGTGACGCGGATGTGTCGCCGCGGCCGTGCCCGCCATGTCCGCGGTGCATGAAGACGTGAAGCAGCGGACAGGCGAGGATCAGCAGCCAGGGCAGCCAGCCCAGAAGGTGCGCGCGGTGCTCGGCGATGAGATAGAAGGCCGCGATTGCGAGTAGTCCATAGAGGACGATGTTGGCGGCGGTGAACCGGCGCCCGGGGCTCTCTTGCTTGTGGAGGCTATGCTGGTTCGGATCCATGGTGTCACGTCCGGCGGTTGGAGATCGCGCAAGGGAGACGTGGGGCTCGCGTCGAGGCGCTCGGAGCGAACGCCAGGATGCCGAGGAAGCCCCTTCTCCTTTGATGTGGACGATGCGGCGGCGACGGCCGGGAATCCTTGATGCGGGTTAAGTTCTCGTCTGGAGCCGGTGCGGCGCAGTAGCCCCGGCTCGCGCGCCGTGCGCACGGATGGTCGCCCCCCATAGGCGGGGTTGCCCATTGGGTCGGCAGGCGGAAGTGTCAGGCTGAAGGAAGGTTCTCGAAGTCGCGCACGAGGGCGTCGATCGAGCGGGCGCACGATCCGATCCGGATATCGATACCGCGGGCGGAAAGGGCATCCCGATCAGGCTTGGCGATGAAGCCACACACAAGCCGGCCTATGCCGCTTGCCAGGATCAGTTCGCGGGTGGCTTCGGTGGTCCGCTCAGGATTCTGGCGAAATTCGCGGGCATGGCTACAGGGATCGATCACCAGAAGGCCGTCGGATTTCGCGAAGAACGGGCTGAGAACCGCTTTCCTTCGCGTGCGGGCAACGAGCACGGCGATCCAGCGTTTTCGATCTGCCGGCGGAAGGGCTATCGATGACATTTCCGACCCGCGGGAGAATTCGGCGAGGATGACAGAACCATCAGCTGGCGGCTCGCACCTTAATCTCGATCAAGCATATCGTTAACGCGAATGGCGGCCGTTCGGTTCTGCGGCTGCGCGCCAGCAGGTTGCGCGTGGCCTGGCGAATACCCCCGGCCAGTTGATCTGAGTCAAGGCGGTCACGAGCCGCTATAGTAGATTGGAGGTGCCGCCTTCCCGCCCGCAGCGTGCTCAGGGCGGAGACAGGTCGAGTGCGGTGACGCACCTTGTAGATGGTTGTGGACGCGAGTGTATGGTCAGGTATCTGGCGCTGCTGATTGTCTGTGTCGTCGCCGTTCTGACGCAAGTCGGGCCGTCGATGGCGCATGGCGGCGAGCCAGTATCGGGTTTCCCGGACCGCGGCTTCGTCGGCGCAACCCTGACAACTTCGCCGGTCGACGGGCAGGATTGTGTCCCTGGAGCCGGCTGCTGCACGGCCATGTGCGCGCCGTGTTACGTGCCCCTACCACCCCAGTACGGTAGGTCCGTGAGCGCTCCGCCCAAATCGCAAGTCTTGGCTTTGCGCCAGGCTTGCCTGCGCTCCATCATTCTGGGCCGCGATCCTCCCGTCCCCCGAAATCGCATCCTCTAGGGCTCCTCGGTTCAATCGCCAACTCGCCAGCCTGCCCCGGCAGGTCTGCGTGAAAGTGCGGTCGATTCGACGCGCCCCTTGAACGTCACGCGCGGCAAACGCCCGGGGCGTCGCACTTTCATCCACGATTGATGGGCTGCGCGAGCAGCCGCCGTAACCGGTCATCGCGCCCGGGAGGTGTAATGTGAACTGGGATCGAGCGTCTTTATCCGAAGAGACAGCCCGGTCGCTTCGTCGCGACGAATGGGGAACCATCGAGCGCGAACGGAATGTACCGTTGTCAAATGAAATGCCGTCTGCCGCGCCGCCATATCGGATGGATGCGTGGGGCGGCCAGTTGAGCGGGCGTCCACCGCGCCCAAAAGGAGCAAGCGACGGCGAGGCATGTGAGCCGTCGAACGCCGTTTCATTGCCGATGGAACGGCATCGGTTGATCCCGCGCTATCGCGATGGCGACCGGAAGATCGAGGCCGGGCGGAATCTCTTCAGCATAGGATCGAGCGGGAAGAGCATCTTCAATCTCCTTGAGGGGTGGGTCGCGGTCTACACCCTGCTGGAGGACGGGAGACGGCAAATCGTGCAGTTTGCTTTGCCAGGCGCCATACTCGGCGTGCTTCCGTCCCGGCGCGCGCCGGCGACGGTGGGCGCGCAGGCGCTGACCGAGGTCGTGGTCTCGGTGATCCCTGTCTCCGTGCTCACATCGCATTCCCAGGCGGATCCGGAAATCGGGATGCGCCTGGCGCGCTCGCTGGCCCACGACTGCAATCTGGCGTTCGATCATCTGACGAGCATCGGGCGGCGGTCGGCCCGGGAACGGGTCGCGCATTTGCTGCTCGAGCTGTTCACCAGGTATCGCGCACAATGGCCGGGAAATCGCAGTGAAGAGATGGTGCTTCCCCTGACACAGGAGCAGATCGGTGACGCCACCGGTC
Organism: Mesorhizobium sp.; assembly: GCF_016793485.1. GTDB lineage: Bacteria > Pseudomonadota > Alphaproteobacteria > Rhizobiales > Rhizobiaceae > Mesorhizobium_K. The sequence goes on along the minus strand of NZ_JAEULZ010000039.1, from coordinate 8,488 downwards.
TCACCTTCGTCCACGTCAACCGCGTGCTAAGCGCCCTGCGCAAAGAGGGCATCGTGCAATTTCACTATCGACGCCTGCGGATTCTCGACCCCGATCGACTGATCGAGGTCGCTGGCGTGGATCCTGAGATTGCGATGTCCTGGCTCGAGCGCCGTCCCTGGGCCTAGCTGGGTCAAAGGCAGGTTCCATGAGCGTGGCTATTGGGTTGGTGCTGCTGGATCGACTTCCTGCTCGAATGTGGGTGTCGAGGTTCGAAATACGTCACACCCAACTCGACGGAGCAGGAGCGCGTCTCCTAGCGGGGCTGCTCTTCACGCAATTTGCGTATCTTTTCAGCGGTCTCGCAATGGCAGTCGAGGAAGCCATGGACGGGACAGGTGAGACACATCTCTTCGAGCCGCCTGCGCAGCGCTTGTCGTCCGCGATGAAGGCGCACAGTGACGTTGTTGAGTGAAGTGCCGAGGCTCGCGGCTAGTCGATCGCGTGGTTCACCGAGGATATCGGCACGCCAGACGATGTCTGCGTATTCGGGCTTCAAGGTCGGAAGCAGGCGGTAGAGGCAGTTGCAAATGGCTGCATCGAGCTCGGCGTCGGCGGGCAGGCGGTCGAGTTCGGCTTGATCAACCTGAATCTCCCGCCGTCGACGTCTGTTTGCACTTCGCTGGTAGTCGATGATGGTGGTCGCAAGGATGCGTCCGAGCCAACCGCGCATCGTCTGCACATCCCTGAGCTGGGATGCGCGCTCAAGGGCGCGGACCGAGAAACGCTGGAGGACTTCTTCTGCCTCGTCACGATTGCGTAGTCGCTGCTGGAGAAACTGGAGAATTTCCTGTCGCGCTTCGACGAGCGCCCGCTGCACTGCGGTGTCATGGGTTTTGATTGCGTCGTCTGCCCGCTCCTCCTGATCACGGGCCTTTGTCATGCCTGTGCAGCCCTCTGCTTTGCCGATTGGGATTTGTGAAGTCTGCCAAGCATTTGAGCTGACCACTCTGTCAAGTCTTTAATCCAGATCAAGCTTTGCCAAGCGAGGCACCTCTACGCTGTTCGATGAGGCGGCGGAGCGCAACAGCAGTGCTGGAGCGCAACGGAGCCCATGTCCAGGGATGGCTGCCGGCGCGTTTCGGTTGTCGTTCATCGTCGGCGGCAAGGACTCGGCAGCCAAGAGCGGGATCGTCAAGCCAGACGTAGGTCGGTGCTCTGTGCGTGCGCGGGAGGAGCGCGGGTCTACCCGCGCATACTTGAGACAAGTCGCCCAATGCTCCGCCATCGGATGGGCGTCCTGGACGTCAGGAAGCCGCGCCGATCCTATGTCCCAAAAGAGTCTCGCGTTTGGAATGCCGGACCTGACCCTTGATCTTCGCTATCTTCGATACGCGCTCGTGGCGGCCGAGTTGGGGAGCTTTCGCCGCGCCGGCGAGGCGCTCGGCGTCCACCAGTCGACGGTATGTCGGCGGGTCCGCATTCTGGAAGACCGCCTCGGCGCGACGCTGTTCGTGAGAACACGGTCTGGCGTCCGACTTACGGCATCAGGCGAGCGTTTTCTGAAGGAAGCCGCCATCGCTGCAGATCAATTCGGCCGCGCGGCAGAGGCCATCTCGTCGCCGAGCCGGGGAAGTCGAGGAGAGCTTCGCATCGGCCTCTTTACCTCGCTCGCTGCCGGATATCTTGGGCATCTATTGGAGCGCTTTCGCGTTCATCATCCCGACGTGGAGGTCGAGCTTGAGGAAGCCAGGGCGCAAGCCATCATCGTCGGCGTAGTCAACGGGAGGCTGGACGTCGCATTCGTTGCCGGCGAACCGGCGGTGGCGGGCTGCACAACCCTGCGGCTATGGACGGAACGCGTATATCTGGCGCTGCCCCACAATCATCCTCTGGCGGACAGTGACGCGGTTCGATGGCACGAGGTCAGAAGGGACCGGTTTATCGTCAGCACGATGGGGCCGGGACCGGAGATCCACGACTATCTGATCAAGCGCCTCTCAGCTGACGGATTTCGTCCCAACATCAAATCCCACCGGGTCGCCCGCGACAATCTCATCAGCATGGTGGGCAAGGGCTTTGGGCTCACGGTCACGACGGAAGCAACCGTGGGTACGAGGTTTCCGGGTGTGGTGCTTCGCCCTTTCGATGGCGAGAGCGACATCATTCCGTTCAGCGCGGTCTGGAACTCGCGAAATTCGAATGTTGTCTTGAACCGCTTTCTCAGCTTCGCTCGCTCGGCCAGTCCCCAAACCGAGGCTTGAGGAGATGTCCATCCGCCACGCGACGCATCATGCCCCGGCGCCAGGTTCCTTCCTCGACGCCGGACGATTGCCTATCCCTTTTTGTCCGCGCTTGGCCTTGGAGAATTCGCGATCGGTCGCCATGAAGCGCTCGACCATCTGGGGAACGAGCTTCATCGGATCGGGGACTGGGGTGCCGGTCTGTTGCGCGAGAACGTCGGCGTAGATCAGAAGATCGCGGTAGACTGGTGCCGCGAATTCGACCGTGCCCTTTCTCGGCTTGTCGTCCTCGAGTGCGTCGAGCTTGAGCTTCACCATCGGTCATCCTCCATAGGGTTCGAGAACGAGGTCGCGCGTGACGATGACACGAACGGGGAAACCCGGCCGGATGGTCAATGTCGGCGCGACGTTGAGCTGACGCCGGATAATCTGCTGGCCGGCGTCATTGATCGTATCCTGGCCACCGTTCCGGATCGCCTGCAGCAGCCGATCTTCGTCGCTGACGGCAAGCTCCGCGCCAACGCTGAGCAGCGTCGACAAGCCCGCCGCCTTCGCCAGATCCCACCAATGATAGTCGACTCCGTCCTCGAGACCGGCATAGCCTTGCGTATCGGCGCCGGGCTGACGCTCGAGGACGATCGATCGACCGTTCGGGAAGATCAGCCGGTTCCACACCAGGAGTATGCGGCGCTGTCCAAACTGCACGGCATTGTCATATTGCCCGATGATGCGAGTGCCTTGCGGCACAAGGAGCAGCCGACCGGTCGGGCTGTCGTAGATGGATTCGGTCACCTGGGCGGTGATCTGTCCGGGCAGATCTGATCGGATGCCGGTGATGAGCGCGGCCGGTATCACCGAGCCGGCCTGCAGTATGTAGGGGGACGCCGGCGCCATGACGCGATCCGGCGCAACGGTTCGCCGGTCGACTCCGGCATTGAGGAAGGCAATCTGGCGGTCCTGAGCCGTGGGTGGCGTGATCTGGCCCGGCAGACCGAAGCCGGCGAGGTTGGCAGGGCCGGCCGCCCCGCCCGGAGCGACGACCGGCTGTGCTTCCGTCTGGAAAAAGACGCGGCTGGTGCGAGCGGCTTCCTCTTCGGCAAGGCGGCGCTGTTCGTCGGGATCGACGGTCGGCTGGATGGTCGGCGGCACCACGGGCTGGCCGCGATTCTGGGCGTCGAGAATTGGACGGCCGAGATCGCCGGGCAACGGTGGTCCGAGCCGCGGTCCGGTGTAGTCGCGCGGCAGTCCGGCAAGACCATCGGCGGTGGGGCGGTTCGTGGTGGAGTAGAGCTCCTCGCCTGTGCGGCCATCGTCGCGAGTCTGAAGAGCGTAGATCAGCGCGGCCCCGAGACCCAGACCTGCCACGAGACCGAGAGCGGTTATCGCCCTTCGAGAAAGGCGGGTGACGCGCGGCGGCTCGCCACGCAGCCGCATGGGAGCGGCGGTTTGGTTCGCGTCTTCTCCCGAACTCGGATCCCGCCCCGCATTGTCCACGTCGCTCATGACGATGGCCTCCCGTCCGATCGTACGATCCTGACCGTCTGCTGGCGGTCGCCGCTGCCGAGGCGCAGTTCAGCAGCGCCGAAGAGGCGATCGACGATCAGGACGTTCTGGTGGATGCGGCTGTTGACGATCTGCAGCTCGCCTTCCGAGCCGATCACGAACAGCGGCGGCATTTCGCCCTGCACGATGCCGCGCGGGAATTCGACATAGACGCGTCGTCCGTCGTCATAGACGGAGATCGGGCGCCAGGGCGGGCTGTCGCCGGTCAAAGCGTAGCGGTAGTTGCGCGCCGCAGCCGCTGGAATGATCGGTGTGGTCGGCTGGCGCTGTGATGCGGGTGGTTGTGGATAGGCCCATGCCACGGCCGGCATGTATGGTCCCTCGCCGGACCGCAATTCGATCATGTAGATGCGGCGGTCGGTGGTGATGACGAGATTGGTCGTAATCTCGGCGCGGGTCGGTTTGACGAGGACGTGAACGCGTCGCGTCACGCCGGAACCACTCTCGGTATCGCCGATGATCCAGCGTGCGGTGTCACCCGCGGCGATCGGACCGGCTCCGGTCAGGCTTTCTCCGGGCTCGAGGGCGATATTGGTGATCTGGCCTGGTGACGCGTAGACCTGAAAGAGCGCCCCTTCGCTCCACGGATAGATCTGGATCGCATTGAAATAGCCCTCGCGCCGGGGTTCGACCCGGGCGGCGGCATTGGCGTTCTGGACGCGGGCTGTAGGGGTGGCGGCCGCCGCGCCGCCGTGGCTGGGCGTCCATGCGGGAGGAACGTGCAACGGCCTAGGGGGCGCGTCGGCGAGCGCGGCCGGAACCGTGGGCAGCGGCGGAACGTCGGTGTCTTAGCTGATCTGAGGGGGTCTGTTTGTGGCGCACCCCGTCAGCAGCACTGCCGACAAGAGAGCGATGGCGACGCCGGATTTACGGAAAGACGGATCTGCGGGCCGGATCGTTCTGTTCATTGCCCCATCTCCCGCGACCAGTTGATTGCATTGACGTAGATGCCGAGCGGATTGGCGCGGAGGCGCTCAGCGTCGCGCGGCAACTCCACCACGATGGTGAGAATCGCGGTCCAGCGCTCCGTGCCTGCGAGCTGTCCGTTTTCGTATCGCCGTTCAGTCCAGGCGACACGGAAGCTGTCGGGAGACGCCCGGATGACGCTGGATACGTCGACGGCGATCTGCTGCCGGCCGACGCGGGTGAATGGATCGTTGGCACGGGCATAGTCGTTCAAGGCTGCCGCGCCGTTGTTCGTGGTGAATTCATACGCCCTGAGCCAGTTGCTGCGGACGATCACGGGATCGGCGGGGATGGATCGGACCTGCTCGATGAAGCGGCCGAGGTGAAACGCGATCTGCGGATCGGTCGGCCGGTAGTCGGCAACAGCAGGAGCGACCGCCTGTGCCTGCCCGAGATTGTCGACCTGTACGACCCAGGGCACGACGGTGCCGCGCACTGATTGCCAGACGAGCGCCGCGGCAAATCCGGCGGAGAGAAGCAGGCAGCCGAACGCCATGAGCCGCCAATTCTTCGCCTGCACCCGTGCCGAGCCGATGCGGTCGTCCCAGACCTGCGCGGCCCGCTGATAGGGGGTTTCGGGTTCGGGTGTCTTGCCGTAGTGCGTCGATGGTCGCCTGAACATCATTGGTCTCGCTGCGAAAGGTTGATGGAAGCGCCGCCGCCGTGGCTGTCGCCACTGCGGATCGCGTGCGCGGTGGCCATGACGCCGTGATTGAATTGCTGCGAGCGCTTCATGCGCCGCGCCCAGGCGGGGGGTTCCGTGGCCGTCGCAGTGGCGGCCGGCGCGTCGCCAGTGCCGCCGACGGTTCCCATGCTCGAGCTGCCGCCCGTGGCCTCGAACGCGGCGCGTGCGCCTTGCGTATAGCTGCTGCGCATCGTGTCGGCCGTGCGGGCTGCGGCGCGGCGCAGCGGAGAGGCGGCAGCACTGCCGGCCGCACGGGCCACACCGCCGACACCCGACGCGACGCCGGCCGCGCCGGACTGTCCGGCCGCCGCGAGGCCGTAGGCCGTTGCGGCGCCCCCTGCGGCGGCGGCGCCTCCGCGTGCCGCGGCCGCCGTCCCGGACAGTGCAGCTGCGCCGCCGCGCAGCGCCAGTCCGCCCGCTGCGCCGGCTGCAACGGCGGCGCCGCCCGCCGCGAGACCGGTGCCGACCGCGGCGCCGGCGCTGAGCTGTGGCCCGCCGCTGACGATGCCGCTGGCGATCCCAGGGCCGAATATGCCGAGGCCGAGGAGCGACAGTGCCGCGAGGACGATCGCCATCGCCTGGTCGATCGTCGGGCTGGCGCCGCCGAAGCCTGCCGTGAATTCGCCGAACAGCGTGGAGCCGATGCCGATGATGACCGCCAGGACCAGAACCTTGATCCCGGAACTGATGACGTTGCCGAGCACCCGCTCGGCCATGAAGGCCGAGTGTCCGAACAGGCCGAAGGGGATGAGAACGAAGCCGGCCAGCGTCGTCAGCTTGAATTCGATCAGCGTGACGAAGAGCTGGACGGCGAGGATGAAGAAGGCCAGCAGGACGAGCGCCCAAGCGAGGAACAGGCAGGCGATCTGGATGAAGTTCTCGAAGAACGACCAGTAGCCCATGAGGCCGGAGATCGATTCGAGCAGCGGCCTGCCGGCGTCGAGGCCGGTTTGCGCCACGCGGCCCGGCCGCAGCAGATCCGCGGTGGTAAATCCGGTGCCGGATGCCTTCAGCCCGAGGCCGGCGAAGGATTCGAAGACGATGCGGGCGAGGCTGTTCCAGTTGCTGATGATGTAGGCGAAGACGCCCACGAACAGGGTCTTCTTCACCAGCCTGGCGATGATGTCCTCGTCGGCGCCCCAGCTCCAGAAGAGCGCCGCCAGCGTCACATCGATCACGATCAGCGTGGTCGCGATGAAGGCGACCTCGCCGCCGAGGAGGCCGAATCCGCTGTCGATGTAGCGGGTGAAGACCTCGAGGAACTGGTCAATGACCCCCGTGCCGCCCATGGTGCTACTCGTTGCCGCCGGTCGCCGGCGCCGGGGTGCTGGAGGCCGGGGCCGGATCCCGCTCCGCCGATCCGGTCGCCGCGCCCGGCGTCAGGAAGCGACGCCGGTTCTCGGCCCAGGCGCGCAGACATGCCGGATCGCGCGGTCCTGCTTCGCCGAGGCCCTGGCAACGCAACAGTTCCGCCTGTAGCGGGCTTTCCACGTTCACTTGCACCGGACGCGGCAGCGTGGGTTCCGGCCGCTCATCCTTCCGGCGTAGTTCGACAACTGCCGCCGTGATGGCGACAGCGACGAAGACCACGGCACCCAGTCGAGCGGCCATCATTCCGTCCATCGGGGCGCTCTCAGTTCCCGCTCGGAAACATGTCGGCGCTGCCGGGCTGATAGCCCGTGCCAGGCGTGAGAAAGCGGCGGCGCTGCTCGCGTCCCTGTTCGGCGGCCGCGGCGCGTTCGGCGTCGGCAAGCGCCCGGGCGCGGCCATCGGCGGCGACGACCGCGGTCAGATCGGCGAGCTGCTGCGCCTGCAAGGCGAGAATCTGGTTGCCGGCCTGGGTTGCCTGCAGGGCGCCGGTCGCGCCCTGGCTTTGACCGACCAGCGCGGACATCTCGGCGCGGTTGGTATCGAGATTGCCAACAACCGTCGCCTGCACGCGCATCGCGTCCTGCAGGCCGCCCACGGTGTTCTGCCAGCGCGTACGCGCGTCGGCGACGAGCTGCTGATCGGACGCCGACAGCGAGGCATTGCCGTAGGTCGTCTGAAACGCCTGGTCGACCTGCTGGACATCGAAGGCGATGTTCTGGGCCTGGCTGAGCAGCTGCTGCGTGCGCTGGACCGACTGCTGCAGGCGCTGGAGCGAGGAATAGGGCAAGCTCGCGAGGTTGCGGGCCTGGTTGATCAGCATCTGAGCTTCGTTCTGAAGCGAGGTGATTTGATTGTTGATCTGTTCGAGGGCCCGGGCCGCCGACAGCACGTTCTGCACGTAGTTCGTCGGGTCGTAGACGATCCATTGCGCGGCCGCTGGCGCGGCGAGGAAGGGCGAGATGGCGACAGGCAGCGACAGCATGGTGGCGGCAAGCAGGGTTGCGCATGCACGGCGGGTGATCATGGCGTGGTCTCCAGATTGGTGAGGTCGGGAATGAGGTCGGCCGCCCAGTCGACCCCGCGATCGCGCAGCCAGGCTGCGAGAAACCCGTCGCGGCCGCTCTCGGCGAGGATGCGGGCGATGTCCTGCTGGTCGGTCTTCGACGACGCCGCGGCCAGCGCGAGGCCGACATCGGACAGGCCGAGTTCGAACAGCCGGTTGCCGCGCCGGGATTGGCAGTAGTAGTCGCGCTTGGGCATGGCGCGGGCGAGAATGTCGATCTGCCGATCGTTGAGACCGAACCGTCGATAGATCGCGGTGATCTGCGGCTCGATCGCCCGTTCGTTGGGCAGCAACAGCCGGGTCTGGCAGCTCTCGATGATCGCCGGCGCAATACTCGATCCGTCGATGTCGGAGAGAGACTGGGTCGCGAAGACGACGGACGCGTTTTTTTTGCGGAGTGTCTTCAGCCATTCCCGGAGCTGGCCGGCGAAACCTGTGTCATCGAGCGCCAGCCAACCCTCGTCGATGATCAGCAAGGTCGGCCGGCCATCGAGCCGGTCTTCGATGCGGTGAAACAGGTAGGACAACACGGCGGCGGCGGCGCCCGTGCCGATCAGGCCCTCGGTCTCGAAGGCCTGCACGGATGCTTCGCCGAGACGTTCGCTTTCGGCGTCGAGC
>NZ_JAEULZ010000015.1 GCF_016793485.1 Mesorhizobium sp. | reverse complement strand
ATGACGACGGCCGCCACCAACCTCGGCGCCGCCAAGAGCCGCATCGACCTGCAGAAGACCTTTACCTCGAGCCTGATGGACTCCATCGAGCGCGGCATCGGCCAGCTCGTCGACGCCGACATGAACAAGGAATCGACCCGCCTCCAGGCGCTGCAGGTTCAGCAGCAGCTCGGTATCCAGGCGCTTTCGATCGCCAACGGCAACTCGCAGTCGATCCTGTCGCTCTTCCGCTGATCGGAAAGCAAACCATCGACGGCTAAAGCCAACAGACGACAAGGGGCCGCGCAAGCGGCCCTTTTTGCTTGTGCCGGCTCTTGAACATCGACGCTTCTTTGAAGCATCGTGCGACTCGCTCTGTTCAGCCGTGAGAACCCCATGCCAGCCGACCTGCCGGACCTGCTCTACGTTTTCGGCCGCCTTCTGCTGGGTGGACTGTTTGTTGTCGGCGGCATCGAACATTTTTTCATACAGCCGCTTCTGACCGGGATCATGTCGGCCCGTGGCGTGCCGGTGGCCAGGATAGCCCTCGTCGTCGGCTCGCTATGGCAAATTCTCTTCGGCCTGTTGCTGGTATTCGGGATCTGGCAGGCGCAGTCGGCCTTGGCGCTCGCCCTCTTCACGGCGCTGGCCTCGTTCATCTTCCTCGATTTCTGGAACAAGCAGCCGCCGGAAAGCCACGCCCTGCGCAATGCGTTTCTGTGCAACATCGCCATCATCGGCGCTCTGTTGATGGCCGCCGCGCAGGCGCTCTGAGCTATCCCCCTTGCCGAGCCTTCGGCTTCCCGCGAAAACCTTACCTCACCTGTCAGCGGTTTAATTCGCTGTTAACCATATCCGCGTAGTCATGGTTAACCAATCGCTATGGCGGGTGGACCATGACGGCGAAGCGGCATGAAGTCGCGACCGGCATGAGGCATTCCTTCAGGCGATGAATCCGGCTCGGGGAGCCGGACAGGCTGTTCGAAGAAGGGGTGAGTATCGTGTCAAGCATCATGACGAACGCTTCGGCGATGACGGCGCTTCAGACGCTCAACGCGACCAACAAGTCGCTCGAGGCTACTCAGAACCGCATCTCCACAGGCTATCGTGTTTCCGAAGCCAAGGACAACGCAGCCTACTGGTCGATCGCAACCACCATGCGATCCGACAACAAGGCCCTGTCGGTTGTCCAGGACTCGCTCGGGCTCGGAGCCTCGAAGGTCGATACGGCCTACACGGCCATGAACAAGATCATGGAGCGGGTCGACGAGATCAAGGTCAAGCTCGTGGCTGCCGTCGGCGCCAGCGAAGAGAACAAGGGCAAGATCCAGTCCGAAATCCAGGCACTCCAGCTGCAGCTCAAGAGCTTCGCCGACTCGGCCAGCTTCTCCGGCACCAACTGGTTGTCCGTCAATTCCACGGTGGCCTCGGGCAACCCATCCGCCGGAACCCACGCAAACGCCGAGATCGTCTCTTCGTTCACGCGCGACAACGCCGGCAACGTCGTGCTCTCGAAGATCAACATCAACGTTCAGTCGATCAAGCTCTATGATGCTGCGGCCACCACTGCCGAGACACGTGGCATCGTACAGGGGCTGCGTCTGGCATCGACAGGCCTGCGCGAAGATACGGCGATCCAGGGCGTCGCCGGCACTTTGACGCCGGCGACCGACGGCTACTCCGTCTCCACGCTCACCGTCGTCGGCTTCACCGACACCCAGATCACGCAGATGATCACCGTCGCTGACCAGACGCTTGCGGAAATCGCCGACGCGGCGACAATGCTTGGCGCGGCCAAGAAACAGATCGACCTGCAGAAGGAATTCACCACCAGCCTGATGGACTCCATCGAGCGCGGCGTGGGTCAGCTCGTCGACGCCGACATGAACAAGGAATCGACTCGCCTGCAGGCATTGCAGGTTCAGCAGCAACTGGGTATTCAGTCGCTACAGATTGCCAACGGCAACGCGCAGTCGATTCTCTCGCTCTTCCGGAGCTAGACGCCTTCCATCCGACAGGATTGAGCTCCCGGCCATTCGTCACACCGGACAGCTTGAACAGGGCCTGATCCGCTCTCCCTCCGGGAAGGCGTATCAGGCCCTAGCTTTTTGTTTCATATGATTTTTACACTCGCGACGATGGCTGATTTTCCTGTCTCGATAGAGGCGGATTTCATCCTCGCACAAGCTTCGACCCATACGCTCCCGAGATCGAAGCTCCGGATTGAACTGATCCGGCGTCCAGGCGAATGCGGGAGCCAAGGTCAGTGCCCGAGCAGTTGAGCGCAATCATCCGGAACCTGCAGGACTTCGGTCCGCGCCGCCTGGCCATGATGGGCGGCGTCGTCGCACTGGTGCTCGCGATCATCGCCGTTGCGTCGATCTATCTCAATCGTCCCGCCTACGAGACGCTGTACGTCGGGCTCGAGCGGGCTGACGTGAACCAGATCGGCCTCGTCCTCGGCGAGGCGGGCATCGGCTTCGATGTCGCCTCCGACGGCACCACCGTTCTCGTTCCCGCCGGCACCACGGCCCAGGCGCGCATGCTGCTGGCGGAAAAGGGTCTGCCGACAAGCTCCAACGCCGGCTACGAGTTGTTCGACAATGTCGGCTCGCTTGGACTGACTTCGTTCATGCAGCAGATCACCCGTGTTCGCGCACTCGAAGGCGAGATCGCACGCACCATCCAGTCGATCGCCGGCATACGCGCTGCGCGCGTCCACATCGTCATGTCGGAACGCGCCAATTTCCGTCGCGACGAGCAGAAGCCGTCCGCATCCGTCGTCATCCGCGCATCGGAGATGGATTCGCGCCGCGCCGCCGCCTCGATCCGCCATCTCGTCGCCGCCGCCGTTCCCGGCCTCAACTCCGAAGATGTCACGGTGCTCGACTCCGGCGGCAATCTGCTGGCTGCCGGCGACGATCCAAACAACAGCACCGCCAACCGCACTTTCGGTGTCGAGCGCACCGTGGAAATGCAGATCGAGGACAACATCCGCCGTGCTCTCGCGCCCTACCTCGGGCCTGAGAATTTTCGCGCCAGCGTGAAGGCTGACGTAAACACCGACCAGCGCCAGATCGAGGAAACCATCTTCGACCCGGAATCGCGCGTCGAGCGCTCCATCCAGACTGTTCGCTCCAACGAGAACAACAGCCAGAAATCGGCGGGCGCCACGACAACGGTCGAGCAGAACCTGCCTGAAGCCGATCCCACCACGACCGATGGACCGCAATCCTCCTCCCAGGCCGACCGCAGGGAGGAAACCACCAACTACGAAATCAACTCCAAGCGCATAGCCACTGTCAGCAATGGCTACTCGGTCACCAAGATGTCGATCGCCGTCGTCGTCAACCGCGAGCGCCTGACCGCCATCCTCGGCGCCGACGCCACGCCCGAGAAGATCGGCGAGCGTGTCACCGAGATCCAGAAGCTGGTCGCCTCCGCCACGGGCTTGAGCGAGGCGCGCGGCGACATCATCAGCGTCTCCGCCGTCGAGTTCATCGAAGGCCTTGACGGCATTCCGGCCGAGGGACCCGGCATCATGGCCTCCGTCGGCCAGCATGCCGGCACGATCATCAATGCGCTGGCGTTCATCGTCGTCGTCTTCCTCGTCGCCTTCTTCGGCCTGCGACCCATGGTGGCCGCGGTCGGTGGCCGCTCCGCCACCCCGTCGCTCCCGGGTCCGAGCTTCGAGGAAGTCCAGCGCTCGCTGCCTGGCCCGGAGACGTCGGAGGTGCAGGCCTCCCCCGCGATCTCGGCCCCGACGCCGCTCGACGAATTGCGCCAGAAGATTCGCCCTGCGCCGCAGGACCGGCTCGCCCGCATGGTCGACCTGAATGAGGAGCGCACTGCGCTGATCCTGCGCAAGTGGGCGCATCAGGAGGAGGCGGCGTGAGGGCTTTTGCACTCTCCGAGGTTTTGATGGATTTCGGAGCGCGGCCGCAAGCGGCCGCGAGCGCCATTTTGCGGCCAGAGCCGTCATCTCCGCCCCCGCCCTCCACCGATGAGATCGTCGCGGCCGCTGTCGCGAACGCGGAGCAGGCGACCTCGGAACGACTGGCGCTCATCCATAACGCCGAGATCGAAGAGATGCGCCAGGCGCACGCATCCGAAATGGACGCGATCCTGCGCCAGATCGGGCAGGCCGCTGGCGAGACGATCGCACAGCGGCTCGCCCAGATGGAAGAGACGGTCAGCCGGGAGGCTGCCGAGACCGTGGCCCGCATCCTCGGCTCTTTCATGAGCGACGAGTTGCAAAAGCGTTCGATCGAAAGCCTCGTCGGCTCCATCCGCGCAGCTGTCGCAGGCCGCGAAACCTTCCGCATCGAGATTCGTGGACCGCAGTCGCTCTACGAGGCGCTGCAGGCGGCCCTGGGCGAGCGGTCCGCCAATGTCGGCTTCGTCGAGGTCCCTGGCTTCGATCTTTCGGTCGCTGTCGACGGCACTCTGTTTGAAACACGACTGTCCGAATGGGCGTCGATCCTGGCGGAAATACTCGAATGAGCACCTTGTCGGCTGGCGAGGAACCGCGCCAGGAAATCATCATCGTCCGGCGCAACCACGACCACGACGAAGGTCATCACGGCGGCGTCTGGAAGATCGCCTTCGCCGACTTCATGACCGCCATGATGTGTTTCTTCCTCGTCATGTGGCTGATCAATGCCGCCAACGAGCAAACCAAGGCCGCGGTCGCCAGCTATTTCAATCCGGTCAAGTTGATTGACCGCAATTCTAACAAGAAGGGGCTGGAAGAGCTCGGCGAAGGCCCCAACGCGGCTGGCATTGCCGATATCAGCCAGTCTTCGCCGAGCACCAGCTCCGGCGAGGACGGTAAAAGCAATCCCAGCGAAGTCTCCACCAGGGACGTAGCCGACAAGGACAAGAACGAGACCACGACCGACGAGTATCTCTTCGCCAATCCTTATGCGGTCCTTTCCGAGATTGCCCAGGAAACCGGCCTGCTCCAGAACGTCAGCGCCAAGGGTGAAGGCGGTGCGCAGATCTCCGGCCCGTCCACCGGCGCGCAGGGTGGCGAGGCATATCGCGACCCGTTCGCGCCCGATTTCTGGAGCGAACAGGTCGTGTTGCGCGGCAACACCGCCGAAGGCGAGAAACCCTCCGGCACCGGGCTGCCGGCGTCGAAACAGGCATCTCCCCTCGCAGAAGCGCCGTCAGACGTCGCCCCGCTGGAGCCGCTGACGAAGGCAAGGCCTGAGCCCAAGCCGGCAGAACAGAAAGACGGCGACGCCAGCCCCCAGGCGATCGAAGCTGCCGACCAAATCCGCGAGAAGCTTGCGGAGGCGCTCGGCCCCGACAGCAAGCTGGCCGAGGGTTTGACCGTCGTAGCCAACAAGAAAGGCGTCACCGTCTCCGTCGCCGACCAGTTCGATTTCGGCATGTTCGAAATCGGTTCCGCCGTCCCGCGCCGCGAGCTGGTGCTGGCGATGGAAAAGATCGGCAAGATTCTGTCCGGGCAGAAGGGCACGCTGTCGATCGAGGGACACACCGACGCACGACCGTTCCGCAACGAGAACTATGACAACTGGCGCCTGTCGACCGCTCGGGCGCAATCCGCCTACTACATGCTGGTGCGCGGGGGCATTGACGAAGCGCGCATCGGCACCATTTCCGGCCATGCCGACCGCAAGCTCAAGGACAAGTCCGATCCGCTCGCAGCCGTCAACCGGCGCATCGACATTCTGCTGGAAATCCCGGAATAGCGATGTCGCGGACCGGTCCCCGCCCTATCCCCGCGAACTTGTGGAAGCCGGCCGGCATCCTGTCGTCCGGCGTCGCAATCCTCTGTTTTGCTCTCCCCGCTCTCGCTGCGGAAATGCCGTCCTCGGAAAGCGCTCCCCGCACGGAAACAACTCCGCACGCCGCGGACGAAACCACGGCGGGCGCCATCTCTCTGCAGCCCTATCAGATCGTGCGTTCGCTGGAACTCGTCCAGGATCGCCTCGTCCTTGGCGACCACGCGTCGCAGCCCATGCAGCGCAAGCTGATCCAGATGGCCGATGCAAGTTTCGCCACGCGCGACAGCGCCCACTTCGAGAACGAGTTGAACCGCCGCGCACTCGTTGTCTATGCGATGTCGGGCGGCAACCCGGTCACCGTCGAGGCCGCCCTCCCCTATCTGGGAAAGGACGATCCCAACCGCAGGCTCGGCGAAAAGATCCTGTTTTACGTCAACGGAAAACCCAAGGAAGCGATGCAGGCCTTCGGCACTGTCGATCCGATGGCCTATCCGTCGAATGTCGGCATGTATGTCGCCCTCATCAAGGGATCGATGATGTCGGAGGCCGACCCTGCCAACGCGCTCGCCCTGCTCGACCGCGCACGACTGCTGGCTCCCGGCACGCTGGTCGAGGAAGCCGCCCTGCGCCGATCGCTGGCCGTCGCCACCCGTCTGGAGGACGCGAAACGCTTCGTGCGCCTGTCGGACCAGTATGTTCGCTCCTATCTGCGCTCGCCCTATGCCAGCCAGTTTGCCGACGCCTTCGTGGCCGGCATCGTCGCGCTCCAGGCAACCGTCGACCGCAAGGGCATCGTCGATATCGTGTCGCTGATGGACCCCGAACAGCAAAAGGTCATCTATCTGCGCATTGCGCGCCGCGCGGCGATCGATGGCCTTGTCGACCTCGCGGCCTTCGCGGCCACGCAGGCCGAAACGATTGCTGACGATCCACGCGCCGAACTCTACGCAGGCCTGTCCTTGGTGACCTCGGGCAAGGTGGACGATGTCGTGGGCAAACTGGAAAAGATCGATCGCGAAAGCCTGTCGGACAATGACCGCCAGCTTCTCGACGCCGCCAACGCCATCGCCGCCGGTCTGGTCGCCCCCGGCGGCATCGCCGATGCCGGGCAGCCGAAGCAGCCGGAAATCCGCGCCGTGGGTCCGGACCCTGTCGTCACCGCGCCGACGGCTGACGCGAACCTTGCGCCCGAAGCCGCCTCTGCGCAAAGCCGTCCGCCAGCGGCCGGCACGGCGGTGGACCAGACCGTGGAGCAGGCCGAGGTTGTGATCGCGTCAACGCGAGAGAAACTCGCCGAGATAGACAAGCTGATTGGAGAGATGCCGGAATGACGAGTGGCGTAAAGCAGGCTTTGCCGCAGTTTGCCATGCCGAAGACGGGTACTGACGGCAAGGCAATGCCCGGCCGCAAGGGTGGCGCGGATTTCACCGAGGCGCTCGGCAAGCTTGTCGGCAAGACCGACGGATCGCGGGACGCCGTTGCAACAAGGCGGGATTCCGATCTCCGCGCAGGCTGGCCCCGCTTCGCGAACCAGTTCGACAACTCCGGCGGTCAGCCCGCCTCGCTCGACAGGCCGGCGGTTTCGCCATCGCATGAGATGAAGGGCGACGCGACCGGTGATGCGGACGCCGAGAAAAATGATCCGGCAACAGACATTCTCGACCCGGCGCAGCAGGCTCAACTCCAGGGCGTGGACGGCCGAGAAGGCGGGGTGGACAGGCAGGCCACGCCGCCGGTGATTCCCTCGGATGGCGACGCCTTCGTTCCCGATGAGACGCCGTCGCCCACCACGGCCGCCGCCCTCGCCTCGGCAAACCGCACGGCCGCGACAGAAAAGCCCGCGTCAGCTGGACGCGCGCCTGCAATTGCTGCGTCCGCATCGGAAGGGCCGAAGCAGGGCGAAGACATCGGACCCGGCGGCCCCGCCACAACCCGGGACACATCGGGATCGCAGCCGTTCGTGCCCATGGGGCGCGGCCAGCAGGCCGAGCCCATCCGTTTCGAGCCGGTCACCCGTCCTACGGCGGATGGCTTGCAGCAGTCCTCGGACAAGGACAAGACGAGCCCGGAAGCGCCTTTCGGCAAGGACGCGGCTCCGGCCCCCCGCATCACCGTCATCTCGCAGCAGAACATCCCTGCGCCGGCCGCCTCGACGACCGTGGTCCTGGTCGAGACCCTCGCCTCCGGCGATCTGCTTGAGCCGGCGTTGACGAAATTTTCGTCGGAAGCGATTCGTGCTTCCGCATCACCGACTTCCGCCCAGTCGCTGAAAATCCAGTTGCATCCCGCCGAACTCGGCATGGTCACGGCGACGCTCCGTTTCGCCGGCGAGCAGCTCTCGATTGAACTCAAGGTTGAAAATCAGGAGGCCTACCGTCGCCTGTCCGCTGACAGCGACGTCATCGTGAACTCGCTCCGCGATCTCGGCTACGACATCGACCGTGTGAGCGTTGTCCAGCCTTCGGCCGCGGCGCCGGGCGCGAAAGCGGACGCTTCCATGTCGATGGTCCAGTCGCAGGGCCGCTCGGCCGAGCAGTTCGGCCAGGGCGCCAGCGGTGAAAATGCAGGGTCCGGCGGGCGTTCCCCGGGAGAAGACAGGAGCGCCAGGCATGGCGGACAGCAGGGGTCTGCGCTGTCGCAGAAGGAGTCCGCCGGCGGCGTTTACATCTAGGTTCGGCCTCGCTCGCGAAGCACTTTAATTCAGCACGAAATCATGCAACCGGAGATTTTTTCGCCCTCCTGAAAAAAGGGGGGCAAAAAATGACGGTTAGGCAAGATTCACCCCGCGCGTTACGCCTTTCACATCAGGGATTAACTCTGATTCGGAGGGCGGGCCGATGATAGTGATCGTAGACGAGCGTGAGCTCGTACAAGAAGGATATAACTCACTTTTTGACCGTGAAGGCGTTGCTACGGCATCGTTCGGATCGAACGCTTTCGGCGAGTGGGTTTCGAGTGCGGCGGACGAAGATCTTCAGTCGGTGCGCGCCATCCTGATCGGCGATTGCGACAAGGCTGCGGTCTCCCCCCGGAAGATACGGGATCGCACCAAGGCGCCCGTCATCGCACTCAGCGAACATCACTCCCTCGAGAATACGCTGATGCTCTTCGAGTCGGGCGTGGACGACGTCATCCGCAAGCCCGTGCATATCCGCGAAATCCTGGCGCGCATCACGGCCATCCGGCGTCGCGTGCAGGAAGAACAGCAATATATCGAAGTCGGTTCGATGCGCATCTTCATGGATGGCCGCGAGCCGGAGATCGACGGCGAACCCATGCCCCTGCCGCGCCGCGAGCGCCGCATCCTCGAATATTTGGCGGCCAACCGTGGCCGGCGCGTCACCAAGACCCAGGTCTTCAACGCCATCTACGGAATCTTCGACGACGAGGTCGAGGAAAACGTCGTCGAAAGCCACATCTCGAAGCTGCGCAAGAAGCTGCGCGAGAAGCTCGGTTTCGATCCTGTCGATTCCAAGCGCTTCCTTGGCTACCGGCTCGTCGGCTGATGGCAGGCGTTCGCGACCGGTCTCAACTGCCCGGCCGCCATCTTCGCACCAGTTTCGCGCAAGTCCGCCCGGCTATCCTGCCCTCCGGTCCAGTGCAAAGTGGGGAGAAGCCACGATGAGTCTCTACGGAATGATGCGTACCGGCGTTTCCGGTATGAACGCGCAGGCCAACCGCCTGTCGACGGTTGCCGACAACATCGCCAATTCCAGCACGACCGGTTACAAGCGCTCGTCGACCGAGTTTTCCTCCCTCATTATTCCGTCCACTGGCGGCAACTACCAGTCGGGCGGTGTCAACACGACGGTGCGCACCGCGATCTCGCAGCAGGGCGACCTCAAATACACCAATTCCGGCAGCGATCTCGCCATCAAGGGCAACGGCTTTTTCGTCGTCGAAAGTCCGAGCGGCACGCCCTACCTGACCCGCGCCGGATCCTTCGTCCCCGACGGCAGCGGCAATCTCATCAACGCCGCAGGCTTCTACCTGATGGGCTACAGCTTCGCGGCCGGTCCGCCGGCAACGACCGCCAACGGCTTCGGTGGGCTTGAGCGCGTCTCGATCGCGCAACAGGGACTGATCGCTACACCCTCCACGCAGGGCACGTTCAAGGCCAACCTGCCCGCCGGTGCGGATGTCGCAAGCGGCCCGCTGCCCTCGACCAACAATCCGAACGCCGCCGGCACGCAGAAGAGCTCGCTGTTGACGTACGACAACCTCGGCAACGAGGTGATGCTCGATATCTACTACACCAAGACCGCAGCCAATACCTGGGAAGTCGCGATCTACAATCAGGCCGGCGCGGCGCCGGGTGCTCCGTTCCCCTATGCTGCGGGTTCGCTGCTCACAACATCGACGCTGACGTTCGACGGCACCACCGGGGCGCTGACATCCCCGGCCGGCGGCATCAACGTCACCGTCCCCGGCGGCCAGCCTTTCAACCTTGCTCTCGACGGCATGACGCAGCTGGGCACCGGCTACACCGAACTGTCGGTCGTCGCCAACGGCAATGCGCCAAGCGGGATCGAGAGCGTCGAGATCGCAGCCGACGGCACCGTCTACGCCTACTACGAAAACGGTTCCTTCCTGGAGCTGTATCGCGTGCCTCTCGCCAATGTCCAAAGCCCCGACCAGCTCACCGTTCTGCCAGGCAACGTCTTTGCCTTGGGGGCCGAATCCGGCGATCTGCAGATGGGCTTCCCGGGCACAAACGGTCTTGGCTCGGTGGTTTCCGGCGCACTGGAGAATTCCAACGTCGACATCGCCGAGGAACTCACCAGCATGATCGAGTCCCAACGCAACTACACCGCCAATTCCAAGGTGTTCCAAACCGGAGCCGACCTGATGGATGTCCTCGTCAACCTCAAGAGGTAGTGGCCTTCCGAACGTGAGCGGGAGCCCCTGATTTCGCATGTCGCTGTCATCTGCCTTTAACATTGCGCAGTCGTCGCTCAGGAACACTGCCCGGCAGACCAGTGTCGTTTCCCGCAACGTCCTTGAAGCGAGCAATCCGGACTACAGCCGGCGCATGGCGGTCACCACCGCATCGCCCGGCGCACGTTCCGTCGAGATTCAGCGTGCCGCCAACGAACAGCTCTTCCGCCAGAATCTCGCTGCGCTATCGGCCTTCAACGGACAGAGCACGCTCTCTACCGGCATGGAGCGGCTGAACCTCATGGTCAACGGCGTGGACAACTCCACGTCGCCGGCCACCGCGATCGGAAAACTGCAGGAAGCCCTCCAGCTTTATTCCGCCTCCCCGTCCAACAGGAACCTCGCCGAAAACACGCTAGACGCCGCGCGTCAGGTGGTGCGCACGCTGAACGACGGCACGTCGGCGATCCAGAGTTTCCGAACCGCCGCCGACCAGGAGATCGGCACGGCGGTAAGCGATCTGAACAACCTGCTATCCCAGCTCGAAACAGCCAACAACGCGGTTGTCACCGGGACGCGGACGGGACGCGACATTTCCGACGTGCTCGACCAGCGCGACTCCATCGTCAAGAAGATCGCCGAATACGTTCCGGTCTCCACCTACACCCGCGCCGACAACGACCTGGTTGTCCTGACCAAGGACGGCTCGATGCTTTTCGAGACCGTGCCGCGCAAGGTCGGCTTCACGCCGTCGGGCGTCTATGCACCGGGCACCACCGGTTCGAAGGTCTATATAGACGGTGTTCCTGTCGCGCTCGGCACTGGCGGCAATACCGACGCGTCCGGCCGCCTCGCCGGCATGATTCAGTTGCGTGACGGCGTCACCACCACCATGCAGGGCCAGTTGGACGAAGTTGCGCGGGGGCTGATCACGGCATTTGCCGAGACTTCGCCAGGCGGCGTGCTACCGGACCAGACCGGTCTCTTCACATGGTCCGGCGGACCCACCGTTCCCGCTGCCGGGACGGTGATCACCGGGCTGGCCGGCCAGATACGCCTCAATCCAGCGATCGATTCAGCGCAGGGCGGCAATCCGGAGCTCCTGCGCGACGGTGGCGCCAACGGCGCAGGCTACGTCCAAAACACCGGCAACAACGCGGCCTATTCCAGCCTGCTCATCTCATACGGCGCGCGCCTCGATGCGCCGATGACATTCGACCCGACGACCGGCCTGGAGTCCAACGCGACGCTGGGCGACTATGCTACCTCTTCGATCGGCTGGTTCGACGGCCTGCGCAAGTCGGCCTCCAGCGCGGCCGATTCCAAGGAGGCCCTCGCTGTCCGCACGGCCGAAGCGCTGTCGAACGAAACCGGCGTCAACATCGACCAGGAGATGTCGCTCCTGCTCGATCTCGAACAATCCTACGAGGCATCTTCCCGGCTGATCCGCGCCGTGGACGAGATGTTCGCCGCCCTCCTGGGTGCGGTGAGGTAGCGCCATGAAAACCACGCTCGTCTCAACCTTTTCCAGCTCGCAATCCCTGCGCTACTCGACGATGCGCACGCAGGTCGAGCTCGTGAAGGCGCAGCAGGAGCGCGACACCGGCAAGGTCTTCGACAGCGGCATCGCTCTTGGTGCGCGCACGGCGCAGACGGTCAGCTTCGCGCGCGACGTGGACCGCCTCAATGGCATAGTCGATTCCAACGGCATCGTCTCCGCTCGCCTGAAGGCGACGCAGGATGCCCTCACCTCGATGACCGGCATCGCCGAGCAGTTGCTCGGCGTACTCACCGCCAGCGCTTCCGGCGACGCCGCTCCGTCGGTGACGCGCGACGCCGGCAAGTCTGCGCTCGCCGCGCTTACCTCGGTCCTCAATACTCCCTTCAACGGCGAGTACGTTTTCGCCGGCATCAACACCGACGTGAAGCCGATCGACGCTTTCGCATCCGGTTCGCCGGCCAAGGCAGCATTCGATACCGCGTTCCAGACTTTTTTCGGTTTCTCGCAGACCGCCCCCGCCGCCGCCAACATCTCGGCCGCCGATATGGAAACCTTCATCACCAGCACCCTGGAGCCGCAATTCCTCGGCGCCGGTTGGCAGGCCAACTGGTCGAGCGCAACGGACCAGACCATCGTCAGCCGCATCGCGCTTAACGAGACCGCGTCGACGTCGGTCAGCGGCAACAACGACGCGATCCGCAAGCTGGCCATGGCAGCCGCCTCGATCGGCGATCTTTTCGACGCCAATCTGAGCGAAGCCGGGCGCAACGCGCTTGTCAACCAGATGGTCGGCGTCGTCGGCGAGGCGATCGCCTCGCTCGCTGCGGTCCAGTCGGAAACCGGCGTGGTCGAGCAGCGCGTGGAAGCCGCGAGTTCGCGCATCAAGGTGCAGGCGGATCTCTTCGAGCGGCTCATCATCGATACGGAGGGCGTCGATCCGTACGAGGCGGCGAGCCGCGTCAGCGATCTTCTCTCGCAGCTCGAGACTTCCTACGCGATCACCGCACGCATCCAGCAGCTCAGCCTGCTGCGCTTCCTGGGATAAGGGGACGGAACCTTTTCATGTACCAATTTTCCTACGCCGACATCCAGACAGACTCGGTCGCCGACGCGAAGGACCGCGAGCGCCAGCTTTTGACGCGTTCCATCGACATGCTCGTCGCTGCGCGCGGCGTCGGCACCGATTCGCTGGAGGCGGTGGAAGCGATCCATTTCCTCAACCGCGTCTGGAGCACTCTGGTCGAGGATCTCGGCAGCCCCGAGAACGCCCTACCCAAGGAACTGCGCGCCAACCTCATCTCAATCGGCCTCTGGCTGCTGCGCGAGGCCGAGGATGTGCGCCAGGGGCGCTCCGACAATTTGGACGGACTGATCGAAGTCTCACAGATCATCAGGGACGGAATCCAATGAAGAACACGCTCAAGATTTCGCTGAAGCCCGGCGAGAAGATTTATCTCAACGGAGCCGTCATCAGGGTAGACCGCAAGGTCACGCTGGAACTACTGAACGACGTGCAGTTCCTTCTCGAAAGCCACGTCCTCCAGATGGAGGAGGCAAACACACCGCTGCGCCAGCTCTATTTCATCCTGCAGGTCATGCTGATGAATCCGACCGGCGCGAGCGACGCCTACGACATGTTCCGCCGCTCGCTTCCGCTGATGATCGCCAGCTTCAGCGACCTTGAGATCACCGGCACGCTGAAGCAGATTGACCGCATGGTGAGCGAGGGACATGTCTACGAGGCGCTGAAGGCGATCCGCGGCCTCTACCCGCTGGAGCGGATCGCGCTCGGCGACAATGACGACTTCCCCGTTTCGCATCAGAAGATGGCTATGGGAGCTGCGCTATGAGCATGGTCGTCAATCCCGCTGGCACCAGCACGTCCACGAACTACACCAGTCAGACCGACGCTGTGTCCAAGACGCAGGTGGATTATCAGTCCTTTCTGAAGCTTCTCGTCGCGCAGATGAAAAATCAGGACCCGACGAACCCCATGGACTCCACCCAGTACATGGCGCAGCTCGCCTCCTTCAGCAATGTCGAGCAGTCGGTGCAGATGAACCAGAAACTCGATCAGATGCTCCAGTCGAACACGCTCGCCCAGGCCGACGCGATCATCGGCCGGACGGTGACGTCGCCGGACGGCGCCATCACCGGCAAAGTCACCGAAGTGAAGCTATATTCCGACGGCATTGTCGCCGTGCTCGACAACGGCAAGGAAGTCGTCGTCGGGACAGGCGTCAAGATCTCCTAATCACATGAACGAGGCCGACGCGCTCGATATCGTCCAGTACGCTATCTGGACCGTGCTTATAGCGTCCGGTCCAGCGGTCGCCGCCGCCATGCTGGTCGGCGTCGGCATCGCCCTCGTTCAGGCTCTGACGCAGATTCAGGAAATCACGCTCACCTTCGTGCCGAAGATCGTGGCGATCATGCTGGTCGTCGCTTTGACCGGTCCCTTCATCGGCGCGCAGATTTCAGCGTTCACCAACGTCATCTTCGAACGCATCGAAACCGGCTTCTGAGCCGCCGGTCCGGTCGCACCGGCCCACCTTTGCGTGATGCTGTGGTCTACGAGCCGCTTTTTCTCGCCTGCAACGATGTCGGCCTTTTCCAGTTCTTTCCGCCACTTTTAAAGAAGCGCTGGCGACATGCGCGGGCATGCCGCGCCCGGTTCTTTGAATCCTTTGGTTTTCGTCATCGACTTACAGGATCAAAAGAGACCATCGCGTCATTCTTTGACATCTGTATTGCTCCTCTGCGTGTCCGCATCCTGTCGCTGCGGGTTTCAAGACGGTTACATTGTAGCCCACTGCGAAAATTCGATTGGCTACACGACGCCGGTACGTTCCTGGATTGGACGATCTCGCCGGGCAGGGAGATTTTCTGATTCCCGATAGACGCGAGGAGCGTGAAATGAACACTGCAAGCGCATTGAAAAAACCTGGACACGTTACCGAATCCGTCGTCGACATCGCTGCCCGCCTGGCGCCCTCGTTTGCTGCTGGCGCAGCGAAAGCCGATGCCGAAGACCGCTTCGTCTCCCAAAACTACAAGGCCCTGAAGGCGGCCGGCCTCGTCGAAGCCGGCGTTCCCGTTGAGCTCGGCGGACGCGGCGCCGAAGTCGCCGAACTCGCCGACATGATACGCACCATCGCGCAGGCCTGCGGTTCGACAGGTCTGGCCTTCTCCATGCATACGCACCAGGTCGCGATCCCTGCGTGGCGCTGGCGGCACCAGAAGGTGACGGCGGTGGAACCGCTCCTGAAGCGGGTCGCAGCGGAAAGGATCGTTCTCCTGTCGAGCGGCGGATCCGACTGGATCGCCGGCTCGGGCAAGGCCGAGAAGGTCGAGGGCGGCTACCGCATCAGCGGTCGCAAGGTCTTCACCTCTGGTGCTGAGGCCGGCGATATCCTGATGACCGGCGCGGTTCTGGATGGCGAGACGCCGGCCAAGGTGCTGCACTTCGGCGTTCCCATGAAGGCCGATGCGGTCAAGATCGATGACACATGGCACACGCTCGGCATGCGCGGCACCGGCTCCAACGATGTCGTCATCGACGGACTGTTCGTGCCGGAGGCCAACGTTGCGCTCGCCCGAACCAGTGGCGAGTGGCATCCGCTCTTCCAGATCATCTCGACCATCGCCTTCCCGCTCATCTATGCCGCCTACCTCGGCGTCGCGGAGAGCGCACGTGACATCGCGATCGATCTGGCGAAAAAGAAGCCCGTGAACCAGCACACGACCAGCCTTGCCGGTCGCATGGAGACGGCGCTGCGCGCCGCGCAGATTGCCCACCGTCACATGGTTTCCACCGCCGAGCAGAACGCGCCTTCGGCCCAGTCGGTCAACGAGATCATGATCGGCCGTACGCTCGTTGCCAGGAACGCCATCGAGGCAGTAGAACTCGCGCTGGAGCTTGCGGGCGGCGCGGGCTTCTACCGGTCGGTCGGTCTGGAGCGCCGCTTCCGCGACATCCAGGGTGCGCGCTTCCACCCGCTGCAACAGGGCCCGCAGGCGACCTACACCGGTTCGCTGGCGCTCGGCCTGCCGATGGACAAGGTGTTTTGACGGGCAGCGTTCCCCCATGGGATACCAGTTCCAATGCGGGCTCAATCCGCACTAACCGCCATCGCGGCCGTCTGGTCTCCCCCCATGTGGGGGAGACGTCCGGCAGGGCAGACAGAGGGGCGCTGTCCCGCCGACCCGTGAAGCCATGGCGACAGCAACCAAAATGAATCTGCTTCATCAGCGGGCCGAAGCTCCCCGTGGACGTGGATAGTTTTTCGCAACTGGAAACGCATGCCACTGAAATCGCTCGACTTTCGATTTTCCGTTGGCAACTGGATTCACACGCCTCGCACCTCCCGCATACTCCTTGCCATCGCCCTCACGGGAACCTGGTGCGCACCGGGTATCAGGGGGGGCGGCGGTGCCGGATCGGTCAGCGCTGCGGTCGCGCTGGCTGGGTGATGAACCCCCAGGTCCGGGCCCCGGCGGAGACCAGCGGCAACGGCCGTGTCCTCCGTCGGGGCAAGAACACCGGCGGGGCGCGGGAGACCGGCCACGT
>NZ_JAEULZ010000052.1 GCF_016793485.1 Mesorhizobium sp. | reverse complement strand
ACTCATGCTTTATTGTCAACTAGCCGAGGCTGGTGGGGTTTATGAGACCATCAGCAATTTGCTCGGCGTGATAAAATCAAAGCCGTACTTACTATGGCCTTTTCAAGATTTGGTTAGAGTAAAAAGTACGCCAAAACGCATAATTGGGCCAAATGCCAATGCAACATTTAGAGATTTGGCTACTACCGCTAAACGCGTAGGGTTTTCTGGTCTATCGGCTTTGCTCGAAGATATTTTTCGAGACGACATCAGGAATGGAGTGTCCCATGCCGACTATGTTTTGTGGCATGACGGGTTGCGTCTTCGGAATCGAAATGGTGGAAACGCGGCCAAGCTCTCATTTAATGAAGTTAGCGATGCCCTGACGCGGGGCGTTGGCTTTTTTCAGATACTGGAAGAGTACAATCGAGTTTCGGTCTTATCTTTCAATCCCGAGAAGACAATTGTAGGGCGCCTGAGTGCCAATTTTCCTATGCCTTGGACCGTGTCCTATGATCCCAAATCCGGCGCGTTCTCGATGAGCGGATCCTCTCCTGGCCCAGTAACGACACCAGAGTACGAGCGCCAAGAAAACATCAATAGTAGATTGGGCGGCAAGGTTTTGGCAGCTTATAGCATCGACACCGACTATGTATCAGGGCCGTTGGACACCCACATTCAATTAGCGGGGTTTGAACCACACAACGTTCTGATGAACGAGGCCCAGTTTAACGATCTTATTGATGACATCGGAAAGCTGGACCTATGGGACAAGCGCCGTCCAAACGGCCTACCTAGCGATATGCTAGTTGCAAGTCCGTGGGGCTTCCGCTGGATTGCTACCCCAACGGATTTTGATCAAATACTGGAACCGCTACTGGTTGAATTCGATTTTTCATGATCAAAACACCACCCCTCTCTTGCGATTTCTAACACTTGAGCCTGCGCGCGGCCTGCGGCCGTGCTCGGCTAAGTGTTGAAATCGCTTTCTCCCCCGCAAAGGGGGGAGATAAGGGCGGCGCGACACTCGCGCTTTTTTAGTGGGCCCTTAGGAATGCGGAAACGACGACGCGCGTTATCTCTCCCCTTGCGGGAGAGAAAGGATTTTCACGGTCTTGGCGAAGCCAAGTCGTAGAAAATCCAAGAGAGGGGATGGTTCGGCGCCGTCGGTGCGCTTGACTGGTCGAACGGCATGGATCCTCGGGTCAAGCCCGAGGATGACGAAAAGAGAGGGGCCGGGTTCGCTTGAGGGGCGCACCCCCTCTCTTGCGATTTCTAACACTTGAACCTGCGCGCGGCCTGCGGCCGTGCTCGGCTAAGTGTTGAAATCGCTTTCTCCCCCGCAAGGGGGGAGATAAGGGGGCAGCGCTGGCTAAACCCCCGCAGCATAAGCCGCGATTGCGGCCATGTTCACGATGTCGCTGTCCTTGGCGCTCATCGAGACGATCTGCACCGGCTTGTTGAGGCCGACGATCAGCGGGCCGATGACGGTGGAGCCGCCGAGTTCCTGCAGCATCTTGGTCGAGATCGACGCCGAGTGGAAGGCGGGCATGACCAGCACGTTGGCCGGGCCTGACAGCCGGCAGAAGGGATAGCGCTTCATCGCCTCCGGGTTGAGCGCGACGTCTGCGGCCATCTCGCCGTCATACTCGAAATCGACGCGGCGCCGGTCGAGGATCTTTACCGCCTCCTGCACGCGCTCGGAGCGCTCGCCGGCCGGGTGGCCGAAGGTGGAATAGGCGAGCATGGCCACGCGGGGTTCATAACCCATCCTGCGGGCGAAGGCCGCGGTCTCCTCGGCGATGTCGGCGATCTGCTCGGCGTTCGGCATGTCGTGCACGGCGGTGTCGGCGACGATGACCGTGCGGCCCCGGCAGAGCGCGATCGAGACGCCGATGACGCGGTGGCCCGGACGCTCGTCGATGACTCGCCTGACGTCGTCGAGCGCGGTCGAATAGTTGCGGGTGATGCCGGTGACCATCGCGTCGGCGTCGCCCTGCGCCACCATGCAGGCGGCGAAATGGTTGCGGTCGTTGTTGATCAGCCGCTGCGCGTCGCGGAAGAGGTAGCCCTTGCGCTGCAGCCGCTCGTAGAGGAAGTCGGCATAGGCCGCGTTCTTCTTCGACAGGCGCGCGTTGATGATCTCGATGCCGGGACGGTCGAGATCGACGCCGGCGGCTCGCGCATTGTCGCGCACGATGTCCTCGCGGCCGACGAGGATGGCCGTGCCGAGTTTCTGCGCGACATAGGAGACGGCGGCGCGCATCACCTGCTCTTCCTCGCCCTCGGCGAAGACGACGCGCTGCGGCTTCTTGCGCACGCGGTCGTAGATACGGCTGAGCGTCGAGGCGATCGGGTCGCGGCGGGAGGAAAGCTCCAGCGCGTATTTCTCGAAATCGGCGATGGGCTTGCGCGCGACGCCGGATTCCATCGCGGCTTTCGCGACGGCGATCGGGATCGCGGAGATGAGGCGCGGGTCGAAGGGCACGGGGATGATGTATTGCGGGCCGAATTTCGGCCGGTTGCCCTGATAGGCGGCAGCGACGTCGTCGGGCACGTCCTGCCGCGCCAGCTCGGCCAGCGCCTGGGCCGCCGCGACCTTCATCGCGTCGTTGATGGTGGTGGCGCGGACATCGAGCGCGCCGCGGAAGATGTAGGGGAAGCCGAGGACGTTGTTGACCTGGTTGGGATAGTCCGATCGGCCGGTCGCCATGATGGCGTCGTCGCGGATTTTCGCGACTTCCTCGGGCGTGATCTCGGGGTCCGGGTTGGCCATGGCGAAGATGATCGGGTTCGGCGCCATCGAGCGGATCATGGCGTCGGTGAAGGCGCCCTTGGCGGAGAGGCCGAATACGATGTCAGCGCCGTCGAGCGCGTCGGCGAGGCTGCGGCGGTCGGTCTTCACCGCGTGGCCCGACTTCCACTGGTTCATGCCCTCGGTGCGGCCCTGGTAGACGACGCCCTTGGTGTCGCAGAGGATGACGTTCTCGGGCGAAAAGCCCATCGACTTGACGAGCTCGATGCAGGCGATGCCGGCCGCCCCCGCACCGTTGCAGACGAGCTTCGCCGTCTTCATGTCGCGGCCGGTGATGGCAAGCGCGTTGATGAGGCCGGCGGCCGCGATGATGGCGGTGCCGTGCTGGTCGTCGTGGAAGACGGGGATGTCCATCAGCTCGCGCAGGCGCTGCTCGATGATGAAGCACTCCGGCGCCTTGATATCCTCGAGGTTGATGCCGCCGAAGGAGGGGCCGAGATAGCGCACGCAGTTGATGAAGGCGTCGGCGTCCTCGGTGTCGACCTCGAGGTCGATGGAATCGACGTCCGCGAAGCGCTTGAACAGGACGGACTTGCCCTCCATGACGGGCTTCGACGCCAGCGCGCCGAGATTGCCGAGGCCGAGGATGGCGGTGCCGTTGGAGATGACAGCGACCATGTTGCCGCGCGTCGTGTAGTCGAACGCCTTGGAGGGATCCTCCGCGATGGCCTTTACAGGGACCGCGACGCCGGGCGAATAGGCGAGCGACAGGTCGCGCTGCGTCGCCATCGGCTTGGTGGGGTTGATCTCCAGCTTGCCGGGACGGCCCATGGCATGGAAATGCAGCGCCTCCTCGGCGCTGACAGACGGGCCGTTGGTGTCCGGTTTCTTGGCCATGCTGGCGGTCCCCTCCCAGGGATATGCTTGCGCGAGCGCTTTGTTTTTGTGGAGCGTTCGGGATTAAGGCTATGCTTGGCCGCCGTAAAGGGTCAAACAGGCAGGCTGCGGCGCTTTTTGCCGCCACGGACGGATTTGTGAACGACGAGACGCCCATAAAGCGCGAAGGTGCCCAGCCGGCGGCAACGCCGATGATGGAGCAGTATGTGGAGATCAAGGCGGCGAACCCGGATTCGCTGCTGTTCTACCGCATGGGCGACTTCTACGAGCTGTTCTTCGAGGATGCGGAGCATGCGTCGCGCGCCTTGGGAATCGTGCTGACCAAGCGCGGCAAACATCTCGGGCAGGACATCCCGATGTGCGGCGTACCGGTGCATGCAGCCGACGACTATCTGCAGAAGCTGATCGCGCAGGGTTTTCGCGTCGCCGTGTGCGAGCAGGTCGAGGATCCCGCTGAGGCGAAGAAGCGCGGCTCGAAATCGGTGGTGAAGCGCGACGTGGTGCGGCTTGTAACGCCCGGCACCATCACCGAGGAGAAGCTGCTCGCGCCGTCGGAATCGAGCTTCCTGATGGCGCTGGGGCGGGTGAAGGGCGGCGAGAACTCGTATGCGCTGGCGTGGACGGAAATCTCGACGGGCGCGTTTCGTGTTGCCGAGACGAATGCCGAGCGGCTGCTGTCTGACGTGCTGCGCGTCGATCCTCGGGAGCTGATCGTCGCCGACACGGTGTTCTACGACGATGAGCTACGGCCGGTCTTCGATGTGCTCGGCCGCGTCGCCAACCCGCAGCCGGCGCAGCTCTTCGATTCAAGCGCGGCCGCCAGCCGCGTCGCGCGCTTCTACGACATCGCGACGCCCGACAGTTTTGGCAGCTTCAGCCGCGCCGAACTGTCGGCGATCTCGGCCGTCATCGCCTATGTCGAGAAGACGCAGATCGCCGAGCGGCCGCCGCTTGATTTTCCGACGCGCGAGGAGAATGGCGCAACGCTGTTCATCGACCCGGCGACGCGCGCCAATCTGGAACTCATGCGCACGCTGTCGGGCAGCCGCGACGGCTCGCTCTTCCGCGCCATCGATAGGACCGTGACCGGCGGCGGCGCGCGCATGCTGGCGGACCGCCTGACCGCGCCGCTGACCGACCCGGCAGCGATCAACCGGCGGCTGGACTCGGTCTCCTTCTTCCTCTCCGAGACGCGCCTTTGCGAGGCGCTGCGTGCGTCACTGAAGAGTGTCGCCGACATGCCGCGCGCGCTGACGCGGCTGGCGCTCAACCGGGGCGGGCCGCGCGACCTCGGCGCGCTGCGCTCCGGCTTCTCGGCAGCGCGCGAGATCGCCGCGCTGTTCGGCAAGGCGCGGCTGCCAGACGAGATCGCCGGGGCGATGCAGGCGCTCGGCAAGCTGCCGGCGCGGTTCGCCGGGCATCTTGAGGAGGCGCTGGCCGACGAACTGCCGCTGCTCAAACGGGATGGCGGCTTCCTGCGCGAAGGCTATGACCGCGACCTCGACGAGTCGCGCGGGCTGGCGACGGAATCGCGGCGCGTCATCCTCGGCATGGAGCGCGACCTGCAGGAAGAGACGGGCATCCGGTCGTTGAAAATCAGGCACAACAATGTGCTTGGATACTACATCGAGGTGACGGCCAACCATCACGCCGTCATGACCGGCACGGACGAGGCGAAGGGGCGCTTCATCCACCGCCAGACGATGGCGAACGCGATGCGCTTCACCACGACCGAACTGGCCGGCCTGGAAAGCAAGATCGCCAACGCCGCCGACCGAGCGCTTGGAATTGAACTTGCGGCGTTCGAGCGACTGGTCGCGGAAGCGGTCGCGGCGGCCGACGCGATCCGCGCAGGCGCGGAGGCGCTCAGCACGCTCGACGTTTCCGCTGCGCTCGCTTGCCTCGCGCAAGCGGAGGATTATTGCCGGCCGATCATCGACGGCAGCCTGACATTCGCCATCGAGGGCGGACGCCATCCCGTGGTCGAGCAGTCGTTGCGTCGCCAGGCGCAAGCACCCTTCGTGGCGAACGACAGCGACCTGTCACCGGAAGAGGGTGCGAGGAACGGCTCGATCTGGCTGCTGACCGGACCGAACATGGGCGGTAAATCGACTTTCCTGCGCCAGAACGCGCTGATCGCCATCCTGGCACAGATGGGAAGTTATGTGCCGGCGCGGGCCGCGCATATCGGTGTCGTAGACCGGCTGTTCAGCCGTGTCGGCGCGTCCGACGATCTTGCGCGAGGCCGCTCGACCTTCATGGTCGAAATGGTGGAAACGGCAGCGATCCTAAATCAGGCGAGCGAACGCAGTCTTGTGATCCTCGACGAGATCGGGCGCGGCACCTCGACCTTCGACGGCCTGTCGATCGCCTGGGCGTCGCTGGAATATCTGCACGAGCAGAACAAGTGCCGCGCCATCTTCGCCACCCATTTCCATGAGATGACGGCGCTCGCCGGCAAGCTGTCGCGGCTGCACAACGTCACGATGCGCGTCAAGGAATGGGAAGGCGACGTTGTCTTCCTGCATGAGGTGGCGAAGGGCGCTGCCGATCGCAGCTACGGCGTGCAGGTGGCGCGGCTCGCCGGCCTGCCTGCCGCGGTCGTGGCGCGCGCGAAGGATGTGCTGGCGCAACTCGAAAGCGGCGAGACGGCGGGCAAGGCCGAGAAGCTGGTCGACGACCTGCCGCTGTTTTCTGCCGCCATCCGCCGCGAGGCTCCGCCGGTGGCGAAGGCCGACCCGGTCGCCGCCGCGCTGGCCGGGATCAATCCGGACGAGATGTCGCCAAGGGAAGCGTTGGAAGCGCTGTACCGCCTTAAGGGGTTGGGACGGTAGATATCTCTGGTCAGATTGACATTTGCATATGTGTTTCACATATTGTTTTTCTGAAACGCGTATGCAAATCATATCTGCCTGAGGGCTTGGTCATGTCGACAGCATCGTTGCGCGCCGTCCCCCGATTTCTGGATGAACTGGGTACACTCGGCGGGCTCAAGGGTACGGATATCGCCAATATTACTGACGTGTCGAAGGCGACGGTTTCGCGTTGGAAAGCCGGCGATATCAAACCACAGCCCAAGAACGAACTGATCCTGTCTGACCTGCACTACGTGGTAGGTCGCTTGCAGGAATTCTATGACGCCGACGAGATACGCACATGGCTTTATGCGCGACATCCGCAGCTCAATGGGGAGCGGGCGATCGATCTCATCCATGAAAACCGGACGCTCGACGTGCTGAAGGTGATCGATCGGCTGGAGAACGAGGTTTTTCTCTAGGTGGCTGTTGCGCCGCGCAAGAGACGCGACAGCGCGCTTATCGACGCCATCGAGGCGGTAACTCCGGTTGCCTTTGCCGGGAACGTCTGGCGTATCGTTCGGCAGGGGCGGAACCCGACGCAATGCTCGCGGTCAGGCGGACGATGGGACGATGGGACGTTTGATGTCCTGTACACGTCGCAGCAACGTGAGGGCGCGCTTGCCGAGATGCGTTTTCACCTGATGCGGGGTCAGCCGGTGATGCCTTCGCGGGTGCTGTACAATCTTTTCGAGATCGGCCTGTCGCTGGAGCGGACGCTCAAGCTGCTCGATCTCGCCGCCTTGCAGAAAGTGGGTCTGGAAACAGCGCGATATGGACAGCTCTCGTATGAGGAGAAGCATGCCGAATATCCGCGCTCACAGGATATCGGCGAAGCCGCTCATTTTCTCGACTATGACGGATTGATCGTACCAAGCGCCCGCTATGATTGCCTGAACGTCGTTGCCTTTTGTGACCGCATCCTGCCCGAAGCAATATTGGTCGTGGCAGATCACGGTCAGATTGATTGGGATTCTGTCACTACATAGCGTGCTGATTACTTCAGCGTCTGCTTCTTCTTCGACAGGAAGAAACCGTTTCCATGACCGTTCGCGCAGGTGACGCCTGACGTCTCGGAAGTGCACGTAAAGCCGTGCTGCTCCCATGTGCTGCCGTAGCCCAGGACGGGATAGTCGGGATTCATGACCGTGTCGCCGGCGCAGACACGGGTTGCGCGCCCGCGTGTCCCGGAGACGGCGAAGGCGTTGCCCCAGTCGAGGTCGCAGTCGGCCGGGCGCTCGGGAATCGCGGCTGCGTTGTTGCGGATGTCACAGCGCAGTTCAGCGGTTCCGTCCCAGACATCGGCCATGCAGTGGATGTTGTCGGACGGTGTGCGGAAGCCGTCGGCCGATGCGGTCGCGGCCAGCGTGAAAAGGCAGCCGGTGGCGACGAGCAGGCGGATGAGGAGGGAAGGCATTTTCGTGGACCTCACGATTGACGCAGACGCCTGACGATCCGCCACGAGCGCCTCAACACGGTAAAGCCGGAGCCTATGGCAACAACCCAGAGCGCGACCAGCAGGATTTCGTTGTGGCCGTTCCAGAGCGGTTCGAGGACGGAGATCAGGGCAGCGGCGGTGACGAGAGCCATGCGCTGCGGCTTGGCCATCGGGCCTGAGAAATCGGCGGGCAGGCCACAGGCCCGGCCCAACTCGCGGACATAGGCGGTGAAGATGGCGAGTGCCGCGGCAGCCCAGCCGAGCGCGGGTTCGCCGAGGCCGTAGCCGAGACCAACGAAGATGACGAGGTCGGAGACGCGATCGGGGAATTCGTTCCAGAAGCCGCCGTTCGGCGCGCTCTTGCCGGCCTCGATCGCCACCATGCCGTCGAAGAGGTTGCAGAGCAGGCGAAGCTGGCAGAAGGCGGCAGCGGCAATGAGCAGGGCGGTGCGGGCGGCCGGATCGGCCGAGGAGCCGGCCCACCAGAACGCAACGCCGGCCAGTCCGGCGAAGACCATGCTGGCCATTGAAATCTGGTTGGGCGTGATAGCAGTCGCGGCAAGCTTGCGGGTGAACGACGCGGCCCAGCCTGTCTGGCGGCTGGCGAGCGGCCGCCGGTTGTCGTCGGCTCCCGTCATGATGTCCTCCGGTCGCGCCAGAGCGCTGCGGTGTAAATCGTCGAATAGGCGGCGGTGACGCTCGTCGGCAGGGCGATTGTGGCGAGGATTTCAGGCGTGCCGGCAAGCGTGTGGATCGCGGTGAGGATGACGAGCGAGAGCGCGACCGCGATCAACGGCGGCAGGACAAGTGCGGCGATGCCCGTAAACCGCGCGCTGAGAGCCTCCAGCATGCGCTTGAGCACGAAGGTGATGGCGCCCGACAGCGCACCCTGGACGACACCGGCAACCAGCGGCTGGGGCATGGGATGCGCGCGGTTCGCGAACACCGCCCAGCTTCCCATCGCCAGGAAGGCGATGGCGATGTGGACGAAGGAGTTGCGCGCAAGCCTCTCGGTCATGCCGGCAAGTCGACCGACCAGAAGTAACGCACGAGGTGGAAGAAGATCGGCGCGGAGAAGACGACGGAATCCAGCCGGTCGATGAAGCCGCCATGGCCGGCGATGACATGGCCCCAATCCTTGACGCCGCGGTCGCGCTTGATGGCCGACATCACGAGGCCGCCGAAGAAGCCGAGTATGGCGATGATGAAGGCGAGCAGGCCCGCCTGCGGGAAGGTGAAGGGCGTCATCCACCACAGACATGCGCCGATCAGGGTCGCGCTGAGCACGCCGCCGACAAAGCCCTCGACGGTCTTGGAAGGCGACAGGCGCGGCGCGATCTTCCGTTTGCCGATGAGCTTGCCCCAGACATATTGCAGGACGTCGGAAAGCTGGACGACGACGATCAGGAACGCGATCAGCAGCACGTTGCGGCCCTCGAACCCGGGGATGTCGAGGTTGAGCAACGCCGGCACGAAGGAAGCGCAGAAGATGCAGATCATCAGCGCCCACTGCACTTCGGCGATGCGCACGAGGTAGTCTTCCGTCTCGCCGCGCATCGCCGAGACGATGGGCAGAAGCAGGAAGACGTAGACCGGCACGAAGATCGAATACATGCCGTACCAGTTCACCCAGACAAGATAATACTGGTAGGGCAGGACGACGAAGAAGGCGGCGACCAGCGACCAGTGATCGGCGCGGCGCGCGTTGGTGAGCGTCAGGAATTCGCGCAGCGCGGCGAATGAGCAGAAGCCGAAGAGAAGGATGACGCCGGCGCGTCCGCCGATGAAGGCAATGGCGAGCAGCACCGCCATCACCCACCAGGCGCGGATGCGCTCGTTGAGGTTTTCGATGGCCGAGTTGGAGCCGTCCGGCGAGAAGCGCTGCTGCAGGACGTAGCCGGCGATCGAGGCGA
This sequence comes from Mesorhizobium sp., assembly GCF_016793485.1. Taxonomy (GTDB): domain Bacteria; phylum Pseudomonadota; class Alphaproteobacteria; order Rhizobiales; family Rhizobiaceae; genus Mesorhizobium_K. The sequence continues at coordinate 89,030 of NZ_JAEULZ010000052.1, read as the reverse complement.
CGACGAGGATCGCTCCGATGCCCATCAGCAGGTTCAGGAGGTCGGGATGGATGTTCATGACGCGGCGCTTCCGTTGCGGGCCGGCTTGAGGGCGAGAAGCGCGTCGCGGGCGCGCGCGATGAAGGCGTCGACGGCCTCGCCCTCGGCGACCTGCATGGTCGGCCCGAAGGTGACCGTGCACATCAGCGGCACGGGGATGAACTCGCCTCGCGGCATGACGCGGTTGAGGTTCTCGATCCACACCGGAACCAGTTCGATGTGCGGGCGGCTGACGGCGAGGTTGTAGATGCCGGCCTTCAGCGGCAGAAGAGGCGCGTCGGTGTCGTTTCGCCGGCCCTCGGGGAACAGGATGAGCGAGGCGCCCCGGTCGACCGCATCCTGCATGAGCGCGATCGGGTCCTCGGTGCGCGTCTCCTTGTTGCGGTCGATCAGGACGGCATGGAAGACGTCGCGGCCGATGAAACTCCGCAGCTTCGATTTCAGCCAGTAGTCGGACGCGGCGACGGGCCGCGTCTTGCGGCGCAGGCGCGGCGGCAGCACGATCCAGATCAGGATGAAGTCGCCATGGCTGGTGTGGTTGGCGAAATAGATGCGCCGCTTGCGCGACGGCTCGTTGCCGACCCACGTCCCGCGCACGGCCGTCACGAAGCGCGCGAAGAGCGTCACCACAACCGCAAAGGCGCGCGCCACTGTCCTGCGCACGAAGGCCGATATCGTCTTGTCCGCCAACACGTCCCCCGCCGCAAGCAATGCCGCCATCCGGCGCATCGCCCATCTTTACGGCGGAAGTTTCGCGCGGCGCAATGGCAACGATTGGACTGGCGACTTTCGCCGCAAAGGCGGATTCCTAAAGGAAAGCGAATCCGCTAACAGGTTGCGACGGTTTCCAGCGCTGGAGCGCCTCATGATCATCGACAGACTTCGCAGCATGAACAGGCGTGACCTGCTGAAGGGCGGTCTTACGACCGGGCTGATGCTGGTGGCGGCGGAAAGCCTGGGGCAGGAGGTGCTGAAGGAGATCAGCGACCTCAAGCCCGGCGAATTCACATGGCACCCCGACCGCCAGCCGACAGGGCCGGTGGCGATCGTCGTGTCGCTGCCGGAGCAACTCGTGCATGTCTACCGCAACGGCATCCGCATCGCCGTCGCGACGGTTTCGACGGGCAAGCCGGGCTACGCGACGCCGACCGGCGTCTTCGTCGTGCTGCAGAAGGCGAAAGTCCACCACTCGTCTACCTATAACGAGGCATCTATGCCGAACACCGAGCGGCTGACCTGGTCCGGCGTGGCGCTGCATGCCGGCGGCCTGCCCGGCTATCCGTCGTCGCATGGCTGTGTGCATCTGCCACTGGATTTTTCCGCGAAGCTCTTCGGCATCACCTATCTCGGCACGCCGGTGATCATTTCGGGGAACCATGCCGACCCTTGGGAACTGACGCATCCCGGCATGGTGCTTTCGGGCTACGCGGAAAGCGAGTTCAGCCAGGTCGAGGCGGGGCTGGACGGGAAGAAGGAACCGGCCGACTGGACCGAGGCCGAAACGAATCCGGTGGTCTCGGTGATCGCTTCCTCGGCCGATCGCAAGATCGAGATGGTTCAGGACGGTGACGTGGTGGCAACCGGCAACCTGACCATAAAGGGCTCGGAGCCGCTCGGCAGCCACGTCTTCGTTCTGAAGGGCGCGGATGCGGGCGTCCAGGGCATGAAATGGATGGCGATCACATATTCAACGGCTGATGCCGCGCGGCCTGAGGGCGATTCGCTGACCCGCCTGACGGCTGACACGGCTTTCATCGAGCAGATGAAACAGAGGATGCATCCCGGCATGGTCATGATCCTGACAGACGCGCCGCTGGAGCCTGAGACGAAGTCGGGCAAGGATTTCGTCATCATGTCGTGAGGCGTGCGCCTACCCGGCATGACAATTATTCAGTCGAAACGGAACGAGGCGCAGTTTCGCGATTGCGAAGACGTGGGTTTTCCTGGATTTGCACCGGATGCCTACGGGAGCCAAGAGTTTGCATCGCGGTTAACGACAAGTTGCGACTGAAAAATCGATCGCGACAATTGCCAAGAAACAGGCCCAGTTGCTTCGATCTTTTCGCCGATGCGCAATATTCTGCGAAACTAACTTGGAACCAACAGAATTCACACGCTTTCTTAAGACGATATTTAAAGCTGCATCTTAGCCTGACCGGAACATCCGGCTAACGGTGAAATATTGGGAGCGACGCCTTTCGCCCTGCGCAGCTTGCTGCGGCTGACCTGGAAACCGACAAGCGTGCTCGCGCTGCTGGCGATCATTGTTGTCGCGACCGCGTGGCTTTTTGCGGAAATTCAGACTCGCCGGCTTCACCAGGAACGGCTGCGCTCCGAAGTATTGTCCCATGTCAGCCTGATCCGAGCCAAGCTTGAGGGCAACGTCAACAAGAACCTGGAGCTTGTCCGCGGGCTGATCGCGACGCTGGCCACCGAGCCGGACATGAAGCAGGAGCGGTTCTCCGACCTTGCCGAGAACCTCCTCGCCGGTCGGTCGCAGATACGCAACATCGCCGTGGCGCCCAACCTGGTCGTCACCATGGTTCATCCGTTGAAAGGAAACGAGCAGGTCGTCGGCCTGGACTACCGCAACAACCCATCGCAGCGCGAGGCGGCCGTGCGTGCTCGCGAAACCGGCGAACTCGTGCTTGCAGGGCCGGTCGACCTCGTGCAGGGCGGCATCGGCTTCATAGCGCGCTTCCCGGTCTTCGTGGATGACGGCGCGGGTGGCCGTCGCTTCTGGGGCATCGTCTCGGCGGTGATCGAAGCAGAAAGGTTGTACCGCGACAGCGGCCTGCTCGACCCCGACCTTCCTGTCGAAGTGGCCATCATCGGTCGCGACGGCAAGGGCAATATCGGCGGTCATTTCTTCGGCACAGCCGAAACCGTGACCGACAATCCTGTCATGGCCGACGTCGCTCTACCCGCCGGATCATGGACGATCGCGGCTAGGCCGAAGGGTGGCTGGGACCAGACGCCTCCCAATGCCTGGATGCTGCGGCTCGTGATCCTGGCGGGCGGGGTGCTGCTCCTAATTCCCGCCTTCGCGGTCGGCCAGCTTGTCGAGGAGCGGCTGAAAAACGTGGACGAGCTGCGCCGCCGCGAGGTCGAGTTGGAGGGCCTGTCGCGACGCCTGAGCCTGGCGCTCGACAGTTCGCAGATCGGTGTCTGGGAACTGAACACCGAGACGAATGAGCTGATCTGGGACAGTCGCGTCAACCAGCTCTACGGATATCCGCCGGACAAGGGACCCAGGGACTACACGCACTGGGAACGCGTCATCCACCCCGACGACCTGTCCCGTGTGTTGCGCGATGCCGAGCGCGCCAATCTCGCCGGAGACGCGTTCCAGACCCAATACCGGCTGCTGTTGCCGAACGGCGAGATCCGCCACCTGCGTGAAAGCGCGAAGGCCTACAGCGACCGCAACGGCGCGATCCGGATCGTCGGCGTGAACTGGGACGTGACGGCGGACGTGACGCTTGCCGAAAGCCTGAAGCGCGCGAACATGATGACGGAGGCGCGCAATTCCGAACTGCGCGCCGCCAAGGAACGCATCGAATTCAATTCGCTGCACGATTCCCTGACCGGTCTGCCCAACCGCCGCTATCTCGACGAGATGCTGGCGGAGCACATCGCGAAGTTCGAAACGGAAGGCGAGCGCGCGGCGCTGCTCCATCTCGATCTGGATCGCTTCAAGCAGATCAACGATACGCTGGGGCACGCGGCAGGCGACGCGATGCTTGTCCATGCGGCGCGCGTGCTCAAAGCGAACCTGCGCCACGGCGATTTTGTCGCCCGTGTCGGTGGCGACGAGTTTGTTGTCCTCTGCAATATCGGGGAGCCTGACAGGGACCGCTGGGGCGAAGTACTCGCAGGACTGGCCGATCGCATCATCGAGGAAATGCACCAGCCGGTTCTGTTCCAGGGGCATGAATGCCGGTTCGGCGTCTCGATCGGCATCGCGTGCGACCTCGACCAGGTCGGCGACCCGCGCAGGCTTCTCGTCAATGCGGATCTCGCGCTCTATCGGGCCAAGAGCCGAGGGCGCAACCGTTACCAGTTCTTCAACGACGCGCTGCAGGCGGAGATCGTCACCACCAAGAGGATGGCCGACGATATCCTGTCCGGCCTGGAGCGCAACGAATTCGTCGCCTACTACCAGCCCCAGTTCGACGCCACGACACACGCAATCATCGGCGTCGAAGCTCTTGCGCGCTGGAACCATCCGAGTTCGCAACTGCTTCTGCCCGGCGACTTCATGAAGATCGCAGAGGAACTCAACGTCGTGGCCACCATCGACAGGATGATCCTGGAGCAGGCGCTGTACGACATGAAAGTGTGGGCGAGCGAAGGGGTCAACGTCCCCAAGGCCTCCGTCAACGTATCGGCACGGCGCCTGCACGACGAGGAACTCATCCGCGGTCTGCGCGACTTGTCGATCAAGCCCGGCTCGATATCCTTCGAACTGGTCGAGTCCATCTTCCTGGACGAGAACGACGACCAGTTCACCTGGAACGTCGACCAGATAAAGGCGCTGGGGATTGACATCGAGATCGACGACTTCGGCACCGGATACGCGTCCATCGTCAGCCTGCTGAAGCTGAAACCCAAGCGGCTCAAGATCGACCGGCAACTCGTGACGCCCATCCTGACGTCGCCCACGCAACGTCATCTGGTCGGCTCGATCATCGACATCGGCAAGTCGCTGGGCATCGAAGTGCTTGCTGAGGGCGTGGAGTCGATGGAACATGCCCGCGTGCTCAAATCGCTCGGTTGCACCGGCCTGCAGGGGCATGCTTTTGCGCCGGCATTGAGTGCGGCGGATTTCAAGGATTTCGCGCGCGGCCGCAAGGTGCGCGCCGCCTCCTGATTTGGAGGGGCGAGACCTCGCACCGGTATGCTTTTTCCGTGTTGCGGGAGTGAAAAGCGCTCACATTTTCGCTCGAATTGAGGTAGACGCCCCTGACGGCGAGGCGCAATGGCGAAAATTCCCCTGAAGCTGGAAGAGATGGTTGATGGCGCGGCGCTGAACCGCAAGCTCTCGGCGCTGGCCGGCAAGGGCGGGCTGGACAACGCCGAAAGGCGCGCCAAGGCGCTTGCGGCGTTCAAGGAGGCGTTGTCGGCCGGACGGCTGAAGGCCGAGGAAATGCTGCGCGAGGACGGTGGCGGGAGCGCATGCGCGACGCGTCTCTCCTACCTGATGGACGAGATCATCCGCGCTCTGCATGACTTCGCCGCGACACAGGTTGGACCGGAGGGTTCCAAGACCAAGGCATCCGCGCGCATGGCAGTGGTGGCGACCGGCGGTTATGGCCGAGGCACGCTGGCGCCCGGGTCGGATATCGACCTGCTCTTCCTGCTGCCGGCCAAGCAGACGCCGCTTGGGGCAAAGACGGTCGAATACATGCTCTACATGCTGTGGGACATGGGGCTCAAGGTCGGCCACGCCACCCGCAATGTCGACGAATGCATCAAGCACGCACGCGCCGACATCACCATTCGCACGTCCATTCTCGAGGCGCGCTTCCTGTGGGCCGACCAGGGTCTCTACGACGAGCTCATGCGGCGTTTCGATGCCGAGGTCGTCAAGGACACCGGCGCGGAATACGTGCAGGCCAAGCTTGCCGAGCGCGACGACCGCCATGCCAAGGCCGGCGACACGCGCTATCTGGTCGAACCGAACGTCAAGGACGGCAAGGGCGGCCTGCGCGACCTGCAGACGCTGTTCTGGATCGGCAAGTATTTCTATCGCGTGCGCAGCGCCGACGAACTGGTGCAGAAGGGCGTCTTTACGCAAGGCGAACTGAACCAGTTCCGCAAGGCCGAGGACTTTCTCTGGGCCGTGCGCTGCCACATGCATTTCCTCACCGGCAAGCCGGAGGAAAGGCTGCATTTCGACATCCAGCGCGACATCGCCGAACGGCTAGGCTACACCAGCCACCCAGGCCTGTCCGCCGTCGAGCGTTTCATGAAGCACTACTTCCTGATCGCCAAGAATGTCGGCGACCTGACGCGCATCTTCTGTGCTGCGCTGGAAGAGGAACAGGCGCGACAAGGTCCGGGCTTCAACCGCATCCTGCAGTCCTTCCAGCGCCGCAAGCGCAAGCTTGCCGGCACCAGCGACTTCATCGTCGACAACCAGCGTATCAACATCATCGATGACAGGGTGTTCGAGCGCGATCCGGTGAACATGCTGAGGTTGTTCTGGTTCGCCGACAAGCACGGACTGGAATATCATCCCGATGCGCTGAAGCTGCTGACCCGGTCGCTCGGCCTGGTCGACCGCACCCTTCGGCGCGACCAGGAGGCCAACCGCCTCTTCCTTGACCTCCTGACATCCGATCGCGCGCCCGACATCAACCTGCGCCGCATGAACGAGGCGGGCCTGCTCGGGCGGCTGATTCCCGATTTCGGCAAGATCGTCGCGATGATGCAGTTCTCCATGTATCACCACTACACGGTGGACGAGCACCTGATCCGCTGCGTCGGTGTGTTGGCCGAGATCGAGCGCGGCGGCGGCGAGAAGGTGCATCCGCTGTCACACTCGCTGATGCCCGGCCTGAAGAAACACCGCGAGGTTCTCTACGTGGCGGTGCTGCTGCACGACATCGCCAAGGGTAGGCCCGAGGATCATTCGGAGGCCGGAGCGAAGATCGCACGGCGCATCTGCCCGCATATGGGCTTGTCGCCCGCCGACACCGAGACGGTCTCCTGGCTAGTGGAAAATCATCTCGTGATGTCAATGACGGCGCAGACGCGCGACCTGAACGACCGGAAGACGATCGACGATTTCGCGTCGATCGTGCAATCAATCGAGCGCCTGAAGCTCCTTCTTATCCTGACCGTGTGCGATATTCGCGGCGTTGGCCCCGGCGTCTGGAACGGCTGGAAGGGCCAACTCCTACGCACGCTCTACTACGAGACCGAGCTGCTGCTGACCGGCGGCTTCTCCGAGGTCACGCGCGCCGAGCGCACCGTCGAAGCGCGCGAAGTGCTGGCGGCCGGGCTTACCGATTGGCCCGAGAAGGCGCGCCGCAAATATGTCGGCATGCATTACGAGAACTACCTGCTCACCGTCGACCTGAAGGACCAGTTGCGACACGCGCAATTCGTGCATGAGGCCGATGCCGCGAAGAAGAAGCTCGCGACGATGGTCAAGACACATGCCTTCGAGGCGGTGACGGAGATCACCGTGCTTGCGCAGGATCACCCGCGTCTGCTGTCGGTGATCGCCGGCGCCTGCGCTGCCGCCGGGGGCAACATCGTCGACGCGCAGATTTTCACCACTTCGGACGGACGCGCGCTGGACACCATACTGATCAACCGCGAGTTCGATCGCGACGAAGACGAACGCCGCCGCGCCGAACGTGTCGGCAAGCTGATCGAGGACGTGCTGTCGGGCAAGGTTTGGCTGCCGGAGATGATCGCCACCCGCACCAGGCCCAAGCGCGGCCAGAAGGCCTTCCGCATCGAACCGCGCGTCGACATCCGGAATTCGCTGTCCAACCGCTTCTCGGTCATCGAGGTCGAGGGGCTCGACCGACCCGGCCTGCTGTCGGAAATCACCGGCGCGCTCTCGGATCTGTCGCTGGACATTGCGTCGGCGCATATCACCACCTTCGGCGAGAAGGTGATCGACACGTTCTATGTGACCGACCTGACGGGCGCCAAGATCGAGAACCCGACGCGGCAGGCGGCGGTCAGGAAGCGGCTGATCGCGACGCTGGAGGGCGGTGTGCCCGAGCGTGGCAGGCTGAAGGCGGCGGCGGAGTGATGGCAATGCCTCCATATCGTTCTCCCCGTAAACGGGGAGATGAGAGCCCATGAGCCTCATCAAGAAATTCGCCACCGTTGCCTCCGGCACGCTGATGAGCCGCGTGCTCGGCTTCACGCGCGAGATGCTCATGGCGGCGGCTGTCGGCACCGGTCCGATCGCGGACGCCTTCTACGCGGCGTTCCAGTTCCCCAATACGTTCCGCCGGCTCTTTGCGGAAGGTGCTTTCAACGCCGCCTTCGTGCCTCTCTTCGCCAAGGAGATCGAGGCGAACGGAGTGGATGGCGCGAAGCGCTTCTCGGAGGAAGTGTTCGGCGTCCTGCTTTCCGCATTGCTCGTGGTGACGATCGTCATGCAACTGTCGATGCCGCTTTTGGTGCGCTACCTGATCGCGCCCGGCTTCGCCGAGCAGCCGGACAAGCTGGCGATGACGATCTCGCTGGCGAAGATCATGTTCCCCTATTTGATCTGCATGTCGCTGGCCGCGATGATGGCCGGCATGCTGAATTCGCTGCGGCGCTATTTCGCGGCGGCGATCGCGCCTGTGTTCCTCAACATCATCCTGATCGGCGTGCTGGCCTACGCCTGGTATCGCGGCATGGATGCGGCCAGCATCGGTTATGCGCTCGCATGGGGCGTGCTGGCGGCCGGCGTCGTGCAACTGGCGATCGTCTGGTTCGCGGTGCGCCACGCGGGCGTGCGACTGGGTTTTCGACGTCCGCGCCTGACGCCAAACGTCAAGCGCCTGCTGTGGCTGGCGCTGCCCGCGGCGATCACCGGCGGTATCACCCAGATCAATGTTCTCATAGGCATCGCCATCGCATCCGGTGGCGACGGCGCGGTCGCCTCGCTCAATCTCGCTGACCGAGTCTACCAGCTGCCGCTCGGCGTTGTGGGCGTGGCCGTTGCGATCGTGCTGCTGCCCGAATTGTCGCGCGCCCTCAAGGCAGGCAACCTGGTCGAGGCCTCAAACCTGCAGAACCGCTCGGTGGAATTCACCCTCTTCCTGACATTGCCCGCCGCAGCCGCTTTGCTTGTGATGTCCGTGCCGATCGTCCACATCCTGTACGAGCGCGGCGCTTTTACCCCGGAAGACACCATAATCGTGGCGCGCATCCTTTCGATCTATGGGCTCGGGCTTCCTGCCTTCGTGCTCATCAAGGCGTTCACACCAGGCTATTTCGCGCGCGAGGACACACGCACGCCGATGCTGTTTGCGGCGATTTCCGTGGCGGTCAACGTCGCCGGCGCGCTTTGGCTGTTTCCGCGCCTCGGCGCCCCGGGCATCGCCATGGCATCGGCGGCTGCCGGCTGGGTCAACGCCGCTCTGCTGCTCGCGGTGCTCGTGAAGCGCGGGCACTGGCGCAGCGACGCCGGGTTGATCAAGCGGGCGCCGCGGCTGGTGCTTGCCTCGGCGCTGATGGCGGGAGCCCTTTATGTTGCGCTGCTCCAACTGGAGACGCAGCTCTCGGGAGCGGCGCACCTGCTGGTGCCGGCGGTGACGCTGGCGGTCGTCGTCCTGTGCGCCATGGTGCTCTATTTCGCCGTCGCCTTCGGCCTTGGCGGCGCGGACGCCGGCATGATCCTCCGCAACATCAGGCGCAAAGGTACGCCAGCGCCGACCGCCCCACCCGATCCGGAGTAAGCCGGGCTGCGCGAGGCTTGCTAACGGACCGCGCCTCGTCCATAAGGCGCGCCGTCCGCAAGGACCTCGCCGCGCGAGGTTTTTGGTGACGCATGATCCGGTCCGAAAGGTCTGCAACGTTTCAGGATCATGCTGATGTGGCCCTCCACAAGCCCAAGGAAAAAGAATGTCAGGCTTTCAGCAACTCGTCTTTTCCGGCGTCCAGCCGACCGGAAACCTCCATCTCGGCAACTATCTCGGCGCCATCAAGAAATTCGTCGCCCTGCAGGACAGCAACGATTGCATCTACTGCGTCGTCGACCTGCATTCGCTGACGGCGCAGCTCGTGCACGATGACCTTGCCGCGCAGACGCGCTCCATCACCGCGGCGTTTCTTGCGTCGGGCATCGACCCGCGCAAGCACATCGTCTTCAACCAGAGCCGCGTCATGCAGCACGCCGAGCTCGCCTGGATATTCAACTGCGTCGCCCGCATCGGCTGGATGAACCGCATGACGCAGTTCAAGGACAAGGCCGGCAAGGACCGCGAGAACGCCTCTCTCGGCCTGCTGGCCTATCCAAGCCTGATGGCGGCCGACATTCTCGTCTATCGCGCCACCCATGTGCCCGTCGGCGAGGACCAGAAGCAGCATCTGGAACTGACGCGCGACATCGCCCAGAAGTTCAACAACGACTTCTCGGACCGCATCGCCTCGCTCGGCGTCGGCGTCGAGATGAAGGTCGGGGAAGAGACGGTGCATGGCTTCTTCCCGATCACCGAGCCGGTGATCGGGGGTCCTGCCGCACGCATCATGAGCCTGCGCGATGGCTCCAAGAAGATGTCGAAATCCGATCCATCGGACCTCTCGCGCATCAACCTGACCGACGATGCCGACACGATCTCCAAGAAGATCAAGAAAGCCAAGACGGATCCGGATGCGCTGCCGAGCGAGGTGGACGGGCTGAAGGATCGTCCCGAAGCCGAGAACCTGGTCGGCATCTATGCGGGCCTGGCGGAGACGACCAAGGAGAAGGTGCTCGCCGAATATGGCGGGCGTCAGTTCTCCGAATTCAAGCCGGCGCTCGCCGACCTCGCGGTCGAGAAGCTGGCGCCGATCGCCGGAGAGATGCGCCGCATCTCGGCTGACCACGCCTATGTCGACTCGGTCCTGCGCGACGGCGGCGAGCGGGCCGGCGCCAGGGCCGAAGCCACCATGAAGACGGTGCGCGAGATCATCGGCCTGCTGGACAACTGATCCGGGATAGTCATGAGCCGACGCTGCGTCAGGCGGTGTCGGCTTGCCGCCCGACCGCGCGGGTGGCAGATTGGCGGCGTGACCGGTCCGGGATGTTGTCGCACCGGACGCGAGGGAGTGGTCCATGGTTTCCAAACGTCTGAGCCGCGAGGCCGGACATCGTCGCAAATTCCTGGCCATCATCGACGATACGCCGGAATGCGAGCGCGCCGTCGCCTATGCGTCGAAGCGCGCGCGCAGCACGGGCGGCGTCCTAGTGCTGCTCTATGTGATCGAGCCGGGCGATTTCCAGCACTGGCTCGGGGTCGAGAAGATCATGCGCGAGGAGGCGATGCAGGCCGCCGGAGCCGCGCTTGACGTGCATGCGATCAAGGTTCGCGAAACCGTCGGCATCGAGCCTGAACTGGTTATCCGCGAGGGCAAGCCGGCCGAGGAAATCCACAAGCTGATCGAGGAAGACCAAGACATCGCCATCCTCGTGCTTGCGGCCGGCGCTGGCAAGGAAGGTCCGGGGCCGCTGGTCGCTTCTATCGCCGGCAAGGGCGCCGCGTTCCCCATTCCTGTGACTGTCGTCCCACAGAACCTTTCGGACGAGGATATCGACAGCCTGGCCTAGATTTCGCGCAAATCGGCCTGCCACCACGGAAAATCATTCCGCTGGAGGGTGAAACGCGCTATCGGCTTTCGCTTGAACAAGCAGGCAAACAGGCCTATTTAGAACTATTCCAAAGAAGCCGCTCGACTGCGGCACGGAGACAGCCATGTTCATCCAGACCGAGGCGACCCCCAATCCGGCGACCCTGAAGTTCCTGCCCGGCAAGGAAGTGCTGCTCGAAGGCACAGCCGACTTTCGCGATGCGGACAGTGCTGCGGCGTCTTCGCCGCTTGCGGGCAAGCTTTTCTCGATAAACGGCGTGACCGGCGTCTTCTTCGGCTACGATTTCATCACCGTGACCAAGAACGACAGCCTCGAATGGCAGCACCTGAAGCCTGCCATCCTCGGCGCGATCATGGAGCACTTCATGTCCGGGGCGCCGGTCATGTCAGGCGTCGGCCAGGCTGCCGCCGAGCGCGCCGATCAGGAAGGGGAGTTCTACGACAAGGCCGACGAGGAGATCGTCGTCACGATCAAGGAACTGCTCGATACCCGCGTCCGCCCGGCGGTTGCGCAGGATGGCGGCGACATCACCTTCCGCGGCTACGAGAACGGCACGGTGTTCCTGAACATGAAGGGATCGTGCGCCGGCTGCCCGTCCTCGACCGCGACGCTGAAGCACGGCATCCAGAACCTGCTGCGGCACTTCGTACCGGAAGTGCAGCAGGTCGAGCAGATCGCCTGAAGGCGCTGACATTCGCAGGTCGCGCTACCGGGCTCCCGGCAGGCGTCGATCATTCCGTCGGGGTTGTAGCGTAGATCCAGACCGGGGTCTTGTACTGGTCGATGAGGGCTTTGGCCTCCTTCACCCCGTCGGCCCGTATGCCCAGCCAGCCCTGGAAGGAAGCGCTGTTCGGCGGCCTTGGACGCATCGAGGTCTCAAGCAGCGTCTTGAGTTCCTGCGCGTCGACCCTGCTTTGCTCCGTATCCACCTTTATCGCCGCGGCGTTCGCGGCTGCGGCCTGGAGTTGGGTCTCAAGCCTGATGTTCGCGGCCTGGAGAGACGCGTATTTTTCGGCGAGGTTCATGTTCTGGTAGTAGAGGAAACCCAACACCGCTATCGAGATGAATACGGCCAGGGTGAAGACCCGGGCCTGCACGGCAAGCTGGCTCTTCACGCCTGCGATTGAGTGCGCGATCTCGCTTCGCGTCTCGAATCGTTCGCTCATGTTCATGACAACCCCTTGTCGCTGGCGGAATACGCCATCTCGACACCGTCGGGCCTGCCGCCGCGTGCCTTCCGATCAGCTTGCATTCCGTCTGTCATTTTGCCGCTCACGATACATGTCGGGCCTACCTCGCCAGGATCGTGTCTCATTATGGTTTAGGCCCTCACGCAGGGGCAGACAACAAAAAACCGGGCCCCCCGACCCGGTTTTCTGTCTGGGACCACCCATGTTGCCGAGACGGTCCGCGGAAAAATCGTTGATCGGCTGGACGCCGACTATTTGACGATGACCTTCGCCCCCACGTTGGCGCGGCTGTAGAGGTCGATCACATCCTGGTTCAGCATGCGCACGCAGCCGGACGACATGGCCTTGCCGATGGACCACCATTCAGGCGTCCCGTGCAGCCGGTACCCGGTATCGCCGCCCTTGTTGTAGAGGTACATGGCGCGGGCGCCGAGCGCATTCTGCGGACCGCCGGGCATGCCGCCACGCCACTGGGCGAGCTCTGGCCGGCGCTTGATCATCGCCGGGGGCGGGGTCCAGACAGGCCACTCGCGCTTCATGGCGATGCGCGTGGTGCCCTTCCACTCGAAACCTTCCTTGCCGACGCCGATGCCGTAGCGCACGGCCTTGCCGCCGCCTTCCACGAAGTAGAGGTACTTCTCGTTGGTATCGACGATGATGGTGCCCGGCTTTTCCTTCGTCGGGTAGCTGACCGTCTGGCGGCGGTATTTTGCAGGCACCTTGGAGATCGGGATCGCGGGAACCTTGTAACCGGCATCCGTGCGCGCGCTGTAGTCGGTGAAGGACGCGATCCCACCGACGCCGTCGGTCGAACAGCCTGCGAGTGCGGTTGTCAGGGCAAGCGCGCCAGCGACGAACAGGGATTTGATGCTCATGCTGTAGTTTCTTCCCGTCAAGATGGTGCTCGATTCGAGCCTCACTTTCGCCATTCTTAGGTTGCGCGGCCTTTGTCTGCCAAGCGCGGAATTCCTATATGCCTGACGTGACGCCAAGTAACCGGCCTCCTATGGCATTTTGGCAACAGGGGTCACGGGATTGTGAAGGGAAATCAATGGCCGTTCTGACGACTGTGTCGAAATCGGAGATCGGCAGGAGATCGCAAGCATGAATGTCGGAGCCGCCGCACGTCGTTCGGGACTGCCCGCCAAGACCATCCGCTACTACGAGGACATCGGGCTGATCAGGCCGATCCGCGCCGACAACGGCTACCGCGACTACTCGAACGACGACATCCACCGCCTGACATTCCTGCGCCGGGCGCGGGGACTGGGTTTTTCCATCGAGGATTGCCGGCAGTTGATGGCGCTTTATCGCGACAAGAGCCGCGCCAGCCATGACGTGCGCGAGATCGCGAAGAACCACGTCACTGCCATCGACGAGAAGGTGCGCGAACTACAGTCGATGCGTGCAACGCTGCAGACGCTGATCCACGCCTGCCATGGCGACCACCGTCCCGATTGTCCGATCCTCGCCGACATTGCCTGTGAGACAGCGACAGGCTGAGACTCGTCTCGCTTCCCGCCGATCCCTGGCTCATACTGCTGTCACCCTATGCGAATGGAGCGGGTGGAGGGAGCATGATCACGGGAGGGTGCCTTTGCGGCCGCGTCCGCTACGAGAGCAAGGTCGCGCCGATAATCGCTCGGCTTTGCTGGTGCCGGGTGTGCCAGTATATCGCCGCCGGGAACGCAGCGGTAAGCGCGTGTTTTCGCACCGAGCATTTCGAAGTATCTGGCGAGCCGAAGGATTTCGAGAGCGTTGCCGACAGCGGCAACAGGATGCATCGACGCTTCTGTCCAGAGTGCGGCGTGCATCTTTTCAGCGAGGCCGAGTCCCGCCCGCACCTGATCTTCGTCCGGGTGGGGACGCTCGACGATCCGGGTGTCGCTCCGCCTGCGGCGACCATATGGACGGCAAGCGCGCCCGCGTGGGCCTGCATCGATTCGACCTTGCCCGCTTATGAAGGCCAACCGCCGCCTGTTGCGTGACCGATCCGCGACGTCTTCGGATTTGTGGCGCTGCTGAAAGCTGGTGTTAACCCTGATGGGCGAGTCTCCGGGGATCCGAGATCGCCGATGGAGAGAGACATGATCCGTATTGTGGCCGTATCGCTCGTTGCGCTGACGCTCGCCGGTTGCGGATCGACCAAGGCGACCCGCACGGCAAGCGGCGCCGTTATCGGCGCCGGTACGGGCGCCGTCGCAGGCGCCGCAATCGCGGGGACGCCGGGCGCCGTGGTCGGTGGCCTCGGCGGCGCAGCGGCCGGTGCGCTGATCGGGTCCAAGCAGTAAGCCTCCGGGAAATCCGCTCGACACGACCGATCGTTCGGCTCGGCCGCAGCGGTCAGACGTTGCCTGGGGTACTGGCTGGCAGGGCAGGCTGCCTCGCCAAAGCGGCAATCCGGCGGCTTTGCACAAATGAGTTCAAATCGTGAACAAACTCTGGCATGGTGAGTCATGCCCATCGTCTCGCCGATTCCCCTAAATCCCCTGATCGACGGCCGTCAGTCTGAGCGCGCCATGATGGTGCGGCGCGGCGTGCAGCGACTTCTCTCCCAGATGGGCGCGCATGTGCTGCCGGAAATCAGCCTTGCCACCGGCCGCCGCGCCGACCTCGTCGCGCTGACGCGGACGGGGGATATCTGGATCATCGAGGTGAAGTCTTCGATCGAGGATTTCCGCGTCGATCGCAAATGGCCCGATTACCGGCTGCATTCAGACCGCTTTTTCTTCGCCACGCATCCGGCCGTGCCCGCCGACATCTTCCCGCAGGAGTGCGGCTTCATCCTGTCCGACGGCTATGGCGCGGAGGTTATCCGCGACGCGCCCGAGCACAGGATGACGGCCTCCACCCGCAAGGCGCTGATGCTGCGGATCGCGCGGGCCGGGGCGGCCAGGCTGCTTGCCGCCGAACTGGCGGGCGTGGCCGTGCCGGCGCTGGACGGCGAGAGCGAATAGCCTCTCGCCGTCGTCGGCAAACCTTCTCGTCAGTTCAGCGGCGTGGTCTCGATCGGGAAGATCATGACCGCGTTCTTCGGGCCGCTCTGGTCCTTCAGCTTGACCACCGAGCGCGTCGCCGGCGCGAGGCCGATGTCGGTCAGCGCCGAAGCGAAGTCCGACGGTCCCGCGGTCTCGCGGCCGACGGAAGCCGAGCGCGTGGCCGACGGCACCTTTCCCTGCTCGAGGAAGCTCAAATCCTCGACCTCCGACAGCGGTGGAGCCTCGGTGATGACGGCGACCATGCGCTCGGTGCCGAAGGTCTGGTCGGTGAAGGCGAGCAGCGGTTCGTCGATCTTGGCGCCGGCGACCAGACGCTGGGCATCCATGTGCGAAATCGAATAGTCCGAGCCGAGATAGAGCACGTTGATGTCGACGATGCCGCGCGAATTGTTTTCCGCCACGATATGCACCTGGTCGCCAGGCTGGACGGTCGGGACGGACGCGACGACGAGGTCTTCCTTGTCGCCACCCTTTGCGCGCTTGATCTGGAAGCTGACCTTGACGTCCTGCGGGACTTCGCCGGAGGCAATCGAGAGGCGCGAGAGAGCGGTGGCGCGGAAGATTTTCTGCAGGTTTTCGTTGGCGAGCTTTGACAGCCGGTCGGGCTCCGACCGGTTGATGAAGATCAGCGGCGGGCGCCGACCGTTCGCGAGCGACACCTCCCCGGAAGCGGGAAGGAACCACAAGGCGGCTTCCTTGCTGGCATCCGCAGGCGCACCCTCCACGTCGCTTTCGCGGAAGACGCCGAGGCGGATGTCGGCCTCCGCGCCGGGTTCGACGAACTCGATGTTGAAGCGCTTGTCGGTGGCAGCGGCGAGCTTGTCGAGCATCTCGTTGGCGAGTTTCGCATCCTCCTCCAACCCCGGCGAGGCGGATGGGCGCGCTACCCTCAGCTTGTAGTCCACCCCCAGTTCGGAAAGGCGTGCATAGGCGTTGGCGGGCATCTCGGCGACCGTCAGCGCCGGCTTGTCATCATAGGCGACGGGCCTGGCCTTGCTGGAGAAGTTGTCGACGGAGGTGACTTCCAGATAGCCGCGTGTCTCCGAGAGCTCGGAAGCCGGCGAGGGAAGGATGGCAAGCTTCGTTCCGGGCGTGAGGCGGTGCAGGCGACCGGCGGGCAGGGTGATCGAATCATCCTTGGTGTCGACCTGCCACTGCATGACGGTGTCGATCGCCTCCGACCCGAACACCCTTGCGTCGAGTTCGCCTTCGAAGATCGGGGTCGGACGCTGGCGGGCGTCGGCGCCGTATTGCTGCAGCACCGAATGGCCGAGCTGGCGATAGGTCATGTTCGGATTTTCGGCGAGCTTCGAGAAGATCGTGTAGGTGAAGAGGCCATAGCGCGTCGCGCCCTCGACGCCCTTCGGCAACGGCATTTCGGGGGTCGTCTCGACCGTCTGCGCGGCCATGAAGGCGACGAGGCCGCCCTTGGCGAGAGGCTCCGCGCTGGTGGCCGACTGGTCGCTGGTTTGTAGCTCGCGGTTCTCCTCCTCCGTCATGAAGCGCAGGCGGTCCTGCTGGCCAGCGGCGGTGGCTCCCGCGACGGCCTCGGCTATTACCGCTTGCGGGATGCCGAGACCCTCGGGGTCGGTCGGCTCGAGCTTGCGGTCGGCCTCGTCGGAATCGAGCTGGACGGCGGCGGCGCGTGTTATCGCGCCGGAATTGCAGGCGTCGACCACGAGCCAGACGAAGGCGCCTTTGTCGCGGATGGCGTCCAGTGCCGCTCCGACCTCGTCATCGAGCAGTGCATTCGGGATCGCCTCCGCTTCCTTGTCCCAGGGTTTGGAATCGGAAGGCAGCAGGATTTCGTCCATGCCGTCGGTCTCGGTGTCCGGCGTCTTGGTCGGCTGCTGCGAGCCGTGGCCGGAATAGTGCAGGTAGACGAAGTCGTCACGCGTTGCCTTGTCGGCAACATCCTTCAGCGTGGCGAGGATGTTGGCGCGGGTCGGTGACATCGTCGCGCCATCGAGATCGTCGGCCAGCACGGTGACGTCGTCCGCTTCGAACTTGATCGGCGCGGCCGTGGTCAGGTAGTCGCGGACCAGTTTGGCGTCGTGGTTGGGGCCGATGAGCGCGTTCTTCGGCGGCAGGTTCGGGTAGGCGGTCACCGCCATCAGCACCGCGTAATTGGTGCGCGCCCACGCGGGAGCGGCGAACCCTGAAGCGATGACGGCAAGCGCCGTGGCGGCAAGCAGGCCGCGCCCGTTGATCCAATTCTTCATGCTGAAAATCTCCCAAGCCCTTCGTAATTTCCCAAGCCGCGCCATGGCTCCTCGACGAATGAGGCAGTATTTTGAAACCGTCCGCTTCGATCAACCCAAAAACTGCCATAGCGGCAAATGGGAGGATCAAGCAGCCTCCGCATTGTGTTTGATGCGTGGAAACAGTAGCAAAAGGAGCCGTCAGTCACCACTTTGTGACTCCTAAGGCTGAGGGAAGAAGAGCATGCCCGCACGCGAAGCCCTGACGAAAAACCAGATACGCGTTCTTGAGAAACTAGAGGTCGCAACGGGGCCGCTGAGCGCCTACACGCTGCTCGACCAGCTTCGCGAGCAGGGCTTTCGCGCGCCGCTGCAGGTCTACCGGGCGCTCGATACGCTGATCAAGGCCGGCTACGTCCATAGGCTGGAAAGCCTGAACGCCTTCGTCGCCTGCGCCGAAAAGCACGACCACGGCCACGGCATGGCGGCCTTCGCCATCTGCGATCGCTGCGGACAGGCGGCCGAACTCTCCGACCACGCCATCGAGCACAAGCTCGACGATTGGGTCCGCTCCACCGGCTTCCAGCCCAAGAAGGCGGTCATCGAATTTCGCGGCACCTGCGGCAAGTGCCTGGCGGAAGCGGCGTAAACCAACATTCAAGCCGTTTCGAATTCGTTCCTGAAAGTCTCGTAAACCACATAACGCGTGGACCTCGGTTCGAGGTGCTCCTCAAGCAGGTGCCTCACATCGCCGTCCCATGAAAGTTTACCGAGCCCCGCGCCGATCTTCGGCAAGGCCACACTTTCGATACCGGCCGTATCGGCCCACTTCGCGAGATTGCGGACGGCCTTGCGCAAGTAAGGCATCGTCGCATGGTACATATCCGGCTGTGTCGCCATGTAGACGAAACCCGGTCGGTCGGGCCCGGGTACAAGGGTCCAGATATCGCCTCCCCTGAAGTTGCCAGACCTCGCATGCTTTTTGAACGCCGCCTGCACTTCCGGCCAGCGTTTCGAAATCTTGAAGGCGAGACCGGTGCCGAGACCTTCCTGATTTCCCTCGGCAACGCCCTGCGCGATGTAGGTTTCGCGGCTCGCCAGGAGATCACCGGCGATGAAAGAGATCATGGCCGGCCTCGTTGCTCAATGCGCCTCGTCCCAGTTGTCGGCGGCGCGGGCGTCGACCTGGAGCGGCACTTTCAGCGCGACCGCTGGCATTGCCGAGCCTTCCATGACGGCCTTGATGACGGGCAGAGTCGCGGCGACTTCGTCCTCGGCGACTTCGAAGATCAACTCGTCGTGCACCTGCAGCAGCATGCGCGCCGAGAGCTTCTCGGCGGCGAGCGCGTCGTCCATGCGGATCATGGCGCGGCGGATGATGTCGGCGGCCGACCCCTGGATGGGGGCGTTGATCGAGGCGCGTTCGTTGAAGGAGCGGACAGACGGGTTGGACGACTTGATCTCGGGATAGTGGATGCGCCGGCCGAAGATCGTCTCGACATAGCCCCTGTCGCGCGCCATCTGCTTGCGGCTGTCCATGTAGTCGCGGATGCCCGGAAAGCGCTCGAAATACTTCTTGATGTAGTCGCCGGCCTCCGAGCGCTCGATGGAGAGTTGGTTGGCGAGCCCGAAGGCCGAGATGCCGTAGATGATGCCGAAGTTGATCGCCTTGGCGCGGCGGCGGACTTCCGACGGCATGCCCTCGACGGGAACATTGAACATTTCCGAGGCCGTCATCGCATGGATGTCGACGCCGTCCGCGAAGGCTTTTGTCAATTGCGGGATGTCGGCGATATGGGCGAGCACGCGCAGTTCGATCTGGCTGTAGTCGGCCGAGACCAGCTTGTTGCCCTTGTCGGCAATGAAGGCGGTGCGGATACGCCGGCCCTCGGCGGTGCGGATAGGGATATTCTGCAGGTTGGGTTCGGACGAGGAGATGCGGCCCGTCGGCGTCGAGGCGAGCGCATAGGAAGTGTGCAGCCGCTTCGTCTCCGGATTGATGTATTCCGGCAGCGCGTCGGTGTAGGTCGACTTCAGCTTGGTGAGCTGGCGCCAGTCGACGATGCGGCGCGGCAGGTCGTAGCCCTCGGCCGCCAGCTCCTCCAGCTTCTGGGCAGTCGTGGACCACTGTCCGGATTTCGTCTTTTCGCCGCCGGGAATCTGCATCCTGCTGAACAGAATGTCGCCGAGCTGCTTTGGCGAACCGATGGTGAAGCGCTCGCCTGCAGCCTCGTAGACGGCTTCCTCGAGCGCGCCGGCGCGCTGAGCGAACTCGCCCGACAGGCGCGATAGCATCTGCCGGTCGACCGAGATACCGCGCTCCTCCATGCGCGCCAGCACCGGCACGAGCGGCCGTTCCAGTCGTTCATAGACCGAGACCAGGCCGTCGGCCGCAAGGCGCGGCTTGAGGATGTGCCAGAGGCGCAGCGCAACGTCCGCGCCTTCGGTGGCGTAGGTCGTCGCGCGCTCGATATCGACAAGGTCGAAGGTGATCAGGCTTTTGCCAGAGCCAACAAGGTCCTTATAGGGGATTGTGGAATGGCCGAGCCAGCGCTCGGCGAGCGAGGCGATGTCATGCGCGCCCGCGCCAGCGCCAAGCGCATAGGAGATCAGCATCGTGTCGTCGAAAGGCTCGACATCGATGCCGAGCCGATGCGCCATCAGCCAGTCGTATTTCAGATTGTGGCCGATCTTCATGACTGACGCATCTGATAGCAGCGGCTTCAGCGCGGCCAGAACCTCGTCCAGAGTCAATTGTGCCTCGACGCGACCGCCGCCGAGAAGGTCCGCAGCGGCGGAGCGGTGGCCGACGGGAATATAGGCAGATTTACCCGGCTTGACGGCGAGGGCAAAGCCGACAGGCTCGGCGCGCATGGGATCGAGCGAGGTCGTCTCGGTGCGGAAGGAGACGATGCCAGCTTCGCGCGCCGCGGCAATCCAGGCGTCGAGTTCGGCGCGGTCGCGGATCGTGGCGTAGCGGTTGTGATCGATCTTCGCACCCACCGCGGCCTGCGCGCGAGTGTTGGCGAGGGCCTGCGGCGTGTTGACCTTGCCGTTGGTGATCTTAGCGGACGCGGCAGGCTCGGCCTCTTCCACCGGCTTCTGGGCCGGACTGCTGCCCGCACCCACATCAGGGCCGTGCATGTCGGTCAGGTCGACAACCACGGGAGCCGGCGCGATCTCGGCGGCGTCCGTGCCGGTAGCCTCCGCCACGCGCCGGGTGAGGGTCGTGAACTCCATCGTCTTCAGGAAGGCGATCAGCTTGGGACCGTCCGGCTTTTCGAGGACCATCTCGTCCAGCCCTTCAGTGACCGGCACGTCGTTCTTCAGCCTGACCAGATCGCGCGAGATGCGCGCCTTGTCGGCGTTCTCGATGATCGTCTGCCGGCGCTTCTCCTGCTTGATCTCGCCGGCGCGGGCGAGCAGCGTGTCGAGGTCGCCGAACTGCTCCAGAAGCTGCGCGGCGGTCTTGGGCCCGATGCCCGGCACGCCCGGCACGTTGTCGACGGAATCGCCCGTCATCGCCTGCAGGTCGATCATCTTCTCTGGCGGCACGCCCCATTTCTCGATGACCTCCGGAATGCCGATCTGGCGATCCTTCATCGGGTCGTACATCGACACGGTCTGGCCCACGAGCTGCATCAAATCCTTGTCGGAGGAGACGATGGTCGTTTCCGCGCCAGCCTCGCGGGCGAGCTTCGCATAGGTCGCGATCAGGTCGTCGGCCTCGAAGCCCTCCATCTCGATGCAGGGCAGGCTGAAAGCGCGCGTCGCCTCGCGGATGAGACCGAACTGCGGGATGAGGTCGTCAGGCGGCGCCGAGCGGTTGGCCTTGTAGTCGGCGTAGAGCTCGTTGCGGAAGGTCTTGGACGAATAGTCGAAAATGACGGCGAAATGGGTCGGGGTGGTCCCGACATCCGTGTTGCGGGCGTCCTGCATCAGCTTCCAGACCATGTTGCAGAAGCCGAGAACGGCGTTGGTGGGCAAACCGTCCGATTTGCGGTTCAGCGGCGGCAGGGCGTGGTAGGCGCGGAAGATGTAGCCGGAGCCGTCGACGAGAAAGAGATGGTCGCCATTTTTCATGGTCGAAAGCCCTAGCGCGCGCCCCTCACACTGTCCACCGCTAAGCCGCACCGGGCAAAACTCTCCTGACGCGCTATCCCTTGCGCGGCAAGGGTCACGGGTTTGTTACGCAACTGTAATGTTCGTGCCCTTGAATCGCCATGTTCAGGCACACAAATAGGGGTCATCGGCAGTTTTTGCCGGAGTCCGGAGTAAGGCCCGTCCCCCGCCTAGACCGGACAGCAGCGACAGCCTCATCCCCCTCTCCGGGCTGTCGTGATTGTAAAGGCCGCCGTGGTTGTCCCCTCCGCCACGGCGGCATTTTTTGTGCAATGCGGAACGATTGCTCTTCAAATAGCTTTCCCAAGGCCCCATTTTCGTTTCCGAGCCGTTCATCCAGAGGAATAATGCCTTGAAGAAGGTCAAGAAGCGGGCGCTGCTGCTGGTCAATTCCAAGGCGCGGCGCGGTGGTGAAGCCATCGACGCACTGGTCGGCCGCATGCATCGCGGGGGCCTGGATGTGACGATCGAGCCGTTCGAGAACCTTCCGGAGATCGCGCGCGACATCGTGCGATTGCGCGAGAGCGCCGACATGATCATCCTATGCGGGGGCGACGGGACGATTGCGTCCGGCGCGCTGGCTGTCGAGGAATGCGGCCTGCCGCTCGGCATCATGCCGATGGGAACTGCAAACGATCTTGCCCGCACGCTCGGCATACCGATGGACCTGAACGAGGCCACCGATGTGATTCTTGCCGGTAACACGCGCAAGATCGACCTCGGGTCCGTCAACGGCTACGCCTTCTTCAACGTGGCCAGCATCGGGTTGAGCGCGAACCTTGCGCAAGACCTGAACCCAACGCTGAAGAAGCGGTTCGGGCGGGCGGGCTATGCGCTCGCGGCGGCCAAGGTGTTGTTCAAGGCGCGCCCGTTCACGGCAACCATTCGCGAGAACGGCAAGGTCATCACGACAAAGACCTTTCAGATCGCCGTCGGCAACGGTCGACACTATGGCGGCGGTAACGTCATCGAGGCCGACGCCGAGATCGATGACGGGCACCTTGATCTCTACAGCCTGGAATTTGACCGTGTCTGGAAGCTCGCGGGAATGCTGCGTTCGTTCCGGACAGGCACGCATGGCGCTTGGGAGGAAGTCCGCACGGCCAAAAGTACGGAGTTCGACATCGAGACAAGACGCCCGATGCCGGTCAATGCCGACGGCGAACTCGTTACGTCGACTCCCGCGCACTTCATTGTCCATCCCGCGGCGATCACCGTGTTTGCGCCGCCGAAGGTGGGAATGAACGCAATGCCGGCGAAGAAACCCGCGCGCAAAACGACCGCCTGAGCCGACGTCAGCGCTCGTGCTTTTCCAGAAAGGCTTCCGCCGACAGATGGCGGAAGTCGTCCAGCGCCGCACGCAGGCGGACGTGATCCCAGTCCCACCATGACAGCGCCTGATAGCGCTCCACGGTCTTGCGGTCGAAGCGCTCGCGCAATGGCTTCGCGGGCACGCCGGCCACGACCGTGTAGGGCGCCACATCCTTGGTGACCACCGCGCCGGAACCGACCGCCGCGCCATCGCCGACCGTAACGCCCGGCAGGATGGTCGAGCCATGGCCGAGCCATGTATCGTGGCCGATGCGGACCTTCTTCGCGCGCCGTGCGGCGAAGAAATCGGTCTCGTATTCAGCGTCGTCGAAATAATCCGAAGCACGATAGGTGAAGTGGTGCAGCGTCGGCCGCTCGAGCGGGTGATGCGTGGCGTTCATGCGCACATAGGCGGCGATGTTGGAGAACTTGCCGATCTCCACGCACCACGCCATGCAGTTTTCCATCATGTAGGAATAGTCGCCGACAACGGTCTCGGTGACGCGGCAGCCTTCGGCGATCTCGGTGTAGCGGCCAAGCGTCGATTTCTCGACCCGCGCCGTCTCGTGGACGGTCGGCGTTTCGGAAAGCTTCTGGTGGTGGCTCATGCGGCAATCTTTCCGGGCGCGAATGCAGTGACATCGATGATGGCGTCGGCGACCGCCTCGCGCACGTCGGCGTCGTGGAAGATGCCGAGCAGGGCTGCGCCCTCGCGCTTCTTGCCCGCGATCATCTCGACGACGACCTCGCGGTTCTTCGCATCGAGCGAAGCCGTCGGCTCATCCAGCAGCAGGACGGGATGCGGCGTGATGAACCCGCGCGCGATGTTGACGCGCTGCTGCTCACCGCCTGAGAAGGTGGCGGGCGGCAGGCTCCAGAGCTTTTCGGGCAGGTTCAGCCGGGCAAGCAGATCGCGTGCCCGCGCCTGCGCCGTCTCTTTCGCTTCGCCAAGCGACACAAGCGGTTCTGCGACGACATCGAGCGCGGAGACACGCGGCACCGTTCGCAGGAACTGGCTGACATAGCCGATCGTGTCGCGGCGGATCTGGAGGACTGTGCGCGGGCTGGCTGTCGCCAGATCGATGAGCTGACCGCGATGGCTGACGATGATCTGTCCGGCATCGACGGCATAGTTGCCATAGAGCATCTTCAGGATCGAACTCTTGCCCGCGCCCGAAGGCCCGCCAAGCACGGCACACTCCCCTGATTTGATGGCGAAGGACACGTTCTCCACGACCGGCAGACGGATACCGCCGCGCAGATGCATGGTGAAGCTTTTGCCGACTTCGGAAACGACGATGGGGGTGGGCATCATCAAACCTGCAGGATGGAAGAAACGAGGAGCTGCGTGTACGGCGCGCGCGGGTCGTCCAGAACGCGGTCGGTCAGGCCGGTCTCGACGACATGGCCGTCCTTCATCACCATCATGCGATGCGAGAGAAGGCGCGCAACGGCCAGATCGTGCGTTACGACGACGGCGGCGAGGCCGAGGTCGTTGACGAGCCCACGCAGCAGGTCGAGCAGGCGCGCCTGCACGGAGACATCAAGGCCGCCGGTCGGCTCGTCCATGAAGACGAGACGCGGTCCGGTGACGAGATTACGCGCGATCTGCAGGCGCTGCCGCATGCCACCGGAAAAGGCGCGGGGCTCGTCGTCGACGCGATCCTCGCCGATCTCGACGCGACCCAGCCAGTCGATCGCGGTCTCTCGGATACGGCCGTAATGGCGGTCGCCGACCGCCATCAGGCGCTCGCCGACATTGGCGCCGGCCGAGACGGTCATGCGCAAGCCGTCGGCCGGGTTCTGGTGGACGAAGCCCCAGTCGGTGCGCATCAGGAAACGCCGCTCGGCCTCGCTCATCCGGTAGAGATCACGGAACGCGCCGTCGCGCATGCGGTAGGACACGCATCCCGAGGTCGGCGTCAGCCGGGTCGAGATACAGTTCAGAAGCGTCGTCTTGCCCGAGCCGGATTCGCCGACGATCGCCAGCACCTCGCCGGGGAACAGCTCGAAGGAAATGTCCTCGCAGCCGACGCGTGCGCCGTAGAATTTCGACAGCGAGGCGACGCGGAGGAGAGGTTCGTCGGTCATGGTCATTCTCCCTTACCCTCCCCCTTGGGGGCAGGGTGGCCCGCAGGGCCGGGTGGGGATCGCGAAGCTTGCAATGACGGCGAAGCGGAGCCACCCCCCTCCGTCGCCTCCGGCGACACCTCCCCCGCAAGGGGGGAGGAGAGACGCCTGCTTTCGCAGTGATCGGTGTCCGAGCAGACGAACATGCGGCCGCCGCGGTCGTCGAGGATCACCTCGTCGAGATAGACCTGTTCAGCGCCGCACAGCGCGCAGGGCTTGTCGAACTTCTGCACTTCGAACGGGTGATCCTCGAAATCGAGACTGACGACCTCGGTAAAGGGCGGGATCGCATAGATGCGCTTTTCGCGGCCGGCGCCGAAAAGCTGGAGTGCGGGCGACATGTGCATCTTGGGATTGTCGAACTTCGGTGTCGGCGAGGGGTCCATCACGTAGCGCCCCTCGACCTTGACCGGATAGGCGTAGGTGGTGGCGATGTGGCCGTGCCTGGCGATGTCCTCGTAGAGCTTGACGTGCATGAGGCCGTATTCCTCCAGCGCATGCATCTTGCGGGTCTCGGTCTCGCGCGGTTCGAGGAAACGCAACGGTTCCGGGATCGGCACCTGATAGACCAGCGTCTGGCCCTCCGTCAGCGGCCGCTCCGGGATGCGGTGGCGCGTCTGGATGATGGTGGCGCTGGCGGTCTCGGTCGTCGTCTCGACGTCGGCCACCTTGCGAAAGAAATTGCGGATCGACACGGCATTGGTGGTGTCGTCGGCGCCCTGGTCGATGACCTTCAGCACATCGTCCGGTCCGATGATGGCCGCGGTCACCTGCACGCCGCCGGTTCCCCAGCCATAGGGCATCGGCATCTCGCGGCTGGCGAAGGGCACCTGATAGCCGGGAATCGCAATGCCCTTCAGGATCGCGCGCCGGATCATCCGCTTCGTCTGCTCGTCGAGGTAGGCGAAGTTGTATGTCGCGATCTCAGTCATGCTGCTGACCCTTGCTTGATTTTCGTACAAAAATGTGCGATTTTTTAAGCGTTGGGGGGCGTATGGAATGAAGCGGGAGGCGCTGATACGGGAGCTGCGTGCGCTTGCGCGGGAGCGCGGGCTCCAATTCGAGGTCTTCACCGATCGGGGCAAGGGTTCGCATTTTCGTGTGCGGCTTGGAGATCGCAGGACAACAATTCAGTCCGGCGAGTTGACCCCGCTGATGGTCCGGACGATCAGGAAACAGCTTGGCATCGAGTGAGCGCCAGCGATGGAGAGTGGAATGAACTACATCTTTGCCGCCGAGATCGAGCCCGACCCGGACGGAGGTTTTCTCGTGACCTTTCCGGATGTTCCCGACGCTATCACAGGTGGCGAAAGCATCGCGGAATCGCGCGCTAACGCCGTGGAGGCGCTCGGCCTGGCATTGCGTGGCTATCTGGCTTCGGATCTCCCTCTTCCGAAGGCGGTGACGAAACGAAAGGGTCTCGTTTCGATACCTGTCGACACCACGACCGCGCTGAAGCTTGCTGTCGTCGAAGCGTTCAACGCCAGCGGCCTCTCCAAGTCCGAACTCGCCCGCAAACTCGGCAAGGCCGAAGGCGAGGCGCGGCGCATCCTCGATCCCGACCATCCGACCAAGCTGCCGCTGCTTCAGGCGGCGCTTGCCGCGCTGGGCAAGGAGATCGTGGTCTCGGTTCGCGACGCGGCTTAGGGAAGAGTTCATTCCGCCGCCTCCTTGTGACCGTCAGCTGCCCGAGACGCGTCGTGCTCGGCGCGCATGCGGCGCACGAGGTCGAGTTCGGCCTGGAAGTCGACATAGTGCGGCAGCTTCAAATGCTCGACGAAACCGGTCGCCTGGACATTATCGGAATGCGAGATGACGAATTCCTCGTCCTGCGCGGCGGCGGTGATGTCCTCGCCAAGCTCACGTGCCCTCAGCGCACGGTCGCAGAGAGACATGGCCATCGCCTTGCGTTCGCTCTGGCCGAAGACGAGGCCGTAGCCGCGCGTGAACTGCGGCGGGATTTTCGCCGAGCCGTGGAACTGGTTGACCATCTGGCATTCGGTGACGCGGATGCGGCCGAGCGTGACGGGAAAGTCCAGTTCCGGCACGTCGAGTTCCAGCTCGACCTCGCCGATGCGTATTTCGCCGACGAACGGGTGGCTGCGCGCATAGCCGCGCTGTGTCGAATAGGCGAGCGCCAGCAGAAAACCCTCGTCGCCGCGCGAAAGAGCCTGGAGGCGGCTGTCGCGGTCGAGCGGGAACTCCATCGGTTCGCGGGTGATGTCGCCGGTGACGTGGCCTGAAGGCAGCGGGCCGTCCTCCTCGATCAGGCCTTCGCCGCCGAGAATGTCGGAGACGCGCGGCATCGCCTCCGGCTCGGCATGGCGCAGCTCGGGCTCGGCCACGTCCCCGCCCGACGCCAGTTCCGGATCGAGCAGGCGATGCGTGTAGTCGAAGGTCGGCCCCAGCATCTGGCCGCCCGGCAGGTCCTTGTAGGTGGCGGAGACGCGCCGCTCGGCCTGCATCGTGGCCGTATCCATGGGACGCGTGTAGCCGAAGCGGGGCAGGGTGGTGCGATAGGCGCGCACGAGGAAGATCGCCTCGATCAGGTCGCCGCGCGCCTGCACGATGGCAAGCGCGGCAAGCTCGCGGTCGTAGAGCGAGCCTTCGCTCATGACGCGGTCGACGCCTAGACCGAGCTGTTCCACGATCTGGTCGAGCCTCAGAGCCGGCACGCTGCGGTCGCCGCGCCTGCGGTCGGCGAGCAGCTTGTGCGCGTTTCGGATGGCGGCCTCGCCGCCTTTTACGGCAACGTACATTGTCAGACCTCCATCACGCGGATGCGCGTCGTGCGCGGCAGGCAGGCGATGCCGTCGGGCGCGGCGAGGATGAGGTCGACGCCGCGCGGGAAACGGGCGCGGTTCTGCTTCCACTGCTCGACGAAATGGCGGGGGAGCGGGGAGGGAGCGATCAGCCCCGTCCGCTCTATGCCCGGTCCCTGGAGAAGCAGATTGTCGCCGGTGGACAGGCTCGCGACCTGCAGGATCAGCGTGGTCGAGCGATCCGGGTATTCCTGAGTCCCCTGCGCGAAATTCTCCAAAGCGATGAGATTGGCGGGGTCAGCGACAAGGGCGAAATGCGCGTCGGTCGGGTTCTCGACCAGCGGCGCGCCTGAATGGAAGCCGAGCCACTTCGCGACCGCTGGCGCCTGCCGCAGCGTTTGATCGAGCCAAAGCGGCGTGTCGTGATCGCAGAGAGACAGCGCGATTGCCGCCGCGACTGGCGACAGCGGTTGGGGGGGATGGGTTTCAGCCTTCGCGGGCTGGATCGTGCCCGGCCGCGCCATGGCGTCCATGACGGCGCGAAAGGTTGCCTGCGCGTCGAAAACCGGATTGGCGAAGCCGCCGACGATCTGTTCGGAAAGCATGGTCAGTCCTCGCCCCGCACCATCGTGAAGAAGTCCACTTTCGTCGCGGCCGTTTCAGCGTGCCGCTTCGCATCGCGCTCCGCCTGCATCCTGACCAGCGGCGCGACGATCTTCTGTTCGACGGCGGCGCGCGTTTCCGGCGTGCACCAGACGGCGTCGAGGGTTGCGGCGAGCCGAACTTTCTCGCGATCGCGGCCGAGCGAATAGGCGTGGCCGACCTGGCCCGATGGGAGCTGGACGGTGGCGCGGGTCACGGTCGCCTCGCCGGTGTTGAAGGGGGCGCCACCGCCGCCGATGCGGCCGCGCACGGTGACGAGGCCGGTCTCCGGTCCGCGTAGTGGCGTCGCGTCCAAGGCCAGTCCCGAGGCCTTGGCCAGCTTACGCAGTTCATCGCCCGACGCAGCGGCAAAGGCTGCCATCGCCGCCTTGCGCGCCTGGTTTTCCTCGCGTTCCCTTCGTCTTTCCATCTTTCACCACGCGGATTCATATTTGTCTATTGATATAGACAATCATACAAATTATACACAATTGCTATCGCGTGTCGATGACGGCCGCATGACAGGAAGCTGAAAAAGATGGCGGGAGTGGCCGGCAGGGTCGAAAGGCGGAGTGGGATTTCGCTGTGGCGGCAGATCGCCGACCAGATCAGGCAGGCGATCGGATCGGGAGAATTCGACGAGAAGCTGCCGCCGGAAATGACGCTGGCGGAACGATTCGGCGTGAACAGGCACACCGTGCGCGGCGCGATCTCCGCGCTTGTGCAGGAAGGTGTCCTGCGTGCCGAGCAGGGCCGGGGCACGTTCATCGAGCGCAAGCAGAGGCTGGCCTATCCGATCGGCGCCCGCACACGGTTTTCGGAAGGCCTGCAGGGCCAGGCCAAGGACAGGCGCGGCATCCTGCTCGCCCATGCGATCGAACCGGCGGACCAGCGCACCATAGTCGCCCTCGGCCTGACCGAGGGTGACAAGGTCGTGCGGCTGGAAACCCTGTCCGAGGCGGACGGCAGGCCGATCTCGCGGGCGACGAGCTTTTTTCCCGGCGAGCGCTTTCCGGGAATCGAAAAGCTCTATGCTCAGAGCGGTTCGGTCACCACGGCGCTGAAATCGTTCGATGTCGTGGATTATTTCCGCCGCTCGACGCTGATCTCCGCGCGTCACGCAAGCGACGCCGACCTCGCCGATCTCCGCCTTTCACCGGGCGCGATCGTGATCGCCACCGTCTATACCAATGTCGATCCCGATGAGCGGCCGATCCAGTTTTCCGAAACACGCTTCGCCGCCGACCTGGTCGAACTCTCGGTCAGTTGAGAGGCGTTGCAGATAAATCACCCTCCTCGAAACTTTGATGTGGAGAGTTCGGGCAAGTTGGCTCGCCGCGCTTGACCGCCGCGAAGCTGCCGCCGTTAGGTAAGCGCATTGTTCACTCAGTCGCAGTGCATCCCATGCTCATCAAAGAACCAGTCGTAGACAAGCCCAAGAATGCTCTCAAACATTCGAAATACGAGGTGGAGTGCCGCGAGGCCCTGAAGCCCCATCTCGACGCGATGGTCGATCTGGCCGTGAAGGCTGGTTGGGACCGCAAGGTCGCAAGCTACAGCCTGATGTACCTGGCGGCCAAGAAGTCCGGCCCGCACGACAGCAGCCTGTTCTGAAACCGGATTGCGAGGTTGGGTCGGATTGGCTGGCTATCCGGCCGGTCCTTTGCGCCCTTTCCTAAATCGCGGCCATTGCCTATGAAGGCGACGCGCGGGTGTCCGCTCGCGCGAACCTCTCCAGCACGGCGGCCGACATCATGAACAGCCACAGCGAACGCCTGATCTTCGCGCGCGATCTCTCCGAACGGGCAGGCAAGCTCGGAATGGAGTTTTTCCGTAGGCTTGATTCCCTCACTATCGAGGCCAAGGGCCATCAGGACCTCGTGTCGGAAGCCGACCGCGAGGTCGAGCTCTTCGTGCGCCGCGAACTCGCGAAGGCCTATCCCGATGACGGCATCGTCGGCGAAGAGCATGCGCCGAAGACAGGCACGACCGGTTACGACTGGGTGATCGACCCGATCGACGGAACCGCGAATTTCGTGCGCGGGATTCCGGCATGGTGCGTGGCGATCGCCTGCGCCAAGGAGGGCGTGACGGTCACCGCCGCCATCCACGAACCCTCGACCGGCGAGACCTTCTATGGCGAAAAGGGCGGCGGTGCCTGGCTGAACGGCAAGCCGATCCGCACGACGAAATCGAAGAGCCTCGGTGATGGGTCGCTGGGCATAGGGTTTTCCAGCCGTCGCGAGACGAGTGCGGTCCCACTGCTGATCGCTGACCTCCTGAAAAAGGGCGGTGTGTTCTATCGCAACGCGTCAGGCGCGCTTTGCCTGGCGTATGTCGCGGCGGGCAGGCTGATCGGCTACATCGAGAACAACATGAACGCGTGGGACTGCATCGCCGGCCTGCTGCTGATCGAGGAAGCAGGCGGGCGCATCGTCACGCCAGACCCGAAGACGGTGCTGAAAGAAGGCACAGTGATCGTAGCCGGCGGCGCGGATGTCTATGACGACATCTATGCGTTGTGCGCAAAGACGTTCGGACTGCCCGAAAAACCGGCGTCCTGAGCTATTTCCAGCGCAGGGGTGCGACGGCGCGGTGTTCCGCCGCCGCCATATAGGCCGCGTCGACAAGCGCATAGGTCTTGAGGTTGTCCTCGCCGCTCGTCTCGGCCGGTACGCCGCGCTGCAGGCAGTCGAGGAAATGGCGACAGGCCCCCATCGCGCCTTCCTGGCTGACATGCCATGGGTGCGAGGTCCACGACAGCAATGGAGAGCCGATGTCGCTTGTCGTCGCCTGCCCGTCGCTGGTTACCTTCATCTGCGTCTTCGCTGTGACGATGATCGAGCCACGCGAGCCTTCGATCTCCATCATCGTCTCGGGGAACGGGTCGTCGGCGCGGCGCGCCTCATAGGTGCATTCCACGATGCTGACCGCGCCGCTCCGATGCTTCAGCAGCATGGTGGCAGTGTCCTCGCCCTTGACCTTGGGATTGCGCTGCTGCGTCTCGCAGGAGATGCGCTCGACATCGCCGAGCAAGAAGCGGGAAACGTCGAGCACATGAACGCCGACATCGGCGATGGCGAAACGCGTCTCATCGTAGAAATAGGGTTGGGTGGCATACACGTCGTATCCAGTCCGGAAGGCAACGCGCGCCCAGTTGGGCTCTCCGATAGCCCCACTGTCGATCACCGCGCGCACGGCGCGCAGCGGCGCCTGGTAGCGGAAGTTCTCGTGCACGGCGAGCCAGACGCCGGCCTTCCTGGCCGCATCGACGATGGCCGTTGCGTCCTCCCATGTCGGCGCAAACGGTTTTTGCACGATGGTGGCGATGCCGCGCGCGATGGTGGTCTCGGCAATCGCGCGATGCGTATCCTGCCGTGTGACGATGTCGACGGCATCCAGCGGCACGGCGTCGAGCATCGCCGCAACGTCGGTGAACCACGGCACGCCGAAGGATTCGCCGGCCGCCTTCGCCTTGGCCGGATCCACGTCGCAGACGGCCGACAGGAGCGCCCCGTCCGGCCTCAGGTCTCGCCACGCGTTGAGATGGTTCTGTGCATAGAATCCGCAGCCGACCAGGCCGACCCTTATGACCTTACCGCTCATCTTTCCTCCCTTACGGCCCGGTTCCCAGGCTCGCTGGACGGTGTGATAGCAGAACGCATTCGCGTTGTTGAGCCCGGCTCAATAGGTTGACGTCTGTCCGCAAATGCGGACAATTGTCTAGATTGCCGGAATACCCTATGGTCTTCCCAACATATCCGGCGACGGAGGGTTTCGCCGGCCAGCAGCGCAGGAGTTCCGCATGACCAGCTTTCCCAATCCCTACGCCATCGCAATCGTGGGGGCGGCGAGCGGCATAGGAAAAACCACGGCGGGGCTCATGGCATCACGCGGTGCTACCGTGATCTGCCTCGACCGGGACGGCAAGGGAGCGGCGGAGGCGGCAGCGCAGATATCAGCCTCGGGCGGCAAGGCGACTGGCCACGCGATCGAGATCACCGACAGGGCCGCGCAGGATGCCGTATGGGCGAAGGTGATCGGCGACGCCGGCCAACTCCACGCGGTCGTCAACTGCGCCGGCGCTACCGGCAAAACCAACCTCAAGGCACATGAGGTCGATCCCGACGATTTCGACTTGGTGTACCGCATCAATCTTCTGGGGTCGTTCCTCGTGTCGAAGGCCGTGCTGCCGCATATGCTGGACAAGGGCTACGGCCGCATACTCCACATCGCCTCGATCGCCGGCAAGGAGGGCAATGCCGGAATGACCGCCTATTCGGCGACGAAGGCGGGCGTGATCGGCCTCGTCAAGTCGATGGGCAAGGACTACGCCGAGACCGGGATCACCATCAATGCGCTGGCGCCGGCGGTGATCCGCACACCGATGGTGG
Source organism: Mesorhizobium sp. (assembly GCF_016793485.1). GTDB lineage: Bacteria > Pseudomonadota > Alphaproteobacteria > Rhizobiales > Rhizobiaceae > Mesorhizobium_K. Next base: position 55,926 of record NZ_JAEULZ010000052.1, on the reverse strand, counting down.
CGGCGCTGCCGGACGCGCAGGTGAAGTACATGACCGACAAAATCCCGATGAAGCGTTGCGGCGAGTTGGAGGAAGCGGCGGAGATGATTTCCTGGATCGTCTCGCCGGCCTGCAGCTTCACCACCGGCTTCACCTTCGACCTGACCGGCGGCCGCGCCGTCTATTGAGGGGACGATGACCAGCAGGATCGACCGCATCGAAGCCATTCCGGTCGTCTCGCCGGCGAGTTCCGCGACCGATCTCGACGGCACTGCCGACACGATCATCGTCAAGGTTTTCGACGAGGACGGACGCTACGGCTTCGGCGAGGCGGACGCGCCTCCCTCGGCGGTCAAAAGCTTCATAGAGATGCCGACGGCGCATCTGTGGAGCCGCAACGCCTCCGAGATCCTTGTCGGCGAAGACCCGCTGGAAATCGCCGCGATCTGGCAGAAGCTCTATGACGGCACTTTCTGGCCGGGCCGGCGGGGGCTTGGCATCCATGCGCTTTCGGCGATCGACATCGCGCTACACGATCTCGCCGGCAAGCAGCTTGGCGTCCCCGCCTATAAGCTGATGGGCGGCGCGCGGCGCGAAAGGCTTAGACCATACTGCACGATCTTCCCGGGCCTTGCGCATGGCCGCAGCATAGCCGAGTTGATGCGCGAGATCGGCCGCCAGTTCGATGCGGCGCTGGAAGCCGGATTCCGTGCCGTGAAGATGGAGGTGCTGTTCTACGACCTCGTCACGGATAACGAACTTGTGGGCCTGATCCACGAGGGCCGCAGGATGCTCGGGCCGGAGATCACCATGGCCGTGGACTTCGGCTACCGATGGCACAACTGGCACGACGCGCTTTTCGTCCTTGAGCGTGTCGGCGATGCCAATATTTTCTTTGCCGAGGCGACCCTCCAGCATGACGACCTCTCGGGCCATGCGCGACTGGCGGAGAAAAGCTCGATCCGAATCGGCGGCGCCGAAGCTGCGGCGACGCGATTCGAGGTGCGCGAATGGCTGACCGTCGGCAAGGTCGGCGTGGTGCAGCCCAACATCGGCCGGGGCGGCGGGCTGACGGAGATTCGCCGAATCGCCGACATGTGCGAACTCGCCGGCGCCGAAGTGGTGCCGCATGGCTGGAAGACCGGCATAACGTCGGCCGTTGGCCGGCATTTCCAGGCTGCGTGCCCGGCCGCGCCTGTCTTCGAGTACGTGTCGCCCAAGGTGTTCGACAGCCCGCTGCGCCGCGAGCTGGTGTCGCCGGAACCGGCGGTGGTCGATGGCTTCATGGAGTTGCCGACCGGGCCTGGCCTGGGGATTGAGCTTAACGAAGAGCTGGTGGAACGCTGGCGGGTGGACTGAATCCGCAGGCTTCGTCGCCTGCGCCACGCGATACGTATCAATTTCATTTTAGTTATATCTAACACACTGAAAAGATTTACGTTTTCGTGTCCGATGCCGTTGCGGAAGCGGCGGTCGTTTACCTTTTGTTAACCATTTTTTCGGTACACAGAAGCAACGGAAAATTTACCAAAGTGACCAACGTGTTAACTCAACCCCGGCCTATCCGCCTCAAGGGGCGGTCCTTCCTTGCCCTGGCGCTGAGCCCCGAGCTGCCGTTCGAGGACTGGCTTGCGCGGCTCGACGATCTTGCGGCCCGTTCCGCCGGATTTTTCCTGCGTCGGCCCGTGGTGCTCGACATCGATGGCCTGGACATAGATCGCAACGAATTGCGCGAGCTGCTCAGCCAGCTGGGCCAGCGCAACGTGCGAATCATGGGCATCGAAGGAGCCCGCCCATCGCTGCTCGGCTCGGACCTGCCGCCCGCCATGACGGATGGCCGGCCAGCCTCGGATTTCGAGCCGCCCTCCGCCAGCACGGAGCAGACTGTCGAGCAGCATGCAGAGGAAGAGGCAGTCGAAGAGACCGCTATTCAGACTGTGCAGGCAAGGGCGATCCCGTCGATGATCGTGACCGAGCCCGTGCGCTCCGGCCAGTCGCTTTTCTTCCCCGAGGGGGACGTGACCGTCATCGGTTCGGTCGCGTCCGGCGCGGAGGTCGTCGCGGGCGGATCCATCCACATCTACGGCACGCTCAGGGGACGGGCGCTGGCCGGCACGACGGGGAATGCCTCGGCGCGGATTTTCTGCCGCAAGCTGGAGGCGGAACTGATCGCCATCGACGGTTTCTACAAGACGGCCGAGGACATGGAGCCGGACCTGCGCGGACAGGCGGTCCATATCTGGCTCGAGGGCGAGACAGTCAAAACGGGAACACTCGGCTGAGCCGGGTCCAGAACAGGAGAGGTCAATGGGCAAGGTAGTCGTGATCACATCTGGCAAGGGAGGCGTCGGCAAGACGACGACTTCCGCCGCACTCGGTGCAGCGTTGGCGCAGGGTGGCGAAAAGGTCGTCGTCGTGGACTTCGACGTTGGCCTGCGCAACCTCGACCTCGTGATGGGTGCTGAGCGCCGTGTGGTCTACGATCTCGTCAACGTTATCCAGGGCGAGGCCAAGCTTGCGCAGGCGCTGATACGCGACAAGAGGGTGGAGACGCTCTATCTGCTCGCCGCCTCGCAGACCCGCGACAAGGACAACCTCACGCCGGAAGGCGTCGAGAAGGTGATTTCTGCTCTGGCTGGCGCTTTCGACTGGGTGATCTGCGACAGCCCGGCCGGTATCGAGCGCGGCGCGACGCTGGCCATGCGGCATGCCGACATCGCCATCGTGGTGACCAATCCGGAGGTTTCCTCGGTCCGCGATTCGGATCGCATCATCGGCCTGCTCGATTCCAAGACGATGAAGGCCGAGAATGGCGAGCGCATGGAAAAGCACCTGCTGCTGACCCGCTACGACCCCTCCCGCGCCGAGCGCGGCGACATGCTGAAGGTGGACGACGTTCTCGAAATCCTCTCGATCCCGCTGCTCGGCATCATTCCGGAAAGCATGGACGTGTTGAAGGCTTCCAACGTCGGCGCGCCGGTCACCCTGGCGGACGACGCCAGCGCGCCGGCCCGCGCCTATTTCGATGCGGCCCGCAGGCTCAAGGGCGAACCGATCCCGGTCACCATCCCCGGCGAGAAGCGCGGCTTCTTCGGCAAGATATTCGGAAGGAAGGCGGCATGAACCTGCTCCGTTTCTTTTCCCGTCCGCCGCAGTCGGCTCCGGCCGCCCGCGACCGCTTGCAGGTGCTGCTTGCCCATGAACGCGCCTCGGCCGGCGATGCCGATCTGGTGACCAAGCTGCGCGACGAAATCCTTCGCGTCATCGCCAAGCATGTGCAGATCGACGACGACAAGGTCAGCGTGAAGATGGATCGCGGCGAGAAGGTCTCGACGCTCGAAGTCGACATCGAGATACCCTTCGATGCCGCTAAGAAGCGGGCCGAAGCGGCCAAGGTGGGCGCGGCCAAGGTGGGCACCGGAAAGAAGGCGGCCTGAAGGCCGGCGATCAGCAAAGGAGCGATGTGATGACCAGACTTGCACTTCTGGAGCGGCTGAAGGAAGTCCAGCAGATGCCGCGCTACCAGGGACGCGACATCATGACCATCAGCGCAGCCCTGACGAACCAGGCGCTTGCCAGGCACATCGAGCTCTGCGAGCAGGCCGCTGGCGCAACGCCACGCTTCGCGCAACCGACAGCTCAGCCTGCGGCCGACGCGGCCTGAGGATACTTCGAAACCGGCGCTACGAGTTAGCGCCGGTCACGCGATCCGATACTTCGCGATGGTATCTGCATTGAGGCTGACCCCGAGGCCGGGCCGGTCGGGCACCGTGATCCGCCCGTCCGCCTCGATCGGGAAGCCTTCCTGCGTCAGCTCCCAGCGCAGTGGCGATTCGCTGGTCGAGTATTCGCACGGCTCGTCGGCCCAGTGCTGCGACAGGAAGGCGAGGTTTGCGGCGATCGTGATGTTCGACTTGTAGCCGTGGGTGACGACGCGCCTGCCCATGCTTTTCGCCAGAGCCGAAATGCGCATCAGTTCGGTGATGCCGCCGGCCATGGTGACGTCGGGCTGGGCGATATCGATCCTGCCGCGCTCGAAGGCGATCTCGTATTCGTAGCGGGTGGTGAGTCCGAGGTCGCCGCCGCCGATCGGCACACCGAAACCCTGGAACCGTGCGTGCCCGTCGAGGTCGTCGATCGGCAGCGGCGCTTCGACCCAGAAGAAATCATATTCCTTGAAGATGGGCATGAGCGGCAGGCCTTCCTCGGCCTTCGACCAAGCGGTGGCGGCATCCACCATGAGCCGAATGTCCGGGCCGACATGGGCGCGGGCCGTGCGGATGAGTTCGGCCGTCTTGTCGAGGTCTTCGCGCCAGAAGGGATCGGCGACGATCTTGATTGCCTTCAGGCCGCGCTTCAAGCCTCGGTCGATGTTCCAGCGCACTTCGTCCGGCGTCTCGCCGAGCGGATAGACGGTGCCGTAGGCGAGCACGCGGTCGCGCTGGCGCTTGCCGAGCAGTTCGCCGACGCTCTTGCCCGCGACCTTGCCGCGCAGGTCCCACAGCGCGATGTCCACGGCCGAGATGGCGTGGATGACGACGCCGCGCCGGCCATAATAGCTGGTGAGATCGTACATCCGGTCCCACAGTCCCTCGACGTCGGTCGGGTCCAGTCCGATCAGAATCTCCTTCAAGCCCATGGCATGCGTGTGCGATCGCGGCCCATCGACGATGGCGCGGATGACGGCTGGCACGCTGTCCACTTCGGCGATGCCGGTAAGGCCCTCGTCGGTGTGGACGAGAACAAGACAATTGTCGTATGACCCGTCAAATGTCTCGCCGGTCCATCCCGGAACGCGAAGCTCGATCACTTCGATGTCCACGATCTTCATGTCTTGCCCTCCGTGCGAGCGGGTCGTAACATTTCCGAATTCCGGACAATGGTCCAATATACTGGAAAACGAACATGCCTCCCCCTGTCAAGTTGAATCCGAAGCTCAAGCCGGAAGCTGGCCCAGAAACCGGACAGGACGACGAGAGCACGGGCTCGCGTTCGGTTCGCCGGGCGCTCGATATCCTGGAACTGATGCTTCAGCGCGGCGAGCCGATCACCGTCGCGCAGATCGTCGCCGAGCTTTCGATCCCCAAGTCCACCGCCTATGAACTGGTGCGGACCCTGTCAGAGGGCGACTATCTCGCGCCGTCGGGGCGCGGCAGCGGGCTGTTCCTCGGACGCAAGCTTTTCGAGCTTGGCATGGCCTATCGCAGCCATGTCGATCTCCTCAAGGACGGTGCGCGCATCGCCGAGCAACTCCGCGACGAAACCGGCGAGACGATCCAGCTTTCGGTTCTCGACGGCAACCTGATGATGGTGCTGCTGAAGGAAGAGGGCGTGCGGCCGGTCCGCATCATCAGCCAGGTCGGATCGCGGGTTCCGGTCAACTGGGCGGCGGCGGGGCGGCTGCTCGTCTCCGACCTGGACGACAAGGCTCTCACCGGTCTGCTTGAGGAAACCGTTCGTCCGTCGCCGACCGGTCGCGCTGCGACCGACGTGAAAAAACTCATCACGCAGATACGCAAGTTCCGCCGCCAGGGCTATGCAACGGAGCTGAACGAGACCAATGAGCACGCGGGCTGCGTGGCGGCGCCGGTCGTCGATGCGAACGGTCGCTGTATTGCCGCGATCTCGGTGGTGGCCCCGGAACAGCGGCTGGTGAAGCCGAACAAGGACTATCTGATCGAACGCGTCATGAACGCCGCCGAAAAGCTGTCGCGCCGGCTGGGCTGATCCGGCTACCGGCCGCCGTGCAGGCGCTCGAGTGTGTCGAGCAGGTTGCCTTCGCCGATGTCACCACGCAGATGCGCCTCGATCAGGTCGCCGGCTTTTTCCTGAAAGGTGAGGTAGCCGTTGTAACGCGGGCGGATCCAGCACGCGTCGAGGGTTTTCAGCGTATCCCGATAGCAGCCTCCAAACCGTGCATTGATGGTCTCGTCCAGCCAGGCATCGCGCAGGGCCGGTTGGCCGTGATGTTCGGCGAAGGTGCGTTGCGTGGAAAGTTCGGCGCAGAAGCGGACATAGGCCAGCGCCGCTTCGACATTCGCGCAGCGCGCCGAAACGGCAAGGCCGGTGCCGCCGATCGTTGAACCGGAGGAGCCGGTGGGACCAGGAAGGTCGTGGAAGCGGAGCGGCTTGCGGCGATCGGCTTCCGCGTAGGTCGCGAAACAGTAGACGGCAGGGCAGAAAACGAGATCGTCGCGGGTGGCCATCTCGTCATGCAGGCGGATACTGTTCCAGTCGAGCGCCTGCGGCGGGCAGAATTCGAGCAGGCCGCGCATGAGGTCCAAGGCCGTCCGCGCCGTCGAACGATCGGCAAAGGGCTTGCCCTGCTCCGTCCCGCACGGTGATCCGAGATTTGCCATCAGCGTGAAGAACGTCATCAGGCTGTGCACGCCCGCCAAGCCGATTGCGAGATGCATCGACCGCGCGCGCGCCTTTTCGCCGAGCGCGACGAGTTCGTTCCAGTCCTTTGGCGGCAACACGTCCAGCGCGTCCATCAGGTCGGGACGGGAAACGGCGACCTGCGTTGCCGCGTCGACCGGCAAAGCCCAGAGGAGCCCTTCCATGCGGTAGGTTTTGAGGGAAGGGCCGACAAACTTGTCGTCGGTCAGGCCGACGATGTCATCGATCGGCATGAGCGACCCCGAAGCCGCGACCGCTCCCATGAAGGGATGGTCGAGGATGATCAGGTCGTAGTCCTCCGCCAGCTTGTCGACCGGCGTGAATTCGAACCCGCTCAAGGGACGTGCGGACCACTCGACGTCGATGCCGGGGTGGCGCTGCTGGAAAAGCGCCGTTGCGTGCGTCAGCGGATCGACGGCGCGGCGATGATCCCATGTCATGCCCCGCAACTTGACGGACGCCATTGCGAGAATCCTCCTGCCTCGAAGCGCGATTTCTGATGCGCTGCACACCAACCGGTTTATTGACTCGCAGGCTAACACGGATATTGTGCCAGTCTACATAAACGTACGCATATCCGACATTTCGGAAAATGCTTGCAGCCGTAAAGAGCATGACGGGAACTTGTTTGCCAGGGAGAACAAGCAAATGAGAAAGACAGCATGGTTATCCGGCGCCGTACTCGCGGTGGCCGGCCTGATGGGGTCGACGTCCGCGGGCCTCGCGGCCGCCGGCGACGAATGTGTGAAAATACTGGGCTACGAATGGAGCGGCGAAAAGCAGTCGATGGATCCCGCCGACATGGAGTCCGGCGACGATGCTTACCACACCTTCGCGGTGTATAACCGCCTGGTCGATATCGACGACAATTTCAACGTCCTGCCGGAACTGGCGACCGAATGGTCGGTCTCCGACGACGGGTTGACCTGGACGTTCAAGCTGCGCGAAGGCGTGAAGTTCCATTCGGGCAAGGACTTTTCGTCGGCCGACGTCGTCTGGAGCTTCAAGCGCCTGCTCGACGAGAAGACAGGGTCCGGCGCACGCGCAGTCCTGGAATTCCTCGATCCGGAAGGCATCAGCGCGCCTGATGCGACGACGGTGGTGTTCAAGACGAAGAACCCGGTGGTCGAACTGCCTGTCCTGATTACCAACAAGTTCACCAACATCGTGCCTGATGGCGCGACGGGCGAGACGCTCAGGCTGAAGGCCGACGGCACCGGCCCGTTCATGCAGGAGCAGTTCACGCCGAATGCTCCGGTGCGCATCCTGCGCAAGAACCCGAACTACTGGAACCCCGGTCAGCCGAAGGCCGAATGCCTGCGCATCACCGTGGCGCAGGAAGCGGTGGCGGCCGTTTCCGCGATCAAGGCCGGGCAGGTTGACCTAATGCTCAACGTCGATCCGTCGGTGATCTCGACGCTGCAGGGAGACGACTCCATCAAGCTGCTGTCGACGGGCGCGTCGAACTCGATGACCGTTTCGGCCTGGGTCGATACGCCGCCCTTCGACAACCCGAAGGTACGTGAGGCCATGAAGCTGGTTGTTGACCGGCAGGCCATGGTCGACACCGTGCTCCTCGGCTTCGGCGAACCCGGCGCCGACAACCCGGTTCCGATCGGAAATCCGGCCTCCTACACCAAGGAAGCGCCGAAGCAGGACATCGAAAAGGCCAAGGCGCTGCTGGCCGAAGCCGGTTATCCGGACGGCCTGAAGTTTGATCTCTATACGGCCGAAGGCGTGCCCGGAATGGTGCTGATGGCGCAGGTCTATGCCGAAATGGCGAAGCCCGCCGGGTTCGACATCAATGTTATCGTGACGCCGGCCGAAAGCTTCTGGGACGATGTGTGGTTGAAGAAGTCCGCAGTGACCTCGGCCTGGTCGATGCGTCCGCCGGGCGAAGGCCTCGCCACTGCCTACACGCAGAATGCCAAGTGGAAGGAGACGCACTGGGAACGCCCCGACTATGACGCGCTGCTGCTGAAGGCCAACACGACGGTCGATCCTGCGGAGCGTCTCAAGCTGTTCCAGGAGACGGGCAAGCTGCTGGCGACGGAAGGCGGACTGGTGCTGCCGATGTTCGTGCACCAGGTGCTGGCGATCCGTGCAAACTGCGACGGCTACACGCCTCGCGCCCAGAACTTCAACCTCAACTTTGAAGATCTGAGCTGCAAGTAATAGACTGACCCGCGCTCCGGTCATTCCGGAGCGCGGGATCTCCACTGATGCCGATCTGTGACGGGGAAACGGCGTGGCCATCTTCAAACTGGTGATCCGCCGGTCGCTCATGTCGGTTGTGACGCTATTGCTGGTATCGCTGATCATCTTTTCGATGCTCGAGATACTGCCGGGCGATGTCGCCTCCCGTATCCTCGGTCGTGATGCGACGCCTGAAACCCTTGCGCAATTGCGAACGGAACTCGGCCTCGATCGGCCCGCGCCGGTTCGCTATCTGGACTGGCTTGGCGGGCTGGTTACCGGCGATCTCGGCAAATCGCTGGCGTCGAGTAGGCCGGTCTCCGAAATCTTAGCGCCGCGCATTTTTAATACCGTGCTTCTGTCGGCCTATGCATTCCTGATCTATCTGCCGCTGACGCTGGTCCCCGCGATCCTTCAGGCCCTCTATCGCGACCGGGCCGCCGACCACGCATTCTCGGTGGTGACGCTGGTGCTGCTCTCGGTGCCGGATTTCCTTCTGGCGACCATCCTGCTTTTGACCTTCGTCATCGTGTTGCCTCTGCTGCCGGCGATCTCCCTCGTCGATCAAACATCCAGCGCCTGGGAATATTTCCGCGCGATGACCTTGCCGGCGCTGACGCTGGCGATTGTCATGGCCGTCTACGCGGTGCGCATGCTGCGCGACAATCTGATCGAAGTGCTCGATTCCGACTACATCCGTATGGCGGAACTCAAGGGGCTGTCGCGCCGGCGCGTGCTGCTGCGCCATGCCCTGCCCAATGCGTTGGTTCCGACGCTGAACGTCACTGCGCTCAACCTTGCCTATCTCGTCGGCGGCGTGGTGGTGGTGGAGAAGGTATTCTCCTATCCGGGCTTCGGCAGTCTGCTGGTGGATTCCCTGCAGCTTCGCGACCTGCCCGTGGTGGAGGCGACGGTGATGATCGCCGCATTCGTCTACGTTGCCGCGAACCTGATCGCCGACGTGGCGGCGATCCTGCTCAATCCGCGCCTGAGGACGGGCTGAGATGAGCATCGAAACGCTCTCCGCACCGCCCGCCCGATCGACGCGCAGCCTGTCGTCGCTGTTCGTGCTGTGGCGCCAGACGCCGCTCTCCTTCCGCATAGGCCTCATCATCCTGCTTATCCATTTCGTTCTGGCCGCGACGGGACCGTTCTGGGCGCCCTACGGCTACTCGCAGATGGGCACCGGCAGGCCGCTTTCGGGTATGAGTTGGGCGCATCCCTTCGGCGTCGACCAACTCGGCCGCGATATCTTCAGCCGCGTCGTCTATGGCGCGCATATCGTCATCCTGCTGTCGCTTTCCGGCACCTTGCTCGGACTGGTCGTCGGCGCGGTGCTGGGCCTGTTGTCGGGCTATGTCGGCGGCTGGTTCGACGAAATCCTGCAGCGCTTCCTTGAGGCGTTGATCAGCATTCCTTTCCTCGTGCTGGCGCTGATCGCGATTGCCGCTGCCGGGCCGGAACTGTCAGGCAATCCCGTCCTTATCGTGCTCGTGGTGGCGCTGGTCTATGCGCCGCGCATCGCGCGCATGGCTCGCTCGGTCGCCGTCGATATCGCCACGCGCGACTATGTGACGGTGGCGCGGCTGCGTGGCGAAAGCGCGTGGTCGGTGATGCGGCGCGAATTGCTGCCGAATGCGACGAGCGTGCTGCTGGTCGAGTTCGCGTTGCGTGCCGGATATGCGCCCGTCCTGATCGGCTCGCTCGGCTTCCTCGGCTTCGGCCTTCGGCCGCCGACGCCGGAATGGGGCTTGATGATCAGCGAGAACCGCGCGCTCATCATGGTCACGCCGATAACTGTGCTCGGGCCGGGCCTGATGCTGGCGTCGCTCGTCGTCGGGCTGAACCTTTTCACCGAGGGGCTGGCGCGCATCCTCGGCCGCACCGTCAAGCTCGGGGTGCAGTAGATGGGCGCACCCGTGATCGCCGTCGAGGGACTCTCCGTATCCTACCGGCAGGGCGCAGGTTTCAGCCGCGTTGTGGACGATGTGAGTTTTTCCGTCGCGCCTGGCGAGGTTTTCGGACTCGTAGGCGAGTCCGGCTGTGGCAAGTCCACGATTGCCCTGCAACTTCTCGGATATCGTTCGCCCGCGATGCGCACGGATGCGGGCTCGATTGCGTTCGATGGCGGTGACCTGCTGGCGCTCGATCGCGTCGAACTCGACAGGATACGTGGTGCGCGCATTGCCTTCGTGCCGCAGAACCCGACCACGGCGCTCAACCCCGGCATCCGCGTCGGGGCGCAGATCGACGAGATTCTTGCCGCGCATGGGCAGGTTGATCCGGACAAACGCGTGGCACGGACGCTCGAACTCTTCGGGCTGGTCGGCCTGCCGTCGCGCCCCGATTTCCTGCGCCGCTATCCGCACCAGCTTTCCGGCGGCCAGCAGCAGCGCGTCTGCATCGCGATGGCGCTCGCCTGCGATCCGGCCTTCGTGGTGCTGGACGAGCCCACGACCGGCCTGGATGTGACGACACAGGAACAGATCGTCGCCCTGCTGATAGACCTTAGGGCACGGCTGAAGATGTCGATGCTCTATGTGACGCACGACCTCGGCCTGCTGTCGCAGATCGCCGACCGCGTCGGCGTCATGTATGCGGGGCGCATGGTCGAGATCGCGCCAACGGCCGAACTCTTCACTGATCCGAAGCACCCCTATACACGCGGTCTTATTGGGTCGATCCCTCGCATCGAGGACGAGTCCGGCCTGCCGGCGCGACCGTTGCGGGGGCTCTTGCAGCGCCACAACCTGCCGAAAGGGTGCCCCTTCGCGCCGCGATGCGACTGGGCGGAGACGGTCTGTTTCGAAGAAAGGCAGGAACTCGCGACGGCAGGCGGCGCGCGCGAGGTCGCCTGCTGGCGCTGGCCCGACATCTCGGTTCCAGACGATGCGCGCGCGGTCGTGGAATCGCCGGAACTCGACTACGCCGAACGGTTGCTCGCCATCGACAATGTCAGCGTCATCTACGGCTCGGGCCAGAACGCATTTCTTGCGCTGCGCGACATCTCGCTGGATATCGGCAAGGGCGAAACGGTCGCGCTGGTCGGTGAATCCGGCAGTGGCAAGTCGACATTGGCGCGCGCTGTAGCCGGCTTGCTGGCTCCTGCGGCTGGGGAAATCCGGCTTTCCGGCAAGAGGCTGGCCGGTATCGTCAAGGATCGTGCTCCTGAGGAGCGCCGGCTGATCCAGTTCGTGTTCCAGAACCCTGACGCGTCGCTCAATCCGCGTGCACGCATCGAGAAGGCATTGGCGCGCCCGCTGCAATTCTTCTTCGGCAAATCCTCAGCCGAAGACGTCATGGCGGCGCTCGCCGATGTCCGGCTCGACGACAAGTATTCTGCGCGTTTCCCGGATGAGCTTTCCGGCGGCGAACGCCAGCGCGTGGCGATCGCGCGCGGCCTCATCGCCGAGCCGACGCTGCTTCTTTGCGACGAGATACTGTCGGCGCTCGACGTGTCGGTGCAGGCGAATATCCTCGCCCTCTTGCAAAGGCTGAAGAGCGAACGCGGCATCGCAATGCTCTTCATCTCGCACGACCTCGCCGTCGTGCGCATGCTGGCCGATCGCGTCTGCGTGCTGTTCCGGGGCGACATCATGGAGATCGGCCGGCGCGACCAGATATTCGCCGCGCCTTTCCATCCCTATACGCACAGCCTGCTCGAGGCGGTGCCGACGCCGCTAAAACCACATCCGCGGCGCGAGGGCGTTCGCGAGATGACAGCCGCTCCGTCGGCTGCCGGTTGCGCCTATGCCGGCCGCTGCGCCTGGCAGATCGGCGATATCTGCGAGACCGAACGCCCGCCGTGGCGCGAGACGGAAGAAGGCCTGCGTATCCGCTGCCATCACACACTGGAGGAGCTTTCGCGCCGGGCGACCTGGCCGAACGCTGCTTCGATCAACGCCGAAGACCAGAAAGCGCTGCAATGAAGATCACCAAAATCGAATGTTTTGTCCTGCTGGTGCCGGACTACCGAGCGGACGCAAACTCGTCCGCGCAGGATAACCTGGTCGTGAAGATCCACACCGACGAGGGACACGTCGGCATCGGCGAGACCGACACCAATCCATGGGTGGCGCGCGCCATGATCGAGGCGCGCGGCACGCACATCATGGGCCTTGGCCTGACCGAGATGCTTGTCGGCGCCGATCCGACAGACGTCGAGGGCCTCTGGGACCGCATGTACAAGGGCTCCGCCATGACCGGTCGGCGCGGGCTCGGCATCTGCGCCATCGGCGCGCTCGACATGGCGCTTTGGGATTTGCGTGGCAAGATCGAGGGCAAACCCTGCTGGCAATTGCTCGGCGGCGCGGTCAATCCCAACAAGATCACGCCCTACGCCTCGCTGCTGCCGGAAGGCGACGACCTCGACACCTACACGCGCATCCTCGTCGAACGCGCGGTCAAGGCCAAGGAACTCGGTTTTCGCGCCGTGAAGCTGGAGGTCTGCACCAAGGGGCCTTATTCGCACAATTCGCTGCAGATCGAGGACGACCGAGAGATCGCGAGGATCGTGCGGGCGTGTCGCGAGGCGATAGGACCCGAGATCACGGTGATGGTCGATGTCGCCTATGCCTGGCGCGACTGGAAGGAGGCGCTGCGCGCCGTCGAGATGTTCGCCGACCAGGACATCTTCTTCATCGAGACGCCGCTGCCCTCCGACGATGTCGAGGGCTACGCCAAGCTGGTTCATGCCTCGCCGATGCGCGTGGCGGCCGGCGAATGGCTGAACACGCGTTTCGAGTTCCTTGAGCTGTTCCGGGCCGGCGGGCTGGATGTCGCGCAGCCTGATGTCGGCCGCGTCGGCGGACTGACCGAGGCGCGCCGAGTCGCGCAGCATGCCGCCGACCATGGCTTGCTGGTCGTGCCGCATTGCTGGAAGTCGGCGATCGGCATCGCGGCATCAGCGCATCTTTCCGTGGTGTCGCCGACCTGCACCCATATAGAATGCCTTCCACGCGAGCTGGCCGACTCACGCCTGCGCCGCGACCTCTGCTCGGAAGAACTCCCGATTGTCGATGGATATATCCCGCTGCCGACCAAGCCCGGCCTCGGCGTCACTATCGACGAGAACGCACTCAACACTTTCCGCGTCTGACCTCAAGAACTGTTCAAGGACCTATCGCATGCCTATCGAAGCCGTTGATTTCTTCTACCTGTCCATGCCCGTCGTCGAGGATATCGGCGATGGTAGCCAGGACGCACTCCTTGTCCGGGTCATCGCGGACGGCGTGACCGGCTGGGGTGAGTGCGAGGCGTCGCCGCTCACCTCCATCGCGGCCTATGTCGCTCCGATGTCGCACGGCGCCTGCAAGCCGCTGGAGGTGGTGGTGCTCGGCAAGAAGGTCGATTCGCCCGCCGACATCGCCGCACTTGCCGCTGCGATTGAATATGAGTGCATGGACCTCCTGCAGGCCGCGCACACGTGGTCCGGCATCGAGATGGCGCTGTGGGACGTGCTCGGCAGGAAGCGCAACGCGCCGGTCTACGAACTGCTGGGCTACAGACGAGCCTATCCGAAGCTCCCCTACGCCTCGCAACTTTTCGGCGACACGCCGGCCGAGACTCTGGCGGGCTGCAAGTCGGCGCGCGACAAGGGCTACCGCGCCGTGAAGTGCGGCTGGGGTCCATTCGGACGCGGCAGCGTCGCCGTCGATCGCGATCATCTCATGGCGGCGCGAGAGGGCATCGGCCCGGAAGGAAAGCTGCTGATCGACGCCGGTCAGATTTTCCGCGAGGACGTGGATGCGGCGGCGGCGCGCATCCCGGCACTCGAGGAGGTCGGGGCGATCTGGCTGGAAGAGCCATTCCACGGCGGCGCCTACGATGCCTATGGCAAGCTCGCTGGACGCTCAGGCAAGATCAAGCTCGCGGGCGGCGAGGCCTCGCACAACGTCCACATGGCGCGCCAGCTCATCGACTATGGCAAGGTGTCCTTCATCCAGATCGACTGCGGCCGCATCGGCGGCATCGGTCCGGCCAAGGAGGTTGCGGACTATGCGAGCGCGCGTGGCGTGACCTATGTCAACCACACCTTCACGTCGCATATGGCGCTGTCCGCCTCGATCCAGCCCTTTGCCGGATTGGAGCAGGACGTCATCTGCGAATATCCCTTCGCGCCGAAGTCGGTTGCCTGGGACATGACGGAGACGCACCTGACGCCGGACGCCAATGGCGAGGTCAACGTTCCGGCCGCGCCAGGCCTCGGCATCACCATGAGTGCCGAAGGCATCAAGAAGTATCTCGTCGACGCCGAGATTTTGGTGAAGGGCAAGGTGTTGTACCGGACGCCGAAGATTTAACGCGGGAATTTCCCCTCCCCTTGCGGGGAGGGTGGACAGCCGCCGCAAGGCGGTTGGACGGGTGGGGTAGCCTCGCCTGAAACTCGAGTTTGACAGCAGCGCCGAGCGTCGTCTTCGGGCACCCCACCCGGCGAGCTTCGCTCACCGACCTCCCCTCAAGGGGAGGTTGGCTTTGGCCCTCAGATCTTCGGATAACGCACCGGTACGCCTGCAACGGCCATCGGCGCGGTGTGCACCGACCAGCCGCAGAGCGAGGCGATGATCAGCGTCTTCATGTCCGGTCCGCCGAAGGCTATGTTGGTCGGCGCGACAAGCATGAGCTGTTCCCAGTCGTCGTAGAGCGTGACCAGTTCGCCCTTCGTGGTGAAGCGATAGATGATGTTGGGATTGTAGAGGCTGATGTAGAGGTCGCCGGCTGCGTCGAAGGCGACGCCATCCGGCACATTGCGCGGCAGTTCGACAACCACCTCGCGGCGGCCGGCGCTGCCGTCGCCGCGAATTTCCACCCGAGAAATGAGCGGCGGGCAGGACTCCACCACGTAGAGCCATTTCCCGTCAGGCGACAGGCACATGCCGTTTGAAAAGCCGTTCGCCTGCCGGTCCCAGATTTCGGCCTTGCCACCCGGCGCGACCTTCCAGACGAAACCGTCCTTCGCGCCCCACGAGCCGGAGTCGGATACGTAGAGATTGCCATGGTCGTCGAACACAGGATAGTTCGGAACGCGCATCTTCTGCGTATCATTGCCATTGGCATAGGTGCCGACAGCGCCGCCCGGCGTTATACGATGCACGCAGGCGGAGCGGTCGTCGCAGGCGTAGGTGTTGCCGGCCGCATCATGCGCCAGCCCAAGCAGGAAACCGCCGGCCACGCGCGCGACTTCCTCGATGCCCGAACCATCCAGCTTGTAGCGATAGAGCTGACCTGCCTCGCCGCCGGCATAAGCATATCCGTCAGGTCCCCAGGCGACGGCCTCGGGATGGTCGAAGGCGTATCCGATGTTGGCAAGCTGCAGCGTTTGGGATTCGTCGGGCATGCGCTATCCTCTGGAGCGGTTTCGTGCGGGAAGCACGTGTCTCGTGAAGGGCTTCGCCCTTGACGGAACTTTCGGCGCAAGTCTAGTATCTTCCGGCATATCAGAGCAAGGTCCAACATTCTGGACGAGTGCTGATGGCGGGCAGGCGACGGCCAGTCCTGATGAATGCGAAGAGGTGGCGTTTTGGGTTTGCTGGACGACAGGGTCTGCCTCGTCACTGGCGCCGGTCAGGGACTGGGCCGGGCGGTTTCGCTGGAGATGGCGCGCGAAGGTGCTCGTGTCGTGCTGCTGGAGCGCAATGCGGCGAATGCCGAGGCGGTGGCTAGCGAGATCGAGGCTGCCGGAGGGAAGGCGTTTCCCTATGCGCTCGACGTCACCGACTACGACCGCTACGGCGCGGTTGTCTCCGAGGTGATAGACAGGCTTGGCCGCATCGATGCGCTGGTCAACAACGCTGCGATCAACCCGCCGACGCACACGATCCTGAACGACACGCTGGAGAACTGGCGGCGCACCATCGCCATCAATCTCGAGGCCGTCTACATGGGCAGCAAGCTGGTCGCGCCGCAGATGGTGAAGCAGCAGAGCGGCCGCATCATCCACATCGCCTCGATCCAGGGTTTCGCGTCGAGCGGCGAGACAGGCCCCTACAACGCGGCCAAGGGTGCGATCATCACCTATACGAAGTCGATGGCTGTCGAGCTTGGGCCTTACAACATCCTGGTCAATTCGGTGGCGCCCGGCTTCATGGCGACGCCGATGTCGGTCGTGAACGGCGTAGACGAAGCCGACACGCCGGACTTCCACGAATGGTATGTCCGCCGCCGCAAGATACCGCTCGGACGCACCGGCTATCCCGAGGATGTCTCGGGCTCGGTGGTTTTCCTCGCATCAGATTATTGCCGCTACATGACCGGCCAGTTGCTTGTGGTCGACGGCGGCCTGATGAGCACATTCTGACAACAACGCATAACCACAGGGGATCTGAACAATGACAGAAAAAAAGGCATGGGATCTTTCCCGCCGCGAATTGATGAAAATGGGACTGGCGCTCGGCGCGGGCTCCGCGCTCGGAGGCATGCTGCCGGGCTCGGCGCGCGCCCAGCAGCTCACCATGGACTGGTGGTGGTGGGGCGAGCAGGAACTGCCCGGCCTGCAGAAGGTCGTCGACGGCGCGGTGGCCGCCTACAAGGAAGCGACCATCAAGCCGATGCTGCAGGACACCGCCGTTGTCATTTCGCAGTTCCAGACCGCCGCCGCCGCAGGCAACGCGCCTGACATCCAGTATCTCTGGAACGGCATCTACCACATGGAAAGCGTGTGGTTCGGCTATCTCAAGGGCCTCAAGGAACTGATCAAGCCAGAAATCCTGACCGCCTCGACGCCAACGGCGTTGTCTAATTTCGGCGGCGATACCTATCGCGTCGGCTGGTATCCGCTGCCGATGCTCTGGATCTACAACAAGAAGCTGTTCGAGCAGGTCAAGCTCGATCCGAACGCGCCGCCAAAGACCTGGGACGAACTTCTGGTGGCCTGCGAAGCGCTGAAGACTGCCGGCATCGAACCGCTCGGCGGCGGCATCCAGGACGGCTACTGGTCGGAGTGGTACATCAGCCATGCGCTGCCGCAGAACCTCGACACGGTCGGCGAGGCCGTCGAGCTCTTCATCGGCGACAAGGACTTCCGCGATCCGAAGTATCACGAGCACTGGACGAAGCTGGAAGAGCTGAAGACCAAGGGCTACCTGAACGCCGACATGTCGTCGCTGGAACTCTATCCCGGCATCGACCTCGTCCCGGCAGGCAAGCTCGCAATGGGCCAGTCGATCGGCACGCGCCTGCCCGCCGACCTCAAGACCGCCAACGGCGAGATCGGCGTCATGGTCATGCCGGTGTTCGGCAAGGGCAAGCTCGCCGGCACGCCGCTGCTCGACGTACAGGGCCTGGGCATCTCGTCCAACGCCGAGGACCCGAAGGCAGCGGCCGCCTTCCTCGAGTTCCTCAATTCGCCGGAGCAGCTGAAGGCGTTCTGGGACGCGACCGGCTGGATCCCGTCCAACACGACCTTCGACTCGAGCGTCATTACCGACGCAACGGTGCGTTCGATGTGGGAGACGTGGGGCCTGGGCAAGAACATCTCCAACGTCACCAACGTGATGCCCGGCCAGTTCTACGAGCGCGCCGCCATCCCGACAGGCCAGCAGATCGTGCAGGGCTCGATGACCGGCGAGCAGGCCGGCGAACTGGCGGCCAACACCGCCAAGGAGTGGCGCGAGTTCAACCCCGATCTGGTCGAGAACTACCAGAAGTGGGTCGTCGACCTTTCGGCCAGCTGATCGGGAAGCCGGTGTTTGGACTGATCAAGGGTGGGCGCTTCGTCGCGCCCCCCTCTGTCCTGCCGGACATCTCCCCCACAAGGGGGGAGATTGGACTGTCATTTTCGTTCGTGCAAATCGCAGGCGTTCCAACTTGGGTGCCGCACTCGCCGCTGGCAAATCTCCCCACCTGTGGGGGAGATGTCCGGCAGGACAGAGGGGGGCAACGTAGGGCGACAAGCTCGCCCGCAAATCAAACAAACAAATCATGACCAGAACGTCACGGCTCACGCCCTATCTCTATGTCGCGCCGCTGGTGCTGCTGATCGCCTTCGTGTTCGGCTACCCGCTGGTGCGCATCTTCGAGTTCAGCTTCAAGATGGTGCGCGGCATCGACGGGCCGTGGATCGGCTTTCGCAACTACCAGCTCGTGCTGGGCCAGGATCTGTTCTGGGAATCCGTGCTGCACAATGTGCAGCTGCTGCTCGCCATCCCGGTGATGGTGATCGTCTCGCTTCTGGTGGCGATCCTGCTCTACGAGCGGGTTGCCGGCTGGAAGCTCTACCGGATCATCGTCTTCGTGCCCTTCGTGCTGGCGATCCCGATCATCGCCGTGGTCATGAAGCGCATGTTCCAGTTCAGCGGCCCGGTGAACGAGGTTCTGCGCTGGCTGAGCCTCGACTTCATGGCGCTCGACTGGATCGGTTCGTCGGATGTGGCGCTTTGGACCGTGATGATCCTGATCATCTGGCGCGAGAGCGCGCTTGGCATCATCCTCTTCCTCGCGCGCATGATGAGCCTGGACGAGTCCGTCATCGAGGCGGCGAAGCTGGAAGGCGCCAACTGGTGGCAGCGCGCGCGCTACATCATCCTGCCGCAGATGCGCGGCGTCATCGAATTCTTCGTCGTGGTCAGCACGATCACCATGCTGTCGGCCGTCTTCGCCTATGTCTACGTCATCGGCGGCGGGCGCGGCGGGCCGGGTACGGCCACCGTGGTCGTCGAGTTCTACATCTTCAATGCGCTGATCCGCACCAGCCTGCCCGGCATCGCCTCGGCGGCGTCGGTCATGCTCTTCCTCGTGTCGGTGGCGCTGATCTTCCCGTTGTTCAGGGCGCGTCGTCGCGCCGCACAGGACGAGGCGACACGATGAACAAGCTGCTCGCCGCTCTCCCCAAGCACGCCGTCCTGCTGTTCGCGTCCTTCCTGGCACTAGTACCGACGATCTTCATGATCTCGACCGCGCTGAAGACGGAGCAGGAATACGCGATCGACAAGCTCGGCTTCCCGTCGATGCCGGTGCTGGAAAACTTCCGTGCCGTGCTGCTCGACAGCCCGTTTCTGTGGTGGATGCTGAACAGCCTGATCCTGGTCGCTGGCGCGGTAGTGATCAGCACTATCGTTTCGTGCCTTGCCGCCTACGCCATCGCCCGCATGGAGTTCAAGGGGCGCAACATGCTGCTGGCGATCTCGACCTCGCTGATGGCGGTGCCGCCGATCGTGATGATCGTGCCGCTCTTCGTGCTCTATTCGCGCATCGGCTTGATCAGCACTTATCAGGGTGCGATCCTGATCTATGCGGGCCTCATCACGCCGTTCTCGGTCTACCTGCTGACGACCTTCTTCCGCACAGTGCCGAACGAACTGTTCGAGAGCGCGCGCATGGACGGGGCCAATGATTTCATCATCCTGGTCAAGATCGTGCTGCCGCTGTCAGCGCCGGCTTTGGTAACCCTGTTGGTGGTCAATTCACTCTATGTGTGGAACGACCTTCTCATCGCGATCATCTTCCTGCAGGATGACGCCAAACGCACGTTGATGGCCGGCATCAGCGTGTTCCAGGGGCGCTACAACAATCAGGTGCCGCTGACCATGGCCGGCATGGTGATCGCCTCCGCCCCGATGCTCATTCTCTACATCTCGTTCCAGAAGTACTTCATCCGCGGGCTGATGGCGGGCGCCGTCAAGTGAGGTGCGCAGGCAGATGACGCGCGAGCCGCCGGGCATAGCCATCGAAAGCCGCGAATTGCGGGTCACGGTCAATCCGCGCGTCGGCGGCACGATTACCGAGATCAGGCATCTGCCGTCCAACCTTTCCGTGCTGGGCGAGGCTCCGTGGGATGCGGTCAATGCGCCGATCGCCAGCTTTGCGGCGCGCGACGAGCCGGAATGGCTGACCCGCTTCACCGGCGGCTGGCCGCTGCTTTTCCCCAATGGCGGCGACGCCTGCCAGTTTGGAGGGATCTTCCACGGCTTCCATGGCGAGGGGTCGATTTCGCCTTGGGAATTCACGGCGACGTCCAAGACGATCCGCATGTCGCGGCGCTTCTTCTCGGTGCCGGTGGAGATGCAGCGCGAACTGAAGGTGTCCGGCGACATGCTGGTGATCCGCGAGCGGCTGCGCATGGATGGCGCGCGGCCGGTCGAGGTGATGTGGGGCCAGCACACGACCTTCGGGTCCGACCTGGTGGACGGTTCCGTGGAGATCACGACCAACGCTGCCCGCGCGTCGGTGGACAGCATGTACGACCCGCCGGCCAACCCGCTTGCGCCGGGCGGGCAGGGCGACTGGCCGATGGTGCCCGGAAAGCAGGGGCTGGTCGATCTGTCGAAGCCGGCCGCGCCCGTCGCCGCGTCAGGCTACCTGCACGATTTTGCGGGTCCTGCATGGGCTGCAATCCGCCGGCTGGACAATCGCATCGCGGCGGCGCTGTCCTGGGATGCGGCGACCTATCCCTGTGCATGGCTCTGGTACGAGTTGGAGGGCACGCCTGAACCGCCTTGGCACGGCCGTGGCAGGATGATCGGCATCGAGCCGAACACCACGCGTTCAGGCTCCGGCCTCGCCGACGCCAAGGCGCGTGACACCGGGCTGCTGACGCTGGAACCCGGCGCTGAGCTTTCAACTGAACTCAGGCTGCATGTCTTCGAGCCGAAGGGCGCCGTCACCGGCGTCGAGGCGGACGGGCGCGCCGTAACCGCTTAGCGCTCGCTCCGGACATAGAGCCAGAGCGTCACTGGCGCGAGGATGAGCGTCAGCGCGATGGGAGCGATCAACGCAAGCCCGATTTCGGTCGCCGTCGCCGATCCGCTCATCAGGCCGCGCAGCGCGGTCGTCATCAGCGACACCGGGTTGACGTCGACAAACGCGCGCAACCAGCCCGGCATCGTGGCTGGATCAACCATGATGTTGGAGGCGAAGACCAGCGGGAAGATCGCCGTGAAGCCGATCGTCATCACCGTCATCGGCGTGCGGATGAGGAGGCCAAGCACCATGAAGATCCAGCCGACGCCGAAGCCGATGGCGAGCAGAAGGACAAAGGCCGCGACAACTCCGAACACGCCAGCCTCGGGCCGGTAGCCGAGGATCAGGCCGATGGTGAGGATGATGCCGCCGGCAATGAGGTGGCGCAGCATGTCGCCGACCATCAGTCCCGCGAACGGCGCCAGCGACCAGATCGGCAGCGAACGGAAGCGGTCGAACAGGCCCTTGTCGAGGTCGGTCGAGAGGCCCATGCCCGAATAGACCGAATTGAAGACGACCGTCTGCACGAGGATGCCAGGCAGGAAGAACTGCAGATATTCGCTGGGCGAACCGGCAAGCGCGCCGCCGAACACGAAGGTGAACAGCAGCGTGAACATGATCGGCGTCATGACCAGA
Source organism: Mesorhizobium sp. (assembly GCF_016793485.1). Classification (GTDB taxonomy): domain Bacteria; phylum Pseudomonadota; class Alphaproteobacteria; order Rhizobiales; family Rhizobiaceae; genus Mesorhizobium_K. The sequence goes on along the minus strand of NZ_JAEULZ010000052.1, from coordinate 34,041 downwards.
TCGAAAAGCTGTTCGGGCACGTGCTTGAACTTCAACACGGCGCGCCAGCCGAAGACGAGCGCGTTGGACAAGGCGGAAGGCGCTGGCGGGCGCTCGACCCGCTGCAGGAGTTGCGCGGAAGAAGTCTGGTTCATGCCGCAACCTCCTTGTTGCCGTCGGAAGCCGGCTGGCCGGTAAGCGCGAAGAAGACCTCGTCGAGGCTCGGCTGGCCCATCGAGAAGTCGGAAAGCTCTATGCCGGCCGCGATCAGTTCTGCGAGCGCCTCGTTTGCGGTTTGGGCGGTGCCGCCGAGTACGGAAAGCTCCGCGCCCTCGGTGCTGCGCTGGGCGGTCTGGCCGAGCTTGCGTTCGAGGATAGCCGCCGCATCGTCGAGTTTCGCGGCGTCGGCCAGCGAGACATGCAGGAAGCCGGAGCCGGTCGCGGCCTTCAATTCGCGGCTGGTGCCTTCGGCGATTTTCTTGCCGTGGTCGATGACGGCGATTCGCGCCGCAAGCTGGTCGGCTTCTTCAAGATACTGCGTGGTGAGCAGGATGGTGACGCCGGAATCGGCCAGCCCACGGATCATGCGCCAGACATCCTTCCGCGCCTTCGGGTCGAGGCCGGTGGTCGGCTCGTCGAGGAAAAGCACGCCGGGCGTGACGATCAGCGATGCGGCGATGTCGAGGCGACGCCGCATGCCGCCAGAATAGGCCTTCACCTGCTTGGCCGATGCGTCCGAGAGATCGAAGGCGGCGAGCAGGTCGTCGGCGCGGGCTTTTGCCGCGCGGCCACGGAAGCCCCACAGGCGCGCCAGCATGATCAGGTTCTCGCGGCCCGTCAGGTCCTCGTCCAGCGAAGCGAATTGTCCGGTCATGGCGATGGAGGCGCGCACCGCATGCGGGGCCGAAAGCAGGTCGTGGCCCATGACTGTAGCTGTCCCCGCGTCTGGGCGTGCCAGTGTCGCCAGCATGCGCATCAGCGTCGTCTTGCCGGCGCCGTTGGGGCCGAGGATGGCGAAGATCATGCCGCGCGGCACGACGAGGTCGATGCCGTCAACCGCCTTCAGGTCGCCGAACCGCTTGACCATGCCACGCGCATCGATGGCCGCATCGGCTGCATGCGTGGAAAGCTGTCCCGTCATCGAGAGATCGTTCATTGGGTCGACCCGGAGATTTTGCAGATGCGGCCCGCAGGCTGCGGCAAGCGGTCGCATATATAGGTTCGGCCGGCGGTTTGGAACCTTCAATCCGCCATCAATGGATCACTGCTGACACATCAGCATGATCGATTGATCAGGCGGCCTGCGCTTCCACCGCTTGAGCCTGCTGTACCCTGCCAAGCTGCTCCGCCAGCCGGAAAGTCAGCGCCAGCAGGGTAAGCGTCGGGTTGGCCTGTCCAGATGTCGGGAAGACAGAGGCACTGGCGACATAGAGATTGCCGACGCCGTGAACGCGGCAGTCGGCATCGACCACGCCCTGGCGCGGATCGTCCGACATCCGCGTCGTGCCGATATGGTGGCCGCCGACGATGCCATGACGCTGCGCCTTGTAGGTAAGTTTTGCGCGGTCGTAGTCGAGCCGGCCCGCGCCGGTGGCCGCCAGTTCGCGCGACAGCAGCGCATAGCTGGTCTCCAGGCTGGCGAGATCGAGATCTGTGATGCGCCAGTCTATCTTGAGGCGCGGCATGCCAAAGGCGTCCCGCTCCGCGGAAAGCGTTAGCCGGCTATCGGGGTTGGGCGCTTGCTCGGCATGGAATTCCAGCTCGTAGCGGTTCTGGCGCGAGCCGAGGACTACGGAGGGCAGCTTGCGGTCGGCGAAGGTGCGTTTCCGCAACCAGTTGGTGCCGAAGCTCGCGAGACGGAAGGGCTGGCGCGCGACGTTGCCGACATGCCGAAGCCGCCCGCCCCAGCCGACAGGGTTTTCCACGAATTTGCGGCTGTATTCATAGAGAACTATGTCCTTGACCAGAAACATGGCCGACAGGATGGCGTCGCCATGCGCCGGGTCGGCTGGCTCCGGCAGATGGGTGCGGAAGGTCGTGTTGAGCAGCGAAAATTCGCGCTGCGCCTTCTCTGTCAACCAGAGACGGCGGCGGACATAGATGCCGTCGGCATCCTGCGCGTAGTCGTAGGCAATTCGCTCGGGCGAACCTGCGAACGAAACCGTGCCGACCGTGGCGCACAGATGGCTCATGTAGTTGCGACCGAGCAGGTCGCTGTCGTTGCCGATGCCGGCGGGCCGCACGTCGTTGGAGGCGAGCAGCAGGCGTGTGGTCTCCAGCCCGCCCAGCGCCAGCACGAAAGAGCGGCCGTGCACCTTCAGCCTTCCGCCGCCGGGTTCGGCAACCTCGACCCAGTCGACGGACTTTCCGTCGGACGCGAGCTGGATGTGGACGACCGGCGCATCCTTGACGATGCGGACATTGGTCATGCGGGTCAGGTCGCCGCCGTAGCGCCGCCAGAAATTGGTCGGCTTGCTGAACCGCTCGATGGTGGTGCGCACGAATTCGCCGTCTAGGCCGGGCGCAAGTTCGCCCTGCGCGCCGGGCAGGGCCTGACCGGGCAGGAAGGCGGAGCGCCCCGCCTCCGAGGCCTCCATGCCTTTGTGATAATAGTCTGCGAGCTCCTTGTGGCCGAACGGCCAACCTGAGCCGGAAACCCAGTCGCGCTTTTCGAAGTCTATCGGATCGAAGGGAATGGCGCGGCCGCCCCAGATACGGCTGGTGCCGCCGATGGCGCGCACCCGGTAGTTGTCGGTTGGCGGATGCACGACCTTGTCGGCGAGTTCGCCGCGATAGAAGTCCTGCGAGGTCTTCGTGCGCTTGTCGCCGCCGGCCTCAAGCAGCAACACCGACTTGCCCGACGAGGCCACCGCATGCGCAAGCGTCAGCCCGGCCGCGCCGCCGCCAACAATGATGACATCGCTTACCTGACTGGAGGATTTGAGGTCGGAAAGGCTACCGAGCACGAACACCGTCTCCTTCGCAGCTTGCGCCGCTGTGGATTTGTGCCCCGTTGCCGACAACATTTATTCCATCTACTGTGAGCAATTGCAACATGAGCTGGGCGGTTTTGGTTGCGATGCAGCATGGTGATGGAAGAGCGCCGTGTTGAGCAAGGAGACTGCCCATGATGCGACGCGAATTCGGAAACGATAACAAGGGCTTGCCTGTTCTGGGGCTGGGCTGCAGCAAGATCGGCTCGCTGGGCAATAAGGTGCCGATGCGCGAAATAAGGGCGCTTCTGGAGCGGTCGCTGGACTTGGGCGTCAACCTTTTCGACACGGCCGACATCTATGGACAGGGCGACAGCGAACGTGAGATCGGCCGACTGCTGAAAGGCCGGCGCGCCAGCGCATTCGTGGTCACGAAAGCCGGCAAAAAATTTTCCCGTAAGATGCAGCTCATGCGGCCGTTGAAGCCGATCCTGAAGCCGCTGCTGGCCAAGGCGAAAGCGGCGAAGGGCGCTGTCGTCGGCCAGCGTGACGGCAATCTCGGGACCGACTTTTCGCCGGCTCATATCACGCAGGCGGCAGAGGCCAGTCTGCGCCGGCTCGGCTTCGATCATCTGGATGCGCTTTTGCTGCACAGTCCTCCCGCATCGGCGATTCGCCCCGAGGTCGGGGAGGCGCTGGCGGCGCTGAAGAAAGCTGGGAAAGTTCGTCATTTCGGCATCTCATGCGACGACGTGCCGGCACTTGAGGCGGCGCTCGCCATTCCCGGCGCCGAGCTTCTCGAACTGCCGCTCGATGTCATCGACGCGGCGATGGAATCAGGTTTGTCGGAAACGATTGGCAAGCGTCGGATCGGCGTGCTGGCGCGAGAGGTCATGCGCCTCCAGCCGGGCGTACCCCCTGCAAGGGCGCTGCGACAGGCCGCGGATCGCGCCTGCGTGACATCGGTGGTGCTGGGCACGTCGAGCGTGCGCCATCTGGAGGATGCGGTCGCGGCGCTGGCAGCCAGGCCGGCGGTTGCGGCCTGACCAAGAACAAAGGTCAGGGCAGCTCAAGATCGGCGACGACCGGCAGGTGGTCCGACCCGTAGTTCGGGCCGAGAAAATGGTCCTTCACGCCAATGCCTCGCGACACCGCGATATTATCAATCGGCGTGCCGATGTTGATGCCGAAGATTGTGGCAAACAGACGTGTGGCGGCTGGCCACGCTGAGCGCTCGGTCGCCTCAAGCCCCGACAGAAACAGCGTGCGCGGATAGGCCGGCGACCAGACGGGCGTGTTCCAGTCGGCCGCGAGGATGACCTGCGTGCCTTCCGGCTCCGCGGCGATGCGTTCGGCCAGCGTGTCGAGATAGAGGTTGCGCGCCTCCCAGCCGGCCAGCGTGCGCGGCGTCGGTGCGTGCGCCGCGTAGATGACGAGCGGCCGGTCGCGACCGGGCACGTCGACCTCGACTCGCATCGCAAGCCCGCCGCCGAGCGCGAGGCCGGAGGGTGGCATGTCGGGCACCATGCGCGCGCGCATCGGGTAGCGGCTCACCACCAGATTGCTGTTCCAGCGATAGAGCTGCGGGCCGACGAGATACGGATAGCCGGGCAGCGCGCGCAGCACCTCCGGCCAATCGTAGCGGGCCTCCTGCGTGACGATGATATCGGGCGATAGCGCGACGACGACATCGGCGAAGCGTTCCGGCTGCGGATTGTCGAACAGGACATTCGCCGAGACGATGCGCAGGTTCGAGGTCGCCGCCGATGCAGCGAGCGGCGCGTCCGTGATGAAAAGGGGGTAGGCGGCAACCGCGAACAAAAGCGCCAGCACCAGCGACGGCAGCCAGCAGCGCAGCAGAATCGCGAGGCCGAGGATGAGAAGAGCGCCAAGTGCGAGTTGCGGCTGGAAGAAGGTGACCATGTCGCCAGGCCAGGACCGGCTGGCCATCAGCGTGCCGGCCACGAGCACCGCCAGCATGAGCGTCAGCATCCAGAGCAATGCTGTGACGATGCGCGAGCGTGCAGCCATGATCGACCCGGTTTTGCCGGAATCGCTCCGGCCGCAAGCGACCTTATGGCATTCCCCGCCGCTCTGCGCGATGAGGTCGTGTGACACAGCCTCAGCCTTCGCGCATGGCGTGGGACAGCGGCTCCATCAGCGGGCCAAGCAAATATTGCAAGGCGGTCCGCCTTGCCGTGGTGGCGAGGAACACCTCGACCGGCATGCCCGGGACCAGGGCGCGTTCCCTGCGCAACCGGTCCTCGTCGGCGATCGTGATGCGTGCGAGATAATAGGCGTCCCGCGTTTGCGGCTGGACGATCACATCGGCAGAGAGCGATGTGACCTTGCCGTCGAAAGGCGGTAGCAGGCGCGCGTCGACGGTCTGAAGCCTGATCTCCGCACTCTGCCCGACGGAAGCCATGTCGATGTCGGTCGGGCGCACGCGGGCCTCGACGACGAGCTGGTCGCCATCGGGCACGATCAATGCGACGGTCGCGCCCGGCGCAATGACGCCGCCGATCGTATGCACGGCGAGCTGACTGACGAGACCGGTCTGCGGCGCGCGCACCACAAGCCGGTCGAGCTGGTCGCGCGCGGCGATACGGCGCTCCATGAGTTCGGCGATGCGCGAATCGACCTCGCGGAGGTCGCGTTCGGCCTGTTCGCGCTGTACGAGGTCGATCTGCGAGATTTCCAGCCCGCTGCGGCTGATGGCGATGTTGGATTGCGCGATCTCGGTCTCGATCTGCCCGATGGTGCCGTTGAGCTCTGCCTGCGCGCGCTGCAGGGTCAGCAGTTGCCGTTGCGTGGTAAGGCCCTGGTCCATCAGCGACTGCGTGCTTTTCACTTCCAGACCGATCAGCCGCACTTGCTCGCGCGTCGCGCCTAGCCGCGCATCCAGCCCGCCAACGCCTGCCTTGAGCTGGTTGATCTGCTCGGCGATGCCGGCCTTCTGCCCGGCGATCGCGGTGCGGCGCGCCTGGAACAAGGCGGTTTCGGCCGCTAGCGCGCGCGACAGCTCGCTGTCGAGCCCGTCAAGCGCCGTAAACGGGGTGGTATCCGCCATGTCCGTTACGCCGAGTTGCTCGGCCTGAAGGCGCCGTCGTTTTGCGACGAGATCGACGAGTTGGGCTTCCACGATGGCGTAGTTGCCGCGCAGCGCCGTGTCGTCGAGGCGCAGCATCTCGTCGCCGGCCTCGACCCGCATCCCGTCGCGCACGAGGATGCGTTCGACGATGCCGCCATCGCGATGCTGCACCTGCTTGACGTTGCCGCTGACGGCGAGCTGGCCACGCGCAACGATCGCGCCGTCGAGATTGGTGGTCGCTGCCCAGCCCCCGACGCCTCCAAGCAGAACGCCGCAGATCAGCGCGCCGAGGATAAGTTCCAGCGTCACCGAGCGTCGGCTGGGAGCCATGCCGTGCTGCGTCGTCACGATGCCGCCGCCCTTGGCGCGACTCTGCCGCTTTCGCGCAGGATCTCGCTGCGGGTGCCGAAAGCGGCCTGCCTTCCCTCGGAGAGCACCAGCAGGCACTCACAGCCGGCGATCGCGCTGGGCCTGTGCGCGACGACGATGACGATCGAACGTGCGGCGCGCGCGTCCTCGACCGCCTTGCGCAGGGCTTCGTCCCCTTCGGCGTCGAGCGCAGCGGTTGGCTCGTCGAGCACGATAAGGAACGGCGAGCCGAACAGCGCCCGCGCCAGTCCGATTCGCTGCCTCTGCCCGGCCGAAAGCATCACGCCGCCTTGGCCCAGCCGGGTGTCGTAGCCATCGGGTAGCCTGGCGATCAGGTCGTGCGCGTTTGCCTTGCCCGCAGCCGCGATGATCGCACCCGGATCGGGATTGGTTGCGAGCCGCGCGATGTTCTCCGCCACCGTGCCGTCGAACAGATGCACGTCCTGCGGCAGATAGCCCACATAACGTGCGAACTGATCGGGCCGCCAGTGCGAGAGTTCCGCGCCGTCGAGCCGGATGCTGCCGCCGGCAGGGGCAAGCACGCCGGCCAAAGCGCGCGCCAGCGTCGATTTGCCCGCGCCACTTGGACCGATCACCCCGAGACTGCCGCCTGCGTCCAGCGCGAAGTTGACGCCCTTCAGCAGAAGCCCGTCCGTCCCGGGCGTGGCGACAGACAGGTCCGCGACTTCGAGGGACGATTTCGGCCGCGGCAGGCGCGTTCGCTGCTCGTCCGTTTTTTCCGCAGAGCCGATCTGGCCACGAAGCCTCGCCCAGCTCTGGCGCGCCGAGACGAAAGCGCGCCAGTGGCCGATCGCCTGTTCGACCGGAGCGAGCGCGCGCGCCGTAATGATGGACACCGCGATGATCATGCCGGGCGTGATCTCGTTTTGCAGTGCAAGCCATGCCCCGAGGGCGAGCGATGCGGATTGGAGGAGGAGCCTGATGCCGCGCGATGCGCCGACGAAGACGGCCATGCGGTCGGAGGCTTCGCGCCCGGCCGCGCGCAACGCCTCGTCGGCCTGCTCGTATCGTCGCAGCCAGGCATCGCGCATGCCGAGGCCAGCGATTGTCTCTGCCGTATGCTCGCCAACGGCGAGCAATCTGGAGCGCCGTGCAGCGGCGTTGTTGGCGGCGCTCACGGGCGTTTGCGCCAGCTGGTCGCCGATCACGGCTAGCCCGAACAGGATAAGCACGCCGGCAAGCGCCAGGGCGCCAAGCTGCGGATGAAACATGAAGGCGACGGCGAGGTAAATCGGCAACCACGGCAGGTCGCTTAGAGCGATGGCGGCTGGCGAGCCGATGAAGCCGCGCAGGCGATCGAAATCCTGTATCGGACTGGCCGTTCGTTCACCTCCGAACACCGGCCACGCCAGGGCAAGACCCGCGACCGCGGAGCCGATTTCCTCGCCGAACCAGTCGGCGATTCGGGTCGACAGCCGCAGCCTGACCGTATCGAGCGCAGCAAGCGCAACGTAAATGCCGGTGACAAGCAGGAAAAGCGCCACCAGCGTCGGCACGCTTCGGCTTGTCAGCACCCTGTCATAAACCTGCAGCATGAAGAGGGAGCCGGTCAGCATAAACAGGTTGAAGACAGCGGACAGGCCGATGAGGCCGACGAAACCGCGACGAAGTGCCACGACGGCATTGCCGGCCCGGTCCCGAGGCTGCGATTCCAGTCGTCCGGATGGAAAGGAAAGCCGTGCGCCAGCCTTCATAAAAATCCTCGTCCGCCCCCAGCAAGGTCGTCGAGAAAGGCGCAACACCCATCGCCAGCCGCACATCGCGGCTCCGCATGATGCTGCAGTGCAACTAAAATAAACAGTTACAGAATGAAGTCTATTCGTAAAGAGCTGTCTCGTACCTCAACTCATGGTTGCCAGAAGCCGGAAGCCGTTTGGAAAAAGCGATGGCAAGCCCATAAAAATGAGTGCGTAAAAATATATTATTAATCGATGACGTTTTTGATTTGCGGTCCAAGACTACTGGTTTAGGCTGGTAATCTTGGAGACTGCCGTGTTCGGAAGCTTGTTGTAGGGTCGGCATTTCTGTGTGATCGATCCGCAACACAGACTTTCGAATCGATAGGCGCGGATAGCCAGAAAGAGACTCTGGACTCTGCGATTGTGCGGTGCACATAGTAGTCTTCGTAGTGAGCTTCAGCGGGGGCTGAAGAGAGGCATGTTTGTATCAGTTGACTTGGACCCCCGTATCCATCCTGACCCTTTGCGTTTTCATCATTTCCGGCTGCACCGCTCTTCCCTCGGGCGGGCCTGACGTCACCGCGAGCAGCTATGCGGCGGTGAATCCCCCTGCGGGCACGCCTCATGCGGTGGTCAACGTCACGCCCGAAATCATCAGCGTGGTGGAGAAGTCCCAGCCGGAGGCGGGCCTTGGCGGGTTTCGCGGGCCCGGCGCGTCCAGCATCCGGATCGGTGTGGGCGATGTCGTCGGCGTGACCATCTTCGAGGCCAGCCCCGGCGGGCTTTTCATCCCTCTCGAATCAACCAACAGCGCCGGTAATTTCGTCAACCTGCCAGACCAGAAGGTGGACAGTGCGGGCAACATTTCCGTTCCCTATGCAGGGTCGGTCCGCGCCGCCGGACAGGAGCCTGCAGCCGTGCAGCGGGTGATCGAGCAGCGACTGGCCAGCCGCGCCATCGAACCGCAGGCGGTCGTCGCCGTGAAGAGCCAGACCTCGTCTGAAGTGAGCGTTCTGGGTGACGTCAATTCGCCAGCAAAATTCCAGCTCAACTCCAGCGGCGAGCGCATCCTCGACGTCATCGCGCGGGCCGGCGGTCCGAAACAGCCGGGCTACGAGACCTACGTCACGCTGCAGCGCGGCAAAAAGAAGGCCACTGTCTACTTTCAGCGGCTGGTGCGCGAGCCGTCGAACAACATCCATGTGCTGCCCGGCGACACGATCTATGTCTATCGCGAGGCGCATTCCTTCACGGCATTCGGCGCCTCGAACGAGAACGGCCGCTACGACTTCGCCGACGAGACGATCAATCTGGCCGACGCGCTCGGCAAGGCGGGTGGAATGCAAGACAACCGCGCCAATCCAGGCGCGGTGCTGGTCTATCGCATTGAGGACCGCAAGACCGCGCGCAAGCTCGGCGTGCCGGTCGAAAAGTTCGAGGGCGACGAGATTCCGGTCATTTACCAGTTCAACCTTCGCGATCCAGGCGGCTTCTTCCTGGCCTCGTCCTTCCCGGTGCGGAACAAGGACGTGCTCTACATCGGCAACGCCGCCATTGTGAAATATCTGAAGTTCATCGAAGTCGTCGGGGCGACGACCGTTGCGGTCTCCGCAGGCCGCAATGTGGTCGATTGAAGCATGATCACGAAAAGTAAAAACCGGTTTTCGGAAAGATCATGCTCGGAGATCGGGAGAGGGCAGGGAGCTAGAAAGAGAGGCAAGGCAAGCGAATGAATGCTCTGACTTCCGGCAATGGAGCCCGGCGCGCGCAGGCGACGAAGGAAAACCGGCCATGACGATCCTGATCGCGATCCTCGCCATCTGCGTGCTTCTCGTTCTGCATCCCTACGTCACCTATCCGCTGTCTTTGATGGTGATGCGGGCGGTCAGGCCAAAGCCGCTCAACGCAACGCTGCCGATGCCCTCCAAGTTTGCCGTGGTGTGCTGCGTCTACAACGAGCGCCAGGTGATCGAGCAGAAGATCGCCAACATGCGCGCCATACGCGACGCGCTCGGCGACTGTCAGCTTCTCATCCATAGCGACGCATCTTCGGACGGCACCAACGAGGTGCTGAAATCCGTCGAGGGCGAGTTCATGCTGTCGCTCGCCGAAGGTCGCAGCGGCAAGAGCGCCGGCATGAACCGGCTGCTGTCGATGACCGATGCAGAGATCGTCATCTACACCGACGCAAACGTCATGATCGACCCGATCGCGGTCAACAACCTGCCGCGCTATTTCCGCGACCCGCAGGTCGGCTGCGTGACTGGCCACCTGCTCTACGAGAACGCGGAAGAAAGCCAGACGGCCAAGGTCGGCGCGCTCTACTGGAAGCATGAGGAGTGGGTGAAGCAGCTTGAGAGCGACACCGGTTCGGTCATGGGCGCCGACGGTTCGCTGTTCGCGATCCGGCGCGCGCTGCACCGCCCGACGCCGGCCGACATCATCGACGACTTCTTTACGTCGATGTCGATCCTCTGCTCCGGCTACCGGCTGGTGCGGGGTGCAGATTTCCTCGCCTACGAACGGGCGGCCACCGTGCGCAAGGACGAGTTCCGCCGCAAGGTGCGCATCGCCTGCCGGGCCTTCAACTGCCACCGGCTGCTTTGGCCGAGGATCGTCAAGCTCGACGCTCTGTCGGTCTACAAATATCTGTCGCACAAATATCTGCGTTGGCTGGCGGGTTATTTCCTGGCTGTCGGCGCGGCGGCGTCCGCCGGGATCGTGCTGCTTGCCTTCGGGGCGTTGCCTTTCGCGGCCTACGTCCTGGCGCTCGGCGCAGCCGCCTATGCAGCCGATCGCTTCGACCTGCCGGTCGTGACCAGCATCTGGGAGATCATGGTCGCGATGTGGGCGACTGCCATCGGCGTCTACAAGTCGCTCCGGGGGGAGCGCTTCCAGACGTGGACCATCGCATCATCGACGCGCAAGTGAAACTGCGGGAGGCGAGGCTGTGAGAAGGACGCGATGCCTTTCGCGATGATGTCCGTATGAGCGATGCGGTGCTGCACGGCAGGACAAGGCGGGTCGTCAGGTTGGCGACCGGCTTCGGCGCGCTGCACATCGTGCACACCGCGCTAAACCTCGGCTACACGCTGGTGCAGCTTCTCGTGCTGGCGCGTGGCCTCGACCAGCAGCGCTATGCGGAAGTCGTGTTTCTGACGGCCGTCTCCTTCTACGTCCAGCCCATCGACCAGGCGATCGGCCGTGCCAACTACATGGCGCTCAGGCCGGGTGCGCTTGGCGTCGGCGGCAAGGCCGGCGGCGAGATATTCGGCTTCCTAGGCGCGCAGGCAGCCCTGCTCGTTATCCTGTCCTTCCTGATTCCCGCTCTCTTCGGGATCGACGATCCAGAGCGCTATCTTGGCAATGCGCTCTATCTCTTCGGTTGCCTGTTTACCGCCTATTGGTCGTTCGACCTGCAGTCGACCGTCTGGTCCGCCGATCTCGGCCGGCAATTCGCCTTCGTCTCGATCATCCGCCGCCTGCTCTTCCTGGCCGCACTCGGCCTGTTTTGGGCGACGGGCAGCTTCCTGTTGTTCGGCGTGGCGACGACGGTCGTCGTGCTCGTCTTCATGGCGGTGTTGCTGAGGCTCCTCAGGCAGTCGGAGATCTGGCCGCTGGTGACGCGGCCGGCGACGCGCATCGGCGTCCTGGCCCACCTGAAGCGCTTCTGGTCGTCGCTGGTCTTCGCGCTCTCCGAGCTTCTGGTGCTGAACTCGCCCTACGCGGTCGTCACAGCTCTGTTCGGCGTCGGACCGGCGCTGGTTATGTTCGACAGCGTGATGAAGGTCTGCCGGCTGGCGATGGCCGGCACGCGCACGCTGGCCGAGATTTTCCTGCCGCGCATCAGCCGCCAGATGCTGGGCGGTGAAATGGACAATGCGCGACGCGGGTTGAGACTGGTGACAGGGCTCTGCGCCGCCGCGAGCGCGGTGCCGGCGCTTGCCGTCCTGTTCTTCGGCGAAGCGATCTTCGAGCTGCTGCTGGGTCACAACAACGTGGTGCCTGCCGCTGCCATTCCCGTCGCCTCGCTGATCGTGCTGATCAGCGGCTTCTATCAGCCCGCGACGTTGTTCCTGTCCTATCTGAACGCCGCCGCCCTTATCGGCCGCGTCGCGCGCTTCGCCTTCGCTGGGGCGGCGGCCTTCGCCCTGTTTGTCGTGCTCCAAGGGGCGGAGCCGGGGGCGCTACTGTGGATATACGCCGCATTTTTCGGAGCGGTTTCGGCCATCTCGATCGTGTTTTCCGCGAGAATAGAGCCATGGGATCTGGTCCGGTCGGAGAAAAGGTAAATGACGTGAAGTTTACCAGCGATGTTTACCACAGGTTGACGTTGCGCTTGCAAGCTGAGCCCGGAGTTGGGCATTTGCGGTCGGAAAAGAACGTCCGGCCGGCTGGGGTTTTGGCCGCGACGTCGCGAAAACCGATTCCCGCGTGGACAGTCGCGCGCCGTTTTCGCCTGTCGGAAGAGAATTCAGGGATGCTGGTAAAGCCATGGTGAAATATCGCCCCGATGTTGACGGACTTCGCGCCGTCGCCGTGCTGCCAGTCGTGCTGTTCCATGCCGGCGTGGCCGGTTTTGGCGGCGGCTTCGTCGGCGTCGATGTCTTCTTCGTCATCTCCGGCTACGTGATTACGCTCAGGCTGCTGTCCGACCTGCAGGAAGGTCGCTTCTCGATCATCGATTTCTACGAACGGCGCGTCCGGCGCATCTTCCCGGCGCTGTTCTTCATGATTGCGCTGACGACGGTCGCAGCATGGTTCATCCTGCTGCCGCCGAACTTTGACGACTATTCGAAGAGCGCTCTGGCGACGGCGCTGTTCGGCTCGAACATCTATTTCTGGAGGTTCTCCGGCTACTTCGACCCGAGCGCGCAGCTTCGCCCGCTGCTGCATACCTGGTCGCTGGCGGTCGAGGAGCAATATTACATCTTCATGCCGATCGCGATGTACATCGCGTACCGCTTCCTCAAGGCGCGCTGGCTGCTCGTCTTCATGCCGGTTGTCGTGCTGTCCTTCGCGCTCAGCATCTATGCGACCACGACCGCGCCGACGGCGAACTTCTTCATGCTGCCGACGCGCGCCTGGGAGCTTCTGCTTGGCGCGCTGCTGGTGCTCGCACCGCCGCCCGCGCCTGCACGCAAGGGCATCGCGGAAGTGGTGGGCTTGATTGGTCTGGCGCTCATCCTCTATGCCGTCTTCACCTATACCGAAGAGACGCCGTTCCCGGGCGTCAGCGCACTGCCGCCCGTGCTCGGCTCCGCGATGGTCATCTGGTCCGGCACGGCCCACTCGACGCTTGTCGCGCGTGGCCTGTCGTGGCGGCCGATGGTCTGGACCGGCTTGCTGTCGTACTCGCTCTACCTTGCGCATTGGCCGATCGCCGTGTTCTTCCGCTACATCACGTTGCGCGAACCGACCCTGCTGGAGTCGGCGATCATCGTTGTCGCGAGCTTTGCGCTGGCCTGGTTCTCCTGGCGCTTCATCGAGCAGCCGTTCCGAGTGAAGGGCAATCCCTTCCCGCGCAAGCGGCTGTTCGCCATGGCGGCGGCGGCGATGCTGCTGGTGTCCGCTGTCGGCGTCGCCGGCGTGATGTCAGGGGGGGCGGCCTTCCGCTACCCCGGCTTCGAGGAACCGAAGGTTGCCGGTCGCGAGGAATGGAAGGAGCGCAAGTGCTTCATCGAAGGCGACCAGGGCTGGCAAGACTGGGGCGGCAAGGACTGCTTCATTACCAACGGCCAGCCGGAAAATGCGCTTCTGTGGGGCGATTCCTTTGCCGCGCACTATGTCCCAGGCATTGCGCGCAATGCATCGGGAATCCCGTTCAACGTCATAAACTACACCGCCGCTGGCTGCCCGCCGATGCTCAGCTACTATTCCTATGCGCGGCCAAACTGCCAGGAGTTCAACCAGAACGCCTTGAAACTGATCAAGGAATACGACATCAAGGCGGTGGTGCTCAGTTCGCGCTGGCAATCGCTGAAATCGCGCGGGCTGGACGGGATACGCTCGACGATCGAGGCGCTGAACGAGATGGGCGTGCGCACCTACATCATCGGGCAGTCGGCCGAATTCGGCGCAAACATCGACCTGCTCGACTATCGCAGCGGCAGCGCAAATAATGCGGCCTGGCTGACCAACATAGATCCCGCCGTCAACAGCGAGCTGAAGCAATATGTCGGCGCCGACGCGACCTTCATCGATCCGATGTCGTTCCTCTGCCAGGACAAGGTCTGCGCCTTCAAGACGGACGGCATCTTCCGCTACATCGACTACGGCCACTTCTCCACGACCGGCGCGACCGATGCGGTCAGGGCCTACTTCCCGATCGTGAAGGAGAATGCGATCGGCGCGCTGGCGATGCCGAAACAGGGCTGACGGCCGCGCTTGCCGGCGGCGACTTCGCCACTGGCATCATGACGTAGCCCGCAGCCAGCACATAGCAATAGACCGTGTGCAGCGGCACATTGAGCGCGCCGTTGAGGAAGTTGTACTGCAGGAAGACGATCCAGCCTATGATGAAGGGAATGCCGCGATTGAAGATGGCGTAGACCGTCAGCGGCAGCCACATCAGGAACCCGATCAGGCCGTATTCGTAGATGACCTTGGCGTAGGGGCTCCAGGCGAAGCCGTTGACGCCACCCTTTGTCGGGTCGCCGGCCGGAATGCTGCCCGCGCCGCTGCCCAGAAGCCCGCCCATCCCGTCGCGCTCAAGCGCCATCGCCGAGGTTTCGGCAGGCAGCACGAACCGGTTGTAGCCGCTGCTCTTCTCGGTGGTGAACTCAGTCGCGCGCTTGGTGAAATTGTCGAGCACGCCGATCTGCGCCGCACCGACCAGTAGCAGCGGCGCGGCCAGCACGACTGCCACGATGTATTTGCGCGGCAGCATCAGCATCAGGATGGGCGCGGAGGCGAGGACGAGCAGCGTGCCGGTGCCGCCGAAGGAACTGAGCAGCGCGACGGCATAGAGGGCTGCGTGTTTCAGCCGGCGGAAGCGCGCCAATTCGATCACCAGCGCCATGCCGATGAATTGCGACAGGTGCGAAACCTCGAGGAAGACAATGGCGTTAGGCTTGTACCAGGGGAGGTCCCAGCGCAGTTTGTTCATGTACACGTAGTTGATGTACTGGAACTTGTCGGGGATGTAGTCCTCCAGATTGATCATGCCGAGCCCGGCAACCTGCTGTCCCCAGTTGACGAAGACGAGCACCGAGGCCACGACCGCGATGGTCTGGAAGGTCTTCAGAATTCGATTGTAGTTTTCCTCGTCCATCGGCACGACGAAGGCGTACATGGCCAGGATCAGCGTCAGCAGAAAAAGCGAACCTGGAGAGTAACCGACATCCGCGTTGTAGACCGCATGCACGATCATCGCGAAGCTGACGAAGGCGAGCAGCATCAGCGAGCGGATGAGATGGACGCGCAGCACCCCCATCAGCAGGAAGATGCCGAAGACGCCATATTGCAGCAGCATGGCGAAGGCGATCTGGATATCGCCGCTGATCGGCAAGGCAAGCTTCTGCGTCAGCACGACCAGCACGAGATGCACACAGAGCACATTGGCGATACGGCGGGTGACCGCCGGATCGATTGCGCCCGGCACGGCGCGCGCCGCCGCGGGCAGCGCGGCTGGCCGTCTGTCGTTGAATCCGGATTGAGTCGCGTCGCTCATCGAGCGCGCCCGCAATGCACAACGTGGCTGTGTCGGGTGGGGTACAAACCGCTTTCGGCTCCGCTGTTACGTTAACGCGCGCGCCCCGAGCCACCCGTCCGATCTATGCCACGCCCAGCGATTTGGTGCAATGCACCATCACGGGCGATGACCATGGGGAAGATATTGCCACGCCAGAAAATCAGCCTGTGTGCACCGCACAAAATCCTTTACGGCGGCGCGCCGGTTTCGTAGTCTCGACCTCGGGCTTGGGAGTACTGTCGTTGAAAGGATCTCCCAGGCCATGCCAGTGGCAATGCCCCTCGCAATCGTCGGCAGCGGCGCGATAGCGGACTACTACTACTTCCCCGTCCTCGCCTCCGACCCGCATCTTTCCGCAAACACCTGGATCGTCGAACCAGCCATAGAACGCGGCGTGGCGGCGGCGCAGAAATTCGGCTTCCGCAAGGACCAGGTCCTCGGTCGCATCGAAGATCTGCCGCCCTCGATTCGCGTCGCGGTGAACGCGACGCCGAGCCACCTGCATCGTGGGACGACGGTGGCGTTGATCGAGCGCGACATCAGCGTGCTTGTCGAAAAGCCTTTTGCCGAAACGGCGGAGGATGCGCGCGCCATGATCGCCGCAGCCGAGGGTCGGTCGATACTCACCGCCAACCATTTCCGCAGGCTGACGCCGTCCTATGCCTTCGTGCGCGACTTCATCGCCTCGGGCCGGCTCGGCCACGTCAAGCGCATCGTCTGGGCGGAAGGCCACAAGTTCGACTGGCCGACCCAGTCCGGCTTCAATTTCCGTCGCCCATGGCCGGACGGACGCCCGCGCGGCGCACTCCTCGACATCGGCGTGCACATCTTCGACATCATCTGCTGGTGGCTAGACGAACAGCCGAAAGTGAAGTCCGCCGTCATGGACGGTTACGGTGGGCCGGAAGCCTTCGTCAGCACGGAGCTGGAGACGCCGGACACCAGGATCGAGGTGCAGATCAGCTTCCTCGCCAAGCTGTCGAACCAGTTCGTTGTCGAGGGAACGGAGGCGACGATACGCGGTGTGACCAATGAGTTCACGCGGCTGGAAATCGTTGCACCGAACGGGTCGAAGAAGACCGTTTCCGCGCCGGGCAACCCGGACCGCGCCGACATTGCGCGGCGCATGGTGACGAATTTCCTCGAAGTGGTTTCGGGCGGCTCCACGCCCCTGCTGATCGAGGCGAAAAGCGTGGTGCCGCCGCTCGCCGTCATCGACGAGATCTACGAGACCGCGACGGACTACCTCCCCGATTGCTATCAGGAATGGGTTGCATGAAAAAACCGGTGATTCTGGTTACGGGTTCCGGCGGCTTCATCGGCGGCTGGATCGCCGAGGCGCTGCATCTGGCGAAATACGGACATGTGAAAGCCGGCATCAGCCGCTGGGCGAGTGCTGCGCGCATCGCCCGCTTTCCCGTTGAGATCGTCCAGTGCGACATCATGAGCGAGACCTCGCTCGACGCGGCGCTGAAAGGCGTCGACATCGTCGTCCATTGCGCGCGCGGCAAGGGCAACGACAATTCGGTAACCACCGGCGGAACGCGCATGCTGATCGAGCGGATCAAGGCCGCCGGTGTGCAGAAGCTGATCTTTACCAGCTCGGTGGCCGTCTACGGCGAGGCGACGGGCATCGTGCGCGAGGATACGCCGCCGGTCGCTCCCATCACCGAATATGGTCAGGGTAAGCGCGACGCCGAGGCTATCTGCGAACAATATGCCGACGACAGGCTGGCGATTTCGGTGATTCGCCCGACACTGGTCTACGGGCCATTCAGTGATCTCTGGACGACACCATACCTGACGCGCTTTGCGTCGGGAAAATGGAGCGCGCTTGGCGATCGGGGCGAGGGCAAGTGCAACCTCGTCTATGTCGGCGACATCGTGCGCTTCGTGCAGTTCCTGATCGACCATGACGTCGGCCCATACGCGGTCTTCAACGCAAACGGCCCGGAAGTGCCGACATGGAACTCCTATCTCGAACGGTTCAACCTGGCGCTTGGCCACCCGCCGCTCAAGGCGCCCGACCGCAATCTCGGCGTCAAGGTGATGATGCGCCGGCCGGTGCGCATGTTCGGCAAGTACATGCTCGCCAACCATCGCGACCTCCTGCTGTCTGCCGCCAACCGCAGCCCGCAACTGAAGAGCCTGATGAAGAAGACCGAGGAGGATTTGCGGCTGAAGCCGAGCGATGACGACATGCAGCGCTTCTCCATGGACGTCACCTATTCGATGGAGAAGGCGGCTGCCGCCGGCTTCGTACCGAAGACAAGCGTCGATGACGGCATCGCGATGACGGTTGACTGGGCCCGCAGTTCCGGGCTCGCCGCGTGACGGGAAGCCTGCGATGGCCGATGTGAGCGCCGCGCCGGGCAGCCGCGTCTCGCGGCGGACCGTAACGGATACGGCCTGGGCCATGTTCGGCCTCGGCGGGCCGACGCTGTTGCAGCTTCTCTATGTGATCGCCGCGGCGCGTGGACTCGGCGCGGAACAGTTCGGCCAGTTGATGCTGTGCGTCGCGGTGGCGACGGTCGCAGGCTGCGTCGTCGGGATCGGCGGTGACGGCGTCGCCTTCAAGGCGATCGCCCGAACGCAGGAGGCGGCAAACAGCCTCTTCGGCATGGCGCTGACGATGATCCTGATCACCGCCGTGCCGGTCGCGATCTGCGCGGTGCTGCTCGCCGTCTGGCTGCAGCGTTTCGACATCCCGCTCTGGCTGCCGGTCGCGATCGTCGTCTCGGAGGTGTTGTTCAACCGCATCGCCTCAGCCTGCCAGAAGGTATTTATCGCCTTTTCCCAGCAGCTCAAGGCGGCGCTGGTCGGCATGTTCGTGCCGCTGGCGCGGCTGGCTTCGGCGGCAATCGTTCTGCTCATGTCGCCGGACGATGCGCTCGGCACTTTCGCGACCGCCTATCTGGTCTCGACCTTCGTCGCCATGGTCGCCTGCATCCTCTACACGGTGGTCAATGCGGCTCGCCCCAAGTTCGGTTTCTCCGGCATGAAACTGGGCGAGGGCGTCAGCTTCGCGCTCCTGTGGGTCAACGCCTCGCTGCAGGTCGAGGCCGACAAGATGATCCTCTCCTACTTCGCGACGCCCGCGGCGGTCGGCGTCTATTCGCTGGCATCGCGGCTGATGGACGGTGCGTTCAACCCGCCGCGTGCGCTGCGCATCTCGCTTCAGGCGCGCATGATGCGCGAGGGCGCCAAGGGCCACAGCGCGACATACCGGTTCATGTTGCGCATTCTGCCGATATCGGTCGCCTACGGCATCTTCGCCTGGGGCGCGATCGCAGTCATCTCGCCGATGCTGGTGCGCCTGTTCGGCGAGGAATACGCCGAACTCGGACGCATCCTTCCACTCATGGGAGCGCTGCCGCTGTTGCGCTCGATCGCTGATATCGGCGCCGAGCTCTTCATTGCGTCCGACAGGGTGTCGCTGTCCACCATCGTCCACATCGTCAGCACGGCGTTGCGCATCAGCATTGGCATCATGCTGATTCGCAGCGACGGGATAGACGGCGCGGTGGGCGCGGCGCTGCTGTCGACGACGCTGGCGGCGATCATCTTCTGGACGATTGCAGTCGTGATGCACAGGAAAGGCGCGGCGGGGCGGCAAGGGACAACTGCACAGCCGCCAGATGATCAATCGCATATCTGACCTGATCGCCGCCACGCAGGCGGCATCCAACATGTCGCCGAACGCGCTGATGGGGCATCTGCGCCGCCGCCTGCGTAACAAGCTGGTGCCCAGGCGTGCCGCCGCGTATCGCGCCGACCTCGCCTGCCTCGCCTACCGCTTCCCGGCCTTCAAGCGGAACGCGGCAGCGGTCGATCTCGCGCGGATGGTGGCCGGTTTCTACCTCGCCGAATACAAGACCACGATTCCCGGCTGCTTCGAGGGACGCTTCGACATCCTGAACGCACAGTTCGATTTCGGCGACGGTCCAATCGATTGGCGTTTCGAGGGCGACGAGGGCGACCGGCAGATCAGGCGCGCCAATCTCGCGCAGTTCGGCTTCGTGGCGGCCGCGATGCTTTGCGATCCAAGGCGGACGCTCGCCATGGTCGACCGGCTCGTGCCGGATTTCCTGTCGAGCGCCGACTTCGCGCAAGGGCAGGACTTTTCCGAACTCTGGCATCCCTACATCGCCTCGCGCCGTGTTCTGGCTCTGACAGCCGCCGCACTCCTGATGCCGCCCGAACTGGACGCGACGCGCGCCGCGAGACGATTGCGCAGCTTCGCACGGCTGAACGCGGCCTTCGTGCTCGGCAATCTGGAAACCGAACTGGGCTTCAACCATCTGGAGCGCAACCTCGCGGCGCTCGGTCTCTTCGGGCTCGCGCGCAAGACGTTTCCGTCGCGCATCGCGGCGGCGCTGAGAGCCCAGCACAATGCGGTTGTGCTGCATTCGATCGGCGATGACGGCGTGCAGAAGGAGCGGTCGGCCATGTATCAGGGGCTGACGGTGCAAAGCTTGCGCATTTTCGCGGCTCTGCCGGTGTGGGATGCCAGTCAGCGCGAAGCGATAGACGGCAGGCTGGCGGCAGCCGAACGGGCGCTTGCAGCGCTGACGCTGGGCGACGACCAGCCGGTATTGTTCAACGACGGCTGGCTGGGCGAGGCCCCGGCAGGCTCGGACATAGTGGGCAGCACAAGGCTCGGCTTCACGGTGATGCCCCACGCAGGTTATGTGCGTCTCGCTGATAAAAATTGGGCTGCGGTGTTCGATGCTGGCGCGATCGGACCGGACGAGAATCCCGGCCACGGGCATCCCGACTTCCTCTCGGTCGAGGCTTCCTTCGGTCCGCATCGGCTGCTCGTCGATCCCGGAACCTTCAGCTATTCGGCCGGCTCGATTCGGGACGATTTGCGCGCATGGACGGCGCACAACGGTCCCTGCTTCGTCGGCCCTCGGCCTGTGACCTTCCTCGGTTCCTTCAAGGTCGGCAAGCGCTCGGCGGCGGAGATTGTTGCGGCGGGAGAAGCGGGCGGCGTGCAGGCGACAACCGGCAGGTTGGCCTTCGATCGCCACGAGTTGTCACGGACGGTTCGTCTGTTGCCCGACGGCCGGATGGAGATCGCCGACGAATGGACTGGCGAAGGACAGGCACAGACGCGATTTCTGGTGCCGGCCGAATGGCAGATCGAACGTCGCGGAAAAACGCTGACGTTCCGCCGCGACGGCATTGGCGTCAGGCTCGGCATCGAAGGTGCGCGTGTGGAAATCGGCAAGGCGAAATGGTCGCGCTACTACGACGTGCTGGAGGAAGCGCACGAGATCCTGCTGCGCCCTGAGGCTGCAAGAGCGGTTTCGACTTTCCGACCGCTCTAGACTTCAGTCGGTTCCCACGCCAAAGCGCTGCCTGAACACTTCCGACGCGCGCGGAAATTGGCGGTCGGACATTTGGGCGTTGTAGTCCCACGCGTGCACGTCCCAGTAGCTCTGGTACAACGGCTTCACTTCGTCGAACCAGTCGGCCATGCCCTCGATGAAGACGGGATCGTCGCCGACACCCTTGCCGTCGGGCCGCGTGCCCACGCCCCATTCGGGGTAGGAAATGTCCTTGCCACGCGCTTGCGCGAAGTCGCGGTGCCATTTCAGTCCAAAGGGCTGGTCGAGATAATATTGGAAGCGCTCTTGTGGGCTCATGCCTTCGATCCCCCACGTCTCGGCGTAGACATCCTGGCCGATGATGTCGACGACATCGTCGCCGGGGTAGGCGTCGGTCGGGTCCATCGCCTTGCGGCCATGATTAGGGGACCACTCGAAGCGGAATTTCTGACCCGGCGCATCGCGCATGATGCCGACGATGCGGCGGAAATAGGCCTTGTAGCTTTCAGGATCGTCCATCGCCCGCCACGGCATCCAGTCGCCGTTGAACTCCCAGCCTATGCGGATGATCGCGTCGGGTTGACCGTTCTGGATGAGCGCGCGCGCCGTCATGATGAAGATCGTGTCATAGGCGCCGGCGGCCCCTTCGGCGAGCGTACCGTCGCGGTCCTTGGGCAGCATCGGAACCGACAGCGTCAGCTTGATATCGGAGCCGCGCCAGCACTTGGTGATCCAGGGAATGCTCGACTTCATCTCGGCCCAGCTCTCCTGGTTGAGCGCATCCACTGTGCGCTCGACCTTGCGGCCGACGAAATCCTCGAAGACCCGCATCGCCTTGCGCCCGTCGCAGCCCGGCCCGCGATAGGCCCCGAGCTCGGTGGCGCTGGCGGCGAGCGGAGTAACGCCCGACAACAGAGCAAGGCTTGCGAGGAACCTGGCCGCTCGCACGCTCATTTCCAGACCGCGCCGCCGCAGCTTTCGATATAGGCGAGTGCCGGCTGGCCGAGCGGCCGTCGCCCTTCCGGGTGCTTGCGCGCCCATTTCAGGAAGTTGCCGAACGACCGGAAGACGTTGATGCGACCTCGGTTGAGATAGAAGACATAAGCTGAGAACAGCAAGAAGTTGAGCGGCAGGTAGACCGCCGGCAGGTATTTGAACGAGATGATGAGCTTGTTGGTCAGCCGCATTTCCTCGACCTCCTTCTTCGGCTTGCGGCCGCCAGGATCGTTGTATTCGACGACCCAGCAGCCGGGCTCGTAGTAGATCTCGTAGCCGGCATCGACGACGCGGTAGGCGTAGTCGATCTCCTCCAGCCCGTAGAAGAAGTCCTCCGACATTGGCCCGATCTTCGCGAAGGCGGAGCGGCGGAGCGCGAAGCCGTTGCCCTGAAACCGGAACGTCTTGAACGGACGGTCCTTGGGCAATGACTTGTCTGTATGCGGGAAGGAGGCGCGGGGCGTGTCGCCGGTCGCGTGGTCGATGTGGCGGGCCGTGACGATGGCGCAATTGGGGTTCGCCGCGAACGCCGCCTCGTAGCGATCGAGCACGCCCATCGGGTTGAGGAACGCGTCGTCGTCGACGAAAATCATGTGGGTCCCGAGCGCGGCGTTCGCACCGTCGTTGCGCGCCGAAACTCCCTTGTTGAAGCCGAGCTTCACATATCGCCAGCGCTTGAAGGGCGCGAGGAAGGCAGAGCGGTCGGTCTCGTCGGAATTGTTGTCCACCAGCACGAATTCGACGTCGTGCAGGCGATCGGCGGCCACCTTGGCCGCCTGCGCGATCGTCTCGGGAACGAGGTGATCTCGCGCAAATGTTACCATCACGATGGAAAACAACGGTGCGCCAGAACCTTCTTCCGGTGACGACGTTATCTGCATTGCCTTGTTTCCTTTGCGTTCGTCCGGATATTCCGTGACGAGCCGGTTCAGCCTCAGGTTGTGGGAGTTCGACGAACTTGTTGGCTTTTTCCGCTCCGCCTGCTACCAAGTGGAACAATGATTGGCCTTATCTGGCCTTTTCTCAGCGAAAATTAATCGCTGCCCAGTAACGCTCGGATCAACGGAAGGGGCACCGATGACCGGCATACTTGTCTTGCTGTATATCGCCATCGGCGTTGGCTGTGGGCTCATCCGCTTGTCGGCGGCCGCCGTCGGCATCATTGCCATGATCCCCGCCGTCGTCGGCGCTTTCGCCGTCAGCGCAAATGGCGTCATGTCCATCGTTGCGGCCATCCTCGTGCCTTTGCTGGTGATCGAAGGCGTGTATTTCCTGACCATGCTCGTCGCCGGAAAGCTGGCTGCCGAAAAGCCGGCTGCCGGCAAGGCGGAAGCGTCCAAGCCTGCAACACAGGACATCCCGCTTCAGGGGAAATCCCGTCTCGGCAAGGAGCGCTGAACCGGCCAACCCTTCAGGCGTCGGTCAATAACTTCCCTTGCGGCCAAACACGACGATCACGGTTCTGGCGATGATCCAGAAATCGCGCAGGATCGACCAGTTCTGCACATAGTCGACATCGAGCGAGACGCGTTCCTCATAGGTGCAGTCGCTGCGTCCGGTAACCTGCCATAGGCCGGTGATGCCGGGCTTCGTTGCCGTATAGTCCGTGAAGTGGTTGCCGTAGCGCCGGACCTCGGCGGAAACGATCGGTCGCGGGCCGACGATGCTCATGTCGCCCCTCAGCACATTCCAGAGCTGCGGCAGTTCGTCGAGGCTGGTTTCGCGCAGGATGCGGCCGAGCCTGGTGATGCGCGGATCGTTCTTCAGCTTCTGCGAGGCCGCCCACTCGGCCGCCGCCGCCTGGTCGCGTTCCAGAAGCTCGCGCAACGCCACCTCGGAATTGATGATCATGGAGCGGAACTTGAGGCATTTGAAGCGCCGGCCATTTAGACCGATGCGCTCATGGCCGAAAATCGCTGGGCCGGGATCGGTGTAGCGGATCGCCAGTGCGACCATAAGCATCAACGGCCACAGGATCGCAATCCCGATGGTCGCGAGGGCAATGTCAACGGCTCTTTTGAGGATGCCGCCAGGCGCGTATTTCGCAGACCCGACGCTAACAATATCCGCTGCCGAACTGGCAGCGTTCTCCAAAGGGCTTCCGGCATTTAGCATCCAACGTCTCCAATAACGCTATGCTGTCCGCGAATCCCAGAAGCCCCATCCGCGAACACTAAATTTAAACCATCGATCCCAAATCGGATCAAGAGGGTATTTTTACCTGTTTTTGTTTGACACAATTCCGTAACGTTGGCCAACACCTTGAAAGATGAATTGAATATACAAAAATCTAGACTGTTATGTTGCGATGCAAAAATCGCGATGTATTTATATGTATTTCACGATTAACGTCAAAAATCACTGTCGTAACGGTATAGATTATAAAAAATTATACGTCGGTTATACGAAGAAGGTGGAATATTGCACCGCAACTAAATCTTTTCCCTACGGCTTTGCGTCGAAAAGCGGGTCTGGAATGCATCGCTCGACATGTCAGTCGACCTGACCTTTTTGATGCAACCACACGCTTCATGCAAATTGATCAAATGTAATTTGTCTCGATGTGGTTCAGACGAATTCGTAGTCCGCCTGCGAGAGCGAAGTGACCCCCGAAAGATTGAAGACGTCCTGTCCTCCGGCATAGTTGATCGTCCAGACGTCTCCGACGTTGGTGAGGTATGCGTCGTCGCCGTAGCCGACGAAACGCAGGCTGTCGCGCTCGCGGTCGTTCGCGGTGAAGTCGGCGACGGTGTCGGTCCCGTTGCCGCGCTCGAAGATGAAGATGTCCTCGCCGGCCCCACCGAACAGGTAGTCGTTGCCGCCCTTGCCGTTCAGCACGTCGTCGCCGGACGAGCCGATGATCCGGTTGGCGAGATCATTGCCGGTGCCGGTCGTGCCTGGGGTCAGCAGCTCCAGGTTCTCGACATGATTCGGAAGCGTGTAGGAAATGTACGATTCGACCGTGTCTATGCCTTCGCGAGCCCGCTCGATCACCTGCTGCTCGTCATTGTCGATCAGGTAGGTGTCGTCACCCATGCCGCCTGAATAGACGTCGGCGTTGCCCTTGCCTTCGAAGCGTTCGTTAGAGGCGCTGCCCTGCATGGCGTCGGCGCCTTCCGTGCCGATGTTGGCGCGGATCCAGGCCTGGCTTTCCGGCGGAATACGCGGCAAGGCGAAGTCCTTGGCGGAGAAATCCGAAACGAGCGTATCGCGGAACACGAGCGTGTCGAAGCTGGTCAGCGCGAGATAGGTATCGTCGCCAACCTGCGTCATTGCGGCCCGCACGTCATCGAATGTAGAGAAGCCGTGGTCGTCGAGCCTGACGGTGTCGATGCCGTTCTCGAAGTCTGTGAGGATGTCGGAGCCGTCGCCGCGTTTGAACGCAAAGGTATCCGCGCCCGCGCCGCCCGTCAGGATGTCGTTTCCGCCGCCACCTGTGATGACGTTCGCGCCGCCATTGCCGAGGATGATGTTGGGTAGTGCATTGCCGGTCGCGCTGTTGGCGCTGTTGTTGCCGACAAGATGCAGGTTCTCGACATGATCGGGGAGGGTATAGCTGACGGAGGCGCGGATCGTGTCGATGCCGCCGTTGAACTCCTCGACCACTGTCGTGTCGCGGTGGTTGACGTTGTAGGTGTCGTCGCCCAACCCGCCGATCAGCGTGTCGACGCCGAGGCGGCCGTTGAGGAAATCATTGCCGTCGGTGCCGCGTAGCGTTTCGTCGCCATTGCTGCCTTCGATATAGCGCGTATTGGTCGCGCTGGTGCGCAGCGAGAAGTTCTCCAGCGTGTATTCCGGCAGCTGGTAGGCGACAATCTCGTCGATCTTGAGCTGTGCGATAAGCGACGGATCGGCATTGCCGGCCCATGGCCCGCCGATCGCCAGGTTGGCCAGCAGGTACATCGGGTCGTGAAGCTCGCTCGTCGTCGGGGTCGACATGACCTGCACGCCATCGACGAAGAAGGTAATCTCGTAAGGCGTCCACAGCACGCCGTAACTGTGTGGACCGCCGGACGTATCGACCTGCGTCCACGCTTCGCTCATGCCGGTTGAGGCAATTACGGCGGAATGCACCTGGTTGGGCTGGTCTCCGAAGGCTTCGAGGATGTCGATCTCGGGCGGCCAGCTGTTGTCGACCGGCAGCATCCAGAAAGCAGGCCAAGCGCCGGCGCCCTCCGGCAGTTCGGCGGTCATCTCGAAATAGCCGTAGGTCTGCCAGAAGGACGACTGCGACGAGATCATGCCGGACGTGAAGTCGAAGTCTTTCGTCGCGCCGCTGGCCTCATCGATCGGCTTGGCGGTGATGACCAGTTGCCCGTCCACGATCGAGAAGGGATTGTAGCCGAGCGGCTCTGCCTGCTCGACATCGGTCAAACCGCGAAAGTCGACATCGACGTAGATCTGCTGTTCGCCATTCTCGGCAAGCGTGAACGCCCCGTCACCCCACCATTCGAAACGCGTGCGCCAGGTGCCTTCTCCGTCGGAGAAGCGGTCCAGGCTGTCGAAATCGTCGCGGAAGGTCTGGACCATGCCCTGCTTGTTCACGCCGAGGGAGATGTTGTCCGCAACGATGTCGGCCACGCGCGTGTTGCCAAAGGTGAGCGTCGCGCCGCCGCCGAGCGCGAGCACGGCATCGGATCCCTTCTGGCTGAGGCCCGCCCTGACATCGGCAAAGCTCGCGAAGTCGAAGCCGGCGAGCGCGACCGTGTCGCCGCGCGCTCCGGTCTGGAAGTCCATGATGGTGTCGGAGCTTTGGTCACGGCGGATGACGAAGGTGTCGCGCCCGCCGCCGCCAATCAGCACGTCGTCGCCCGCGCCGCCGTCGAGAAAATTGTTCTGGTTGTTGCCGGTGATGATGTTGGCGAGATCGTTGCCGCGTCCGGAAGACGCGAAACCACCGACCAAGGTCAGGTTCTCGACATTGGGCGATGTCGTCAGCGAATAGCCGTGGATGCCGTATGTCGAGATCGTGTCGATGCCGCCGCCCGGTTCCTCGACGACGATATTCGTGTGGTCCCAGACGACGTAGGTGTCGTCGCCTCGTCCGCCGACCAGCGTGATGTTCTCGGCGCCACCTGCGAGCTGGTCGTTTTCACCGGTGCCATAAAGGGTGCTATCGACATCTTCCGTCCAGGCCCAGTTCGTCGGCGCACCGGATACCGGCAAGGCCATGCTCGCGGTCGTGGCAGAGGACGTAAGCGTCGTGGAATTAACGGAGGAAGCTGGTCTTTCGTCAGTCGCCATCTGCTCGCTCTTTGGCCTGAACGGCAAAAACAGCCATTCCGGTTGACGGTTAGCGTGGAAAATATCCACGCAGCGGTCCACCCCGTCCCAAAGTGCAAAATCCAGCGCAAGAAAGAATAGCGAACGAAATGCGTTTGTGAAATGACCGGAATAAGGTTTTTTGGCGATAGGATCAAATTGTCGCGGTAGACAGTACGCCGAACATCTTTAGCCGGCCACAAGCGGGATTTTGATTCCGCCTGATTTTTCAATGCAGCACGGCGTTCTGTTGAATAGCCTGACACGCGCATTGGAACAGTTCGCGATCTTCCTGGCTGCGTCGCTTTCGACAGACCACGTTGACAAGCCATCGGTTTGTCTGCCCTTTAGGGGCAAGCGGAATTCCGCCTGCATGGGTTGGGCATGTGTTGCACGGGGGCTGGCACGGCGCTTTGAAGCGGAGTGTGACGTGTCGTGTCGATGCAGCCAGATCCTGTGGAAGGGCCGGTCCCCGGTCCGTGGCGTTGCGCTTGACCTGCGTGGGGGCAGGGGTCCGCAATTGGCGGACAGGACGGGCAGGGTAGCTGTTGTGAGGGTGCCCGCGCCGTGATGTTCTGGGTTTGCATTTCCCTGTTTGCTCTCTTCCTGCTGCTCAGCATCCATCCTTTCGTGACCTATCCGCTGTCGCTGATGCCCTTTCGCCGCAAACGTGCGCCTGCGGTGGCGTCACCCGTTCCGACATTCGCGATATGCGTCTGTGCCTACAACGAGGAGCGCACGATCGCCGACAAGGCCAGGAACATGATCGCGGTTGCCGCAACGGTGCCGCAGTGCGAGCTCTTCATCTACGTCGACGGCGCAGGCGACAGGACGCTCGAGAAACTGGCGCCTTTCCGCGATCGCATCAACGTCGTGGCCGCCGACATAAGGCGGGGCAAGTCGCACGGCATGAACGTATTGGTGGAGCGCTGCTCGGCAGACATCGTCGTCTTCACAGATGCCAATGTCGAACTCGAGCGAAACGCGCTGGTCGAAATCGCTCCGTGGTTCGGCGACCCGGAAGTGGGTTGCGTCTGTGGCCACCTCGTCTATTCGAACCCGGACGAAAGCGCGATGGCCAGTTCCGGCTCGCTCTACTGGCGCGTCGAGGAGGCGATCAAGCAGCTTGAGAGCGACGCCTACAGCGTGGTCGGCGCCGACGGGTCGCTTTTTGCGATCAGGCGCTCGGCCCATCATGTCGTGCCCGACGACATCATCGACGATTTCTACGTGTCCATGATGATCGTTGCCGACGGGATGCGCGTCGTGCGCGCGCCGAAGGCTCTTGCCTTCGAGAAATCGGCCACCAGCACCTATGACGAGTTCCGCCGCAAGATTCGCATCGCCTGCCAGGCTTTCAACGTCCATCGGCTGATCTGGCCGCGTATCTGGCGCAAGCCCGCGCTGGCCTACTGCTACGTCTCGCACCGCCTGCTCAAATGGCTGATCGGCTACAATCTGCTGCTCGCTGGAGTTTTCCTGCTCCTTGCGCTGGTGACGGTGTTCCCCGCGGGAACGGTGCTTCTCGGCGTGGCCTTGCTGCTTGCCGCCTTCGCGATTTTGCTGGCCCTCGGCTTCGGGCCGGCGCAGAAAACGCTGGCCATGCTGCTATCCTTCGCAGGCACGTCCTGGGGCGTTTGGCGCTCCGTGCGTGGAGACCGTTTTCAGACGTGGACACCGACGCCGAGTGCGCGAGCAAGCGGACAGCAATGAAGTTCTCTTGCACCGCAGCAAAACTCTGCTAACGTGAGTTCAAGGGCACGGGACAGAAAGGTCGTTTAGGATAAACTTTTAAATACAGTGACTTGATGCCGGTGGTCGGCGTCGGGAAAAGCTTTAGGGGTCGCTGATTCGAAAGTTTATGCTGCGGCGCAATATCAGGAACGCGGCCCGATGCTCGTGCAGCTTCAGAAGAATTGGCCGGCGGACACGCCACCGCCGTCGTCTCCGGTCGAGGCAGAGGCCGGTCTTCTCAGCATAGCCAATCTGCTTGCGATTCTGCGCCGCCGCGCCTTGCTGATCGGCGCCGCCGTGGCTGCGATGATCGTGGTCGGGCTGCTCTACATCGTCACCACCAAGCCGATGTTCGACTCGACGGCGCTTGTCTATCTCGACATCGAAAACGCCCAACTTGCCGGCGCAAACGATCAGAGTTCATCAGGTATGCCGGCAAGCCTCAGCGATGTGGATGTCAACAGCCAGCTTCAGATCATTCGCTCCGAAAAGATCGCCCTCTCGGTCATCAATCAGCTTGATATCGCCGACGCCGAGGAGTTCAGGCGACCGCCCAACCTGATCGTCCAACTCATCACGCGGGGCATGGGCGTCATCCGCTCCATGATACGGCTTGGCCCGCCGCCGGCGGTGATTCAGGAAGAAGGCGTTCCGCGCTTCGTCGTCGAGGAGTTCAGCAAGCGGTTGCGCGTCGATCGCGTCGACGACACCTTCGTCATCGGCATCAGCTATACGTCCGAGAACGCGGATCGCGCCGCAGCCGTCGCCAACGCGGTGGCCAGCGCATTTCTGGAGGAAAAGCTGGACGCCCGCTACGAGTCCGTGCGCCGCGCCTCGACCTGGCTGGAGGGACGCTTGTCGGAACTGCGCGAAAAGGCCGTGGCCTCCGACCAGCTTGTCCAGCAGTACAAACGACAGAACGGCATCATCGACACCAACAGCGGCGGTCAGTTGCTGTCCGATACCCAGTTGACCGAGCTTTCGACGCGGTTGGTCGAGGCGCAGAAGGAGACGGCGACGCGTCGTGCCCGCTACGACCAGATCGCCCAGATGATCGCATCGGGCAATCCGGACGCCTCGGTGGTCGATTCGCTCTCCAGCCCCGTCATCAGCCAGTTGCGCGCGCAATATTCGCGCATCGCCCAGCAGGAGGCCGACATCGCGCGCCGCTATGGCGCGGAACACGACGCCGCCAAACGCGCGCGCAGCCAGATGGAAGACATCAACGGCCTGATTCTCAGGGAACTCGGCCGCATCGAGCAGGTCTATAAGAGCGACCTCGAAGTGGCGATCAAGCAGGAAGCTGACTTGGCTCAACAGATGGAGGGCTTTACCGCGCGTTCGACTGACATCGCCGAGGCGCGGGTTCGCCTGCGGGAACTGGAGCGCAACGCCGAGGCCGACCAGAATCTCTACGAGAGCTTCCTCGATCGCTACAAGTCGGCCCTTCAGCAGCAGTCCTTCCCGATCACCGATGCGCGCGTGCTGACCGAGGCATCGCCGGCGCGGAAGAAATCCTCGCCCAAGACCGTCATCACGCTCGCGTTGTCGACAGTGGCCGGCCTTGCGCTCGGCCTGCTTCTCGCGCTCGGTCGCGAACTGGCGGACAGGACCTTCCGCACGCCCGGCCAGATCGAGCAGGTGCTCGGCGTGCCGT
Organism: Mesorhizobium sp.; assembly: GCF_016793485.1. Classification (GTDB taxonomy): domain Bacteria; phylum Pseudomonadota; class Alphaproteobacteria; order Rhizobiales; family Rhizobiaceae; genus Mesorhizobium_K. Next base: position 3,294 of record NZ_JAEULZ010000052.1, on the reverse strand, counting down.
GCCTCGGCATCCTGCCCAAGCTCGGGCGCGGCCAGGCCCGCCGCGCACTTCACACCGCACGCAAGGAAGGAACGTCAACGCGCCTGCTGTCTCGCGATCTCGGCGTTCTTCAGCATGTCGTCAAGGCGCCGCTGTCGCGCTTCGCGGAAACGCTGCGTTCGGTGAAGCTCGCCCTCGATTTCGCGCCCGGCGACGGCGGCATGCGCGTGATCGGCGTTGTGTCTTCGATGCCCGGCGAGGGCAAGTCCACCGTGTCGATGAACATCGCTCAACTGATCGCGTCGTCAGGCAACTCCGTGCTGGTGATCGACGCCGACCTCAGGAGCCCGACGCTTACGCGCGAGGTAACCCCGGACGCGGAGGCAGGACTGTTCGAGTTCCTCGTCAACAACGTGCCGATCAACGACCTGATCTATTCGGACGAGGCCAAGCGTTTGAAATTCCTGCCGGCGGCCGGCAAGGACGGGGCCGAGCAGAAGACCGACCTGATCGGCTCCGGCAAGATGGCGCAACTCCTGACCGCGGCGCGCCAGACCTACAACTATGTCATCGTTGACTTGCCGCCGCTGGCGCCAGTCATCGATGCGAAGGCAGTTGCAGGCTCGGTCGACGGCTTCGTCTTCGTGGTGGAATGGGGCGAGACCTCCATCGCCACCGTTTCGGACGCGCTGCACAACGCGCCGCACGTCAACCAGAAGATCATTGGTTGCGTTCTCAACAAGGCGGACGAGAATACGCTGCGTCTCTACACCGCCAGCATCGGCAACAGCTCCTACTACCATCATGAAAAGTTCGGCTCTTACGTATCCCAGGGCTGAAGCGCCTTGGACCACGCTTCGCCGCAGGCTGAGCGACTGGCTTGGGCTGTCGGCGCACAAGACGCAGCAACGCCCGCTCCGTCCGCGTTATCCGGCGATCGACGCGCGCACGGTCATTTATGCGATCGGCGACATCCACGGCCGCGCCGACCTTTTGCGCGACGTGCATGGCCGGATCGACGCGGATTGGAGCGCACGACCCGCCGAACGGCGCCTGGAGGTCTATCTCGGCGACTATGTCGACCGCGGGCCTGACAGTGCGGCTGTCATCGCGCTGTTACGCAAGCGGGCTACCCAAATCCGGATCATGCCGCTTGCGGGCAATCACGAGGCGATGCTCCTCCACTTTCTCGACGGGCGTATTCCCGACCGCGACTGGCTCGCCTTCGGCGGGGCGGCGACCGCGCTTTCCTACGGGGTCAACCCTGCCCGAGAGACGGTCCTCAGCGCGGCGCTGTCGCGGGCAATCCCGCTCGAGGATGTGCAGTTCCTGCGGTCGCTTCGTCCGAGTTTCAGATACGGCCCCTATTTCTTCGCCCATGCCGGCGTCGTGCCAAACCGTCCGCTGGATCAACAGGTGGCGGACGACCTGATGTGGATCAGAAAGCCTTTTCTCGACCATCACGGATCATTCGGCGCCATCGTCGTGCACGGTCACACCCCGACTGACACGCCGGACTTCCGGCACAACAGGATCAATCTCGATACTGGCGCCTACGCCACCCATCGCCTGACCTGCCTGCGTATCGACGCTTCGGGTGCCGCGCTGCTAGGGCGGACGGATGGAACGCGGGCGTAAAACAAGATAGATTAGGCAAGAAAAGGGATGCGAACGCCCAAGCTTTGGCTTCGCCCCGACTGTTGAAAGGAAGTCTTGATGCGGATCACGATGATAGGCAGCGGCTATGTTGGCCTCGTCTCGGGCGCGTGCCTGGCCGATTTCGGCCATGACATCGTCTGCGTCGACAAGGACGAAAGCAAGGTTGAGGCGTTGAGGAACGGCCGCATCCCGATTTTCGAGCCGGGGCTCGACGCTCTCGTCGCCGCCAACGTCAAGGCGGGCCGCCTGTCGTTCACGACCGATCTGGAGAAAGGCGTCGCGGGCGCGGAGGTCATCTTCATCGCGGTTGGTACGCCGGCGCGGCGCGGCGACGGTCATGCCGACCTCTCCTACGTCTACGAGGCCGCGCGCACGATCGCGCCGCTGATCCGCGATTTTACCGTCGTCGTCACCAAGTCGACCGTGCCGGTCGGCACAGGGGACGAGATCGAGAAGATCATCCGGAAGACAAACCCGTCGGCGGACGTCGCCGTCGTTTCCAATCCCGAGTTCCTGCGCGAGGGCGCGGCGATCGACGACTTCCGCCGTCCCGACCGCATCGTTGTCGGCCTCTCCGACGATCGCGCGCAGTCAGTGATGACCGAAGTCTACCGTCCGCTCTATCTGAATCAGGCGCCGATGCTCTTTACCGGCCGGCGCACGGCCGAATTGATAAAATATGCGGGCAACGCCTTCCTCGCGATGAAGATCACCTTCATCAACGAGATCGCTGACCTCTGCGAGAAGACCGGCGCCAACGTGCAGCAGGTCGCGCAGGGCATTGGGCTCGACAATCGCATCGGTTCGAAGTTCCTGCATGCGGGTCCGGGTTATGGTGGCTCCTGCTTTCCGAAGGACACCGTGGCGCTTGCCAAGACCGCGCAGGATTTCGGCAGCCCGATGCGGCTCGTCGAGACGACGGTCGCCGTCAACACGGCGCGCAAGCGCTCCATCGCCCGCAAGGTCGTCTCGGCCTGCGGCGGCGATGTCGATGACAAGAAGATCGCGATCCTCGGCCTGACCTTCAAGCCGAACACCGACGACATGCGTGAATCGCCGTCACTGACGATTATCCAGGCGCTCCAGGACGCCGGCGCTGAAATCTCCGCCTACGACCCCGAAGGCATGGAACATGCAAAGTCGATGCTGGAGAACGTCACCTTCGCCAGCGATCCCTACGATGCGGCGAAGGACGCCGACGCGCTGGTGATCGTGACGGAATGGAACGCCTTCCGCGCTATGGATTTCAAGCGCCTCAAGCAGGTGATGAAGACGCCCTTGCTGGTCGACCTGCGCAACATCTACCGCAAGGACGAGGTCAAGGGACACGGGTTCGGCTATGTCGGTGTCGGCCGGCCGACCGAGGACTATCTGAGCCCAGTGCGGCTTGGCGTGAAGGCCAGCGCGTCGTAAGGAACTACGCGATCGCGCAATGCGTTCGCCTTGACCGTTTTTGCATCGCAGCATAGCCTTCGAAGGGCTGGTGGGCGATACTCGAAAAGCAGGGTTGAGCCTCAATGAAAAAAGTCCGCAAGGCGGTATTTCCTGTAGCAGGATTGGGGACGCGGTTTCTGCCTGCGACGAAGGCGATCCCGAAGGAGATGCTGACGGTCGTCGACCGTCCGGTGATCCAGTATGTGGTCGACGAGGCGCGCG
>NZ_JAEULZ010000050.1 GCF_016793485.1 Mesorhizobium sp. | reverse complement strand
TCAAAAACAGTTCCGCCCAGCCCACAGGCAAAAAGAAGGAGAAAGCTGCGCCCTTGACCAAAACCTGACACCCAAACCATACATGAAGGCGGGTCACTTCTCGGCGAAAATCCCGGGTCAGCTCTCAGCGGAAATCAACATTGGGGTGTCCCAAGGGCGATCTCGACCTCGTCTTCCCGAACGGTGAGGGCAACATCGAGTGGCACCCAAACATCATCAAGCGTGGATTAATTCCACCTCAGGTGAAGGCCGGCCTGATGGTAGACACCGGTCAGAAGGACGGGGAGGGGCGTCCGATCATGGCGGCAAAATACACCGGTCTACACTCGCTCAGGCACTTCTTTGCGTCCTGGTGCATCAACCAGCCGCAGCACGGTGGTCTCGGTCTACCGCCCAAGGTGGTTCAGGAGCGCATGGGCCATTCGTCGATCACGATGACCATGGACGTCTATGGTCATCTCTTCCCGACTACGAACGATTCCGATGCTCTCGCAACGGCCGAGGAAAAGCTTCTCTCGGCCGCCAATGCGACACAGATGCGACATGGCGCCAGTTGAAGAGTGGTGTCGAGACTTAAGTGCTTGATTTTGTTTGGCTGGGGAACCTGGATTCGAACCAGGACTAACGGAGTCAGAGTCCGTGGGTCTACCGTTAACCTATTCCCCAACAGGGCTTGGCGGCAAATGTGCAGGGAACGAAGCTCCACAGGCCTGCACGCCAGAACGGCTGCCTTGTAGCCGCGCGCCGGAAATAGTCAAGCCCGCAGGCATATTCAATGTGGCTGGCGGGATGAGAGAATTGTTTCGTCACAAGGCCTTTGCGATAGCCGAGAGCCAGATCGCTACCGCGACCGCGCCGCCGTCGGGATGGCCGACTGCGCGTTTGCCCAGATAGCTCGCGCGTCCAAGTGAAGGGAACATGTCGCTCGTCGCTTGCGCACCGGCGGCCGCGGCTTGGGGCGCATCGCCAAAACCGCCCGAGCGCCATGCATCGACAGCAGGCGCGAGGGCATCGACCATGGTCCGGTCGCCGGGTTTGGCGCCGCCGAGTTCCATGATTGCAGCTGTGGCGGCGTCGAAGGCTGCCAGCCAGTCCTGCGGAGAGGGGGCAGGCTTATCGGAGAGGCTGGCTGAGGCGCGCAGCAAGGCGGTCGCGTAGAATGGCCCGGAACTGCCGCCGATGGCGCGGCGGAGCGCATTTCCGGCGTCGAACAGGAGGCGCGACGGCGTCGAGAAACTATCGTCGCCGAGTGCGTTCAAGGCTTCGGCGGCGCGCGCCATGCTGGCTCCGAGGTCGCCGTCGCCAGACTTGGCGTCGAGATCGCCGAGTTCCGCTTCGGCTGCGGCAAGCGCAGCGGCGACGGCGTGCGCCACCGCCTTCAGCTTCGGCGATAGATGGCCCGGCGTCGCTTTTGCAGGAGCGGGTTGCGACGGTGTACTGACCATCTTGCGCTCCGCAAGGCGTCCATTACCCGGCCACACCGGCACATCGGCGATATCGTCGAACAGGGAATTGCGCTGGTCGTCAAGCGTGAGGACGCTCAGCGAGCATCCCGGCATCTCGATCGCGGTCATGAAGTTGCCGCACCAGGCGCGCTCCACGGCAATACCGCGTCCGCGCAGGTCGGCAAGCGCCTCGCGTGCAACGACGGCCAGTTCCATCGGCGGCGTACCGCCCAGCCCGTTAACGAGAAGCGCGACCTTGGCGCCCGATTTGAGGCCGAGATCGGCTACGATGGCGTCGATAAGCGAGGTCACCACCCGGGCGGCCGATTGGATCGCGGTGCGGTCGACGCCCTTCTCACCGTGAATGCCGAGACCGAACTCGATCTCGTCATCGCCGAGCTCGAAACCTGGTTTGCCGACGGAGGGGACCGTGCATGCGCCGAGAGCAACGCCCATGGATCCCATGGCAGCGGCAGCGCCGCGCGCGATGGCCGCGACTTCCGCCAGGGGTAGCCCGCGTTCGGCCGCAGCTCCCGCCAGCTTGTGCACAAGGACCGTACCGGCAATGCCTCGCCGGCGATCCCGGGCGACGACATCCCGCAGCGCCACGTCATCGGCAACGATCACCACCTCGACGGGAATGCCTTGCTGGCGGGCGAGCTCGGCGGCTAGGCCGAAATTGAGCCGGTCGCCGGTGTAATTCTTGACCACCAGCACGCAGCCAGCCGGCCCGCTGGCGGCCAGGATGGCGGCGAGTACTGCGTCGGTGCTGGGCGAAGTGAAGACGTCGCCAGCGACGGCGGCTGTCAGCATGCCGCGTCCGACATAGCCGGCATGCGCCGGTTCGTGTCCGCTGCCGCCCCCGGAAATAATCGCGACCTTGCGCACCGAGACTGGGGCCAGATCGGCGCGAATGACGACGTCTTCACCCTCCAGTAAGGCCAGGCGGGGAGAGAGGTCGACGGTTCCCTCGAGAAGCTCGCGCACGAGCCGGCGGGGGTCGTTGATGAGTTTCTTCACGAAATTCCTCCCTGAAATACGCCCGGACCCTCGAACCGCCGGAAACTTAGCCATTTGCCGGATCGGGGGCCGGTTCGCAAGCGTCGGGGGGCTCCCGCGCGCGTCCAGCGCACCGGAAGGGGGCCACAATTTCGGAAATCAGCGACGCGGCGCTTGGTGATTGCCGCTTCCGCTGCTATCTTTGCCTCAACTGAAGAACAAAGCGCCTGCAGCGTCCGAAAGGTTCGCGCGGCGCATGAGGACTGCAAGGTGGATGACCGCGAATTCGGCGCGAGCGCGTCGACAGCGGGTGTGCGTGACGGTTTCAGGTCCGCGAATGGCCCAGAAGCTCGACTGACTGGCGAGGCATTCTTGCCCGACGCAGGGTCGGAAAGCGGCCAGCACCCGAAAACCAGGGGCAAGAGACGTCGAAAGCGTCGGCGGGGACGCAAGGTTTTCGCGCGTGACATGGCCGCGCCCACGTCCAACGTCACCGTACCCGTGCAAGCAGAGGTAAATCAGGTTCAAGATGTGATAGCCCCGGAACCGGAGGCTGTCGTGCAGCCTCCACGCCGTGACGTGCGCAGGCCGCAGCAGAACGATCTACCTGTCTTCGCGGCGCTGGATCTTGGCACCAACAATTGTCGGCTGCTTGTCGCGGTGCCCGGCCGTCCCGGCCAGTTCCGGGTCATCGACGCCTTTTCGCGCATTGTGCGGCTCGGCGAAGGCCTGGCGGCCAGCGGCCGGCTTTCCGACGCCGCCATGGGGCGAGCTGTCGAGGCGCTGAAGGTATGCGGCGACAAGCTGAGGACACGCAAGATCGAGAACGCGCGGCTGGTGGCGACAGAGGCCTGCCGGGCTGCGGCCAACGGCGAAGAATTTCTGACGCGCGTGCGGTCCGAGACGGGCCTCGAACTCGAAATCATCGACAGACAGACTGAGGCGCGGCTGGCAGTGTCGGGCTGCGGCTCGCTGGTGGAGCGGGAGACGGACGGCGTCGTGCTGTTCGACATCGGCGGCGGCTCGTCCGAGATCGCGCTGATTGACGTCCGTGGGCAGCGTTCGCCACGTCTTGCCAGCCATATCGTGGCCTGGACCTCGCTGCCGGTCGGCGTTGTGACGCTTGCCGAGCGGTTTGGCGGACGCGAGGTGACGCGCGAGACGTTCGCGGCGATGGTCGATCACGTCAAAAGCCTGCTGGATGGCTTTGTCGACCGCAACAGGCTGGACCATGTCAGGCAAAGCACACGCTTTCATCTGCTGGGGACGTCCGGCACCGTGACGACGCTTGCGGGCGTCCACCTCGATCTCGAGCGTTACGATCGCCGCCGCGTCGATGGGCTTTGGATGGACGCCCGGAGTATCGATCTCATGGTGGAAAGGCTGCTTGGCTGGGATTTCCAGCAGCGTGTGCGCAACGCGTGCATCGGCGCCGACAGGGCGGACCTTGTGCTGGCTGGCTGCGCAATCCTTGAGGCCATTCGCGCCGAGTGGCCTTCCGAGCGGCTGCGGGTCGCCGACCGCGGCCTGCGTGAAGGCATCCTGTCCGAGCTTATGGGCGATGCCGGCGTCTGGCGGCGCGGCTGGCGCGGGAGCGCACGCCCGTGACGAAAAAACCCGTAAAGCCCGGTGCGACGCGCGTTCTGCGCACCAAGGTCAAGAAGAAGAGTGGCTTGAAGGAATCGTCGCGCCGCTGGCTGGAGCGGCACATGAACGACCCTTATGTGCAGCGTTCGAAAGCCGACGGCTACCGCTCGCGCGCCGCATACAAGCTGATCGAGATCGACGATCGCTACAAGTTGCTGAAGCCAGGCATGAAGGTGATCGATCTGGGGGCAGCCCCCGGCGGCTGGTGCCAGGTTGCTGCCGCGCGGACGAAGTCCAGCGCCGAAAATCCGCAGGTGGTCGGTATCGACTATCTGGGCATGGACGCGGTGCCTGGCGCGACCGTGCTGGAGATGGATTTTCTGGATGATGCTGCGCCGGAGAAACTTGTCGATGTGCTGGGTGGCGAACCTGACATCGTGCTGTCGGACATGGCGGCGCCGACGACCGGGCACCGCCGCACGGACCATATCCGTACCGAGCATCTGTGCGAGGTCGCTGCCGATTTCGCGATTTCCGTGCTGAAGCCCGGCGGGCATTTTCTTTCCAAGACCTTTCAGGGCGGGACCGAGCACACCGTGCTGGACCTCCTGAAGAAGAACTTCCGCTCGGTCCACCATGTCAAGCCGCCGGCCTCGCGCGATGAGTCGGTCGAACTTTACCTGCTCGCAAAGGATTTCAAGGGCCGGTCCTGAGGTCAGGGCGAGCCGGGCTGCTCATCCGGGGAATTGCGGACGCGCTGGCCGGAAACGGCGGCGCCCGCACCTGCTGGTAGCCGCAGGAAAGGAATCAGCGAAAGTAGGCTGATCGTCCCGACGATCACGAAGGCGATGGTAAACGCCGAAGGGCCGATCGGCTCCCCGGTTAATTGGTGCACGCTTTCCAAGATCCCGCCGCCGACCGCCACGCCGATTGCGACCGTAATCTGCTGCAGGGCAGCCGAGATCGCCGTGGCCTGGCTTGCCTCCTTGTTGTCGATCTCCGCGAAGACAAGCGCATTGGACGAGGTGAAGAAAAGCGAACGCAGGAAGCCTGATGCGGCCAACACGGCGAGGATGATCAAGTGCGGCGTTTGCGGCGTGAATAACGCGCTGGCGGCAATGAAGCCGCTCGAAAGGGCGGCTGCAGCGATCAGCACGGTTCGGAAGCCACCGGTCCGCAGGATGGTCGGGGCGAAGAACTTCATGGCAAGCGCCCCGAAAGCCGAGGCGAAAGTCAGCATGCCCGATTGGAATGGGGTCAGGCCGAAGCCAAGCTGGAAAAGAAGCGGCAGCAGGAAAGGCGTCGCGCCGGCGCCGATGCGGTAAATCGACCCGCCGCTGATCGCGGCGCGAAACACCGGATTACGGAATAGCCTGAGATCGAGGATCGGATGCTCGGTCCTGTTTGCGTGGCGAACGTAGAGAACGGCGCTGCAAACACCCACTGCCAGCACAATGACGCCGACGACAGGCGGCAGCGCGGGCAGGCTGACGACCGAGAGGCCAAACACTACGCCCGAGGCCGCGAGTGCCGACAGGACGAATCCTGTTCCATCGATTGGCTTTACGCCGGCGGGCTCGACGTGGGGCAGATAGAGCCCGGACAAGACGATTCCGACAATCGCGATCGGCACGTTGATCAGGAAGATCCAGTGCCAGGAAAAGAATGTGGTGATGAAGCCGCCGACGGGCGGGCCGACAAGCGGTCCGATGAGGCCGGGTATGGTCAGCCACGCCATGGCGGAAACGAGGTCGCGTTTTTCGGTCGAACGAACGAGCACAAGGCGCGCCACCGGCGTCATCATCGCCCCGCCCATGCCCTGCAGGAAGCGGGCGGCCACAAACTCGGCGAGTGAACCGGAGAATGCGCAGGCGATCGAACCGATGGCAAAGACGGCGATGGCGATGCGGAAAACCCGCTTTGCCCCATATTTGTCGGCTACCCAGGCGCTGATCGGGATGAAGATTGCGAGCGAGACCAGATAGGCTGTCAGGGCCAGCTTGAGTGCGATCGGCGAAGTTCCGATATCCTCGGCGATCGCGGGCAGCGATGTCGCGATGACCGTCGAATCCATGTTCTCCATGAACAGGGCGACGGCAAGTATTAGAGGAACGGTTCGGTTCACGTTGGTGCAGGGCGTGGGGCAGGCGAGGTTTTGGCAGGCAGATAGTGCGGTAGCATGCGTCGTCGAGCCTGTCTTGAAAGCAAATAAAGCAATTTTCCTTGCGTTGGATGGTTACCTGCCATGCATTCCGCGCAATATAGATTCGCGGCCGAGGCGCTTTTCATCGCAGGATGATCGTGGTACCAGCCGCTGCCAATCCTGAAAGGGAATATCCGAGTCGGCGCGGTCCAGCGAGTTCCGCGCCCGTTTCGTATTTGAAGGGATCGGCATGGCCAGGATCATTGAAACCGCAACCGGCGCAACCGCGCTGACCTTCGACGACGTGCTGTTGCAGCCCGGACATTCAGAGGTCATGCCCGGCGAGACCGATATCCGCACGCGCATCGCCGGCGACATCGAACTCAACCTTCCTATCCTGTCGGCCGCCATGGATACTGTCACCGAGGCGCGGCTGGCCATTGCCATGGCCCAGGCGGGCGGCATCGGCGTGATCCATCGCAACTTCAAGCCGATCGAGCAGGCCGAACAGGTCCGCCAGGTGAAGAAGTTCGAGTCCGGCATGGTGGTCAACCCGGTCATCATCGGGCCCGAGGCGACGCTGGCGGACGCCCAGGCGCTTATGAAACTGTACGGTATTTCCGGCATTCCCGTGGTTGAGAACGGCGGCAAGGGTGGCCAGACCATCGGCCGGCTGGTCGGCATATTGACCAACCGCGACGTGCGCTTCGCCTCGAACCCGAACCAGCCTGTCCACGAACTGATGACCAAGGAAAACCTTGTCACGGTCAAGGAGAACGTGGACCCGGATGAGGCCAAGCGCCTGCTGCACCAGCGGCGCATCGAAAAGTTGCTGGTCGTGGATGCCGCGGGCAACTGCGTCGGTCTCATTACTGTGAAGGACATCGAGAAGTCGCAGCTCAACCCGCATGCCTCGAAGGATGCGCAAGGTCGCCTGCGAGTCGCCGCGGCCACGAGCGTCGGCGACGACGGCTTCGAGCGTGCCGAGCGCCTGATCGATGCCGGCGTCGACCTGCTGGTGGTGGATACGGCACACGGCCACTCCCAGCGCGTGCTCGATGCGGTGGCGCGGGTCAAGAAGCTCTCCAACTCGGTGCGCATCATGGCCGGCAATGTTGCCACTGCCGATGGGACGCAGGCGCTGATCGACGCGGGCGCGGACGCGGTCAAGGTCGGCATCGGCCCGGGATCGATCTGCACGACGCGTGTCGTGGCAGGGGTCGGCGTGCCGCAGCTTTCGGCGATCATGTCGGCGGTCGAGACGGCGCATCGGGCGGGTGTTTCTGTTATAGCCGACGGCGGCATCAAGTATTCCGGTGATCTCGCCAAGGCGCTGGCCGCCGGTGCGACGGGCGCGATGGTCGGCTCGCTGCTTGCGGGCACCGACGAAAGCCCGGGCGAGGTCTACCTCTACCAGGGCCGTTCGTTCAAAGCCTATCGCGGTATGGGGTCGGTTGGCGCCATGGCGCGCGGTTCGGCTGATCGCTACTTCCAGGCGGAAGTGCGCGATACGCTTAAGCTGGTACCGGAAGGCATCGAGGGTCAGGTGCCCTATAAGGGGCCGGTGTCCGGCGTGCTCCACCAGCTCGCGGGCGGCCTCAAGGCGGCGATGGGCTATGTCGGCGCCAAGACGCTGACTGAGTTGCGCGACCGCGCGACCTTCGTGCGCATTTCCTCAGCCGGCCTGCGCGAAAGCCACCCGCACGACGTCACCATCACGCGCGAGAGCCCGAATTATTCTGCCTGATTGGAGAGGGCGAGCGGCCGGGAGCAGTCGCTCATTCCTTGATCTCGAACACCGCAATCCGGCGGCGTTCGAACTTTATGGCGATTTCGCCCCGTACGAGGCGCAGGGCCTGTTCGCCGAATACCGCGCGCCGCCAGCCGTGCAGGGCAGGGACGTCCGCAGCCTCGCCCTCCGCCGCGATGCGGTCGATGTCATCGCTCGACGCCAGGACCTTGGCCGCCACGCCCTCCTTGTCGGCAACCAGTCGCAGCAAGACCTTTAGGAGTTCAGCCGCCGCGCTCGATCCCTCGGCCTGCTGAGGCGCCTTCGGCAGGCGCGGCATCTGATCCTTGGGTAGCGACAGCGCCGTATTTATCGTGGCGATCAGCGATCCGGCGGGCCCGGAACGTTCCCAACCTTTCGGCGTCGTCCTGAGCTTGGCGAGGGCGGCGGCATCGCGCGGCTGCTGCTGCGAAATCTCGTAGATGGCGTCGTCCTTAAGCACGCGGCCGCGCGGGACGTTGCGCTCCCGCGCCTCATGCTCGCGCCAGGTCGACACCGCCTGCATGACCGCGAGTTCCTGTGGCTTGCGCAGACGCATCTTCAGGCGCTTCCATGCGTCTTCCGGCTTCGGATCGTAGGTCGAGCGGGAGGTCAGGACCTCCATCTCCTCGTTCAGCCAATGGGAACGGTTCTCCCGATCGAGTTCGACCTTGAGATGTTTGTAGACGTCGATGAGATGCGTCACGTCGGCCAGCGCGTAGACGAGCTGCTTTTCCGAAAGCGGACGGTGACGCCAATCGGTGAAACGCGACGACTTGTCGAGCTGGGTGCCGGTTACCTTCTGGACTAGCTGGTCGTAGGACACGCTTTCGCCGAAGCCGCAAACCATCGCGGCGACCTGCGTGTCGAAGACCGGATGCGGGATCAGTCCACCGAGATGGAAAACGATCTCGATATCCTGCCGGGCCGCGTGAAAGACCTTCAGCACCGCCTCGTTGGCCATCAGGTCGAAGAACGGCTTGAGGTCGATTTCTGGCGACAGCGGGTCGATGAGCGCGGTCACGTCGGCCGACGCCATCTGAATCAGGCAGAGTTCGGGCCAGAAAGTCGTTTCGCGGATAAACTCCGTATCGACGGTGACGAATTCAGATTTCGCCAGTTCGCGGATGACGGCTTCGAGTTCCGCCTGGGTGGTAATTACATTCATCAAAATCTTCGATCGACAGTGTGATCTGTTCATTCCAGCCGGCGAAGCATTCGTCAAGCGGCGCAAGCGCGGCGCCTGTGATCATTCCTCGGGCGTATTCTTGCCCTGGCCGCCGTTACGGCGCGTCAATCGCGCGAATATTGTTGAGGTTCTTAGCAACGCCGTGAACGGGCCACGCCGGCCGGCAGGCACCGCGGCGCGGGCGCGCATGCGGTAGATGATGATCAGGATGAAGATCGCGTAGACGGTGGCACAGAACACGAAAAGCCAGCGCGGCCCGAAGCTCTGCATGAAAAACGAGGCGATCAACGGTCCGCCGATGGCGCCAAACGAATAGAACATCATGAGTGCCGCATTGATCAGGACGAACTCACCCTTGCCAGCCCGGTCGTTCGCGTGGGCCGCCGACAAAGAATAGAGTGGCATGGCGAAGGAGCCGAAGATGAATACGAGCACGAAATTGGTCAGCGGCCGGGTTCCCGCGAGGAATACGATGGCGAGCGCGGCTAGCATCGCGCAGGTGGTGGTGACCAGAAGGATCTTGCGCCTGTCCCATTTATCCGAGAGGTGGCCTAGCGGATACTGGATGATGGCCCCGCCGATGATGCCGATGCTGACGAAGGTGACGACATCGGCCACCGACATGCCGATTTGCTCTGCATAGACCGGCGACAGCGTCCTGAAGGCGCTATTGGTCAACCCAATGGCGATGCAGCCGATCGAGGCGAGCGGCGAGATGCGCCAAACGCGGGCAAGGTCGAGTTTGACATGCTCCGGCGCCGGCGGATTGGAGCGGTCGGCCAGCGAAACCGGCACGAGCGACAGGGTGATCATGATCGACATGATGGCGAAGATGGCGAAGCCGTCAGCGCCGAAGATCGGAATAAGGAACTGCGCCCCGGTCACTGATCCGATGTCGATAATGCGATAGAGCGCAAGGACCCGTGCGCGGTCGTGGTTCTGGACGCTGGAGTTCATCCAGGCTTCCATGACGGTGAAAAGCCCAGCAAAACAGAAACCGCTGATGAATCGCATGATAGACCACGAGATCGGGTCGATGATCAGGACCAGCAGCAGCGTTGCGGAGGATGCGACGGCGGCGAGTGCGGAGAAAGAGCGGACATAGCCGACTGCGTTCATGATGCGCGTAATGAATATGCAACCAAGCAGGAAACCACCGAAATAGGCAGTTCCTGTCATGCCGATGACACTCGGTGAGAACCCTTCCTGGGCGCCGCGCAGCGCGATGAGCGTGCCTTGCAAGCCGTTACCGCCGAGCAATATGCCTGCGGCGATGAGGAGAGGGATCAGCGGACGGATTGAGGACATTTCAACGGAAGAATCCGCTTTGAGGCGAAGAGCTTATGGGACATAGCGCGGACGATTGCCAGCGCAATCCCGCCGGCAATTTTCGCGAAACCGCCTTCTCCTTGACAAATCGGGGCCCTCATGCGCTTTTCCGCGCGAATTTTGGCCGGCGCATGCGTCGGCGAAGCACTATCCCGGAACGAGACATGACGATGCACCGCTACCGCAGCCATACCTGCGCACAACTGACCAGAACGGACGCCGGCCAGACAGTGCGGCTCTCCGGTTGGGTTCACCGTGTGCGCGATCACGGCGGGCTGCTTTTCATCGACCTGCGCGACCATTACGGCATGACCCAGATCGTCGCCGACCCGGATTCGCCGGCGTTCAAGATGGCCGAAACCGTCCGCAGCGAGTGGGTGATCCGCGTCGATGGCGAGGTCAAGGCGCGCACCGCCGAAGCAGTGAACCCGAACCTTTCGACCGGCGAGATCGAGGTTTTCGCACGCGAGATCGAAGTGCTTTCGACGGCAAAGGAACTGCCGCTGCCGGTTTTCGGCGAGCCGGACTATCCGGAAGACATCCGCCTGAAATACCGCTTCCTCGATTTGCGCCGCGAGACACTGCACAAGAACATCATCGCGCGCACCCGCATCATCGCCGAAATGCGCCGGCGTATGGCCGAGGTGAGCTTTACCGAGTTCTCGACGCCGATCCTGACCGCGTCCTCGCCCGAGGGCGCGCGCGACTTCCTCGTGCCGTCGCGCATCCATCCCGGCAAGTTCTATGCGCTGCCGCAGGCGCCGCAGCAGTACAAGCAGTTGATCATGATGTCGGGCTTCGATCGCTACTTCCAGATCGCGCCCTGTTTCCGTGACGAGGACCCGCGTGCCGACCGCCTGCCCGGCGAGTTCTACCAGCTCGACCTCGAGATGAGCTTTGTCGAGCAGGATGACGTGCTGGGCACGATGGAGCCTGTGCTGCGTGGTGTTTTCGAGACGTTCGCGGAAGGCAAGCCGGTCACGCAGCAGTTTCCGCGCATCCCCTACGACACGGCGATGCGCAAGTACGGCTCCGACAAGCCAGACCTGCGCAACCCGATCGAGATGCAGGAAGTGTCGGATCATTTCCGCGGCTCCGGGTTCAAGGTGTTCGCCAACATCCTCGCGAACGATCCGAAGGCCGAAGTATGGGCTATCCCTGCCAAGACTGGCGGCAGTCGCGCCTTCTGCGACCGCATGAATTCGTGGGCGCAGGGCGAAGGCCAGCCGGGCCTCGGCTACATCTTCTGGCGCAAGGAAGGCGAGAAGCTGGAAGGCGCAGGCCCCCTCGCCAAGAACATCGGCGAGGAGCGAACCGACGCGATCCGCAACCAACTCGGTCTCGCAGACGGCGATGCTGCGTTCTTCGTCGCCGGCGACCCGAAGAAGTTCGTCTCCTTCGCGGGTGCTGCACGCACGCGCGCCGGCGAGGAACTGAACCTCGTTGATCGTGACCGCTTCGAGCTGTGCTGGATCGTCGATTTCCCCTTCTACGAGTGGAACGAGGACGAGAAGAAGATCGATTTCGGCCACAACCCGTTCTCCATGCCGCAGGGCGGCATCGACGCGTTGTCGTCGCAGGACCCGCTGACCATCAAGGCGTTCCAGTACGACATGGTCTGCAACGGCTTCGAAATCGCGTCGGGCGGCATTCGCAACCACCTGCCGGAGACGATGGTGAAGGCCTTCGAACTGGTGGGCCTGGATCGCGAGACAGTGGAAACCAATTTCGGCGGCCTCTACCGAGCCTTCCAGTATGGCGCGCCGCCTCATGGCGGCATGGCTGCCGGTGTGGACCGCATCGTCATGCTGCTGGTCGGTGCGAAGAACCTGCGCGAGATCACCATGTTCCCGATGAACCAGCAGGCCTACGACCTGTTGATGAACGCGCCATCGGAAGCGACGCCGGCGCAGTTGCGCGAACTGCATTTGCGCACGGCGTTGCCGAAGAAGGACGGCTGATTTGCGTGGACGGTTGGACTCGGCAGCGCCGATCCGACCGCCGCGCATTCTCGTCACCGGCTTTTCCGTTTTCCCGGGCGCTCCGGTCAATCCCACCGAAGCGCTGGTGTTCGCGCTTCGCGACGCGCCTCCGGAGAGTGGGATAGAGGCGTTTCGCGCCGAGGTGCTGGCGGTCGAGTACGCTACCGTCGCTGAGCGGCTTTCTGCGATCGGTCGAGATTTTCGTCCCGACATCGCGATCCATTTCGGCCTTGCAAGCGCATGTTCGGGATTTCGACTGGAGCGGTCTGCGCGCAACAGCCACGCCAATGCCCGGGAGGATCAAACCGGCTGCCTGCCTGTAGACGCGCAGGTCTGCGCCGGGCCGGAGACCTTTGCCTCGACGCTGCCGTTGGATTTGATCGCGTTACGCTTGGAAGGGGCGGGGCACCGGGTCGAGTGGTCTGACGACGCGGGCGGCTATCTTTGCAACACCGTCTTCACACTGTCGGTTGCCCATGCATGCGAAGGGTTTGTTCCTGCTATGGCAGGCTTCGTCCACGTTCCGCTGCTGAAGGAGAACGGGACGATCGGGACGATGAGTTTCGACGATCTTGTGTCAGGCGCACGTGTCGCCACAGACGCCTGCGTCGAGGCATGGCGAGGACGGACGGCATGAAAAAAGCCCGGGACAAGCCCGGGCTTTTTTCATTGTCCGGCGAGCCTTACTGGTTCGCCTTGACCTGGATGCCGAGCAGCGACCACAGCGCCTTGGCGGTGGCTGTGCTGTCCTGCGGGTTTGCCATCGATACGGCACCGATCTCCGCAAACGAAACCGGCTTCGGTGGCGAGGCGATGATTTCGATGCTGTCGGGGTTGTCGAGATAGGCGTTGATCGCCGGCGTTATGTCGCCCGCAAGGTCGGCCAGTTGTGCCTGCATCAACGCGAACGGCACCATGCCCTTGGCCATGTTCACGACATCTGCCGGTTGCGCACCCTGTACAGTCGCGAACAGATTGATGACACGGCTGGTCAGCGAGTCGTCGCCGAAGCGCAGGCTCGCGCCATTAAACGTCGCATCCGAGAGCATGGCCATGAGCTTGGCCTGCTCAGCCGACGTGTCCGATCCTGCCGGCGCTTCCGTCAGCTTGGTGGAGATTTCGTTGGCAGCCTTGAGGAATTCCGGCGTCAACCCGCCCAGATCGATCGTCATGCCGAGCGTGCCGACATCGTTGATGGTGATGTCGTATTGCGACATGTTCCAGCGGCCGTCCGTCGGCTGCCACGAGCCGGTCATCTTGATGTCGCCGTCGAGCTGACTGTAGCCAAGCGCCTGGATGTATCCCTTCACGCTCGGATCTTCGATCAACGAAAGATCGGTGCTGAATTTCTCCACACCACCGGAAAATGCCATAGGGTTGGAACCGTCGAGTGGCGTCATCTGGCCAAAGGCCTTTTGCATCTCGAACACGGTCTTGCCGGCCATCTTGACCGACAGGCCGTCGACCGCGGCGCTTTCGTACATCATCAGCGAGGACATGGCATCGGCCGCGTTCTCAGCAGGCAGCGAGAGGCCCTTGAAGATGATGGGGCTGATGTCGACAGCAAGACCCTGCTCGTTCAGGGAAAAGGGTGACGTCGACAGCGTATCGACGTGAAATCCGCCGTTGCGGTCGGTAACGCCGGTCAGCGTGACGTTTCCAACCGGCAAGGCGTCGCTTTCGCCCATTGCCTTCAGCGTTACGCCTTCGAGGACCATGCTGGAGGCATCGCCCGAAATGTTGGACCAGCCGATGTCCAATCCCTGCTTGACGACAAGCGCCTTCAGGCGGTCGGCGATGGAGGTTACATCCTGCGCGAACGCGGCGTTGATCGGAAATGCCAGCAGAACCGCCGAAAAGGCGAGCGTGCGAAAGGCCGCGTGGTGTCTGGTCATGATTGCCCCTGAGACAGTTGGTTCCTCCGCCCCACAATCAGCCACGAACTGGACCGGAAAGAGGCGCGCGGCGCACAATGCCCGCAAAACCGGTGTCCTGGCAATCTCTGGCCTGTGCCGGCTGGCATGATGGTGAAGACCGGGTGACTTAGCGGCACTTGCCGCGAATCAGCCGCTCGGCTAACCCGGCCGCATGGGAAAACGCCTTGTTCCGCCGCCTTCCGATGGCGGCGATCATATAGAACCGGTCGATCTGAAGTCGGCGCTCGAAGAGCGCTATCTGGCCTATGCGCTGTCGACCATCATGCACCGCGCGCTGCCGGACGTCCGTGACGGGCTGAAGCCTGTCCACCGGCGCATCATGCATGCGATGCGGCTGCTGCGCCTCAACCCGGACCAGGGTTTCGCGAAATGCGCGCGCATCGTCGGCGAGGTGATGGGCAAGTTCCACCCGCACGGCGACCAGTCGATCTACGATGCGCTGGTGCGTCTGGCGCAGGATTTCGCCGTCCGCTATCCGCTTGTCGACGGGCAGGGCAATTTCGGCAATATCGACGGCGATAACGCGGCTGCCATGCGCTACACCGAGGCGCGCATGACCGAGGTCGCGACGGCGCTGCTCGAAGGCATCACAGAGGACGCGGTCGACTTCCGCCCGACCTACAATGAAGAGGACGAGGAGCCGGTCGTCCTGCCGGGCGCCTTTCCGAACATCCTCGCCAACGGCTCGTCTGGCATCGCAGTCGGAATGGCGACCTCCATTCCACCCCACAATGCAGCGGAACTTTGCGCAGCCGCTTTGCACTTGATCGACAACCGTGACGCCTCCATCGCCGACCTGATGACGTCGCCTGAGCAATGGGCCGACATCGAGCGGCGCCATCAGGAAGAACTGCGCAAGGAAGATAAGGACGCGGTGAAGCGGGCCGAGGCGATCCGCCTCGAATGCAAGGTGCGCGGCCCCGATTTCCCGACCGGTGGCACGGTCGTGGACAGTTGGGCCTCGATCCTTGAGTCCTATTCTACCGGCCGTGGCGGCTATCGCCTGCGCGCCAGGTGGAACCAGGAGGATCAGGGCAGGGGCACCTGGAACATCGTCGTCACCGAGATCCCCTACCAGGTGCAGAAGTCGAAGCTGATCGAAAAGATCGCCGAGCTTTTGCTTGCGCGCAAGCTACCGCTTCTGGAGGACGTGCGCGACGAGAGCGCCGAGGACATCCGTCTCGTGCTCGTGCCCAAGAGCCGTGCGGTCGATCCCGGCCTGATGATGGAATCGATCTTCAAGCTCACCGAGTTGGAGACGCGCTTTCCGCTCAATATGAACGTGCTTTCGCGCGGCAAGGTGCCGAACGTGCTATCGCTGAAGAGCGTGCTGTCGGAGTGGCTGGAGCACCGCAAGGACGTGCTGATCCGCCGCTCGAAGCACCGCCTCGGCGAGATCGAGAGGCGTCTCGAAATTCTCGGTGGCCTGCTGGTCGCCTACCTCAACATCGACGAGGTGATCCGCATCATCCGTGAGGAGGACGAGCCAAAGCAGGTCATGATGGCCCGCTGGTCGCTCACTGACGTGCAGGCGGAAGCGATCCTCAATATGCGCCTGCGCGCCTTGCGCAAGCTGGAGGAGATCGAGATCCGCAAGGAGTTCGACGGCCTCTCGACCGAAAAGCGGCAGATCGAAGCCCTGCTGGAATCGCCTGCCAAGCAGTGGAAGGTGATCCGCCATCAGGTTGCCGAGACGCAGAAGAGGTTCGGTCCCTCGACCACGCTTGGCGAACGCAAGACCCAGTTCTCCGACGCGCCCGAGCATGACGTCGCCGACATCCAGCACGCGATGATCGAGAAGGAGCCGATTACGGTCGTGGTCTCCGAAAAGGGCTGGCTGCGTGCGATGAAGGGCCATCTGGCCGACCTCTCGACGCTCACCTTCAAGGAAGGTGATAGCCTGAAACTGGCGTTTCCGGCTCAGACGACGGACAAGATCCTCGTCTTCACCACCGGCGGCAAGTTCTACACCATCGGCGGCGACCGCCTGCCCGGTGGGCGCGGACATGGCGAGCCGATCCGCATCATCGTGGACATGGAGAACGACCAGGATATCGTGACGGCGTTCGTTCACGATCCGCAGCGCAAGCTGTTGCTCGCCAGCCATGTCGGCAATGGCTTCGTCGTCCCGGAGGCCGAGGTGATCGCCAATACCCGCAAGGGCAAGCAGGTGATGAACGTCAAGTCGCCAGACGAGGCTTCGCATTGCGTTCCGTTTGCCGGCGACCATCTCGCGATCGTTGGCGAGAATCGCAAGATGCTGGTGTTCCCGCTCTCGGAGATCCCCGAGATGACACGCGGCAAAGGTGTGCGCCTGCAGAAATACAAGGACGGCGGCGTGCTTGACCTGAGGACTTTTTCGGTCAGCGAGGGTCTTACCTGGCAGGATTCTGCTGACAGGACGTTCACACGCAGCAAGGAAGAACTGGCGGAGTGGTTCGGCGCGCGGGCGTCGGCAGGCCGCATGGTGCCAAAGGGCTTTCCGCGCACCGGCAAGTTCGGCTGAGGGACGTATCCTACATCATTGATTTTTAAAGCACCTATCTGACCGGCGATCAGGGCGATCGCCGGTGATTCTCGCTTTTGCGTCGGAGTGAGACCGTGGTTGCGTTCGGAACAGAGCCAGCTGTTGCCGCGCATTTACAATTTTTTGCAGTGCATCATATTGACTGCGAATGATCATTCGCATAAATCGAGAATGATCATTCGCGCTAAGTGAGAGCGAATATTCGCTCACTGGTGGACAGAGATGGAAGAAACAGCTTTTTTTGAGGCGACCCAGGCAGAGCCGCTGGAAAGCTCGGGCATGAGCCGTGCCGAGCGCCGCGACCAACAGGTCCAGCGCATTCTTGAGGCAGCCAAGAACTGCTTCGTCCGGTCCGGATTCCAGGGCGCGTCTATGCAGCAGATCTGTCTCGAATGCGGGATGAGCCCGGGGGCGCTCTATCGCTACTTCCCGTCCAAGGAAGCAATTGTCGAGGCGATCTGCGAAGCGGACCGCCAGGACGACATGACCTGCTTCGGCGCGCTGCAAAAACCTCAGACCGCCGTTGACGGCCTGGTCGAGGCCGCCATGGCTCATATCGTGCATACCCACGAGAAAGGAAGCGCCCCGCTTTTTGCCGAGATGCGCTCCGAATCGATGCGTAACGAGACGATCCGCAGCACGGTCGATGGCCATAAGCAGCAGATCGCGGACATGATCGTCCCCTTGATCAAGGGTGCGATCGAGCGCGGCGAGATCGATCCGCCGGTCGACCTCCAGACTCTCATGGCAGTCGTCATGTCGATTGGCGAGGGCATGGCGATCAACGACTTACCGTCGCGTGGCGTAGCGATCGACCAGTTGGAGACCGCATTGCGCGCCATTGTGGTCGGCATGCTGCGCCCGACAGCCAAACATCCTGTCAAGGACTAGCCGCCAAGGCCTGACCCGAAACTTCACTCTTATCGTGGGTGTTCCCATGCCTGCTTCGAAGTCCGTTCTCCTCGCGCGCGTGACCGCTGCGCTGCTTGCCGCCGCCGCGACGGGAACAATGCCTGTCATGTCCCATGCCGCCGACGACGCCACGCCTGCAGTCAGGCAGGTTCCACCATCGATACGTGTCGTTGCCGCTGAACGTCGCGAACTGGTCGAGACGCTGTCTGTCAACGGCACCATCGTCGCCCGCGAGGAAGCGGCTGTCGGTACCGACCTCAATGGCCTGACGGTTCTTGCGCTGAACGCCGACGAGGGCGATGTCGTCAGTAAGGGCGATGTCCTTGCCGTCCTCGACCGCTCGATGCTCGACACGCAACTGGCCCAGATCGAGGCTAGCCGCGCGCAGGCCGAGGCGAACATCGCCCAGATGCGCGCGCAGATCGGGGATGCACAGGTCGGCGTGAGGCAAGCGCAGGAGGCGCTCGACCGCGCAGACGCGCTACAGAAGAAAGGCGTCGCGAGCGACGCGCAGCGCGACAATGCGGTGAACGGACTGGACAGCGCTCGGGCGAAACTCGACTCGGCCGAGAAGGCCCTTGCTGCGTCCGAAGCGCAACTGGCGGTCATTGACGCGCAAAAGCAGAACGTGCTCGTGCAACTCGGCAAGACCGAACTTCGCGCCCCGGCCGACGGCCTGATCCTCGCGCGCAACGCCACGCTTGGCGGTGTTGTGATGGCGGGCAGCGCTCCTCTTTTCCGGATAGCGATAGGCAGTGAATTCGAGCTTGCAGCCACGGTTGCCGAAACGGCGTTGCCCAGGCTTGCCGCCGGCATGAAAGCGAGCGTTGCCGTTCCTGGACTTGAGCAGCCGGTTGAGGGTTCGATCCGCAGGATTTCGCCCGAGGTCAGCCAGACCTCGAGACTGGGCGCCATCCGTATCGCGCTTGCCCCGAATTCGCCCGCCCGAGCGGGCAACTTCGCGCGTGGCGAGATCGAACTCGTTCGTCGTGCGGGCCTGGCGGTTCCCGCCTCGGCCGTCATGTATTCGGGCGCTCAGGCCTTCCTGCAGAGCGTCGAGAACGGCACTGTCAAAAGCCGGTCGGTCACGCTTGGCGTGCGGTCGGGAGACGTGATCGAGATCGCGTCCGGCCTCGCGGAGGGCGAGGAAGTCGTGACGCGCGCCGGGACCTTCGTGGCTGATGGCGATCTGGTGACGCCCGTACGCATCGAGGCCACGGGAGCCGTCAAGCCATGAACGTTTCCGCATGGTCGATCCGCCACCCCATTCCGGCGGTCCTGCTGTTCATCGTCCTGGTCGCGCTCGGCCTGATGGCGTTCTCCAAGCTGCCGGTCACGCGCTTCCCGAACATCGACATCCCGCTGGTCAACGTCACCGTAACCGACCCTGGGGTTGCGCCGAGCGAACTTGAGACGCAGATTACCAAGCGCGTCGAGGACGCCGTCGCCAACATCTCCGGCGTCAAGAACGTTATCTCGACGCTGACCGAAGGCGTTTCGCAGACCGTGGTCGAATTCCGGCTCGAGGTCGATACGCAGACGGCGGTGAACGACGTCAAGGATGCAGTCGATCGTATTCGTGCCGACCTGCCGGCGACCGCGGACGATCCGCTCGTCACGCGCATCGACGTGGAAGGGCAGGCGATCCTGACCTACGCCGTGTCGGCGCCGTCGATGACGCTGGAAGAACTGTCCTGGTTCGTTGACGATACGATCATCCGCAAGATGCAGGGCCTCAAGGGCGTTGCGCGTGTCGATCGTTATGGAGGCGCCACCCGCGAGATCGAGGTTGAACTCGATCCGGATCGGCTGAACGCGCTTGGCGTCTCTGCCGGGGACCTCAATGGTGCGTTGCGGCTTGCCAATGCCGACATGACCGGCGGCAATGCGAAGTTCGGCAGTCGCGAGCAATCGATCCGTACGCTCGGCGGCGCCGACGAGATTGCCGATCTGGAGGCGCTGGAGATACCGCTTGCCGGCGGACGCAAGGTCAAGCTATCCGATATCGCAACCGTGACGGACTCATGGGCCGAACCGAAATCCTTTGCCCGCGTCAACAACGGCACCGTTGTCTCTTTCGCCATATTCCGCGGCAAGGGCGAGAGCGATGTCGAGGTCAACGAACGCGTCGCGGCCGCGGTCGCTGACCTGCAGAAAGCCTATCCAGATGTCGAGATCACAAAGGTCGACGACACCGTCAGCTATACGGCTGGCAACTACGATTCGGCGATGGAAACCCTTATGGAGGGCGCGGCGCTTTCCATCATCGTCGTCTTCCTGTTCCTGCGCGACTGGCGCGCCACGCTTGTGTCGGCTGTCGCGCTGCCGCTCTCCATCATCCCCACCTTCTGGGCGCTTTCGATGATGGGTTTCTCACTCAACCTGGTCAGCCTGCTCGGCATCACGCTGGTGGTAGGCATCCTAGTGGACGACGCGATCGTCGAGATCGAGAACATCGTGCGCCACATCAAGCTCGGCAAGTCGCCTTACCGCGCCTCGCTTGAGGCGGCCGACGAGATCGGCCTCGCGGTCATCGCGATCTCAGCCACCATCATGGCGGTGTTCGCGCCGGTGTCCTTCATGGGCGGCGTAGCGGGCCAGTATTTCAAGCAGTTCGGCCTGACGGTCGCGACCGCCGTGTTCTTCTCCCTATTGGTGGCGCGCCTCATCACCCCCATGATGGCGGCCTACTTCCTGCGCGACCACGTCCATGAGGAGCCCAAGCCCGGCATGATCATGCGCGGCTACGAGCGTCTTTTGCGCGGCACACTGCGCTTCCGTTGGGTGACGTTGGGCGCGGGCGTCGCCTTCTTCGCCGGTTCGCTCTATGCGATGGGCTTCCTGCCGTCCGGCTTCATCCCCCGCGAGGACGCCAGCCGCATCACCTTCTCGCTGGAACTGCCGCCAGGCAGCCGTCTCGAAGACACCCGCGAGACCACGGACGCCGTTACGAAGCTCATCCTCGAGGTGCCGGAGGTCGAGAACGTCTATGTAATCGGCGGTGCAAGCCCGACGGGCACGTTGGAGACGCGCCGCGCCACCGTCACGGTAGACCTGAAGCACAAGTCGGAACGCGATGTGCCGCAGTACCAGATCGAGGCCGCGCTTCTTGACAAGATGGAGACGATCCCGGACCTGCGCGCCTATTTCGTCAACGACCGCGGCGAACGCCAGCTTGCTTTTGGCGTCATGGGGACCGATGGCGCGCTTCTCGACACGCAGGCCCGCAAGATCCAGAGCGAGATGGCGGGGACGGGAAAGTTCCGCGCAATCAGTTCCAATGCTGCGCTCGACCGTCCAGAAGTCGTCATCGAGCCCGACCTGCCCAGGCTGGCCGAGCTTGGCATCTCGACGGCGACCATCGCACAGACGCTGCGCATCGCCACGATGGGCGACATCGACGAGAACCTCGCGAAGTTCACGGTAGGAGACCGTCAGATTCCGATCCGCGTCCAGCTTGCCGAGGCAGCGCGCGACAACATCGATGTCGTCAGCCAGCTTCCGGTGGCGACGCCCTCCGGCATTGTTGTCCCGCTCTCTTCCGTCGCCAAGATCAGCTTCGGCCAGGGACCATCTTCGATCTCGCGTTTCAACCGCGAACGGCGCGTCGTCATCGGCGCGGACATGGCGCAAGGCGCGGAACTGAGCGATGGACTCAACGCCGTCTGGCAACTTCCGGCGGTCAAGAACATGCCGGCCGGCACGCGCATCCAGGAGACCGGCGATGCAGAGGTCATGGGCGAGGTGTTCGCGGGCTTCGCAACGGCCATGACGACTGGCCTGATGCTGGTTCTGGTGGTGCTGATCCTGCTTTTTGGGTCGGTCTTCCACTCCTTCACGATCCTCGGTTCGCTGCCGCTTGCGATCGGCGGCGTGGCGGCGGCGCTGTTCCTTACCAATTCGGCCGTTTCGATGCCGGTTGTCATCGGCATCCTGATGCTGATGGGCATCGTCACCAAGAACGCCATCATGCTGGTCGACTTCGCCATCGAGGAGGTCAAGGCAGGTGTGCCGCGCAAGGAGGCCATCATCGACGCGGGCAGGAAGCGTGCAAGGCCGATCGTGATGACCACCATCGCCATGTCGGCCGGCATGATCCCGGCGTCGCTGGCTCTCGGCGACGGCGGCGAGTTTCGTGCGCCAATGGCGATCGCGGTGGTCGGCGGGCTGTTGGTGTCGACGTTCCTGTCGCTGATCTTCGTGCCATCCTTTTACACGATCATGGATGACGCGGCGATCTGGACCGCGAGAGCATGGCATTGGCTCGTCAGGCCCAACAAGGCGGACGAGCCGGATACCCAGAATCCCGGCGCTGACGTACACGTCCTGCCACCGCCGGCGGGACACATGCCTGTCGCAGCGGAATAACGCAGCGGTAATACGGGCTGTCGCTGTTAACCTGCCATTTGCTTGTCGGGCCTGTTATGCATAAGTCATACGCAGAGTTCGGCTGGGAAATGACGCTTGAAGGAACCTAGGATCAGGGCTGTGGACCGGGAGCGGCCGCTCTTTGGCGCTTCGACGGCGCCAAGGACTGCGGTGATCGCACCCCTGTCAGCAGCCCGCTGGCTGCTCCTGCTGGTCATCCTGGCGGGGGTCTATTTCTTCCATGGCTTCCTTGTCCCGGTGCTGGCGGCGCTGGTCATCGCCTTCGCAAGTTGGCCTCTCTATCGCAGGCTGTTGGCGGCTGTAGGCGGCAGCCGCACGATTGCGGCTAGCCTAGCCCTGTTGCTTATCCTCGCATTCCTCATCGTGCCGATCATGTGGGCCGGCAGCTACGCGATCGTGGAAATCCGGGAATGGGTCGGCTGGGCGCTAGTGACCAACCGCGAGGGCGCGCAGACGCCAGGTTGGATCGCACAATTGCCAATTGCCGGCGAATGGCTGGATGAACAGTGGACCAGGTATCTGGCGCATCCCGGCGGGATAGGCGAGATCATCCAACTCGTCAGCGGCGCCAACATCGGCAGCATCTATCGTGGCGTCGTCGCGGCCGGCACCGGGGCGTTCGGCCTGCTCCTGACGCTTCTCTTCATGCTGATCGCTCTATTTTTCACCTACCGTGACGGCGAGACGTTCGCCGCGCAGGTCGACCGGATCGGCGAGCGCATCCTGCCGCACCGATGGGGGCGAATCTCGCGCGTCGTGCCCGCCACCATCAGTTCGACTGTCACCGGCATGACGCTGATCGCCATTGGCGAGGGCATTGTTCTCGGCATCGCCTACTGGCTGGCCGGCGTGCCGTCACCCGTGACCCTCGGCGCGCTGACGGGCCTGATGGCGTTGATACCGGGTGGCGCACCGCTTTCGTTCACGCTGGTATCGATCTATCTGGTCGCAAGCGGCTCGCCTTTTGCCGGCGTCGCGCTGTTCCTGTGGGGTTCCATCGAGCTTTTCATCGTCGACAAGACCTTGCGTCCGAAGCTCGTCGGCGGACCGATCAAGCTGCCGTTCTTGCCGACCTTCTTCGGTCTGATCGGCGGGGTGAAGACGATGGGGCTGCTCGGCTTGTTTCTGGGGCCGGTCCTGATGGCGATCCTCGTATCGATCTGGCGCGAGTGGCTGCACGAGGTCGATCCGGCGATGCACGACATTTCCGCGTCCGAGACTGACGCGTTGCCTCCTGCGATCGAGGCGGAGCCCATCGCGCAACTGGCCCGGCAAAAACCACATTCCGGCTGAAGACTGACAATCAACATCCAGGCTTCCCCATGAACCACAGATCTCCACGTCGTCTTCCTGCGATTGGTTCCCTCGCGCTGGTTGCCCTGCTCTCGGTCGCTGGATGCCAGAGCATATCCATGCCCGGCTCCGGCGCCCCAGGTGTCGGCGCGTCGGCATCCGGAGAAATGTACCTGGCCTCGATCCGCCGCGATCAGGGCCTCCCTCCTCTTAAGCCCGATGCAAGGCTGGAAAGGGCGGCTGCTCAGCAGGCCGGCTACATGGCCAGTGCGGCGAAGATGGAGCATAGCACTGGTTGGCGAAAAGACTTCGCTACCCGCATGCGTGAAAACGGCGTCGAGGGCGCCGCCGCTGAAAACGTTGCTTACGGCAGGATGGAGCCCGAACGGCTGTTCCGTATGTGGATGGACTCAGCGGGGCATCGGCGCAACATGCTGGACCCCCGTTTTGGCCGCTACGGGCTCGCGTCGGCCACTGACGACCAGGGCCAGAAGTACTGGGCTCTGATCCTCGGCAGGTAGGTTCAGACGGGATGCGTGACGGATGTCGACGCCCGCCGCTTCCTGCCTTCCACCAGTTGCCATACCGAGTGTGCAACCAGCGCGACGATGAGGATGGTTCCGCCGATCAGGCTGTTGCGGGTTGGCACCTCGTAGAAGATCATCCACACCCAAATCGGCGCAAACACTGTCTCGAGCAGGTAGAACATGGCGACCTCGGGGCCGGTTATGTAGCGCGGGCCGGTGGCCAGGCAGTAGAACGAAAGCGGCATGATGATCGCGCCGTTGAGGATGATCCACCAAGGTTCCTCCACGCGAAAGCCCGTATCGGAGCCTCCGACCATGACGGCGGCAATGGTGAAAGGAATGATCACTCCGATCAACGAGGTAAAGCCCATGTCCTCGCCGCTTGAGCGAGAGACGGTGATAGCCGCTGCAACGGCAAGCGCGGAGCACGCCGCCATCAGGTCGCCGAACAGATTACCGGTTCCCACCGAATCCCAGACGATGATCAGCACGCCGACCGTCATGGCTGCCATCGCCAAAAGCGTCGCGCCACGCGGGCGCTCGCCGAGGAACAGCCATGACAGGAGTGCGGCGAACATCGTATTGAAGGCGAGGATGAAGACAAGGTTGGCGGTGGTCGTATGAAAGACCGCCGTGATGAAGCAGATCGAGCCAAGCCCATACAGCCCTGCAACCATCAGTCCAGCGCGTCCAGGAACGAGTTTCGGCGCCGACGGCGTCATGGTTCGCCACACCGCCCATATGACAAGGGCAGCCAAGAAAGTGGTGCCGGTGCGCGCCATGAGGATCGACCATGACTCGCCGTTCGCCAGCCTGATGAGCGGAATGTCGACGGTGAGCGCCAGACCACCGATGCCGGTAATCACCAGTCCTTTTACGTGGTTGGGGCTTTGCGCCGTCACGTTCCGCTCCGTCGATGTTCAGCGGCAGCGTGAGGTTACGGGCCGGTTGGTCAGGTTTGTCCGTCGTAGCGTTCCCAGCCTTTCGGGCCGAGATGCTCCTGCGGCAGGAAGCGGACCTTATAGTCCATCTTGCGCGAGCCGTTGACCCAGTAGCCGAGATAGACATGGGGCAGGCCTGCAGCGCGTGCCCGTGAGATATGGTCGAGGATCATGAAGGTGCCGAGCGAGCGGTCGGCAAACTCGGGATTGAAATAGGAATAGACCATTGACAGGCCGTCAGCCATCCGGTCGGTCAGGGCCACTGCGATCAATTCGCCCACGCCGCGCCCTGTGATGAACGTATCAGGTCCCCGCTTCCGGTATTCGATCACCTGGGTGTCGACATGGGTGTCCTCGACCATCATCGCGTAGTCGAGGACCGTCATGTCCGACATGCCACCCCTGCGATGACGTGCATCGAGGTAGGAGCGGAACAGCGAATACTGCTCGGTGGAGGGCTCGGCATCACGCATTTCGCCAATAAGGTCGGCGTTTCGCTGTGCTACGCGGCGCATGTTCCTGGTCGGCTGGAATTCATGGGCCAGAATGCGGACCGAGATGCAGGCGCGACAACTCTCGCAGGCCGGCCGGTAGGCAATGTTCTGTGATCGACGGAAGCCGCCCTGCGTCAACAGGTCGTTCATCTCCGGCGCCCTGTCGCCAACCAGATGAGTGAAGACCTTGCGTTCGAACTGGCGCTCAAGATACGGACAGGGCGATGGCGCTGTCAGGAAAAATTGCGGCGACTGTGTCGGATGGTGCGTCATCGCGGGTCGGGAGGAAACTGCTGCTCCGTGTGAATCGTTCTACCTTGAGGCCTGTCGCAAAAAATTCAACTGGATTGTGAGCGTCACGAATCGATAGGCCGGCTTTTTCTGTCAGCCGGCCCAAAAATCCGCGTGATAGCTACCGATCCGTCCGGCTTACCACCGTGCCGAGCAGCAGGTCATGAAGCGTACGCTTGCGGTCGGCGAAAAGAGAGACCAGCAGCACGAGGGGCGTCAGCACCACGTTGGCGGCCCAGAAAAGAACGGAATGCACCACCGCCAGCATGCCATCGACAGGCCGCCCGTCGAGGCGATCAAGGCGAATACCCATCATCCGCATGCCGACCGTCGCCTGATTGCGCCCGCCAAGCGTGTTCCAAACATAGATCAGCGCTACCAGCGGCACGAGGATGGCGAACAGCCCCCATCCGAGGCCGAACGTGAGCAGGCCAAGAAGAAGAACCAGGATCGCAAACGGTATCAGCAACAGCCCAACGATCAGGTAATCCACGCAGAAGGCGAGGATGCGCCTGGTCCGCACGCCCGAGTAGGCGCGAACATCGTCCAGCCTGCTTGGGATGATCTCGCCGTCCAGAATAGCCAATCTTTTCTCCTGTTGCGCCGCTTGTCATGCGCCTGTCAGTGAACATGGTGAAGTGTCAGGGCTGATTCAAGCGACGTTGGCGTTACATCGGTTGAGTTCGTCCGCGTGATGACGTTAATTACGCTGCACTGCAGCAGAGCCGGTGGGGATCCGGCGGGATTCGGGGAAGCCACATGCAGCATTACGACATGGTCGTCATAGGCAGCGGTCCGTCGGGCCGCCGCGCCGCTATACAGTCCGCCAAGCTTGGCAAGTCTGTGCTGGTCGTGGACAAGGGCAGCCGGCTCGGCGGCGTCTCCGTCCATACCGGAACCATCCCTTCCAAGACGCTGCGCGAAACGGTGCTCAATCTTTCCGGTTGGCGGGAGCGCGGCTTTTACGGACGGGGCTATCGCGTCAAACAGGATATCTCGATCGGCGACCTGATCCAGCGGCTGCGCAAGACGCTCGACCACGAAGTCGAGGTGCTGCAGCACCAGTTCATGCGCAATGGTGTTCGACACACGCGGGCGACGGCCAAGTTCGTTGCCTCCGACCGGCTGCAACTTACTAACGAGAATGGCGATACCAGCGACGTCGGCTTCTCCCACGCGATGATCTCGGTGGGCACGAGGCCGTATCGCCCGGACAATGTTCCGTTCGACAGGAAGCATGTCTTCGACAGCGATGAGATGCTTTCGCTGGAACAGTTGCCGCGGACATTGACGGTGATCGGTGGCGGTGTCATTGGGGTCGAATACGCGACGATCTTCTCGGCGCTGGACGTGCCGGTCACGCTGATCGAGTCGCGCCAGACGATCCTCGACTTCGTCGATCGTGAGATCGTCGACGACTTCCTTCATCAAATGCGCGATCGCGGCATGGCGATCAGGCTCGGCAGCACGGTCAAGGAAATCCAGGTCGAGAACGGGTCTGTCGATATCACGCTGGGAGACGGGCGTACCGTACGTTCGCAGATAGCGCTTTACGCAGCCGGACGCAGCGGCAATGTAGGCAGCCTCGGGCTGGAGACGGTCGGTATTGAGGTGGACAGCCGGGGGCGCATCAAGGCCGACCCCGAGACATTCCAGACGACGGTTCCCAATATTTATGCGGCTGGCGACGTGATCGGCTTCCCCAGCCTTGCCTCGACCGCCATGGAGCAGGGCAGGGTAGCAGCTTGCCATGCCTTCGGCGTCATGCTGCCGCCGCCGCCGGAGACGTTTCCCTATGGTATATACTCAGTGCCGGAAATCTCCACCGTAGGACAGTCGGAGGAACAGGTCCGCAGCTCCGACACGCCCTACGAAGTCGGCGTTGCGCGCTTCCGCGAAACATCGCGCGGGCATATCATGGGCGTGGATTCGGGCTTCCTGAAGCTGATCTTCTCGATCGAAACGCGTCGCCTGCTCGGCGCGCATATCGTCGGCGAGGGGGCGACTGAGCTGATCCACATCGGCCAGGCTGTCATCAACCTGGGCGGGACCGTGGATTTCTTCGTCAACAACACCTTTAACTATCCGACGCTTGCCGAAGCCTACAAGATCGCCGGCCTCGACGCCTGGAATCGCATGGGCCATTGAGCCCACGCAGCGGCTCCTAAAATGAAGCTTCACGCAATGGCATGATTTCGCCAACGAACTGACTGGGCACCACTTTTCTGAATCGTCATCACAGCGCCGAACTTCGCTTTTTGTTCCGGCTTGATGTCGGACTTTACCGCCCCAGTTCGTCCTTTGGAGCGAAAGCAAAGGAGAATGAACCATGCCCAAGATGATATTCGTCAATCTGCCCGTTGCCGACCTCAAGCGCGCTACCGCCTTCTATGAATCGATCGGCGCGACGAGAAATCCGCAATTCAGCGATGACACAGCATCCTGCATGGTCTTTTCGGAGACTATCTACGCGATGCTTCTCACCCATCGCAAATACGCAGAATTCACGTCGAAGACGATTGTCGACGCCCGGTCGGCGAGCGAGGTGCTGATCGCATTGTCCGCCGAAAGCCGCGAAGACGTCGATGCCATGGTGAAAAAAGCCGAGGCATCCGGGGTCGTCATCGACCCGACGCCGACACAGGATTTCGGCTTCATGTATGGCCGCAGCTTCGAGGATCCCGATGGCCATATCTGGGAGATTATCTGGATGGACGTCGAAGCCGCAACCGCAGGCGGCGATCATTTGGCTGCAGCCTGATCTCAGAGCAGCCGGCGCGGAAAGAGGGCGGAGAGGGCGACCCCCAGCCAGCCGAGCATCATCAGCGCGCCGCCTATCGGCGCAGCCAGTGCGAACAGGCGATCGTCAAGGAAATCTCGGCTTACCAGATCGCCTGCGAAAAGGGTGACGCCGACGAGCAGAACGGCGGCGGCCCAGCGGATGACCGCATTGAAGCTGGTCAGTCCTATCACGAGCAGGGCCGGGGCATGGACAACCATGAAGGTGGCGGCCGTTGCCGTATTCGGCGTGCCGCCATGGGCCGCCGCTGCGGAGAGACCGACTCCCAAGACCCCGAAGAGACCGGCGACAAAGATCAGAAAGCGGTTAGGCATGGCGACCTGCGCGATGGATAGAGGCGACGCAGGAAGCAACGCCTGGCGAATCGACGAGAGGTAGGTTCCCTGCGCGGAATGTACACTGCCGGCGCAGGATTTCCACAGCGGCGGTCTGCCTTCTCCCTTCTGGCGCGATCGAATGGCGACGATGCTCGAAGTCGAGTAACCAGCGCCGTCAGTCACGCCGACCGTTTTCCGCAAACGCCTTGGCCTTCACCGTCTGCTCACGCGGATGTGAAGCGGTTTGGCAACACGGCGGGCGAAATTTGTGGGACCTTCACGTTATCGGTATGAATCGGCTGTGTATTCGCCTTACATCCACCGTGCTGTCGCATGAAGTACTTCGCATGAACAACGGAAATGGGTCATCGATGATACGTTTCGCGAGGAAAGCCGGCTGGTTCCCCGCTTTGACGGCTGTTGCTCTGGTCGTGGGAACACCGCTGGCAGAGGCTCAGACGCTGTTCGATTCCTTGTTTGGCGGCGGTGTCCGTACCCAGCGGACGGAAGATAGAGGCCGTCGTGCGAACAGCGACCGCTTCATAAGCAGCGGATACAATCCGAACTCGGTTAGGAAGCCGTTGGCTGAACAGCCCCAACAGGCCAAGCCGCGAGCGACAGCTCCCCGCAAAGCTGCGCAGATTGCCAAGATCAGCGCTCCTTCTTATTACGACTACAAGGCTGCGGCGCTTCAGCGGGTCGATTTCACATCTCTTGCCGCAATCGGTCAGTCGGCGTCGCTCGATCAGGCCGCTACCGACACCGCGTTCCGTGAGGCGGTGGTCGGCCTAGCCGACTATCAGCTTTTCGCCGAGCCTGCGATCGCCAAAGCGCTCGCGGAGTACTATTCCGCGAATCCCGATTTCATCTGGATTGCTGACGGCGAGGTAAGCGAACGCGCCCGCGATGCGTTGCGCGTGCTCGGCGATGCAGCGAGCCATGGCTTGTCGCCCTCCGACTATGCGGTTGCCGTACCGTCCTCGACAGCCGGCAAGACGGAGCAGATCCGTTTCGAAATGGCGTTGTCCGCGCGCGTCCTGCGTTATGCGCGAGACGCGGAGGGTGGCCGCATCGATCCCAACAAGCTTTCCGGCTATCACGATTTTCCCGAGAAGCCGTTCGACATGGTCGGCGCGCTGAGGCTTCTCTCCAATGCCACAGATGCAAAAGGTTGGCTCGAGACGCGCCATCCCGACAGCGCTGCCTATAGGGCGCTGCGGGTTGAACTGGAGGCGCTGCGCGCCAGCGCGGAGAACGAAATCGTCGTTGACCCCAAGTTGCTGCTCAAGCCCGGCGAGACGAATGCCGAACTGCCGAAACTCCTTAATCTCATCTCGCGTGATCTGGATGACGAGATGGGGGGCGAGTTTGGCGAGCTGCTCTATCGGATGGGAGATACGGAGACCTACAGTGAGCAACTGGTGCCGGTCGTCAAGGCAGCCCAGGTAAGGGCGGGGCTGAAACCGGACGGCGTTGTAGGCCCCCGCACAGTCGCGGCGCTTGCGGGTACGTCCAAAGCCGACCGCATAGACAAGGTGCTCATCGCGCTCGAACAGTTGCGGTGGCTGCCGCGCGAAATGGGCGAGACGCGTGTTTTCATAAATCAGCCTGCCTTCAGGGCGCAGTTCATCGACAAGGATATCGAGAAGCTGAACATGCGCGTCGTGATCGGCAAGCCGTCCAACCAGACGAGCTTCTTCTACGACGAGATCAGCTATGTCGAATACAACCCCTATTGGGGTGTGCCCCAGTCGATCATTGTCAACGAGATGTTGCCGCGCCTGCGTAGCGATCCAGGCTATCTCGATCGCGCCGGTTATGAGGTTACCGACTCCAAGGGCAAGCGCATTCCCTCATCGTCGATCAACTGGAGCGCCTACGGTTCGAGGGTTCCGTACAGCATTCGCCAGACGCCGAGCGAAGCCAACGCGCTCGGCGAATTGAAAATCATGTTCCCTAACAAGCATGCCATCTACATGCACGACACGCCGCAAAAGGACCTTTTCGACCGAGACGAGCGTGCGTTCAGCCACGGATGCGTTCGATTGCAGGACCCGCGCGGCATGGCGGCGGCCGTCCTGGGCAAAACGCGGGAGCATGTAACCGAGAAAGTGAAGCAGGGGCACTCAAGGGAAAATACGCTCAAGATCCCGATCTATGTGGCCTATTTCACCGCCTGGCCCGACATGAACGGCAAGGTCGAATACTTCGGCGACGTCTACGATCGCGATTCCCGCGTAAAGTTGGCTTTGGAGAAAACCGACGAGGTTCGTGCCCCCAGCAGTTGATCCGGGAGTCTCTTCAATCGTTCTCCTGCGGTACTGTGCCATCCTGATTGTGCGGCAATCAGGATGCGGTGCAGGTTTCAAGCAGACTTTTCGCTGCCTCGCGCGCGCCATCGAGCGGAATTTCTTCCGAACCGTTTTCGACGAAAACCCGCAGGACGCCGCGTGACTTCAGCAGTCCGGTGATCTCGTCGAGTTTCAGTTCGCCCTCCAAAACGAAAAGGTCGTCTATTTCAAGCCGCGTTCCCGTCGTTGCCACCGGAATGGCGGTGTCGGCTGTCTGAAGCCGAACTTCTAGCTGCATACGGTCTGACGCATTTCCCGGCTCGAAGGCGTAGATGAAGGTGAGTGTGTCCGAGTTCCTTGCACAGTCAAAGGAAAGCGTCATGTCCCCGCTATCAGGTATGCCGTAGATCAAGGCCGCGCCTTCTTCATAGCTTTGGCCAATCCAGGTTCGTTCCTGTGCTGAGACTAGTCCAACCGGAAGGGTGGCCACTACGAACCCGGCCAAGAAAGACGCTTTCATGAGTACGTTCACCATGCCGTCCCCGCGTCGCTTCACAGTATGGCGATTCAACCAAAGGGGCGAGCGCCAATTAACATCCACCATCCGGACTGTGGGCGGATACATTCTTGAACGGAAGCTGGAAAAAGAATGGCGCGAGTGACGGGGCTCGAACCCGCGACCTCCGGCGTGACAGGCCGGCACTCTAACCGACTGAGCTACACCCGCGCATGACGCGCACGTGACTGCGTGTTGCGTCGTTGGCGGCTGGATAAGGGGTTAGACCGGGAGTGTCAAGCGCCGCTTTTGCCGCCGACGGTCGACGTTGAAGGATTGCTTAGAAGGGTCAAAAACCGATTCCGCTTGCGGTCCAATCCTGAACCGCTTAAACGTCCCGCCTGATTTCCAGGGCGATTAGCTCAGTTGGTAGAGCGCTTCGTTTACACCGAAGATGTCGGCGGTTCGAGCCCGTCATCGCCCACCAATACAACATGTAATTGCTAGATCGCCTCAGCCCGGTCAACTGACGTCGTGTGTTACCTGAAGGGGCCTATCGCGATCGGACTGACTGAAACATCAAACGGGGTCAGATCGATGATGCATTCACTTTGTCAGGCCAGATAACAGTCAAGCAGGACGACGGGGTGCGAATAGCGACGAAATTGTTTGGGCTGCCTCCGTTACCTGGGGAGCAATGTCGGCGCAGGCAGACTCGAACGTCCACCGCGTTACTGGCACCGAGGCGCCGACCGCTGCGATCGCACGCCCGTCACTGCCCATGACGGGTGCTGCTATGTTTATGTCGCCACGGTAGAACTCGCTATTTGCGAAAGCAAAGCCCGCTGTGCGGGCGTCTTCGATCATGCGCACGATTTCGGCACTGTCGAGTATCGTATTGGGGGTGTAACTACGGATTTGCGACGCGCCCATAACCGCATCGACCATTTCCCCTGTCGAACCGGACAGGAATGCGCGCCCGGCAGCCGTGCAGTAAATCGGGAAACGACTTCCAACCGGCAACTGAACCGATATCTGGCGTCGCCCGGGATAGCTGGACACGAAGATCATGTTCAGCCCGTCAGGCTCCGAAAGGTTCACCGTCTCGCCGCACTTGATGTTCAGATCCAGCAGGTAAGGACTGGCGATTTCGATCAGGCTGCTCGTCGTAGTGTATCGCATACCAAGCTCTAGCGTGCGAGGGGTGACCGAGTACCGCTTCGAGATCGGATCCTTGCGCAGGTAGCCAAGGCTCTCGAGGGTGAAAGTCAATCGCTGTACCGCGCTCTTCGTCAGGCCGGTGATGGCAGCCAGTTCCGGCAAGTTCATCGAGCGCCGGTCCAAGCTGAATGCTTCCAGTATACCGAATGCCTTCGCGAGCGACTGGTTGAAGAGCGGCGAGATGCCAGACCCCTGATCTTCATCCTGGATCCTCTTGGCAGCCCCATTCATTCTGCTTTCCCCAATATGCCCTGCATTCTGCACGCCATTCCGATCTAACACCATAGGCTTGAATGT
The DNA here is from genome assembly GCF_016793485.1 of Mesorhizobium sp. Classification (GTDB taxonomy): domain Bacteria; phylum Pseudomonadota; class Alphaproteobacteria; order Rhizobiales; family Rhizobiaceae; genus Mesorhizobium_K. The sequence goes on along the minus strand of NZ_JAEULZ010000050.1, from coordinate 44,107 downwards.
TAGTATGTATCGCTATGCGATGCAATAATAGTGTTGCGCGATATGTATGTATCGACTATTCTCCCAGCATCGCGCCAGAAACAGAGCAAAAAGCCTGCGCGTAATGCATTGAAACCGCGTCGCGGATCTCGTCCGGACGCCCTTTGCAAATGTGGGGAATCATGAAGGTAACAAGCATCATCCGCATGGCCGGCGCACTCGCCGTCGGCACCGGACTGTCGATCGCTGCGACGCCAGCCTCGGCACAAGATATTTATAGTGGCTATTCCGGGCAGGAGTTTCTCTTCAACGGAGCAGGCCACAGCGGTACGCTTAAGGGCGGCATCATGGATACTGTCGGAGCAGCGTTCGTGGAGAAAACGGGCGCGCGTTTGGCCTTCGATACGTTCTGCTGCGGCATAGCCAAGCTCGAGGCAGCACAGCAGAGCGGTAACGTGCCGTGGGACATCGTTGCCTTCTCGACGATGAGTGACATGCTGCTCGCGCAAAAGGCGGGTCTGCTGGCGGAAATCGACACCAGCGTCGTGCCGGTGGACCGCCTGGAGGCAGGCACCTACGATGCGACCGCGATCTACGGCTATCCCTATGCTGCGGTTATCGCATGGAACAAGGCGAAGTGGCCCGAGGAGGGCGAGCAGCCGACCAAGATTTCGGATATGCTCGACACGGCGAAATTTCCCGGCAAGCGCTGCATGTACAAATACCCGCAGTTTGGAGGGACGCTCGAAGCAGCACTACTGGCTGACGGCGTAGCCGCCGACAAGCTCTATCCGCTGGACGTTAAGCGCGCGCTGACCTCGCTCAACAAGATCCGTGATGACATCATCTGGTGGGAAAGCGGTTCGCAGGGCGTGCAGCAGCTCATGTCGGGTGCGTGCGACATGGCGCTGGTCTGGAACGGACCTGTCTCCGAGGCCATTCGCGCCAATGACGTGCCGTTCGCCATCGCCTGGGGCGAAGCGATCTGGGACTATACGCCCGTGACGATTCCGAAGGGCGCTCGCAATGAGAAGGCTTCGCAGGCTTTCCTCAAGCTCATGATCGAGGACATCGCGGCGCAACAGCAGTTCGTCAAGCAGACGGCGTATGTGCTGATGCCGCTGAAAGAACAGGTCGAAATTCCGGACGACGTCGCGCCGTGGGTCCTTGCCGGAGCCAACGCCAAGACTGCGATCCGTGAGGATGACAAATACTACATGGAAAACATCGAAAGTGTGTTGAAGGACTTCAACAGTTGGGTCGTCAGCGGCCAGGTGCCTAACTAACGGCAGCATTTCGCGGGCGGGACGACGGTCCCGCCCGGCTTTGTCCCATTCACTTCGATCTGCATCGCCATGACCGTCAAGGTGATGGCAAGCGAGGCAGCATGCGTTCCTCACCGAACAAGGCAGCTCTTCTGATCGTCCCCGGACTGTTGTTCCTGGGCGTGAGCTTCCTCGTGCCGCTGGCCGGCGTGCTGATGCGAAGCTTCGACGCTCGCGGCAAGCTGTCGCTCGCCGGGCATGAATTCAGTCTCGCCAACTACGCCGAGCTACTTTCTGACCCGCTCTACCAGATCGTCCTGCAGAACACGTTCGTGGTCGCGCTGGTGGCAACCGTATTCACGCTGCTGCTCGCCTATCCTGTTTGCTACTTCCTGTCGCGCCTTTCTGGTGGATGGGGAAGCGCGCTTCTCCTGCTTGCCCTGTTCCCGTTCTGGACATCGATCCTTGTCCGGCTCTTTGCCTTCACGCAAATATTGCCGCAGTTCGGCTTGATGTACACCACCACCGCCACGATCATCGGCATGGTCTACTATCTGTTGCCCTACATGATCGCCATCCTCTACGCGAGCATGCTGAGCATCGACAACGAGTTGACCAACGCCGCTCGCACACTTGGCGCCAATATGCTTCAGGCGCTGTGGCGAGTGTTCATGCCTCTGACGAGACCCGGTGTGACGGTGGGTGTGACGATGGTCTTCGTCATCAGCCTCGGCTTCTTCCTCACGCCTGCCCTGCTCGGCGGGGGAGCCGACCTGACCGTCGCCACTTATATCCAGCAGCAGGTCAATATTGCGAAGTGGGGCACCGCGAGCGCCATGGGATCGGTGCTCCTCATCCTGACACTTGCGATCTATTTCGGCGCACAGCGCCTGTTCCCTTCGAACGACATGGCAGTTTTAGGCACAGGCAGCCAGAAGGGCGTGTCTCGCACGGAGGGTCCAAGGCTAACATGGCCGGTGGGAATTGGGTTTGTCTTTACCGTCGCGGTGTTCTTCTTTCTGCTCGCACCGCTGGTCGTCGTGGTAATCCTGTCTTTCACGCCGACCACATTCCTTATCTTTCCGCCATCTGGCTTTTCCGGTCGCTGGTATGCGCAGTTCTTCAACGACGCCGACTGGCTCGCTTCGGGGTTGCTGAGTTTCAAGGTTGCCGTCTTGACTGCCATTGTGTCGACCGCGCTCGGCCTGATGACGGCACTCGGTCTTGTCCGCGGAAACGTGCCCGCCCGCCAAGTGATAACCGGCCTCTTTCTGGCGCCGCTCATAGTGCCGGTAATCCTCGTCGCAATTGCCCTGTTCGATCTTGCCAGTCGCCTGCGTCTGGTCGGCACGACCGTTGCCTATGTCGCCGGCCATACGCTGTTGGCGCTGCCTATTACCGTCATGATCGCCAGCAATGCGCTGCGTTCAATGGGTACGGAGCTGGAGCAGGCGGCGCGCACACTTGGCGCGTCGCGCTCCCGTGCCTTCAGTGCCGTTACAGCGCGAATGATGGCGCCCAGCCTCGCGGTCGCAGCTGTATTCGCCTTCGTCACGTCATGGGATGAGCCGGTGATTGCGCTCTTTCTCTCGGCTGGCCGCTCAACGCTGCCCGTCCATATCTTCAATAATATCCGTACCGAGGTGACACCGACCGTGGCTGCGGTGTCGACAATGCTGATGGCGGCGGTGCTCATCGGTGGCCTTGCCTACGCTGTTCTTGCCGCTGCACGGCGCCGACGTATGGTTAAAGCGTATGAAGGAGCCTCGTATGGCTGACGTCGGCCGGAACGCCAGCGGCGCGGGGCGGCGCCATGGCAACGAACTCCAGATCGAGAACGTCACTCACGGATATGGTTCGCTCACAGTATTGAACGGCGTCTCTACCGCTGTTGCCGCGGGCGAGTTCCTAACGCTGCTCGGCGCCAGCGGATCGGGAAAAACGACACTGCTTCGCATCATCGGTGGATTGGTCCAGCCCGATTCAGGTCGTGTTCGCGTGGGCGGACGCGATATCACGAACCTTCCGCCGGAGCAGCGCGACATCGGCTTTGTATTCCAAAATTATGCGCTGTTTCCGCACATGACGGTGGCTGAGAATGTCGCCTTTTCGCTGTCGGTGCGCAAGCTCGCCCGGACGGAACTGACGAAACGTGTAGAGGAAGCGCTTGCGCTTGTGGGCCTGCATGGTCTGGGCGGCCGTTATCCAGGCCAGCTCTCCGGCGGCCAACAGCAGCGCGTGGCGCTGGCGCGCTCGCTGGTTTTCCGACCCTCGATGCTGCTGCTCGACGAGCCGCTCGGCGCCCTTGACCGGCAACTGCGGCAGCAGCTTGCGGTCGAACTGCGCATGCTCCAGCGCAACAGCGGCATCACCATGATCTATGTGACCCACGATCAGGAAGAAGCCTTCACCATGTCGACTCAGGTCGCTGTCATGGCCAAGGGAGCGGTTCGCCAGATGGCACCTCCGGCCGCGCTGTACAGGGAGCCTTCCGATCTCATGGTCGCCCGTTTCGTTGGTGACCTCAACGAACTGCCGGGACGCGTGACCGAGCTTGCCGGGGAAACCGCGCGGATCGAAACGGTTGCGGGCTCGCTCATCTCCTCGCGTTCCGAGCTGGCTGGCGTCGGCAGGGTCACCTGCGCAATACGCCCCGAGCATCTGCGTTTGGGCGTGCCGGGGAGTGGAAGCCTGAACGTCATCAGCGCGACAGTGCGAGCCATCATCTTTGGCGGCAGCTGGCACAGGATCGACCTGGAACTCGCCGACGGAATCGCTTGGCGACTGGAGGGTCGGGGCGAACCGCCCGTCGTCAACGAAGGCGATGCAGTGACGGTGAGCTTTGATGCCGCAAGCCTCATGCTTTTCAACAAGGAGTAGAATCGATGCGGGGGAAATTTGCCGCTTTTCCGGAATCTGAGCATCGCGCGAGGCTAGCGACATTGCGCGGTCTGATGAGGGAGCGCGGGATCGAGCACTGCATTAGCATGGCTCCTGAGTCGCTTTACTATTACGGAGGCTACGACTCTTGGGTCAGCGTCAACAGCCCGCAGGCACTGATCTTCAGTGTGGACGACGACGAGCCCACAATCGTACTGCGCGATACCGACCTATCACTTGCGTATGAAAGCACGTGGATCAAGGACGTTCGCGCCTATCGCCTGATGTTCGACAACGTGGCCGCAACAATCGCCGCGGTGGCGAAGGAAAAGGGACTAAAGGCCGACAAGGTTGCGATCGAGACGCAGTCCTACGCCATTCCGCATGCACTCGGCCTGGCTCTTGCCGAAGCACTGGCACCTGCCAAGATCGTTGACGGCACCGTTCTTCTTGGTCTGCCGCGGCTGATAAAGTCCCCTGCGGAGATGGACTATCTGCGCGAAGCAGCCGGCCATGCGAGCGCCGGCCTGGACGCCATGCGGCGCGTGCTTCGGCCCGGCATAACCGAGATAGCGCTCGCTGCGGAAATCGAGCACGCCATGCGCCTCTCAGGCAGCGACTACTGGTCCATCCCGACGGAACTCACCGGAGGAGAACGCTCCGCTGGAGGCCATGGCACGCCGCGCAACAGGATCATCGAGACAGGTGACCTCGTGCATGCGGAGTTCGCCGGGGTGTCTGCCCGCTACCACACAACAGCCATTCATACGATGGCCGCAGGAAAGCCGAGCGTCCGTGCGCAAAAAATCTACGACGTGGCGCGCGAGTGCCTTGCTGCCGGTACGGCGCGCATCGCGCCGGGGGTAGCCGTTGGCGATATCGAGGAGGCTTCACTCGTGCCAGTGAGAGCCGCCGGGATGGAAGAGGCTGCGGTGATGCGCTTCGGCTATGGCATCGGTGTCGCATATCCGCCTATCTGGCTTGAGCCCCTGCAAATCAGCCGCGGACCCGATCAGCGCATGGAAGTAGGCATGGTCTTTGTGCTGCACTCCTACCTGCAGTTCCCGGATGAAGGGCTTGGCGTCATCCAGGGCGGCACCTATGCGCTAACCGATAACGGCGTTGAAATGCTGATCGGCAGTGGCGACACACCTCTTGAGGTCGCGTGATGCCCGTCGACGTCGCATCGGTCGACAGCAGTCCAGATATGCCTGCAGATGCCGATGTCGTCGTAGTCGGCGGCGGCATAATCGGTGTATCGACCGCCTACTTCCTCGCAGAAAGCGGCCAGCGCGTCGTCCTCTGTGAGAAAGGCATCATCGCCGGGGAGCAGTCCAGTCGGAACTGGGGCTGGTGCCGGTCGATGGGGCGCGATCCTCGCGAAATCCCGCTGATGATGGAAAGCTTGTCGATCTGGCGGGGCCTGAACGAGCGTCTGAATGACGAAACCGGTTTTCGTCAAACCGGCACTCTCTATATCTGCCCGGATGAAGCTTCCTATGCAAAGCGTGAGGCATGGCTGCCTCATGCACGGCAGAATGGCGTCAAATCCGTATTGCTGCGTGGCAGGCAGGTCAATGATGTTCTGACGGATTCTGCCGGAACATGGACTGGAGCGCTGTACACGCCGGATGACGGCGTAGCCGAACCAAGCCTCGCCGCTCCTGCCCTCGCGCGTGCAGCCGCCCGGCAGGGGGCTACGATTTTACAGCGCTGCGCAGTACGCGGCGTCGACATGCAGGCTGGCCGTGTCGCCGGTGTGGTGACCGAGCGCGGCAGGATTCGCACCAGCCGGGTGGTGCTGGCAGGTGGCGTGTGGTCCAGCCTGTTTGCCAGTACGCTGGGCGTCCGGTTCCCGCAGCTAAAGGTACTTGCCTCGGTGTTGCGAACCGGACCCACCAGCGCGGGGCCATTGACAGCGGCCTGGGGACCTGGGCTCGCCCTTCGCAAAAGGCTGGACGGGGGTTACACAGTATCCAGCGGCTCGGTGGTCGCACAGGTCGTGCCTGACAGCTTCCGCTTCTTTCGCGATTTCATACCGGTTCTGCGTCAGGAATGGTCTGGCGTCGCGGTGCGTTTCGGCAGCGCATTCCTCGACGAGTGGCGGCTGACACGACCGTGGAATATGGACAAAATCTCCCCCTTTGAAAGGGTTCGCATCGTCGATCCGGAACCCTCTGCAAAAGAGATCGTGCGCGCGCGGCAAAATCTAAACCACGCATTTCCTGCATTCGAGCGGGTGCCGACAGCCGCGACGTGGGGCGGTATAATCGACGCAACTCCTGATCTCGTTCCCGTCATATCGGAAGTCGAGAGCGTTCCTGGTCTCGTACTTTCCTCTGGTTTCTCTGGCCATGGCTTTGGCATCGGGCCGGGCGCGGGCAAGCTGACCGCGCAGATCGCCACAGGCAAAGGGCCCGTAGTCGACCCGGTACCGTTTAGCTTCTCAAGGTTTCTGGATGGCAGTTCGCTACGCCCGCTGGCCGGCTTTTGACCTCCTCCTCTGGATCAAAGGATAGAACATGAGCAACAGTCTGAAATTCTACATAGATGGCGCTTGGGTTGCGCCTATCGGCAACCGGACTCTGGAAGTCATCAATCCTGCCACCGAGGAGGCCTACGCGCGCATCGCACTTGGGGAGCGCGAAGATGTCGATGTTGCGGTTGGCGCTGCAAAAAGGGCATTCGAATCCTATGCGCGCACCACGCGGCGCGAAAGGCTCGAGCTTTTGCAGAACCTGGTCGCTGTCTATGAGAGACGCTATGACGAAATGGTGGACGCGATCACCCAGGAGATGGGCGCACCACTGACCTTTTCCCGAGACGCTCAGGCTGCCATCGGGCTTAATCACCTCAAGCAGGCGATTTCGGTGTTGAGCACCTTCGAATTCGACGAGACCATCAACAATACGGTTGTGACGCGTGAGCCGATCGGTGTCTGTGGGCTTATCACGCCGTGGAACTGGCCGATGAACCAGATCACCTGCAAGGTCGCACCTGCATTGGCCACTGGCTGCACGATGGTGCTTAAGCCAAGCGAGGTCGCGCCAATGTCCGGTATTCTCTTCAGTGAGATGATGCACGAGGCCGGCGTGCCAGCCGGAGTCTACAACATGATCAATGGCGACGGAGCCACGGTAGGGCAAGCGCTCGCCACCCATCCGCATATCGACATGGTCTCCTTCACGGGATCGACCCGGGCAGGCGTAGCAGTTGCCAAGGCCGCGGCGGACACCGTCAAGCGCGTTTCTCAGGAACTGGGTGGAAAATCCCCCAACATACTTCTGAAGGATGCGGACTTTGCTCGCGCCGTGGCAGCAGGCACCGCAAATTGCTTCAGCAACAGCGGCCAGTCCTGCAATGCGCCAAGTCGCATGCTGGTTCCTATCGAACGTCAGGAAGAGGCGATCGCCATTGCCCGCCGAGTTGCCGAAGAGACGGTCGTAGGAGACCCACGACAAGCCAAAACCACCATAGGTCCCGTGGTGAGCGATATCCAGTACGCCAAAATCCAGCGCCTCATCGAAGTCGGCATGGCGGAAGGCGCGCGCCTCGTTGCCGGCGGACCAGGCAGACCGGAGCATCTCAACTTTGGCTACTATGTGCGACCGACTGTGTTTGCTGACGTCCACAATCAGATGACCGTTGCACGCGAGGAAATATTCGGCCCCGTGATGGTGATATTGCCCTACGAGAGCGAGGAAGACGCAATAAGCATTGCCAACGATACTCCTTACGGCCTGTCGAGCTATGTGACCTCGAGCAGTATCGAGCGATCGCGCGTCGTTGCACGCCGCATCAGGGCTGGCATGGTGCATATCAATGGTTCGTCTTCCGATGTGGCGGCGGCCTTCGGCGGCTACAAGCAATCGGGCAACGGGCGCGAATGGGGAAAATTCGGCTTCGAGGATTTCCTGGAAACCAAATCGATGTTTGGCTATTCGCCTTGAAGCCGACCGATTTTCATAAATCGCCAAGGAGCGATGAAAGCGCCTCTCTCACCGGCGCCAGCTTCTCAAAGCGGGCTCTTGCCGCGACGACCACCACGACGCTGTGCGAGTTTCGTAGCAAAACGCCAGCGTGATCGTTGGCCAATTCTCGTCCGCCTTCGGCTGTTCGAGAATTGGCTGCATCGGCATCGGTCTGCCAGGTCGCTGAAGAAGCTCCTGCCAACGAGCGCGGCTCGTAGATGATGGGCAAGCAGGCATGTCGAATTAATCAAAATTTGATCTGACCGATCCCAAATTACCGTTCTGTTCCAATGGGTCGGCCAACAGTGGCCGAGTTGCCGCACATCCAGTCATTTGCCGAAATGCCTCGCCTGCGCGTCTGTAGGCGGCGGCGGACTGGGGGAGCCAGAGGCTCATCTGCATGAAACCGTGGATGACACCAGGTACGATCTCCAGTTGGTCGTGACGGCCGAGCGCAGCGAGGCGTCCGTGTAGTGCCTCGCTATCACTTCTTAGGGGATCGATCTCCGCGGCGTTCAGGTAAAGGGGCGGTAATCCTGACAAGAGCGCATCCGACGCGCGGGCCGGGCTGAGACACGGATCGGAATGGCGATCAGAAGATGGAGCGTAGAAGTCCCAGTAACGGCGCATCTTGTCACGCGTCAGGCCTGGACCGTCGGCAATCTCTCGATAGCTCGAACTTTCGAAGTCCGCGTCGAAAACGCCGTAGAACAGCAGGCCGGCAACTGGCAGATCTTCTGTCTTACCCGCCTCGATAAGGCGCAGCATCAAAGCGATGGCGAGGTTGGCTCCCGCGCTGTCGCCGCTTATCGACCATGTACGGTTCGGACACAAATCGTTGCGCGCAGCCCAGATCGACAGGCAGTCCTGGAGGCCGACCGGATAAGGATGTTCCGGCGCCAGTCTATAGTCGAAGGTGACGACAGTCGTGCCTGTGGCTTCGGCCAACTGACGCGAGGCGCCGTCATGTGTTGCTGATGAGCAGAAAGACCAGCCGCCACCATGGACGTAAAGTATCGCATGCCGGCCGTCATCATTTTTGGGCATATAGGCCGTTGCATTCAATCCCGCCAGTTTGGAGACGTCCCGGACCGAAGCCATCTGCGGCTGGCCTGTGTTCCAGCGTCGATTGGATGCTTCTAACAGGCTGCGCGCCTCGGTCGAGGATAAGGTAGTGGGATCAGGTTGTTGACCGTCCTCGACCACAAGGCGTTCGAGAACCTGACGCATTTCAGGCGATAATCGCTCAATGGGCACGGTCATTCGGTGTAACTGTCCTATTGCTTGTGCCATAAGATCGGCATGCTAGACTTATCGTTAACGATACAGCAGGAGAATTTGTGATGACCTTGGCGTGGCTCGACGCTTCCACGAGAACGGCGCGTCGCTCGCCTCCACGAAGCCATGCCATCTTTGCGGCGCTTCAGCGCGACATCGTGCTGGGAACGCTTCCGCCTCAGACAGTGCTTCTCGAACTCCATATTGCCGATCATTTCGGATGCAGCCAGAGCACTGTGCGTGAAGCTCTGCTGCGTTTGCAGGAGGAAGGGCTGGTTGAACGCCAGCAACATCGTGGCACGATCGTCTCCGAATGCCGCGAAGCAGATGCCCAGGAGCTTCTGCGCATCCGTCACGACATCGAGCTGCGTGGCGTGCGCCGCAGTCTTCCGTCCTATGGCAAAAATTTGCGGGAGGCACTGCTGGAGGACATCGAGGCCATGCGCCGCGCCGCGCGGAAAGGCGACGAATACGAGCAGACCGCGCATGACCGGCAGTTCCATCTGCGTCTTTTCGAGGCCGCGAATCTGCCCAGCGTCCAGCCCGTACTTACGAGGTGCCTGCTGCACAATCATCGTTACAAGATCCACAACTCGCCGCCCAACAATACGCTGATGGAATCGGCCGAACGGCATGTCGCAATCGTGGATGCGCTGGATAGCGGTAATCTGGTTGAAGTGCGGCGCAGCCTTTCGCATCACATCTCGACCATCGTGGAATTCGGGCCGCGGGTCATTCGTCCATTCGAAGCCGAGGAGGAGGCGTAACATGCGCCTCCAGTTTCCTTGCGGCCCTATTGCTTGCCGAAGCGCCAGTTGTTGATCGTATTTCTCGCGATGAAATCCCAATCATAGCTGACGCCGAGGCCCGGTCCCTGCGGCACCGGGAATGTCCCGTCGGCAGAAATCGCATCGAGATTGTCGCTATAGCCGCAGGTGTACACTTGAGGCAGCGCGTTTTTCATGCCGGGGCCGACAAGTGTCGTCTCGTAGAAATTCGTGTTTCGGATGGATGCAATACAATGACGCTGAGCAGGCCCCGGCGAATGCAGCTCCACGTCCAGACCAAAAGATTCAGCCAGCGCTGCAATCTTCATGGTTCCGGTGATTCCCATGTCGAATTCCACATCGGCCCGCACGTAGTCGGTGGCTCCGGAGGCGATGAAATCCGCCTTGGGCTCCAGTCCGCGCACATGCTCTGTGAGCAGTAGCGGTGTTCTGATGAACTCCTTCAGCCGCTTCGCGCCGTGCTGCGACACCCCGTTGTCGCGATAGGGGTCCTCAAGCCACATGAAGTTTGCCTCGTCGCATGCCCGGCCAACCTGAACGGCTGCGGAGAAGGTCATCAAGTCGCAGGAAGGGTCGAGCATCAGCTTCAGGCTATCGCCGTAGGCGCGCCCCAGCAAACGAACAGTTTTCGATTCCTCGTCAGGATCGCCTTCGGAAAAGCCGTGGACTTTGAAAGCCCGATAGCCAAGTTCCTTGCACTCGGCCGCGAAGTCGACGTAGGCCTCGGGCGTGCACAGACGTCCATTACGGTCGCCATGCAATGTACTGGCGTAGGCCTTGACGCTATCCTTCCATCCACCGAGGAGCGTCGAAACCGAAGCACCAAATCGCTTGCCGGCCAAATCCCACAGGCAAATGTCGATCAGCCCGATGCTCATCATGTCGCTTTGCCGCAGACCATATTTCAGGTGAGTGTAGATTGCCTCGCGCTGCAGCGGATTTCGGCCGATGAGAAACGGACAGACCGACAGCATCTGCGCCACCGCGCCGGCCGTACCTCCCCATCCCATTACATACTCGCCGGTAACGCCGTCGCTGTCGCGAATGACGATGGCGTGGCTTTTCATCGTACGGGTCTGACCCGGCGTGATCACAATGTTGAAGCCACCGGAATCCAACCCAAGGTCAGGAACTTCATAGGAAAAAGCAGTGACTTCGATACTTTCGATGACGGCCAACGGTTCCTCCCGATTTAAGGCTTGCATCATTTATCGATTTCGATAACGATAATATGCATTGGAGGCAAGAGGCTTGCAGTCGCGCTCGCCTTTTCGAATAGGAGGAGAAAATGAAAGCGATGTCACGGGCGCTTGCCCTTTCCGTTTGCGTGACTGGCTTCACGATGCCGTCAGCGTCGTCTTATGCCCAGCAGTTGACGATGTACTGCAGCGTCCAGCAAGCTTGGTGCGAGGCGATTGCGGCCACATTTACCGCCAAGACCGGCACGCCGGTCTCCATGCAGCGCAAGGACACCGGCGCGTCGCTGGCGCAGATTCGCGCGGAGGCTTCCAATCCGCAGGCGGATATCTGGTGGGGCGGCTCGGGCGATGCTCACATCCAAGCAGCGCAAGACAAACTGACCGCAGTCTACAAATCTCCCAACATGGATCAGTTGCAGCCGTGGGCGATCGATCAGGCCGAGAAGGCCGGGAACCGTACGGTAGGCATCTATGCCGGTGTCTTGGGCTGGGGCTTCAATACCGAATTCCTCAAATCCGAGGGACTGCCGGAGCCGCTTTCCTGGGCGGACCTGGAGCGGCCCGAATACAAGGGGGAAATTCAGGTAGCCAACCCGAACACGTCCGGCACGGCGTATACGGCGCTTGCCACGCTCGTTCAGCTCTATGGAGAGGATGAGGCGTTCGAATATCTCAAGCGCATCAACTCCAATATCAGCGAGTACACCCAGTCAGGCACCGCGGGCATCCGTGCCGCGGCGATGGGCGAAACCGGCATAGGAATCGCTTTCCTGCACGATGTGCTTGAGCAGATCGCTTCCGGTTTTCCGATCAAGGCGGTCGCGCCTTCCGACGGCACCGGATATGAGATCGGATCGATGAGCATTATCGAGGGGTCCAAGAATCCCGAGCTCGCGAAACAGTTCTACGATTGGGCTCTTACGAAAGAGGCGCAGGAAACCGCGCTGCCTGCGAAAGCATTTCAGATCCAGGCGAATGTCGCGATCGAGCCTCCGCCAGAAGCGCCGAGGCTCGCCGACACCAAACTGATCGACTACGATTTCGGGAAGTACGGCTCGTCCGAGACGCGTAGTCGCCTCCTGTCCCGGTGGGACAAAGAAATCGGTGCCAATCGCTGAGCCGAATGCCTGATGAAATATCCTGTGCCCCGACTTCTGCTGGGCTGGCTCGCCGTGCTTGTCGCGGCGGGTCTGGCGCCCTGGTACGGGGCCGGGCCATCGGGAGGACTTTTCGCCCTCTCGATCTCGGGTTTCCCGCCCCTGTTGGCAGTTCTGTCGCTCGTTGCGGCGGCGTCATTCGCGGCAATGGCGCCTGGACGCGGCATACCGCAGATCGCCTTCGCCCTGGGGGCAATTGGGGTGATCCTGTTCTTGCCGGAGATTGCCGGCCAGACGGGAGGATTTAGAGCTTCCGAGCCGCTGACTAGCGCCAACCAGCCGCCGATTGGAGCTGGTGCCGTCCTCACCGTCATCGGGCTGCTTGGAATCATCGCTCTGGGTCTTATGCGGCGCGGCCTGATGGGTGGCGAAAGTTTCGGCAACCACCTGCTGACCTTTATTGTCGCGGTCCTGTTCCTTTTTATCCTCATGCCTCTCGGAGAGGTCTTCCGCACCGTGCTACGTGCGGACGGAGAATTGTCGGTCGCCGCCTCCTTCATGTCACGCACGACCGGTTCCGAGATATGGAGTCTTGCCTGTGTGAGCGGAAGCGGCCGCTGTGGAATGGCCTGGAATTCCATATTTCTGGGCGCTGCAGTCGCGACTTCATGTACGCTACTCGGTCTGGTGGCGGCCTTGTATGTGACACGCACAGGTCTGCGCAGGACGGGCGGAGTTCGATTGCTGAGCCTCTTGCCCCTGGTCACGCCACCATTCGTCGTTGGTCTGGCCCTTATCCTCCTTTTCGGGCGCTCCGGCACGATCACGGTATGGGCGGCCGATCTCATGGGGGTCCGTCCGTCGCGCTGGATTTACGGACCTCAGGGCGTATGGCTCGCGCAAACGCTCGGTCTCGCGCCCCTGGCCTTCATGGTGATCCACACCGTTCTGTTGTCTGTGAGTCCGTCGGTCGAGGAGGCTTCCTCAACATTGCGCGCGTCGCGCTGGTATACGTTTCGCACCGTGACGCTGCCCCTGATACGGCCGGGTCTGGCAGGTGCCTTTCTGCTCAGCTTCATTGAGAGCATGGCCGACCTTGGCAACCCGCTGATCATTGGCGGTGGGTTTCAGGTCCTCGCTACGGGCATCTATTTCAAGATTGTCGGAGCACAATCCGATCTCGGCGATGCGGCCGGCCTCGGCCTGGTCCTTCTGATGATTTCTCTGATGGCGTTCTTCGCGCAAAGCTGGTTCCTAAAAGGGGCATCTTACGTCACCGTGACCGGCAAGGGCGATAGCGGCCGCAACGCGCTTCTCCCTGCCCGGGTGAAGTTCCCTGTCATCGTCATCACGATCATCTGGACCCTGTTCATCATTCTCATATACGGGACCGTTCTTGTCGGCGGTTTCGCCGAACTTTGGGGCCGAAACTACAGCCCGACGTTGCGCCATTTCGAGCAGGCGTTCGGCGTAACCATGGGCCAGTACGGGATCGTGTGGAGTGGTGGCGCGTGGAACTCGTTCTCGACCACCTTGGTCATAGCGGGTCTGGCGGCGCCGGTGACCGCGGCGCTCGGTCTTCTCACAGCATGGCTGATCGCTCGCTGCAGATTTCCGGGACGTGTGGTCTTCGAATTCACGGCCATGCTGAGTTTCGCCATGCCGGGAACTGTCGTTGGCCTCGCCTATGTCCTGGCCTTCAACGCTCCACCGATCGAGATGACAGGAACGGCCGCGATTCTTTTCTTCGCGTTCATCTCGCGCAACATGCCGGTTGGCGTGCGCGTGGGGCTCGCGCAGCTTTCCCAGATTGATCGCAGTCTCGATGAAGTGTCGCTGACCATGGGAGCGTCGCAGTGGATGACAGTGCGGCGCGTGCTCGTTCCGCTGCTGAAGCCAGCCATTGCAACAGCGATCATTTATGCTTTCGTCTCCGCAGTGACCACGCTGAGCCAGGTCATCTTCCTGGTCTCCCCGCGCTATGATTGGGCGACGACCTACATCGTCAGCCTTGTCGAGAACACGAATTACGGACCTGCGATCGCTTACAGCGTGGTCCTGATCATCCTTCTGATAGCAGCGATCGGCCTGTTGCAAATTCTGTTACGGCAAGCGGTGTTCCGTCGCCGCGACACAGACGCGCCGCTCCAACCGGCAGTAGGAGAAATCCGATGACCGAAGATGCAGTCAGCTTTGAGAAAGTCATCAAGAAATTCGGCGCCGTCCAAGCGCTGGAGGAACAGAATTTCACTATCGCCAAAGGCGAGTTGGTCAGCATGCTCGGGCCGTCCGGCTGCGGCAAGACCACGACGCTACGGCTGATTGCTGGGCTGGAAATGCCGACAGCCGGGCGGATCGTAATCGGCGGGCGGGATGTATCGAACGTTCCGACCAACCTGCGTTCAATAGGCATGGTGTTCCAGAGCTATGCGCTGTTTCCTCATCTGAACATTCTTGAGAACGTCGCATACGGTCTCATCGCCAAGCAGACACCGAAGAAGCAGGCCCTTGTCCGTGCCATGGCCCAACTGGAGCAGCTTGGACTTGCGGAAAAGACCTACAAGCTACCTGCCGAGCTTTCAGGCGGTCAGCAGCAGCGCGCGGCATTGGCGCGCGCACTGGTCCTGGAACCGGACGTTCTGCTGTTCGACGAACCGCTTTCCAATCTGGACGCCAAACTGCGCCGTCAGGTCCGCGACGAAATCCGCGATCTTCAACAGGCTCTCGGACTTTCCGTGGTCTATGTCACCCACGACCAGACCGAGGCGTTGGCTATCTCGGACCGAATTTTTCTCATGAGGAATGGCCGCATCGAGCAGAGCGGCAGCCCACGAGAACTCTATGACGCCCCTCGCAGTGAGTTCGTTGCCGACTTCATGGGGGACGCCAACGTTTTGAAGGTCAAGGCCGGGGCAGACGGGCACGTCCGGTTCGGTTCGATCCCTGTTCCAGGCAGCCTTGCGCCGGGCGCTGAAGCGATCCTGGTCGCTCGCCCCGAACTGCTGGCGATTGCGCGAGAAGGGCAGGAAGGCCTGCCGGGACGTGTTGCCCGGGCATCCTATTTGGGTGGGGTCATGGAGTACCGCGTCGAGACGGAACTCGGGACGCTTCTGATCGCAGACCGCAATGTGCGCGAGCCGGTGCGAGGCGGCTCCGATGTCCATGTCTTGGCCGCACCGGAGGATTTGCGGCTGATCCCACAAACTACACTGTCCATCTGATGCTCCCTGCAGTCGGACGAGCCTGAATCAGGAGAAATAAGTGAACCCGATTGGACTGATTTCCATGCAATATGCTCGGCCATTCACGGCCGAGCAGTTTCCACTCTTCGCGACAATCCGCGAACTTGGATACAATTTCATTGAGTTGCTGGTTCCCGAACCTGGTGAACTCGACCCTGTGGATACCCGGCGGGCCTTGTCGGACGCCGGGCTGGATGTCGTGCTGGCCGCGCGGGTGAACATGCAGCGCAACCTCTGCTCTGACGACGAAGGCGCACACCGGGCGGGTATCGACTACTTGAAATATTGTATCGACAGCGCGGTCGCTCTCGGTGCGACAATCGTCGGCGGCCCCATGACTGGCAATCCGCTCGTCTTTGCCGGGAGGGCACCGCAGCCGGTTCTGGAAGAGGAACGTCTGGCGCGCAAGGCGCGCGCCGTACGCGGCCTGAAGGAGGCTGGCGAATACGCGCAGGCGAACAGTGTCACCTTGGCGGTGGAGCCCCTCAACCGTTTCGAAAGCGACGTCCTCTGCACGGTGCAGCAGGGAATGGAGCTTCTGGATGCCGTTGACCACCCGGCTGTCGGCCTCATGCTCGATACTTTCCACATGCACATGGAAGAGGCATCGATCTCAGAAGCGATACGTCTCGCTGGCGGGCGGCTGGTACATTTCCAGGCAAACGAGAACCATCGTGGTTTCCCCGGAACGGGTATGACCGATTGGGTCGATACCTGCCGGGCTCTCCATGAGGTCGGCTATGAAGGACCGGTTTCGCTTGAACCCTTCCGCCGCAATGATGATCGCTTCGGCGTCCCACTCGCGCAATGGCGTCCTCCCCATGAAGACGAATCCGAACGCCTTGCGGCGGCCAGCGCCTTCATCAGATCCCACCTGCATCTTACGGAATATCGTCGATGACCCTGAATATCGCCTGGATCGGTTGCGGCATTCATGCAACCCAGATGTTGCTTCCACAACTCGTGCGTCATGATGTGCGGCTCGCCGCGCTTTGCGAAATTGACCCTACGCGTCTGGAGGAAGCGGGCCGGCAATTCGGCGTGCAGCGACTGGTCACCAATTTGGACGACCTGCTTTCGACGCCCGGCATCGACGCCGTTGGCATGGCGGTGGGCCCGGATCAGCATCTGGCTTTCGGAAAGGCGGCACTGGCGCGGGGCCTGCCCGTTTTCATGGAGAAGCCGCCGTCTGCCACGGCAGCTGGCGCGCGCGAATTGCTGGAGGCCTCCAAAAACGCAAGAAAGCCTCTGTTCCTGGGTTTCATGAAACGTTACTCGATTGGCAACAAGCTGGCCGGCAATATCATCCGTTCGGGACGTTTCGGCGAAGTCATGGGTATCCAGGGGCGCTACATGACAGCACCCGGCTATTTTGCGGGAGACGTCGACTATAGCGGCTTCTTCCTGCACCACTGCGTCCACTATTTCGATCTGGTCTCCTGGTTGGTTGGCTCACCGGTCACGGCGGTCAACGCACGCAAGACGGAAGGAGGAAAAGGCCGCCTTCTCATTCACATCGATTTCGATTTCGAGAACGCTGCGCTTGGCTCGCTTGCAATGGGAACGATGCAATCGCGTGGCGCGCCGGTCGAGCGGCTCGAGATAATGTCCGATCATCAGCGGATCGAAATAGACAACGTCATCGACATCGCCTGGCATCGCAACCCGCCCTTCAAGATCGTGGAGCCGGAGGCAACACTCGACGAGACGGTAGACACTCTCTCGTGGCGGCCTAACTTCACTGCCGCAGCCAACGAAGATCCCAAAGGTTATCACGCAATGCTGGCGGATGTGGTCAAAGGGCTCAAGGGGGAGGAATCGCCCGCGCCCGGCATCATGGAGGGTGTGGTTGCGATGGAACGGCTTGAGGCCGTGCGCAAGCAACTCGGTGTCTAGGTAGGAGGGATGTATCGAGAGATAACACCTCGTCCTTTATGACCCAGCATTGCTACGATGGTCCCATCCGAGTGACCTAACGCCGATGGCGACCGACGCGAAAGTATGACGAAGAACATCTGGGGTTACGCCGTCCAAACCTACAGCCCCAAATACGGGGCGAGCTTCCTTATTGAGTCCTTGATAGTTTGCTCCGCCTCGCGCACCCGGGAAGACGAATAGGAGTTCTCCTCGCCGCGCACGCTACCTGCTCAGCCTCATCCCAGCGCCGACAGAATTCTCTCGAAGAACTCGATACCAGCCAACTGGATGGACGGTAAGCAGCATCAGGCGGCCCATTCTCTTTGCTAGGATTTCCCGTTTTTGCGCAAAACGGATAGAACAAACTGCATGTCACCTTTAGGCGTGGGACAGACGCCCGCTTCTGAGGAGCGTGATAGACGGTTAGTGCCTGCGGAGGAGCATCCATGGAACGCGTAAAGATAGAACACCCGAATGCCGGCAATCTTCGCCTGTCGCGTCGGCAGCTTCTTGCGGGGGCGGCCATCGTTGCGGGTGGCGTGACAGCAAACCTTGCAGGCATGTTCCCGGCAGGGGCGCAGGCACCTGCTTCGCGTCCAAATATCATTTACATCGTGGCCGATGATCTAGGGTGGGCCGATGTCGGCTTCCATGGGTCCGATATCAAGACACCAAACCTGGATAAGCTCGCGAAGGAGGGAGCCCAGCTGGGGCAATTCTATGTCCAGCCGATGTGCACGCCGACCCGAGCGGCGTTGATGACGGGGCGCTATCCGTGGCGCTATGGGCTGCAGACCCTGGTCATCCCAACTCCCGGGAAATACGGCTTGCCGGTGGAAGAAAGGTTGCTTCCCCAGGTACTCAAGGAAGCTGGCTACAAGACGGTAATGGTCGGGAAATGGCATTTGGGCCATGCCGATCGCAAGTTCTGGCCACGCCAACGCGGGTTTGATTATCACTATGGAACGATGGTCGGTGAAGTCGACTATTTCACCCGCTCATCGTCAGGCGTGCTCGACTGGTTTCGCAACGATGAACCCGTCGAAGAAGACGGCTACGTAACGCAGCTTCTGGGGGCTGACGCGGTCAAGCAGATCGAAGCACATGACCCTGCGACGCCGATGTTCATGTATCTTGCCTTCACCGCCCCGCACTCACCCTACCAGGCGCCGGACGAATATCTGGAGAAATACGAGGGTATCGAAGACCCGACGCGGCGTACCTACGCTGCAATGATAACCTGCATGGACGACGAAATCGGCAAGGTCGTAGCTGCCCTGGACCAGAAGGGGATGCGTGACAACACGCTCATTGTCTTCATGAGCGACAACGGTGGAAACCAGACCGCAATGCTGGCCGGCGACGTAGACGTGTCCGACCTGAAACTGCCGGCCAGCAACGCCCCCTTCCGTGGAGGCAAGGGCATGCTCTACGAAGGTGGGACCCGCGTACCGGCCCTCGCCAATTGGCCAGGTAAAATAACGGCGGGCGAGGTCAGCGGAATGATGCATGTCGTCGACATGCTCCCGACCCTTGCAGGGCTTGCCGGTGCCAGGGTGGACGGCGGAAAGACGCTTGATGGAATGGATGTTTGGCAGACAATTAGTGAAGGCAAAGCCTCGCCTCGCCACGAGATCGTTTACAACATTGAACCGTTTCGCGGCGGGGTCCGCATCGATGACTGGAAACTGATCTGGCGCACACCGCTTCCGTCGGCGATCGAACTCTACAACATTCCGCAGGACCCGTCGGAAACCGCAAACCTGGCCGAAACCAATGTTGAGAAAGTGGCTGAACTGAAAGCCCGGATCGAGCAACTGGCCCGTGAAAGCGCAAAGCCCTTGTTTATGGTGGAGGCATTCGCGGCGGTCACCGACGCTGCGCACGGGCCACCTTCGCTGCCCAACGAGGACGCCTTTTTCACGCAAGGAGACTGACTGTCAGGGTTTGTTGAACGGCAAACATTAGGGCCATGGCAGCCGGCGCACGCAATTCTCATCACGGCCCGGCCAAAAACTAATCCGAGGAATCAGCCTCGGACCAAGACGGCTTCAATCGCCATGCCGCGAGCAACGCCAGCGCAATGGAGGTGATCAACACCAAAGTGACCAGCGCATTGATCTCCGGGGTGAACCCGACGCGCATCATCGCCCAAAGCCTCAGCGGCAGTGTCATCTGGTCGCCGGCGACAAAGGTGCTGATCAGCGTCTCGTCAAACGAGAGCGTCAGCGCCAGGATCGCGCCCGTCACGATCGACGATGCGAGATGCGGCAGAAGGACGTACCGCAGCGTCTGCCATCGGCTGGCGCCGAGATCGGCCGATGCTTCGAGCAGCGAAGGCGGCAGGGCTGCCAGTCGGGTCGAGACCAACCGGTAGGCGACCGCCAGCACGAAGATCGTATGACCGATAATCACCGTGAACAGCCCGCGACCGACGCCCAATGCCGATGTGGTAACAAGCAAAGAAAGACCGGTGACGATCGGGGGCAGCAGGAACGGAAGATAGATCAGCACCTCGATCGACCGCCTGCCGATGGCGTTTTCCGAACGTGTGTAGAAGGCCAGCGCGATCCCGAAAAGAAGTGCAGCCGCCGCGGAAGCGATGGCGACAATTGCGGTGTTGGCGAGAGCCTGGAGAACGCTGGAGTTCGACCAGAGCGTCGCATAGGAAGACAGGCTGAACGTCTCCCAAAGAATGGTTCCCCGCTGGATGGTCACCACCGAGAAAAGTGCGCTGACCAGGACCGGCGCGTAGAGGACGAGGAGCACGAGGACGGTCAGAAAACCTGCGAGGATCTCGGGTATGCGCTCTCCTCTGCTACTCATCGGTCAGACCCTCCGCCGGCTGGCGGCGTAGCCACCGAGGCCGATGATCAGGAGCGCAACCGCAAGCAGGACTGCGGAAATGGCTGAACCGAAAGGCCAGTTGTAGGCCAGTCCGAACTGCGACCAGATCACCCGACCGATGGTGAAGCCCGTCGTGCCGCCAACCATCTGCGGCGTAACGAAATCGCCGAGAGCCAGGACGAACGCGAACAGTCCGCCCGCGATTGTCCCGGGCAGCGACAGCGGCAGGACGATGCGCCGGAACGTATCGAATGCGCCAGCGCCCAAGTCGGCCGAGGCCGACAGCAGCCCGCGAGGAATACGCTCCAGCGAGAGAAAGATCGGCAGGATGACGAACGGGAGATAGATCACCGTCATCGTGATCAGTACGGCTCTCTGGTTGAACAGGAAGAACTGGCTCGGCCCATCGAGAAAGCCGATGCCGACAAGCATCTGGTTGAGCAGGCCGTTCAGCCCGAGCATCGCGCGCAGCGTGTAGAGCTTGACGATGTAGCTCATGAAGAGCGGCATCACCGCGAGCAGCAGCAGCGCGTAACGCACGGTTCCTGAGCGGCGCCAGATGAACCACGCGACTGGATAGCCGAGTGCGATCGAAAGCAGCACGACCTGGAGGCACAGCCACAACGTTCCCAGAAACGTGCCGAGATAGGTCCAGTTTCCGAAGAAGGCGCCGTAATTGGACAGGTTCGGATCGGCCAGGATGACGCCGCCCTCGACGCGGAAGAAGGAGGTTATGAGGAACGAGGCGATGGGAAGCAGGATGAACAGGACCGGCAGCGCGGCGACAACCGCGAAGAGAAGCCATCGTTTGGCGTGCCCGGTCATCCCGGCACCACGACGGCGTCGGAAGGGTCGAAGACGACCGTGACCCTCTCTCCGACTTGTGGGGGCGGCTGGCCCGCATCGGAGGACAGCCTGACATCGAGCCGCAATTCAGGCGCGGCTGCTGGCGCGACCAAGATCCTCGTCATCGGGCCACTGAAGACGACTTCCGCAACCTGACCCGCAATGGCGGCACCATTTTCGCCGCCGATGCGCATTCTTTCAGGACGGACTGCCACGATGCAGCGACCTTCGATGGCAGGCATTCCACGCCGATCTATCGGCAGCCGGCCAAGAGGGGTATCGACCTCGCCCGCGCCGGGTGCCAGAACCCCTTCGACGATATTGTTGTCGCCGAAGAAGGTGGCAACGAACTTCGTCTTCGGCTGGAAATAGAGGTCGCGCGGCGACCCCAACTGCTCGATGCGGCCGCCATTCATAACCGCGATCCGGTCTGACATCGTGATCGCTTCTTCCTGGTCGTGAGTCACGAACACGAACGTCGTCTTTATCTGCCGCTGTATGTCTTTCAGGAAAAGCTGCATCTGCCTACGCAGCGAGGCGTCGAGCGCGGCCAGCGGCTCGTCCAGCAGGATCACCTTCGGCTCGCAGACGATCGCTCGGGCAAGGGCGACGCGCTGCCGCTGGCCGCCGGAGAGCTGCGAGGGATAACGCTGCTCCATGGCAGCCAAGCCGACGATGGCGAGCGTTTCCGAGACCAGGCGAGCCGATCGAGCGGGGTCGCGCCTCTGCACGAGTGGCCCGTAGCCGACATTGTCCCGCACTGTCATATGGGGGAATAAGGCATAGTCCTGAAATACGGTGTTGAACGGCCGCCGGTTAGCCGGCAGATCGGTGATGTCCGTCTCGTCGAACATCAACTGCCCGCCGCTCGGCCGCGCAAAGCCACCGATGATGCGTAGCACGGTCGTCTTGCCCGATCCGGATGGGCCGAGGAGAGTCAGAAACTCACCGTCGACAATCGACAGATCGAGCGGCGGCAGGACCTCGAGCCTGTCGTAGTTTTTTCGGATGCCGACAAGTTCGAGTGCCATCGTTCCGGTCAGCCCACCGTGTAGCGTCGCACGACGTCCCAATCGACCTCGACGCCGAGGCCGGGCTTTTGCGGGAGGGCAATCGTGCCATCCGATGCAAGCACCAGTTCTTCCTGCGCGAGCTCGCGGCGCAGTCGCTCATGGCAAAGTTCGCGTGGCAGGTACTCGATGAAGGCGCAGTGGTCTGTGACGAAGGCGAGATGCGCCGTCGCCGAGATCGAGATGCCGGTCTTCCAGCAATGCGGGACGATCTTGCGACCGCGCGCCTTCGCCATGTCGCAGACGATCTTGGCCTCGCCGATGCCGCCGACCCTGCCGACGTCGGGCTGGGCGACCTGGACCTTGCCGACATCCATCAGGCTTTCGAACTCGTATCGCGTCGCAAGCCATTCGCCGAAGGCGATTGGCATGGGCGCGCGTTCCGCAAGCTTCGCCATGTCGCGCTCATTGTCCGACCACACCGGCGTCTCGAGGAAATAGCAGTTGAATTCGGCCCAGTCGCCGATCACTGAAAGGCACGTCTCTGCATCGTCCCACAGATATTGCACGTCGACCATCAGCGTGACGTCAGGACCGACTGCCTTGCGGACCGCTGCCAAAACCTCGGTGTGGCGGTCGTACGATTCACGCATGCCGCCATGCGCGTAAGGGCCGTTCATCGTGATCTCGGTTTTCATGGCCTGGAACCCGAGCCTCAGCGCCCCTTCGGCCGATTTGCAGAGCGCGTCGCGATACTCCTCGAAGGACTTTCCGGCAGGCTGCAGAGAGGCATAGGGTACGATGCGATCGCGCGTGGCGCCGCCGAGCAAGGCATGGACGGGTTTGCCGACGGCCTTGCCGCACAGGTCCCAGAGCGCCATGTCGACGGCGCTCATTGCGTGGATGACCATGCCGCGGCGACCGTTCATCGCCGTGCCGAGGTACATGCGGCGCCAGAGATCGCCGATCTCGAACGGATCCGAGCCGATCAGCATGTCGCGGATCGAAAGGCCCATGGTGTGGGTGCCGGGCGCTTCGATGCAGGCTTTGGCCATCCATGGGTTGGCGTCGCATTCGCCGACGCCCGAAACGCCGCCGTCGGTGTGAATCACAACGACGAGGCTGTCCTGTGCCGACGATGTGAAACTCGCGTCATAGTCAGGCGCAAGCAGCACGTGACATTCCACGCCCGTGATGCGCAGCCGAGGTGGCGTCCCGTCGAGCACGGGTGATACGGTTTCTATCGGCATGGAAAGTCCTTGTTGAATGCAATTGCTGGCCTCGGCGCTGCGCCGAGGCTTGGTACTTGAGAGTGGGATGCCGGCGGCGATTGGCTCCAATCGCCACCGGCCACAAAATCAGGCCGCCTTGACCTCGTTCCACACGGCGACGCGCTTCTCGTAGTTCTCCGCCGGAAGCAGCCACGAGAGCTTTGCGCCATAGGTCATGCCGGCAGCGGTGTTGACTTCCGTGTTGGTCGTATTGCCGAACGCCGTTTTCTGCGTAAGCGCTTTTCCAGTGGTGCTATCTAGGCAGGCATTGATCCATGCGTAGGCGAGGTCGACATCGACGGCGCCTGTGCTGACGGTCCAGCAATCCAGCCAGCCGGGCGCGCCCTCCTTCGGAATCGCCAGCGCCGCATTGACGCCCTTGGCCTTGAGCGCCGGAACCTGCGGCTCACCCATGGAATACATCAGCTTGATGCCATTGTCCGCGAACAGGGTCACGCCCTCGTCGAAGCCCGCATAGTAGCTGAGCAGCAGCTTCTTGTTCTCGATCAGCTTGGCCTTCACGGTTTCGAAATCGGCGTCCGACAGGTTGTAGGGATTGGCTATGCCGGATGCGAGCGCGCCCCAGGTGATGCAGTTGTTGGCATCGTCCTGGGCGATCATCTGCTGGGCATACTGCGGGTCCCACATTACAGCCCAACTGTCAGGCGCGGTCGGAAATGCGTCGGCATCGTAGATCAGGGGCAGGGACCCCCAGCCGAACGGCACGCCATACTGCTTGCCGTCGCGCTGGATAGCGGCAACCTCCCGAAACTCCGGCGCGAGATTGGCGGTGTTGGGTACCTTCGACAGGTCCAGCGGCGCAATCAGCCCGGCATCGATGTAGCGCGGGAAGATCGAGGTATCGAAGGACACCACGTCGAAGTCAGCGCCCTTCGATCCCTGCATCTTGGCGAACATCTCGTCTGCCGACCCGACATAGACAATCGAGACTTCGGCCCCGGTCGCCTGCTT
This sequence comes from Mesorhizobium sp., assembly GCF_016793485.1. Taxonomy (GTDB): domain Bacteria; phylum Pseudomonadota; class Alphaproteobacteria; order Rhizobiales; family Rhizobiaceae; genus Mesorhizobium_K. The sequence goes on along the minus strand of NZ_JAEULZ010000050.1, from coordinate 19,545 downwards.
GAAAGGATCGAGCCATTCGGGCTCGACATACCCTTCCCAGCCTAGAATGCGCAGTTTCTTTTCCTGTGCCCGGACAATCGCCGGTGAAGCGATCAGGGCCGCCGCGCCTGCGACGAAAGTCCGACGCGAAATTGGTTTCAGTTTGATCATGTCACTCTCCCATGGTGCCAGTTTCAATGGTGGTGATGCGAGCCGGAGGCGTTCTCGTCGCCGAACACGAGGACGATGCGATTCTTCCGCCCCGTCTCGACCTCGGTGATCGCCTCGTTGATGCGCTCGAACGGCCACACGTCCGACACGAGCGAATGCAGATCCAGAAGCCCGTGCTTGACCAGCCGGAGCGCCTTGGGAAAATCGATCATGGGGCGGGTCGATCCGTAGCTCGAGCCGATGACCTTGTTTTCGTCCTGCGCGATACCGTAGGGCGGGAAGCCGGCCAGCGCAGTCTCGCCGGGCTGTCCGATAAGCACGGTGGTGCCCGCGCGGCAGGTTGCCTTGTAGGCAAGCTCCGCCGTCTCGACGATGCCGGTCGCCTCGAAGGTGAAGTCGGCGCCGCCATTCGTAATCGCGCGAATTTGCTCGACCGCGTCTGCCTTCGAAGCGTCGACGAAATGCGTGGCGCCGAAACGTCGCGCTTCGGCTTCCTTCTCGGCGCGCACGTCCACGGCGATGATCGGCAGCGCATTGCAGAGCTTGGCGCCCTGCACGACGCTCAGGCCGACGCCGCCGCAGCCAAACACGGCGACGCTGTCGCCGGGCCTCACCTGCGCGGTGTTGAGAGCGGCGCCGATACCTGCCATCGCTCCGCAGCCGAGGAGGCAGGCCTCTTCGGGGTTCTCGTCCGGATCAACTCGGATCGCGCCATTGTGCGGCACGACGGTGTATTCGCAGAAGGACGAGACGAGGCTGAGATGATGCAGCGGCCGGCCGTCGAGTTCAGAGAAACGCGTCGTGTCGTCCCACATGGTGCCTTGGGCTGCTGCGCGCGCGACCTCTTCGCAGAGCACGCTGCGACCGACAACGCAGAAGCGGCAGTGGCCGCAGGCCGGCGTGAAGGTCAGTACCACTTTCTCGCCGATGCGCGACTTGGGCACGCCCGGCCCAACGGATTCAATGATGCCGCAGCCTTCGTGGCCGAGGATGACTGGCTTCGGGTGCGCCCACACGCCGCGCAGATAATGAATGTCGCTGCGGCAGATCCCTGTCGCCAGGAGCTTCACGCGCACTTCGAGCTCGTGCGGATCGTCGCAGATCACGTCTCTAATTTGCAGCACGTCACCCTCGCCGGGCTGCTCGCAGATGGCTGCCTTCATGGTCAGCTTGGTCATGTCCGCTCCTCTCAGATCATCGTCATGCCGCCGTCGACCGGCAGCACAACGCCGGTGATGAACCCGGCCGCGTCGGAGGACAGGAAAAGGGCGGTGCCGGCGACTTCGTCGGGCGTCGCATAGCGCCCGATCGGGTGCAGTCCGGCGAGGACCTGCATGCCTTGTCCCTCGCCACCCTCCATGCCTGAGGCGTAGCCACGCGTCAGCGGCGTATCGATGACGCCAGGGGCGATTGCGTTGGCGCGCAGCCCCTGTCTCGCATAGTCGGCGGCGATGCAGCGCGCGAGATGATGCAGTCCCGCCTTGGCAACGTTGTAGGCGACATCGTCCTGCCAGGCGACAACGCCCGCCACTGAGCCGATGAAGAGGATCGAAGGCTTCGTCCCATTCAGCATTTCCGGGATAAGGGCCTTGGAAAGCCGGAATGCCGCCGTCAGATGGATCGACATCATTCGGTCCCAGGTATCGTCCGGCGTCTCATGGGTCGGCGCGGTCTTGGTGACGTCGATGCCGGCGCAATGGACGAAGATGTCGAGCCCGCCGAGCGCCTGGATAGCGGCCTTTGCGGCGGCATCGGTCGCAGCGCGATCCGACAGGTCCCCGACAATCACATGCGCCGTGCCGCCTTTCCCACGGATGCGGTCGGCCAAAACCTCCGCGTTCCGTGCGCGCTTTGAAGCGCCTATGGCAACGGCCGCGCCAGCATTGGCGAAAGCTTCGACGATTGCAGCGCCGATGCCGCTTGATCCCCCGGTCACATACGCCCGTCGGCCTTCCAGTGATTTCATCATCTAAATCCTCGCCCTGTCACGAAACACCATGGCTTTCCATTTGGAATACTTGTATACAATCATGCAAAAGCTGGATTGGCAACCTCCATCCGTCTATGGAGAGCAAAATTTGAAACAGGGCTTTTGCGATGGGTGACGTGATGGACAGCCCTCCGGGTGAAGCCGGGTCCGTGACCGCCGATCTGTTGGCGGCAAATGGTAGGGGCCAAGGCAGCTACCAGCTAGGGGATGCCGTTGCAGATGCGATCGTGAATGCCGTCGCATCCGGTTTGCTTAAACCTGGACAGCGGATCGTCGAGGCCGACCTGGCGGCGATGCTGAAGGTCAGCAGGGTGCCTATCCGCGAGGCCATAAAAATCCTCCAGGCGCAGGGCATCCTGAATGTTACGCCGAACAGAGGCGCCAGGATCGCAGAGTTCGACGAGAAGTTCGTCGATTCCGTGTTTGAAGTCAGGCTGGCGCTTGAGAAGATCGCGGTACGCGGTGCGCTGGACACCTACAGTCGGGATAAACGCCGTATCGACGCGCTGCGGGAAATCGTATCGCGCATGGAGCGTGTCGCTCGCTGGAGCGACTGGGTGGAATTCCGGAAATGCGACGTCGACTTCCACCGCGAAATCTGTCGCGCCTCAGGCAACGACATCGTTCTCAAACTTTGGGAAGCGATCGCCCGGCACATCACCGTAATCTTTGGTCGCGAGCTCGCGCTGGAGGGCGATTTCCAGGTCGTGATCGATCAGCACAACCATCTCATAACCAAGCTCGAGGCATCGGACGCCAAGGTTGAGGACGAACTCGAAAAGCACATCATGCGCCTTCGTCGGGTTTGACTGAACCCAGGACCAGCCTGTGACCAATGAAGAGCGCCGCTAGCCACACTAAAGAAGCGGCGACGTCCAAACGGGTCGAAAACTACGAAAACTACTGAAACGAATGGTGGGCGTGACAGGGATTGAACCTGTGACCCCTGCAATGTCAATGCAGTGCTCTCCCGCTGAGCTACACGCCCATTCGACGCCGCGCATACACCACTTTTGACTAGGCTCGTCAATAGCGGCGTGCGGCAATCTCAGCCTACGGCGACTTATGAGGAAACAGAGCTCGGGCGTTGCCGAAATGTTGCGAAAGCCAGCAAGCTTTGCGTGTGATCAGGCTGCCTGAAGCATCTTCTCGACCTCGTTGACAAGGTCGCGCAGATGGAAAGGCTTCGACAGGATCTTGGCGTCCTTCGGTGCCTTCGAATCGGGATTGAGGGCAACGGCCGCAAAACCTGTGATGAACATGACCTTCAGATCCGGATCGATCTCGGTAGCCCGGCGGGCAAGTTCGATACCGTCCATCTCGGGCATGACGATATCGGTCAGCAGCAGCGAAAACGGCTCCTCGCGGAGGCGCTCGTAGGCGCTCGCGCCGTTGTCGAAGTCACTCACGTCGTAGCCGGCGCGTTCAAGCGCCTTGACCAGAAACCGACGCATGTCGTCATCGTCTTCCGCAAGCAGTATGCGTGCCATGCCAGTTCCGTCCGAATCGCGTTCGGGGCTTCTTCCCAAGCGAGCCCATTAACCATGATCTATATGTAGGTTGGAGTGTAAACATCAAGTGAATGTTGCAACGCATGCGGAAGAACGAAACGTGGCCGGGTGCTGGACAGCGGCCTCGCCAGATGTCAGTTTCCCGCCATGCAGACGTTCAGGGTCCGGCCATGAATGCGGCGGACGATTTCTCGGTCATACCGCCTTTCGAGGTCCGCCAAAGCGCGGAACAGCGCGTCCCGTTCGTCTTCAATTCCCCGCATAGCGGCAGCCACTATCCTGAACGCTTCATGGCGCTCACCAAGCTTGACGCGATGGAAATCCGACGGTCTGAGGATTCCTATGTCGACCAGTTGTTCGGCGCTGCGGTTCCGCTTGGAGCGCCGATGCTTGCGGCGAATTTTCCGCGCGCCTACCTCGACGTGAACCGCGAGCCCTGGGAACTCGACCCGCGCATGTTCGCCGAACCGGTGCCGTCCTTCGCCAACATCCGGTCGGCCCGGGTGGCCGGAGGTTTAGGCACGGTTCCGAAGCTGGTCGGCGAGGGCCTTGATATCTACGCGGCCCGCCTGCCGCTGGCGGAGGCGGTCGGTCGGATCGAGGCGATCTACAAGCCCTATCACGACACGCTGAAGCGATTGCTCAGCAGCACCCACGCGCGTTTCGGGTATGCGGTGCTGATCGACTGCCACTCGATGCCCGCGAACATCCGCATTGGTGAAAACGGCGCCCGACCGGATTTCATCATTGGCGACCGGTTCGGAACATCGGCCTCGCGAGCGCTGTCGGACACCGCCATCTCCGTGCTCTTGTCGTTGGGCTATTCGGTGGCGCACAACAAGCCTTATGCGGGAGGCTTCATCACGGAGCATTACGGCCGTCCGGCAAAAAGGCTGCACGCGCTCCAGATCGAGGTCAATCGCGGCCTCTACATGGATGAGCGGACGATGCGTAAACTTTCCCGCTTCGACGCGTTGGCGGACGACATGGCCCGTCTGATCGCCGAACTCATGGCGATGCCCGACGACAATTTCCTCGACCTTCCGCTCGCTGCCGAATAAATCTCGCGCAGCGGTGATCTCGTGCTGGAAGCTGGGTGAGGGTGGGTAAAAAAAGACCGCATCGTTGCCGACGCGGTCGAAGTCTAGGGAGGAAACGCCCAAGGAGGGCATGGACAGGAGAACCTGTCCGATCAAGAGATTATTGTGCGATGCACAAATGTCAACAACTGCCTAACGGCTTTTGTCAGACAAACTGAAAAATTCTGGTCGCGCGACGCTATAGTTGCATTTCTGCATCAATTTTGCCCTGAGGAGCGGTCTTTTGGCGGTCACAGTTGAGTTTTTCCGGCGTATCGCCGCGGCTGCGGCGGCCGAAACGCTGCCACGATTCCGTCAGTCAGGCGATGTGGCCAACAAGATCGAGTCCGGATTTGACCCGGTGACCGAGGCTGACCGCGAGGCGGAGAAGGCGATCCGTGCGCTTATCCGGGCCGAATATCCCGACCACGGTATTCTGGGCGAGGAATTCGGCGCCGAGAATGCTTCGAACGAACATGTCTGGATCATCGATCCTATCGACGGAACGCGATCTTTCATTTCAGGCATTCCGCTGTGGGGCACGCTTGTTGGCCTGACCAAGGGGGGCGATGCGATCGCCGGCATGATGGCCCAGCCCTTCACCGGCGAGTTGTTCTACGCAATCGACGGGAAGGCGTGGTGGGAGGGGCCGCACAGGGGGAAGGCAGACAGGCAACGATTGACCACGCGCAAGACGACCTCGCTGGCCGACGCCACGCTCTGCACCACCACGCCGGCACTTTTCCAGGGCGACCGTAAGGTGGCCTACGAACGCGTTGAGAAAGCAGTCCGGCTGCCGCGCTACGGCACCGACTGTTATGCTTATGCGATGCTGGCCGCGGGCAATATCGACCTTGTGGTCGAGGTAGGGCTTCAGTCCTATGACGTCGCGGCGCTGATCCCGATCGTCGAAGCTGCCGGCGGTGTGATGACGGAATGGAACGGTGGGCCGGCAGAGGAGGGCGGCGGCATCGTTGCGGCCGCGACACCAGAGCTTCATGCCGCTGCGATGGAGATGTTGCACGCCGGCCGCACAGATCCGTCGGGCTAAGGCGGCGCTTCAGTCGCTGTATACGCTGACGTCGTTGCCCGGCACGAAGGCGTCGAAGGCGGCGAGTAGCTGTTCCCGGAAAATGTCGGCTTCCTGCAACAATTCGTGGCGCGCGCCCGCGATCGTCAGGATCGAACCGCCACGCAACCGCCTGGCGTAGTCCGCGATTGCACGCGTCGATACAATCTCGTCATTGCCCGCCCCGACGAACAGGATGGGGATGTTGATGCGCTGCATGAATTCCGGATTCTCGACGACGTCTACGGCGCGGCAGGCCGCCCGAATCCAGGAGACGGTAGGTCCCCCGAGAGCCAGCGCCGGATATGTCTCGTAGATTTCCATGTTGCGGCGGTATCGACCGATGTCGGTCGTCACCTTGTTTGTCGCGAAGGGAGGGGAGCGCCGTGGCCTTGGTCCCATCGCGCCATACATGCGGCCGAGTCCCATCCAGTAGAGAATGCCGGCGATGCGTCCGATCGCGCCTCTCGAGAGCGGAAAGCCGGTATAGGTCAGGAACGGTGCGGCCAGCACCATGCGTTGCACGCGGTTGACGAGGGACGGCGTTGCAAGCAATGCGATCAGCGCCCCGGTGGAATGTGCCAACACATAGTAAGGTCCCCTGCAATCCGGCAGGACGACTTCCTCGAAGAAGCGGTCGAGATCCTTCACGTAGTCGGAGAAAGACCGCACGTGGCCCCGCTGCGGGTCTCGCAGCAGCCGCTCGGATCCACCCTGTCCGCGCCAGTCGAAGGTTGCCGTTGTAAAGCCGCGTTCGGACAGATTACGCGCCGTTTCGAAATATTTCTCGATGCATTCGTTGCGGCCCGAAAGCAGGATGACGGTGCCCTTGAGCGGGCGTGCGACGGCGGGAAACCGGCCGTAGCGGAGCTTCTTTCCGTCGAACCCGGTGAAATAGCCGCCCGTCGCCTTTTCAGGCGTCGGATTGCTCGGGATTTCGTGAAAGATTTCCGGCATGGGGCGGTTTCGCGTCTGGACAGTCGCGCGTAGCCGCGAGGGCGCGCCGCCCGGTGATAGAAAGGCAACGCAGAGAAAGCAAGGAACGAGTTTCAAAGTTTGGAGAGATGTCGAGAAGCGCGGGACCGGAAGATGGTGGTCTTCCGGTCCCTGTCGATCCGGGTGGAAGGGACGTTGACACCCGGCCCGGCCCTTCGCGGGGCGTTTCCGCCTCGCTTAGTTGCGGGCTGAAATTATTCTGCTGGTGCTGAACGTGATCCGAAGCCCAGGTTCATGTGGGGTTCATCCAGTAGCGCCCGACAAAGCCGTCGCAAAACCTTGAAATGCTGTTTTTGCCTCCCCAAATCAGCGCTGCGACCGCCGAAACCGGGGTCGCTGGTCCGATCCGAACGCCAGAAGGGTTCGGTCGGTGGACCAACGCAAAACCGATGTTGCTCAACAGGAGAACAAACCATGCGTCACGTTGATTTTTCCCCCCTCTATCGTTCGACCGTAGGCTTCGACCGGCTCTTCACGATGCTGGACTCGCTGGCCCAGCCAGAGAATGGCGGCCAGACCTATCCACCCTACAACATCGAGCGCACCGGTGAGGACGCCTACCGTATTTCCATGGCGGTTGCCGGCTTTTCCGACAAGGATATTGCCATCGAGGCACACCGCAACGTGCTGTCCGTAAAGGGCGAGCGTAAGGACGAGGCGAGTGGCGAAGGATCGGAGGTGCTTTATCGTGGCATTGCCGCGCGGAGCTTCGAGCGCCGTTTCCAGCTTGCCGACCATGTAGAGGTACTTGGCGCCGAGCTCAAGAATGGCCTCCTTCACATCGATCTGAAGCGCACGGTCCCCGAGCAGTTGAAGCCGCGCAAGATCGAAATCGCCAATGGCGGCAAGGCGACCCAGATCGAGGCGAAAGCCGCCTGAGCCAAACGTGTCTCCTCCCGAGACGGAAGCGGCGCCGAAAGGCGCCGCTTTTGCGTTACAAGGAGGCACTTAGCGTATCAAGTCTCCAAACCGATCGACCTCCTCGGCGGTGGTGGCGAAGCTGGTGACAAAGCGCCAGAGCTTTTCGCCGGGCGCAATGCTGGTGCCGAATCCATTGGGAGTGTGCCAGTCGTAGAAGCGTGCGCCCTGTTGCTGCAGCCCTTCGGCAACCTTGACCGGCATGACTGCAAAAACCTCGTTCGCCTGGGGTTCCCAGGCGAGGCGAGCCTTATCGGACGAGCGAATGTGGTTGGCCAGCCGAGCCGCCATCGCATTGGCGTGCGCGGCCGTCTCCAACCACAGTCCGTCCTCGAAATAGGCGTCGAATTGCGCGGCGATGAAACGAGACTTCGAGAAGAGCTGGGCTGCACGCTTGCGTATGAAGGCAAAATCCTTCGCGCGGTCGAGATCGAACAGGATGACCGACTCGGCACACCAGCAACCGTTCTTGGTGCCGCCGAAGGAGAGCATGTCGACGCCGCTTTTCCAGGTCATTTCGGCGGGCGATACGTCGAGCGAAACGAGCGCGTTGGCGAAGCGCGCGCCGTCCATATGGAGCGGAAGGCTATGCTTCTTTGCGATGGTCGAGATCGCCTTTATCTGTTGCGGGCTGTAGACCGTTCCGACTTCGGTAGCCTGCGTGATGGATATGGCTGCGGGTCGCCCGGCGTGGACGTTGTCGCCAGCAAAGCGTTCGACTGCGGCGGAAAGCAGTTGGGGGTCGATCCGCCCGAGTTCACCGTCAACCGGGAAGAGGCGCGATCCGCCCATGAAGTATTCGGGCGCGCCGCACTCGTCGTCCATGACGTGGGATTCTCGGTGGCAGAAGGACAGGCCGCCGGGCTTATTGGCCGAAACCAGCGACAGGGAATTCGCCGCCGTGCCGGTGCCGACGAAGAAGACTGCGACTTCGCGTTCAAAGATTTCCGAAAATTTCTGCTGCACCTTCGCATCGAGCGATCCGTTGCCGTACGCGGCATCGTATCCGCCTGAGTGGGTCGAGAGAGCGGCGGCGATCTTCGGATGCGCGCCCGCCCAGTTGTCCGATGCAAATATCACTGTGGCCCGTCCTGACTGTTTGTGAACGAGACCCTGCCGGTTTTTTCACACGGACTTCAAGGGCAACATTACGGATTCGATTGCATCAGCGCGAAAGCGGACCAAGCGACCGGATACGATAAGGCTTTCGGGTAGTGCCGATGCGCAATTTTCTTTCGCCGTGCCGCTGGATTTTTTCTGAATCGGTCTTGTAACGCTCCTGCATTTCTGCAATAAGAATTTAGGACAGTATTGCTGTCTTATTTATCTGCGCAATGACAGCCGGTTTGGCGTATGGTGAACGCCTGCCGGCTTTACGCGCGACAAGTGCTGTTAAGCGACCCCGCCTGCAAGGGCCAGGAAACGGAGGAAATGGAGATGACGGACCTTACGCCATCTGTGACGGAGCAGACGACGCCCGCCCAGACGAATGGCGCAGCCGTCAAACGTGCGCGTACGCTGGCCGGCCTGCCGGAAGCTCGCGGCCTCTACGATCCTCGCAACGAGCATGACGCCTGCGGTGTCGGCTTCATCGCCCAGATGAAGGGCGTGAAGTCGCACCAGATCGTCAAGGACGGGCTTTTCATGCTCGAAAACCTGACGCATCGCGGCGCGGTGGGCGCCGACCCGCTGATGGGCGACGGCGCGGGCGTTCTCGTGCAGGTTCCAGACCGTTTCTTCCGCGAAGAGATGGCGGCGCAGGGAGTAGTGCTGCCCCCCGCCGGCAAGTATGGCGTCGGCCACTGGTTCATGCCGCAGGATGCGGCGCTTCAGCAGCACGTCAATGACGTCATCCTCGAATCCGCACAGTCCGAAGGGCTGCCGATCCTGGGGTTCCGCGACGTTCCGGTCGACAATTCTTCGTTGTCGAAGGCACCCGACATCGTTGCGTCCGAGCCTTTCCATCGCCAGGTCTTCGTCGGTCGCCCTGATGAGATCACGGACGACGAGAAATATGAGGCGCGCCTCTATTTGCTGCGTAAGGTGATTTCGGGCCGCCTTTACGCGGAAAACAACAACAAGGATATCGGCGCTTATTGCGTGTCGCTGTCGGCGCGCACCATCGTCTACAAGGGAATGTTCCTCGCCTATCAGGTGGGCGCTTACTACAAGGACCTCTCCGATCCGCGCTTCGAGACAGCGCTGATCCTGGTGCACCAGCGTTTCTCGACCAACACTTTCCCGTCCTGGAAGCTCGCCCATCCGTACCGCATGATCGCGCATAACGGTGAGATCAACACCGTGCGCGGCAACAACAATTGGATGGCCGCGCGACAGGCGTCCGTCGATTCCGAACTGTTCGGGAACGACATCTCCAAGCTGTGGCCGATCTCCTATGAGGGGCAGTCGGATACCGCCTGTTTTGACAACGCGCTGGAGTTCCTGTTCCAGGGTGGCTACAGCCTCGCGCACGCCATGATGATGCTGGTTCCGGAAGCCTGGGCCGGCAACAAGACCATGGATGCCGACCGCAAGGCGTTCTACGAATATCACGCGGCGCTCATGGAGCCTTGGGACGGCCCGGCCGCTCTCTGCTTTACCGACGGCCGCCAGATCGGCGCGACGCTGGATCGCAACGGCTTGCGTCCGGCGCGCTACATTGTCACCGATGACGACAAGGTGATCCTCGCCTCGGAAGCCGGCGTGCTGCCGGTCGATGAAAAGAAGATCATCACCAAGTGGCGCCTGCAGCCCGGCAAGATGCTGCTGATCGACCTCGTGAAGGGACGCATCATCTCCGACGAGGAGGTGAAGGCCGAGATCGCGGGCAAGCATCCCTACAAGAGCTGGCTCGCCAACACGCAGCTTATCCTCGAGGACCTGAAGCCGGTCGAGCCGCGCGCGCTGCGCAAGGACGTGTCGCTGCTCGATCGCCAGCAGTCCTTTGGCTACACGCAGGAAGACACCAAGATTCTGATGGCGCCGATGGCCACGACCGGTCAGGAAGCCGTCGGCTCCATGGGCACCGACACGCCGATTTCGGCGATGTCGGACAAGTCGAAGCTACTCTATACCTATTTCAAGCAGAACTTCGCGCAGGTCACCAACCCGCCGATCGACCCGATCCGCGAGGAGCTGGTGATGAGCCTCGTCTCGTTCATCGGCCCGCGTCCGAACATCCTCGATCTCGTGGGCACCTCACGGCGCAAGCGGCTGGAGGTTCGGCAGCCGATCCTGACCAACGGCGATCTGGAGAAAATCCGTTCGATCGGCCACACCGAGGATGCGTTCGACACCAAGACGCTTGATGTCACCTATTCGGCGACCGAAGGCGCGGCCGGCATGCAGGGCGCGCTGGAGCGGCTTTGCGAGCGCGCGGAAGCCGCGGTCGCGGGACGCTACAACATCATCATCCTGTCGGATCGGCAGGTTGGTCCGGACCGTATCGCTATTCCGTCACTGCTGGCGACTGCGGCCGTGCACCATCATCTGGTCCGCAGAGGCTTGCGGACGGCGGTTGGTCTTGTCGTGGAATCCGGCGAGCCACGCGAAGTGCATCATTTCTGCTGCCTTGCGGGCTATGGGGCCGAGGCCATCAACCCCTATCTCGCTTTCGACACCCTGCTCGACATGCACAAGCGTGGCGAAATGCCTGCCGAGGTCGATGCCGGCGAGGTCGTCTATCGTTACATCAAGTCGATCGGGAAGGGTATTCTGAAGGTCATGTCCAAGATGGGCATCTCGACCTATCAGTCCTATTGCGGTGCGCAGATTTTTGACGCCGTGGGCCTGAAGACCGATTTCGTCGACAGATATTTCACCGGGACCGCCACTCAAATCGAGGGTGTCGGGCTGGAGGAAATATCGGCCGAAACGGTCAGCCGCCACACGGATGCCTTTGGGGACGATCCGGTATTGCGCAACGCGCTGGAAGTGGGCGGGGAGTATCTCTTCCGCATGCGCGGCGAGGCGCATATCTGGTCGCCAGACTCCGTCGCTACCTTGCAGCACGCTGTGCGCAAGGGATCTTGGGAGACGTTCAAGGAATTCTCGACCCAGATCGACAGCGAAAGTGCTCGTGCGCAGTCCATTCGTGGGCTGTTCAAGATCAAGCTGGCCGGGGAAACGGGCCGTGCTCCCGTGCCACTGGATGAGGTGATGCCGGCTGCCGACATTGTCAGGCGGTTCTCGACGGGTGCCATGTCCTTCGGCTCCATCAGCCGCGAGGCCCATACCACGCTTGCGATCGCCATGAACAAGATCGGCGGCAAGTCGAACACGGGCGAAGGCGGCGAGGAGCCCGACCGCTATCTGCCGTTGCCCGGCGGTGGCGCGAACCCGGAGCGTTCGGCGATCAAGCAGGTCGCCTCGGGTCGTTTCGGCGTGACGACGGAATACCTCGTCAATTCCGACATGATGCAGATCAAGGTCGCGCAGGGCGCGAAGCCGGGCGAAGGCGGACAGTTGCCCGGCCACAAGGTCGACGCCACCATCGCCAAGACTCGTCATTCGACACCGGGCGTCGGCCTGATCTCGCCGCCGCCGCATCACGACATCTATTCGATCGAGGATCTGGCGCAGCTCATCTACGACCTGAAGAACGTCAACCCGACAGCGGACGTTTCGGTGAAGCTGGTGTCCGAGGTAGGCGTCGGCACGGTCGCGGCCGGCGTCGCCAAGGCACGCGCCGACCACATCACGATCTCCGGCTATGACGGCGGCACCGGCGCTTCGCCGCTGACATCGTTGAAGCATGCCGGCTCGCCGTGGGAGATGGGTCTCGCCGAGACGCATCAGACGCTGGTGCTGAACGGGCTACGCTCACGCGTCGCGTTGCAGGTCGATGGCGGCTTGCGCACGGGCCGCGACGTGGTCATCGGGGCGCTGCTGGGCGCCGACGAGTTCGGCTTCTCGACCGCGCCGTTGATCGCGGCAGGTTGCATCATGATGCGCAAGTGCCATCTCAACACCTGCCCGGTGGGCGTCGCGACGCAGGACCCTGTCTTGCGCAAGCGCTTCAAGGGCACGCCGGAGCATGTCATCAACTACTTCTTCTATGTCGCGGAAGAGGTTCGCGAACTGCTCGCCGCGATGGGCTATCGCCACATCGACGAAATCATCGGCGACACCGATCTTCTCGAAAAGCGTGCAGTGATTGAGCACTGGAAGGCGCGGGGCCTGGATTTCAGCCGCATGTTCCACAAGCCGGATGCGCCGCGCTCGGCCGTGCACTGGACCGAGCGTCAGAAGCATCCGATCGACGACGTGCTCGACCGTACGCTGATCGAACAGGCGATGCCGGCTCTCGAAGCGCGCCAGCCTGTCCAGATCGAAGTGCCGATCCGCAACGTCGACCGTTCGGCAGGCGCGATGCTTTCGGGCGAAGTGGCCAAGCGCTTCCGCCACAAAGGCCTGCGCGAGGATACCATCTCGGTCAAGCTGCGCGGCACCGCAGGGCAGTCGTTCGGTGCCTTCCTGGCGCGCGGCATCTCCTTCGAGCTGATCGGCGATGGAAACGACTATGTCGGCAAGGGTTTGTCCGGCGGCCGCATCGTCATCCGCCCGCCGGATGACGCGAGGATCGTTGCCGAAGACTCGATCATTGTCGGCAACACAGTGCTCTACGGTGCGACTGAAGGCGAATGCTACTTTAGCGGCGTCGCCGGTGAACGCTTCGCGGTGCGTAACTCGGGTGCCGCGGTCGTTGTCGAGGGCGTGGGCGATCATGGCTGCGAATACATGACCGGCGGCATCGTCGTCGTCATAGGCAAGACGGGTCGCAACTTCGCGGCCGGCATGTCGGGCGGCGTCGCCTATGTGCTGGACGAGGAAGGCGATTTCGCCGAGCGCTGCAACATGGCGATGGTCGAACTGGAGCCGGTTCCGGAAGAGGACTACCTGCTGGAGAAGTTCCATCATCATGGCGGCGACATCGCGCACAAGGGACGCGTCGATGTGTCGGGTGACATGACCAGCCATGACGAGGAGCGGCTCTACCAGCTGATCTCCAACCATGTGCATTTCACCGGCTCGGCAAAGGCCAAGGCAATCCTGGAGAACTGGGTCGACTATCGGCCGAAATTCCGGAAGGTCATGCCGGTCGAGTACCGCCGTGCACTTGAGGAAATGGCGCGCATGCGCGTTGGCGTGGCGGCCGAGTAATCCGCCATCGCCTGACATGCGGTCGCCCCCTTTGCTTCGGCGACCGCCTGATGCCAAAACGAACATAGATACTCGTCCAGGCTGCGCGTCTGGTACGTCACGAGAGTAGAAAAATGGGCAAGGTAACAGGTTTTCTCGAGATCGACCGGCAGGTACACAAGTACCAGCCGGCGTCCGACCGTATCAGGCATTTCCGCGAATTCACGCTGCCGATGTCCGACAAGGAAGTCGAGAAACAGGCCGCGCGCTGCATGGATTGCGGCGTGCCATTCTGCCACGGCCCCACCGGCTGCCCGATCCATAACCAGATCCCTGACTGGAACGACCTCGTCTACAATGGCGACTGGGACGCCGCTATCCGCAACCTGCACTCCACCAACAATTTCCCCGAGTTCACCGGCCGCGTCTGCCCCGCACCTTGCGAGGAAGCCTGCACGCTGAACCTGGAGGACATTCCGGTCGCCATCAAGACGGTCGAGCAGGCGCTCGCGGACAAGGCCTACGAGACCGGGTATGTGCGGCCTTATCCGGCAGAGCAGAAGACAGGGAAGCGCGTGGCTGTCATTGGATCCGGTCCGTCAGGCATGGCTGCCGCCCAGCAGCTTGGACGCGTCGGCCACGACGTACATCTTTACGAGCGCGAGTCGAAGCCGGGTGGCCTGCTGCGGTTCGGTATCCCGGACTTCAAGATGGAAAAGCACTATATCGACAGGCGCGTGAAGCAGATGGAAGGCGAGGGCGTCACCTTCCATTGCGGCGTCAATGTCGGTGTGGACAAGCCGGTCAGCGAGTTGCTGGAAGAGTACGACGCAGTTCTCTACTGCGGTGGCTCCGAGGCACCGCGCCCGGCGGGTATTCCTGGCGCTGAGTTCGAGGGTGTGCACGACGCCATGCCCTACCTCGTCCAGCAGAACAAGCGTGTCGGGGGCGAGGACATCCAGTCGACTGCTTGGCCGGAAAAGCCGATTGTTGCGTCCGGCAAGCATGTCGTTGTCGTCGGCGGTGGCGATACCGCGTCAGACTGCGTCGGGACGGCGTTCCGGCAGGGTGCAGTCAGGGTGACCCAACTCGATATCCGCCCGCAGCCGCCCGAGAAGGAAAACAAGCTCGCCGTCTGGCCCTACTGGGCGACCAAGATGCGTACCTCGTCCAGCCAGGCCGAAGGCGCGGAGCGCGAGTTCCAGGTCGCAACGCTGGAATTCATTGGCGAGGAAGGCCAGTTGACCGGCGTGAAGTGCTGCGAGGTCGACGAGAAGCGCAAGCCGATCGCTGGTACAGAATTCGTGATCCGCGCGGACCTCGCCTTCATCGCCATCGGCTTTGCCGGGCCCATCGCCGGCGGCGTGACGAAAGAGCTGGAGGGAAAGCTCAATCTCATCACCGACAGCCGTCGCTCCATCAACATCGCGGCCAACGACCGCGACTATCGCACCAGCGTCGACAAGCTGTGGGTGGCTGGCGACATCAGGCGGGGCCAGTCGCTCGTCGTCTGGGCGATCCGCGAGGGGCGCCAGGCGGCTCAGTCCATTGACGAAGCGTTGATGGGGTCTTCCGTCCTTCCGCGCTGAAAGCGGCGCTCAGGGCCGAGCGATCGCGCCCGAAGACGGAGCTGCCGGCACGATCGAAGCATTGCGATCCGGCGCTGAAGCAGGCGCCGGATCATCCGCCTTTTCCGGCAGGATGGAAGGCGCGGCCGGTGCTGGTGGGGTGATCGCTGGTCGCTGCTGAACCGTAACAGGGGCTGTTTCGGAGGCGGAACCTGCAGGCGATTCTTCGCCTGCAGGCGCTGTCGTCGTCGAACCGACATCGCCAATTTTCGGCTGCTCAGGCAGGATAGTGGGCGCAGCAGGCGCAACGGGCGTTGCCGGACCCGGCTGGACTGGCGCCGTTGATACCGTCTCGGCCCCGCTCGGAAGTGCTGATTCCGGCGCGCGAGGCATTTCATCTGATGGAACGGGTTCGGGGAGCGCTGCCACCGGGGCTGCGACGGGCGCGCGGTCCGTTACCGACGGCTCCTCGTTTGGCGCCACCCGTTCAGGAGTAGCAGGAACTGAAAGGGGCTCCGACATGGGAGCGGAGCGGACCGGCGCACTGCCTGTCACTTCCCCGGTTTCAATCGCGGGCACCGCCTTGGAGGTTGCGAGATCGGTCGTCGGCTCGACAGGCGCGTTCGGCACGACGACTAGCGGAGCTTCTGGCGCGGGAAGCAGTTCAGACGGCGCGTCCTTGGCCTCGGGCAGCGATGCTACCGGAACCGGCTCTGCCTTCGCGGGAGCAGGGCGTGCCGCGCCCAAACCGTCCGATGTGTATCCTGGCAATACGGAAGGTACGTTTGCTCTCACGGGAGCAGAATCGGGCAACGCAACATTCGCATCGCCGGGATTGAATAGGCCTCCATCAAGCGACGCCGACGGAATCTCTTCGCCAGTTTCTGCGGGTTCAAAGAACTCCTCGACCGGCTTCGGAACGGCTGTCGGGGCGCGGTTCGGTTCAGGCCCGATGGATGTCGGACGCTTGATAGCCTGACGCGGAACGGCATCTCGCATTGGAGACAAATCGCGCGGGTCGCCCTTTGCGAAGTCAGGCACGGAAGCCTTGTCTATCGTGCCTGGCGTTGTCATCGGCGGCTCGGCTGCCGCAACATCTGGCGCCGCCTGGGGCGGAGAAACCTCTTCGAGCCGGTCTGGCACGATATCAGGGGGCAGTCGCCCAGGCATAGGCGGCTCGGGAACTGTCAGCACATTCGAGCGGACGGAGCGGATAGCGGCCTTGTCCACCACCGGCTCCCGGGGCTCGACCGGGACCGACGCCTTGTTGCGCGTGGTATCGACGCTCAGCTCACGCATCGCTCCGGCGGCAGAAGCAAGTTGCGGCCAACCGAACTGGTCGGCGCGGCCTGCCGGCGCCGCAGGTGCAAAGCCTTCGAGCGCCAATTTCTCGGCGGCTGTCCTGGCTTCGCGGCGGGGCTCTGCAATCGCGCCTAGGAGTTCGACGCCACCGTCAAGGCCGGGCGTGCGAAGAGCAACCGGACGGGCTGTGTTTACCGGGCCGGCCTCGTTCGGATCGACGGCGACGTCAAGTTCAGCCTGGTCCAGCGAATCTGAAGGCCCGAAAGGACCAAACATGCGATAGGCCGGACGGGCAGCAAGGTTTGCCGTGGTTGCGCCCTGCACCGCGGGGTCCTCTCCGAGGATACGGTACAGCGGTTTCTCAGCATAAAAGGCAATCTTTCGCTTTCCCGGTCGCGCAAAGTTGATGCCGTCATTGGCGCGCAGACGCGCCGGCTGCCCATTTATGTCGGGACCACTGGCGACATAGGCGCCGTTCTCGTCAACGAAACCGTCCCAGACATCGACGAACTCCCCACCGGCGCCGACGGCCGCCGTACGGAACATCTCGTTGAAGGCAAACATGTCGAGCATCATCTTCTGAGACTTGAACGGAGGCGTTCCTACCCAGAGAAACGGCACCTTGCGGGCTGCAATCGCCTTTGCCAGCTCGTCCGCCCTGTCAGTGTACTGCCGGCTCCAGTTTTCGGAGCGAACACTCTCGTTTACCCCTTCGACGAGCATTTGTTGCCGGTCATTGGCTCCTATCATCACGACCACTGCCGAGGGTCTCTCGGACGTAATCAACTCGTTGACCTTTTCGGCCCAGTTGTAGAAATCTGAACGGACAAAACCTGACGATCCGCTGCTGCGATCGACGATCCTGACATTGGGGTTTTGGGTAAAGGCAGTCGTAAGGCCTTCTGCCAGGCCACTTGCCATGAAGTCGCCGACGACCAGCACAACACGGGCGTTGGGGTGCTTGGTAATAACCGCGACCTGCGGTGCTTCTTCGCCCTCTGCCGGCGCGCGAGAAACTTTCTTGCGCTGCGTCTTCGGCTTGACCACCGGGGCTTTCGGCTCCACCCGCTCGACCTTTCGGGAGCCGAACAGGCGGTTCAGCAGACCGACCCGCTCCTGCTCCTGGGCATAGCCGGTCGAAGTCGAGGCAAAGGAGAAGGCCGCCATAAGAGCGGCCAGCGCAAGGACGGAAGCTGTAAATCGGGATGAGTAAAACCCATGGCCCGTCCTCGCGGTCAATCCATACTCCTAGCGTTGCCTTAGTTTGGAGAGCACTTCCATGCTTGGATAGCCGTCCGGCGTCAACCCTTCCGCAACCTGAAAAGCTTTGATGGCACTCTGGGACCCTGAGCCGATTTTTCCGTCCAGCTTGCCGTCGTAATATCCCCGGAACAGCAGACGCTCCTGCAATTCCTGCTTTTCAGCGAAGGAAAGCTTCGTGAAGGGGCGATTCCAGTCCCGCACAAGGGTGCTGCGGCCCGCGATCTCGTCAGCAAGCAAGCCGACGGCGAGCGCGTATTTGTCGGCGTTGTTGTATGCTTTCAACACGTAGAAGTTCTTCACGACAAGGAATGCGGGTCCGTTGCGTCCGTCGAGCGTCTTGAGTTCGGCCTTGTCGCCGCCACGCGGGAAGGACTTCCCGTCGATTCGAGCCACGCCCAGGTTCTGCCAACTCGACAACGTCTCCGATCCGGCGGGAAATTTTCGCCCGCTGCGCAGTTGAACCTCGTAGCCCCAGGCCCTACCGGCCTGCCAGCCGTTCTTGCGCAGCAGGTTGGCAGCCGTGGCAAGTGCGTCCGGAACGGAGTTCCAGATGTCGCGCTTCCCGTTGCCATCGAAATCGACGGCGTAGGCCTGATAACTTGTCGGAATGAATTGGGTGTGGCCCATGGCGCCGGCCCACGATCCGGTCAGATGGCTTTCGTCGATGTCGCCGGTCTGGAGAATCTTCAGAGCCGCGATGAGCTGGGTTCGGGCGAACTTGGCGCGCTTCTGGTCAGCATAGGCGAGGGTCGCCAGCGAACGCACGACGTTGCGCATCACCTTGTCGTTCTTGAGAATCTCCCCGTAGTTCGATTCCATCGACCAGATGGCGAGCAGAATATAGCGGTCGACTCCAAATCGCTTCTCGATCTTGTCGAGCGTCGCCTTGTATTTCTTCGCCATGGCGCGGCCGGTCGCGACCGAGTCCTCGTGCACCCGATTGTCGAAATAATCCCACACCGGCGCTGTGAATTCGGGCTGGAAACGAGCCTTTTCGAGCACTTCCGGATCGATCGAATCGACGCCTTTGAAAGCGCGGTCATAGGTCGAGCGCGAAATGCCGTTCTCGGCCGCCGTCTGGCGGAAGCTTGCAACCCATCGCTCGAAGCCGGCCTCGGCGAGCACGGGAGACACAAAAAGGCCCAGGCTTATCGCAGCCGCGGCAGCCACGCTTGAAAGGCGCTGGACGCCAAGGTTTAGACGCATCAATTCCTCCTTAGGTATTCAGGAAGACGATTCATGGCCTGTGCCGGTTATGAATTGGTTTACCATGGTCGATCAACGGAACGAAAACGGGACAAATTCCTTATCTGACGCACACAAATTCGTGAGTCTTTTCCAGCTATACGTGAAATTCGGCATGAAAATGTCCTAAGGTAACGTGGCTGTTGACCAGCTAATGGACCAGCGGGAGGCACAATGAAAAAAGTCCGCAAGGCGGTATTTCCTGTAGCAGGATTGGGGACGCGGTTTCTGCCTGCGACGAAGGCGATCCCGAAGGAGATGCTGACGGTCGTCGACCGTCCGGTGATCCAGTATGTGGTCGACGAGGCGCGCG
>NZ_JAEULZ010000044.1 GCF_016793485.1 Mesorhizobium sp. | reverse complement strand
GAGTTGGCGCAGACCGTGCCAGCGGTCGAGGGCATCTTCAGCGAGGGTGGCGCCGGCTTGGGTAAAGCGGATGCGGGCTTGCGTGTTCGGCTGGAAGGCTGGGTTGCTGTCGGCGATGACCAGCGTGTGGCTGCCCAGGGTGTCGCCGGTGTCGGTGCTGTGTTCGAACCAGCAGAAGAGGCCTTCTTCGGCGAGCAGGCGTTTGAGGAAGGCGAGATCGCTTTCGCGGTATTGCACGGTCATGCCGCGCTTGGGGTAGGCGGCGGGGTCAGCCAACTGCCAGCGCCAGGCGGGAACGAGCTTGCCTTGGCCTTGCCAGTCGGCGAGGAGTTCGTCGACGATGTCGATGACGCTTTTGTCCTGGAAGAGGTAGTTGTCCCGGGTGTGGCCGAGGAAGGCGAGCCAGGGTTCGATGATCAGACGGTAGCGGGCGAAGCCGCCGTTGCTGCCTTCACGGGTGATTTGGGTGATGTGGCCGTGGAAGGGACGGCGAATGGTGCGCGAGGCGGATGTCTGTAGGTCAAGGCGGACCGGCTGGCCGAGCAAGGCGGTTAGCGGGAGGTGGGCGTCGGGAGAGAGCGCGGTGAGCTCGATACGGTAGCCGGCGTGTTCGCTGACCGGGCCGAGCGCTTCGTCGATACGCACGGTTTCGGCGAGCAGCGCATCGCTGCCGAGCGGGGTGGTGAGGGTGAGCAGCCGGTCGGTCTGGCGCCAGCCGCTGGCGCCGGTGATCTTGTCGAGGTCGGTTTGCATGGTCTTGTCTGCCGAGAGAGAGGCCGAAATTAGTTCAATACCCAGAAACGGACTTCGAGCGGGTACTTTTGTTGAGCGCCGGCGCACAGGAGATGGCCGTTGCTGCCGTCGGACAGGCCGATCTGGCCGCCCTGCGGACCGCTTCCGGAGATAAAGGCAGCAATGCCACGACGCCCGAAGAGACGGTCCGCAACATCACCCAACCCGCGGTCGATGGAGATGGTTTCAGGCGGCATGAAGCAGTTGGCCAGCCAGTCGGCCATCGCATTGGCGCCCGTGAACACCTTGCCTCCGGTCAGCGGGCCGGTTTCGATGCGTCGCGAACCGGCGACCGGGATGCCCTGCGCGAGGAATGCCAGGCTGGCGATAACGGCGCCATTGTCCAGTAGGCAAGCGGATGCCGAGACGTCGGCTTCATAGCCCAGCCCGGCAAGCAGTTCGCCTTGATCGGCCTGGGCGAAACGCCACCAGGCTTGATGGAGTCCGGCGTAGTTCAGGTTGAACATGTGACCTCCCTGCCCTGTTTATTTGATGCTGTATTTGAATTCGCCATTCTTGCCGGCGCTGACTTTGATGCGTTCGACGGCTGCGCCTTCGGCCATGCGGGCGAGGACGGTTTCGGCGATTTCGGGGAGCAGCGTGCCGTTGAGGATGTGGTCTACGTTGCGGGCACCGGAGTCGACTTCGGTGCACCGGGCGAGGACGGCGTCGACGAGCTTGTCGTCCCAGCCGAATTCGGCCTTGTGGTTGGCGGCGATGCGCGCGCGGATGCGGCCGAGCTTGAGTTCGATGA